>NZ_JBHRSS010000003.1:0-1485112 GCF_042643355.1 Salinisphaera aquimarina
AAGGATGCCGGCACGATCGTGGCGATCAACAAGGACGAAGAAGCCCCGATCTTCGAGGTCGCCGATATCGGACTGGTCGGCGATCTGTTCAAGATCATTCCGGAGTTGGAAGCTGCGGTCAGCTGATCTCAGCGGCGGCCGGCAGTCGCTCCGGCGGTGCAACCAACCAAATGCACCGCCGGAGCACTGCCCCTACCTCGAACTTCCCTATATAGAACTGATCGGTTCTTTGCCTCGCATCGGCCGGTCGCGGCGGGTAGCCCAAGCTGCATGCGATACAACGGCACAGCCGCTTGCAATGCGTAGACTCGATCAGCGCCACCCGATTGCGCATATTGATGCTGCGCATAGCTAACAATAGTTACGGCCGGCCATATTCCAGCCGCGCAGCAAGCGAACGCAGGCCTCGGCCTTTCCTTCGACGATTCATGACTGTTATTGACTGGCGCCCTCTGTGTCAGTTCAACAGCATCGTCAGCTCGGGGAATATCGCGACCAACGCTAGCACGAGCGCCATGATGCCGACATAGGGTGCGGCCCCCAGCATGATGCGCTCCAGCGACACATCGCGTACCACGCCCTGCACGATAAACAGATTCAGGCCGACCGGCGGCGTGATCAGCGCCATTTCCATATTGATGATCATGAGCACGCCGAACCAGACAAGATCCCAACCAAAGCCCTGAATGATCGGCACCAGAATAGGCGTCGTGATCACGATGATCGACAGCGTCTCCAGGAAACAGCCAAGAAACAGCAGAAACGCCATGATCGCGACAAGAATCAACCAGGGCGACACGTCCAGGCTGGCGACTGTTGTAGAGATGACCGGTGCCACGGCCGTGGTGGTTGCGACGTAGCCGAACAGCATGGCGGCCACAACAATCAGCAGCACCATGACGCTACTACGAGCGGCCTCCTTGAATATCAGCAGTAGCACGGAGGCGTTGAGCTCCCGATAGACGATGCCCGAGAGCACCAGACTCGTGATCGCCCCCAGCGCTGCGGCTTCCGTGGGCGTTGCCACCCCCATGTAAATGGAACCGAGGATCACCCAGATCAGCAGCGCCATGGGAATAAGCTCGAGCAGCGCGCGCGCACGTTTGCGCAGCGTGATCGGGCCCTGTCTGACGCCATCTGGAATCGGCAGTTCGCCGCGTCGCCGAGCGAGCCACGTCTGATAGGCGATGAACGCACCGGCCATGAGCAGCCCGGGCACGATGGCGGCTATGAACAACTGACGGATTGATTGCTCGGCGATGATTCCGTAGATGATCATGGGAATACTGGGTGGCACCAGGATGCCGAGGGTGCCGCCGGCCGCAACCGCACCACAGGAATCGTCGTCTCGATAGCCCAGACGCCGCATTTCCTTGACCGACAGACTGCCGATGGCGCCAGCGGTCGCCACACTCGAGCCGGACACCGCAGCCATGATCGTGGAGGCAAGTGTCGTCGCGACCAGCAGCGCCCCCGGTATGCCGTGCATCAACACAGCGAGCGCGTTGTAGAGCCTCGACCCCATGCCGGACGCCGAGATGACCGCGCCCATCAATATGAACAGCGGCACCGCCGTCAGCGTGAACTCCATCACGCTGCTGTTTATCGTGGCTGCTACCAGACTCAGTGAAAACAGCCCGCCTTCAACGATCAGCAGCGAACCCAGCGCAACAGTGAACAGTGAAAAAGCTACGGGTACGCCGATGAGGATGAGCCCCAGCAACGTCCCGAACATCGCGATTCCGATCCAGATTTCGACAGGCATCGGCTACCCCATGCCCGGATGTACATACGAGACATCGCGCGGGTAACCCACAATCGTATCGACGACCCTGGTGATTTGAACGATGAGCAGCAAAAGCATTCCGACCGGCAGCGACGCGTAGGGAATCCATAACGGCACGGAGAACAAGCCGGAAGACTGTTCCGAACTCGTCCAGGCCTCCCAGCAATACGCACCCCCCAGCCAAAGCAGCGTAGCGGTAACCAGCAGGATTATGGCGTCGGACAGTAGCCGCAGACACCAGCGGGTACGTTCGCCCAGCCGCCGCGTAACCAGATCGACACGCACATGCGCGTCTTCCTGCAAGCCGTACCCGGCACCGATGAACGCGATGAAAGCCACCAGATAGGTATTCACATCGACCACCCATGACGTGGTCGAGCCCAGAATCTGGCGCATCAGCACGTCATAGGACACCGAAATACCGATAAACAACGCGGCGAGCCCGACGAGGACACCGCTAGCCGTTATCGCGCGGTCAAAAACACGCCGTACCGAATGATCAGGCACGCTGCTCTCCCGTATTTGAACGGCCGGCATGCGCCGGCCGTTCCTGAATGGATCCGAAGTCGGCTATAAAGCTATTGATGCGACTCGATAGCCTTTTCGAGTAGCGCCTTGCCGCCCGGCACATCCTGTTCGAATTTCGGGAACGCCGTCTTGCGAAACAGCTTTCGCCATTTCATCCAGTCGTCCTTGCTGACCTTCTCGACTTTTACGCCGTTGTCAGCGAACAGCTTGGCCACGCGTGCGTCTTCTTTCTTGGCACCCGCGAGCGCCATGGGCTCGACGCTCTTCCCCGCCGCCACCAGGATCTTCTGCTGGTCGGGTGTCAGCTGGTTCCAGGTGCGCATGCTGATCGCGATCGGCTCGATCGTGTAGTAAATTCCGTAGTCTTCAGGCGACGCATAGTAGTCAGAGACCTCGTACATGCGATAAGCGCCGAGTGAACTCGACGAAGTCAGAACGCCACCGAGCAGGCTGCGCTGCATAGCGCCATAGGCGTCCGACGACGGCATCGATACCGTGCTCGCGTCAGCCTGCTGCAGCGCGTATTCCATGAATTTCCCGGCCGCCCGCACCTTCATGCCGCCTACATCGTCGGGGGTGAGGATTGCCTTGGACCCGGAGGCGAAACCGCCACCGATCTGTATCCACGCCAGCGTCTTGAAACCGTAGTCTTCGGCTTTTTTCTCCAGATCCTTCCAGGCTGCACTGTTACGGAACTGATAAACGTCGTCGTGGTTCTCCCACAGGCCCGGCAACAACGTGAGATTCATCTCCGGGATCGCGCCGGCGGCGTAGATATAAGGGTAGATCGCCAGATCCACTGCACCGGCTCGCAGGGCTACATGAGTATCCTTGGCCTTGACCAGCGACTGCGCCGGGAAGAATCGAATCTTGATATCGCCGTTACTGCGCTTTTCGACCTCGTCGGCGAACTTCAAACCCGCGGCGATGACGTAGTCGTCCTTATTCTGCGGCCACTGATGCGCAAGCTTGAGAGTGACCGGCGCAGCGGATGCCACCGGCACCGTCACGCACGCAATAAAAAGCAAGCCAGCAATCGCTAACAACACACGTTTCAACATCTGATTCCTCCAGAGAATCGCACAGGGACCCACGGCTTCGAACGAACCGCTGGAAGGTCCTAATTCAGGCGTTCGGTTTGATCTTCACCGCCACGTTTTTTAGTTGGGTATAGCCTCGGAGCGCTTCGAGACCTTTTTCCCGACCGAAGCCACTCTTGCCGTGGCCGCCAAACGGCAATTCCACACCGCCGCCAGCACCATAGTTGTTGATATAAACCTGACCAACGCGAATCCGATCGGCGAGCCAGAGCGCCTTGTTGATGTTCGTAGTCCAGACGCCGGTGATCAGTCCATATTCGGTATCGTTGGCAATCTGTACCGCCTGTGCCGTGGTTTCGAATTCGATCACCGACAGTACCGGGCCGAATATCTCTTCACGCGCCAGACGGTGATCGCTGGTCAGTCCGTCCAGCACGGTTGGCTCGAAGAAAAAGCCTTTGCTGAGCGCTGCAGACGACGGCGACTTGCCACCGGTACGCACTGTCACACCGTCATTCCGGGCGATTTCCATATAAGCCATGATCGTGTCGAGTTGCTTCTGGGACACGATCGGCCCCACATCCGGATCGTCGATCCCGGCGCCGAGCGTCAGGCCCTCCATCCGTTCGACGACCCGGGCTACAAATTCCTCGTGAATACAGCGCTCGACGAGCAGGCGCGAGCCGGCCGAGCAGGTCTGCCCGGCATTCTGGATGATGGCACGCACTACCCAGTCGGCGGCTTCCTCGAGATCGGCGTCGGCGAACACGATATTCGGCGACTTGCCGCCGAGTTCGAGCGTGACCGGCGTCACGTTTCGAGCAGCGGTCTGCATCACTGTAATGCCGGTAGGCACAGAGCCCGTAAAGGTCACATGATCAACACCCGGATGCCCGGCCAGCGCAGCCCCGACGCGAGCGCCCGTACCCGTCACAATACTGACCAGACCGGCTGAAAGATCCAGCTTTTCGATCAGTTCGGCCACCTTCAGCGCGGTCACCGGCGTCTCGTCAGCCGGCTTGAGCACGACCGCATTGCCTGTGGCCAGCGCCGGCGCGATCCCACGCATGGCAATCTGCAGTGGATAGTTCCAGGGTACGATATGCGCAGTCACGCCGAGCGGCTCGCGCAGGGTGTAGTCGAGCATATCCGGACGTACGGGAATGGTCTCGCCCAGCAGCTTGTCAGCCACCCCGGCATAGTATTCGCAATAGCGCGCGGCGACCTCCACGTCAGCCCGCGATTGGGCCAGCGGCTTGCCTGCGTCCAGCGTCTCCAGACGCGACAGTTCTTCCGCGTTCTCGCGAATGCTCAGCGCGAGACGATTGAGCATGCGGCCGCGCTCGGCGGGCAGCATGTCGGTCCAGGCTGTGGATTCGAACGCCTGCCGGGCTGCGGTGACGGCCCGATCGACATCCTCGGCGGTACCGCTCGGCACCTCGACCAGTGGCTCACGTGTTGCGGGGTCGATGCTCGTCATGACCTCGCCATCCGAACTATCGACCCACTCGCCGCCGACAAACATTTGCATACGCTGCATCGTGTCCAATCCTTTTCCTTTGCAATCACTCACCGCCATGGCGGCGCAGGTATTCGCTAGACCTCGACATAGACGTTGTCGTCTTCGACCCGCACGTTGTAAGTCGCCACACGTCGATCGCTCACGCCGAACAGACATTGGCCGGTTTTCAGGTCGAACTCCCAGCCGTGCCAGGGACACTTGAGCACCTGGTTCTCCATGCCGTAGTTGAGTTCACCGGCCTTGCAGGTGGGAAGCATCGTGCCGCCGACCGTACCGCGCGCCAGTGGCGCACCGCGGTGCGGACACAGGTTCCTGACAGCGAAGAGTTCACCATCGACCTTGAAAATACCGATCGGACGACCCTTGACCTCGGTAATCAGCGCTTCGTCATCGGGAATATCGGAAATATGGGCAACACGATGTTCAGTGGCTGCCATGTCATGCCACCGCCATTTCGCCGAGCCCGAACAGTTCGGCCGCGTTGTCGTAGAAGATACGGCGCTTCATGTCGGCCGGAATACGGCGGAACGTGTGCTTGGGCGAATCCGTATCCCAGTGTGGGTAGTCGGTGCTGAACACGATCGTGCGTTCGGCGTGCACCATCTCTAGTATCTGCAACAGATACTCTTCCTTTTCCGGTTCCTCGGCGGGCTGACTGGTAAAGCGCACCTGATCGAGAATGTACTCACTCGGCTCCTTCTCCAGCCAGGGCACCTCACGACGGAACTCGCGCCAGTTCTGATTCACCCGCCAAAGCATATGGGGCACCCAGCTGTAGCCGAATTCGGCCGCAAGTATCTTAAGCTTGGGAAAACGCACGAACACGCCTTCGAAAAGCATGCTGGCGATGCTGCCCATGGCTATTTCCGGAAAAACCGTGTGCCGCTCGATATAAGTCGTCGGGTAGCCACCGGCGAAACTCAGACTGGACTGGAAGCCGCCTTCCGTACCCGTCGGGTGGATCAGGATCGGCAGGCCGAGTTCTTCGGCTGCCTCGTAGATCGGGTAATAGTGACGGTTGCCCATCAGGATATTGAGTAGCGGCAGGAACACGGCAACGATGCCTTCTTCACCACCGATACGCCGGATCTCTTCCGCTGCGGCCTGGGGATCGTGCGGGGCCACGCACATGGCGAGCCGATAGCGCGGATCGACCGTCAGCCATTGATCACGAAAATAATCGTTGAACGCACGCGCCAGGACCACCGCTTCGCCGGTGTTCGGCAACGCCACGAGCTTGCCTGCCTGAATAGAAGACATGATCGCGTAGTCGATGTTGTTCGGATCCAGGTGGTCCTGCTGCATGAACACCGGGTCGGAACCGCCTGCGCCGCCACTGGGCGGACGGGCATCCCGGCGGATCGATGTCGCGCCGGCCAGCGGCGGACGCAGCGGGTGGTCGGGCAGGGTCGAGCGCTTACCTTCAAAACGCTTTTGCCAACCGCGACTCAAATAAGGCATCAGCCCCTCGATATCGCCGTTGATCCAGGGGTGTACGTCGGAATCGATGATTCCAGTAGTCGCGTCGTCTTTACTCATGAAGTCCTCCTGTTCGCTTGGACCATCGGCCCGGCCGCTCACGCGGCCACAGGCGTATCAACTTGAAGTCCGGGGACCGAATCTCTGCCCCAATTGGACGGCCACTCGGTCGATTTTATATCCGCTATGCAGCCAGCGTACCGTCATGCTACGGTTTGTCAACCGAACACCGTATACCGTCTACATAAGTCAAATGGTCGGCGTAAAGGTCGCCAATGGCGGCACTGTGCAGCGCTAAATCACGAGCCAAACAACCAAACGGGCAATAAAATGAATGTTGGATTGATCGGACTGGGCAATATCGGCGCCTCGCTGTGTCGCCATCTCATCGCAAGCGAACACGACGTCACTATCTTCGACGTGAACGCCGACGCGATGGCCGCGTTCAGTGACAGCAGTGCGCGTGTAGCGACCTCGACCCAAGGGCTAGCGCAGGCCGTCGACGTGGTCCTGCTCTCACTGCCCAACTCGGATATTGTCGAAAAGGTGGTGCTCGGTAAAGACGGCCTAGCCAGCGGCCTGGCAGTCGGCAAGGTGGTGATCGACATGTCGAGTTCGCGGCCCGCCTCCACGCGGGACATCGCACAGCGCCTGGCCACCGACGGCATTCATATGCTCGATGCACCCGTCAGTGGCGGGACGATGCGCGCCGCCGAGGGCACGCTGACCATGATTGTTGGCGGCGAGGACGCGGTGTTCGAGCGCTGTGAAACACTGCTGAAAATTTTCGGCAGCCAGATCATTCACGTCGGACCCAGCGGCTCCGGTCATCTGGCCAAGGCGATCAACAATCTGCTGTCCGCGACCACGCTCGCCAGCGCGTGCGAAGCCGTTCAGTTGGGCGCCAAGGCCGGTCTGGAACCCGAGAAACTCATCGAAGTGATCAACGCCAGCAGTGGCCGCAGCGTATCCACCGAGGTGAAGTTCCCGCGCTATATTCTCAACCGCAGCTTCGACGACGGCTTCGCCATAAGCCTGATGGACAAGGATGCCCGCATCGCGCTGGAAACGGCACAGGAACTGGGGTTCGATACGCCGATCGGATCGACCGTCGGCTCCCTGTGGCAACAGGCTGTCGAAGCCGGATTCGGCGGCCGCAATCACACCGCAATCTACGAATATCTGGAAACACGCCACGACTAGCAGGCGCTCGGGCCATCAGCCGCGCTATCAGTCACGCTTTTTCAAACCGCAGACAGGGAATTTTCCATGGCGACACAGGACGAAAAACAGGCCTACATCGACGAAATGGCTCGCAAGCGCGGATACGTGCTCCAGTACCACAAGGTCATGGCGGCTCAGGATTACGAGGTGCTCCAGGCCGCCAACGGCCTGGTGAACGCGGCCTATCTCAAGCAGCGCACGCTCGACGCCAAGACCAAGGAGCTGATCTTCATCGTCAGCCTTACCGTCATGCGCGCACGCAAGGCGCATATCCAGGCACATATAAAGGTCGCGCTGGATCTCGGTCTGTCCAAGGAAGAAATTCTCGAGGCGATCGAAATAAGTCTGCCTGAAGCCGGCGTGGTCGCCTTCCAGGAAGGCTTCGAAGCCTGGCTCGAAGTCACCGGCGCCGAGGGCATAGAACCCACGGTCGACGTGCATCAATAGCACCACCGGCCGTTGAACCCGGCGCTTGCCCTACATCGCCAGCGCGGCCGCTCGATATCGAGAACCATGATCCAACGCATAGTGATAATCGGCGCCGGCCAGGCCGGCGCCTCAGCGGCGTTCAAGCTTCGAGCACTGGGCTACGAAGGAGAACTCACCCTTGTGGGCGAGGAAGACACCCTTCCCTACCAGCGCCCACCGCTGTCGAAGAAATATCTGACGGGTGCCGTCGAGGCCGCACGGCTGCATCTAAAGCCTGAAGCCGTGTATCGAGACAAAGCCATCGCGCTGCAGCTCGGCTGCCGCGTGACCGCGATCGACGCTAAGACCAGTCGGGTAACCCTCGACGATACCCAGGCCCTCGAATATGACCGGCTGATACTTGCCACGGGCGCAACACCCAACGAACTGCCCGCTTCGCTCGGCGGCGGCTTGGATAACGTCTATTCGTTCCGAACCCTTGCGCATGCGGCCGCCCTGCAGTCCGACTTCTGCGCGGGTCGAAAACTCCTTGTCGTCGGCGGGGGATATATTGGCCTCGAGATTGCTGCTGTTGCTGTGCAATGCAACCTGAATGTCGAGATTGTCGAAAAGGCGCCGCGTATTCTGCAGCGCGTGGCCTCACAGGAAACCGCGGACCACTTTCGTGCACTCCATCAATCGCACGGCGTGGTCATCCACGAAAACGCCGGCCTTGCCAGCATCCGCTCCAATAAGAACCGCATCACGGGCGTCACTCTGGATAACGGCCATGAAATCGAGGCCGACGTCCTGGTAGCAGGTATTGGGATCCGACCCAATAGCGCGCTCGCGGAAATGGCGGGCCTCACCGTAGACGACGGCATCGTGGTCGATGCATTCGGCCAGACCTCCGATCCGGCGATCTTCGCCGCTGGCGATTGCACCCGGTTCCCCTACGGCGAACGCGTGATTCGCCTGGAGTCGGTACAGAACGCAATAGAGCAGGCCGAACATGTGGCCGGGCATATTCTAGGAGACGACAGACCCTACCAGCCCGTGCCCTGGTTCTGGTCCGACCAATATCAGACCAAACTGCAGATTGCCGGTCTCAACCATGGCTTCGACCATGTGATCCGGAGACCGGGCGCGCGCACCGGTGAATCGATCTGGTATTACCGCGATACCGAATTCCTAGCCGTCGACGCGATCGATGACCCCAAGGCGTTCATGCTCGGCAAACAGTGGCTCAAGCAGGGCGTTCAGCCCGACAGGACCCGATTGGACGACCCCGCCGTCGACCTCAAGACGCTGGCAATCCGCTAGCTGCACCCATCTCACATCTCTACGACAAGCAAGGATTCCAACCCATGCCCAGCATCACTTATATCCAGCCGGGGGGCACCCACGTGGTAATCGATGTGCCGGTCGGGCAAACCGTCATGGAAGGCGCGGTCCAGAACGATGTCAACGGAATCGTGGCCGAATGCGGCGGCGCCTGTTCGTGCGCGACCTGCCACGCCTATATCGATAAATCCTGGTGGCCGACCATTGGCGAGCCCGACGAGCTGGAACTCGACATGCTCGAATTCGCGTACGAGACACGGGACGACTCGCGTTTGACCTGCCAAGTCGTGGTTCACGAGTCATTCGACGGGCTGCAGATTCGCATTCCCAGCGAACAGGTCTAGTACGGGCGCTGAAACATTCATGCCGTCCTTCTATAATCGATATTGCGGCAAACTCCGCCTTCTATTAATAAAGGATAAAAGATGCGCATTTTGGAGAACGTAGAAGAGTTGCAATCGCTGGTCGGCGAAGAGATCGGCACCAGCAACTGGATGGCGATCGACCAGGAGCGGGTCAACCTGTTTGCCGATGCCACCGACGATCATCAGTGGATCCACGTCGATATCGAGCGGGCGAAGAAGGAATCACCGTTTGGTGGCCCGGTCGCCCACGGCTTTCTGACCCTGTCGCTGCTGCCGCCGCTGGTCAACGATATATTCAAGGTCGAGGGCGTGACGACACGGGTGAACTACGGTCTCAACAAGGTCCGCTTCGTTGCGCCCGTTCTGGTCGGCTCGCGTGTACGTGCGCGGGTGACGCTCAAGTCGGTGGAACCACGCGGCGAAGGCCGTTACATGATCTGCAACGAGATCGCGATCGAGATCGAAGGCCAGGACAAACCGGCCTGTCTGGCCCAGGGTCTGACGCTCTATATTCTGTAAGCTATCCGGCTTGGCGGCCGCGCACCGCGGATCGCGCACCCCTGCACTTCATGGAGAGTCGGATGAGCACACTGGAAATGCAAAGCGGCCACGTCCGCGCCGTGGTGGAAAACGCCCTGCTGCACGTGACCCTGGATCGGGCCGACAAGCGTAATGCGCTGACCGGGGCGATGTATCAGGACCTGACTCGCAGCGCGGAGCACGCCGGCGAGAACGATGATATTCGCGCCCTGCTCATCGACGCCGAAGGCGACATGTTCTGTGCCGGCAACGATATCGCCGACTTCGCCGGCGCCAGCGCCGAAACCCGCGAAGCCGGCAGCGCCGGACCCGCGCTGACCTTCATCAAGGCCCTGATGGCGCTGGACAAGCCGATCGTGATCGCGGTGCAGGGCCAGGCCACGGGTATCGGCACCACGATGCTGCTGCATGCGGACCTCGTCGTGGCCGCGGAAAGTGCGCGCTTCTTCACTGCCTTTGTCGATCTGGCACTGGTGCCGGAAGCGGGTTCCAGCCTGATCCTGCCGGCGTTGATCGGGCGCCAGAATGCGGCACGCCTGCTGCTCGCCGGTGATGTCTTAACGGCCGAGGAAGCGTTGCGCATGGGGCTGATCGCCTACTGCGTACCCGATGCCGAACTGGCCGAGCGCGCCGGCGCTCTGGCGGAAAAACTCTGCGCCAAGTCACCTACATCGGTGCGCTATACCAAACAGCTCATTCGGCACGGCCTGGGCAGTGACGATGTGCATGGCCAGATGGATCGCGAAGCCGAACTGTTCGGCGAGCGACTGTTTTCCGACGAGGTCAAGGCGATCATGGAGAAGTTCCTGAGCAAGCGACGCGCTTGATCCGGGCCGCTAATCGCTAGAGCGTGTTGCCTTCGGCCGCGCGCATAACAACGCTGCCGCCGCTCAGAGCTGCCCGGCAAACCGCCTTGAAACACGGCGTGCCGGGCGCGCGCGTCCGGTTCAACCGGCTAGACGTGCCTTGGCCGCGTCGTACTCGCTTGCGAGCTGATTCACGATATCGCGCGTCGGACGCACGTCATCGATGTTGCCTACACCCTGACCCGCGCCCCAGATATCCTTCCAGGCCTTCTTCTTTTCTTCGCGATCGGTGCCGAAGGTCATCGCGTCCTTGCCCGACTCGGGCAACGCATCCGGGTCCATGCCGACGTTTTCGATCGAGCCGCGTAGATAGTTGCCGTGCACGCCGGTGAACAGATTGGTATAGACCACGTCCTTGGCGCTGGAACTCGTCACCATCTCCTTGTAGGCCGGCGCGGCGTTGGCTTCGTTGCTGGCGATAAAGCGCGAGCCCATGTAGGCGAAATCCGCGCCCATCGCCTGTGCCGCCAGCACGTGCTCACCGCGGGTGATCGCGCCCGAGAGAATCAGCGGCCCATCCCAGAAACGACGAATCTCGGAAACGAGGGCAAACGGGCTGAGCGTACCGGCGTGGCCGCCGGCCCCGGCACAGACCACGATCAGGCCATCCACGCCGGCCTCGATGGCCTTCTCGGCGTGGCGCACGCTGATGACGTCGTGAAATACCTTGCCGCCATAGTCGCGCGCGACCTCGATCGCCGGGTGCGGCGGGCGCAGGCTGGTGATCATGATCGGCACTCGATAGTCCGCACAGACCTTCAGATCCTGATCCAGACGATCATTGGAACCATGCACGATCTGGTTGACCGCAAACGGGGCGATCTTGGCCTGCGGATTGGCCTCGCGTTCGGCCGCAAGCGTGTCCGTGATCTGCTCGAGCCAGACCGGCAGTTCGCTCGCCGGGCGCGCATTCAGCGCCGGAAACGACCCGATGACGCCGCTCATGCACTGCGCAATCACGA
Source organism: Salinisphaera aquimarina (assembly GCF_042643355.1). Classification (NCBI taxonomy): domain Bacteria; kingdom Pseudomonadati; phylum Pseudomonadota; class Gammaproteobacteria; order Salinisphaerales; family Salinisphaeraceae; genus Salinisphaera; species Salinisphaera aquimarina. The sequence continues at coordinate 12,065 of NZ_JBHRSS010000003.1, forward strand.
GATCCGGATTGGACAGAATGAACAATGGGGCCCCGATGACGGGCAGGCGCATCTGCGCGGTGAGCTCCTCGACCAGCGACATGGCATTTCCTTTTTTCTTTAATAAGGGAATGGAAGGCGGCAGCCCTCGGGCTACCGACCAAGCCGCCCAAACTAGCAAATCCCGCTATTTTTTGGAATCGCGTTTTGCATTCTTGCGTCGCGCCGCCACGCACCCCGGGCAATCTCCAGGTTTGTCGTTTTCCGCGCGCCAAACCCACGCGTCCGAGCACCGATATCGTCAGCTTGACGGGCGTAGAGCGGCTTCACATACTGCCCTTCGTATTTTTTTGAAAACCCATTCCAAAAAAAAATGTGTCGGTGACCGGCGAGGTCAATCGCGACACAGGCCGCACACCGAATAATTCAAGCACTCTCGAGGAGTTCCCATGCGTCAAGCCGTCATCGTATCCACCGCCCGCACGCCCATCGGCAAAGCCTATCGCGGCGCCTTCAACAACACCCAGGGCCAGGCGCTCGGTGGCCACGCCATTGCCGAGGCCGTCAAGCGCGCCCGGCTCGAAGGCGAACACGTCGACGACGTGATCATGGGTGCGGCCCTGCAGCAGGGCTCCACCGGCCAGAACGTTGCCCGCCAGTGCGCGCTGCGCGCCGGCCTGCCGACTTCCGTGCCCGGCATGACCCTCGACCGCCAGTGTGCATCGGGCCTGATGGGCATCGCCACCGCCGCCAAGCAGATCATCACCGACCGCATGGATGTCGTCGTCGGTGGCGGTCTGGAATCGGTCTCGCTGGTGCAGAACGAACATCAGAACACGTTCCGCGCGCGCGATCCGTGGCTGGTCGAAAACCAGCCGGACATCTATATGTCGATGCTGGAGACCGCCGAGGTCGTGGCCGCCCGCTACAACATCTCGCGTGACGCCCAGGACGAATACGCCTATCAGTCGCAGATGCGGACCGCCGCGGCCCAGGAAGCCGGTCGCTTCAACGACGAAATCGTACCGCTGACCACGATCAAGAAAGTCCAGGACAAGGAAACCGGCGAGATCAGCGAGCAGGAAGTCACCCTCGACAAGGACGAAGGCAATCGCCCCAGCACCACGCTCGAAGGCCTGCAGGGACTCAAGCCGGTGTTCAAGAACGGCCAGGAGATCCAGGAAGGCCGGTTCATCACCGCCGGCAACGCCTCGCAGCTGTCCGACGGCGCCTCCGCCAGCGTGCTCATGGAAGCCAAGGAAGCCGGGCGGCGCGGCCTGCAACCGCTGGGCGCCTATCTGGGTATGGCCGTGGCCGGCTGCGACCCCGACGAGATGGGCATCGGCCCGGTCTTCGCCGTTCCCAAGCTGCTCAAGCGCTTCAATCTCAAGATCGAGGATATCGGCCTGTGGGAACTCAACGAAGCCTTCGCCAGCCAGTGCCTGTATTGCCGCGACGAGCTCGGTATTGACCCGGAACTTTACAACGTCAACGGCGGCTCGATCGCCATCGGCCATCCCTACGGCATGTCCGGTGCCCGCATGACCGGGCACGCGCTCATCGAAGGCAAGCGCCGCGGCGCCAAGTACGTGGTCGTGACCATGTGTGTCGGCGGCGGTATCGGTGCGGCCGGGCTGTTCGAGGTGTTCTAGACACCGGCCGCCACGGCGGACTGTTCAAGGCGTGCCGGCTTCCGGCACGCCTTTTTTGTACTTGTCACCACGGCCGAAGGGTTTCGCTCGCTTACGACACGTTGCTCTGCGCCCTGAAATGCGCGACGCCTTCGATCACGCCGCGGGCATGGCTGGTCCGCGCGAAATAAGCGTGTTCGAGCCCCGGGCCGGTGGCCAGCTCGTCGCGATGGTTGGCCACCACGATCGCGCAGGGCGAGGCCGCCAGCATGTCGCGATCGTTGCCCGAATCGCCGGCCACGTAGACCTGCCCGATCGCGATGTCTTCGCGCTTGGCCAGCCATGCCACCGCGGTCCCTTTCGAGGCCCGCGCCGGCAGGATGTCCACACAGCGATCGTGGCTGTGGATCACCGTCGCCGCCAGACCGCGATCGGCGAGCAGGCCACGCAAGCGATCGGCGATATCGATACCCGGCGCGCACAGATAGCTGATCTTGTGTACACGCTGTTCGAGCGCGGCCTGCGGCACCAGTTCGGGCACGCCCGCCAGCGCATCGACGATCGCGGCGCGCGACCAGTCGTGGTCGATATGCCGCTGCCAGGCCTGGTCTCTCTCATAGGTCACCCCGTCGGCGGCGAGGCAATGGATCTCCGCACCGACCGAGCTGATCAGCACATCCGGCCAGTCGATACCGGCCTGCTCGAGAATCAGCAGCGCGCTATGGAAACTGCGGCCGGTGGCCACCCCGAAGGCCATATGCGTCTGCCCGGGCAGCCAGCTGTTGAAGGCATCAACGCCGCGCGGGCAGCCCACCAGGGTGCCGTCGATATCGCAGAGCAGCAGCACGCCCGCGGTATCCAGACCGCAGCGCCGGCCGGCGTGGTCGCGCCGCCCGGCCGGTGCTCGGCCGAGCAGCCGCGCGAGCAGGCGGTGGTAATAGGCGACATGACGCTGCCAGTCGAACAGCCCGATCGCTGCCCGCCCGCTGGACTGGCATTGCGCCCAGCGCGCCGGATCGTCGAGCAGCGTCAGCGCCGCGTGCGCGATCGCATCGGTACAACACGGATTGACCAGCAGCCCGTTGTGGCACTGCTCGATGATGTCGTTGGGCCCGCCGCTGTCGGTGGCGATCACCGGCAGCCCCGCAGCCGCGGCCTCCAGCAGTGTCAGCCCGAAAGGCTCGTTGAAGGCGACATTGGCAAACAGCCCGCCGCGCTCCCGGGCCCAGGCATAGACCGCAGGCACATCAGCCATGCGGTGCTGCTTGGGATAGGCCACGCGGCCGTAGAGATCGTAGTGATCGATAAGCTGCAGCATTTCGCGCAGGTTGTCGGCGATCTCCGGCTCGAGCGTGTCCAGCGACTGGCGCCCGCCAGCCAGAATCACGAGATTGGCGCGTGCCTGCAGCGCCGGCGATTCGCCGTAGGCGCGGATCAGGCTGGCCAGGTTCTTGCGCGTGACCGGGCGTGCGATCGCGAGCAGCGCGGGCTTGTCCGGGTCGCTCAGAAAACGCGCCAGCATCTGCTGGACCTGCGCCGTGGACTGCGCCTGCGCGAACACCTGCAGATCGCTGGCCGGACGGATCACGCGAATAGCACCCGGCCGGTAGTCGGGATAGTCGGCGTACTGGAGCTCGGCCTCGTCGCGTGAGCTGGCGACGATCAGCCCGGCCTCGCCCAGGGCGGTGTTCTCGAACCCGATCCGGCGAGCGAGCGCAGCAGGCAGATCGGCCCTGTCCGCTTCGCTGTCCGGTGTCGCCCTGCCATAACGCGCCTTGGCCATCCCCAGCGAGTGGGCCGTGAACACGAACGGCAGGCCGCGGCGCGCCTTGACGCTGGCCGCCACCTCGGCGGCATCGGCGTAGTGGGCATGCAGAACGTCCGGCGCGCGTTCGAGTCCGTCGATATAATCGACCAGCGCATCGCTGAACGCCGGCAGCTGGTCCCAGAGTTCTTCCTTGGCGCGATAGCCCGGATCCGGGGTCGGCAGGCGCACGATGCGCACCTTGGGGTTGAGATATTCGCAGGCCTGGCGATAGTCGCCCTCGCTGAAATCCGCGTCGAAGGCGCGGGTGACGATATCGATACGCTCGACATCGTGATCCCGGGCCGAGGCCTGGGCGAGTTCGAGCAGGTAACGTATATGCCCACCGGTATCGGCGGTGATGCCGTACTCGACATCGTGCGCGCGCAGGCAGCCCTGGATGGCGATGTGCATGATGAACATGGGTGCTTTCTTCCTGTGCCGCCGTGAACCGAAACCGTTACATGACCCCATCCGGCCCACCGGGCCGCGACCGGGTTTCATCGACGCGTCTGTGTCTGGCGGCTCGCGAACACCGCCAGACTCGGCCCCTGCGTAACGCCGACGCGCGAACGCGCCAACGGTCTGCCCCCTGCACCTGCAGGCCACAGGATACGCCACGGCGCGCGATCGACCCGACCACACGCCGCAACTCTTACGCTAGCCGCAACGGCCACGGAGCGACATCCGTACTATTGCGGCCAACCCGCAGCCCGGATAACTACGCATTACCGGCCGGGCCGCGCGGGCGTAGCATTCGCAAACATGTCGAGCGCCCCGAATCCCATCTCTGAAACCGTCGAGTGCAGCGGCGCGCGCGCTCGAAGCCGGGACAACATTGCCGGCGAGCCGGCGTGTGCCACACAGTCACTGGCGACACCCAAGATCGCCGTCTGCGTACCGGTACGCGACGAGCGCGAGCACCTCGACGCCCTGCTCGCGGGCCTGGCGAAACAGACTGCCGGGCCGCAGGCATTCGTGCTCTGCCTGCTGTTCGACGGCTGTGAGGACGGCGGCGATGCGTTCGTTCGCGAGCGCGCGCCGATGCTGCCCTACCGCATCGTTACACGGCGCATCGCACGCGCGCCCCGTGCCGATGCCGGCCGGGCACGACGCGCGGCCATGGCGCTGGGCCGGCGCGTACTCAACGCATCGCCGAGCGCGCCCGCGGACACGCTGCTGCTGAGCACCGATGCCGATTCCGTACCCGCGCCGGACTGGATCGAGACGAGCCGCGCGGCGCTGGCCGAGGTCGATATCGTCGCCGGCTATATCGAGCGCCCGGATGCCCCGCCACAGGATGTGCATCGCCGCGTGGAACACTACTGGGAACGCCTGCGCTGCCTGCAGCGCACCATCGACCCGGTCGGCCACGACCCGGCGCCCTCGCATCCCTCGCAGGGCGGTGCCAGCCTGGGGTTTCGCGCCAGCGTCTACGCCGCACTCGGCGGCTTCGAACGTGTGGCCGCGCACGAGGACGTGCGTCTGGTGACCGCCGCCCGCGCCGCCGGCTATCGCGTACGCCACGACCGCCGGGTGCGCGTGGCCACGTCCTCGCGTCTCGCCGGTCGGGCCCGCCACGGCCTCGCCGATACGCTGCGCGCCCGGCACGTCGAGACCACCCTGCCCACGGTCGAGGACCCGAGCGCCGCGGCCGCGCGCTACGATCTGTGTGCCCATGCCCGCCGCGCCTTCACCCAGTTGGCCGACGACACCGTCGCCCGCGCGCTGGCCGCGACCCTGGCGCTGGATCTGGACCGGCTGCGCGAGATCGCGGCCGACTGTCACAACGCCGAGGCTTTCACCATGTCGCTGGTACCCGATAACACGACGCAGGACGAGATCGATCTGGACCGGGCCGAGATCCGCCTCGCGCAGTTGGAACAGCACTACGGCTGCACGAGCCGATGACCGCGCCGCACGATGGCCGCGACGAGCACGACTTGCCTGCCGACCCGCTCATCGGCGGCATTCACCGGCTGCAGAACGACCTGCGCCTGGACGATCCATCCAACCTCGCCGACAGCCTGGCGCTACTGCGCCGTCTCTACGCGGCCGGCCGATCCGACCTGCCGCTCGCACGACTGTTCGAAGGCCATATGGATGCGCTGCAGATCGTCGCGCGCTACGGCGACAGCAATATCGCCACGCGACTGCACGCGCTGGCCCGCGCCGGCGCGACGTTCGGCGTCTGGAACGCGCCGCTGGCCGGCGAGCCGCTGCGCCTGCACGACGGCGTCCTCGACGGCGGCAAGGCCTATGCCTCGGGCGCCGGCGTCATCAGCCACGCGCTGGTCAGTGCCGAAATCAACGAGAGCGACCGTAAACAACTGCTGGTCGTAGATCTGGAACACACGTCGCCGGCGATCGATCGCAGTTGGTGGCGCGTGCTTGGCATGCAGCGCTCGCAAACACATCTCGTACGCTGGCAGAACGCGCCGCTGAGCCCGGCAGACAGCGTCATCGGCCAACCGGGCGACTACGAACGCGAGCCCTGGCTGAGTGCCGGCGCGCTGCGTTTCGTGGCTGTTCAGGCCGGCGGCATCGCCGGCCTGTTCGACGGCGTGCGGGCCCATCTCGTCGCGCGCCACCGCGCCGACGATCCGCATCAGGCGGCACGCCTGGGCCGGCTCTACGGCCTGGCGGACAGCGCGGCCGCGGTCTGCCGCAGCACCGCCGCGGCCCTGTTCGACACCCCACCCGAAACCCATCCGGCCCATGTTGCGAACGCGCGCAGCCTGGTGCTCGATGGCGGCGAACAGGCACTTTTGCTCGCCCAGCAATCGGTCGGCCTGTCCGCGTTCTTCCAAAGCGAGCCGCTATGCGCGCACATGGCGGATCTCATGGTCTATCTGCGCCAGCCGGCGCCGGATGCCCAGCGTGTAAAAGTCGGTGCTGCGGCGGCGGCCCAACAGATAACGCCCACGCTTTGAGCGCACTCGATCTGAATGGCGTGCAGCGCGCGCACGTCATCGCCCCGCATCCGGACGACGAGGCGATCGGCGCCTTCGGGCTCATCACCACCCTGCGCCGGCGCGGTGCGATCGTGGACGTCACGCTGGTCACTGACGGCGGCGCCTCGCATCCGAATAGCCGGGCCTGGCCCCGGGCCCGGCTCACCGCCGCCCGCCATGCCGAAACACGGCGTGTGCTGCGACGTGCCGGCGTGCGTCGACAGGATCTGCGTTTTCTCGGCTACGCCGACGGCGAACTCGGTTTCGCCGGTGCGGCCACCGAAGCGAGACTGGCCCGCGACATCGCGCGTCGACCGCGTCCGGACCTGATCATCACGCCCTCGTTCAACGACAACCATGCGGACCACCGGGCAGTAGCACGTGCCGTCGCGCGGGCCTGGCCGGCCTCGATCAAGCGCTTGCCCTACCTGGTCTGGCCAAGGCTGGTGCCGCATCGGCCCCGCCCGCGCGGTCGCCAGATCCGGCTGCCGCTAGGCAACCGCGCGGCAATGAAACGCGCCGCGCTGCGCCTCTACCGCACCCAGACCGGCGGTATCGACGACGACCCGAACGGCTTCCTGCTCGAACGCGATCTGCTCGTGCGCTTCGGGCGACCGGTCGAACGCTTCGGCAACCGGCCATGAACATGAAGACTCGGCGCGCGATCGACCTCGCCGGCTTCGAAGCCAAGTTCCGTGCGCTCGGCGATCCCTGGCAAACCTTCACCGCGCGCGACGAAGCGATCAAGCGCGAACGCATCGTACGCGCACTGGGCAACAGGCCCGTCGCCCGGCTGCTGGAACTGGGCAGCGGCAACGGCTCCAACAGCCAACGCCTGGCCGCGCGTGCGCTGCGCCTGGATGCCTGCGACGGCAGCGCCAGCGCCACCGCTCTCACGCGTCAGGCCCTGGCCGGCCATCGCCATGCCTACGCCTGGCAGATCGCCCTGCCGGCCGCGCTGCCGGGCGACCGCTACGATGCCGTAGTGATCGCGGAACTGCTTTATTACCTATCGCCGCGCAACATGCATCGTCTGGCCCGCGACGTCGCCGCGGTTCTCACGCCGAGCGGCACACTCGTGCTGGCCCATCACCAGATCGAATTTCACGACAGTGCCCAGCGCGCGGCCGGCATCCATGCGCGCTTCGTTGCCGCAATGGATTACGGGATCGTGCGAGGCCGCCGCTGGCAAAACCGACGCTGGCAGGTCGAGGCCTGGAACGCGCCGCGATGATCGAAGCTCAGCGTGGGCGCCAAGGATGTCATCACGACGACAGAGTCGGCCGCAGTGTTACTCGGCAAAGCGATTCTGTGCGTTCTAGTGCCACGCTGGCAGCAACCACGCCGCGAAACCCATGTCAGGATCAACATGGGTTTTCGTTCATGCAGTCCGCTCACTCTCTATCGCGCTCTCGGTCAGTTCGCATCCAATGCTCGGCACTGCCTTCGACTTGCGACAAAACCTGGCTCAGCGTATCCATATCGTACGCGGCCTGCCGCAGGCGAGTGACACGGTCGCTCGACGACTCTGACTGCTGCTCTCTCCGGTCAATTTTCACAGGCACGATAATAATCGCCTCGTATCGACAGCTCGCCAATAAGGTGACGTCTGGAAAGCTCGGATTCTCAAATTTTTGAGCGTAATCGGTAAAGTCAATCTAGCAAACCAAGCTTACGCGTTACGTCGTCACAAATATAAATCGCTTCTTGCCCGAATTGAACTCGGCCCACCGCCTGATCAGCGAAATTGATATTCTCCTCATCATCCATATAGCGCTCGATAGCCCGTCGAATATAGAAGCCCTTGATACTTGGGCCAGCCTCGTTAAACGGCCATCAAGCTCATCATTGGGCGAATATTGATCGCGCGGTTCATCGTAAATCTCCAGTCGTTTTACGCGCTAATTATAACGATTACACGTGTGCTCCCGCGGTCGGCAAACACTGCGAATCGGACGGGGCGAAACGTCCGAGTGACTCATTAGACGACCTGGTTCGGGAATGGATCACCACCGTGATTGCGATCCCGAAGCGTTCCAACAAAAATGGGATGGTTCGCAAGGATAATAAATTCTACTTTACAAAGACTTGCTTATCACGCCAAATTTGACCAGCGTAAAAGCAACTAAAAAACCAAGGCTTCGCCACACTTCTGTGAGAAGCCCTCAACTTCATGAACTTCAGAACACTGAGTCGCGGCCCGCAGGGTCGCGTGGATCGAAACGATGACTACGACGGCCGCGTGCCCATCCGCTATGTCGCGGCCCGCAGGGTCGCGTGGATCGAAACATAAGTCACCCATAAAAAAGACGCCCTATAGGCGGTCGCGGCCCGCAGGGTCGCGTGGATCGAAACGGGTGGTCGGTTACGAGCGTCATGCGCAGGGTCGCGTGGATCGAAACAACCGCGTCCCTGCGAACCTGCGGGTACCGGGCACGTCGCGGCCCATTGGGCCGCGTGGATCAGCATTTGTCTTACTGAGGCGCCATTTCGCGGCCGATGTCTTCGCCCCAACCGAGTGGATCGAGAATATTAGGAGTGTCGAGATCTCGGCCTCGCGCATCCTTGGCTTCCGCCAACTAAGGCGGATTGAATCGCCGATATGCGACACAACTGAGCCCTGAGTCTTTTCCGGCCTCAGACCATTGCACTGTGGATCCGTACTGTAGCGAGCGGCAATTTTCACCGATTGCCTGCAGATCGCAGCAGCGTCGTATAGCGTGGTCAATCGCAACAAGCAACGAGATACGTTATGCGCTACGCGCATTCCACTGAGCGCGAAGATCAAAGTGATTGGCAGACATTATCTGATCACGCCCACTCTGTCGCAGTGATGGCAGCTCAACGAGCCAGTCGGTTTGACTGCGCTTCTTTCGCTGAGGTGCTCGGCTTGCTACACGATCTCGGCAAATACAGCGATGCCTTCCAGGCACGACTGACCGGCAGCAAACAAGCTGTCGATCACGCTACGGCCGGCGCGGTCGAAGCGCAACGGCACTATGGCAAAAACCTAGGGACACTCCTGGCCTATGCTATCGCCGGCCATCATGCAGGCTTGGCCAATGGCCGCACGCCGGGGGCGCGTCGCCCGCTGGCTGATCGTCTGGTGGCCGATATCGAGCCGTTAGATCCATCATGGGCGCGGGAGATCACATTGCCTGAACTAGCCGCGCCACCACTAAAGATGATTCGCAAGCGCGCGTTTTTTCAATACGCGTTCTTCTGCCGCATGCTTTTTTCCTCGCTGGTCGATGCCGATTTCATCGAAACCGAACAGTTCTACGCTCGGGTCGATTCAAATCCATTGAATCGCGGCGGGCGCCCGGCGCTGAACGCACTCCGCGATGAGCTAGACCGTTATTTAGCGCAGCTCACTGGCACCGGGCCGGTGAACAAACGCCGGCGACAGATTCTGGAACATGCGCGAAAGCAGGCATCGCTTTCACCGGGACATTTTAGCCTCACGGTGCCAACCGGCGGCGGCAAAACCCTGACGTCCCTCGCTTTCGCCCTCGACCACGCCGCGACCCACGGTCTCGATCGGGTTATCTACGTGATCCCGTTCACCAGCATCGTTGAACAGAACGCAGCGGTTTTTCGTAAAGCACTCGGGGCTTACGGGCCAGATGCTGTGCTGGAGCACCATGGCTCGTTTGATTCCCAGACCGTGGAGTCACTCAAGGAAGCAGGCGCGAAGACCATAGACAAACTCAGGCGCGATAGCGAGAATTGGGATGCGCCCGTAATCGTCACCACGGCAGTACAGTTCTACGAAAGCTTGTTTGCCGCCAAGACATCACGCTGCCGCAAGCTGCATAACATTGCGAATAGCGTCGTGGTGTTGGATGAGGCACAGACACTGCCGCTTGGATTACTACGTCCAAGTCTAGCGGCACTCGACGAGCTGCGTCTGAATTATCGAACCAGCGTGGTTTACTGCACTGCGACCCAACCCGCATTGTCCGATTCGCACGGCGGCGCCCTGCCAGAAGCGCTTCATGATGTCCGAGAACTAGCGCCCTCACCCGGCACGCTTTTTGAGTCATTCAAGCGCGTGCAAGTGCGTCATGTCGGGCCTTTGACCGACACAGAAGTCATCGATCAACTCGCGCATAACGAGCAGGTGTTGTGCATCGTCAACAACCGGCGTCACGCGCGTTTCCTATTCGACGCCATTGCTGAGCAGCCAGGCGCCCGTCACCTGACAACCGCGATGTACGCGATTCATCGGCGTGCCGTGCTTGATGATATCCGCACACGCCTTCAGAGCGGCAAGCCCTGCCGAGTGATTGCCACGTCGCTGATCGAGGCCGGGGTCGACGTTGATTTCCCGCGTGTTCTCAGGGCTGAGGCAGGGCTCGATTCCATCGCTCAGGCCGCAGGGCGCTGTAACCGCGAAGGAAAACGCGCATGCTCGGACAGCGAAGTGCTGGTGTTTGGCACAGCAAACGAAGACTGGGCACCGCCACCGGAACTCAAGGCATTCGCTCAGGTGATGGGTGAAATATTGCGCAACAACCCCGGCGCCGATCCGTTGTCGCCCGACATCATGCAGCGCTACTTTGAGATGCTGTACTGGCAACAAGGCGCAATGGGATTGGACAAGCACGCCATTCTATCGTCGTTGAGTAACGCGCAGATCGATAGCCTGCCTTTTGAACAGATAGAGACCGATTATCGACTGATCGAGAATACACAGCGCGCGATCATCATTCCCAGAGAACAAGCCGCAAAAGATGCGCTGAGAGCTTTGGCGTTTGCCGACAAAGTCGGCGGTATCGCACGCCGTCTGCAATTCTTCACGGTGCAAGTGCCTCGCCAAGGTTTTTGCGCACTCGAGCAGGCCGGAGCACTCACAACGATACGGCCGGAAGAATTTGGAGACGAGTTTGTGGTTCTAGCCAACCGTGATTTATACAACGAAAACAGCGGGCTAAACTGGGACAACCCGTCATTTATGCGCGCCGAGAGTTTGATCTTCTAGTTCAAGTTTAGTGGACGCGGGTCGAAACACTGAGCTAGAACTAGGCGGAGATATCAAAACGGGATGCATTCTGCAAGGGCGCATCCGTTTAATCAGGGTAATTGGGGGATTACACATGAGCTTTGGGGTCAAGCTGCATGTATGGGGCGATCGGGCGTGTTTTACGCGCCCGGAGATGAAAGTCGAACGCGTGTCCTATGACGTGATTACGCCATCGGCTGCACGCGGCATCATCGAAGCTATTCATTGGAAGCCTGCGATCACCTGGGTGATCGATCGTATTCACGTACTCAAACCCATTCGTTTCGAATCACTGCGCCGCAATGAAGTGGGAGACAAGATTCCTGCGCGGAATATCTCTTCCGCTCGCAATAAAGGAGATCTGTCGGAACTGAACTACACAGTAGAGGATGGCCGCCAGCAAAGAGCTACCACGCTGCTGCGGGACGTGGCCTATGTGATCGAAGCGCACTTCAATCTCACGCCGAAAGCCGGTAGGGACGACTCGGTGGGCAAGCACCTGGATACGTTTAACCGCCGGGCCAGACGCGGGCAGTGCTTTCATGCGCCGTGCCTGGGCGTACGAGAATTCCCCGCGGCGTTTGAGTTGCTCGAAACGAACAGCGCAATTCCTGTGACCTGTGCCGCTCTCGAAGGCGAACGCGACCTCGGCTTCATGCTCCACGACATCGATTTTGCGAACGGCAATACCCCTCGTTATTACCGGGCGCATATGGTGGACGGCATCATTGCAGTACCGCCGTTCGAGCAGGCGCGGCAATGATTCTTGCTGCACTCAATCGTCTTTACGATCGGCTCGCCGAGCACGGCGAAGTGCCAAGCTTTGGCTACAGCGTCGAAAACATCAGCTTTGCGCTGATCATCGATCGCCAAGGACGCCCGATCGAGTTTTCTGATCTACGCCGCCAAGACGGCAACAAAGCGCGACCGGCGGCGATGCGGGTGCCGACGAATCCGGAAATTTCACGCACGTCCGGTATCTACGCCAATCCTCTGTGGGACAAGACCTCTTACGTCATTGGCTGCTCCGCAAAGCCCAGCGCTCGAATGGCTAGCGAACACCAAGCATTCATAGCGCGTCAAAAAGAACTCTTTGGCGCGACTGACGACGAGTCGCTGATAGCACTTCTTGCCTTCCTAGACCAATGGCATCCAGACCATGCTGCGGGCCTGCCCGGTTACAGCGACGACGTATTGGATAGCAACGTGGTATTCCGCATTGACGGCGCGCGCGCTTATATCCACGACGCACCCACGGCGCAGAAGACTTGGCAGGACTCCCTCGAAAGCGAACATGAAACATTGGCCCAGTGTCTGGTCACCGGCGAGCAAGCGCCGCTTGCTAGCGGGCACCCGCGTATTCGAGGCGTCGACGGCGCACAAACATCAGGCGGTGCACTGATTTCATTCAACAGCAATGCGTATCTGTCATACGGATTGACCAAGGAAGCCACTGCAGGCTTGTCGAAACCGGCCGTATTCGGCTACGCCACCGCACTTAATCATCTGTTACGACGCGACGCTGATAATCGACATCGTCTTCGTATCGGCGATACCACTACCGTGTTCTGGGCCGATGCGCGCGACGCAAAGTCGGCCGAGGCCGCCGAGGATTTCTTCGCAGCAGCAAACGAGCCACCGAGCGACGAACAGGAAAATCAGCGTATTCACGATGTGCTCGCACAGATCGCCAAGGGTCGCCCTCTAGCCGACCTCTCGGCCGATATCGATCCAGACACGCGGATGTATGTGCTGGGGCTGGCCCCGAATGCGGCACGGCTATCGATTCGCTTCTGGTGTACCGAGCGCTTGGATACGCTCATGCAACGTTATGCCGATCACTGGCACGACCTGGCGCTCGACCCGCCCGCCTGGGCGGGCATTGCACCGGCCGTGTGGCGATTGGTCAACGCAACCGCGCCCAGCCGCGATGGCAAGACCAAGAGCGACGACGTCTCGCCTTTGCTGGCCGGCGAGACCATGCGTTCGATTCTCAACGGTCAACGCTATCCACGCGCGCTGCTTACTCAGACCGTCATGCGCTTTCGCAACGACGGCGATATTGGTTCGCCATCGGCGACCGGCCGCATGCGCATTGCGTTGTGCAAGGCGGTTCTGCAACGCGAAGCCCGTCTCGCCAACCCACACTCGCCCACATCAGAGATTGCCATGAGCCTTGACCGTGACTCGACCCACCCCGGCTATCTGCTGGGCCGTCTGTTTGCCGAGCTGGAAAATGTCCAGCGCACCGCACTTGGCCGCGTGAATGCATCCATCAAGGATCGCTACTTCGGCTCGGCTTCAGCAACGCCAGCCAGCGTATTCCCCATTCTCGTGCGGAACGCGCAGCATCATCTATCGAACATCCGCAAGGGCGAGCGGCCCGGGCTTGCTGGCCACATCGAGGGCGAGATCGGCCATATCGTCGATGGCCTCGGCGGGACATTCCCGAAACACCTGCGTATCGAGGATCAAGGCCGATTTGCCATCGGCTACTACCACCAGCGCGAAGCCCGATTTGCCAAGAAAGCAGAAGAACCGGCGTCGGCCGACGCCGAATAATTCAAAATATTGAGGGGGATCCATGACCGCAATCAGCAATCGCTACGAGTTCGTTCTTCTTTTCGATGTTGCCAATGGCAACCCAAACGGTGACCCGGATGCGGGCAACCTGCCTCGACTTGATCCGGAAACGAATCAAGGGCTGGTGACCGACGTCTGCCTAAAACGCAAGATTCGTAATTTTGTGGCGCTCGACAAAGACGAATCCAGCGGCTATGCGATCTACATGCAGGAAAAAGCCGTGCTGAATAACCAGCACCGGAAAGCATACGAAGCGCTCGAAATTGAGCCCGAGAAAAGCAAGCTGCCAAAGAAAGAAGCCGATGCGCGTGCCTTGACACAATGGATGTGCAAGAACTTCTTCGACGTCCGCACCTTTGGCGCAGTGATGACCACCGGCATCAATGCCGGGCAGGTACGCGGCCCCATCCAGATCGCATTCGCACAATCGATTGATCCAGTCGTGCCGCTGGAAGTATCGATCACTCGTATGGCGGTCACCACAGAAGCCGAAGCAGAAAAACAGAGCGGCGATAACCGGACAATGGGTCGCAAACACATCATCCCGTACGGTTTATATCGTGCCCACGGCTTCATCTCCGCGAAACTAGCCGAGCGCACAGGCTTTTCCGAAGACGATCTCGCATTGTTCTGGCGGGCATTGATGAATATGTTCGAACACGACCGGTCTGCCGCTCGCGGCGAAATAGCTGCTCGTAGACTTATCGTGTTCAAACATGACAACGCGATGGGTAACGCACCGGCGCATACGCTGTTTGATCGAGTGCATGTGGCAAGACAAGACGGGGAAGCCGACAGCCCTGCTCGTCGATACAGCGATTATCAAGTTACGCTCAACCGCGACGGCCTACAGGACGGCGTCACGGTCGAAGAGATGCTTTGAGCCGGCCCGTTGGAAGAAGAAGACATCATCGTTCCGATTTCTGCGTTACAGCACTATCTGTATTGCGACCGGCAGTGCGCACTCATACATATCGAGCGTATCTGGCAGGAAAACCGGCATACGGCTGAAGGGCGTGTACTACACGAGCGCGCTGATCGGTATGGCCACGAACAGCGCCGCGGTGTGTACACCGCGATGGCGCTTCCGCTGGCCTGCGACCGTCTGGGGCTGACAGGTTACGCAGATGTCGTGGAGTTCGAGCAGACCGACACAACGCGTATTGTCCGCCCAATTGAATACAAGCGCGGGCGTCCGAAAGCCCATCGGGCGGATGAGGTCCAGCTCTGTGCTCAGGCGCTTTGTCTTGAAGAGATGCTATCGGTAGATATCCCGGAAGGCGCTCTGTTCTACGGCCAGACGAAGCGCCGAAAATCAGTCACCTTTGATCAAGCGCTCCGACAACTCACCGAAGACATTGCTGCTGAGACACGCGCACTGATCAGACACGGTAAGACACCGCGAGCCGTCTACGCCGCTAAAAAATGCGACCAGTGTTCGCTGATCGATCACTGTCAGCCACAGGCCATGTCATCGCATGTGCCTGTTTCCCAGTGGCTTGCCGCCCAGCTCGGGCGCTGAATCGTGCGACGTCTGCTCAATACGCTCTACGTGACCAGCGAAGGCGCCTGGCTGAAGAAAGACGGCGCCAATATCGTCATGATGATCGAGAGCGAAGAGCGTGGCCGTATTCCGGCGCACATGCTCGAATCGCTAGTCTGCTTCGGGCGTGTATTGGTGTCACCGCCGCTGATGGCCTATTGCTGCGAACAGGCGATCGCTATCAGCTATTTCACCCCGAACGGCCGGTTTCAGGCACGCGTGGAAGGGCCAGTATCCGGCAACGTGCTGCTGCGACGCACTCAGTACCGCACGACCGACGATCCCAAGCGCTGCGTACCAATCATCCGGCATTTACTAATTGGCAAGATACATAACCAACGCGCGGTCGCGCGCCGACAGCTGCGTGACCGCGGGGATCGGCTGCACGACGCCGACCGCCGCGCACTCGAATCGACCGTCAAACGTCTGGAACGCATCGGCGCACGCCTGCTCGAAACCTACGACGCGCAAGTGCTGCGTGGATTGGAAGGCGAAGCCGCGCAAAGTTATTTCGGTAGTTTCTCTGCGCTGATCAACAGCGAAGAAGACGAGTTTGTGTTCAGCGGGCGCAATCGCCGCCCGCCGCGCGATCGCGTCAACGCCCTACTGTCGTTTCTCTATACGCTGCTCACACACGATTGCCGATCGGCTTTGGAACAAACCGGGCTGGATTCGGCTGTGGGATTTCTGCACCGCGACCGGCCAGGGCGGCCGAGTCTTGCGCTGGACCTTGCCGAGGAATTCCGGCCGATCCTGGCCGACCGGCTCGCGCTGACTCTGATCAATCGCCATCAGATCAAGGCCAAGGACTTCTCTGTCGCCGAAAGCGGCGCGGTTTTGCTTACTGACGATGCTCGCAAAACTGTACTGACGACGTATCAAGAGCGTAAACGCGAAGAACTGACGCATCCTTTTCTAGGAGAAACAGCCCCACTGGGCTTGGTCCCAAGCCTTCAAGCGCAACTACTCGCACGCCACCTGCGGGGCGATCTCGACGCATACCCTCCATTTATTTGGCAATAGGCAGCTCGCCATGATGGTACTGGTCAGTTACGACGTAAGCGTGGTCAGCGGAGACGGTCCGAGGCGACTGCGACGCGTAGGCAAGGCCTGCCTGGATTATGGCCAACGGGTCCAATATTCGGTGTTCGAAATAGAAGTCGAGCCCGATCAGTGGGTCAAACTGAAAAACCGGCTCTGCGATATTATCAACGAGGATGCCGACAGCCTGCGTTTCTATTTTCTCGGGCGAAAATGGCAGCGCCGCGTCGAACACATCGGCGCCAAACCCGTGCGTGACCTCAACGCACCGCTGATCCTCTGACGCTGCTAGTCCACCGCCTTTTGCGAACCCCAAGCGTACCTAGAATGCCGGGGGTATTCGCGGCTCTTTAACAATCCAATAAAACAGTGTGTTAGCCCATCCGTTTCATATCGCAACTCCCAAAGTCTGGGAAAATCGAAGACGTTCGCCCATACGGCGGTTTTCCGTTATTGAAAACAATCGTTTGGATGATCGCAGTCGCGACCCGTAGGGGTCGCGTGGATCGAAACATCACCCGCCCTTTGAGGTAATCGAAACGCCCATGTCGCGACCCGTAGGGGTCGCGTGGATCGAAACGACAACTCGCGCCTGTCCAATGGCGGCCGCAGCGGTCGCGACCCGTAGGGGTCGCGTGGATCGAAACTCGTTCGACCTTGGCGACGAGATTCCTTCCACCCGGTCGCGACCCGTAGGGGTCGCGTGGATCGAAACTCAGCCGTGTGCTTCGACCCGCAGGAACTGCGGATGTCGCGACCCGTAGGGGTCGCGTGGATCGAAACAGGGCTTGTCTGTCGACTCTGTGGCGCACGCCCGTCGCGACCCGTAGGGGTCGCGTGGATCGAAACGGCTCCTACGGCACGACGACGCCACCCGCCAACGGTCGCGACCCGTAGGGGTCGCGTGGATCGAAACAAGTTGTCGATAACGTGAACCTCCATCCCGGCGTGTCGCGACCCGTAGGGGTCGCGTGGATCGAAACGGCGTCTTGCAGACGTTGTTTGAGAACTTCCAACGTCGCGACCCGTAGGGGTCGCGTGGATCGAAACCGCTTGACTCCGCATCCTCCGCCCGACTGGTCGGTCGCGACCCGTAGGGGTCGCGTGGATCGAAACGTACAAGACCGGATATATACACGAAACGCTGGCGGTCGCGACCCGTAGGGGTCGCGTGGATCGAAACCAGTTCTACTGTGAGCCGCTGACGCTGGCAGAGCGTCGCGACCCGTAGGGGTCGCGTGGATCGAAACGATGCTCCGTTGGTCGACATCTCCTTTCGGTAGAGTCGCGACCCGTAGGGGTCGCGTGGATCGAAACGGCGTCGTCTATCTCGATCCAGTCCACCGACTGGTCGCGACCCGTAGGGGTCGCGTGGATCGAAACCTGCTGCTCATGGTGATGATCTGGGCCTGCATGGCCCGTCGCGACCCGTAGGGGTCGCGTGGATCGAAACGGATTCCTGCCCGAGAACCTGGAACGCATGGCGCGTCGCGACCCGTAGGGGTCGCGTGGATCGAAACGCAGTCTCGCAGCCAGAAACGATCTGTACCCGGGTCGCGACCCGTAGGGGTCGCGTGGATCGAAACGGTCATGAGCATCGCGCCCATGAAGCGCCTACGCGTCGCGACCCGTAGGGGTCGCGTGGATCGAAACACCTCGACCTGTACCGGCGGCTATATCTCCGAGGGTCGCGACCCGTAGGGGTCGCGTGGATCGAAACTTGGCCATGGTCCAGATTCTCCAACGACACGCCATGTCGCGACCCGTAGGGGTCGCGTGGATCGAAACAACAGCGGCATGCGCGAGCGTCTCCGCCAGATCGTCGCGACCCGTAGGGGTCGCGTGGATCGAAACGGGTTACGCCCAAGAGCCTGCCGGATAATCTGGCGTCGCGACCCGTAGGGGTCGCGTGGATCGAAACTGCCCGCGCTTTCGATAGCTGGCCATTGACGGAGTCGCGACCCGTAGGGGTCGCGTGGATCGAAACTGGCCGATGATCGTGACGCTGCGACCCAGCGGGGTGGTCGCGACCCGTAGGGGTCGCGTGGATCGAAACTGTTTGAGCGCCACGTGTTCTACCGGCAGCTCGCGTCGCGACCCGTAGGGGTCGCGTGGATCGAAACATTGATGATCGAGATACCATCGAGACCGTCCTCGTCGCGACCCGTAGGGGTCGCGTGGATCGAAACGGCAAAGACGGTGCCGGCGGTGGTGGGGGCCTGTTGTCGCGACCCGTAGGGGTCGCGTGGATCGAAACGATTGCGCCCAACTGTGGATGTGCTGCCACCGTTGTCGCGACCCGTAGGGGTCGCGTGGATCGAAACGATCACTGCTCGGGTCGCAAATGTCGCCACGCGGTCGCGACCCGTAGGGGTCGCGTGGATCGAAACAACGCCCCGCCCCTGCCGAGCGACGAGCCGGATGTCGCGACCCGTAGGGGTCGCGTGGATCGAAACCTCGTGGTAGCGCCGCCATACGGCCTCTAGCGAGGGTCGCGACCCGTAGGGGTCGCGTGGATCGAAACCTGAGCGTCGATGTCGTCATTGATGACACGACGGTGTCGCGACCCGTAGGGGTCGCGTGGATCGAAACCGACCCTGCCGTGCAGCGAGTTAAGCACGCCAACAGTCGCGACCCGTAGGGGTCGCGTGGATCGAAACGATTGCGATGCCGGCAATCCGACAAGCTCGTGCCGTCGCGACCCGTAGGGGTCGCGTGGATCGAAACCGCGAGACGGCATCGGCACTGGCTGTGTTTGCAGCGGTCGCGACCCGTAGGGGTCGCGTGGATCGAAACTACAAAGACAGCTTGCCGGGAACGGGGCAGCGCGGTCGCGACCCTAGGGGTCGCGTGGATCGAAACCGGCGGACGGTACGACGCCGGTCACACTTTCTCGTCGCGACCCGTAGGGGTCGCGTGGATCGAAACAACGCACACGCTGACGACGATAAGCTCAAAGCCGGTCGCGACCCGTAGGGGTCGCGTGGATCGAAACCGGTATTGGCCATCGATCAGATCCGCCGTCTGCGTCGCGACCCGTAGGGGTCGCGTGGATCGAAACTGCATCCGGACCCAGCCATCCTCGGCCTGCTTGGTCGCGACCCGTAGGGGTCGCGTGGATCGAAACTTCTTCGCTCGGCGCGCGGTACTCGCTGCCCCAGCGTCGCGACCCGTAGGGGTCGCGTGGATCGAAACGCGCCTGGCTGGTGGCGATCTACCGCGACGTGAAGTCGCGACCCGTAGGGGTCGCGTGGATCGAAACAAGCAGCACGAATGACGCGAAGGCGACGGCCTATGTCGCGGCCCGCTCGCTCGAATGGATCGGAAAACCTCTGGCCTATCAGCAATCACGCATCGTGAATCGCTACCTACCCAACCGCCATAGCGCGCTTCGATAAAAAGCGCGCTTAAGTTTGTCGTAGATTCTGAAGAAAGAGGGATCCGCGATATGATGCTAACGGCTGCAAGGCAGGCCCTGCGTCACGCCTATCCTATTGGTGCCATGAATTCCGACTTTGAACAATTTCAGCAGATCGTAAACCTGTCGAAACAGGATATCTGCACGACGTTGTACCGCGAAAATCGCGACATGATCCAGATCAAGAAAGAGCACGTCGCGGTAAAGAATCTGGTGCGCATCATCGACTCCACCCTGCGGCTGGCCAACTCGAAAGGCTTTCAGGCGATGACGCTGCGTGATCTGTGTGCAGATTCAGGGCTGAGCATGGGCGGGCTGTATGCGTATATCCGCAACAAGGACGATCTGATCGGCCTGATCCAGAGCCACGGCTTCATGCTCACCAAGCGCACCCTGCTGGATTTCACCCGCGACGTGACCGACCCGTGCGAGAAGCTGTTCGTGGCGGTGAAAAGCCATCTGTATCTGAGTGAACTGATGCGGCCGTGGTTCTATTTTTCCTATATGGAAGCTAAGCGCCTGCCGGAGTCGCAAAAGCGCGATGCGGTGGCCGTGGAACTGGAAACCGAAAGCATCTACCGCGATATCCTGGATGAAGGCGTCGCCGCTGGCATTTTCATACGCGTGGATACGCGGCTGCTGGCCTCGTTGATCAAGGCGATGCTGCAGGACTGGTATCTCAAGCGCGGCAAGTATCGCGATCAGGGCACGTCGGTGACGACCTATGCCCAGACCATGCGCGAGCTGCTGGAACGCTATCTGCAGTTCGAACGCGCCTGACGCGACGGTACTGCCGGCTATTCAGTCGAGTTGTTCGCGCAGCACGTTCTTGCGGATCTTGCCGGTAGCCGTTTTGGGCAGTTCTCCGAACACGATTTTTTTCGGCGCCTTGAAGTGGGCCATGCGGTCTCGGCACCAGGCGATGATCTCATCCTCGCCGACGTGCTGCCCGCTGCGCAGGGTGATGAACGCACAGGGCACCTCGCCCCATTTTTCGTCGGGCCGGGCGACGACCGCGGCTTCCGCCACGGCCTCGTGACCGTAGAGCACGTCTTCGATCTCCAGGCTCGATATGTTCTCGCCGCCGGAAATGATGATGTCCTTGGCGCGGTCCTTGATCTCGATATAGCCGTCCGGATGTGTGACGGCGAGATCGCCGGAATGGAACCAGCCATCGGCGAAGGATTCGTCGGTCTTGGACGGGTTCTTGAGATAGCCCTTCATCACCGTGTTGCCGCGGATACAGATCTCGCCGATGGTTTCGCCGTCGAACGGTACCGGCGTGCCGTCCTCCACGCTGAGCACCGTAAAGTCGTCGATGGCGAAATTGGCCACGCCCTGGCGTGCCATCCGTGAGGCGAGCGCGTCGACGTCCAGACCTGCCCATTCCGGCTGCCAGACACAGAGCGCGGACGGGCCGTAGGTTTCGGTGAGGCCGTAGAGATGGGTGATATCGAAGCCGATTTCCTTGGCCTTGCGGATCACCGCGGCGGGCGGCGCCGCGCCGCCGAGTGCATAGGTCGCCGCTGAACTGAGCGTGATGCCGCGGGCATCGAAATCGCTGATCAGCGTATTGAGCACGATCGGCGCACCGCACATGTGAGTGACACCATGCGCTTCGATGCGTTCGTGGATGAGTTCCGCATCGATACGATCGAGACAGACGTGGGTCGCACCCGCTGCGGTCACCGACCACACATAGCCCCAGCCGTCGCAGTGAAACATCGGCAGCGTCCACAGATAGACCGAGTCGGCGGTCATGTTGAACGCCATGGCGTTGCTCATCGCGGCGAGATAGCCACCACGGTGGTGATAGACCACGCCCTTGGGATCACCCGTGGTGCCGGACGTATAGAGCAGCGTGAGCGCGTCCCATTCGTCGGCGATCTTGTCCCATTCGAAGGCGGCATCGCCGTCTTCGATCAGATCCTCATACGGCTCACCGTAAAGTTCGCCGGTCGCACCTGCGTGACTGTTGATCACGACCGTATCGGGCGGAGTTTCGAGGCGTTCCAGCGCGGGGCCGGCCTCAACGCCAAAGGCGTGATCGCAGATCAGCAGCTTGGCATCGCCGTGCTCGAGGATGAAGCCGATGGTGGCCGCATCGAGCCGCGTGTTGATCGGGTTCATCACAGCACCCAGCATCGGAATCGCGTAGCGCGCCTCGAGCATCTCGTGCGTGTTGCGGCAGATCACCGCCACCGTATCGCCGGTGCCGACTCCGCGGTCGGCCAGCGCGCTGGCCAGTCGTCGGCAGCGTTCGTCGAACGCGCGATAGGTTAGCGTCATGTCACTGTCGATGACCGCGGTCTTGTCCGGGTAGATCGCCGCCGAACGCCTGAGAAAACTCAGCGGCGTGAGTGCGGAATGATTGGCGGCATTGCGTTCGAGCCGGTTGTAGTCCTGCGCTGCCATTTTGTCTCCTGGAGTTATGGCGAGCCGCGCGAGCTCGCAGCCGACGACCATGCCGGCCGACGGATTCCGGCCCCGGATCGACCGGGGCCGGAGTTCATCGGCGAACGCTCAGTTCGAGCCGCTGTCGCCGGATTTTTCCTTGTCTTCCGACGCCTTGTCGTCGCCCATCTTGTCACCGCCCTGCTCGGGCGCGTTGATCTCGCCGGTCGCCGGATCAAAGGAGATCGGGTCCGAGATCGGCACGATCTTGCCGTCCTTGGCCTGGGTGATGAATAGCGAGGTCAGACCGTAGTGGTTGTCCTTGGAGAAGGTCACGCCGGAATACATCGACCCGTCCCAGTTGTCGAACGAGTTGAACGAGGCCAGGAAATCGTCCCAGGTGAGTTTATCGGTCCGCTTGAGTGCTTCCACCAGTACCTGCGCGGCGGCCCAGCCCACCTGTGCTGATCCGGCCAGTGGCGACTGCGGGAAATCGCCGCTGAACTGCTTAACGAATACCTTCATGACATCGCTGTCGGACTCTTCCGGCATCGGGTAGACGGCGCTGGAATAGGTGCCGTTCCAGACCTCCTTGCCGGCCAGATCGAACAGTTTCTTCTCGTTGGCGCCCACCGAGGACACGATGAACGGCGGTTTGGTGAAGCCGATATCGAACAGCGCTTTCTTGAGCTTGGCCGCCGGTGCCGGCACCGCGAAATCCAGAATGGCGTCCGGATTGGCGCGCTTGAGACGCTGGGCCTGGGAGCTCAGATCGGCGTCGCCAGCCTGGAAATTGACCTCCTGCACCACTTCGACGCCGTCGAAGCCCTTGAGCGCCTCCTTGGCGGCCTCGCCCAGCGGCGTGCCGTAGTCGTCGTTCTGATAGGCGATGGCGATCTTCTTCGCGCCCAGGGTATTGACCGCGTAATCGGCCAGCAGCTTGGCCTCGAACTCGTAGTTGATGATGCTCGAACCCATGAAGTTCTTGATCGGCGGGTTCACGAACTGGGACGAGCCGGAGCTGAGCATGACCACCGGGATACCGGAATCGACCAGATAATCCTTGATCGCGGTGTTGGTGGGCGTGCCGATATCGCCGAGGATAGCGAAGACCTTGTCTTCCTCGACCAGGCGACGCGCGAGCTTGACGGTCTTGGACGGCTGATACTGATCGTCATAGGCGATCAGCTTGAGCTTGTGGCCTTTGACGCCGCCCTGCTCGTTCACGTAGTTGAAATAGGACTCGATGCCTTCGCGGACCTGGTCGTAGATCGCAACCGGCCCGGTCTGCGGGCCCAGATGGCCGATGAGAATCTGATCCTGAGTCACGCCCTGGGCCAGATCGTCGCCTTGCTTGGCCGAGGCACTCTGGTCCGCATCGCCGCCGTCACTGCCGCAGGCGCTTAACAGGGCGCCGAGCAGCGCGCCCATACATAGGGCGCTCAACAGTCTCTTCTTCGGAATGAACATACTCCCCTCCTTTCGTTTTCTCACACATCACGCCGACCGACCGGCCGGATCGCGGTCATTCTGTTATTCGAGGCTCGACTATGGGGCGTTCTCGCCGGGCGCGGCCTGTAGTCGCAGCGCTTTCTTGTCGAGCTTGCCATAGGCGGTCACCGGCAATGCGTCGACGAACTGCACGTTCTTGGGTTGTTTGTAGCGCGACAGCTCGCCGCGACAATGATCCAGCACCTGTGTTTCCGTTAGCTGTGCGCCATCGGCCGCGACAATGAACGCGCTCACCGCCTCGCCCCAGTCGGCATGCGGCAATCCGACCACCGCCACCTGGCTTACGCCCGGGCAGGACTGGATCGCGTCCTCGACCTCCTTGGTATATACGTTCATGCCGCCGGAGATGATCATGTCGTTCTTGCGATCGAGCAGGTACACATAGCCGTCGTCGTCCTGATAGGCGATATCGCCGGTGTGCAGCCAGTCGTGAACCAGCGTTTCGGCGGTCTTCTCGGGCAGGCCGTGATAGCCGCGCATCGTGTACGGCGTGCGCGCAGTCAGTTCGCCGATCTCGCCGGCCGGCAACGCATCGCCCTGGGCATCGACGATACGCACTTCGCTCATCGCGACCGGCTGACCACAGCTGGCCAGGCGATGCGCGGTATCGCCGTCGGGGCGATGGTCCTGCCGACGCAGACGGGTAATGAAATTGACCGCCTCGGACTGGCCGTAGAGTTGCATGAAGACCGGGCCGAACAGATCGAGCCCCTGGCGCAGACGCGGCACCGTGATCGGCGCGGCCCCATAGATAATCGTCCGCAGCGACGACAGATCCGGCGTCTGCGAGCCGATCCAGTCGATCAGCCGATAGATCATGGTCGGCACCATGAACGTCAGAGTCACACGGTCGTTCTCGATACGGCGCACCACCGTTGCCGGGTCGAAGCCGCGTTCGACGAAATGGGTCGCGCCCTTGAGCAGACCGGCCAGCAGCAGGAAACCGGCGCTGTGCGGCAGTGGTGAACTCAGCAACAGCCGTTCGTCATCAAGCAGTTCCATTTCGATGACGTGGGACCACAGATTGAGTACGGTCCCCTGCTGGGTGTGCATCACGCCCTTGGGCCGGCCGGTGGTGCCGCCGGTATAGGCGATCAGGGCGAGATCGTCCGGCGCCGGCAACACATCGGGCGGCGTGTCCGCCGCACCCTCGGCGAAGTCATCCCAACAGACGAAACCCACCGGGCATTCGTCGCGCGGGGCAACGCCTACAATGGTCTGCAACTCGGGCCACTCGCCTCGGTTGCGCGCGACGATATCGAAAAAAGCGGGCCCGACGATGAGCACGCGGGCGTTGGAATCCGCGACGATATAGCGGATTTCCTTCTCGCCCAGCATGTCGTTGAGCGGCACCTTGGCGCCGCCGCTCTGGATGATTGCCTGATCGGCCACCGCATAGGCCAGACAGTTGGACATCAACAGGCCCACCCGCACGTTGGCAGTCACGCCGGCGTCGATCAGGGCGTGGGCGACGCGGCAGCTGGCCTGCAGTAACTGGCCGTAAGTGAGCGTGTCACCGTCATGGACAACCGCCACGCGCTCGCGGTATTTGCGCAACGCATTGGTATACAGCGGCTTGAGCGTGAGCAGGCTCGGCGCCGTGTCGTCGTTGGCGTGCCCGCTCATGCGGCCACACCGACACGCGTGACGCGGGCGCGCCGGTCAGCCGCCCAGATACAGCTTGCGAACATGATCGTTGTCTCTCATCTCGCGTGAATCGCCTTCCAGCCCGACCGCGCCGTTTTCCAGTACATAGGAATAATGCGACACCTTCATCGCCATGTATGCGTTCTGCTCGACCAGCAGAATCGAGGTGCCGGCGGCGTTGATCTGGGACAGGATCTCGAAGATCTCGGTCACCAGCTTGGGCGCGATACCCAGCGACGGTTCGTCCAGCAGCAGCAGCTTGGGCCGGCCCATCAGCGAACGGCCGATGGCCACCATCTGCTGCTCGCCGCCGCTGAGGGTGTCCGCGCGCTGGCGCATGCGCTCTTTCAGGCGCGGGAAATAGCCGCACACTTTTTCGATATCCGCCTCGACCTCCGAGCCGCCCTTGCGCTTGTAGGCGCCGATACGCAGGTTCTCCTCCACCGTGAACTCGCCGAACAGCCGCCGGCCTTCCGGGCAGTGGATGATGCCGCGTGCCACCAGGTCGCTGGAGGACTTGGACAGCATCGATTCGCCGTCGATCTCGAAGCTACCGGCCTTGGGCCGCATCAGGCAGGAAATGATCTTGAGCGTGGTCGACTTGCCGGCGCCGTTGCTGCCCAGCAGGGAGACGATCTGGCCGTCGGGCACCTGCAGGGACACCCCGCGCAGGGCGTGAATATGGCCATAGTGGGCGTGAATGCCCTCAAGTTTCAGCATCGGCGACCTCGCCCAGATAGGCTTCGACGACCACCGGATTGCGCTGTACCTCGGCGGGCGCGCCTTCGGCGATCTTCTCGCCAAAGTTCATCACCGCGATATGGTCGGAAATCTTCATCACCAGCGACATGTCGTGTTCGATGAGCAGCACGGTCATGCCCATCTGTGTCTTCAGGCGCGTGATCAGTTGCCCCAGATGCTCGGTCTCCGAGGCGTTCATGCCCGCCACCGGCTCGTCGAGCAGAATCAGGCGTGGTTCGGCCATCATGGCGCGGCCGATGTCCACCATCTTCTGATAGCCGTAGGGCAGATTCTCGACTGTCTCGTGGGCCAGCTCGGAGATCTCCAGAATCCGCATGATCTCGGCCGCCTTGCCGCGCGCCTCGCGCTCGGTTCGCAGCACCGACGGCCAGTTCAGCGCGATCTTGAAGACGTTGCGCTTGAGCAGCGGATGCAGGCCGGTCAACAGATTGTCGAGCACGGTCATCTTCGCGAACAGCTCGACGTTCTGGAAGCTGCGCGCCACGCCCTGTTCGACGATCTGGTGGGGCTTGTATTTGAGCAGATCGACGCCCTCGAACTCGATCGCGCCCTCGGTCGGCTGGTAGAAGCGGCTCACACAGTTGAACACGGTGGTCTTGCCGGCACCGTTGGGGCCGATGATCGAATAGATACTGCCTTGCGGCACCTCGAGACAGAGCTTGTTGACCGCGGTCAGCCCGGCAAAGCGCACTGTCATGTCCTTGAACGTCAGCATGCGCGCCTCCGCTGGTCGGCAGGGAGCAATACGAATAGGGCACGCATGTAGAGCAAAGCGTTATTCATCGGAGCGCCCTCCCCGGCCCCGCACCAGTTCGCCCAGCGACACGATGCCGGCCGGGCGAAACAGAATGACCAGTACCACGGCCGCCCCGATGATCAGGTCGGTGACCCCGACATAGGATTCGGTGAAGTGCGGTATGAACGTCAGCACCACGGCGCCGATAATGGCGCCGGTGATCGATGCCAGCCCGCCCACGACGATCATCGCCAGCAGCAGCAGCGAGGTGGATATGCCGAAATCGTTGGGGCTGACGAAGCCGGTCCAGTAGGCATACAGACCGCCGGCGATACCGGTGAAGAACGCGCTCACCACGAACATGATCGTCTTGTAGAACGACACGTTGATCCCGGTGGCGGCGGCCGCGGATTCGCTGTCGCGCACCGCCAGAAACGCTCGCCCCATCCGACTGCGGGCAATGTTGTAGAGCATCCAGGTGATCACGACCGTGAACAGGATCACCACGTAATAGAACACGAGATCACTGGACAGCAGATCGGGCCGCGATACCGCCATCCCGGAATAGCCGCCGGTGACCGAGCCCCAGTTGAGCGCGATCTGCGGCACCGACAGGCCAAAGCCCAGTGTGGCCACGGCCAGGAAATGCCCGCGCAGACGTACCGCCGGCAGACCGATAACCAGACTGATCAGCGCCGTCATCACGCCCGACGCCGGTAGGGCGATCACGAACGGCAGGCCGAGCTTGGTACTCAGCACCGCCGCCGTATACGCCCCCACGACCAGAAAACCGGCGTGCCCGACCGAGACCTGGCCGCCATAGCCGGTGAGCAGATTCAGCGAAATCGCCGAGATCACATAGAGGCTGGCCATCACGAATACGGTGAGGTAATAGCCGGACTGGCCGACGATGAACGGCAGCGCGATCATCAGCGCAACAACCGCCGCCGCGTACAGCCACGGGCTCGCGAGCAGGCGCTTCATGGCGTTGTCACCCGCCCTGCGCTGGCGTGAATAAATACCGGCGCTGGCGCACATAGCGGCGTCGGCTTCATCCGTCTCTCCCGTGATTCAGACAAATTCGCTCCTCGCGGCTCAACCATGGCAGGGCTAGACCTTCTTCACCGCGCGGCGCCCGCCGAACAGCCCCTGCGGGCGCACGTAGAGCACGACGATGATCAGAACGAAGGTGCAGACCAGCGACATCTGCGGCGCCCAGTAGAACTTGACCAGGTTGTCGAACACGCCGATGACCAGACCGCCGATCAAGGCGCCCGGCATGCTGATGAAGCCGCCCAGCACCGCCGCGGCGAAGGCGAGAATCAGCACGTTGAACATCATCGTGACGCTGAGAAAAGTGAACGGCGCGGTCAGCAGACCCGCCACCGCGCCCAGCATCGTGCCCGCGCCCCAGGTGACCAGGAACACGCGGTTGACGTTGATGCCCATCAGCCGCGCCGCGGTCAGATCCTGCGACGACGCGCGCATGGCAAACCCCACGCGAGTGAAGCGAAATAGCATGAATAGCGCGCCCGTGAGCGCGAAGGTGACCGCCACGATGAACATTTCGTTGGGGCTGACGTACACGCCGCCAATATCCTGGGCCGGGCCGCTCACCGCCTCCGGAAAGCTGCTGGGCGTATGCCCCCAGATCAGACCCGCGGCGCCGTGAAACACCAGGAACAGCCCCAGTGTCAGCACCAGTTGATTCAGATGCGGCGCCTCGCTCACGAACTTGATGAGCAGCAGATAGACGAGGACGCCGAATACCGCGGCGAACAGGAGTGCGAGCCCGAAGGCCACGAAATACGGCAGACCGTATCCGCTGATCAGGCTGAATGCGACGAAGCTCGACACCATGGCCATCTCGCCGTGGGCGAAATTCACCACGCCGGTGGTGCGATGAATCAGGACCAGCCCCAACGCCGCCAACCCATAGACACAACCGAAAATGAGGCCGCTCACGATAATCTGCATATCATCCCCTGCCTCGGGTAGAAGACGCCGGGCCGCGCTGGGTCAGCGCCTGCAACATGCCTGACCTGTCGCTGCGCGCATTCCACCCGCGGGCGTCCCGGCATTCCTTTCTTGTTCTTGCTCCAAGCCATCTTCCGGCCTGGCTTTTGTTTTTCCTATCATCCTTTTGGCGGTGTTCGTTCATCCATCGTCCAGAGCGCAGTCACGCCGTACCGGACCGGCCACGATCGCTCGAACAATACGATCGCGGCCGGGCACCGATGAAGCGTCAGCCCCAGGACCAGAAATCCGTGCCTTCGGCCAGCAACGTGCGCGAGAACACCATCTTGTGTACTTCCGAGGCGCCGTCGACCAGCCGCGCCTGGCGCGCGTAGCGATAGATCCACTCCAGCACAGTGTCCTTGGAGTAGCCGCGTGCGCCGTTGAGCTGGATGGCCGTGTCCACGGCCTTGTGCAGCGTCTCGGAGACGTTGACCTTCGCCATCGACACTTCCTTGCGCGCGAAGCTGCCCTGGTCGAGCTGCCAGGCCGCATGCATGGTCAGCAGCCGGCCTGTCTGGATCGCCATCGCGGCTTCGCCGAGCATGTTCTGCACGCCCTCGCGGTCGGCCAGGCGCACGCCGAAGGATTCGCGGTTGGCGACATAGTCGGCCGCGATCTCGAGCGAACGACGGGCCAGCCCCAGCCAGCGCATGCAATGGGTCAGGCGCGCGGTGCCCAGACGGATCTGGGTGACCTTGAGGCCATCGCCGATCTCCATCAGGCGGTTGCGGTCGGGAATACGCAGGCCATCGAAACGCAGTTCACAGTGACCGCCGTGCTCCTCCGGGCCCATGATCGGGATACGCCGGATCAATTCCCAGCCCGGATCGTCGGCGTGGAAGAGGAAGGCGGTCAAACCCTTGCGCGCATCATCGGAGGTGCGCGC
The DNA here is from genome assembly GCF_042643355.1 of Salinisphaera aquimarina. Taxonomy (NCBI): domain Bacteria; kingdom Pseudomonadati; phylum Pseudomonadota; class Gammaproteobacteria; order Salinisphaerales; family Salinisphaeraceae; genus Salinisphaera; species Salinisphaera aquimarina. The sequence continues at coordinate 41,979 of NZ_JBHRSS010000003.1, forward strand.
GATCAGGATGAAGTGCTTGGCCACGCCCGCGCCGGTGATGTAGTGCTTGTGGCCGTGGATGACCCAGTCGTCGCCCTCTTTGGTGGCGGTGGTCTGCATCATGGTCGGGTCGGAACCGCAGCCGGGCGGCGGCTCGGTCATGGCGAACGACGAACGCACGTCGCCGTCGACGATCGGCTGCAGGAACCAGTCCTTCTGCGCTTCGGTGCCGACTTTCTCCAGCACCATCATGTTGCCGTCGTCGGGGGCTGCCGAGTTGAACACGACCGGGCCGAAGATCGAGCGATTCATCTCCTCGTAGCAGGCCGCCATGCCGACAATCGAGAAACCGCGGCCACCGCGGGCCTCGGGCATCTGGAACGACCACAGCCCTGCCTCGCGCGCCCTGGTCTGCATCCGCTTGAGCAGGTCGGGGGCGATGTTCTCATGTTCGTCGTAGCTGGCCGCGTCCGCTTCCAGCGGAATCAGTTCCAGATCGACGAACGCACGGATGCGCTGCACATAGTCCTGTACTTCGGGGGTGAGTTTGAAATCCATCGGCGGGGTTCTCTGTATGAGGTGGGGCGACGTGATCCACGCCGCGTATTCGAAAGAAGAAATCTATAGCGACGACTGCAGATGCCCGCCGTCGACGGTGATCGTGCTGCCGGTCATGTAGCGCGACGCATCCGAGGCCAGCAATAACAGCGCGCCGGACAGATCGTCGATCTCGCCCAGACGACGCTGGGGAATGCGCTTGATCATCTTCTCGCCGGCGTCGGTTTCGAAGAATTCGCGGTTGATATCAGTGGCGATATAGCCCGGCGCGATGGCGTTGACACGAATGCCGTGCTTGGCCCACTCCAGCGCCAGGCTGCGGGTGAGCTGTTCGAGCCCGGCCTTGGACGTGGCATAGGGGGCGACGAAACCGGCCACGCGCTGACCGAGGATCGACGTGATATTGATGATGCTGCCCGGCTTGTCGGCCCTCGTGAGCCGCCGCGCGGACTCGGTCGCGACGCGCCAGCAGCCGTTGAGATTGACGTCGATGGTCTTCATCCACGCGCTTTCTTCCATGTCCAGCGCCGGGCTGGGCACGGCCACGCCGGCGTTGCATACGGTGACGTCGACGGTGCCGAAATGGGCTTCGGCCGCATCGAAGCCGGCGCGCACGGAATCGGCGTCGGTGACGTCCATGGTCACCGGCTGGGCGTCGCCGCCGCGCTCGCGAATCGACGCGGCGACGGCCTCCAGCGGTTCCTGCCGGCGCCCGCAGAGCACCACGCGCGCACCGGCCTCGGCGAGTGCATGCGCAAAGCCGCTGCCAAGCCCGCCACCGCCACCGGTGATCAGGGCAACGCGTCCGGTCATGTCGAAACGATTGGGGGCGTTCTGGGTCATGTGATCTCCTGTTTCTCCAAAAATAGAGCGAACGCTCGAAATATACAATGCGTGGAGCCAGCGGCGACTCTGTTGTGCTGTCGTCAGAGTCGCATACCTGCGTCCTATTCAGCGCGCGGGGCGGCTGGGAATCGCTCTCAGCTGAGCGTCTCGCGCGCGATCGCAATGATCCGTTCGCGCAGCCAGCGATGCGCCAGATCGTGGTGGTCGAGCGCGCCCCAGGCGATGCCGATATGAAACTCGGCCAGTTCCACCGGCGGATCGAGCACCGCCAACCCCAGATGCCGCGCCTGATAACGGGCGATGCGCGCCGGCAGCGCGACGATCATGTTGCTGTTGGCGACCAGTTCCCGTGGCAACTGGTAATGACGGGTGAGCACGCTGATTTCGCGCGCCAGCCCGCGATCGGCGAGTTCTTCGTCGATACGGCTCAGGCCAACGCCGGTCTGGGTGATCAGGACATGCTTCTGGGCCAGAAACGTCTCCAGCGTGAGTTCGCCGCCGGCTGCGACCAGCGCCGGATGATCCTTGCGAATCAGACAGGCCAGGCGATCGCTCCACAGCCGCTGCTGGTGAAAATTGGCCGGCAGCTTGCCGAAGCGGTTGACCAGAAAATCGGCCTCGCCGCGTTCGATCTGATCGATCGCGTCGCTCCCCGCCGACAGAATATTCAACGCAATGTTGGGGGCTTCCTGTTCCAGCACGCCGACCACCCGCGGCATCAGCACCGAGGCCGCATAGTCGGTGATCAGGATGGTAAACAGCCGGTGCGCGGTCTCCGGCTCGAACGCCCGATTAGGCGCGATGGCCGCTTCCATCTGGGATAGAGCGTTACGAACCGGCCGATGCAATTGTTCGGCCCGCGCGGTCGGCTGCATGCCACCGGCGGTACGCACCAGCACCGGATCCCCCAGCAGGGTCCGCAGCCGCCGCAGGGCGTTACTCATCGCCGGCTGGCTGATATCCATCGCCTGCGCGGCCTTGGTGACGCTGCGCTCACGCAGCAGCGCGTCGAGAAACACCAACAGATTCAGATCGATATCACGAATATTCATTTAAAAAATACAAGCGCGGTTTTCATGCGCTTATCTTATAGTGGATGCGCCGCAGCGGATACGCGGCATGCCGCAGCGCACGGCGTCATTCGTGCCCGTGTCCATGTGCGAGGATTGCTCCGTGCATTTCAGTTCGATTTCGGTCGAGCTGAGCATGCTGACGGTCGGCAATCGGTTCTCCGCCCTGGAACGCGCCACAGCGCGCCAATGCCGACCAGCCAACCCCCGTCCTGATTATCGGCGATCCGGATTAAATTATTGAAAAACAAAGAATATATAATGTCCAGGCGACCAATGACCAAGGCCGGATACCGGCCGGCGTTCACCAGTCTGATGGGGCGTCATCACGCTGCGTAACGGGGCCGGATCAAGCGATACTGATCGCGTGCAACCCGGCCAGACGTGGCCACTGCGGGGCGCTGTCGACGCTGCATCATCTGGCGCTTGCGCTGCCCTGCAATCAGAGTAATCTCGATGACCAGCAGGTGCGTTTTGCACCCCTTCGCCCCGCCCAGGGGCCATCGATCGGAGATCGAACCATGGTAGATAAGGAACGCGTCAAAGGCACGGTGGACAAGATCAAGGGCACTGTGAAAGAACAGGTCGGCAAGCTGACCGGTGATGAAGAAACCGAAGCGCGCGGCAAGGCCGAAAAGAACGAAGGCAAGGCACGCGACACGGTAGGCAAGGGCAAGGACAAGATCCGCGATACGTTCAAGGATTGAACCGCCGATTCCATTGCTGAAAGACGCGGCCACCCCGGCCGCGTCTTTTTTTGCCGGCGAATCCGTGCACACCGGCAAGCGAGCGGCAGTTAGACTAGGCCCATGCCTGCCCTGCTCATCGTCGCCCACGCCCCGTCCGACAACACGCGCAAGCTCGCGAATGCGGTGTTGCGCGGCGCGCGGCATCCCGATATCGACAATGTGTCGGTCACCTGGATCGAACCGCTTGAAGCGACGGCCGACGACGTCCTCGCGGCGGACGGCATCATTCTCGGCACCACCGAAAACCTGGGTTATATGAGCGGCGCGCTCAAGGACTTCTTCGATCGCGTCTACTATCCCTGTCTGGAAAAGACCGACGCGCTGCCTTTCGCACTCTACATACGGGCCGGACACGACGGCACCGGCACACGCCGGGCGGTCCAGAGCATCACCGGCGGGCTGCGCTGGAAACCGATATGCGAGCCGCTGATCTGCCGCGGCGCCTTCGAGGAGGCCTTCGAACGCGACTGCTAGGAACTGGGGCTGACGATGGCCGCCGGACTGGACGCCGGCATCTACTGACGGCCGGCGGCGCGCCCATCGATCGCGCCGGTGGCGCCCCAGGGGAGTGCCACAAGCGCCTTTTTCTTGTGCAACGAGCGCGTAGTCGTCGGCGATAAAATCGCAAGATTCTGATTTATATACATTCCGATTCTCGCCAGCGGGTCGGAAACAGCTGGCACAGGGGTTGCATTCAGGCTTGTATACATTCCCGTATGCAACGCGATGCACTTCTCCACGATTCAGGATTGGGCCACCCGATACAGACGCGGCGACGCCGACCCGACCACCGCCCTCGACAAGCTACGCCACTCCCTGGACGACGATCCGGCCTGGATCTACCGGCTCACCGCCGACGAACTGCAAACCCAACTCGACGCGCTGGCCACACGGCTGGACGCAGTGGCCGGCGACACCCGCCGCCTGCCGCTCTACGGCGTGCCGTTCGCGGTCAAGGACAATATCGATGTGGCCGGCCTGCCCACCACCGCCGGCTGTCCCGACTATGCCTACACGCCGGAACACAGCGCCGAAGCCGTGACCCGGCTGCAAGCCGCCGGCGCGGTGCTGATGGGCAAGACCAATCTCGATCAGTTCGCGACCGGGCTGGTCGGCACACGCTCGCCCTACGGCGCGGTGCCCAACGCCTTCAACGCGGATTACATCAGCGGCGGTTCCAGTTCCGGCTCGGCGTCGGTGGTGGCACGCGGGCTGATGGCGTTCTCGCTGGGCACGGACACGGCCGGTTCCGGTCGCGTGCCGGCGGGCTTCAACAACATCGTCGGGGTGAAATCCACCTGCGGTGCCATCAGTACCCGCGGCGTGGTTCCGGCCTGCCGCACCCTCGACTGTGTCTCGATCTTCGCGCTCACCGTCGACGACGCGGAGACGGTTCAGCAGGCCCTCGTCGCGTTCGACGCGGACGATGCCTATTCACGCACTGCACCTGTCCCAACTGCCGTACCGGGGGCCAGGGCCTCGATCCGGATCGGCGTGCCCCAGCAGCCGATGTTCTGCGGCGACGACCAGGCGAAAGCGAGCTTCGAGGACGCCGTGGCGCGCTGGCAGGCGCTGGGCGCCGAGATCGTGCCGCTGGATTTCACCCCGTTGCACGAGGTCGCGGCCCTGCTCTACCAGGGGCCGTGGGTGGCCGAGCGCTATGCCGCGGTGGGCGCGTTCATCGACGCGCATCCGGATGCCGTGGACCCGATCGTGGCCGAGATCGTGCAGGGCGGCCGCGACCTGTCCGCGGTGGATGCGTTTCGTGCTCAGTACCGGCTGGCCGAACTGAGCCGCAGCGCCCGCACCGTGCTCGACGGCGTCGATGCTCTGCTGGTGCCGACCTCGCCCAGCATCTATCGCATTGCCGATGTGCAGGCCGAGCCGGTCAAGCTCAACAGCAATCTCGGCATCTATACCAACTTCGTGAATCTGCTCGACTGCTGCGCGCTGGCGCTGCCGGGTGGCTTTCGCGCCGACGGCCTGCCGGCTGGTATCACTCTGATCGCCCCGGCCTGGCAAGACGCCCGCCTGAACGCACTGGGTCGGCGCTGGCAGGCAGCGAAGCCCTGGCCGCTGGGAACGAGCGAGCGCACCGCGCCCGCACCCGTGTTGGCCGACACGAGCGCGCCCGCCGCGGATTGCGTGCGGCTGGCGGTCGTGGGGGCGCATCTGCGCGGCATGCCGCTCAACACTCAGCTCACCGAACGCGATGCGGTGTTCGTGGAGCAGACCCACACCGCCGACAACTACCGCCTGCTGGCGCTGGCCGGCACCACGCCGCCCAAGCCCGGCCTGATTCGCGCGGGTGACGGCGCGGCCATCGAAGTCGAGCTCTGGGATGTGCCGGTTGCCGCATTCGGCTCGTTCGTGGCGTTGATCCCGGCGCCGCTGGGCATCGGCACCCTCACGCTCGCCGACGGGCGCGAGGTCAAGAGTTTCATCTGCGAGGGCTGGGCCGCAGACACCGCACGCGACATCACCGCCTTCGGCGGCTGGCGCGCCTTCATGACCGACGAGGGGAAATCCAGCAATGCCTGATGCATCATCACAGATCATCGATACGGTCCTGATCGCCAACCGCGGCGAGATCGCCGTGCGTATCGCGCGCACGCTCAAGGCCATGGGGGTGAAAAGCGTGGCCGTGTATTCGGACAGCGATCGCGGCAGTGCCCATGTCGATGCCGCCGACCAGGCGATTGCGCTCGGCGGCGACTCGGCGGCCGACAGCTATCTGCAGGTCGACGCGATTCTAGCGGCGGCCAGCGACAGCGGTGCGCAGGCCATTATCCCCGGCTACGGTTTTCTGTCCGAGAACGCCGACTTTGCGCGTCGCTGCGAAAACGCCGGCATCGCCTTCGTCGGCCCGACGCCGACCCAGCTGGAACAGTTCGGCCTCAAGCACACGGCGCGCGAACTGGCCGAAGCCGCCGGGGTGCCGCTGGCACCCGGTACCGGCCTGATCGAAGACGTGGATACCGCCGTCGAGGCCGGCAACCGGCTCGGTTATCCGGTGATGCTCAAATCCACCGCCGGCGGTGGCGGCATCGGCCTGTCGCGCTGCGAAGACGAAGCCGAGCTGCGCGCGGCCTTCGATCAGGTCAAGCGCCTGGGCCAGAACTACTTCAGCGATGCGGGCGTGTTTCTCGAACGCTTCATCGAGAACGCCCGCCACGTCGAAATACAGATCTTCGGTGACGGTCAGGGCCGGGTCGCGGCACTGGGCGAACGCGACTGTTCCCTGCAGCGGCGCAATCAGAAAGTCATCGAGGAGACGCCCGCGCCGCATCTGCCGGCGACGACCCGCGACGCCATGATGGCGGCGGCCCGGCGGCTGGGCGAATCGGTGAATTATCGCTCGGCGGGCACGGTCGAGTTCATCTACGACGGCGATCGCGACGAATTCTATTTCCTGGAGGTCAACACCCGCCTGCAGGTCGAACATGCCATCACCGAAGCCGTCACCGGCGTCGACCTGGTCGAATGGATGATCGACACCGCCGCGGGCCGGCCGCCGGCACTGGCCGATTTCCGGGCCGAGCCCCAGGGCGCCTCTTTCGAGGTGCGCATTTATGCCGAACAGCCGGCGAAGGATTTCCAGCCGTCGCCCGGCACGCTGACCGAAGTGGTATTCCCCGACAATGTCCGCGTCGATACCTGGGTCGCCGACGGCGCCGAGGTGTCGTCGCACTTCGACCCGATGATCGCCAAGCTCATCGTCCACGGCCCTGATCGCGACGCCGCGCTGGCCCGACTCGCAACCGCGCTGGACGCCACGCGCCTGTCCGGCATCGCGACCAATCTCGACTATCTGCGCCAGATCGTGGCCGACGCCCGGTTCCAGGCCGGCGATGTCGCCACCTCATTCCTGGCCGACTTCGCGTATCGGCCGCCGTTTATGGAAATCGTCAAACCCGGCACCTACACGACGATCCAGGATTATCCGGGCCGCACCGGCTACTGGCATGTCGGCGTGCCGCCGTCCGGCCCGATGGACGACTACGCTTTCCGGCTGGGCAATCGCATCGTGGGCAATCACCCGGCCGCGGCGGGCATCGAATGCACGATCCTGGGGCCGACGATCGTCTTTCATGTCGATGCCCTGATCGCCCTGACCGGCGCGCACACGAACGCGACCGTGGACGACACACCGGTGGATTTCTGGACGCCGGTGACGATCGCCGCCGGCCAGACGCTGACCGTGGGCAAGGCCGATCAGGGCTGTCGCAGCTATCTGGCGGTGCGCGGTGGTATCGACGTGCCCGATTATCTGGGCAGCAAGTCGACCTTCGCCCTGGCCCAGTTCGGCGGCCACGCCGGTCGCCCGCTGCGCGCCGGCGACATGCTCGCCGTCACCGATGCACGACGACCCAACAACCCGACCCCGGCACCCGGATACACGCCGCAGGCCGCACCCGCGGCGCTGATTCCACACTATGCCGATCACTGGGAGATCGGCGTGCTCATGGGCCCGCACGGCGCCCCGGATTTCTTCACCCAGGCATCGGTCGAACAGTTCTTCGCCACCGACTGGGAAGTCCACTACAACTCGAACCGACTCGGCGTGCGACTGAACGGGCCCAAGCCGACCTTTGCACGCGAGAACGGCGGCGAGGCCGGGCTGCATCCGTCCAATATCCACGACACCGAATATGCCGTGGGCGCGATCAACTTCACTGGCGACATGCCGGTGATCCTGACCCGCGACGGGCCGAGCCTGGGCGGTTTCGTCTGCCCGGTCACGATTGCCGCGGCCGAACTGTGGAAGGTCGGCCAGGTGTCGCCGGGCGACACCATTCATTTTGTCGCCATCGGTTTCGACGAGGCCGTGGCCCGTGACAACGCGCTCGATGCCGCCTGTGCTGAGTTCACCGTGCCCGCCGAACGTGACCTGCTGCCAGCGCCGGCCCAGATCGAAACATCGTCGCCCTGTGTGCTGGCCGAATGCGCGGCCGAGGGCAGTCGCCCCGCGGTCACCTACCGCCAGGCCGGCGACCGCTACATCCTGATCGAATACGGACCCATCGTGCTCGACCTGCGCTTTAGGCTGCGGGTTTACCTATTGATGCAGGCGATCGAGAAAACGCCGGTCGCGGGCGTGGTCGAGCTGTCGCCCGGAGTGCGCTCGCTGCAGGTGAACTACGACAGCCGACGGATTCATCAAAGGGATCTGGTCGCGGCGCTGCTCGAGGTCGAAGCGAACCTGCCCGAGGTCGATGATCTCAAGCTGCCCACACGCGTGCTGCATCTGCCGATGGCGTTCGAGGATGATGCCACCCTGGATGCGGTATCCCGCTATCGCCAATCGGTGCGCGACACCGCGCCGTGGCTGCCCAATAACGTGGATTTCATTCAGCGCATCAACGGCCTGCAATCACGCGAACAGGTGCGCGACGTGATCTATGCGGCCAGCTATATGGTCATGGGCCTGGGCGACGTGTATCTGGGCGCGCCCTGCGCGGTACCGGTGGACCCGCGGCATCGACTGGTGACCTCCAAGTACAATCCCGCGCGCACCTACACCGCCGAAGGCACCGTCGGCATCGGCGGCGTATATATGTGCATCTACGGCATGGATTCGCCGGGCGGCTACCAACTGGTCGGGCGCACCCTGCCGATCTGGAACAAGTTCGGTCATAACCGCCAGTTCGAGCCCGGCGAGCCCTGGCTGCTGCGCTTTTTCGATCAGGTGCGCTACTACCCGGTCGATCAGGCAAAGCTGGCCGAGATGCGCGCCGAGTTCCGGGCCGGCCGCCTGCACGCCGAAATCAGCGAAGAGATCTTCGATTTTGCCGACTACCGACAGTTTCTCGAAGACAACGCCGACGATATCGCGGCCTTCAAGACACGCCAGGATGCGGCCTTTGCCCGGGAAGTGGAACACTGGCACGCCGAGGCCGACAGCGCACCGCAAGACACGGCGGCAGACACGCCGCTGGCGATGGCCGACGACATCGACGGCGAGATCGTCGCCTCGGAGGTCAGCGGCAATGTCTGGAAACTGCACGTCGAAGACGGCGGCCGGGTCGCCCAGGGCGATCCCCTGCTGATTGTAGAGGCCATGAAGATGGAGTTCGCCCTGGATGCGCCGGTAGCCGGCATCGTGCGCGCGCTGCGCTGCGCCGAGGGCACCGTGGTGTCGGCTGGCGATCCGCTGCTCGTCATCGCGCCCGCCTGAGCCGGCGATGAGCGCAGCAATCCACGTACCGACAGCGCCGGCGCATGGCGGCAAGAGCCGCGGTAATCTGGGCGACCGGATCTATCGTCAGCTCAAGCAGGAGATCTTCGATTTCCGCCTGATTCCGGGCGATCGCCTGTCCGAAAACGAGATTGCCGCGCGCGTGAATGCCAGCCGCACGCCGGTGCGCGAGGCCCTGTTCAGACTCCAGCGCGACGGCTATGTGGAAGTGCTCTCCCGCAGCGGCTGGCAGGTTCGGCCCTTCGATTTTGATTATTTCGAGGAGTTGTACGACGTACGCACGGTGCTCGAATGCGCCTGCGTGCAGCGTATCTGCGAGCTGGCCGGTGTGCCGCCCGAACTCGAGGCATTGAAACCGGCCTGGCTGGTGCCGGTCGCCGAGCGGCTGAGCGAGAGCGAGACCGTATGGGGTCTGGACGAGCGCTTCCACGCGGCACTGGTCCGCGCCGCCGGCAACACCGTAATGGTCGCGATGCACGATGACGTCACGGAACGTATCCGCATCATCCGCCGACTGGATTTCACCCAATCCAGACGCGTGCAGGCAACCTACGACGAGCACGCCGAGATCCTGCGCGCACTGCTGCAAAAGCGCGCCGCGCAGGCCCAGATGCTGCTCAGGTCACACATCCGCAGCAGCCGCAACGAAGTACGCAAGATCACGCTGCACATGCTCTATGAGGCACGACAAAGCGCACAGGCTTGACGCGACACCCGTACCGGAAAGCCGGTCCGCTGGCCGGCGTACAATCAGCGCTATCCGATTCCCGCGAGTTTCCCGCGTGCGCCCAGCCCGCATTCGTTGTCTATTGCTGTTGAGCCTGTGTGTTCTCGCCGGCTGCGCGGCGACGCCGGTGCACACCCTTGCGGTACCGCCAGCGACCGAGCAGCCACCGCCGGCCCGGTTTCCCACGCCGCGCAAACCGTTCAGCGCACCCGGCGACGACCCGTTTCATGCCCAGCCGTCGGCCGCGGAACTGGCCGCCACGCCGCCGGGCACCGTGATGCGCTACCGCCCCATCGCGGCCGAATCCTATTATTTCTTCGACGTCGATGCCCAAGCCTGGCAGCTGCTCTATCGCACCAGCGATACATTCGGCAAGCCGCAGGCCGATGTCGCCACGATTCTGGTGCCGGACGATCCCCAGCCCCGGCTGTTGTCCTATCAGACCGCCTACGATGCACTCACACGGCGTTGCGCGCCGTCCTACGAAATCCTCAGTGGGTCGATGGTGGAACAGCTGCTGGTCAACAAGGCGCTGCGCCGCGGCTGGGTCGTGGTGCTTCCGGACTACGAAGGCCCGGAAGCGCAATTCATTGCCGGCATCAATTCAGGCCGCGGCGTGCTCGACGGCATCCGCGCCGCGCAGACATTTCTGCCCGACAGACTTGTCGGCGCCGACACGCCGGTGGCCCTCTGGGGTTATTCCGGCGGCGCGTTCGCCAGTCTCTGGGCCGCGGAACAGGCCGCGAGCTATGCACCCCGAATTCATATCGCCGGGGTCGCGGCGGGCGGTCCGCCGGCCGATCTCGCGAGTACCGCGGAGCATATCGACGGCGGGCTGTTCGCGGGTCTGTATTTCGCGGCGGTGATCGGGCTGTCACGGGCCTACGACACGATCGACACCGATGCCCTGCTCAACGACAAGGGTCGGCGGATGTTCGCCGATCTCGACCAAAGCTGTGTCGGTCAGGAACTGGCCTGGGTCAAGGACCCGCTGCTGTCCGGTTACACCTTCGACAGCATGCACGAGTACACGACGGTCGACGATCTGTTGAGCGTGCCCGCGGTACAGCGCGTCACCCGCGAGAATCGGCTCGGCCAGCGCGGCTTCGACGCGCCACTGCTGTATTACCACGCCTTCTTCGACCAGCTCACGCCGCGCAAGGACGCCAGGGCGCTCGCGCGCACCTACTGCGACAAGGGCATACCGGTGCGATTCGACTACGCCTTCGGCGAGCACATCAGCGCCGCGCTGACCCACGCATCGACGGCAGTGGCTTATCTGGCCGACCGGTTTGCCGGTATACCGCCACCCAGCGATTGCTCTGCCCTGCAGCGCACGGCAAATCCGCCACGTTGAGTAACCGCCGCCCAGTACCTTGTTTCAGGCCGGCATACGTCTCAAGGCAGCGCGCGAGGCACATACGCCCTTTGAATGACTGGCGCCGCGCAGACGCGTCGCGCGATAGGTGGCATCGACGACCGCAGCACAACGGCTGGCCGCCGCTTCCATGCGATCTTCATCGGCCGCGGTCATTGCCGCCATGTCACATAAATAGCGTCGCAAGGTACGCGCCGCCAGCGGATTCGCGCTCACGAGCACGAGTTCGTCACGGCGGGCGCGCTCTATGAGGCTGCCGAAACGAGCCAGGGGTATGGCATCGAGTTCGGCCTCGTAGGCAGCCACGAATGCGTCGGCCGACTCGAAGTCGTTGCCCTGGATGCGTTGCAGCAGGCCCGAAGGGGCGAGATCACAGTAAAGCGGGTCGATGGTATGTCCAATATGATTGGGTGGTGGATTGCGATCCACCCATGCACGCATCGCGATCGAAGACTCGGCGCCATTCGAAATAGTTCTTGCTGCATCGGGCTTTTCGATTTCTATCTTCACGAACGATGCATCCCTCGACCCCGCGGCATAAAGACCTTCGGATAGCGACGCAACCCACACATCCCATCTCCGGTGTCGACACGGCGATCCATCGTTTGCCAGTGTCCGAATTTCCATTCAGATACAGCTATTAGATCGGCCGGTGTGCCGGAAACTGCAGCCTTACGTGCATGTACATCTATTGTACTCAATAAAGCCGCGCAATCCTGAGGTGCGCGGCGCGTTGCCGCACATGCTTTAGTCGCAGTACGGGAGTGTCCGGCCTCACTTTTATATGCGCTCGTCGCACCGAACACAATGATACGAAACAGACACTTGAGAGTGTAGCGGGATCTTGCCCATGCGCCGGCCTCCTCTTTGCCGCTAGGGTATTCCCTTGCCATGACGACGAAGACCGACGGCAGACACGACCCAAGCCAGCAACACCAGTTGCAAAGGCAGACGCAGGTACAGCATCCAGGGCGCGAACGCCGGAAACTGCGCTGCGTGCAGCGCCATGTTCAGATTCGCCGGGAACACCGCCACGATCAGCAACAGCAGACCGATCCCCGCGACGCGGCGGCTGCGCGGCCATAGCAGACCGACGGCGCCCAGCAGTTCGCAGGTACCGCTGATGGCCACCATCAGTCGCGGCTCGGGTATATAGGCGGGCACGATCGCCACGAAAAACCGCGCCAGCGCGAAATGACCGATGCCGCCCATCAGAAAGAAACCGCTGATGCCCAGCAGCAGCCCGAACTGAAGCCAGGAGTGGGTCGCCAGCGGATATGCCGGCGTTCGGGATACGCGCGTCATCGGCTCAACGCAAAGTGGTGTTGGTAATTGCACCCGGACGATAAGCCGACACGGCGTTTTCCGGCGTCGGCGTGCCCATGACGTCGCGCTGCTTCCAGGTACCACGGGCGAACCAGATACACGCAATGGCCGCGGTGATCACGTTCTGGACCGGATAGGCGATCCATATCCCGACTTCGCCCAGGCTGGTGTTGTTCGACAGCAACCACGCCAGCGGAAACTGCAGCATCCATAGCGAGACCAGCGCGATCGCCATCGCCACGAGGGTGTTGCCGGAACCGCGAAACGCCCCGGTGATGACCTGCTGGGCGCCGATCAGACCGTAGGAAAAAGCCGTGATGCGTACGAACAGCGCGCCCTTCTCGATGACCTGCGGCGCATCCGGCACGAACGCGGTGACGATCTCGCGCGCGAACACGAAACCGACCACGCCGAATATCGACAGGCTCACGAGCGCGAAGGCAGCACTGAGCCACGCCGTGTGCTCGGCCCGGTCGATCTTGCCGGCGCCGATGTTCTGGCCGATCAGCGCCGAGGTCGCCTGCGACAGACCCAGCGCCGGGATGATGACGAAGCTGAGCATGCGCGTGCCGATGCCGTAGGCCGCGAGCGTGACCGTGCCGAATCCGGCCACCAGAATCGTCATCAGCATGAGCCCGAGGGCACGGGTGGACTGCTCGACGGCGGCCGGCAGGCCGAGCTTGAGCAGACGCCACAGCAGCGCTGGATCCGGGCGCAGATTGTGCAGGCGCAGGCTGATCCCGTAACGGCCCGAAAACAGCATCGTCAGGCCGACGACCGCGGCCAGGCCCTGGGTAATCACCGTCGCCAGTGCTGCGCCGCTCACGCCCAGGGCGGGCATCGGTCCATAGCCGAGGATGAACAACGGATCGAGAAAGAAATTGAGCACCACCGTGCCGGTCACGATCAGCAGCGGCGTGCGCGCGTCACCCACCCCACGCATCAGCGACTGGAAGATGACGTAGGCGAACAGGAACGGCAGGCCCACGAAGGAGACCTGCAGATAGCGCGATGCCAACGGCAGCACGTCGTCGGCCGCGCCCAGAAACGCCACGATATACGGCGCGCCGATGAAGCCGACGACCGCCAGCACCAGCGAGATGAGCACGACCCCGACCAGCGCCTGGGCGGATACTTCGTTGACCGCGGCGGTATTGCCAGCGCCCTGGTACTGCGACACCAGGATCGTACCGGCGACCGCCAATCCGAGGCCCAGCGAGATCAGGAAGAAGATCACCGGAAAACTCAGCGACACCGCCGCCACCGCGCTCGCGCCGAGGCGGCCCACCCAGAAGGTGTCGATCAGCTGGTAGGCGGTCTGCAGCAGATTGGCGAACACGATCGGCACCGCCAGACGCAGCAGCGCCCGGGGGATCGATCCGCTGGTCAGACTGGGAATTGCACGCGCCACATCGTCTCCTTGTTTCTCATACAGCTGCTGATCGACGCGTGTCGTTCAGGGCCGGGCCCCATGAAGCGGCTCCGCCGAGCGTAACGATGCGATCTCGTGCGCCGCGTATCGGGCGCAACAATACACGTCGGTCTGCCAGATCATTTGCGGGCGCGTGCCGACCACGAGGTGCTCAGCCGCTGCGCGGTTGCGCCTCGATCATCGTCAAGTGCTCGTAGTCCTTGACGATGCGATCGCCCGGGATGACGCGCGAATGAAAGGCTGTGTATACGCCCGGCGCAAGCAATCGGCAGGCCATCAGCGCCTGGGCCATGTTCTGCAGCGCATCGCTGTCGGCCACGCGGTAGGGCACCATCGCGCCGGTGAGCACGACTGGGATCGATAACTGCTCCAGACCTTCGATGAGTGCCGCGGCCGTATCGGCCAGGGTGTCGGTGCCATGGGTGATCAGCACCGCATGGCAGTCCGCCGCGGCCATTGTTGTGGCAACCGCGGCCACGATACGGCCGCGATCATCGGCGTCCATGTCGAGCGAATCCATCGCCATGACACGCTCGAGCCGCAGATCGACATCGGGCTGGCGAAGTTCGGCCAGCAGATGGTCGAGTACCGGGACGTCGAGCGTGAGCGCGCCGCGCGCCGCGTCATAGGTCTTTTCGATCGTGCCGCCGGTGGCCAGCACCCGGATCGTGAATGGCGAGATCGCTGCGGGCTCGGATGTACCTGTCATGAAAATAAGCTCAGAACTCGAGACAGATCTTGCCGAAATGTTTCTGCGCTTCCTGATGGCGAAATGCCTGGGCGAGCTCGTCGAGGCCGAAGGTCGTATCGATGACCGGCTCGATGCCGTTGGCTTCGAGCGCGCGCACCATGTCGTGCTGCTCCGAGCGGCTGCCGACCGTGATGCCTTTCATGGTGAGATTGGAATAGAAGAACTGCGCGGTCGGCACCTCGCCCTTCACGCCGGTGAGCACGCCGATCAGGCTGATATGTCCGCCCATGCGGCAGGCCGCGATCGACTGGCCGAGCGTGGCGGGGCCGCCGATCTCGACCACCGCGTCCACGCCGCGCCCGCCGGTGAGCTGCTTGGCGACCTTGCCCCACTTCGGCTGTTCGGCGTAGTTGATCACCTCGTCCGCACCCAGTTCCCGCAGGCGTTCGAGCTTGGCCGCGGAACTGGAGGTCGCGATCACGCGCGCGCCCGCGGCCTTGGCGAACTGCAGCGCGAACAGCGACACGCCGCCGGTACCGAGCACCAGGACCGTATCGCCCGGCTTGATCCGTGCCTCCACCATCAGCGCGCGCCACGCGGTCAACGCCGCACAGGGAAGCGTCGCCGCCTGCGCAAACGAATAGCCGCGCGGCGCATGGGTGAACGAGGACACCGGCGCGGTCACATATTCCGCGGCCATGCCTTCGCCGCGATCTCCCGGGGTGCCGTCGCGTTTGGCCAGACTGATCGGGCCGTCCTCCCAGTTGGGAAAGAAGGTCGACATGACCCGATCGCCCACGGCGAATGCCTCGACCGAGGCACCGACCGCCACCACGTCGCCGGCACCGTCCGACATCAGCACGCGACCGTCTTCGGTTGGTATCGTGCCGTTGGCCACGGCGTAGTCGTGATAGTTGAGCGAACTCGCCCGAACCCGTACCTGAATCTCGCCCTCGCCCGGGTCCACCACGTCGCGCTCGGCGACCTGAATCCGGTCCAGTCCACCGGGCGCCTGGAGTATTGCAGCCTTCATCACTGATCCTTGTGTTCGATGCGCGCGGTACGAGGCGCCGAGGCAGATACCCACGGCACACACCCGTCGCGCTTTGATCCGACCCAGACAATAGCAGTTTCGAGAATGGTATCGACCTGCTTGTACATGCGCCTAACGGGCTACTGTAATTCCGCCACGCTCCTGTTATCTTTCGGTTTATACGTCGAGGGGACGACGTGTCGGCCTGTCCGCTTGCGGCCCGGCAGAACAATACAATCAATAACCCTGGCGGGCCGTCACCACCGGCGATCGGACTCGCAACAGCCAAGAGTGCTGCACCCATGCCGACTGCGCCGCTATCGCCTTCTCCCGGGACGAGCCGTCTCGAACGCCTGATCTGGCTGCTGGCCGCCGTCATGGTGGCGGTGTTCCTCACCTGCCTGCATCTGACCACGACAGCCCCCTTCAAGCTCACCACCTTTCACAGGCTGGTGACTTTCAACGCGGTCGAGCCGTTCCAGCATCGGGTACTGCTGCCGGCGATCGTGGCCGGGCTGCAGGTCTACCTTCCGCTGGGCGAGAAACTGCTGTTCGGGCTGCTGGAGATCGGCGGCTGGGTGGTACTCATCGTGCTGGCCTATCGTGCTCTGGTGCTGTTCGAGATCGGCCGCTATGACCTCATGCGCAGGGTGCTCGCCTTTACTGTCGTCATCCCGATGTTCATGCATCTGATCGCGCCCGATCTGCAACTGGTCAGCGCGTTCGTCGCCGACAACGAGCGCTTCGACGTCGGCACCTGGCAGCCTCGTGCGCTGTTCTACTATGTCTACGACCTACCGGCCGCCCTGTTCGTCTTCGCCATGACGCTGACCCTGGCTCGCTACGCCAGGGCGCCGGCGCGGCGTTATATGGCGCTGTATTTCCTGTTGTTCATGATCGGCACGTTCAATCGCGAAACCACGGTCTTCATGCTCGGCTTCTTCCTGTTGCTGTTCGCCACGCGCATGCCCTGGCACCGGCTGGCGTTGCTGTTGATTGTGCAGGCGGCCCTGTTCGTGGCTATCCAGTGGCCGCTCAACTGGCTGTTCGCGGACAACGTCAATCCCAATGCGCAGCTGGTCGGTACCCAGTACGAGAATCACTTCATCGCCAATCTTGTGCTGTTGTCGAACCCGCTCTATCTGCTCACCTTCGTGGCCCGTTTCGCGGCAGGCCTGTACCTGCCGGTGTTGCTCTGGCACCGCAGCCTCGACCGTCGTCTGGCGATGGCCCTGATCGGCTTTGGCCTGCCGCTGATCTTCTTTGCGCTGCTGGCCGGACGCGTGCAGGAACAACGAATCTTCATCGAGGTGGTGCCGCTGATCTGGCTTGCCGCCATGCAGGTCATCTCGGCCCGGGGCGCAACTGCGCAGCCGCTGGAACAAGGTGCCTACGCAAGCGACCGACCCGTCGCCGTGCCGCTGCCCGCTGTAGACGCGAGAGAAAGGCCCGACCCGGCGCGATAAGCGCAACGATACCCGGCAACTCGACCGTTGCGAAGCCGCGTTTGAATCCAGCCGGCGTGCTGTAACCGCGCGATACGACCGGACGCGACAATACTGCGAGCCTGTCTGTACAGGGGCTCGAAAGAGCACGGCTGCTTCAGATACCGGTCACCGCCGCCGATTACATAAATACGCATCGAACATGGAGAGCGTCCCCTCGGGGCGCCCCGCAAAAGGGCGCGCGGCCCGTCGAACCGCGCAGGAACACATGAGCACGCAGGCACCGAAAACCGACTGTACGCACCTGAAGCTGCAATGCCTCAACCGGATCATCAATCGTCATTACGACAGCCATCTGGCCGAAAGCGGCATGAAAAGCAGCCAGTTCGCGTTGCTCAGCCATATCGTCGCACTCGAACCCGTACGGCCGAGCGATCTTGCCCATCGTCTGCATCTGGACAACTCGACCATCACGCGCACGCTTCACACGCTGCGTCAGCGCGACTGGGTCCGCATGGTGGCCGGGCACGATGCACGCAGTCGGCATATCGAAATCACCGACCTCGGACGCAGCCGACTGCGACGCGCGCGCCGACACTGGCAACATGCGCAGCGTTCACTCGCAGCCCAGATGAACGCCAGCGAAATGCTCCAGCTACACGCCCTGCTGGACCGTTTCACCCAGACCCTGGACGCCGAGACGGTCAGCTGACGTCCTGTAACCGGGTCGGTGACGGCATACACGGAACATTGCGATTTCGTGCACAGGTCGCGGGTGAGCCGAAGCGGTCAATATCATTACACCGAATCGGTTCGGCCATGTGATCACCGGCGCAATAACGCTACCGGGATTGCCGCGCCCAGCGTTCGTTGATCACGAGCACGGTGACGATGATCACCGCGCCCAGCGCCAGCCGCACCACGTCGGCGTCGCGGTTCCAGATCAGCAGGTTCACCAGCAGGCCGGCCGGAATCAATGCATTGTTCATGATCGCCAACGCGCCCGCATCGACCTGGGTGGCGCCCCGGTTCCATAGAAAATAGCCGGCGCCCGACGCCGCCAGGCCCAGCCAGAGCAGCACGCCCCATTGCTGGGTGGTCGACGGCAGCGCCTGCCAGTCCCCGCGCCACAGAAACAACGCCGCGGCCAGCGGCCACGCGCCCAGAAAGAACCACCCGAACACCCGCCACGAGGGCACGTCGTCCGGCAGATGCGGCGCCACATGCCGATAGGCCACCTGGCCTGCGGCGAAACACAGATTGGCCCCTTGCACGATCGCAAACCCGGTCCAGATCCCGTGCCCGACGCCGTCGTAGCGGATGACCGCAGCACCGGCCACCGCGCCCAGGGCGGTCAGCAAATATATCGGGTTGAAGCGCGCCTGCAGCAGGTCCTCGATGAGGGTGACGTAGATCGGTGTGAATATCGTGAACAGCAGCACTTCGGGTACGCTCAGCCACAGGAAGGACTGATAGAAGAACGTGTACATCAGGCCGAGTTCGACCGCACCTACCGCCATCAGCGCCGCAATCCAGCGTGGCGCCAAGCCACGCCAGCGCAGCACCGGCAGAAACAGCAGGCTCGCCAGCGTGATCCGGGTGAGTACGGCGAAATAGCTGTCGACCGTACCCGACAGATAAACACCGATCAGGCTGTAGGAAAACGCCCACAGCAACGTGACAGCAACCAGACAGATCATGAGCGATACCGGGACGAAAACCGCGGAGAATTCCGTCATTGTAAAGGCTTGGCAATGCCTGCCGCGGATCGCCTCACTGGCGTTCACGACCACGCCCGGCCCCCGGTCGCGCACCGGCTGGGCCGGCACCGGGCACGCCGAGGTGCTCTGCGAACACGGTCACGATACGCTGCGTTTCAGCGAAACGGGCCTTTTCACCCCAGCTGACAGCGACCGGCCGCTGAACTTCCACAACAGCTTTCGGTGGGAGCGCCGTGCCGATGTGTTGTCGCTCAGCCACGAACGCTTCGGTCGTGATCGCCCCGTTTGGCTGTTCGACCTGATCGCCACCGGCAACGACTGTCTCACAAGCGCCGACCCGCACGTCTGCAACGCCGACCTGTATCAGGCGAAGCTGACGCTCACGCAGGCCGGATTCACGCTGCAATGGTCGATCTCCGGGCCGGCCAAGGACGAAACACTCATCTACCACTATCGCGTCGCCGACCCGGTTCACAAAGACGTTGACGCCCCTGCTCACCGCTGATACTTGTATATGCACGCTTTATCGAGAGCCTGAACGGTCGACTACGAATACGGACATGCAATACAGGCAGAGATCAGCCGATTCGATGTCGATGCAGGCAATGAACAAGGACTCCAGACATGGGTAGCTCCAAGGCCGTACTCGTGGTCGGCGCCGGCGACGCCACCGGCGGCGCGATCGCTCGGCGCTTTGCCCGCGAAGGTTTCGTCGCCTGCGTCGCGCGGCGCACCGCCGACAAGCTTCAGCCGCTGGTGCAGCAGATCGAGGCCGAGGGCGGCAGCGCACGCGCATTTGGCTGTGATGCCCGTGACGAAGCCCAGGTCGTGGCCATGATCGACACCATCGAGGCCGATATCGGACCGCTGGAGGTCGCGATCTTCAATATCGGCGGCAATGTGCGTTTCGGCATCAACGACACCACCGCCCGGGTCTATCGCAAGGTCTGGGAGATGTCCGCCTTCGCCGGTTTTCTCACCGGCCGCGAAGCCGCACGCGTCATGCGCCCGCGCGGCCGGGGCACGATCATTTTTACCGGCGCGACCGCCTCCATGCGCGGCGGCGCCGGCTTCTCGGCGTTCTCCGGGGCCAAGTTCGCGCTGCGTTCGCTGGCGCAGAGCATGGCCCGCGAGCTCGGCCCCGAGGGCATCCACGTGGCGCACACGGTCATCGACGGCGCTATCGACACCGCGTTCATCCGCGACAACTTCCCCGACCGCTACGCGAAGAAAGTCGACGACGGCATTCTCAACCCCGATCATATCGCCGAGGCCTATTGGCAACTGCACGGCCAGCCACGCGACACCTGGACCCAGGAAATGGACCTGCGCCCCTGGCTCGAATCTTTCTAGATCGACGATATCGTTAACCGGTCAGAGGTAAGACCATGACCAGAAAACTCGAATTCTTTTTCGACTTCGGCAGCCCCAACGCCTATCTGGCCTATACCCAGCTCCCCGCCCTGTGTGAGCGCTGCATCACCGACCTGGTCTGGCGGCCCATGCTGCTGGGCGGCGTGTTCAAGGCCACCGGCAATCACGCACCAGGCGAAGTGCCGGCAAAAGGCGCATATCTGCGCCGGGACATGGCCCGCTTCGTCGAACGCTACGGCATCGAATATCAGTTCAACGACGCCTTTCCGATCAATACGCTCACTCTCATGCGCGGGGCCGTCGCCCTGCTCGACGACATTCGTTTCCCGACTTATGTGGACGCGGTGTTTCGCGCACTCTGGGTCGACAACCGCGATCTGGGCGACCCGGCGGTACTCGAACACACGCTCGCCGACGTCGGCTTCGAGGCGAGCGAGTTCATGGCCGCCGTGAGTGCACCCGAAACCAAGCAGGCACTGATCGCCGCCACCGACGAGGCCGTAGCGCGCGGTGTGTTCGGCGCACCCAGCTTCATCGTCGACGACGAACTGTTCTTCGGCCAGGACCGGCTGGATTTCGTCGAGCGCGCACTCACGCACGTCTGAGTCCGGCCAACTCCGGGTTGCAGCGGCCAGCGACGGCGGCAATAGTAGGCGACCGAACCCTCAGCAAAGCCGGCCGCCGGCGCATCGTGATGACACAGCCGCACAGCGAGACCGTTCGCCGGGTGATCGATTCGGGCCAGATTGCCGCCCACAAGCATGGCGAGCGCCTGATCCGCCAATCGTGGCTGCGCTGCGCCCGCGAATACGGGCTGAAGCCGGAGCACAACCCGGGCATCTCCGACGTGACATCGGCGCGCCTGCATGAACGTCGCGAGCGCGTGGGTGCCTATCTCGACGTGGCGCGTGCCGGCATGAACGAGCTCTACCCGCATATCGCGGGGCTGGGCTATATCACCATGCTGGCCGACAGCGACGGCGTGACGCTCGAATGCCTGGGCGGCGACAACGCCGATCCAGCCCTGCAGGCGGCCGGTCTGCGTCCAGGCACCGTCTGGGGCGAGACCGTGGTCGGCACCAACGGGATCGGCACCTGTATCGCCGAGCAACGGGCCCTGACCTGTCACCGGGAGGATCATTTCTATGCCGGCAATCTCGATCTGAGTTGCACGGCCGCACCGCTGCACGATCCATTCGGGCGCGTCGCGGCGGTGCTCGATATCTCGGCGCTGTCCATGCCGGGCGCCCGCGAAGGCCAGCACCTGGCCTGGCATCTGACCTCGCTATATGCGCGGCTGATAGAGGACAGTTATTTCAGCCATCATTTTCGTGACCGCTGGCTGTTGCGGCTCGGCCGCTCGGCGCCGTTCGTCGACAGCCACGCCGACCTGATCCTGGCGCTCGACGACGACGGCATGATTGTCGGCGCGAATACCGGCGCGCGCCACGCGCTGCGGCCGCCGACCGGTACCGGCCCGGTGGGCCACGGCATCGGCGCGTTCTTTCGTGATGGTAACGCGCGCCTGCATGCACTGAAGCGGGGCCGCGGCGACGCGCGGTTAAGCACCTGGGGCGACGATGCGTTTCATGCCGCGATGTCGCAACCGCGGCGCGCGACGTCGAGCGTACCGGTTCCGGGTGGCACTCCGCCCACCGCTGCACTCGACGCGATGGCCGGCGACGACCCCGCCATGCAGCGCCTGATCGCCCAGGCCCGCCGGCTGGCGGTCAAGCCGATCGACCTGCTCATCCAGGGCGAGACCGGCAGCGGCAAGGAAGTACTCGCCCGCGCGCTGCACGCCGCGAGCCCAAGATCCAGCGCGGCGTTCGTCGCCATCAACTGCGCGGCCCTGCCCGAGTCGCTGATCGAAAGCGAACTGTTCGGCTATGCCCCCGGCAGCTTCACCGGCGCGCGCCGGCACGGCATGAAGGGCCTGCTTCAGCAGGCCGATGGCGGCACGCTCTTTCTCGACGAGATCGGCGACATGCCGGCCGATCTGCAGACCCGCCTGCTGCGCGTACTCGCCGAGCGCGAGGTCCTGCCGCTGGGCAGCGATACGCCGATCGCACTCAACCTGCGCGTGATCACAGCCACTCATCGCGACCTGTCGACACTCGTGAGTGCGGGCACATTCCGCGAGGATCTCTACTACCGCCTGGCCGGCGGCACGCTATCGCTGCCCGCCCTTCGTGATCGCCGCGACGTGGACTGGCTGATCGAACGCCTGCTGATCCGCGAAGCCGACGCGCTGGGGTGCCTGGCTCATCTCAAGCCCGGCGTGCGCGATCGTCTGCTCGCCCACGACTGGCCCGGCAATGTGCGCGAGCTGCGCAACGTGCTGCGGTTCGCCCTGGCGCTGGCCGACGACGACGGGATTGCGATCGCCGACCTACCCGACCCTCTGTCGAGACCGGCGCCGTCACTGCCGGCAAGCGCACCGGTATTCGGGACCGAAACCGAAACACGGACGCCGCGCGAACGCCTGCTGGCACAGCTGCGTGAACGGCACTGGAACATCGCGCATGTCGCGCGCGATCTGGCCGTGGCCCGTTCGACGGTCTACCGGCGCATGGCGCGGCTGGATATCGTCGACCCCAAGTACCGCCATTAAAAAGTAAAGCCGCATAAAAAAGGGCCGCGTCGGATGACGCGGCCCAAATTTCCATGCGGAGGGCAGGAAATCAGTTGCCGCTATATTCCTCATCAAGCAGATCGTTGCCCCGCTTGATGATGTAGGCGTGGATCTTGTCGATCTCTTCCGGGTCGAGCACGCCTGCGTAGGACGGCATGCCGTTGTTCAGGCGGGCGCCCATGACGATGGCCGCGAACTGCTTGTGGGTCTCGGCCGACAGGCGGCGCAGGTCGGGCGTCACGCCACCGCTGGCCGCGTTCATGCCGTGGCACTGACTGCAGTGGCCGTTCATCAGCGCCTTGCCGTCCTCGATGTCGGCAGTGCTCGCCGTCTGTTTCGGCGGTTCCGGCTTGGCCAGCGGCTGGAAGTTCGGCTCGGCGAGTTTCTCGTCGCCACCGATCTTGAAGGTGAGCACCTCGGCATAGGGCCGCACGCCGGCATTCTTGGACTGGCCACCGGCAAACGTCGAGAACGCGCCGCCCCAGCCGACCATGAAGGTGACGTATTGCTCGCCGCCGGCGGTGTAGGTCACGGGCGCGGCCATCACGCCGCTGTTGGCCGGCGATTCCCAGAGTTTTTCACCGTCGGTGGCGCGATAGGCGACCACGCGACCGTCGGCTGTGCCTTCAAACACGAGATTACCCGCGGTCGAAAGCGTGCCGCCGTTGAAGATGGTTTTGTGCGGCACTTCCCAGACTTTTTCCTGCTTGACCGGATCCCAGGCCAGCAGCCCGCCGGTCCAGCGATCGGCCCAGGACTGCATCTCTTCGGCGTCGTCGGACATGGCCGCGGCGCTGGTGCCGAGCTGGTAGAAACCCTTTTGCGGCGTCCATTCCGGATCACGCACGTCCTCGTAGGTGACTTCGAAATAGTGCTTCGGGATATACACCAGACCGGTGTTCGGGTTGTAGGACATCGGCTGCCAGTCGTGGCCACCCCAGAAACCGGGCTGAACCACCACCGGGCCATCCTGTTCCCAGTACTTGGCGTGATCGGTGAACACCGGCCGGCCGGTTTCCAGATCGACCTTCTTGGCCCAGTTGACCGGCGCGTACTTCTCGGCGGAGATCACCTTGCCGGTCTTGCGATCGAGTACGTAGAAAAAACCGTTTTTCGGCGCCTGCATGATCACCTGGCGCTGTTCGCCGTCGATCTCCAGGTCGGCCAGAATCATGTGCTGCGTGGCGGTGTAGTCCCAGGCGTCGCCCGGCGTGGTCTGGTAATGCCAGACGTACTCGCCGTTGTCGGGATTGATGGCGACGATGGACGACAGAAACAGGTTGTCGCCCTTCGCGTCGGAGCGTGCCTTGTAGTTCCACATCGAACCGTTGCCGACGCCGACATAGAGCAGATTCAGCTCCGGATCGTAGGCCATCGAGTCCCAGGCGGTGCCGCCACCGCCCTGCTCGACCCAGGCATCGCCGTGCCAGGTCTTGACCGCCATCTCGAGCGCTTCGTTCTCCTGCGGTTTCGCGGGGTCGCCCGGCACGGTGAAGAAACGCCAGGCCTGATCGCCGGTTTCGGTGTCGTAGGCGGTGATATAGCCGCGCACGCCGAACTCGGCGCCGCTGTTGCCGATGATCACCTTGTTCTTGACGATGCGCGGCGCGCCGGTGATGCCATAGCCACGGTCGTGATCGATGATGGTATCGACCGACCAGACTTCCTTGCCGCTGGCCGCATCGATGGCGACCATGCGTCCGTCCAGCGTGCCGAGAAAGACCTTGCCCTTCCAGACCGCCACGCCGCGGTTGATCACGCCACAACAGAAGCTCGCGGCCTTGGTGCGGTCGACCTTCGGGTCGTGCTTCCAGAGCAGCTCGCCCGAGGCGGCGTCGAACGCATAGACGATGCTGTAGGCACCGGTGGTGTACATGACACCGTCGACCACGATCGGCGTGGCTTCCACGCCACGGTCGACGTCCAGCTTGTATTGCCAGGCCAGACCCAGTTCATCGACGTTATCGGTATCGATGTCGTCGAGCGGGCTGTAACGCTGCTCGTCGTAGGTACGCCCGGTGCTCATCCAGTTGCCGGGTTCATCATCGGCATCGATGATGCGCTGGCCGTCGACGTCAGCCGGGCCGCGCGCGCCGCTGCCGGTTTCGGCGAACACCGCCGGTTGCCACAAGGCGGCCAGCGCGAGCGCGACGACGGCGCGGCGCCGCCATGCAAGAATTTCGGTGGATTTATTTGTTTTCATCGGAATCGTTCTCCTCGATCCAGTTAGCCGTGCTGCATGTAGACGACGTGCGTCTCCATGAACTCGTAAAGGCCGTGCTTGCCGTCGGCGCCGCCGATACCCGACTTGCGCCGGCCGGCGTGAAAGCCCTGCATGGCCTCGAAATTCTCGCGGTTGATATAGGTCTCGCCGTACTGCAGTGCGTGCACGGCCTGCATCGCGGCATTGATATTCGTGGTGTAGATCGACGACGTCAGGCCGTAGTCGGAGTCGTTGGCAAGTGCCACGGCCTCGTCCAGTGAATCCACGGTCTGCATGGGCAGCACCGGGCCGAAGATCTCGTCGCGCATGATCGCCATGTCCGCGCGACAGTCCGTCAGCAGGGTCGGCAGATAGTGATAGCCCTGGCCGAGATCGGCCACGCTGGCGCCGGTGACCACCGTCGCGCCGTCGGCCTGCGCCTGCTCGACCATGGCCGCGACCTTGTCCAGCCCTGCCTTGTTGATGAGCGGGCCCATATCGAGATCGCTTTCCGCCGAGGGATCGCCGTAGCGCGTGGCCTTCAGATGGGCGGCGATCTTTTCGGCCAGCGGCTCGGCCACGCTTTTCTCGACATAGATCCGCTCCGCGCAGTTGCAGACCTGGCCGGTATTGATCGTGCGCGAATCACAGATCGCCTTGGCGGCCAGATCCAGATCGGCGTCGGCCAGCACGATCGCGGGCGCCTTACCGCCCAGTTCCAGGTTCACGCGGGTGAGGTTTTTCGCCGCCGTGGCCATGATCCGCGAACCGGTGGCCACGCTGCCCGTGAACGTGATCAGGCCCACGTCGGGATGCGAACACAGCGCATCGCCGGTGCTCGCACCGCGCCCGCCCACCAGATTGAACACGCCCGCCGGCAGATCGGTCTCGGCGACGAGCTTCGCGAACGCATAGGCGTTGAGCGGCGTTTCCTCGCTGGGTTTGATCACCACCGTGTTGCCGGTGACCAGCGCCGGCGCCATCTTGCGAGCGATCAGAAAGAACGGGAAGTTCCACGGCAGAATGCCGGCGACCACGCCGACCGGTTTGCGCAGCAGGAAGATCGTCTCGCCGGCGCGGTCGCTTTCGATGACCTCACCCTCGATACGGCGCGCCCACTCGGCCATATAGTCGATATAGTCGGCGGTGAAGTTCACCTCGACTTCGGCCAGCGCACGCACCTTGCCCTGCTCGCGCACGATGATGTCGGCGAACTCGGCCACGCGCTCTCGCAGCTTCGCGCTGATCTGGCGCAGATAGCCGGCCCGCTCGATCGCCGGTCTTTTTTCCCAGGCCGGCTGAGCACGGCGCGCGGCGGCCACCGCGTCGTTGACCACACCGGCGTCGCTGTCGGGGATCTGGCCGAGGGTGGCCTGGGTGGCCGGGTTTTCGACGCTGATCGCGTCACCCCCGCCGGCCACGAAACGGCCGTCGATGAAGTTCTGCTCGATGTCTGTGGATTCGCTCACGTTGTGCGCTCCTTGTGCCAATGGACCGCGTTGGAGCAGACGCTGCGCAGGCCGTGCCGGAGCCGGCGCGTGCCACGGCCGTTGCCGCACACCGGGCCGGCGAGCGCACGTCGAGCCGTTGCAGAATCTCCTCGAACGTCTGGTTTATTCGTGGCGGCCGTCGCAATGCGGCCGCGTTTATCCATGGCTAGGGTGGCAAGCGCCGTGCCAGACCAAGACACGGGCGGGCGCGCGCAAGCGCGACGTTCTGATTTGAAAAGGTTTCTACCGAACGCCAGTCCGACTTCGAGCGATCGGCGAGCAATAGGACGGAAAGTGCCGAGCGTCGCAATGCGACGCTCGAACCGAGTCACCTGTTGCGCTCAATGCAACAGGTGTTTCACGTCACAACCGGCTCAGCCTGCAGCCAACGTCTCCCATACGCGGGCAACCGCCTCCGCACCGGGGTCGGTCACGTCGCGCAGCGCGCTTTCGCGCACATAGGCCGCACGACCGGCGTTGGCGTGGGTCATTTGCCGGGTGGCGTCGGCACCGGCACGTGCACGTCTGGCAGCTTCGGTCAGATCGGCGCCTTCGGCGAGCGCGTCGATCGCCGGCAGCAGCGCGTCGAGCAATGTGCGATCGCCGCGCGCCGCGCCGCCGTAGTGCTGCATGCGCTCGACGCCGCGGCCCAGCGCGCTGGCCCAGTCGGCGTCTTCGTTGAGCGCGGCACCGGCTGCAGTACAGAAGATCGACAACAACACGCCGCTGGAGCCCCCCATGTCACGGGCCAGCAGATCGCCGATCTCGTTGGCCAGCCGGGGGTTATCGCCAGTGGCGAGTTCGCCCGCATCCAGGGCAGCGCCGATCGCCCGCGCCCCGGCGGCGAAAGTGGTGCCGGTATCGCCGTCACCCGATTTGGCGTCGAGCGCGTCCAGGTCCTCGCGCGCGACACATAGCGTGTCAATCACGGCTCGCAGCCGCTGTTCGCAGCGCTCGTCTCGTTTCCCTCGCGGGGCAGTCGAGGCCACGCTCAGACTGGGTTCGAAGGTACACACCGCTGTCGGCGTGCGCAGCCCCGGCCAGCTCAGCGCCGCGACCGGTGCTTCCAGCGCCTGCACGAAATCGTCGTGCGCGGGCAGAATCGTTACCGAGAAACCGTGCATGTCCAGCGACGTCATCAGCGGCGCCGGCACGACCGCGCGCGCCACCCGCGCCGCCGGCAACTGGCGCAGCATCTGCTCGAACAGCACGCCCATTTCCTGGGTCGCACAGCCGCCAAGATTGTTGAGCATGACGACCCACTGCGTATCCGCGCCGCTGCGTGTATCCGCCGCCGCGACCAGCGGCTCCAGCACCATGCGCATGGCATCGGCGGCATCGACCGGCGCCACCTCGCGTACGCCCGGCTCGTTGTGAATGCCCAGGCCCAGTTCGGGCGAGCGCCGATCGATGTCGTGGCCGGGCAGCGTGCAGCTTGATAACGCGATGCCCAGCGAACACAGCTGGTCGCACACCCGCTGCGCGGCGTCGGCCACGGTGTCCAGATCGGCGCCTTCGGCGGCCAGGTGGCCCGCGATCTTGTGCACCAGCACGGTCCCGGCCAGACCGCGCGGCTGCGGCGCATCGGCGAGCGCGATGTCGTCGGCAACGATAACGCAGCGCACCGTGTAACCCTCATTCGCGGCGCGCTCGGCGGCGAGGCCGAAATTGAGCCGGTCGCCGGTGTAGTTCTTGATTACCAGCAGGCAACCGGCATCACCGCAGGTCGCACGGATCGCGGCGAGCACGGCCTCCACGCTGGGCGAGGTGAACAGATCGCCGGCAATCGCGCCCGCCAGCATGCCGCGACCGACGAAACCGGCATGCGACGGCTCGTGACCGGCACCGCCGCCCGACAGCACCGCCACGCGATCCCTCTTCCAGTCCCGGTCGACCACCACCCGCACGCCGTGCGTATTCTGGCTGCGCGTGATCGGCGCGAGACGGCCCATACCGTCGATCACGTCGTCGACGACGGTGGCCGGTTCGTTGTAGAAATAATCCATGCACTACTCCTGACTGCGGGGCACCGCCTCGGGTCCGCGGCTGCGCCATGAAAAACGGTTGCTTTGGATACCGATGCTACCAGTGGCCTGCCCATGGCCTGCAGCGCTGAGCCGCGGCACCGGAACTGATCCGGCGCACGCGAAAAAGCCGGCAGAAATGCCAATGCTGTTGAATCAAGCGCCACATAAACGCCGACGCCTCCGGATAATTCGGTTCGCCACAAATGAGCCACAGCCGGAGCACTCTGAATACGAGGCATGATCGGGCAACACGTCTTCCCGCCAATCTCCGGGCCACATCGCTTAAGTGAACAGAATTAAGCAAAAACAGCCGCCGTTGTCTTGAAAACACGGTGCGCGCAACCAGATCACGTGTTCGCAAGCGCTGGTTTCGTTGGTTGGCGAACGGCGACGTGCGTGGCCCATCAGTTTTCGGAGACAAGCCATGCCGGCAGGCCCTGACGATCGTATTCGCCTGAATGCCTTCCACGGACGCGTGCGGGCGACGACCGGCGAGCAACTGGTTGCCGACACATGCGCCGCGATCGAGCTCCACGAGACCGGCTACCCCGTACGTCTGTACCTGCCACGCGCGGACATCGCGCCGGGTACGCTGCGCGTCTCCGACAAGCGCACCCATTGCCCCTTCAAGGGCGACGCCACCTACTTCAATCTGCAACACGCGGCGACAACACTCGACGACGCGGCGTGGAGCTACGAGCAGCCCATCGACGCGATGGCGGCGATCGCAGGCTATCTGTCCTTCGATCATCCGCAGCTGACACTGCATATCGAAGAATACTGAATCGGCTTTCGCGCCCCTGCTCGGCGGGCGCGCTGCCCTGCTCTCAAGATGTCGCCCAAGCGGCGACGCGTCGTCTGACTACTGTTTTCGAGTTTCGCCATGTCCCGCTTGGCCGCTTCCCTAGTTGCCCTGATCGCCAGCATAATCCTGCTGATTTCCGGCAATGCCTTCCTCATGACGCTGCTGGGCCTGCGCCTGAGCCACGAAGGGCTGACCACCACCGTGATCGGCTGGATCATGGTCTGCTACTCGGTGGGTTTCGTGGCCGGCACGCTGTTCGCCGAGCGCGTGGTCGAACGCGTCGGCCATATCCGCGCCTTCGCCGTGTTCGCAACCGTGCTGGCAGTGTCCATCCAGATCTATCCACTGGCCGTGAACGCGCCGCTTTGGGCAGCACTGCGGGCGTTGGGCGGTTTCGCGATGGCCGGGTTGATGATCGTCATGGAAAGCTGGTTCTCCAGCCGCGCGAGCAACGACAACCGGGCGCGTCTGTTTGCGGTGTACCAGGTGGTGTTCTTCCTCTCCACCGCCTCCGGCCAGCTGTTGATCAACATCGGCGAGACCGATGCGGTGTTCCCGTTCACGCTGGCCGCGATTCTGGTGGGGCTGGCGGTGATTCCGCTGTCGCTCACACGCATGCATGCGCCGCCGATCGAGGGCGCGGAGCGGCTGTCGCTGATTGCGCTGTATCGGATCTCCCCGGTCGGGGTGAGCGGCTCGCTGATCGCCGGCCTGTTGATCAGCGCCTTCTATGCGATGGCGCCGGTCTACGCCGACCGTATCGGCCTGCCGACCAACCGCGTGTCGCTGTTCATGGCCAGCGCGATCGTCGGCGCCATGGTGCTGGCCTGGCCGGTGGGCCGCCTGTGCGATCGATTCAACCGCCGACGCGTGCTGATGGCCGTACTCGCGGTGGCGGCCGCTGCCAGCATCGCCATCCCGCTCATGGGCAGCGAACATCCGCGCCTGCTGATCGCGGTCGTGGGCCTGTACATGGGCCTGTCGGCGGCGCTGTATCCGGTATCGGTGGCGATCACCAACGATCAGATGCCCACGCACCGGATCACCGCCGCCAGCACCACGCTGCTGCTGTCCTACGGTATCGGCAGCTGTATCGGGCCCATCGTCGCGGCCAGCGTGATGGACGAGTTCGGCCCCAACGGCCTGTTCTTCACCAACACCGGCTTCCTGTTGCTGCTCGCGATCTATCTGCTGTATCGGCTGCAGCGGCGCGCGGACGTGCCGGAAGACGAGCGCGTGGATTACTACACGACGTCGCCGCACGGCGGCTACGGCCTGTACGAAATCGATCCGCGCAATACGGAATTCTCGCGCGCGAAGGAGACCCCCGGCCAGGCCGGGCTGCGTATCGGGCGCATGGTGCTGGGCGCGGCCGGGCGCGCCCAGTCGGCGGTGCGCCGGCCGTGATCCACCCCGACCGCGCTCGATCCGTATACTCGGGCGCCTGAGGTTTTTCGGCGGCAGCAGCATGTTCATCACGATTGCGCTGATCGCGCTCACCTGCGCGATCTCGTTCCCCTGTTTTCAGAATCGCGGCCTGCTCGACCGGCTGCTGTTCTGGCCGCCGGCGGTCAACCGCGGCGAGTACTGGCGGCTGGTCACGCACGGCTTCGTACACGCCGACGGCCAGCATCTGCTGTTCAACATGGTGACGCTGTTCTTCTTCGGACGGGCGATCGAGGGGTTCTTCGAACGCTATATCGGGGTCGCGGGTTTTGCGCTGTTCTACCTCGCGGCGATCGTGGTCGCCATCCTGCCCAGCTATCTGCGCCACAAGAACGATTCACGCTATCGCAGCCTGGGCGCATCGGGCGCGGTCTCGGCCGTGCTGTTCGCTTATATCCTGATCGCGCCGTGGTCGACGATCTATGTCTTCTTCTTTCCGATTCCGGCGATTCTGTACGCCATTCTGTTCACGGCCTACGGTTTCTATGCCACGCGCCTGGGCCACGATCACATCAATCACAGCGCGCATCTGTGGGGCGCCGGCTTCGGCCTGCTGTTCACGCTGTGCATGGAACCACGCATTGGCCCGATCTTTCTCGAACGGCTGATGCAGCCGGGCTTCGGCGGTTAGCGCGGGCGCCCGGTGAAGTTCTTCTTCGGCCTCCTGATATTCGCCTTCCTCGGCTGGCTGGCCGTCCGGCTGCTGATCAAGCGCCTGCGCATCATGCGCGGCGACGTGATCCCCGAAGAGAAAGGCCCGCATACGATCACCATCGTCTGCGTGGGATTGGTCGTCATCTATGCCCTGCTGATCCTCTACCGACTGTCGACCGAGGGCTTCGCCGCCTTGCATTGATCGGGGCAAGATCACCCATCGACCCGCCGCGCAAAGGATCAAGACGCCGAGCCCGTGTCGGTGTTTGACTGGATTGCACCCCCTTGGCGCTACGCCGAGCAGCGCAGCCAGGAAGGGATGAAGTCGCCGGATGTCTGACCCAAGCGAATTCCGGCGACGCCCTTCCTGGCAAGCAGAACAGGGATCTCAGCCTGCGCGCTCTAAGCCGGCACGAGGCCGCCGCGGAATTCATCTCCACGATCGGCTGTGTCGCGGGCACTGGCAGGCGCTGACGCGCGTGCGACACTCCCCTTGAATGAACCTCCATGTTCCTGGCAACGAGACCGACGACCCACGCGTGAATAAAAACGAGTCTCCATATCTGCGCGACCTGGTGCTGGCCGGCGGCGGCCATGCCCATGTCGAAGTGCTCAGGCGCCTGGGGATGACGCCCGTGCCCGGGCTGCGCGTGACGCTGGTCTGTCCGGACATGCATACGCCTTATTCGGGCATGCTGCCGGGTCTGATTGCCGGCCACTACAAAGCCGACGAGATGCATATCGATCTGCGGCGGCTGGCGCGTTTCGCCGGCGCCCAGATCGTGCCGGCTACCGTCACCGGGCTCGACGTCGAACGCCAACATGTCGAGATCGGCGACCGGCCCGCGCTGCGCTATGACCTGCTGTCACTCAATACCGGCTCGACTCCGGCCTGGGATTCGGTGCCGGGTGCTGCAGAGCACGTGATCCCGGTGAAACCGGTATCGACGCTGACCGCACGGCTGGCCGCTTTCGAGCGGCGATGGGCCGATGCCGGTATCGCTCCCCGGGTGGCGGTAGTCGGCGCCGGTGCCGGCGGGGTCGAACTCGTGCTCGCACTCGCGCATCGACTGCGGGGCACGGCCCACGCCCCGCGGCTGAGTCTGTTGACCCGTAGCGAGACGGTACTCGCCGCCCATAACAAGGCAGTGCAGCACCGTTTTCGCCGGATTCTGGCCGAACGTGCGATCGATGTGCATACAGGCCAGGCCGTGGTCGGCGTGGACCACGACGAACTCACGCTCGCGGACGGCACCCGGCACGCTACCGATACGGTATTCTGGGCGACCAGCGCGAGCGCGCCCGAGTGGCTGGCCGGTAGCGGATTGACGCTCGACGAACGCGGCTTCCTGTGCGTGGGCGACACGTTGCAGTCGATATCGCACCCGAACGTGTTCGCCGCCGGCGATGTCGCCGCCCTGCCCGAACCCAGGCCGAAGTCCGGCGTATTCGCGGTCCGCGAAGGACCGATACTCGCCGACAACCTGCGTCGGCAGGCGCGGGGCCACACGCTGCGACGGTTCAAGGCCCAGAAAAAGGCGCTCGCGCTCATCGGCACCGGTGACCGACAGGCGGTGGCTTCACGGGACGGCATCACGCTCGCCGGCAAGACGCCCTGGCGGATCAAGGAATGGATCGATCGGCGCTTCATGGCCCGCTACAGCGATCTGCCGCCGACGGCGCCGGATCGCGACTGGGTCGACCGGGGTACCCGGGGCCTACCGGAGCAGTCCGAACCGCCGCCCATGCGCCGCGGTGCCAAGGTCGGTCAGACGGTGCTCGATCGCGTACTCGATCGGCTTGCCCGGTCGTGCGGCATATCAATCGACGCAGCGATCGAGCATCGCGCCGACGCGGCGTTGTTCACATCGCCCGCCGGCCAGCGACTGGCGCAGTCGTTCGACTACCTGCCCGATTTCATCGGCGATCCCTACCGGCTGGGCGAAATCGCGGCCCAGCATGCGCTCAACAATCTGTATGCAGTGGGCGCCGCGCCGCATTCCGCGCTCGTGCATGCAAGCGTACCGCTGGCCGTGGACGCTCTCATGGAAGAACAGCTGTTCCAGATGCTTGCCGGCGCCAGCGCGGTACTCGCCGAAGCTGGCGCAACGCTGCTCGGCGGACATTCGTCGGAAGCCGCCGGGCTGGGAATCGGCTTCGCCGTCAATGGCGTGCTCCCCCCCTTGACGGACAGCGAACGCGCCCCGCTCGCAGCCGGCATGGCACTGATCCTGACCCAACCGCTCGGCACCGGTGTGCTGTTCGCCGCCGACAGGCGTCATCTGGCGCGCGGCGAGTGGATTGCGGCGGCCATCGCCCGGATGCGCGAATCGAACGCGGCGGCCGCCGCCTGTCTGCACGAGCATGAGGCAAGAGCCTGTACCGATATCAGCGGCTTCGGGCTGATCGGCCACCTGGAGAATCTACTCAGATCGAGCCCGGTCGATGGGGTGGTGTATCTCGATGCCCTGCCGCTGCTCGACGGCGCGGCGCTGCTGGCGGCCGACGGCATGTGTAGCTCGCCGTACGATCAGAACCGGGCCATGCGCCGACAGGCGGATGAGGATCCCGACGCCGAGACGCATAAGGCATGGCCGCTGTTGTTCGATCCACAGATCGCCGGTGGCCTGCTTGGCGCACTGCCGGCCCACCAGGCCGAACGATGTGTGGACGCGCTGCGACAGGCGGGCTACCTGCAGGCGGCGATAATCGGGCATCTCGCCGACCGTGCCGAATGCCCGCCAGCGGCGGATTCCGCGCAAACCGCGACTCATGTCCGGGTTACAGCTATAAAACCCGCCGAAAAACAGGCGCTACCCGGGCGTTAGGTTTTGGCTTCAATATGAACAAGTTATGTTGGGAAAAATATCCCAATACGACAGTCTGGCCTCGTTCGCGCAGCGATTTAGCTGTATTTCGGCATATGGCCGGCGCATGGTGGTGACACACGCACACCAATAGTGCGGGCGAACGCGGCAAGCGGCGCAGCTCGGATCGAGAGAGCGCCGATCGATGCCGTCAACAACCACCAGGGACCGGAACACTCTCGTTCCGGAGGGGTATAAAACGTGCGAAAGATTAAACAGGGATGGCCGCTGGTCGCGGCCAGCGCCGCCACAGCCGTAGTCTGTCTGGGCATGGGCGTTACCGCCCAGGCCTCCAGCCACCGCGAAGCGCCTTTCATCACCTCGGCGCCCAAGGTCGACGGCACCGATTTCTACATGTTCCGCAGCTATGGTGACGATGCCGCCACCGATTCGGTCACGCTGATCGCCAACTACGATCCGCTGCAGGCCAGCTACGGCGGCCCGAACTATTTCGAGCTGGATCCAAACGCGGTCTATGAAATTCATATCGACAACGACGGCGACGCGGTCGAGGACCTGACCTTCCAGTTCAAGTTCAATAACGTGTTCAATGTACCCGCTGTACCGGCCGGTCAGGATGCCGAAGGCAACGACGTAACCACCACGGTACCGCTGGTCAATATCGGGCCGACCGAAGCCGGCGATGACAACGCCAATCTGAGCGTGATCCAGAATTACACGGTCAACCTGATCCGCGGCGACCGTCGCACCGGCAGTGCCAGTGCACTCACCAGCAGCGATGGCGGCAGCACCTTCATCAAACCGATGGCCAACATCGGCAACAAGTCGTTCCCGGACTACGAAAGTTACGCCGACCAGTACATGTATTCGGTCAATATCCCGGGCTGTGACACCCAAGGCAAGCTGTTCGCCGGCCAGCGCAAGGAAGGCTTCGTCGTCAATCTCGGCGAATTGTTCGATCTGGTCAACCAGAACAGCGCCGATGCGCCGGTCGCGCCGGGCTACGCCCGCAACGCCGGCCGCAATATCCTGGCCGACAAGAACATCACCAGCCTGGCGCTACAGGTGCCCACGAGTTGTCTGATCACCGGCACCGACAGTCCCTCGATCGGCGGCTGGACCACTGCCAGCCTGCCGCAGGCGGGCGTGCTGAACCCGAATCCGCAGACCCCGAACACGGACTCAAACACCGGCTCGCAGGTCCGTGGCGGCCCGTTGTCGCAAGTTTCGCGTCTGGGTTCGCCGCTGGTCAACGAAGTGGTCATCGGTCTCGACCAGAAGGATCGCTTCAACACCAGCGAGCCGGTCGACGATCCGCAGTTCCTGCAGTTCGTGACCAATCCTTCACTGCCGGTACTGGTCACGGCATTGTTCCCAGCCGTACAGACGCCGGCGAATCCGCGTAGCGACCTCGTCTCCGCGTTCCTGACCGGTCTGTTGCTGCAGGATGGCGACGGCAATGTCGTATTCTCTAATCAGGTAGGTACGGGCACTCCGACGCCCGGAGAGATGCTGCGTCTGAACACAGCCGTCGCGCCGGTGGCGTTGGCCGATCAGAACAGCCTCGGCCTGCTCGCCTGCGACACCTCGGGTTTCCCGAACGGTCGTCGTCCCTTCGACGATATCGTCGACATCGAGCTGAACGCGGCCGAAGGTGCGATTACCGCCGACAACCCGAACAGCCTGCAGACCTGCGATGTGAGCTCGGGCACGCCGACGATAGTGAACGAAGGCAACGTGGTCACCGATGGCGCCCTGCCCAACCGGGCCGAGTACGACAGCAGCTTCCCGTATCTGCAGACGCCGATTCCGGGTTCGCCGAACACGGCAGCTGATGATGCGTCGACCGATGACGCCAACGACGGCTGAGGAGGCCCGCGATGAAAGCATTCGTATTAACGCTATGTGTCGCCGGCATCCTGGCAATCGCCGGTTGTTCTGACAACAACGACGCCGGAACGCTGATCAACGGCGGCAATGGAAATGGCGACAACGGCAACGGCGGCGGTGGGGACGGCAATGCCGGCAACCTGCAGACGTTCGTGGTCAACAATTGCAACGCCGTCGCCGACGGGGACGCGATGCGCATCGACGGGCAGCAGTTCCCGGCCGATGATGCCAACGCCGATCCGACGCAGAGCATCTACACGGCAAACTGCCTCGGCAGTCAGAACTAACCTCCGAGAGTTGCCAGTCACCGGCCCGCTCGTTTTCGATTGAAGACGAGTGGGCCGGCTTTTTTGAAGGACCGATTTGTGTCGTCACCATCGATCCACCCGCGCACGGACTTCGAGCCAACTATGCGCCCGGGCGTGTACACACGCGCCGGCATTGCACTCATCAGCCTCTGGCTCGTCAGTGCGAGCGCAGGGGCGGTCCCTCATGGCGTGCCTTACGTGCCCGACCACGACGACACCGTACTCGAACAGGTGCCTGCCACCACCGATCCCCGCGTGCGGCGCTTTGAAAAACTCGGCGCAGAGCACAAACGCAATCCCGATGATCGCGAACTCGCGATACGGCTGTCCCGGGCCTATGTCGACTACGGTCGCAGTACCGGCGATGCCCGTTTTCTGGGCCGCGCCCTGGTACCGCTCGAACCCTGGCTGGACGACAACCCCGTGCCGGTCGACGTGATGATCGTGCACGCGACCATTCTCCAGAGCCGCCACGACTTCGATGCCGCACGCGCCGAACTCAAGGCCACCCTCAAGCGCGCGCCGGGCAACGCCCAGGGCTGGCTGACGCTGGCCACGGTCGACATGGTTCAGGGGCGCTTCGAAGACGCGCGTACCGACTGCGTGCACACCACCAATACCGGCGGCCAGTATCTGTCCATCGTCTGCAACGGCGCCCTGTTGTCGCTGACCGGCCGCGCCGCACAGGCCTATCGCCTGCTGGCACTGATCGCCGACCAGACCCGCAACGTGCCCGTCGATGTTCAAGCCTATGTACAGGGTCTGCTCGCCGATGCCGCCGCACGCAGCGGCGACAACGCCGCGGCCGAGCGTCACTACCGCCATGCCCTGCAGCTCACCCCCGGCGACAACTTCCTGCTCGACAACTACGGCGACTTTCTGCTCGATGCGAACCGCCCGGCCGACGCGCTGGCGCTGGTGAAAAACCATACCGCCTCGGACACCGCCCTGCTGCGCGCGGTGCTGGCCAAGGCCGCGCTCGGGCGCGCTGACGTGGCCGCCGATATCCAGGCGATGGCCGATCGTTTCACCGCCATGGCCGAACGCGGCAGCCATGTCTACGAGCGCGAGCAGGCGCGCTTCGCGCTCGAACTGCAGCACGACCCGGACCGCGCGCTGGCGCTGGCCCGGGATAACTGGAAAACCCAGCGTGCTCCGCAGGATGTCCGCATCTTCCTGGCCAGCGCACTCGCCGCCGACAAGCCGCCGGCTGCACAACCGATCATCGATTTTCTCGATCGCAGCCATATGAGCGATCCGCATCTCGACGCGCTCGCCGCCGAAGTGCGAGCCCGGATCGCGGATTCCGATGCCCCTGACAATACAGGCGCTGACGCCGAAGCCTCGTCATGAACGCTAGAGGCGGGCGGGTCGGCGGGCGCATCCTGTGCCTGATCGCCTGGGCCGTATTGCTACTGAGCGCTGGCGTCGCCAATGCCCACAAGGAAAGCGATGCCTATCTCACCCTGAGTACGGATAACGACAATCCGCATTCCCTGAATGGCCAGTGGGATATCGCCCTTCGCGATCTGAACTTCGCACTGGGCATCGACAGCAACCACGACGGCGACATCACCTGGGGCGAAGTCCAGGCCCATCGCCAGACGATCGAGCGCTATGCGTTGGCCCGCCTGCGCGTGACCGGCGACGGCCTGAGCTGCGACCTGCAGCCTCAGGGGCAGAAGATCGATACCCACACCGACGGCGCCTACAACGTGCTGCTGTTCAGCGCGATCTGCGACCAGGACGTGCCCAGCCAGATCAGGGTCGAGTACCGATTGTTTGCCGATGTCGACCCCTATCATCGCGGCATCGTCACGCTCCGGGCCGGTGCCGACACCGCCGGCGCGGTGCTCGGCCCGGATAATGCCAGCACCGAGTTGAACGCGCGCACGCCCGACCGCTGGCGTCAGTTCGTCAGCTTTGTGTACGACGGCATGTGGCATATCTGGCAGGGCATCGACCACATGCTGTTCATTTTTTCGCTGCTGCTGCCCTCGGTGCTGATACGCAGCGCAGGACGGCGCGCCTGGGCGCCGGTCGAGCGGCTGTGGCCGGCGTTCATAGAGATCGTAAAGATCGTATCGGCGTTCACGGTATCGCATTCGGTGACGCTCACGCTCGCCGTACTCGGTTATGTCGCGCTGCCCAGCTGGCTGGTCGAATCCGGCATCGCGCTGTCGATCGTGCTGGCCGCGCTCAACAATCTCTATCCGATCGTCAACCGACGCATCTGGCTGGTCGCCTTCGGCTTCGGCTTCATTCACGGGCTGGGTTTTGCCGGCGCGCTGGCCGGCCTGCAGCTGCCGCCCGGCGCGATGGCGGCCTCACTGGGCGGCTTCAACGTGGGCGTGGAGATCGGCCAGGAGACCGTCGTGCTGCTACTCATGCCGATCGCGTTCCTGCTGCGGCGTACCGCCTTCTACCGGATCGGCGTGCTGCGTATCGGCTCGGCGGTAATCGCCCTGATCGCCTTCGGCTGGTTCATCCAGCGCGCCTTCGACGTGACGATTCCCGTGTTCAGCGTGCTGCTGCCCGGATAGGTATCACGACTCCGGTTCTATCGCCGTGTCGGGCGCTTCGAAATGGCCATAGCGCAGCAGCAACGCCGGCAGCACGAGGAGGTTAAGCACGGTGGATGACAGCAGGCCACCGATGATGATGGCGGCCATCGGCCCCATGATCTCGCGGCCCGGATTGTCGCTGCCGATCGCGATCGGCAGCATGGCGAGCGCGGTCACCGTTGCCGTGACGAGAATCGCGGTGAGACGCTCGGCCGCACCACGCCGCGCGGTTGCGGCGTTCCACGGCTGGCCCTCCGCTTCCACCAGATGCTGGTAGTGCGAGGTGAGCATGATCGAATTGCGCACCGTGATCCCGAACAGGGTGACGAAGCCGACCAGCGAACCGATCGACAGCCAGCCGCCGGTGGCGAGTGCGGCCAGCACCCCACCGACCAGCGAGAACGGCAGATTGAGCAGCACCAGAAAGACATTACGCGGGCGCCGGAGCGCCACGAACAACAGGATCAGAATACCGCCGCCGGCGAGCAGCGAATGCAGAATCAGCTCACGTCGGGATTGCGCCTGGGCCAGCGCGGCGCCGGTGAACTCGGGATAGGTATCGGCGCTGAATTCGACGTTTTCGAGCACCTTGGCCTGCAGCTCGGCATAGAACGATGCCAGATCGCGACCATCGACGTTGGCGGTGACGGTCTGTACGCGCTGGCCACCCTCGTGCAGCACGTTGTAGCGGCCCGGCGTCTGCCGGATATCGGCGACGCTGGACAGCATCACCAGCGTGCCGTCACCGCTGGCCAGCGGCAGATCGCCGACCTGGGCGGGGTCGCGGCGCAGCGCCGGGTCCAGGATCAGGGTGACGTCGCGCACCCGGTTGCCCTGGTAATAACGCCCGACCACGTCGCCCCGGTAGGCGCTCTGGATGGTGTCGACCGCGTCGAGCGGACGAATACCGGCCGCCGCCAGCGCCGTCGGATGCAGGCGCACGGTGAGCAGCGGTGTGCCCGGCGGCGAACGCAGCTGCACCGCGGTCGCCCCCGGAATACCGCGAATCACGCCCGCCACCGAGCCGGCGAGGCGATCCAGTTCCGCCAGATCATGGCCGAAGATATTGACCACCACCGGCGAGGTATAGCCCGATATGGTCTCGTCCACGCGTTCGGTGAGAAACGTATTGGCCTCGTAGGTGATGCCCGGGAAACCGGCGAGCACGGCCTCCAGGTCGTCGATCACCCGTTGCTGCTCGGCACCCGACAGGCCGCGGGTGAAATCCAGCTCGTATTCGCTGTAATGGGTGCCGTAGGTATCGGCCCCGCGCTCCGCCCGGCCGGCCCACTGCGACACCGAGCGAATGCCGTCGATCGCCAGCCACTTGGCCGTGAGCCGCTTGCCCATGCGGATGGTCTCGTCCAGCGACGTGCCCGGCAGGCTGGTGGTGTGCACGATGTAGTGGCCCTCGCGCAGCTCCGGCAGGAACGCGCCGCCGAAAAACGGCAACACCGCCACGCCGATCGCGCTGACCAGCAGCGCCGCCGCGATCGCCGCGCGCGGGCGTTTCTCCACGGCCCCCAGCACGCGGCCGTACCGCGGCTTGAGCCAGCCGATCAGCGGTGGATCGCCGTCACGCAGGCGCCCGCGTGCCAGCAACAGATAGGACAGCGCCGGGGTGACCGTGAGCGCGACCGCCAGCGAGATCAGGATGGCGAGGATATAGGCCAGCCCGAGCGGCGCGAACAGGCGACCGGCCACGCCACCGAGGGTGAGCAGCGGTACGAACGCCAGAATCACGATGAAGGTGGCATACACCACCGACCCACGTACTTCCATGGATGCCGTGAAAATGACCTGGCCGATCGAGCGCGGGTTGGCCTGCGCGGCATTTTCACGCAGGCGTCGGAAGATGTTTTCGGTATCGATGATGGCGTCGTCCACCACCTCGCCGAGTGCGATCGCCAGCCCGCCCAGCACCATTACGTTGAGATTCACGCCCAGCGCCAGCAGCAGGATGGTCGCCCCCAGCAGCGACAACGGGATCGCGATCGCCGAGATCGCCGCCGCGCGCCAGTTATAGAGAAAGCCGAACAGCACGGCGATCACGAACAGTGCTCCGATCAGCAGATGACCGACGATGTTGGTAAACGAGGCCTCGATGTAATCGGCCGGCCGGAACAGGTGATCGTGGAGCACGATACCGCGCTGGGCGAAGATGGTGCCCAGTTCCTCGAGCGCGTCCTCCACGGCGTTGGATACGCTCAGCGTATTGGCCTGGTATTGACCGATCACCATCAGCACGACGCCGGGTTCGCCGCCGATCTGGGCCGCGCCGATGGCGGGCGCGGCGGCCTCTTTCACGTCGGCCACGTCCCCCAGCGTCAGGCCCGATTCCGGGTCCAGCACGACGCCGGCCAGCGTTTGGGCGGTACCGGGCACACCGGCCACGGTCAGCGCGATCTGCTGGTTCGCGTTGGCCAGCACCCCGGCGCCGCGCACGCCGGTCGCGGCCATCGCCGCAGCGCGCAGTTGGGCCACCGACACCCCGAATCGGCGCAGTCGCGCCGGGTCGATCTGGATCTGCAGCTGGCGGATATCGCCGCCGAAAACGTTGACGTCGGCGACCCCGGGCACGCTCAGCAGCCGCGGCACCAAAGTGCCATCGACCAGATCGCGCAAGTCCATGAGTGAGCGGGTCTTCGACGTCACCCCGATCGTCATCACCGTCGCCGAGGACGACGACAACGGCACCATCACCGGCGCCTGCACGCCGGGCGGCAAGGCGTCGCCGAGCGTGGTCAGACGTTCGGCCACGATCTGGCGGTTGCGGAAGGTATCGGTATCGGCGGCAAAGATGAGGGTCGCCACCGACAGTCCCTGGATCGACTGCGACCGGGTCAGCTCGACCCCCATCAAGCCGGACAGGGCATTCTCGATCGGCTGGCTGACCTGCACCTCGACCTGTTCCGCGGTCAGGCCGGGGGCCTCGGTCTGGATGATGACCTGCTGCGGCGAGAACTCGGGGAAGATATCGAGCCCGGCATGGGTCAGCTGCCAGGCGCCGTAGCCGAGCATCAGCACCGCGAGCGCCAGCACCACGCCGCGCAGCCGGATCGCGAAACGTACGATCAGGGAGAGCATCAGCGCGCGTTGCCGAGTTCGAGGCCTGTCCCGAGGCGCGTGCCCGGCACCGACCCCATCAGTCGTCGTCCTCTTCCGGGATCTGGGCGCGCAGTTCCTCGCCCAGCAGCATCTGCGCCCCGGCCGTGACCACGGCGTCGCCGGCAGCAAAGCCCTCGCTCACGAAGCGGGCGTCGCCGTTATCGACCGACAGCGGCGGCAACGGGCGACGCGCGAAACGGTCGTCTTCGATCTGCACATATGCCCAGGGTCGGCCGTCCTGCCAGACCACGGCCGACGCCGGGATCAACACGCCGGCGTGTGCTTCGTCGTCCTGTGCGACCCAGGCCGACAGACGCATGCCGGCATGAAGACCCTGCGCCGGCAGCCGCAACAGCCAGGTCTCGCCGGGCGTGCTCGTTCCCTGCTCCGGCGCGGCCGAGAGTACGTTCGCCTGGCGGGCCTGCGTGCGTCGCTCGTCAGCGGCAACCAGTACGCGCGCCGGCGCTGACGCCAGGTGCATATCCGCCGGCATGCGCAGCGTCGCCAGCACCTGCTCACCGTCCAGAATCGCCTGCCACGGCGGCGGCGCCTGCTCGGCGGCAAGCCACTGCGCCACCACCGGCCCCCAGACATGGCGCAGGCCCACGCGCAGGTTGTCCAGATGCGCCTCGGCCGCCTGCAGCTGTGCACCGTCCACCCGCTGCGTGGCACGTACCCCGGCCAGTTCCCGCGCCGAGACGTTGGCGCGGCCGCCGGTCAGTCGTCGCAGGCGTTGATAGGCATCGTCGCTGGCGGAAAAACGGGCGCGGGCCGCGCTGACATCCGCGCGTGCCGCGAGCAGGTCGGCGCGGCGCGCCAACAGTGGCTGCAGCGACAGTACCGTGGCCAGGGCACGGCGCTCCACGCGCCGCTGCTCTTGCGCCAGCGGCTGTGTGGCAATACCCGCGGCGGACTGTACTGCAGCGGGAATCACCACCTGCAGCATGGGCACGTCGGCGGCCGGCGCTGCGTCATCACCGTCGTCATCGGCGGCGACCGCCGGCAGATTGATCGCCAACGCGAGCAGCAGGCACAGCCAGAACCGACGCCGCCGAACACGGCCCGGGAGATGTCGCCACAGCGTCATGGCTGCCCCTGTTCTTCGGTTGTCGATCGATCCGGCTCGTCGGCGCCCAGGGCGACGAAACGGCGCACAGGGTCCAGCTGCCGTGTCCCTACGGGCAAGCGGGCCTCGATCGCGCTCTCCATCGCCGTAAGCGCACGCCGCGCATCGAACTGCGCCTGCGCGCGCGCACGCCGCGCGGCAATAGTCTCGATGCGCGCGGTCACCAGGCTCAAACGATCGCTATAGCCGACCTCGACGCGCTGGCGCGTATCCGCGGCCTGGCGCTGCTGGGCGGCGAGCACGCGCTCGGCCACCCGCAGCACGTCGCGCGCGCCCACATAGTCGGCCCGTGCCCGATCGACGTCGGCGATCGCCCGGGCCTGAACGCGGCGAAAACGGGCGGCCGCGGCGTCTCGTTCAGCCCTGGCCGCCGCAATCGGCGCGGCGTTGTGGCGCGGCAGCAACAACAGCCAGGAGGCTTCCAGCACCCAGACCCGATCCGCCTGATCGAACAGAAAACCGGGCGACAGGGTGATATCGGGATACTGATCGGCTATCGCCCCGCGCAGCGCCGCATCGGCGGCGCCGTAGTCCGCCAGGGCCCGCCGGATATCATAGCGATGGGTGAGCGCGGTCTCGCGGATCGCCGGCGCCGGCACGCCCGGCAGCGCCGAGTCGGGGGCGACGAGTCGCTGTGCCACTGCGGCGATCG
The DNA here is from genome assembly GCF_042643355.1 of Salinisphaera aquimarina. Classification (NCBI taxonomy): domain Bacteria; kingdom Pseudomonadati; phylum Pseudomonadota; class Gammaproteobacteria; order Salinisphaerales; family Salinisphaeraceae; genus Salinisphaera; species Salinisphaera aquimarina. Next base: position 86,243 of record NZ_JBHRSS010000003.1, read on the forward strand.
CCTCGACCGGCACCCCGATCGCGGTCGCCAGATCGACCTCGGCCGTACCGGCCTGATGGCGCGCCTGACCCGCGGCCAGACGCGCGCGCTGCAGCCGCAGACGCATCGAGGTGACCGCGGCAGCGTCGGTCACGCCCTGGTCGAGGCGGCGCTGGAGGATGTCCAACGCCCGCGCCGTCTGCTCACGTTCGATATCCGCGAGCTGCGCCAGCCGCTGCTGGTTGGCGAGCGTAAGCGCCGCTTTTTCCAGGCGCTCGCGCACGGCCCAGGCGCCCTCCCCCAGGCGCAGCCGCGCGCCCTCGGCCCGTGCCGCCGCGGCGTCCTCGCGCGCCGCACGCTTGCCCGGGCCGGGGATGACGAACTCGATAAGCGTACCCACCGTCCACGCCGATTCGTTGTCGGCCTCACTGTGATGTTCGACCTGGGGATTGATCCGCAGCGGTGTGCGCTGACCGGCCTGGCGCTCGGCGGCCAGGCGAGCACGCCATTCGCCGCGATCCACATCCAGATCAGGCTGGTAATACAGCGCGGCCAGAAACAGATCGTCCAGCGTCCAGCGCGGCAACGGCCAGTGATCCGGCTGCGCGCCCAACATCTTCATGAAAACAAGCAGTTCCGCGGCGTCGAGACGACGCTGATCGAACTGCTTCGCGGTGGCCGCCGGGTCCAGCGGCGCCGGCTGATACTGCTGGTGCGCGCACGCGGAGACACCCAGAGCCAGCATCAGCCCCAGCGCGCAGCGCAAGCCCATCGAGCATGCGGCCGGCGCAGGCCGCAATCCCCCCGAGGTCTTCCCTGAAAAAAGGGAATCTTTCCCGATCATGGCCCGAGTATAGCCGTCACCGGATGCCGCAGGGGTTCACGAGCGCTGTGTATGGATCGTCGCCCTCACGACACCAGCAACACACGCCACGAGAACGTCCCACTAGCGACCGTATCGACCCCGTATCAAGCACCGACACACGAAAAGACTTGAGGCCGGCACCCGTGCCGCTATACTATGCGCCCGCGCCAAGCATGCTCCCTTCGTCTAGCGGTCCAGGACGTCGCCCTCTCACGGCGAAAACACGAGTTCGAGTCTCGTAGGGAGCACCATATTTCGCCGCCCAGCCATTCCCGGCTCGTGCCGTGCCGCCAGCGCGTATTACCCGTTCAGGCGAGCGTTTTTCCGTGTACGTTTTTGTGCGTACATGAGTTCGTCCGCACGCTGTACCAGTGCATCGAATGTTTCCTTGCCGTCGCTGGTCGCCGCGCCCACGCTGTAACTGAGCGGATAAGGCCTCATCCCGGATTCGTTCAGGCTGTCCGTGGCCGCATCCAAACGTTCCATGGCGGTAGCGGCCGCCGTCTTGTCGCCACGCATGGCCACCGCGTATTCGTCGCCGCCAACGCGCGCCACGATATCCACCTGACGGAATGTATTTCGCAGCAGGTCGGCCATATCCACGAGCAACGCCGACCCCGCGTCATGGCCGAGGGTATCGTTGACTTTCTTGAGGCCGTCCAGATCGATGAACAGCACGGTGAGCGGACGCTCGCTGTTGCGGGCCTCGCGCATGGCCTGGGCGCCGAGCAGATAGAAACCACGTCGGTTGGAGATGTCGGTCAGCGGATCGGTAAGCGACATACCGCGCAGATCACGCTCGAGCTCGTTGATGCGCCAGGCCATCGCGATCAGCAGCGCCAGCAACATGAACGACGTGATGACCGCGGTCAGCGCCGATGCATAGGATGACGACAGCCAACCCATCAGCGTCGTATAGGCACCACCGAATACCAGCAGAAACGGCAGCACGAACACGAGCGGCAGCACCAGGCGGGCGATGTAACTGCCGATGCCGACGCCGATGAATACCGAGAAGAAACCGTATTCCGCACGGCGGCTGATCACCACGAAAGCCAGCAGCACCATGCACACCAGCGTGTGCGCCGACGTGCGTGTCGCCTCGGACTGCCCAAACAGCTGGACTGCGCCGAAACAGTAGCCGGCCAGGACCACCAGCGAAAACAGCACCAGCCCCATGGCCAGCAGGTCGACGACATGCATGGCCGCACTCTTGTGCACACGAATGAAACCGGCACAGATACCCAGAAGACTGAGATAGGCCGCGGTCTGCAGGGACATCAGGCCGGGATTTTCGGCCGCGGAATCCGGTATCAGCAACGTGCTGATGCCCGTGCGCCAGCCAGACAGGTGTTCCACAAGAGCGGCCAGCGAAATGATGAAAGCGACGCCCGCCAGCACTCGGCTCACCTGCAACTGTCCGGGCGTGCGTCTCTCCCGCGACAAATAGAGACTGGCACAGCCCAGCACCAGGGCAAGCGCGGTATTGGCCTTCATCACAGACCAACTGGCCGGCAGCAGCGCTGCGAAAGCCGGCACGAGCCAGGCTGTCACGATCCCGATACCGGTCGCGGCCACGATCAACAATGCGATGGTCTGTGCCCGGGCCACTCGTCTGACCACTCTCATGTCCGGCTGGTTCGAGGACAGGCGGGTGGTGGTGGTGTCGATCATGCGCGGATAGTCTGCGCGAGACATCGCCTGCTGCCAAGTTTCTGACTTGTCAGACGAATTCAGGCGCGGAACACATCAGCCACGGCGCCGAATCCTGAGTCGGCGTAGCCGCGCGGCGCGCCCGGTCGCCCTGGTACGCGGCGACTGGGTACGCTGGCCACATCGAACACAGGAGCACACCCGATGGCCAAACCCTTCGAAACCGAGAAAGACGCCACCCCCCAACATCGTAAAGTCTACGGTCGCTACGAGAAGATCTACACGCTCAACGACTTCTGCGCAGCCCTGTTCTTTCTCGTCGGCTCGATCATGTTCTTCTATGACAGCCTGATGATTCCGGCGACCTGGTGCTTCACGCTGGGGTCGGTAAATTTCATGCTGCGGCCGACGATCAAGGTCGCGCGTGAATTTCATCTCGCGAACCTGCCCCTGCCGGGCGACGACCTGCCGCATGACTACCGCTAACTGACGGGCTCACCGAACCAGCGCCTGCCCCACCCGGCGCAGGCGCGGCAGTTCATCGAGCAGATGTCGCAGCTGTCCGGCCACCAGCCGCTGATTGCTGTGGCCGGGCGCCGGCATCACCGCCAGCGCGTTGCGCAGATCGTCTTCGCGGTCGCTGTCCACCGGTATCGGCTCGGAGCGGATCAGCGCGCGCGCGGACTCTTCGAGACTATCGGCGACATAAGCCACCGCCTGGGCCAGCAGGCTGTTGCCAAGATCCTCGTCGAGCACGCCGCGATGCGCGCCAAGCGTGGATAGATGCCCGATCAACGTCTGCGCGCTCGCGAGCACCGACAATGCCTCGCGATTGTCCGAACGATCGCCGTGCGGATCCTTGAGCGCGGTGGATACATGGGTGCTCACCGCCGCGTCGGCGTTGTGGGCATCGCGGCGGGCGATACGATAGGACAGGTCGTCGCGCTTTCCTTCGCTGTATTGACCGCGGTACTGAGCGAAAATGGCCCGCAAATAGCGACTGTAGGCGGCGAGCGCCTCGGCCAGCAGCTGATGCAGCTCGCGTTCGCGCCAGTCGGGAAACACCAGCAGCATGACCGCAGCGGCGATCAGCCCGCCGAGCACGGTATCCAGAAGACGCGGCAGGATCAGGTCGAAGCCGTTGCCGACCTGATTGAACGACACCAGCACCAGCACGCTGATGGCCGCCGCGGCGACCAGATAACGCCGGGACCGGGTGGCAAAGAACAGCGCGCCGGCCGCGATCGTCAGCAGCAGTTGTATCTCGGGCGCCGGAAACAGGCGCAGCAGCGCCCAGCCGATGACCAGCCCGAGCGCGGTGCCGCCCACCCGCTGGATCAGGCGCAGGCGTGTGGCCCCGAAATTCGGCTGGCAGACGAGCATCGTCGTGAGCAGGATCCAGTAGCCCTGTTCGGGATGCACCAGACAGAGCACGACATAGCTCGCCAGCATCGCCAGCGCGAGACGCAGACCGTGGCGAAAACGTGCCGAGGTCGGCGTGAGCTGGACACGAATACGGCGCAACGCCTCGGCCAGGGTCGCCGGCGCCGGATTCTGGAGCACGCGCTCCGGCGTCGCCGCGGCAGACGTGGCGTCGGCCGTCACCTGCGCGGCCAGACCGCGCAGGTTGTCGCCCAGTTCCTCGACGACGTACATCAGGTCGGTGCCGGCGACGACAGGCTCGGCCTGCCTGTAGGCGATGGCGGCATCGAATTCATCCAGGGCCGCGGCTACCCGGCGACCATCGAAGGCGTCGCCGTAGCGCAACGCGTCCGCCCGCGAATGACAGGCCTGGCCGAGCACGCGAATCAGGCGTTCGGCGCGAAACATCAGATCGCTATGGAAGAACGCCTGGGTCAATGCCTTGTAGGGATAATGCGCAGAGCTGGCACGCTCGTGTATGTCCTGGGCGGCCAGATACAGGCGCAGATTCTCGTCCATCGCCGAGCGCGAACGGCGCCCGTCGAGGCGATCGATCAGCGCCAGCCGTGTGTCGTTGAGCGCGGCCACAACCCGCGCGTTGGCGTGCGCCAGGTCGGTACGCCGGGCGTTGACGTCGAGATCACCGGCCGGCTCGAACAGCCGTGACTTGCAGCCCAGATAGTCGCCGAGCGCGGCGTACAGACGCGCCAGCGACTGCCGCACCGGGCGGTGCACGAAAATAGCGTTCCAGACCAATGCCAGCAGCCCGTACCATGCCGCGCCGGCAACCAGCAGCGCCGGCTCGCGCCAGAACGGCGCGCCGGGCATGGCGTGCTGATCCACCCCGATCATCGTGTACACGGCCAGCAGCAGCGTGGCATTGGTGATCGTCGCGTAGCGGTTGCTGACCGCGCCGAGCATGACCAGTACGAAGCTGCCCGCGGCGAGCACGGTCCCGAACAGCCACGGCCGACCGAACAGCAGTTCGACCGCACAGGCGGCAATCGAGAAGCACATCAGCGTGACGACGAGCGCACGGGCGCGCTTGCGCCAGCTGTCGTCGGTTTCGGCAATGGCGCTGGCGATCACGCCGAGCACCAGCGGAATCATCTCGTGCGGATTGTCGCGCACCCCGGTATAGAGAATCACGCCCGCAAGCGCGATCAGCACGCGCAGGCTGTCCGCAAAACGGTCCAGGGCCATGAACTGGGGCAGACGAAACAGGCGCACGGCGCAATTCCAACACGAAAACGACTTGCCGCTATTCTAGCTTGGCCGGGTGGGCTCGAGACCGATTGACCGTCCACTGGCCGCATGTACGGCCGCCGATCGAATGCTGCATCACCCAGCCGTCATCGCGAACGGTTACCCTGTCGCGCTTTGCGCGGCATCTGGCCCGCGCCGGCATCGGCCCGCGAACAAGGGACTTTCATCTTGCAGGTACTGCTTTTCAATCTGGCGGCGCTGGCCGGCTCCTGCGCCCAGGGGCTGACCGGCTTCGGCTCGGGCACGCTCACCGCGACCTTGCTGGTCATGCTGTTTCCGTTTCACGAGGTGATTCCGGTCGTGGCCATGCTGGTGCTCGTGCCCAACATCATGCTGGCCTGGCTCACGCGTCACGAGATGGAATGGCGACGCGGGCCGGTCGCCGCGGTGGGCATCGCGCTGGGCATCATCATCGGCGCGCAGCTGCTGGCGATTCTGCCGGTGGATCTGCTGCGCCGCGCCCTGGGTGTGGTGATCCTCGTCTACGTCGCGCTCATGCTGATTCGCACGCCCGCGCCGGCCGAGGCCCCGGCCGCATCACGCGGGGATTCGCTCTCGCTCGGCCTGTGCAGCCTTGGCGCCGGCGTGATCGTGGGCGCGGTCGGGGTCTCGCCGATTCCGCTGCTGATCTACGTCAGCCTGCGCTATCCCAAGAAACTGGCACGCGTGGTGCTCACCCAGGCGTTTCTCGTGGGCACCGTGGCGCAGGTCAGCGTGTATGCCTATCTGGGCCTGCTCAGTCCGAGCCTGGCGTGGACGGCGCTGCTGACCGTGCCCGGCATCGTGCTGGGCACACTGATCGGCCATCGCCTGCATTATCGCGTGAATCAGAAGACATTCGCCCGGGCGTTGGCGCTGATCCTGCTGGTTCCCGCGGTGCGGCTGGTGATGGGCTGACACGCGCCGCGGGCGGCACCGCATCGGCGCGCGACGGCGCACGAGGGAACGCTGGCGAACCTCGACTGTCTGCCACACACGAAAACGTCCTTTTCCCGCGTATCCGTTAATGTACGGGCCGATCGAACGCGATAAATCGTGTATCGTAAAGCGAGTGTGCCACCGCGGTACGCCACCACTTTATTCGGACAGCCCTTTCGCGGCATCATCGTCGCGCTGTGTCGGGCCGGCCGACGCGGCTCAAACCATGAGTGATTCGATGCGCAAGCTTGCTTTGTCCCTGTTGCTGATTCTGGCTCTATTTGCGCAGACAGGCTGCGCGTCGGATACCAGCCCGGAACCCGTGCCCGATGCCGGTGCCGGCACCGCCGAGGGTTACACCGCGCTGGTTCCCAACGATAATCAGGACGACATCGATCGCGAGATCGTGCGTCAACTGCAGGAAAATCACTACAACAAGGTGACGCTCGACGACGCGTTCTCGGAGAAGTTCTTCGATGCCTATCTCGACGAGCTCGACGGTACGCGCGGTGTTTTTCTGGCCTCGGATATCGATCATCTGCGCAAGCAATACGCGCATCAGCTGGATGACGAACTCAAGGACGGTCAGACGGTTGCGGCCTTCGACATCTACAACACCTACCAGAAGCGCCGTATCCAGATAGACCAGTGGGCGCTCGACAAGATCGAGGCCGGTATCGACAAGATCGATATCGACGACGACGAGACCTTCGACGTCGACCGCGAGGACGCCCCGTGGCCGGCCAACGCCGCCGAACGGGAAGCGCTGTGGACCAAGCAGCTCGAGAATCAGATCATCAATCTCAAGCTCGATGATCTGGATGACGCCGAAGTCACCAAGCGCCTCAAGCAGCGTTACTCCAACGAACTCAAGCAACTGCGCCAGGCCGAGCCCGTCGACGCGTTCTCGGCCTATATGGACGCCTATACCCATAGCTACGATCCGCACACCGATTACTTCTCGCCCCGGCGCTCGGAAGATTTCAGCATCGACATGAACCTGCAGCTGCAGGGCATCGGCGCGGAGCTGCGCAACAAGAACGGTTACGCCGAACTGGTGCGCCTGATTCCGGGCGGGCCGGCGGCCAAGAGCGGCAAGCTCAAGCCCACCGATCGCATCACCGCGGTCGGCCAGGGCAACAAGGGCGAGTTCACCGACGTGGTGGGCATGCGTCTGGACGAGACCGTGCAGCTGATTCGCGGCAAGAAAGGCAGCACTGTACGGCTGCAGATCTCACCGGCCGACAACAGCCAGTCCAAGACCATCACGCTGGTACGCGACAAGATCGAACTCAAGGATCAGGCCGCACGCAAGCAGGTCATCGAACTCGAGCGCGACGGCCAGAAGGTCGACGTGGGCCTGATCACGCTGCCGTCGTTCTACAACGGCACCGCGGACGACGTGAAGAAGCTGTTGCAGGAGCTCAAGAAGAACGAGCATCTCGCCGGCGTGATTCTCGATCTGCGCAACAACGGCGGGGGCGCGCTCGGCGAGGCGATGAAGCTCACCGGCCTGTTCATGAACTCGGTGCCCGCGGTCCAGATCCGCGATGCCGAAGGCAAGGTACAGGTGCTGGGTGATCGCAACGACGGCCCGGTCTACGACGGCCCGCTCGCGGTCATGACCAACCGCCTGAGCGCATCGGCCTCCGAAATCGTGGCCGGCGCACTGCAGGATTACGGCCGCGCCATCGTGCTCGGCAGCCAGACCTTCGGCAAGGGCACAGTGCAGACGCTGCTGCCACTATCCGAGGGCCAGATCAAGCTGACCCAGGCCAAGTTCTACCGGGTCAGCGGCAAGAGCACGCAGGATCGCGGCGTCACCCCGGATATCAATTTCCCGCCGGTCATCGATCCCGAAAAGATCGGCGAATCCGCGCTGCCCAACGCCCTGCCCTGGGACACGATAAAACCCACCGCATATCCGTACTCGGACGAAATCGTGCAGCTGCTGACCCAGCTCAAGAAAGAGCACGTCGAGCGGGTGGCGAACGATCCGGACTACCAGTACCGCATCAAGCGCATCAACCTGGCGCGCGAGCAGAGTCAGCAGACCCAGGTATCGCTGAATCTCGCAACACGGCGTGCCGAGCAGGATGAACTCAAGCAGAAGAGCCTCACGCTCGCCAATGCGCATCGCAAGGCGACCGGCGAAGAGCCGTTCGAGAACTACAAGGCGTTCGAGGAAAGCGAGGAAGACGACAGCCCGGCCGAGGAGGAACTGAGCGCTCACCAGAGCGGCAAGCCGGACGAGATCGACGCCTATCAGACCGAGAGCGCCCAGATTCTTCTGGACCTGGTACAGGCTTTTCTCGCCGACGAGAATGCCCAGCCCAACGCGGCCTGAGCCGATTCCCGGCACGGCGTGGCATTACGCCGCGCCGCGCCGGGACGCCCCGCCTGTCGCGTCCCCGCACGGCCACCCCTCCGCGCCCCAGCTGGACACGCCGCAAACAGCCGCGTGAATCATTTACGTGTCATGCATAACGTCTTGTTATGCCTGCGTCGGCCAATACCTATTGGACTTAGCGGCCCCACACAGTGATAGTGGCGTTAGGCTGATCGGAAGCAGGCGATGTTCTCGCACGTCCTGTATTCGGGTCGGCACACTCGGCCGTGCCAGCAATGGCCAGCGTCGAGTGAAAAAACAAAACGATGCGAGTATCGGATCAGGAGACGCCACATGTTGAAGAAGATCATTGATGCACTAACCGGCAAGAGCAACGACAAACCGGCTCCGGCACAGAACGCCCCCTCGGCGCCGCAGGCCAGGACCGCACCCAAAGGCGGCGGCGCGGGCAAGACCGCGGACGGCAAGCCGGCCATCCATCCGGCGATCGATGGCGGGATCACCCCCGGCAGCGATAATTTCTCCGGCGGCGTGCTCACCTGCAAGTGCAGCAACAAGCCTGTGAAGGTCCGGGTGGGCGCACAAACGGCCCACAATCATGCCTGCGGCTGCAGCAAATGCTGGAAACCCGAAGGCGCGCGCTTCTCGCTGGTCGCCGTGGTATCGCGCGATGCGGTCACGGTCGAGGAGAATGAAGACAAGCTTCATATCGTGGACAGCAGCGCCGCGATCCAGCGCCACGCCTGCAAGGAATGCGGCACTCACATGTATGGCCGCATCGAAGACACGAGCCATCCCTTCCACGGGCTCGATTTCGTGCACACCGAGCTGTCGTCCGACACCGGCTGGAGCGAGCCCCAGTTCGCCGCGTTCGTGTCGTCGATCATCGAAACCGGCGAAAAACCGGAGAACATGGATGCCGTACGCGGCCGTCTGAAAGAGCTGGGCCTGACGCCCTACGACGTGCTCGCCCCCCCGCTCATGGACGCGATCTCGACGCACAAGGCCAAGGCTACGGGCGCACTGCCCGCCTGAAGCCCATTGCATACCCGCCGGCCGTGCACGAGCCGGCGGGAGTTGCATTGACGTCAGCAATCGCGCACACGGTCGTGCTATGCCATCCCGGCGGTGTACCGACGCGTCAGGTACAGAATCGCCAAGTGCCGAGTGGCCAGACAGGCGTTGACCGATGAGTATCCTGCAGCTGCCCCATGCACCGCCCGACGTCATCCTCATCGACTGGCATGCCACGCTCGTCGACACCCATGACGCGATGTACCACGCCGTCGACGACGTCCTGCCCCGGCTGGAGGAACTCGGTCTGCTCGACACGCTCATGCAGCCCGAGGATTCGAAGACGATCGAGGACGCCAAGCTGCTCAAGTACGTGCGCGAAAATCGCCGGCTGCATCCCAAGGTTGTCGCTGCCCGCAAGATCTCGCGCACGGATATCTTCGAGGTTCTGTTTGGCGCAGACAGCCATGCCAAGCAGCGCGCGCATGCGGCATTCGACGATTCCTATCGCAAGTACGTCGGCGAAGTAACCCCGCTGGAACCCGATATTCGCGCGAATCTCGAGCATCTGCGCGACCTGGGCATAACGCTGGGCGTGATCTCCAATCGTAATCGCGAATTCATGAGCCACGAACTGGCGATCGTCGACGGCCATGGCTGGGTGGATCTGTTCGATGTCATGTCCTGCGGCAACGACGTCGCCCACCGCAAGCCATATCCGGATCTCATTGCCAAGGCGTTGGGCGATCTGGGCCGCGACGCCGACGAGCACTGCTGGTACGTCGGCGACTCCACCACCGACGTGATTACCGCGCGCCGGGCGGGCGTGACCGCGTTGTTCTATAACGGTGCAGGCTGGGACGCCGAGTGGCTGGACAAGATATTTCCCGGCACCGTGCGTCATCCGGACGTGCCGGACGCGGTGATCGCCAGCATTACCGAGCTGGTCGAGCTGGCCCGCCATCTGCTCGCGCAGGACAAACGCGTCGAGCGCGCCCGCGAGCATTAGCCTGCCCGGCAGGCCATCGGATCACGCCGTCGCCAGTGGTCAATACGCCCAACACTGATATGTCGTAGTGCTTCTTGCCACGGCTGCGCCTTATTTCGGTGCATTACCGCTGGAACCGCGAACCTGTCAGCGCGGACCAATGCCTTCTCGCCTGCAACGCACTGTTATCAAATGGTTTGCGCGAAGTGGCAGAGTTCATGCATTGAACAGATCAACGAACGTCAATCGGGTATCGGCAGCATCGGCTGTCACACAATCAGTTATCCAATGGACGGCTAGGGTTCCGGTCGCGGTATGACAACCGCGATGGCTGGTCCGAGAGCCGTCGACCTGGAGTCCGGATCAGTCGATCCGGTGCAGGTTACACGGCGGGACAAAAGCCCGGGAGGTCAGGAAGCAGTACGGCTGCGTCCGGTACCCCCGTGTTTCATTCGCCGAGATTGGAGTCCGACATGTCCCGCCTTCGTTTCAAAGTACTCACCTTGTTCGCCGTGTGCCTCATGGCCCTCGCCCCGCTGGGCGCGGCTCAGGCCAAGGACAATTTCAAGGTCTGCTGGTCGATCTATGCCGGCTGGATGCCGTGGGCCTATGCCGACAGCTCCGGCATTCTCAAGAAGTGGGCCGACAAGTACGACATCTCCATCGATCTGGTCCAGATCAACGACTATATCGAGTCGGTGAATCAGTACACCTCAGGCAATATGGATGCCTGCGCCATCACCAATATGGACACGCTCACCATCCCGGCCGCCTCGGGGGTCGATTCCACTGCGCTGATCGTCAACGACTACTCGGACGGCAACGACGGCATCATTCTCAAGAACGCCAAATCGCTCAAGGACATCAAGGGCCGCAAGGTCAATCTGGTCCAGTTCAGCGTGTCGCACTACTTCCTGGCCCGGGCGCTGGAATCGGTCGGTATGAGCGAGCGTGACATCGACACGGTCAACACCTCGGATGCCGATATCGTCGGCATCTATGCCAACGACGACGTCGACGCGGTGGTCACCTGGAACCCGCAGCTGCAGGCCATCGATGCCATGCCCAACAGCAATCTGGTCTATACCTCGCACGAGATTCCGCGTGAAATCCTCGACATGCTGGTGGTCAATACCGACACGCTGAAAGCCAACCCTGACTTTGGAAAGGCACTGGTCGGCGCCTGGTACGAAGTCATGCAGCTTATCGCCGACGGCGACGAAAACGCGCTGGCCGCCATGGCCGAAGCGGCGGGTACCGACATTGCCGGCTACAAGAAGCAGCTCGACGCCACCCATCTGTACACCGACCCGCAGGAAGCCGCCGACCTGATGAACAGCGACGATCTGCTGGCCACCATGCAGCGCATCGCCGAGTTCAGCTACAAGCATGGCCTGCTCGGCCCCTCGGCGCCCGGCCCGGATTTCGTCGGCATCGAGACCCCGAAAGGCGTCTACGGCAACACCTCGAACGTGATGATGCATTTCGATCCCAGCTACACCGAGAACTACGCCAAGTCTCAATAAGGCCTACCGCCCGGACGGCGGCCAGCGTGTCGCCGTCCTTTCCGGTCGTAATCTCGAGGATCGTCCCATGAAGCGCCTGATCAATCTCAAGCCGGCACGACCGGCACGGGTGGCACTCGCCCTGCTGCCGTTTCTGGTGATCGCGTTCGTCTACATGAGCGCCTCCAGCGCGCGCCTGGCCGAGAACCCGAACGATCGCCTGCTGCCCTCGCCGGCCAAGATGACCGATACCATCACCGGGCTGGCCACCGAGGCCAATGTGCGCACCGGCAGCATTCCGCTGTGGGCGGATACGAAGGCAAGTCTGCGCCGGCTCGCCATCGGCGTCGGCATCAGCGCGTTCGCGGCACTGATCTTCGGCCTGTTCAGCGGCGGCCTGCCGTTGTTCCGGGCGCCGTTCTCGCCGCTGATCACGGTTGTTTCACTCATTCCACCGCTGGCGATATTACCGATCCTGTTCATCGTCTTCGGCACCGGCGAGCTGTCCAAGGTGGTGCTGATCGTGATCGGCATCACCCCGTTTCTGATCCGCGACCTTACCGGTGAGGCGCTGCGCCTGCCCGAGGAGCAGCGCATCAAGGCCCAGACCCTGGGTGCGAATTCCTGGCAGGTGCTGCTGCGCGTACTGCTGCCCCAACTCACGCCGCGACTGCTCTCGGCCACCCGGCTGGCGCTCGGCAGTGCCTGGCTGTTTCTCATCGCCGCCGAAGCGATCGCCGCCCAGGACGGGCTCGGCTATCGCATCTTTCTGGTGCGCCGCTATCTGTCCATGGACGTGATCCTGCCCTATGTCGCCTGGATCACCCTGCTCGCCTTCATCATCGACCAGGCGCTGGTGTGGATCTCGCGGTTGGCTTTTCCCTGGTACCACGTCGACGAGGATAAATCCTGATGAGCCTCGTGGAAGCCAAAGGCCTGGAAAAACACTACGGCGATGACGTTGTGCTGGAACGGCTCAATTTCAGCGTCGATAAGGGCGAGTTCATTACGATTGTCGGGGCCTCGGGCTGCGGCAAGACCACCTTCCTGAAGATGATGCTGGGTACCGAGAGCGTGACCCGCGGCAAGCTCATGCTCGACGACAAGGCCATCCCCGGCGAGCCGGGGCCGGATCGCGGCGTGGTGTTCCAGAAATATTCGGTGTTCCCGCACCTGACCGTGCTCGGCAACGTCATCATCGCCCAGGAACTATCGAGTTCGCCATTGTTGGGCAAGCTGTTCTTCGGCCGCCGCAAGCGCGCACGTGACGCCGCTATCGAGCGGCTCACCGAAGTCGGTTTGGAGAATGCGCTCGACAAGTACCCGCACGAACTCTCTGGCGGCATGCAGCAACGCCTGGCGATCGCCCAGGCGCTGATGATGAAACCGCGCATCCTGCTGCTCGACGAGCCGTTCGGCGCGCTCGATCCCGGCATCCGCAAGGACATGCACGAACTGGTGCTCAAGCTCTGGCGCGAGCTGGATCTGACCATCTTCATGATCACCCACGACATCGAGGAAGCCTTCGCCCTGGGCACCCGTGTCTGGGTATTCGACAAATGGCGCGACGACCCGCAGGCCCCGCATGCCTACGGCGCGACGGTCACCTATGACCTAGACGTCAACCGGGAGCGCGAGCCCAACGCCCCGCCGACCGACGCGGACAAGAAACCAAGCGTCACCGACGACGACGGTCGCGCCGACAAGACACTGACCAAGGAGGCCATTTCGTGATGGCACAAGCCAACCCCGACTACACGACCCATCTGCCGGGCGGCCAGCACTGGTCGCTGCGCCTGCGCCGCGGCACCACGATGACGCTGACCGCGAGCGAGCCTGACACCAACGTCGGCCTGCTCCTATACAACCCGGAAAACCTGCTGGAGCGGCTCAACCTGCCGGACACGCTCAAGTGCCAGCACACTTTCAAGCTCACCCGCGGCCACTGCCTGTACTCGGATATGGGGCGCATCTTCGCCTCGATTATTGAAGACGATCTGGGCTGGCACGACAGCGTCGGCGGCAATCTCCACGCGCACCACATGATCGCCAAGGGCTGGCGGCCGGTGACTTTCCAGGCCGCGCTCAACGACCGCACCCAGACCGGGCACGACAGCTTTCTGATCGAACTGGCCAAGTACGGGCTCGGCAAGCGCGATCTCGCCGCCAACCTGAACCTGTTCTCCAAGGTCGCGGCCGACGACGACGGCAATCTGTCGTTCGTGCCCGGCCACTGCAATGCCGGCGATGCGGTAACGCTGCGTTTCGAGATGGACACGCTGATCGCCCTGCATACCTGCCCGCACCCGCTCGACCCGGCCAGTGAGTATCCCAAGCGCGGCGTGGATATCGCGCTCGGCACCGCGCCGGCGCCGGACGAGAACGACGTCTGCTGGCAGCACTGCGAAGAGAACGCCCGCGGTTTCGAAAACAACCGGCTGTACCACCTCGGCGCCGCGTAAGCGTCAGAGCAAAACAAGCAATCCGCAGATCGACGCAGATGAACGCAGATAAAACCAAAGCCGATTGGGCAAGCGCGGCTTTTACATCTGCGTCGATCTGCGCGCATCTGCGGACGAAATGAAACGTCGCACGGCTTAAGCCGTGAACGTCTAGCCAGACAAGGAGCACCCATGACCATCGCAAGCCAACAGCGCGAAGAAAACGCCGTCGCCCGGCACTTGATCGATGCCGGCGACCACTACATCGGTCCGGTCGCCGCCGGCCAGACGATTCGCATCGTCGACGTTGAGGGCAACGAGGCCGCCGACACCCTGTTCTTCAACGCCGCCGATCCGTCCGAGCGCTATAGCGCGGTCGATACCGTGCGCGAACAGGGCAAGGTCTATCTGACCACCGGCACCGAGCTGCGCTCGAATCTGAACAACGTGATGCTCACCATCAGCGCCGACACCTGCGGCCGCCACGACACCCTCGGCGGCGCGTGCGCGAGCGAATCCAACACGGTGCGCTACGACCTCGAGAAGCGGTATATGCATTCCTGCCGCGACAACTGGATGCTCGCCATCGCGAACCATCCCGAATACGGCATCACAAAGCGCGACATCGCCCACAACATCAACTTCTTCATGAACGTGCCGGTCACCGCCAACGGCGAGCTGTATTTCGACGACGGCATTTCCGGGCCCGGCAAATACGTGGAGATGGTCGCCGAGATGGATGTCGTCGTGCTGATCTCCAACTGCCCCCAGCTCAACAACCCCTGCAGCGGCTTCAACCCGACGCCGCTGGGAGTGCTGATCTGGGATTGAGTCGAAAAGACGAAGAAACGATCCGCAGATAGGCGCAGATGAGCGCAGATAAAGCGCAAGAGCGCGATCTCGACTTTTCTTTGATCTGCGTGAATCTGCGTTCATCTGCGGATAGATAAAGAACAACGACTGAGCACGAGGACGACCTCGCTGCGCTCTACGAACCGGCGGGACGACCCGCATCGACACGGACCCGGTCCATGTTCAAGAAAGTCCTGATCGCCAACCGCGGCGCCATCGCCCGGCGTATTCAGCGCAGCCTGCAAGCGCTCGGCATCGCCTCGGTCGCCGTCTATGCCGAGGCCGACCGCGACGCCCTGTTCGTGCAGGAAGCCGACGAGGCCTACTCGCTGGGCAGCGGCGGCGCGAGCGATACCTATCTCGATAGCGACCGCCTGCTCGCCGTCGCGGCAGAAGCCGGCGCCGGCGCCATCCATCCCGGCTACGGGTTTCTCTCCGAGAACGAGGCCTTCATCGCGGCCTGTGAAAAGGCCGGGGTCATCTTTCTCGGGCCTACGGCGGCTCAGGTTCACGCGTTCGGCCTCAAGCACGAGGCCCGCAAGCTGGCCGAGAATGCCGGCGTACCGCTGGTACCGGGCTCCGGACTGCTCGACGACGTCGAACAGGCCAAGTCCGAGGCCGGGCGGATCGGTTATCCAGTGATGCTCAAGTCCACTGCCGGCGGCGGCGGTATCGGCATGCAGGTCTGCGAGACCGAAGCGGAACTGACACGCGCGTTCGACTCCGTACGCGGGCTGGGCGAACGCAACTTCGGCGATGCGGGCGTGTTTCTTGAAGCCTATATCGCCAGGGCTCGGCATCTGGAAGTCCAGATATTCGGCGACGGCCACGGCAAGGTCGCGGCCATCGGCGAGCGCGACTGCTCCACCCAGCGCCGCAATCAGAAGGTGCTGGAGGAATGCCCGGCCCCGGCATTGCCCGAACAGGTACGTAACGCTCTGCTCGACACCGCGGTACGCCTGGGCGAAGCGGTGAACTATCGCAGCGCCGGCACGGTGGAATTCATCTACGACGCTGCGCGCGAGGACTTCTTCTTCCTCGAAATGAACACACGCCTGCAGGTCGAGCACGGCGTGACCGAAGAAGTCTACGGCGTGGATATCGTCGACTGGATGGTACGTCTGGGCGCGGGCGAACTGGGCGATCTCGACGCGCTCACGGCCGGTCTTGCACCGCGCTGTCACGCCATCCAGGCGCGGCTTTATGCGGAGGACCCGCATCAGGATTTCCGCCCCAGTGCCGGGCTACTCACGCAGGTCGAGTTTCCGACCGGCGACGACCTGCGTATCGATCACTCAATCGAAGCGGGCCTGGAAATCACGCCGCTGTTCGACCCGATGCTCGCCAAGGTGATCGTGCATGCCACCGATCGCGACACGGCGCGCGCACGCCTGGCCGCGACGCTGGAGGACAGCGCCGTCTACGGCATCGAGACCAACCGAACCTGGCTGGCCCATGTGCTGGCCGACGACCGTTTCGCGACCGCGGATATCCATACCCGCTGGCTGGCGGATCTGGAATGGTCGCCGCCGACCATCGAAGTGCTCGATGCCGGCACCCTGACCACGATCCAGGACGTGCCCGGCCGTCAGGGCCATTGGGATGTCGGCGTGCCGCCGTCCGGGCCGTTCGACGACTGGTCGTTTCGTCTGGGCAACCGGCTGCTCGACAACGCCAGCGATGCGGCCGGCCTGGAGATCACCCTTACCGGGCCGACGCTGCGTTTCAATCGCGCCACCCAGATCGTGATCGCCGGTGCGCCGATCGCGGCCACGCTCGACGGCGAAACCGCCAGCGGCTGGCAGGTGCTGGACGTGGCCGCCGGCGCCGAACTCAAGCTCGGCAGGATCGACGGCGGCGCACGCTGTTATCTGTTGATTCGCGGCGGTATCGACTGCCCGGCCTATCTGGGTTCGCGTTCGACCTTCACCCTCGGCCAGTTCGGCGGCCACGGCGGGCGCGCGCTGCGTAGCGGCGACGTGCTGCCGCTGGCGCCGCTCGATGCGATCGAGCGGCGCACGCTCGCGGCTGAGCTACAGCCCGAATACGGCACCCCGAACGACAACGGCCGTCACTGGCAGGTCGCCGTGCTCTACGGCCCGCACGGCGCGCCCGACTTCTTCACCGAAGACGATATCGACACTATCTTCGACCATGACTGGGAAGTGCACTTCAACTCCAACCGCACCGGCGTACGCCTGATCGGCCCCCGGCCCGAATGGGCGCGCGAGGACGGCGGCGAAGCCGGCCTGCATCCGTCCAACATCCACGACAACGCCTACGCCTTCGGCACCATCGATTTCACCGGCGACATGCCGGTCATCCTCGGCCCCGACGGCCCCTCGCTCGGCGGCTTCGTCTGCCCGGCGACCACCGTACGGGCCGAGCGCTGGAAGCTGGGCCAGCTGGCCGCCGGCGATACAGTGCATTTCCTGCCGGTCTCGCTGAAGACCGCGCGCGCGCTCGAAGCGCGCCAGCAAACCCTGCTGAAGACGCTTGCGGAAACACCGAAACCGGCCTTCGCCGAAGACCGGAACAGCCCGATTCTGCGTCAGCTGGACGCCGAGACCGCCGGCGAACGGCTCGTCTATCGACGTGCCGGTGACGACTTCCTGTTGATCGAATTCGGCGAGATGCAGCTGGAGATCGCCCTGCGTTTCCGTGCCCATGCCTGGATGCTGTGGCTGCAGAAGAATCCGCTCCAGGGCATGGCCGAACTCACACCCGGCATCCGTTCGCTGCAGATCCACTACGACCCGAACACGCTCGCACTGGCCGATCTGCTCACCCATCTCGAAACGCCCGAACGCGAGCTGCGCGACGTCGAGGATCTGACCGTCGAATCGCGAGTCGTGCACCTGCCGCTGTCCTGGGACGATCCGGCCTGCCAGGAAGCCATCGACAAATACCAGCGCAGCGTGCGCCCGGATGCGCCCTGGTGTCCGAGCAATCTGGATTTCATCAAGCGTATCAACGGCCTGGACACCCAGGACGAGATTCGCGACATCGTCTTCAACGCCCGTTACCTGGTGATGGGCCTGGGCGACGTCTATCTGGGCGCACCGGTGGCCACGCCGCTCGACCCACGCCAGCGCCTGGTCACCACCAAGTACAACCCGGCGCGTACCTGGACCGCCGAGAACTCGGTCGGCATCGGCGGCGCCTATCTATGCGTGTACGGCATGGAAGGCCCCGGCGGCTACCAGTTCGTCGGCCGTACGCTGCAGATGTGGAACCGCTATCGCAAGACGCGCTACTTCGACAATCCGTGGCTGCTGCGCTTCTTCGACCAGCTGCGTTTCTACGAGGTCAGCCACGACGAGCTGACCGATATCCGGCGCGAGTTTATCCACGGGCGATTCGATCTCGAGACCGAGACCGTGCGCTTCTCGCTGGCAGAGCACGACGCGTCACTGGCTGGCGAACAGGCATCCATAGATGCTTTTCGGGAACAGCGCGAGGCTGCCTTCCAGGAAGAGATGGCGCGCTGGCGGGCGAACGGCCAGTTCACCTTCGAGGATCACACCCCCGAGACCAGCGAGACCGCGGAACTGGGCGCGGACGAAACAGGTATCGCCAGCCCGGTCTCCGGCAGCCTCTGGAAGCTGCAGGTCGCGGAGGGCGATGCGGTCGAGGACGGTCAGGTCGTCGCCCTCGTCGAGTCCATGAAAATGGAAGTCGAGATCGTCGCCCGCCAGGCCGGCCGCGTCGCGCGTCTGCCGATCGCCGAAGGCGGCGCCGTGGCTGCGGGGCAGCCGGTGGTGATTCTTGATATCGGTGATGTTTGACCCTGGGCGGGCTTCGTTCTTCAGGCATTTTCCGCAGATGAACGCAGATCTACGCAGATTGAAGAAAGGCATTGGGATGCGCGCGTCGGGGCCAGTGGTTTTGGAGCCGGCGGTTCTATGCCACGAGCCTTTCGGCGCTCACGAGTTTGCCGTGTCTTTTGTTTCGCACTGCCGTGCGAGGCACTTCTCTTTGCTTGTCCAAAGATGAAGTACCCAAGAGAAAAGACACCCGGCACAGCGCCGGCTACGCCGGTGCACTCCGATGCTCGCGGCGAAGGGATGCGGCCCCTTGAGAATCTGACTAGGTCGGATCGCTTTGGCGATCCTCAAACAGGCTGGCCGCACCGGCGCAGTGCGCCGGACACCCTTCGCCGCTGCGCGTCTCCGTCGCCGTGCAACGGGTCCGAATACAGACGCTCAGCCAACAACTGGAGCCCACTCGCCTACCGAGCCGAAATTCAGCGCGCGACTCCGTTCTTGTCGGATTAGGCAAATGCCTAATCCGACATAAAAGAACACGACCTTGAGCGAGCGCCAGCGAGCTTGTCTGTATTGGGTCCCCTTGGGCGTAGCGCCGAGCAGTGGAGGCCGCAAGCGGAACAAGACAGCCGGATGTTTGAGCGCAGCGAGTTTCCGGCTGGCCTGCTTGCGGCCGGAGCCGCGCAGGGCACCGATGCGAAGCATCGGCGCCAGACAGGGTGCCTTTTGTTTTGGCTACTTTTATTTTGGGCAAGCAAATAAAAGTCGCTCGCACAGCAGTGCGAAACCCCAAATCAAAGCGCAAGCCGAGAGTAGAGGCAATTTCACAGGCCGACACACCTATTTGAATAAAGATCGAGCTACGACTGGCCCCCATACGAGTGGCCCCAACAAGCGACGAATCAAAGCACGAATTGAGAGGTTTGAAATGACCACCCGCCAACCCACCGCTTTCGAATCCATCCCCGCCATCGATATCGCCCCGCTGTTCGGCAGCGACACCGCAGCACAACAGACCACGGCCCAAGAACTCGGCAGAGCCGCCCGCGACGTCGGCTTCTTCTACGTGGTGAACCACGGCATATCGGAAACCACGCAACAGGCCCTGTTCGACCAGACCAAACGCTTCTTCGACCTGCCGCTGCGACGCAAGATGGACTACTACATCGGCAAGTCGAACAACCACCGCGGCTATGTGCCGGCCGGCGAGGAAGCGCCGGATCCGACCAAGGCCGATGCCAAGGAAGCATTCGATCTGTCCTACGAGCTGCCTGGCAATCATCCCGAAGTCGTCGCCGGCACGCCCATGATGGGCGCCAACGTCTGGCCCGATCTCGACGGTTTCGCCGACGACGTCTATGCCTATTACCAGGCCGTTTTCGGCGTCGGCCAGGCGCTCATGCGCGGCTTCGAAACCGCGCTCGGGCTCGACCCTGACGCCCTGCTCTCCCAAGCCACCCAACCGCCAAGCCAGCTGCGTCTTATCCACTATCCGTTCGACCCCAATGTCACGGACGCCCAGGGCATCGGCGCCCACACCGACTACGAATGCTTCACCCTGCTGCGCCCGACCGCGCCTGGGCTGGAAGTGATGAACGGCGCCGGAGAATGGGTCGACGTGCCCTACCGCGAGGACGCGCTGGTCGTGAACATCGGCGACATGCTCGAGATCTGGACCAACGGCGCGTTCGTCGCCACCTCGCATCGCGTACGCAAGGTGAAAGAGGAGCGCTACAGTTTCCCTCTGTTCTTCGCCGCCGACTACCACACGAAAGTCGCCCCGCTTCCGGCGTTACTGGCTGAACACGAAAAGCCAAAATACGGCCCACTGGCCGCCGGCGATCATCTCTGGGCTCAGACCATCCAGACCTTCAACTATCTGAAGAAGCGGCTCGCCAACGGTGAGATCCAGCTGCCGGAAGGCGCACGCGGCGCCGGCACGCTCGGCCAGCACGCCCGGCACAAGGACGACGCCTGAATATGGGCCACGTCCCGCCGATCTATTACGGGCTGTGGCAGCGCACGCTCTACGCCGAACCCGCCGATGGCGAGCCGACGTTCGAGGATCGCGACACGCGCGTGCTCTGGCTGCAGGCCGGCGACTGGCATGCGGACCTGCGGGTGTCCACAGTGCGCCCCGATTTCACCGGCGTCTCGTCGCTCGCGGATTGCGGTCGCAATCAGCTGATCTGGCTCGCCCGCCAAACCGCCTTTGCCGGTATTACACGCGTCGAGGGACGCTTCTGTACCTGGCACCGACTGGTCGATCTATCGCCCGGGCTCGAAAAGGACATCGGCGAAATGCGGTTCATCGACTACGACACGCTCGAGGAATGCCATCCACGCCGACGTTATCGAGAGGTCTGGAGACGCGTGAGCCCGCGTATCGATACGCAGCCAGTGGTGCGACTCGACGATACCGGCCTACCCGTCCGGCTCGTGTTCGGCGATCACGCGATGTTCATCACACCACGTGACGGATTGGTAAAAGATCACGATCTGCTCACGATGCCGACTGCGTTGACCAGCGAGCAACTCACGCAACGGGCGGCGCTGACCCTCAGCTATGCGGAGCGCCGCGGAGAGCAATGGTTGATACGGCTCTCGACGTGGCCGTGGATGGAAGACCGTCTAGTTCCAGACGCCGACTCATGAAACGCATCGTGACTTGGCGTCTGCGTAGTAGCGGACTCCGCCAAGGCCATCCAGTCATTTGTTGGAGAGGACAGCCAGGCCTCGACTGTCACGCCAGCATCTCTATTCATCACGCGATTAATGCAATGCCCCGCGCAAGAAACGCGGCCGTTGACATCGTTTCTTAATTCATAGGATGATTGGTTCATAGGCTAATTCAAATAGCGTAATGACACTGGCTCGTATACCGCGAGGCTCGCTCGTCGAGTCGGTCATCGATCACCTGCGCCGGATCATCGCGTCGGGCGAGTGGCCGGTCGGAGACCGTATTCCTGTGGAAAGCATTCTGGCCGAGCGCATGGGCGTGGGCCGCAACACGGTGCGCGAGGCCGTGCGGGTTCTGGTGCATGCCGGCATGCTGGATACGCGCCAGGGCGACGGCACCTATGTGCGCGCGCAACTCGACCCCGCGCAGACATTGCGCCGCATCGATCGGGCCGGTCTGCGTGACCGTATCGAGGTACGGCTGACGCTCGAAGTGGAAGCGGCACGGCTGGCGGCCGGGCGTCGCAATGAAACCGATATCGCCGACATGCGCCGTGCGTTGCAGGCACGTGCCGATGCGGGTGACGCCCTGGAGGCGCGCATCGCGCACGACGCGCGTTTTCATCAGGCGGTGGTCGCGGCCGCCCACAACAGCGCGCTCATGGAGCTCTATCGTCATTTCGCCGGTGCGATCCGCAATACGATCGAACGCACGGAAACCGATATCGACCTGCCCGAGCCCTCCCAGGCCGATCACGAGCGACTGCTCAACGCGATCCGGACAGGCGATCAACCCGGTGCTGCAGACGCCGCCCGCGCACTGCTCACCCCCGCCCTCGATGCACTCACGGCAGATCAGCCGCATGCGTAATCGGATCGACCCATTCACGGTGATACTGCTGGGCGCCATCGTGGTGGCGGCCTTTGCCCCGGCCCGTGGCGGGTTTGCAGACGTACTCGCGTGGCTGGGCGAAATCGCCATCGCCCTGCTGTTCTTCCTGCACGGCGCGGCGCTGTCGCGGGCCTCGGTACGCGAAGGGGCGACGCACTGGCGTCTGCATCTGCTGATCCTGTGCATCACTTTCGTCTGTTTCCCGCTGGTCGTGCTGCCGATATCGGCGCTGGCACCGGCATGGATGCCGCCAGCGCTCGCGCTCGGTTTTCTCTATCTCGGCGCCTTGCCGTCCGCGGTCAGCTCATCGATCGCGTTCACCGCGATGGCCGGCGGCAACGTTCCGGCCGCCATCTGCAGCGCGGCGGCGTCCAACGTGTTCGGCATGATGGCCACCCCGTTCGTGTTCATGCTGCTGGCCCAAAGCAGCGGCGGCCAGACCCTGGCCGTGGGTCATGCGCTGCAGGAGATCATCCTGCAGTTGCTGGTGCCGTTCGCGGCCGGGCAGCTGCTGCGGCCGTGGCTGGCGAATCTCATCGACCGCCACAAGCACTGGACCGGGCGCTACGACCAGATCGTGATCCTGCTGATCGTCTACACCGCGTTCTCGCAGTTCGTGGCCAGCGGTTTCTGGCGCCAGCTGCCGGCGAGCGCGATCGGCTTCGCGGTAGGATTGTGCGCGCTGATACTGGCGATCATGATCGCTTTTTCGATGTTCGTATCACGCCGGCTGGGATTCTCGCTGGGCGACGAAGCAGCCGTGGTTTTCTGCGGCTCGAAGAAGAGCCTGGCGTCGGGCCTGCCGATGGCGAACGTGCTGTTCGCCGGCAATCCCGCGCTCGGCATGATCATCCTGCCGATCATGGTCTACAACCAGATCCAGATCATCGTCGGCGCCATGGTCGCGCGGCGCTATGAACGAACCCTCACCGCCCGGACAGACGACGATGCGGCCGCGCTGAAATCACCTAGCGCCTGATCCCGTATTTCACGCCGCAGGCAGCGGCTCGGTCTCGAACACGTCCAGCGCGGCCGCACCGGGACGGCCTGGGCTGCATGAGGGCGAACTCCCGGGCACCGAACAGGCCCGTGGTGCGCACCGACAGGCGCAGAGGGATGGACAGGTAATCGACCTGTCGCAAAAGCGTCTGTTTGGGCACCGCCTCGACCTGCTGCTGGGTCGCGCCCTGGCCGGCGCTCAGTTTCGCGCTCCAGGCGATGACGCGCATGTCGATGATCGAGGCCGCCAGCGAGTACCGGCGCGACGTCAGCGCGCGGGGATTTCCCAGGCGGCGCAATCCTCGACCCTGACGCCACACGAGAGCGAGCAGCTGGCTGCGTATCTGCGCAAGCCGACGCTCAAGATCGTTCACGACTGACGCGTTCCGGCGACTGTCGAACCGGGTTTGCCTTCGTCGGAGCGGGAACGCGCCAGTTTCACGCCGCGCCCGGCCGGGTCGCTTTGCCGGCAGTGCAGTCAAAGCGTGGCAATCATCCCGACCCGCTATCGCATCGGCATACCCGAGGGCGAACGCCACGACCGGATGACGTATTGTTGCGGACTGCTTTCGACTCGCATTACAGGAACCGCATGAACAACGACAGCCACGCCATGACCTGGACCATCTATCTCTCCGGCGAGATCCACACCGACTGGCGTGATCAGATCAAGCAGGGTGCAGAGGAGAACGGACTGCCGGTGGCCTTCGTCTCGCCGGTCACCGATCACCCGGCCAGCGACGCCGCGGGCGACATGCTCGGCAAGCCGGAAAACGGCTTCTGGCGCGATCACCAGTCCTCCAAGGTCAACGCCATCCGCACCAAGAGCCTGATCGAAAACTGCGATATCGCGGTGATCCGCTTCGGCGACCAGTACAAGCAGTGGAATGCGGCGTTCGACGCCGGCTACTGTGCCGCAATGGGTCGGCCGTACATCACTCTCCACAACGAGGACATCGTCCATCCGCTCAAGGAAGTGGACGCCGCCGCCATGGCCTGGGCGCAGACGCCGGAACAGGTGGTGGAAGTGCTCCAATACGTGACGACCAAGACGTAAATCGGCAACCGCCTATCGACACGAACTGCCCGTGGGCAAGCTCAGGCCTTGAGTTCGTGAATCGGCGCGCCGGCAGCAAAGGCCAGGATCGCCTCCAGCGTGCCTTCGTAGAAGACCTCGTAGGTCGGCCGGGTGACATAGCCGATATGCGGTGTGAGCAGCAATTTCGGATGATCACGCAGCGGGCTGTCGGCAGGCAGCGGTTCGGTCTCAAACACGTCCAGCGCGGCCGCAGCCGGACGGCCGGCGTCCAGCGCCTGGAGCAGCGCGTCGGTATCTATAATCGGTGCGCGCGAGGTATTGATCAGACAGGCCTGCGGCTGCATGAGTGCGAACTCCGGCGCGCCGAACAGCCCCCTGGTGCGCTTCGACAGGCGCAGATGAATGGACAGATAATCGGCCTGCCGCAACAGCGTCTGTTTGGACACCGCTTCGACCTGCTGGGCGGCGGCCTGATCCGCGCTCAGGTTCTCGCTCCAGGCGATCACGCGCATGCCAAAGGCGTGCCCGAGCTGGGCCACCTCGGCGCCGAGTCGACCGAGTCCGGCCAGCCCGAGCGTGGCCCCGCGCAGGTCGCGCCCGAGCCCGACCTGCCAGCCGCCGGCGGCGACCGAATTGGCCTCGGTGACCAGATTGCGCGCCAGCGCCAGCATCAGACCCATTGTGTGCTCGGCGGTGGCATAGCCCAATGACTCGGTGCCGCAAACACAGATGCCCTGCTCGCGTGCGGCGGCGACGTCGATGGCCGCATTGCTCTTGCCGGTGGTCACGATCAGACGCAGATTGGGCAGCCGCTCGATCAACGATCGCGGCAGGGGCGTGCGTTCGCGCATGACGCCAAGCACGTCGAAAGGCAAAAGGCGTTCGACGAGCGCGTCCTCATCGGCCACATGATCGTGGAAGACTTCCATCTGCGCATCCGCCGGCAGACGTTCCCAGGGCGCCAGCTCGCGCGCCACGTCCTGATAGTCATCGAGTAGTGCGATTCGCATTCGAGGCTCCTTCAAGTTCGGGCCGTCACGGTATCGGGGACCATGACCAACGCCGGCACGGCGCGGCGGCCAGCAGAGCGAACCATGTTGCGCACCCTGCGCGCAACGCGCGAGTGGCACATCAGCCAGCCTGCATGTTTCGCTAGTGCTTGAGCACCCGCGACAGGAACGCTTGGGTGCGCTCCTGCTGGGGATTGTCGAATACGGCCTCCGGACGGCCCTGCTCCACGATGCGACCCTCGTGGATATAGATCGCCCGGTCGGCGACTTCGCGCGCGAAACCCATCTCGTGGGTGACGACCACCATGGTCATGCCCTCGCGGGCCAGCTTGCGCATGACGTCGAGGACTTCGCCGATCATCTCGGGGTCGAGCGCGGAGGTGGGCTCGTCGAACAGCATCAGGCGCGGCTGCATGGCCAGCGCCCGCGCGATCGCCACGCGCTGCTGCTGGCCGCCGGAGAGCTGGCCCGGGTACTTGTCGGCCTGATCGGCAATGCCGACCCGTTCGAGCAGCGTGTCGGCGGTCTCGCGCGCCTTGTCCTGCGACCAGCCGCGCACCTTGCGCGGCGCCAGGGTGACGTTCTCGCGCACCCGGCGATGCGGGAACAGGTTGAACTGCTGGAACACCATGCCGACCTCGCGGCGGATGTGGTGCAGCGCGGCGCGGCTGGCGCCGTTGGGCAGCAGTTCGTTGCCGTCCACCTCGATGCGCCCCTGCTGGAATTCCTCCAGGCCATTGATGCAGCGGATCAGGGTGGACTTGCCGGAGCCGCTGGCGCCGATGACCACCACGACCTCGCCGGCATACACCGAGAGATCGATATCCTGCAGCACATGCAACGAGCCGAAATGTTTGTTCAGCCCGGTCAGGCGGACGATCGGCCCATCATCTTCCGCGCGTGACTCGTCGTATGCGGCCATGCGGCGCTCCTATTGCCCGACCAGACCGCTGCGCTCGAAAATGCGCAGGGCAAACGACAGGCTCAGGGTGATCGCCAGATACAACATCGCCACCATCAGATAAACCTCGAGCGCGGAGAACGTGGTCGCGATATAGACCTGGCCCTGGCGGACGAGCTCGCCCACGCCGATCACCGAGAACAGAGAGGTGTCCTTGATGCTCACGATGGCCTGGTTGCCCAGCGGCGGAATCATCCGGCGCAGCGACTGCGGCCAGATGACCGACCAGAATGTCTGACTGCTCGACAGCCCGAGCGACAGCCCCGCCTCGCGCTGACCCTTGTCGATGGACACCACCGCCCCGCGTACGATCTCGGAGATATAGGCCCCCGAATTCAGCGCGATGGCGGCAATACCGGCCACGATGGGATTGATCGGCCCGCCGAGGATCTGCGGCAACCCGTAGAAGATGAACAGCACTTGCACCAGCACCGGCGTACCGCGAAAGACCTCGATATAGATCTTGGCCGGCCAGCGCAGGATACGCAGTGGATTGATGCTCAGCAGGCCGAAGGCGATGCCGACCGCGAAGCCGATCGCCAGGCCGCCGAACGAGATCAGCAGCGTCCACGGAATACCCTTGAGCAGATACGGCAGCGACTCGATCGCCGCGTGCCAGTTGAACTGAAACGTCAGATCCACCTAGAGCGGTCCCGGACTCGACAGCGCCGGCGTTATAGCCATCGTTGCCGTGATCAGTCGCAAATGCCCGATTCTCACTTGTCGGCGGGTGGCATTTCGCCGAACCATTTCTTGTAGATCTTGGCGTAGGTGCCGTCGTCCTTCATCGACGCGAGCGCCTTGTTGACCGCGTCCACCCACTGGCTACCGTTCTTGAGGGCGATGCCGTATTGCTGACCCTCGTAGAGCGGGCCCGCCGTCTCGACCCGGCCCTGGCCGCGGGTGCGCGCGAAATAAGCCACGTTGGGTGCGTCATAGAAGACCGCGTCGAGGCTGTTGTTCATCAGCGCCAGATACATGTCGGCGCTGCCCGGATACGGTGTCACGTTCACGCTGTTGCCGAATTTCTTCTTGAGAAAGTCGTAGCTGGTCGAGCCGATCTTGACGCCGACCTTCTTGCCCTTGAGGTCGTCGATGGTCTTGATCGAGTCGTCGCCGTTCTTGCGCAGGATGCGCAGGCCCGAATCGTAGTATGGATCGGAGAAGTCGACGATCTCCTCGCGCTTGTCGGTAATCGTGATGCCGGCCAGCGCCAGGTCCGCGCTGCCGGTCTGCAGCGCCGGGATGATGCCGTTGAAGTCCATCGTGCGCAGGTTGTAGTCGAAGCCCGCGCGCTTGGCCACCTCTTCCAGAATGGACATGTCGAAGCCGACCATCTTGCCGGACTTCTGATCCATCATCTCGAAGGGCACGAAGCTGGGGTCGGTCACCGCCTGCAGCTTGGCCTTGCCGCCGTCGGCGGCGCTGGCCGTGCCGGCCAGGCCGACAACGGTGGCCATGGCGGCCGCCAGGATCAGTCCACGAAATCGTTTCAGTCGCATTGTCTTCCCTCGTCTGTCGGCACTCGAGTAAGCGGCGCCGGCGCATGTGGTGTACCCGAACATGGCCGCTACGGGTAGCAAGCGTCAAGTTGCACACGCCGGAAACGCGCGGCGCCATGTCTCGACAATCCGAGCAAATTTCCTGCCAGATCAACGCGCCTCAGCTTGCTGTCATGGCCTGTCCAGCCAGAGCCGAAGCCGATACGAGCTAGCTTCCTGCCGCGCTCTTGTCGGTAAGACGGGAGAACAGCGGCATCATCATCGCGAACAGCTGCGCCTGCGACGAGATACCGCATTTGGCATACAGCTGCCGCCGGAACACTTTCACCGTCTGCGGGCTGATATCCAGGTACAACCCGATGGACAGCGTCGAGTGGCCGCGCAGGATATACAGAGCGACTTCGGCCTGGCGCGGACTCAGATGCACGCCGCGTTCTTTTTCCAGCGTGTCCCGGAGGCGGTCGCTCAGGGGCACGGTCTGGATCTGCGGCGTCTGCGCCGGGCGATAGGCACGCCAATGGGTTTCGACCAGCGCGCTCAGCGTGCCTTGCTGACGTTGCAGGGCCTTGAGTTCCCGCTGGCTGAACGGCGAGCCGCTGGAGCGGTCCTTGCCGAAGCAGGCGGTGATGGTGACCGTGGCATTGACGGGCGCGAACACGGCGATCTCGTCCAGCAGTGTGGTCTGCTTGTAGTAGTTCCTGAAATAGTTGGTGCGCTTGAACCGGTCCGGCGCCACGTCGGCCAGCCGCCGGATGCCGCGCACCTCGCCCTGGCGGTGTTGCTGGTAGAACGGGTCCAGCAGATAGTCCCCGCCCAGGTACTGGCTGTCCATCGGCAGATAGACCACCGGATCGGTGTATTCGCGGTGCAGCACCTCGGGCCGCTGCTCGCCGGAATAGGCAATGACGATGAGGTTGTCGAAAGCCGCGAGCTGGCGCACCAGAGCCGACAATGCTTCGGCGAACCGGGCCGTGCCCAGCGCCCGGACGGCGTCCGCAAACAACGGGTCGATTTCCTTGCCAGTCATGGGTTGCACCTCTCGAACCTTAGCGCAAAACCCATACCACCCTGGGGTTATATACGGCCCCGAGGGTCGACGTTAGGGTTTTAAACGGGGCCAGGAGACCTGTCGCAATCGATTTGCGACCTCGGATTCGACCCGCCCAGGACGTGAGATCGCGTTGCTGACACAGCGTGGCCAACAGTCACGACCGGGGTGATTCCCGCAGGTACGGATTCGGAGGGACTGCCTCCGAAAGCGTTGACCAAAGCAGATCACGATCCGCGCAACGCGTCATTCATTTGGGAGGAAGGGCATGTCGCAGAACGAGATAAAACTGGAGAGAACGTTATCTCTCAAGGCCGTGGTGCTGTTCGGCCTCGCCTACATGACGCCGCTGATCGTGCTTGGCACCTTCGGCGTGGTAGCCAGCACCACCCGCGGCTCGGTCCCGACTGCCTATCTGATCACCACGGTCGCCATGCTGTTCACGGCCTACAGCTACGGCATCATGGCGCGGGCATTTCCGGTTTCCGGCTCGGCCTATACGTACGTGCGCAAGACCATCGATTCGCGCGTCGGCTTCATGGTCGGCTGGGGCATTCTGCTGGATTACTTCTTCCTGCCCATGGTCATCTGGCTGATCGGCGCGGCCTACCTGAATGCCCGGTTCCCGGAAGTACCGAGCTGGATCTTTCTGCTCGGCTTCATCGGCATCACCACCGTGCTCAACGTGGTCGGCATCAAACTGGCCGCCAAGGTCAATTCGCTGCTGATGACGTTCCAGGTGCTGGTGATCTTCTTCTTCGTACTGCTGTCGATCCGCCACGTATTCGCCACTGGCGGCACCGACGCGCTGTTCAGCCTGGGCCCGTTCTTCAACGCCCAGTCGGATTTCTCCACTATCGCCGCGGGTGCGGCCATCGCCGCCTATTCCTTCCTCGGCTTCGACGCGGTCACCACGCTGACCGAGGAGACTATCGACCCGAAGCGAAATATTCCCAAGGCGATCATGCTGACCGCGCTGATCGGCGGCACGATCTATGTCGTGGTCGGCTATACCACCCAGCTGGTGCATCCGGGCGGGACCTTCGACAACCCCGACTCGGCGGCCTTCGGCATCGCCAAGACCATCGGCGCCGACCTGTTCGGTGCGCTCTTCCTCGCCGGCATGGTGCTGGCCCAGTTCACGTCCGGCATCGCCGCCCAGGCCAGCGCGTCGCGCCTGCTGTATGCCATGGGCCGGGATTCGGTGCTGCCGCACACGCTGTTCGGCTCGCTGAATCCGCGCTTTCATACGCCGATATTCAACATCGTGCTGACCGGCGCCATCGGCGTGATCGCCCTGTTCCTGGATGTGCTCTCGGCTGCCTCCTTCATCAACTTCGGCGCCTTCATCGCGTTTACCATGGTCAACGTCGCGGTGATCTTCATGTATAGCAAGGACGCCCGGATGCAGCAGAACTACGGCCTGATCAAGGGCGTAGTCGTGCCGCTGATCGGTGCGCTGGTCAATCTGTGGCTGTTGACCAAGCTGGATATCCACGCGGTGGTGCTGGGCCTGATCTGGCTGACCATCGGCCTGATCCAGCTGGCTTATCTGACCCGGATGTTCAGCCGCCCGCCGCCGGAAGTCGCGTTCGACGAGGACTCATAATCCAGTAATACCGGCCCGGCGCGAGCACGCTCACGGTCAAGACAAGAGAGAACACCATGCCGAGATTCCTGCCGATTCTGTCGGTCCAGGCCCCCGCGAAAAAGCCCGACAGCGATATCGGGCTCAAGGCGTTCGAACAGGAGATCGCCGAGTATCTCAGCGATTTCGGGCCCCATTTCGAACGCGACAGGCAGGATCACCCGCGCATGGTCGTGTACCCGGAAATGCATCTGTGCGGGGTCCACGGGACACCGGAACAGCGCGCCGAGCAGCTCGAGGCCGCGGCCGAGCCGATCGACGGCCCGCGCATGCAGCATCTGGCACGGATCGCCCGAAACCAGGGCGTCTGGCTGCTGCCGGGCACGGTCTGCGAGCGCGGCGACGACGGCCATCTCTACAACACGGCGCCGGTGTTTTCGCCGGCCGGCGAATTGATCGCCACCTACCGCAAGTGCTTTCCCTGGCGGCCGTTCGAGCCCTACCGGCCCGGCACGCAATTCGTGGTGTTCGATATCCCCGACGTGGGGCGCGTGGGCCTCGCGATCTGTTACGACATCTGGTTCCCCGAAGTCTGCCGGCAGCTCGCCTGGCTGGGTGCCGATGTGATCGTCAACCAGGTCGCCACCTCCACCTGCGACCGCGCCCAGGAACAGGTGCTGATCCGCGCCAACGCCATCTTCAATCAGGTGTTCGTTGTCAGCACCAATGCCAGCGAACCGGCCGGCGTCGGCGAAAGCGCAATCGTGGATCCGGAAGGCCATGTCCGTGCGCGTATGGTCGGCGCGTCCGCCGGCATTCTCACCGATGTACTCAACCTCGACGAGGTGGCACGCGTGCGCCGCTTCGGCACGGCCGGCCTGAACCGCATGTGGTCGCAGTACCGCGCCGACGATCCGGTGCTGGAACTGCCGATGTACGACGGTCGCCTGGATCCGCGCAAATGGCGCGGCGAGGGCTGAGTCGATCGACGGTGTGCAAGAACGCCTGAGACCCGCGCCCCATGATCCAATTGCCCACCGGTGGGAGATTCGCCTGTCCGGTTCGCGACTGGAATCAGAACACCGGCGCGGAAATATGGCTGTGACGAAAGTCCTCGCTGTCGGAGCGACGTAGCAGTCGACGAGCACACACGCTAAACCCTTTCTTGCTTGTCCGGCCCGCTATTATCCGACCGGCACACTGGCGTTCGGATGCGTTAAGCGGCAAAGTCAGGCGCTTGCATTCGCGCCGGCACGTCCGCGCTCAATCGACGCCCCTGGCGTCGATTCGACCACGGCATGTCGCGGACAACGTTATGAGAGGACAGGCATGAAAACGCGTATCACCGAATTGTTCGGCATCGAACATCCCATCATCCAGGGCGGCATGCACTATGTCGGCTTCGCCGAACTCGCGGCTGCCGTGTCCAACGCCGGTGGCCTGGGCATCATCACCGGACTCACCCAGAAGACGCCGGAGAATCTCGCCCGGGAAATCGCCCGCTGCCGCGAGATGACCGACAAGCCGTTCGGCGTCAATCTGACCTTCCTGCCCGCAGTGGAGCCGCCCGATTATCCGGGGTTCGTGGATGCAATTATCGACGGCGGCATCAAGATCGTGGAAACCGCCGGCAACAACCCCGCCCAGTGGCTGCCGAAGCTCCAGGACAACGGCATCAAGGTGATCCACAAGTGCACGACCGTGCGCCATGCCTTGAAGGGCCAGAGCATTGGCGTCGACGCGCTGTCGATCGACGGCTTCGAATGTGGCGGCCATCCCGGCGAGGACGATATTCCGAACATGATCCTGTTGCCGCGCGCCGCCGACGAACTCGAGATTCCGTTCGTGGCCTCCGGCGGCATGGCCGACGCCCGCTCGCTGGTGGCAGCCCTGGCAATGGGTGCCGAAGGCATGAACATGGGCACTCGCTTCATCGCCACTAAAGAGGCGCCGGTGCACGAGAACGTGAAGCAGGCAATCCTGGCCGCCAGCGAGAACGACACGCGTCTGGTCATGCGCCCGCTGCGCAACACCGAACGCGTACTCACCAATGTGGCCGTGGAGCGGCTGCTGGAAAAAGAACGCGCCATCGGTGCCGGGATCAAGTTCGAGGATATCGCGGCGGAGGTCGCCGGCGTCTACCCGCGCGTGATGCTCGACGGCGACATGGACGCCGGCGCCTGGTCCTGCGGCATGGTGGCCGGTCTGGTCTACGACATCCCCAGCGTGAAGGAACTGGTCGACCGCATCATGCGCGAGGCCGACGAACTGATCCGCGGGCGTCTCGCAGGCGTGCTGAACTAGACGCTGTTCGCATTCACGCTGATTAGTTTGATAACTGCTATGGCACTGGCCACATTGAAAACGCAGGCTCATCAGATCAAGAAGCACACGCTGACGGTTTTTTTTGCAGCTCGTGATCCGCGTACGCCTGTTGTTGTTCGTCTTCTGGCAGCTCTGGTCGCAGCCTATGCGCTCAGTCCTATTGACCTGATTCCGGACTTTATTCCAGTCATCGGCTACCTCGACGATCTGTTGCTGGTGCCTCTTGGTCTGGCTTTGGTTGTGCGCTTGACGCCACCAGCGGTTATGAAATCCGCACAATTGCAGGCCGAACGAGCCGCACGCCAACCCATCAGCTACACCGCTGCCGCTGTTTTTGTTCTGATCTGGGGCTTTCTGGTTTGGATGTTTGCAAGTTGGGTGTTCAATGCAGTTCGCAGCTAACAAATCGCTGGATAGGAACATTGGCTTCGCAGCGCGAGCGTTGCCGTCCAGGGTCGCGGCCGGATTGGTTGCACCCCGCAAATGACGGCCAAGGCGGCATCGCGGCATAACACGCCCTAGTATATGTCTGTGAACGAGGTGTCTACGTTGATCGGACCGCCTTGCCTGTACGCCGATGACGGCGTTTTCCAGCGACCATATCGTTTTCGACCGGAGCCCCCGTGACCGAGCCCCTTGTTCCCAACCGTACCGAGATTCTGTCCTCGGTGGACCATGTACAGGAGGCGCTGCAGCGCCACCGCTATATCGGCACCAGCCGGATCGCGACCGTGGTCTATCTCGCCTTTCATCTGCGCAAACCGGTCCTCGTCGAAGGCCCGCCCGGCGTGGGCAAGACCGAGCTGGCCAAGACCACGGCACGCATGCTCGGCCTGCCGTTGATACGGCTGCAGTGTTACGAAGGCCTCGACGAAGCCAAGGCCCTGTACGAATGGAAATACGGCAAACAGCTACTGTATATACAGGTGCTCAAGGAAAAACTCGACGATGCGCTGGGCGGCGCGCGCGGTCTGAAGGAATCCGTGCAGCGCCTGCACCAGCACGACGATATTTTCTTCTCGGAAGCGTTTCTGGAACCCCGGCCGCTGTTGAAGGCGCTGCGCGAGGCCGACGGCAGCGTGCTGCTCATCGACGAAATCGACAAGTCCGACCAGGAGTTCGAATCCCTGCTGCTGGAGATGCTGTCCGATTACCAGGTCACGATTCCCGAGATCGGCACCATCGCCGCGGCCGGCCAGCCGCCGATCGTGTTTCTCACCTCGAACAACACCCGCGAAGTCTCGGACGCGCTCAAGCGCCGCTGCCTGCATCTGTACATTCCGTTTCCGGACGCCAAACTGGAACAGCAGATCATCCAGACCCGGGTGCCGGAGATAGCGGTCGAGCTACGCCGCCAGCTGGTCGCCTTCGTCCAGGCCCTGCGCGAGTTGGATCTGCGCAAGACACCAGCGATCAGCGAGACCATCGACTGGGCCCGCACCCTGTTGCTGCTGCATATCGACGCGCTCGACGCCGAGTGGGTGCGCGAGACGCTCAACGTGCTGCTCAAGTTCCAGGACGATATCGATCGCGTCGAGCCGCAGCTGCCCGCGCTCACACGCCGCGCGGTCGGCGCCCGCTGAGTCAGCCGCCCTGATGGAACGCACCCTGGCGAGTTTCGTGCGTGCCCTGCGCATGGCCGATGTGCGCGTGTCCACGGCGGAAACACTGGATGCGTTTCGTGTCGCCGAGATGATCGGCTGGCAGGATCGGCAACGGCTCAAGGACGCGCTGGGAGCGGTGCTGGCCAAAAGCCAGAACGAGACCGGGGCCTTCGACGCCTGCTTCGATCAGTTCTTCTACTTCGACGATCTTAAAAGCGACGACGGGCATTCGGCCGACGACGCAATCGACCCCAACCGGCCCGAGTCAGAACCAGAGCCGCCCGACAACCAGGCAATCGGCCACGGCGAGGGCCAGGGTGGCGGCGGTGGAAACGGCGACGTCGGGTCGGACGGCGACCCCGACGCCGGTCACGGCGGAGCAACCGACCTAAGTGAAGCGCGCGTGCGCGTCGAAGATATGAGCGCCCCATCATCGTCGCTCGGCCGACTGCTCATGGCCGACGACCGCACCGCGCTGGCCATGGCGATCTCACATGCGGCGGGCGAGAACAAGCTCGAAGACATCAGGTTCTTCACCCAGAAGGGACTGTATACACGCCGTATCCTCGAACAGATGGGCCGCTCCGAACTGATCGACGAGATCATCACGCTCGACGCCTCAACCGCCCCGCCCGATCAACGCCTGGCCACCGAATTGCGTACGCGCAGCGATCGCCTGCGTGAGCAGGTGCGGGATCATGTCGAGCGCCAGTTCCTGCTGCATGCCGATGCCCACGGCGAACGACTGCGCGCGGACATGGTGCGCAAGGCGCGCGTGACCAACGTGGCGCGCTACAACGACCCGCTCATGCGGCGCGTGATCGCGCGGATGGCCCGCCAACTCGTCGCCGCCCACTCTCGCAAGCGACGCATCACCAAGCGCGGCACGCTGGATCTGCCCCGCATGATGCGCAAGAACATGCGCTACGACGGCAATATGGTCGAGCTGGCCTGGAAGTCGAAACGCATTGATAAGCCACGCGTGTTTGCGGTCTGCGATGTGTCCGGGTCGGTTGCCAGCTATGCGCGTTTCATGCTCATGTTCCTCTACAGCCTCGAGGAAGTGCTGCCCAAGGTTCGCGCCTTCGCGTTCAGCTCGCAGCTCGGCGAAGTCACCGATCTGTTCAAGCGATACGACCTCGACGAAGCCATCAAACGCACGCTGGCAGCGCACGGCCAGGGCTCCACCGATTACGGCCGCGCCCTCGCCGACTTCGAAGCGCTGGCACTGGATGACGTGGACCGGCGTTCGACCGTGCTCATCCTTGGTGATGCACGCAACAACGAGGGCGACCCGCGCACCGATCTGCTGCGCAAGATCTACCAACGCAGCCAGCGCGTGATCTGGCTCAACCCGGAACAGCGCGTGAGCTGGGACAGCGGCGATTCCGAAATGTGCCGCTACCGCGCGCACTGCCATCAGGTGAACGAGTGCGGCTCGCTAGAGCAACTCGAGCGAGTGGTGTCGGATCTATTGCGAGCCGTGACCTAAGTACGGTACTGGCGGTTGTCGTTGTCGCCTCTGCAGCCAGAGCCAGAGCAATCGCATATCGCAACCGAACAGGGCAGCAGGAAAGGACAGCGCATGAACACGATCAACCCGAACAAACTTCACCACAGCAAATGGACCGCGACGCGGCCCGAGCACAAGGAGAAACATTTCCTGGTGACCCAGCTGCTGCGCGACGATCAGGAAAAGGTGGTCGAGGTGATTCTAGAAGCAGTGCTGACCCGGCGGGCGTTCACCTTGCCCTGGCGCGAACTGAAGAACGACAAGACGTGGCTGATCGGCTGGCAGTGAACGGGTTCTCCACACGCGCAGCAGCTAACGCTGCGAATCGGCGAGGGGATGCTCAATCGCCTCCGCGACCATGTCGGTCGCGACCTCACCGACCCGACGTATCGCTTCGGCCACGGTCGCTGTGAGCGGCAACGCGTAGTTCAACCGCAGACAGTGACGATACTTGCCGGACGCGGAGAACAGCGAGCCGGGCGCGATACGTACGCGTGATGCGGCCAGTCGCTCGTTGAGCCGCAAGCAGTCCACGCCGGCCGGCAGTTCCAGCCACATCAGGAAGCCGCCCTGCGGGTAGCTGATCCCGGTGTCGGCGGAAAAATGACGCTTGACCAGGCGCAGCAGCACATCGCGATGGCGCTGGTACTGACGAATCATTTCACGCAGATGGCGTTCGTAGTGGCCCTTGGCAATGAACTCGGCCACCGCCAGCTGCGGCAGGGTCGCGGACGCGCCGGTCGAGACATACTTCATATGCGTCACCTGATCGCGGTAGCGGCCCGGCGCGATCCAACCAACCCGCAGACCCGGCCCCAGGGTCTTGGAGAACCCGCTGCACAGCAGCACCCGGCCATCGTCATCGAACGCCTTGAGCGTTTTCGGGCGCGGCGTGGCAAAGGAAAGATCGCCGTAGATATCGTCTTCGATGATCGCCACGTCGAAGCGCTGAGCCAGCGCCACCAAAGCCCGCTTGCGCGACTCGGGCATGGTATAGCCGAGCGGATTGTTGCAGGTCGGGGTGACCTGGATGGCCCGAATCGGCCATTGTTCGAGCGCCAGTTCCAGGGCTTCGAGGCTGATCCCGAGTTCCGGATCGGTCGGTATCTCAAGTGCCTTCAAGCCGTTGGCCTTGAGGATCTGCATGGTGCCGTAGAAACTCGGCGAGTCGACGGCGACCACGTCGCCGGGCGCGGCCAGGGTGCGTATCGCGATCGACAAGGCTTCCTGACAGCCGGTGGTAATCAACACGTCGTCCGGGTGCAGCAGACAGCCCGATCCTGTCGCCAGCCGCACGATGCGCTCGCGCAGTTCGCGGCTGCCGCTCAGGCGATCGTAGCTCAGGTCATGCGCGCCGCCGCGGCGATGCAGAGTCGCGAGCAGACGCGACAACGGCTTGAGCGTGGCCGCCTCGAGGTCCGGCACGCCCCGCCCCAGCATCAGCACGTCTTCGTCGGGCGCCATGTCCACCAGTGCCAGTACGTGGTCCCACTGCGAGACATCCAGTGGCCGTTGTGCCGGCCGCGTCACCGACGGTAGCACGGTCGGCACTTCGCGCGGGATCACGTAGTACCCGGATTTCGGCCGCGCCTCGACCAGCGCCGCCTCTTCCAGACGGCGATAGGCCTCCTGTGCCGTGGAGACGCTGATCTCGAGTTCGCGACACAGCGCCCGTATCGACGGCAGCCGATCGCCGACGCGATAGACACCGTGATCGATGCGTTGCCTCAGCGTTCTCGCGGCCTGCTCATAGAGTTTCATTACAGTGACCCGACTCCGCGGTGTGATCGGTACAGATCATGAAAACCCGACCGATACAGCTTGCTCGAAGATCAAACTGTATCTTATAGATTCGACAAACCTGAATCTGTATCGATAACGGCATGCGCCCTAGCCTGTGGACATCCCCACAGGAGAACGGTCATGGGCCTCACTCGTCTTGTCGAAACGCTTCGCTACTATCGATCACGACGGCACACTCGCCGGCAGCTGCGGGTGCTCGAGGACCGGCTGCTCGACGATATTGGCGTCTCGAAAAGCGATGCCCGGCGCGAGAGTCGCAAACCGTTCTGGCAGGCGTGACCGGATAAATGCTGGCGCTGGGTCTACTACCGTTGCTCGCGGGTACCCGACGCGGAAAAAGAAACGGCAAGCTGCCCGGCCAGCGATTGTCGCGCCGCCTGATTT
Source organism: Salinisphaera aquimarina (assembly GCF_042643355.1). NCBI lineage: Bacteria > Pseudomonadati > Pseudomonadota > Gammaproteobacteria > Salinisphaerales > Salinisphaeraceae > Salinisphaera > Salinisphaera aquimarina. The sequence goes on from NZ_JBHRSS010000003.1 coordinate 124,610, forward strand.
GCTTTACCGGAATGCATTGGCGATCAACCGCGTGCCGCTCGGCGCTTACCGCGTGAGTTGATCGACATCACGCACGGCGCCGCGCGACGCGTTGGTTGCCAGCGCCGCATAGGCCCGAAGCGCCGGCGAGACCTTGCGCAGTCGGTTCCGCGGCTGCCAGGCCTCGCGGCCCTTGGCCTCCATCGCGGCGCGGCGTGAGGCCAGCGTGTCGTCGTCCAGATCCAGCTGAATAAGGCGCTCCGGAATATCGATCACGATCGGGTCACCGGTTTCGATCAGGCCGATGAGGCCGCCTTCGGCCGCCTCGGGCGAGACATGGCCGATGGAAAGGCCGGAACTGCCACCGGAGAAGCGACCGTCCGTGATCAGGGCGCAGGTCTTGCCCAGCCCCTTGGATTTGAGATAGCTCGTCGGGTAGAGCATCTCCTGCATGCCGGGCCCGCCCTTGGGGCCTTCGTAGCGCACGATGACGACCTCGCCGGGGATGACTTCGTTGCACAGGATGCCGGCCACGGCCGCTTCCTGGCTTTCGTACACGCGGGCGCTGCCGTTGAACACGAGGATCGACTCGTCCACGCCCGCGGTCTTCACGATACAGCCCTCGGGCGCCAGATTGCCGAACAGTACCGCCAGGCCGCCATCCCGGCTGAACGGATGCGCCGCCGAGCGAATGACGCCGTGCTCCCGGTCGGTGTCCAGCGCTTCCCAGCGCGCCGACTGGCTGAATGCGGTCTGGGTGGGAATGCCGCCTGGGCCGGCGCGGTACAGCTCGCCTGCCATGATGTCCTCGCTGCGCATGATGTCCCAGCGCGCCAGGGCGTCGGCAAGCGTGGGCGCATGAATCGTGGGCAACGAGGTATCGATCAGGCCCGCCCGATCCAGCTCACCCAGGATGGCCATGATGCCGCCGGCGCGGTGGACGTCTTCCATATGCACATCGCTCTTGGCGGGTGCGACCTTGCACAGACACGGCACGCGGCGCGACAGCGCATCGATCTCGGCGATGGAGAAATCGACCTCGCCCTCATGCGCGGCGGCGAGCAGATGCAGCACCGTGTTGGTCGAACCACCCATGGCGATGTCGAGGCTCATGGCGTTCTCGAACGCCGCACGGCTGGCGATGCCGCGTGGCAGCGCCGTGGCGTCGTCCCGCTCGTACCAGCGGCGGGCCAGATCGACGATCACCTGCCCGGCCTGCCGGAACAGCCCTTCGCGATCGCTGTGCGTCGCCAGCACCGAACCGTTGCCGGGCAGCGCCAGGCCCAGCGCTTCGGTGAGACAGTTCATGGAGTTGGCGGTGAACATGCCGGAACAGGAGCCACAGGTCGGGCAGGCAGAGCGTTCCACGATCGCCACTTCGGCATCGCTGTAGCTGTCATCGGCGGCGACCACCATCGCATCGACCAGGTCGAACGCGCGGCTGCTGCCCTTGACCACTGCCTTGCCGGCCTCCATCGGCCCGCCGGAAATGAACACGGTCGGGATATTCAGCCGCATCGCGGCCATCAGCATGCCGGGGGTGATCTTGTCGCAGTTCGAGATACACACCAGTGCGTCGGCGCAGTGCGCGTTGACCATGTATTCCACGCTGTCGGCGATCAGCTCGCGCGACGGCAGCGAATACAACATGCCGCCATGACCCATGGCGATACCGTCGTCGACCGCTATGGTGTTGAACTCCTTGGCCACGCCGCCCGCCGCCGCGACTTCGCCGGCGACCAGCTGGCCCAGGTCCTTCAGGTGCACATGACCGGGGACGAACTGCGTAAAACTGTTGGCGATGGCGATGATGGGTTTGCCGAAGTCGCCATCCTGCATGCCCGTCGCCCGCCACAGGGCGCGAGCGCCGGCCATGTTGCGGCCGTGGGTACTGGTTCTGGATCGATAGACGGGCATGATTTGTCCTCCGGGTTAGCGCACTCGGATATCGTATTGCCCTTCAATTTGTTTTTGAAATATATTACTAGCGTCTGATTAGGTCGTTTGAGATATTATTTATGAACGTGCGACGTCTGAGGCATTTCGTGGCTGTAGCCGAGACGCTGCATTTCGGCAAGGCGGCCGAGCGCCTCCACATGACCCAGCCGCCGCTGAGCCAATCGATCATCGCGCTGGAACGGGAACTGGGCAGCGCCCTGTTTTTACGCACCAAGCGCAGCGTGGCGCTGACGCCGTTTGCCGAGCAATGGCTCGAGCCTGTGCGGGCGGCGCTGGATGCAGTGAATGCCCTGCCCGACATCGCCGGCCGCATTCGCCGGGGTGAAACCGGCCGGCTGAGTCTATCGTTCGTGAGCACGGCCGATTACAGCCTCCTGCCCGCGCTCGTTCATCGCTTTCGAGCGTTGTATCCGACGGTAGATCTGGCCTTGACCGAGGCAACCAGCGACGTGCAGATCGCCGCGTTGCGACGCAAGGAAAGCCACGCCGGTATCGTCATTCCGCCGGCGCACACGGCACTGCCCGACGAACTGGCCTATCGCCAAGTCATGACAGAACCGCTGATCGCGGCAGTTCCGGAGAGCTGGCTCGACAGCGGCCGCCTGAAGCTGGCCGACGGACAGCTGACGCCAGAAGCGGTGATCGAATCTCCCCTGATCGTATTTCCACGCCATGTCGCGCCGGCGTTCTACGAACTGGTCACGGACTATTACGTCGCCTGCGGCGGCCAGGCCCACATTGCGCAGCATGCGATTCAGATGCAGACGATCATCAGCCTGGTCTCCGCGGGGATGGGTATTGCGCTGGTGCCCGAATCGTTACGCAACCTGGCGAGAACGGGCACGCGCTACGTGGCCCTGCACAGCCGCGCGCCACTGCTGGAAACCGGCATCGTCTGGCGGCGTGACGATCGGAGCCCGATGCTAGCCAATCTTCTCGACGTGATCGGCGCGGCGGAGAACGGCGTCTTTCCTCAATGATCCGACTATACGATGCAAGCAGAATTCAGGATCTACCGACCGATCACCAATATCTCCAGAAGGCACTACTGGCTTGGGCGTAGATCGACGATCGCGGCGTGAGCAGTCAATCAAAGATCGACCGCATTCGCGCTGTGTGTCGAGCCGGCTCGACGCCCGACACGGGCGCCCACAGGCGCGTAGCTACTTTCCGCTCGTTGGCTTGAGATTCTCGTGAATCTTGAATATGACAATGATCAGTTCACAAGAGACGCGTGCCGCTACGGCGCCGCCGACGATGGTCACCAGCCCCATCACGACGCTGGTGGTGCTGGGTCCCGCGTAACCACCGGACATCTGCCCCAGGCCGCTGACCAGCGCCATGAGCAGGAAGAGCCAGTAAATAAACGTAATCAGTTTCGGCGTGAGCATCGAATCGAAATAGAGAATGTCTTTCATGCTTCCCCCGTGCTTTTGAATCAATGATTCTCCTTTGAGCACTTCAAAACAGGCATATCGCGTGCCAGCCCCAACAAACAATTGTTTCTTTTATGCTTGTTAAAAGTGTATTTCTTGCCAGGCATCCTGTTGTAATATTTGCCGACTGATCACAGGCTTGCTCACGTCGCCGTAAATGAAGCTCGGCACCGGGTAGACAATACAACTGCTGGTGGTTGCCGCAGGATCAGACCGACCACGGCGGATGACCGCCCGGACTTCGATCGTTTCGATCACCCTCGAGTGAGGCTCGCATGACACTGATCACATCTTCGCCTCGTACGGTTTCCCGGCCCCGCACAGCCTTCGTGCGCCACGTCCGCCGCGGGCTGCGTGCGTCTGCCGTGAGTCTGCTCGTCATGAGTCAGGCAAGCCTGGCCGCGGCAGCGTCCGATGAAACCATGCGCGACGAGTTCTTCTGGCTCGGCGAGATAAACAAGGCGAGCGCCGTCATCAATTCGGAACAGGGTCTGCTCGACAAGCAGAAGACGCCGGCGATCGCACAGGCGCTGGAAGAAGTCATCGAGGCCGGCAATCAGCCGGGCGGCGAGCGGCCCAAGAAGGTCATCGAATTCGAGCCGCTGCTGATCGACGCCGGCGGCATCGACGTTACGCTGCTGCATGCCGGCCGCTCCAGCCAGGACATGCACGCCACCTTCCGGGCCGCGATCCTGCGCGACGAGTTGCTCGAGCTGGCCACGCACCTCAACGCCACATCGAAAACGCTTGTCGACTTGGCCGACAAGCATAAAGACACCATCGTGCCGAACTACACCAACGGCGTGGCGGCCCAGCCCAACAGCTACGGCCACCAGCTACTCGGCCATGCCGCCGGCCTGGAACGTGACGCCCAGCGTATCCGCGAAGCCTACGCCCGGATCGACCGCTCGCCGATGGGCACCACCGTACTCAACGGCACGAGCTGGCCGCTCAATCGTCAGCGCATGGCCGACTATCTCGGCTTCGCGGCACTTGTCGACAACGCCTACGACGCCTCGCAGATTTCGTCGATGGACGAACCGCTGGAAGTCGGCGCGGTCATCACGCGTATCGCGCTGCACGCCGGCAACTTCATCGAGGACCTGCTCACCCAGTACGCCGACCCGCAGCCGTGGATGCTCCTCCAGGAGGGCGGCGACAACACCTATGTCTCCAGTTCGATGCCACAGAAGCGCAATCCCGGCCTGCTCAACTCCACCCGCAGCGACGCCTCGACCGCGGTCACGCTCGCCCTGGGCCCGATCCTGCAGATGCACAACATCACGCCCGGCATGAGCGACCCGAAGGACGTCGAGACCAACTCCGCCATCGTCGATGCCGGCATCAAGGTGCTCGACAAGTGGGACAAGATCCTCAAAGCGCTACGCGTGGATCCCCAGCGCGCCCTGGACGAACTCAACAGCGACTGGACCGCATCGCAGGAACTGGCCGATATCCTCATGCGCGAACACCAGCTGCCGTTCCGGGTCGGCCATCATTTCGCCTCCGGTGTGGTCAGCTATGCTCGCGCGCACGACATCAAGCCGCTGGATTTCCCCTATGACCAGGCCCAGCAGATCTACAGCGAAGTCGTCACCGCCGAAGACCCCGAGCAGCCGCACGAGCTGCCGATAACGGAATCCGAGTTCCGCGCCGCGCTCGATCCCAAGGCGATCGTGAACAACCGCGCCACCCGCGGCGGCCCGCAGCCCGCGGAAATGAAACGCGTGCTCGCCGAAGCCCGCACCGATCTGAAAGAACAGAACGAATGGATCGCGAAAAAGCGCGACCACATCGACGCATCGCTGGACCAGCTCGACAAGGACTTCGGCACGCTCCTGGACACGTCCGACGACCACTGATCCGCAAGCCGTCGTCGCGCCGACGACAGATTTGAACGGATCCGGAACAATCGATCAGCCGAATCGCCGGCATCCCGGCGCACGAACACGGCCGGCCCGCACAGGCTTGACCTGCACCGCAGGCCGCGTCGATCGACAACCGCACACGGCAGGCGGCCGCCGTCCCGTATGACGCGCAACCGATATATCGGAGAACAAAACCTTGCCGACGCTGTCCGCCATCTATCGCTACCCGATCAAGTCCACCGCAGGCGAAGCGCTGGCAACGGCTATCGTCACCGATGAAGGGCTGTTGCGGGATCGGCGCTTCATGGTCGTCACCCCGGACGGCAGCTTCGTCACCGCGCGCAGGCACCCGGCATTGCAACGTGTCACGGCGCGCTTCGACGGCGAGTATCTGTATCTGGTCTGCGACGATCAGCCGGCGATCACCCAGGCACGGCAGGCGTTCGGCGAACAGCCGTTCGAGACCGGCGTCTGGGCCGACGACTTTCCAGCACTGACCACCACCTTCGCGCTCGACGCCTGGTTCAGCCGGATCGTCGGCGAGCCGGTGCACCTGCTCTGGCTCGGAGAACGCTCGGCCCGCTATCGCGAGAGCATCGGCACCCGCGTCAGCTTTGCCGACGGTTACCCCCTGCTGCTGACGAACACGGCCTCGCTGGCCGACGTCAATGCCCGCACCGACGGCTCGCACGTCATGGCACAGTTCCGGCCCAACGTTGTGGTCGACGGGCCCGGCGCCTTCGCCGAGGACGAGTGGCGGCGTATTCGCATCGGCGACGTCATCTTTCGCGTGGCCAAACCCTGCGCCCGCTGCGTCATGATCACGGTCGACCCCGAACGCGGCGAGCGCCGCGACGATGGTGAACCGCTGCGAACGCTCACCCGCTATCGCAAGCGCGGCAAGGACATACTGTTCGGCCAGAACCTCATCGCCGAAAACTCGGGTTCGCTCACGCTTGGCGACACGGTCGAAGTACTCGAATAAGCGCAACGGCCGATCAAGAAGGAGTGCGAAGTGGTTTTGAGCCATCCACCATCAGCGGCAAACCCTGATCTGACGAAACCCCGCCCCGTGCCGGCATCGGCTCGGTTGGGGCGCATGGGCGTCCAGGATCGGGGCTTGCCGTTTGCCTCGTGAGCGGTTGATTCGAGCTTCAATTGGAACCACGGGACAGGCTCTGGTGCGTCGCGGCCAGAACGGCACAAGGCGACCGCATGGCTTTCAACGCGCCCTTTGGCCTCGATCACCGCGAGGACGTATCAAAGCCACGCCATCCATGACCCGACACCGGCAAGCCCCCTGGCACAAAGATATTGCGGTACACCTGCGCATGCGCACCATCGCGCAACAGGATGCGAGCACTCACCCGATTGTCGCGAATATGCCCACGACTTTCCGGATAACGCGCGGTAATCGAGCCCGTATCCTTGCCGGTGTCGATCACGATGTTGCCGTAGACCTCGAAGTCGCGAGCCTTGTTCAGATAAATGCCGACGTCGTCCGTTCCATAGACCAGGTTGTTCCGAATGACGCCACGGCGCGTTTCGTACCGGGTATCCCCATTGCGAAAAAACTTGGCGCCGGTGCCACCACCGCCGAAGGAAAGACCCACGGAGCTGTTACGCACGACGTTGTTCTCGATGACGACATCCTGCGAATTGCCCTTGGCGAATATGGCATAGGCCGCCCGACCGTTCGCCTTGCGGATGTGCTCCAGCCGGTTGTTGCGGATATCCCATGCCACGGCGCCGACGATGTCGATGCCCTCGACGACGCCGCGCTGGCCTGTACTGGTGAAGCCGATCAGGCAGTTCTCGATCGTGCCGTAGTCCGAATACGAGTCGTCACCGTGGGCATGGGATGGGCTGGTGACCTTGAAACCCGATTCGCCGTTATCCCATGTCTTCAGGTTGTTGGCAGTGAAATGGTCCGAGTCGTAATCGATCTGGACGCCGTGGTAGGCGCTGTTCTCGAGCGTCATATTCCGAAGGGTGACGTCCTTGGAATGATCGACGACGATATTGCTGCGCACGCGATGGTCGTTGATGCCCGGGCCGCTGATGACGGTGTCGTGGAAGTCGGTGGTAGCGCCGGTGATGGTCAGGTGATCACGATCCCGGATGACGATCTGCCGGACCTGATGATAGTCGCCCGGCGCCAGCACGATGATCGCGCCCGTGGCCGGCGCGGCTTCGATGGCATCTCGCAACGCCGGGATCGAGTTCACCTGCACCGTCGGCTTGGCGAATACACAGGGTGTGCATAGCGCCAGGGCGCAGACCACGGCGGCAAGATGCATTCGTTTCAGGATGCGGCTCATGTCGGCCTCCGCGGCAAGCCGGACTCGGACCACACCTTGGGTGAGGACGTGAAGATGCGCAATCAAGGTGGCATCGAATATGCCGCAGGCACAGGGTTGGGGGCAAACGCCTACCGGCTCCGGCGCGCGCCCGGCGAACGGTCGGTGAATTGATGAAGCCGTCGCGACAATCGGCGTTACGGCTTTATGGCCCGGGCAGTGAGCGGCACGCGCCTCGCATACGATAATCGTGCTAGTAATAGCGCAAGTCAGGATCACCACGGATCAGGGGAGTCGATACAGGCGTGGGCCGCTATACCTTCATCACCATATTACTGATCGCCGCCACGCTGCTCGCCGGCGGGCTGACGATTTTCGACTGGCTCCGACCGGGCGAGATCGAGGGACTGCCGATTCGCGAGGTCGCCGCTACCTTGCTGGCCGTGCTTGCTGCCTGGTTGGCCAGCCGCGCCATCGACCGCTTTGCGGACGGCCTCAACGAGGGTCGCTATGCCTGGCAACGGCGCCTTCGGCGCATGCTGCACGTCGAGGCCGAGGAGCGCTTCCGGGAAGCCGATCTGTTCGCTGCGCTCGTGCATCTGCTGATCTGGCTGTCGCTGCCGATGCTGCTGCTCCACATCTGGGGGCTGTCCAAGACCAGCTTCGATCTGCTCCAGCATTTTGCATGGACCGGATTCAAGATCGGCCAGCTGCAGATTGTGCCCGCGCAGGTCTTGCTCGGGGCGATGATTCTGGTGATCGCCGCCGGGCTGATCCGCTGGGTCACCGCGCGTCTGGAAAACCAGTGGCTGGCACGCACGCCGCTCGAGAGCCATACCCGCGAGACGATCGCCACGATCACGAGCTATGTGCTGTTCGTGATCGTGACCCTTGCCGTGCTCAGCTATGCGGGGCTGGATCTGTCCAAGCTGGCACTGATTGCCGGCGCGTTGTCGGTAGGCATCGGTTTTGGCCTGCAGAACATCGTCAACAATTTCGTCTCGGGCCTGATCCTGCTGTTCGAGCAGCCGATCCGGCGCGGCAACTATGTGACCGTAGGCGAAACCGAAGGCTTCGTGCGGCGCGTGCGTATTCGCGGCACCGAGATCGAAACCCTGGAGCGCATCACCGTGATCGTGCCCAACTCGGAGCTGATCACCAATCACCTCAAGAACTGGAACCTGCGCGATCGCTACGGCCGCATTATCTGTACGGTCGGCATCGCCTACGGCAGCGACGTGCGGCGAGCCCAGGAACTGCTGATCGAGATTGCAAAAAATCACAACGAGGTGATCAGCGACGGCGTGGCCGGCGTGCCGCGACCGATGGCGTTGTTTCGCAACTTCGGCGACTCGACGCTGGATTTCGAGCTGCGCTGTTTCGTGCGCGATGTAACCCGACGCTATATCGTGATCTCGGACCTCAATTTCGCCATCGACGCCGCGTTCCGTGATAACGACATCACCATCGCGTTTCCGCAGATGGATGTCTGGCATCGCAGCGTACCGGAGCAGCCGCTGCGGATTGCCGCCAATACCGATAGCACAGACGGGGGCGAAGAACCCGCCTGAGCGCTGCAGCCCGTCTGGAATTCGACCGGGCGCGGCGCATCAAAAGGTTGGCACGCCTGCCGGGTCAGTCCGTGCTGGCGCTCTCGCGCGGCGCATCGCCCGGCTCGCCCGCGCGCAGCCGCAGGATCACGTCGGCGATCAGGCGCTGGTCGTTGCGGCCGGCAAACACGCCGTCGACGATTCGCTTTATCTCGGCGCGGTTCCTCGATCGGTTGGCCACGATCAGCGGAATATCCGAGTCGCGATGCGACGGGCTACCGTGCCAGGAATGATAGAGCGGCGCGAAATAATAGCGCTGCTCCGGGCTTTCGCGATCGCCGTTGTGGGCGACGAGAATGATGTCGCCGGCTCGATCCCCGTACGGTCCCACGGTGAGATCGCGCATGCGCTGTGGCATATCGACATAGGTCGGGTGCGGATGCGCCTGCAGATAAGCCGCCAGCGGCTGCGTCTTGCCGTCGCCGACATAGACTTCGAAGACATCGCCTTCGGCTGCGTCCGACTCGCCGGTACGCACCAGGATCATGTCCAGCGTGCCGCGCATCTCGGGCACGAGCAGACCGTCGATATTATTGCGGTAGAACGCCTCGGCGGCGCTGTTGATATCTTCGCTACGCGCCGGCCGGGTCCAGTCGCAGGGTGTGTCGTGGGTCGCGCAGGTCGTGCGATCGGCGATGTAGACGTAAGCCATGGCGCCCTGATAAGCGAGCACCGAGTCGAAGAACACGTCGTCGTCGACGTCCAGTTCGAACGGCCGCAGGGTGAAGCCGGCCCCTTCGAGCACCTGCGCCGGCTCGCCCTTGCCGTCCGTGCTCAGCGAATGCGCGTCGTCGTGCTCGACGCCGGTATGGCCGTGGTCGGAGGTGAGTACTACATAGCGGTCGTCGAGCGCGCCCACATCGTCGAGGGTTTCTCGCAGTTCTTCCATCAAGGGTTCGAGCCCTTTCTCGAGATAGTCGCGGCGCGATGTGTCGGGGTCGGCGTCATGAATATGGGCGTAGTGGTCGAGCCCCGGCATGTAGATGGTGATCACGTCGGCTGGCGGCTCGTCCTCGAGCACTTCTTCCATGTTCTCGATGACTTCCTCGTCGAGTTCGCGAAACAGCGACAGCGACTCCTTGCCTGTGAGCTGGCCGGCCACGTGCTCGGCGAACAGACTCTGGAACGCCTCCAGCATGGCGGTGCGATCGGTGAGGATCAGCCGATCCGCGCCGGCGTAGTACTGATGCATGCCGACCCAGACACGCACGCCCGGGTCGGTCTCGCGCATGCGCTCGTAGATCGTCGGCGCCTTTAGCAGAGCGTTGGCATAGCCATCGGTATAGGTCTTGAACACCGGGGTCGCATCGTGGATGGTCACCGGTACCGGCGCCGCGTATTGACCGGTGTTGCGTACGAAATACTCGTTGCCTGCCACACCGCTCTCGGCGGGGTTTACGCCGGTCACCATCGTGGCCCAGGACACCGCCGTCGACGACGGCAGCACACTGACCAGCGAGTCGCGGAAATAGGCGTGGGCGAAATCGTCTTCGCCCTGATCGCCAAGCAGCCGCGCCATTTCGGGCAGTTCCCCCGCCTCGAGCATGTCGTAGAGCAGGTGCCGATCGATACCGTCAATCGCGAGAATGAGCAACTTGGGGTTGTCCAGCGGTGCCGGCCGTTCATCCGGATCGGTCTCGCGCAGTTCGACCTGCTGGCCCGCAACCCAGAAATTCGCCGCCTGCCAGGCACAGCCAGACAACCCGGCGGCCATGATGGACAGCGACAACAGACGTAGACAGACCCGCCGCGCGGACTTGGCCCGCGTTCTCGTATTCGACATCAACGTTCAACCCCAGTTCGATAACAACATCGCCCGGTCGTGGTCAGGTACGGAACGTGTCGTTTATTGATTTGTTTGCAGAATCTTAACAGCACCAACCTGAACCGCCGGCGAAGCGCCGATTTGCGCTCCGCTGGATTCAATAAGTGAAAAACACGGGTAAAAGCGAGACCGGGCGCGATGCACCGCTGCACACAAGCCGATTCGCGGGGCGCACGCCATGACCATTGAAGCCATCGCCGCCACGACGGCGATCACGGCCGTGCCGGGGTGCCGGCGTGCGCGAACGGACGTCGACATGATGACGCGCAAGAGCGCGGAGCTCTACGGCACCCGCGCCGCCGACATGAATTCGGCGCGGTCGAGCATCTGGATCATTCCGCTGTCGATCTTCTGGTAGCAGCGCGTCACTATAGCGGCCGACTCGGCGCGTCAGCCCGGTGGGGCGTCCTGGTCCGTTTCGCCGGGTTGCGGCTCGCTGTTCGTCTTGAACTGGACCGCCATCTCGAGCGCGCTGCGACAGAACGCCATGGCGTGATCGAAATCGGCTTCCGAAAGCTGGCGCGCCGCATCGTTGCCCCGGTAGATATTCATCCATTTGCGGTCGCGTTCGATCATCGTCGGCAATCGGCCAATGCCCCAGTCCTCGAGCAAGGCCCACAGGCGCGGGTTGAAACCACGCACCAGACTGATCAGAAACGGAATCGGGTCATTGCGCGCGAGCAGCGACGTCAGCCGCAGAATCAGCTCGAACGACACGGTCGCCGAGCCCTGCTCCATCGCCTTGAGCACGGTCTTGTCTTCCATGTCCAGCGCCGCGGCCAGGTCGTCGACCGACATGCCGGCGGCGGCCCGGGCATCCTGAATCGCGGCGCCCGCGCGCTGCATCCATGCCCGCTGCTCCGGCGAAAACAACCGTAGCTGCGCCTGGCTGAGGATGAAGGTGGTACCGATACGAAGCGTCAGCCCGCCGGCACGCGTGGCGAGATTGGTCACCGCTGCTTTCGACAGATTGACGGTCAGATTGGTGACCTGACCGAACAGCCCGAAGCGTTCGCGCTTGCCGTCGTCTTTCGCCATGCCTTCTCACCCGCGCGGGCGCGCCGTGAAATCGTGCTCAGAGCATACGGGTTTTGATCAGCGCATGGGCGCGCGCCGCCGGTCATGCCGGGCGACGCGCGAATATCGGATCGCTATCCAGCCACCGCCGTGTTCGAGGCAATCTCACGGAATGCGTTCGCCAACGTTTGCGGATCCTGCGCGCCGGCCAGCAGATACTGGTTTTCGACCACGAAGGACGGCACCGACGACACGCCGGCACTGCGGTAGTAGGCAAGCTCCCGCTCCACTTCTTCCGCGTAGCGATCGGAGCCGAGAATGACGTCGACCTGTTCGCGGTCGAGATCGAGCGAGCCGGCGATCTGCTTGAGCAGGGCCGGATCGGTCGGGTTCTTGGCCTGCCCGAAGTAGGCATCGAACAGCGCCAGCTTGAAGCCGGTGTACTTGCCGTGTTCCTTGGCCCAGGCCAGCACGCGATGCACGTTGAAGGTGTTCCAGGACCGCCGATCGGTGGCATGGCTGAAATCCAGCCCCAGTTCCTGCGCCGTCTCCACGATCATCTGCTGATTGGCACGAATCTCGGCTTCGCTCTTGCCGTATTTGTGCATCAGATGCTCAAGAATCGGCGTGCCTTCGGGCGGCACGTCCGGATTGAGCAGAAACGCATGCCATTCGATCTCGACGTCGATTTCACCGTCGAGCAGTTCGATGGCCTGCTGCAGGCGCTTGTAGCCGATCGCACACCAGGGGCACACGACATCGGAGACGAGATCGATCTTGAGCGTATGGGTCATGGCGGTCGATTGATTGGGCATTGCATCAACAGTGGCGGCCGCGACCCACTGTTTCAACAGCGACCTCGCCAAGCCGCATCAGGACCGGGGCCTGGGCCTAGCTGTCGAGCTTGGAATAATGGGCGTTGAGCCGTTTTACGACCGCGTCTTAGAGATCGACGGCAGAAAAGCTGGCCGTGATATTTTCACCTACTGGAACGCGTCGGACTCGACCTTTGCCTTGAAAACCGGATCGATACCGATCAGCGCCTGCGCCATCGCGTAGAGCAGCCTTTATCGGGTCACACAAAAGGCTCACGTTGGCCGTGTCGCCACCGTGCAGTCTCGTACGTTCATTCGACCTATGCGCGCGAGTATCGGCGTATCTGGAAGTACCGGCTTACGCACCGACCGGCATCGACCACAAGCTCGGGCGACACGGCCAGGCCGCGATCACCACATCAGATCGTCGGGTACCTGATAGGCGGCATAGGGGTCATCCGGATCCACGGCCTCGTCGGTCGCTTTACTCATCAGCCAGATCTGGTCGGGAATCATCGTCTGCAGACGCTCGGCCACCGCGCGGGGCACCAGCGATGCCACTTCGCGATGCCGAACCACGGCCAGACGCCCGTCGGCCAGATCGCGGCGCTGAGCGTCGCTGACTTCGATACGCCGGATCTTGGCGCCGATCGTATAGCTGTAGGCCACACCATCTTCACCCTTGGCGCCGGCCTTCACGCGATTGCGTTCGATGATCTGGCCCACTGACTGGTCGCGCTCGTGGGCCTCGCGCCTGGCTTTCTGTGACGCGTTGAGCTGCCGGTCACGCTCGCGCTTGGCGGCCTCGGCCCGAGCCACCTCGTCGGCCAGTGCCTGTTTTTCCGCCGGCGTCTTACCCTCACGGCGTGCGGCCTGGTCGCGCTTGACCTTTTCGCGTTTGGCTTTTTTCGCCTGCTTGGGCTTGGCAACGCCGCTGGCCAGCAGTTGTTCCTGGAGTGATTTGGACATCGAAATTAGAGCGTATTTGGATTGTATGGGCCTGAGCCCGATTTCAGGGTGCCAGTTTGGCAGGAATTACCGATACAAGGGCAGCGATGTTCAAAGCGTACGCCAGGGCGCCGGATCCGGCCGTAACAGCACCGCGCGAATATGGTCGAGGGCCTGCGTCAGCGCGGCAAGGTCGCGGGCCGCGCTCAGGCATACGCGCACGGCCTGCGGCGCCGGCTCGCTGCCCACGCAGAAGGCCTCGGCCGCAGTCACGCGCACGCCCAGTTGCTCAAGCTGATCCACGATCGGCGCCGCGCGCAATCCGCTGGGCAACGGCAGCCATATGAAGAAGCCTCCGGGCCGCGCGACGAAATCGACGTCGTGCAGCCGTTCGGCGGCCAGCGCCTGGCGCCGCCCCAGCTCGGCATCCTGCCAGGCCAGCAGCCGATCGGCGTCACCGTTGGCGATCCATTCGCAGACCAGGCTCGCCATCAACGGCGGCGGCATCCAGCTCTGGGCCCGGATCGCGGCACGCACGCGCGCGCCCAGCGATTCGGGTACGCGCATCACCCCGGTGCGCAGCCCGCCGGCCAGTATCTTGGACACTGAAAACAGATAGACCGTGCGTTCCGGCGCCAGCTGATACAGCGGCGTGCCCCGCTGTGGCGCCGGCAGATGCATGACGCCGTCCTCGATCAGCCAGAAGTCGCGTGCCCGGGCCAGCGCTACGAGGGCGACACGCCGCTCTTCGCTGAGCCGTGTGGTGGTCGGATTGTGATGATCGGGCATCAGATACAACGCCCGAAACGGCTGACGATCGTAACGGCGCGCCAGCGCCTCGATGTCGACGCCGTGCGCGTCGAACGGCACCGAAACCGTCCGCAACGCCAGCTGCTGTGCAGCGCTGATCAGGCCCGGATAACTCAGGGTTTCGGCGGCCAGCCGCGCATTCGGCCCGCACAAGGCGGACAGCGTGAGATAGATGCCGTGCATGCCGCCCTGATTGACCACGAGTTCCGATGCCGGCATCGGCAGGCCGAGCTTGGCCAGCCATGCCGCGAGACATTCACGATGCGCGGCCAGACCATCCTCGGGCTGATAGGCTACCGCATGCGCGAGCATGCGCTCGTCATCATGCACGGCCGCGATCGCGCGCTTGAGCCCCGCCGTGCGGCCCGGATACGGCGGCGGCAGCGACAGACTCAGGTCCACCAGACCGGGCGTCTCCGACGCCTGCTGTACATGAGTGAACGCCGCCGACCCGCCACTGGCGCGCACGAATGTGCCGCTGCCGACCCGCGCCTCGACGAGACCGCGCCGTTCGGCTTCGCTGTAGGCACGGGTAATGGTTCCCGTGGTCACGCCGAGCGCGTAGGCCAGCCGCCGCTGGGGCGTGAGCTTCTCGCCGGCGGCCAGCTCACCGCTGCCGACGGCGGCCTCGATCGCGTCCGCCAGCTGGCGATAGCGCGAACCCGAGCCGGATAGCGTGGGCACCCACATTGTCATGGTGACAATAAATTCTTTGACAGCTTGAACCGCATAGTAGAGCCTCGAATTGTCTCTATCGAATCTAGATTATTTTACAATTGTACCCATACATTCAGGATTTTGGGAATACGCCGATGATGTCCGCAAGCTGGTTGTTCTCCGTGATGCTGTTTGCGATCTCGATGAGCGCGACGCCGGGGCCCAACAACGTCATGCTCACCGCCTCGGGCGCACTTTATGGTTACCGGCGCACCCTGCCGCATATCATCGGCATCATGCTCGGCTGCCTGGTGCTGTTCATGGCCATAGCACTGGGCCTGGGCCTCGTATTCGAGCGCTTTCCGATCGTGCAGCAGGTGCTGCGCGTGGTCGGCGCGCTCTATCTGCTGTTTCTGGCCTGGAAGATCGCCTCCGCGCCGCCGCCCGCGGTCGCCCACGACGGCGATTCGAGGCCGCTCACCCTGTGGCAGGCGGCACTGTTCCAGTTCGCCAACCCCAAGGCCTGGGTCATGGGACTGACGCTGATGGCGAGTTTTCTGCCGCAACACGGGCCGCTCTGGCTCAACGCGTTTGCGCTGGCCGTGCTCATGGAACTGATCGCCTTTCCCTGTATCTCGTTCTGGGCCGGCTTCGGTATCGCCATTTCCAGACGCCTGACCACCGCCCGCTCGTGGCGCATCTTCAACGGCGTGATGGGCGCGATGACCGCGGCCTGCGTGGGCTTCATCCTCTACTGATTCCGACGCACAGCCGCCGCGTTCATAGCCAGTCGCAGGCCTGGGCCAGATCACGGGTGAACTGCGCCGATGCACGTGCGGCCACGTCGGCGTCCGGCAGGCGCAGCAGATACGAGGGGTGCACCGTGAGCAGTATCCGCCGGCGGCCCCCGCCGTGCGCTGATTGCACGATCGTGCCGCGCTCATGGGTAATGCGTACCGGCCTGCCCAGCAGCGCCTGCGCTGCCGTGGCGCCCATTGCCACGATCAGCGCCGGATCGAGCAGATCGATTTCGTTGTCCAGCCACGACTTGCAGGCAAACACTTCGGGATCGGCCGGCCGCACATGCAGGCGCTGTTTGCCACGCGGGGCGAACTTGAAATGCTTGACCGCGTTGGTCAGATACAGCGCGTCGCAGTCGATACCCGCCTGGGCCAATGAACGGTCGAGCAAGCGACCGGCCGGGCCGACAAACGGTCGCCCGGCCAGATCCTCGGCGTCACCCGGCTGCTCGCCCACGATCATCACCCGTGCATCGCGCGGGCCTTCACCGAAAACAGTCTGCGTCGCGGGCTCCCAGAGCGGACAGCGCCTGCAAGTGCGGGCCTGCAAGGCCAGCCGTTCGAGCGAGTCCGCCGCACTTCGTGCCACGGCCTCGGCGTGGTGCGCGTCGGGAGTGGCCGGGCGCGGGCCACATTGCAGCGCATCCGTTGTCCCGACCTCGTCCTCCATGGCAGCCACGCGCCGATCGGCGTCGCGCAGCAGCTGTGGGATCAACTGCGCCTCCGGCATGTTCTTCCAGTATTTGACCGGCATTTCGGACTGCATCGCACGGATCTTCACCCGCGCTGGATTGAAGATGCTGCGGTAATAGGTCCGCCAGGCATCCTCGAGCACGTCGTCGTCGGGCGCGGCACTCTTGTCGGTGCCCGGCGAAAACCACACCGCGCCGTTGTTCATGTCCGGGCCGTCGTAGTGGGCGCAACCATACGGGGTCAGAATCGACCAGCGCATATTGGCAAAACGGCGCCGGAAGAAGCCGCTGGCATAAGCCACGATGAAATGTTCGGGCTCGAACCAGGCGACATAACGCGGCTCTCCGTCCGGCGCATCGGTCTCGGCGACCGCCCGGAAGCGCACGAACGCCTTCATCTTGTGCACGTCGCGGCGGACCGCCTTGGCATAGGCGGTGATACGCGCGACCTGCGGGTCGCCGCCGAGCTGCAACAGATGGCGCTCGCCGTGCGTCAGCCGCCAGAGCAGCTGATACATCAGCGCCCAGCGATCCGGGCTGCAATGACAGCTCGCCGCGCGCGCCAACCCGACGAACGCTTTCGGCACGCGTGGCCCCGTATCCGCTGGCGTGACTGGGAAGGCCTTCGCCTCGCCTGCCGACACAGGCTGCCACCACACGGCCTCGGGCGGCGTTTCTGCCAACAGCTGGGCACGGGCCGCCGCCTGCCAACCGCGAAAATCGGCGACGAACGACGCCACCGCTCGCGCATCACCGGTGGTGACCTCATCGAACAGGGACGGCTGCTCCATCAGAACGCAAACGCCTGCTGCCGGGCCGGGGGCGCAAAACGAGCCCGTAGCCGATCACTGTCGATATCGCCGAGTCCGGGATGATGATTGGCACAGATCACGAACGGCATCGCTTTTTTAACCCCGGCCCTCAGCGCCACGAGGTCCTCCAGCCGAATACTCTGCCAGCGACGAATCTTGAGCAGCTTGTTCACGCTTTTCACCCCCAGGCCCGGCACCCGCAGCAGTTGCTCGCGCGCGGCCCGGTTGAGATCGACCGGGAAATAACCGCGATTGCGCAACGCCCAGGCCAGCTTCGGGTCCAGATCCAGATCGAGCATGCCGGCGGCGGCGGCCGTATCGGAGCCGGCGGTGATCTCGTCGTGCCGATAGCCATAGAAACGAATCAACCAGTCGGACTGATACAGCCGATGCTCGCGCACCAGCGAGGTCCGCTGCGCCGGTAGCCTCGCGCTGGCATCGGCAATCGGCGAGAACGCCGAAAAATAGACGCGCTTGAGCTTGTACGCCGAATACAGATTGGCCGTGGTCGACAGGATCTGCGCGTCGGTGGAGGGTTCCGCGCCGACAATCATCTGCGTGGACTGGCCGGCGGGGGCAAAACGCGGCGGCGCGATCTTGCGCGGCGCGGCGTTGGTGATGCGCCGGGCCTCGCGACGCTGTTCGGCGTATTCGTCCTGGCGCGCGCGGATACGGGCCATCGACAGCTTGATGGTGCGGTGGTCCTTCTCCGGCGCCAGATCGGCGAGCGCGATCTGCGTCGGCAGCTCGACGTTGATGCTCAACCGATCGGCGAAGCGCCCGGCATCGGCGAGCAGCTGCCCATCGGCATCGGGAATGGTCTTGAGATGAATATAACCACGAAAGTCGTGGTCGAGCCGTAGTGAACGCGCCACTTCGACCAGCTGGCCCATGGTGTAATCCGGCGACTGGATCACACCCGAGCTCAGAAACAGCCCTTCGATATAGTTGCGCTTGTAGAAATCCAGGGTGAGATCGACCACTTCCTTCGTATTGAAACGCGCCCGCTGCACATTCGAGGAATTGCGATTGATGCAGTAGGCGCATTCGTAGATACAGAAATTGGTCAGCAGAATCTTGAGCAGCGAGATACAGCGCCCGTCCGGCGCATAGGCATGACAGATGCCCGACCCTTCCGACGAGCCAACGCCACGCCCGCCCACAGACGAGCGCCGGCTGGTCCCGCTGGACGAACACGACGCATCGTATTTGGCGGCGTCCGCCAGTATCTCGAGTTTCTTGAGCAGCTCCATGCTGCATATATATACAGCGGTGTCGGTTTCGGATTCAATCGGTGAAAAAACCGATGACATACCGCCGCGTGCCGCCCTTTTCAGACACGGGAACACGTCATGAGAGAGGCTCGTTCACCGTATGACGCAGCGTCGAACGCAGTTTGTAGCGCTCGCTCGCGTGGTAGGTACGCGTGATCATGAACACATCATCGAGCTCATCGAGATAGTGTCGGATCACGCGCAAGCACGGTGAACCCGCGGGTACGCCCAATATCGCGGCCGCATCGACGGGCATTTCCGTGGCACTGGCGTTCTGATTGACCGTGAGCGTTCGGCGGCCGTAGCTGCGTTCAATCAACACGCAGATCAGCGTATCGGGCTCGCGACGAACCTGCTCGCCAATATCCGAATGCGCCGGATCAATGAAATTGTCGGTCCAGCACACCGGCTGCGGCGGCTGTTCGCTCATGTCCAACCGCTGGGTCGCGATACACAGCCAACGCGACCCGGGCAGACAATCGAGCTCTTCGGCCGTGGCGATATCGATGACCTGGCTGTCAATGCGTTCGACCCGCCGCAGATGCGTCTCACCGAACTGCACCAGATCGTCTATCGACGACAGCTGCTGCCGATAACCGGACGACTGAGCGGGCGCCTGTACCCGCGTGCCGATACCCGCACGCCGTGTAACCAGGTGCTGCTGGTGCAATTGCTCGATCGCCTTGCGCACGGTCTGCCGACTGACGCCATGGTGCTGGGCAAGTGCCACTTCCGCAGGCAGCAGCGACCCGACGGGATAGCGGCCGTCACGTATCGCGCCGATCAGGGCGCGTGCGACCCGTTGATACCTAGCTTCGGCCATGCGCGATCCAGGGGATAACAATGTTCATGACGGTCACGATCCCGGTTTGTGTCCAAACGCGCAACGGTGACATGCACGGCCCGCTTCCCATCCGCGGATTGCGCACGCGTGTTGACACCATTATCGCTCTCCATTATTAATGTACGTACATTTTTATTAGTTTGTACATTTGGTGGCCCGGTGCGCGACTCATATCTCTTTCAAGACAGCTTTAGTACGCCGCAGATGCGGGCGATTTTCGCCGATCGCAATCAGATCGAATGCTATATCCGTGTCGAGACCGCTCTGGCCCGCGCGCAGGCACAACTGGGCGTGATCCCCGGCGAGGCCGCGCAGGCGATCGCCGACACTGCGCGCTACGACCTGCTGGATCTGGCGCGGTTAAAACACGACACCGAGAACGTCGGCTATCCGATTCTGCCGCTGGTAGAGCAACTCGCCGAGCACTGCGGCGAAAACGGTGGCTATCTGCACTGGGGCGCAACCACGCAGGACATCATGGACACCGCGTTGATCCTGCAGATGCGCGACGCGCTGGATCTGGTCGTCGCCGAGATCGAGACGCTGCGGACGACGCTGACGGATATGGCACGTACCCACCGCGACACGCCCATGGCCGGGCGCACCCATCTTCAACATGCGCTGCCGATTACCTTCGGCTACAAGGCCGCGGTGTGGCTGTCCATGTTCGATCGCCATATCGAGCGGGTCGAGCAGCTGCGCCCGCGCCTCGAAGTGGTGGCGTTTTCCGGCGCTTCCGGCACGCTGGCCTCGCTCGGTGATCGGGGACTTGATGTCCAGGCAGGACTCGCGGCCGAACTCGGTCTGGGCGAGCCGTCCATCAGCTGGCACACCGCGCGCGACGCGTTGGCCGAAGCAGTACACTGGCTCGGTCTGGTCACTGCGTCGCTGGGCAAGATCGCCCAGGACGTGATGCTGATGATGGCCACCGAATTCGGCGAAGTATTCGAACCGTTCGTGCCCGGCCGCGGCGCCAGCAGCACCATGCCGCAGAAGCGCAATCCGATCTCCTGCGAGATCATCTGCTCTGCCGCCAAAAGCGTGCGCCAGCACGGCGCGCTGATGCTCGACGCGTCAATTCAGGATTTCGAGCGTGCCACCGGCCCGTGGCAGGCGGAATGGATCGCCATTCCCGAAAGCTTCGTTCTGACCTCTGGCGCACTGGCCCAGGCCAATTTTGCTCTCGCCGGCCTCGAGGTAGACACCCAGCGCATGGCCGCAAACCTTGATATGACCCACGGCCTGATCGTGGCCGAGGCGGTGATGATGGCGCTGGCCGATCACACAGGTCGCCAGGCCGCACACGACATCGTCTACAGCGCCTGTCGCCGCGCCAGCGAACAACAGCTGCCGCTGGCCGACGCGTTGGCAGCCGAGGCCCGCGTGACGACGCATCTGGATAGCCAGCGTATCGCCGAACTGACCGATCCGGCCAACTATCTCGGCCAGGCGCCGTCGATGGTCGATCGCGTAATCAACTGTCCGCGCTGAATACCGCGCCGCGGCCCATACACAGGGGAATTCGAGATGACACTTTTCCTTCTTGGACTCAAGCAGTTCTGCGCGCTGCTGATCGTGGCGCTGATCAGTCTGCTGGGCGCCAACGTATTCATGCGCTATGCGCTGGGCTCGCCGCTGTTCTCCACCGCCGAAATATCGCATCTACTGATGGTATGGCTCAGTTTCGTGGGCATTGCCGTGGCAGCGGCAGAACGCCGACACATGGCCATGGATCTGGTGGATAGCCTGTTGCCGGCGCACTACGCACGTCGTCTGTCGATCGCCATCAGCGTCGTGGTCGTGATTACCAGCATCTACGTCGTCTACAGCGGTGTGCGCCTGGCATTGTTCAATCAGTCGCTCTACAGCGAACAGCTGCAGATTTCCTATGCGTTCTTCTACGGCGCCATCCCGGTGGGCTTCTTCTGCTACCTGCTGTTCGAGCTCCGTCACCTGGTCGATCTGCTGGCCGGACGCGACGCCCCTGCCACGCAGCCGTAAACCCAAGCTGGCCGACTTAAAAATAACAAGACCGAGGAGACCTTCATGATTCTTATCGTGCTGCTGATGCTGGTGGCGCTGATCGCGCTCGGCTTTCCGATCGCGATCGCCCTGCTGGTATCGAGCATCTTCTATTTCTTCATGCAGGACGTACCGGGCATGCTCATCGTCCAGCAGATGATGACCGGTGCGCCGTCGTTTGTACTGGTGGCGATCCCGTTGTTCATCCTTGCCGGTCAATTGATGAACAACGGCGGCATTACACGCCGCATCATCCGCTTCTGCAATGCACTGCTTGGCCGTGCCAAGGGCGGACTGGCGCAGGTCAATATCCTGTCGAGCATGATATTCGCCGGCATCTCCGGCGAGGCGGTAGCCGATACCGCCGGCTTGGGCGGGGTGCTGATTCCGGCGATGAAGAAACACGGCTATTCCGCCGAGGACGCCGGTGCGATCACCGCCGCGGCGTCGGTCGCCGGCCCGATCATCCCGCCCAGCATTCCGATGATCATCTGTGCGTCGCTGGCCCAGGTCTCGGTCGGGCAGATGTTTCTCGGCGGCGCGCTGCCTGGGTTGCTTTTCATCGTAATGGCCATGGTCTTCACCTATTTCATTGCCGACCGCGCCGGTTTCCCGCGTGGCGAGAAATCCAACTGGTCAGAGCTCTATCACGCCTTCATCGACGCCTTCTGGGCGTTGATGGCACCGGTGATCATCGTCGGCGGACTGATCACGGGCATCGTCACTGTCACGGAGGCAGCGGTGATCGCGGTGCTCTATGTATTCATCATCGGCCAGTTCGTCTATCGCGAGATCGACCTGCGCCAGGTCGTCTCGGAGCTGTGGTACACCGCCGCCCTGAGCGGCGCGATCATGTTCATTCTGGCCAGCGCCAAGGTCTATACCTATGCGCTAACCCGCGAGCAGATCGCACATGTGCTCACGCAGAGCCTGGATATATTCATCAGCTCCCCCAATCTGCTGTTCATCGTGATCATCCTGATCGCCCTGGTCATCGGCGCAATTCTGTCGACCACGGCCGGGCTGCTACTGATGGTGCCGCTGCTCGCGCCTCTGGTGGATGCCTCCGGCATCGACCCGATCCATTTCTATGTGCTTGTGACCATCGCATTGTGCATAGGCACGCTGACACCGCCGGTGGGCATCAACCTCTATCTGGCCGCCTCGATCGCTGAGGCTCCGCCACAGCGGGTATTCCTGCGCGCACTGCCGTATCTGCTGCTTCTGCTGGCCATCATCGGGCTGGGCATTTTTGTGCCGTCGCTGGTGCTGGCCTTGCCTCATCTCGTCTACGGGGGTTGATGTCATGACCATACCCGCTTTCCGAACTCCTGCATCAGTGCGCCGCGTCCATCGTCTGCGCTGGCTCATCATCTCCGTGCTTCTGGTCGCCCCGGCCGTGGCGCTGGCAGCCGACGATGGCGCGACCGCGACACCGCTGGCCGACCTCGACGACCTGACTCTTCATTTCGGCACCAATGCGCCGTCCAAGTCGCCCAGCGGGCGCGCGGTCGAGAAGTTCGCCCAGTTTGTAAGCGAGCGCAGCAACGGCCAGATCACTGTCCAGATCTATCCGGCCAATCAGCTCGGCAGCAACCGCGACATGGTCGAGCAGACCGCCCTCGGCGGGCTGGACATGGCGATGGAGGGCCTGGGCATCCTGGGTTACGTCGAGCCGGTCTACAACCTGCTGCAGGTACCGTTTCTGTTCGATAGCCAGGCCCATATCCACAAGGTGCTGGACGGGTCGATCGGCCAGCGCCTGGCCGCCAGCATCCTGGAAAACCGCAACATCAAGCTGCTCAGCCAAACCTGGGACCGGCTGCCACGCCAGCTCTGTTCGAAGAAGCCGATCCGCAGCCCCGAGGACATGGCCAACGTGCTCATCCGTACCGGTTCCAAGGGGGCGACCCAGACCTTCAGGCTGCTCGGCGCCAAGCCGAGTTCGATACCGCTCAACGAGTTGTATCTCGCGCTCCAGAACAACGTCGTCAACGCCGTCGACCTGCCGGCCGACTACATCTACAACCTCAGTCTCTACGAGGTCTGTCCGTATATGGACGTCATCGATCACACCTACGGCACCCAGTTCGTGGCCATGAACCGGCGCGTCTACGAAAAACTGCCGCCCGCGTATCGCGAGATCATAGAGCAGGCGGTCGCCGATGCCGGCCGCTTCAACAACGAACTCGATCGGTCGATGGACGCCGATTACGCCAAGCGTCTCGAGGACAACGGCATGACCGTCGTGCATATCACCTCCGCTCAGCACCAGGCTTTCAGCGACCAGGTTGCCGATCACATCGACGAGCTGGAAGCGATCTGGCCCGCGACTCATGGCCTGGGCGCCGAAATTCGCGCTGCCGCACCGGCCACGCCGCCTAGCAATAACTGAACTGATTCAAAAACAAGCCTGCCATGAAAATAAAACGTATCGTAGAGAAGGACCTGCCGATCAGTTCGCCGGGCGCGAACGCCGTGGTCGACTTCGCCGGCTTGACCACCAGCGTGATAGCCATCGAAAGCGACCTGGTTCGCGATGGCAAACCTGTCGTCGGCTATGGCTTCGGCTCGATCGGCCGCTGGTCGGTGGGCGGATTGCTGCGCGAGCGTTTTCTGCCGCGTCTGCGTGCCGCATCGCCCGACGCGCTACGCGACGAAACGGGACTGATCGATCCGTTTCGCTGCTGGGATATCGCCATGGCCAACGAGAAACCGGGCGGCCACGGTGAGCGCGCGGTCGCACTCGGCACCCTCGACATGGCGCTCTGGGACCTGCGCGCCAAGGCCGAACAACTTCCCCTGTGGCAGTTGCTGGCCAACCGCTATCGCGACGGTCACGCCGACGAGACCGTGGCCGTCTACGCGGCCGGAGGCTATTACCGCGGCGACGACAACGTGAGCAGCCTGGCCGACGAAATACGCGGCTACATCGACCTCGGCTACACCGCGGCCAAGATCAAGATCGGAGCCGCACCGCTGGCCACCGACATGAAACGCGTGGAAGCCGCCATCGACGTGCTGGGGTCGCCCAACGCGCTGGCCGTGGACGCCAACGGCCGCTTCGACCTAGCGACCGCGCTCGAGTACGGCCGAGCGCTGTCTCAGTACGATCTTCGCTGGTACGAGGAAGCCGGCGATCCTCTGGATTTTCGCCTGCAGGCCGTACTTGCCGAGACGTTGCCGCTACCGCTGGCCACCGGCGAGAATCTGTTCTCCTCGGCCGACGCACGCAACCTGCTGCGTTACGCCGGCATGCGCCCGGACCGTGACGTGCTGCAGTTCGACTGCGGCCTGTCCTACGGCTTGCCGGACTACCTGAAGACGCTGAAATTGATGCACGCGCACGGCTGGTCGCCGCGCGCGGTTCACCCGCACGGCGGTCATCAGATGTCGCTCAACCTGGCCGCCGGTCTCGGCCTGGGCGGCAACGAATCCTATCCCGGCGTGTTCCAGCCACTGGGCGGCTTCGCCGACGGTATTCGTGTCGAAAAAGGCGTTGTGCGTCTGCCCGAGATACCCGGCATAGGCCTGGAGCTCAAGTCGCAGCTTTGGCAGTTTCTCCGCGACCTGCTCTGACGCGCCGCGCCCCACCTGGCGCCAGTTGCCAACGCGCGCTTTACGGCTTAACAATGACGAGAATCGCTATCTCGTGATTTCAGGCGGCCCGCCGCAGGATTACTCATGCCGACCGAAGCCGAGGCTGCCGCCGCGCCCGATACCGTCAACGAGATCGTTGGCACCATCTCGGACTCGCTGTGGGTGGTATGGGGCGAATTCATCGCTCACCTGCCTTTTATCGGCCTGGGTCTGTTCATCCTGCTTTTGACCTGGGGCGTGGCCTGGTTGAGCGGTTATCTGACCCGCACGCTCGTGGGTCCGCGTGCCCGCGCATCACTGCATCGACTGGTCGACCGGCTGCTGTCGCTGGCGATCTGGACCGTGGGGCTGATGCTGGCTGCGGTCGTGGTGTTCCCCGGCCTGTCGCCGGCCAAGGCGCTCGGCGGGCTCGGCCTGCTGTCGGTCGCTGTGGGGTTTGCGTTCCGCGATACCTTCGAGAACTTCTTCGCCGGCATGCTCATGCTGTGGAAATACCCGTTCGAGAGCGGCGATTTCATCGAGTGCGGCGACATCCTCGGCCGCGTCGAGCAGATCAACATCCGCATGACCACGATTCGCAAGACCAGCGGCGAACTGCTGCTGGTGCCCAACACGGTACTGTTCCAGAACCCCACCCAGGTTCTCACCGACCGGCCGATACGACGCATCACCATCATGACCGGCGTGGCCTATGACGAAGACCTGGCGGCGGCGATCGCCGTGATCGAACCGGTCGTGGCCAACTGCGAAACCGTGGTCGACGGTCAGCCGGTCCAGATTTTCGCCCAGGGGTTCGGCGACAGCAGTATGGATATCGAGGTGACCTGGTGGTGTGATTCCACGCCGCTGGGTACACGCCGCTCGCGCCACGAGGTGGTGGTGGCGATCAAGACCGCGCTTGATGCCGCGGGCATCGAGATCCCCTTCCCCTACCGCACCCTCACTTTCAAGGAACCGCTATCGCTGGCCGGTTCGGCGACGAGCGAACCGGATCAGCCCTAGACTTCGCCCGCGGGCACGCCAAGACAGAACAGGGCCACCGGCGCACGCTCGGCAGGCAACATCAGCTGCCGCGCCAGCGCCGATTCATCGAAACCCATGACGATGACGCCGCCCAGGCCCTCGGCCTCGGCGCTCAGGTGCAGGGTCTGCAGGACGGCGCCTGCTTCGATATCCACATAGCGGTCGCCGCGCCGACCGTCGGGCTGCTGATCGGCGAAGTGTGCGCGCGCTGTTTGTTGATCGGCCGCCACGACAATCACGACCGCCGCGGACTCGAGCCATTCGTCGTCGGCCAGCGAGGTGGCCAGCAGCGCGCCGGGCTCAATGGTTCCCAGTCGTTTGGCAAGTCGGCCGTGTTCGCGTTCGATCGCATAGAGTCCGGCTTCGACGTCGGTCACGCGCCGTGCGATGACGAACAACTCCAGCGGATACAGCGCATGCGCCGAGGGCGCGTTGCGCCAGCCGCCGGCATCGCTCTGCGAGTCACCCTGGGCATTGCGCAACAACCGCTGCAAGGCCGCTGCCGGCACATCCGCGGGCGTGTAGTCGCGCACGCTGCGCCGTCGTTCCACCAGATCGGCCAGCGCCCCTCGGTGCGCGGGCTGGCTCTGGTCGTCTTTCGTCACCTGTGCTCTTCCCTACGCAGATCGCAGCGACGGCTAGCGCAGAAAATCCACCAGCGCCGTGTTGAACTCGTCGGCGTGGGTGGCGTTGATACCGTGCGGGCCGCCCTCGATGACGGTCAACGAGCAATCGGCGATTGCATCGACCGAGCGCTTGCCGCTCACCTCGAAGGGCACGATGCCGTCGGCGTCGCCGTGAATCACCAGCGTCGGGATATCGAATTTCTTGAGATCGTCCCGGAAGTCGGTCCTGCCGAAGGCGGCGATGCAATCGAGCGTGCCCTTGGGCGAGGCGAACCAGGCGATATCGCGGTGATACTGGCGGCTGGCCTCGCTGACCAGAAGACCGCCTTCCTCGGTGGAGAAGAAGTTGGTCGCGAAATCCTCGAAAAACGCGAGCCGATCGCTCTTCACGCCGTTCTCGAACTGTTCGATGGTGGCGTCGTCGAGGCCGCCGTCCGGGTTGTCGTCGCTCACGTAGAGGTACGGCGGCACGGCGGCCGCCAACACAGCCCGGGCCAGGCGATCGGTGCCATAACGACCGATATAGCGGGCGACTTCGCCGCCGCCCATGGAAAAGCCGACAAGCGTGGCGTCGCGCAGGTCGAGATGTTCCATGAGCGTGTTGAGATCGGCAGCCAGGGTGTCGTAGTCATAGCCGTTCCACGGCTGCGACGATCTCCCGAAACCACGGCGGTCGTAGGTGATCACGCGGTGGCCGGCGTCGATCAGCGCCGGGATCTGCTGTTCCCAGGAACGGCCGGACAACGGCCAGCCATGAATCAGAACAACCGGAGTGCCGGAACCGTAGTCCTCGTAATAGAGTTCGACGGGGGCGTTGTTTTCGGTGGCAACCTGAACAAAGGCCATGGTTCATCTCGTTTTTCGTAAGCCAAAGTAAAAAGGTGGCGACGCCCGGCGGTCAACACAAGGATCGCTTGATGCGCTCAGCCGGACGCCGGCGCCACACAAGCCGATCGCTTGCGTCTACTGCATCGGCTTGCGGAACTTGTAGATGAACTGATCGGTGTGGCCACGGATCGACGGATCGAACACCTTCTTGTCGTGGCTGTCGTCGGGGTTGCGCAACGCATCGCTGGCGCCCTCGAAAACGAAACCGGCGGCCTCGGCCTGGGCCTTGACGACGGCCGGCTCGATGCGATGCAGGGTATCGGTCTGGCTCACGCCGGCGCCCGGCGCCGCCACATGATCGGTGATCAGAAACACGCCGCCGGGCTTGAGCGCCGCAAAGGCCTGCGTATCGAGACTGACCGCATCGGCTTTCGGGTCCACTGGCAGCATGTTCATGTAGTCGTGATAATTCTGCGCGGTGAACACCAGATCGACCGGTTCCGGCGTGCTCAGTTCGGCGGCCGGCTGGCGCAACAGGCTGACGTTGCGGTAGTGGCGGTCCTCGATGATCTCCAGGATCGCCGGCACCATGCTCTGGTGGGCGCTGGCGACCTCGTCCGGAATCAGTTCGTAGACATGGCCCTGCTTGTCCACCACGGCGCTGAAGATACGCGTCCAGTATCCGCCGCCGGGAATCAGTTCGAGCACTTTCTGGCCGGGTTCCAGACCGGCGAAACGCAGGACCGCGCCGGGCTTGCGGCGGGCATCGTCGTCCGCGTCGTCGCTACGGGCCGGATCGGCCAGCGCCGCGCTGATCGCGTCGTTCGCGTTGCCCTCGTCGGGCGATGCGTTCGTGGCAGCCAGCACGCTTGCCGGCCATAACAAAGCCAGGGACAGAACGAAAACGATTGGACGCATGGACAACTCCTGTGAACGAGGACAGCGCCAGTGTGCGCCGCCCTGAAACCTGCGCGCCAGCCTCTGTCTAGGGCGGCGCGATCCTGCCGACCACATCCAGCGCCGTAGCCGACGGCTGCAGCACCACGATTTCTCCCGAGGCCGGAAACACGTCGCTGAGCGCGGTGATATTGACCTGGTGCGTCACCAGCACCGTCGGCTGTCTGGTGCCCGCCTCGGCGAGCAGCGCGCGGACGGTTTCCGTCTGCGCCGCACCCTGTGCCCGGTTCGAGAAGAACGAATTGAGCGCGGGCGTGGCGATGACCGCGCCCAGATCGAGCAGACGCGCCGTATCCAGACAGCGACACCACTGACTTGAGCGCACCACCGCGGCATCGATGCCATGGGCCCGGAAGCGCGCGCCGATGGCCCTGGCCTGGGCGCGACCGGCCGCGGAAAGATTGCGTTGGGTCGCGCAGTCACCCAGGGTGAAATCTTCCGGATCGCCATAGCCGGGCGCGCTGGCGTGGCGCATCAGCGCGACATAGTCGCCATTGGCCAATCCGCGCCAAAGCGCGGCGTTATCATCCGCGGCCCACGCCCCGCCGAACGGCATCCAGACCGATGCCGAGACCAGCAGCGCAAACCAACACCCGGCGGAACATCGCGACATCGGTTATCACCCTTCGCTCGTGAACCCTGACATTACAGCGATTGCAGGCGGCCTGTAATCCGCGTTTTCGTCTGTCCCGCCCCGGTCGCGATTCCCGAACAGAAACGGGCGGCCACCGCGCCGGCCGTCTGGTCAAACGCGGCGTTTGCACCGAAACTGGGCCCGCGGGTGCGTTGCCCGCGCCACTCCGGCCCGCCGTGAATACACCGACGCCCCGCCGCACCGACCGTCGTCAGCTCCAGCAGATCGTGGCCGGGCTGTCTGAAGGGATCATCCTGATCGATCCCGATCGGCGCATCCTGTGGGCCAACGAGTCTGCGCTGGCCATGCACGACATAACGGACATGGCCGCGCTGGGCGGCACCGCGGCCGGCTATCGCCGGCGCTTCACGCTGACCTATCGCAACAACCATGCGCTCAAGCCCAATCAGTACCCGATCGATCGGCTGCTGGCCGGCGAGATCTTCGAGGACGTCGTGGTACGCGTGCAACCGCGCGGTGCGCCCGACATCGAGCGCACCCACCAGCTGCGCGGGCGCATCCTCACCGACGCCGATGGGCAGACCGACTGCCTGGCCCTGATGATCGACGACGCCACCGAGCGGTTCACTGCCGAGGAGCGCTTCGAACGCACCTTCAACGCCAATCCGGCGCCGGCGCTGATCTGTCGGCTGTCGAACCTGCGTTATCTGCGGGTCAACCAGGGCTTCATCGACATGACCGGCTATCGTCGCGACGACGTGCTCGATCAGTCGGTCTATGCCATCGACGTGTTCGCCGCCTCGAGCGAGCGCGATCTGGCCATCGAGCGGCTCACCGAGGGCCGTACCATTCCGCAGATGGAGGCCACGCTGTCGCTGCCCGACGGCACGACCAAACTGGTCGTGGTCGCCGGGCAGCCGATCGAGATCGGCGACGACGCCTGCATGCTGTTCACCTTCATGGATCTGGAGCCGCGCCGCGTGGCCGAGGCGGCCCTGCGCCAGAGCGAGGAGCGTTTCGCCACCGCGTTCCGGCTGTCGCCGGTGCCCACCCTCGTGCTCGACCGGGACCGCTTCGAGATCCAGGACATCAACGACTCTTTCGGCAGCGTGTTCGGGTATACCGCCGACCAGGTGATCGGTGAATCGGCCCAGGCGCTGTCGCTGCTCGGCGAGCTCGATCTGTCGTCCCAGCTGGGCGAGCACGGCAGGGTTCGCGGCCTGGAACTGCAGGCGCTGACCCAGGACAGCAGCCCGATCGACTGCCTGCTGTCGGCCGACAGCGTCACCATTCACGGCCAGGACTGCGTGCTCGTGGTGCTTCAGGACATCAGTGAACGCAAGCGTTCCGAGGCCGAACTGCTGGGCGCGATCGAGGCGGTCATGCGCGATACGTCCTGGTTCAGCCACACTGTGATCGAGAAACTGGCCAATATCCGCGCTTCCAAGAACACCGTGCCCGAGGACGGCCCCGCGCTATCGGACCTGACCGCACGCGAGCAGGAAGTGCTGGCGCTGATCTGTCGCGGCCAGGCCGACAAGCAGATCGCCCATACGCTGTCGCTATCGCTGCACACGGTGCGCAACCACGTCGCCACCATCTATTCCAAGCTTGATGTTCACAAGCGTGGCGCCGTGATCATCTGGGCCCGCGAGCGCGGTTTTCCGGGCGACGCTACAGCCTGAGCCGACCGGCCACGCCGGTCCAAATGTACTACGCGGCGTAGTGCATTTCAGTCTGTTGCCGGCCCCGCACCACGCCTAGAGTTCGAATCGTGAACCACAGGGTTCGCCCGGCGCCCCGGACGGCGCCAGGCCCGACCATCGTACCCCCTGCGATGCGAGTGGGCCCCAGCCGCCGGCGGCCCGGACACCGTCATCGTCTTTTGAAGGAGTACGACCATGGTTGACAAGGAACGCATCAAGGGCAAGGCCGAAGAGGTCAAGGGTTCGATCAAGGAGCAGGTCGGCAAGGTGACCGGCAACCACGAAACCGAAGCCGAGGGCCGTGTCGAGAAGAACAAGGGCAAGACCCGCGACAAGGTCGGCAAGGTCAAGGACACCGCGCGCGACGTCGCCAAGTGACCCGCGCCTAGTCAGTGGGCGCGTCGGGTCACCGACGCGCCTTTTTTGTATCCGAAAGCGGCCCTTCCGCCCCTCGCTTGCCGGCGATTGCGTGGTGGTGACCGCCGCTCGTGTCCGGTATGAGCCCTTCATCCCGGCCGGATTTTTCAGGGCGCCGACCTCTGCGGCCGGGTGTGGTGGCCAACGCAAGCCGCCCGACACCGACGGCGGCGTCAGCCGACGCCCGGTTTTCTGCTGTCTGGCACGCTAGGGCCTGTTGCCGTTTCATACGGGCGCCGCGTTGGCGCCTGAAATTGCGCCAGGCAAGGCGCGAGCCGCCGGTCGTGGTAGGCCACGATCAAGGTGAGCAACGCCGCATGGCGCAATTTTAGGCCCAACCCTTCGGGACAACGGCCATTTGTCCGCAATCCAGCGCTACCACTCGCTTGTGTAGGCTGACTACACCGCACTCGCGGCGCCTTGTCTTGCAGACAAATGGTCGTTGGCGCGGGCTCGTATGAAACGGCAACAGGCCCTAGACTGAGCTAGCGAAGATCCGGCCCGCGGGCCACAGTCGAGCGTTTCAATGCTGCCGATATCCAACACGGTCTCACTCGCCGAACACGAGATCGAGCTGCAGGCGATCCGCGCCCAGGGCGCCGGCGGCCAGAACGTCAACAAGGTGGCCTCGGCCATCCATCTGCGCTTTGATATCCGCGCCTCGACCCTGCCCACGATCTACAAGGAACAGCTGCTCGCGCGCTCGGACCAGCGTATCAACGCCGACGGCGTGATCGTGATCAAGGCGCAGCGGTTTCGCTCCCAGGACAAGAACCGCGAGGATGCGCTCGCACGGCTGCAAGCGCTGATCCGCAGCGCCACCCGCCAGCGCAAGGCGCGCAAGCCTACGCGGCCGTCGCGGTCGGCCAAGCGCAAACGCATGGACAAGAAGACCCGCCACGGCCGTACCAAGGCGCTGCGCGGCAATGTCAGCCGCGATGACGGCTGAGCGCCAGGACAGCAGAGAACCGCATGGCTCGACTACGCGCTTTCCATGAAAGCCGGATCGCCGTGGCCACCGACGCCGGTTCCGGCATCGGACGCGCGAGCGTGAAGAACATCACCGTGTGCAACGCGTGCCAGGCACCCGCCAGCGCCGCCATCCGTTCATGACCGCTTTGTCCCTGCCGCACTGGATACTCGCGGGCGCCGGCAATATCGGCACCCTTGCCGCCAGCCATCTGATCGATGCCGGCCATGGCGTGACCGTACTGCACGAGCGGTTGAACAGGCGCGACAAGACGCTGACCTTCGCCGACGGCCGCCCCCCCCGACAACTGCAGCTGCCCTGCCGGCCGGCTGCCTCGATCGCGCAGCCGATCCGATATCTGGCGGTGGTCTGCAAGACACCGTATACCGCTAGCGCAATCGAACATCTGCCGCTGGCGGCCGACGCGACCGTACTCCGCCTGCAGAACGGCATGGGCAGCCTCGACGGCCTGCTGCCGAACCGAAGTACCTGCATCGAAGCGGTCACGACCAGTGCGGTCAAAGGCAGCGACCCGGTTCATGACGTGGTCGCCGAAAATCAGACCTGGATGGGCGGGCCGGACACGCCTCCGGGCTGGTACGCCGGCCTGGCCGCCCACTGGCCGGGCCTCGCCTGGAGCGACGCCATCCGAGATCGCCAATGGCAGAAACTGGTCGCCAACGCCGCGATCAACCCGTTGACCGCGATTCACGACGTCGCCAACGGCCGCCTGCTCGAGGTACGTGATCTGCGCGAGCGCATGACCGCGATCGTGGCCGAAGCCGACGCGCTGCTGCAGCGGCTCGACCCGCTATGGCCGGGCGATTCACTGGCCAACGTCGAGGCCATCGCCCGCGCCACCGCCGGCAATACCTCGTCGATGCGTGCCGACGTGCAGCGCGGCGCGGCCACCGAGATAGACGCCATCAACGGCTGGCTGCTGGATCAGGCGCGCCACCTCGGCCTGGCCATGCCGGCCAACGCGCGGGTTGTCGCCGAATTGAAACGCAGGGCGGACCCGCAAGCGGTTTACTAGTGCCTGATTTGGCAAGGCTTTCGCGCCCACTGACCGCGAAAGCCTCGCGTTACACGCCCATCAATTCATCTGTGGTCATGGGTAGGCGGTAAGCATCCGGTTACTTGCCTGTCCATGCAGCGATAACGTCCGGGTGGCCGTCGATGAATTTCTTCGCCGCGGCGTCGTAGGAGGTATTCTCCGCATCCACGAGCATGGCGTTGATCTGTTCCAGCGAGTAGTGCATCCGCTGGACCATATCGTGCACCTCGGGCGCACTGGTCTTCAGCCCCTTGCTGGCGATGGCGTCGACGTGCTCCTTGCCGCCGAGCACGCCTTCCGGGTCCTTGAGATAACGCAGGTCGAAGCGGCTCCACATCCAGTGGGGGCTCCAGGCGGTCACCACGATCCACTTGTTCTGCTTGATCGCGCCACCGAGCGCGCCGGTCATCGCCGCGCTGCTGGCGGTGATCAGGCGATAGTCGTCCAGGCCGTAGGTCTCGAGCGCTTCCTTGGACACCTGCATCTCGCCGGCACCGGCGCTGATGCCCTGGATGCGCTGGCCGAGCTTGTCGGCGATCTCGGGCTTTTTCAGGTCGGCGATGCTCGCCAGCTGATCCTCGGGCACGTAGGCGGGCACGGCCCAGCCGATTTTCGCGCCGTCGAACATCTGCCCCAGATTGTCGACCTGATCGCCGACCCGCTTCATGTAATCGGCATGGGTGCGTGGCAGCCAGGCGACCAGAAACAGCGAACGCTCGTCGTGCGCCACTCCCAGAAATGCCGGGCCGACGGATACCGTCTTGAGCTCGACCGGGATATCGTATTCGGACTCGATCACGTCCTTGGCGACGTGGCTCATCACCTGACCTTCGGCGTATTCGTCGACATAGATCGTGATCGGTTCATCCCTGGCAAGGGCCACGCCGACCGGCAGCAGGGCCGACACCAGCGCGATGGAGAGAAGCAGTAGACTGGTTTTCTTCATGAAAGAATTTTCCGATGAGTAAGGCGCATTGACCCGACCGAGTATTGGTAATCGCCGGGCCGCTCGCAAGCAGTACGCCGGGCGCCGCTATCGCGTTGCAGCAGATCGCTGCCCTCGGCAACGCCGGGGATGACCGAGGTCGTGCGCGATCCGGATGAGCTGTTCGCGGCACTGGCGCGTTCGCGATTTCGCCGACGTTTCGCGCTGGGCACGCGCGAGCGCGATTATTTCGATGCGCGCGGCCTGGCCAAGACCATGGGCCAGGCCCAGGCCTTCATCGCCGAGCGGCTGGCGCCGGCCGAGCCGTTCAATGACGGGCGCCAGACACCGATGCGCAATCATCCGGTGTTCGTGGCCCAGCACGCCACTGCCACCTGTTGCCGGCGCTGCCTCGCGCGCTGGCATCACATCCCGGCGGGGCGCGCGCTGGCGCAGGCCGAGCAGCGCCATGTGCTCGCGGTCATCGAGCGCTGGTTGCGCGCTCAGCACCGACCCGCGCAGCGGGATCTGTTCAGCGACTGACCCCGGCCCGGCG
The DNA here is from genome assembly GCF_042643355.1 of Salinisphaera aquimarina. Lineage (NCBI taxonomy): Bacteria > Pseudomonadati > Pseudomonadota > Gammaproteobacteria > Salinisphaerales > Salinisphaeraceae > Salinisphaera > Salinisphaera aquimarina. The sequence continues at coordinate 159,538 of NZ_JBHRSS010000003.1, forward strand.
CTCAAGGCGCTGGCGTCGGACCGCTTCCGGTCTGTCGTTCGGCGACCCGGCGCCGCAGTTCCCGCAGGCGACCGTCATGTATGCCCTGCTCATCCAGATGCAAGACGGTGTTGTCGAGATACTCGGCGCTGGTACCGAGAAAGCCGTGGCCGGTGGCGATCAGGTGCACGATCTCGGTGTCATCGAGACGCCCGCAGTAGCACCGATGACGCGGGTCGACCACGAAGGTCACCGCCGGCAGACGACGCCCGTCGGCGTGCAGTTCCACCCAGCGCGGCCGGTATACGCCGGTGAGCATCTCGCGCCGCCACACCATCAGCAGTTCGTGTTCGAGATCGGACGCGCGCACACGCAACGCCATGCCCCGACACGATCCGCCGGGTACCAGTCCGAGCATGAGCCCGGGCGCATCGGGCGAGCCGCGTGCATAGGTCAGCTTGAGCTGAAAGTCGCGATGAAAGCCGTAGAGCCGCGCCATCCGCCGTTCGACCACGTTCACGCAAGGATTCCACAGCAGCGATCCATAGCCGAATACCCACACGCCGTCGCTGGTATCCACCGCGGCCGGGCGTGATCGCAGCGTGTCGCGCACCGACGCACGGACATCTTCCTGCGCGGTCAACGGCACTTCCGGATGTCGCGAACGCATGGTGTCGCGTATGCCGTCGCGTTCGAGAACGTCGCGGGTGATGCCGCCGGCCAGCCGGCCGCGCTCGGGTGGGGAATCATTCATTGCATCGAGTATCGCGCGAGAACCCCCTGCCGGCCAGCGCGGCCTGTTTCAGCCCGGCTGATTTGAGCGATCGCTGCCCAGCAGTGCGGCGAACGCGTCGGGCGCGTCAGGGCGGCTGAAGTAGTAACCCTGCACATCGTCGCATGCCTCCGAGCGCAGGTAGCGTTGCTGTTCGGCGGTCTCGACCCCTTCCGCGACCACATTGAGGCTCAGGTTGCGGGCCAGATCGATGATCGCGCGCGCCATGATCTGGTCGCCCGCATTGCTGGAAACGTCGCGGATCAGCGAGCGATCGATCTTGAGACTGTCGATCGGCAGCTCGCGCAGACGGGTGAGCGACGAGTAGCCGGCCCCGAAATTATCGATGGCCACCTGTACGCCCAGCCGCTTGATCGCACGCAGCACGTCGAACGAACGTCCCACATCGCGCATCACCGCGCTCTCGCTGATGTCCAGTTCGAGCAGATTCGGCGCCAGACCGGTGCGGGCAAGCACATCCTCGACCCGGCTCACGAGCTGAGCGTCGGCGAACTGCACCGGCGATATGTTGACCGCCACCGGCACCGGCCGCAGGCCGGATGCCTGCCAGGCCAGACTCTGTACGCAGGCTGTCTCCAGCACCCAGCTGCCGATACGGATGATCAGCCCGGTTTCCTCGGCAACCGGCAGAAACTGATCGGGCAACAGAGCACCGAGTTCCGGGCTGTTCCAGCGCAGCAGCGCTTCCACGCCCGTGATCCGGCTGCTCGCGAGACTGATGCGGGCCTGGTAGACGAGCGCGAACTCGTCGCGCTCGACCGCCCGCCGCAATCGGCTTTCCAGGGTGATGCGTTCGAGCGTGCGCGCGCGGATCGCAGGCGAATAATGCTCGAACGTATTCTTGCCTTTTTCCTTGGCCTGATACATCGCCATGTCGGCGTTCTTGAGCAGATGCTTCGCCTCGCGGCCGTCGTCGGGATACAGCGCGATGCCGAGACTGGCGGTCACGCGATAGTCGTGCCCCTTGATCGTCACCGGGTCGACGATGGTCGCCAGAATATTGTCGGCGACTGCGCCCGCGGTAGCGTGATCCTCGGTCTGCTCGATCATCACCAGAAACTCGTCGCCGCCGATCCGGGCAACCACATCGGTCGCCCGCACGCTGGCGCGCAGACGCCTGGCGACGATCTTGAGCAGCGCATCACCGGCATCATGGCCCAGCGAATCGTTGATCACCTTGAAGCGATCGAGGTCGAGAAACATCACCGCAAAACGCCGCTGGACCTGATCGGCGTCAGCGATTGCCAGCTCGAGCAGCTGATTGAACAGGGATCGGTTGGGCAAGCCGGTCAGTTCGTCATGCGTCGCCATGTACTCGATATAGCGTTCGCTGCGCTCGCGCTCGGCCTCGTGCTCGAAATGCGCCTGCGCGAAGACGATATTCTCGGCCATGCGCTGTAGCAGGCCGACACTGGTCTGATCGAACGTGCGGCGCCGCCGTGCCGCCAGCAACAGGGCGCCTACGGCACGCCCCTGCTCGATCAGGGGTACCGCGGCCGCCGAACATATCCCTCCGCGCCGCGCCAGCGCGTGCCAGCGGCGTGTACGCGAATCGGCAAGATAGTCGTTGCTCAGGCACGGCTCGCCGCGCCGAATGCACTCGGCGACCAGTCCTTCGTCGCCGGTCGACTGCGGCTCGGCCGATAACACGAACGCATTGACGGTCTCGACGCTCATCCCGGATGAGGCGGCCACAGACAGTACGCCCTCGGCCGCATCCGCCAGCACCAGGGTGGCCAGGGCGAAGCCGCCGCCGTCGACCGCGGCGTCGCATACTTTCTGATACAGCTCGTTGGGCGTGGTCGCCCTCAGGATGGCTTCGTTGGTGGCACTCAGGGTGGCGTACATGCGCTCCAGACGGGCACGGCTCTGCTCGGCACGCTGCCGGGCGCTGATATCGTGCACCACGCTCACGATCAGCCAGCGTCCGCCCTGATGGAGCGCGCGCCGATGCACCTCGACGACCGTACGGCCACCGTCGCGGGCGCGACTACTGGTCTGCATCAGCTGACCGGAGCGACGGATGACCTCGTCGTAGTCGCGCTCCAGCGTCTCCCGGTCCGTAAACAGTAGTTCGTGGGGCCATTCGCGCAGCAGCGCCGCCTGTTCCAGACCGGTCTGGCGACATGCGGTTTCGTTGACGTACACGAACCGCATCGAGGCACGATCGACGATGAAAACCATGGCCGGGCAGGCGTCCATCGCCGCACGAAACTGCACCAGTTCCCGTTGCTGTTCCTTTTCGAAGGTGACGTCCTTGCCGAACCCCCGGTAGCCCGACAGGGCACCGGCCGCGTCGTACAGCGCCTGACCGCACAGGCTCAGGTGGCAACGCGTGCCGTCTTCCAGCGTATAGACCACGATTTGATCCCGGAAGCGCCAGCCCTGGGGCGTGGCTCCCGGCGCGCAACGCGGCCAGCCCTGCCCGGTTTCGGTGGCAAAACCCACCTCGGCCGGGCGCTTGCCCAGCCATGACGCGATCGGCGTCGTATCCACCATCGCGCCTTCGAGGCGGATGAACCGACCGTCAGCATCCTGCTCCCAATAGAAATCGGATACCAGTTCGAACAGCGCGTCGGCTCTACGACCCGGCGGCTGCCCTCCGGGAAGGCTCATGTGGCTGCCCTCGACAACGGTCTAGTCTGCGCCGACGACATTGCTTGTTGCTCTGGTAACGATGGGTTCCCCTCGGTCGCTATGACGCGATCAGGCCTGGCGCCGGCCGGCACAGGCGCGCCTGCACTGCACCGGGCAGAATTTATCCGCGTCGCCCGTCCTCGAACCCGACTCGCCACGACGCATAGCAATGACCCGAGCAGGCAACGTTCGCCGCCCAGCCCATCGGACGGGCCCGAAAATCAATCTTAGCCACGCTCATTGCACGGGGCAATCTCCGACCCGAACCGCGCGCATCACTTTACCGGTCGTGGTCGAATCGCCGGACCGCAAGACATCGGACAATCCCGCTCATGCCCTTGTTATCGACACGCGGCTCGTTCTATTAAGCCACTGAAAATAGTAAAAGGAACCTGCTCGCGGGTAATGTTCTTGGCGTGGCCGGCCGCGCCTGTCGGCGATACTGGCGCCCGTCGTGCCAGAATGGGCCATCGATTTGGCGAAGATACTTACGAAAACCAAAGGAGAATCGAGATGAAACTGGACCGGGACCTCGAGGCCATACGACACAAGCTGGACGCCATGGACGCATCGCACAGCACCACGTTTACCGATGAGGAACACAGCGTCCTGGCCAACGCGTTGGCGCATTCGCAGCGGGCTCGATCGACGACTGCAGGCAACGGCGCAACGGCGTCGCGTGATGCCGACGAGACCCATCAGTACCGCAGCGAGCTCGATTTCTTCATCCTGTGTATCGGCTACACACTGGTCGCATTCGCCATTCTCGCGACCTTGCGCTGGTCGAGCGAAACGCCGCTCGGTGCCACCGGTATCTTCGGCCTGGCCTTTCTGGCCGGCTTGAGCGGGACCGCCCTGCGCGCCTATTACATCGGCCGCTGGGCACCCAGCCGCGCGCCGCTCGCAATCATGGCGGCCGCGATCCTGTGTCTTGTCGGTTCATTTTTCGGGCTGATCGCCAGCGGTGGCATCGGCGCGGCCGCCGGCATCGTGCTGGGCGCCATCTTCTTCCGGACGCTGATCAAAAAACGACCGGCAGAGAGCGCGGCGACCACCGATACGGCCCGGTAGCGGTAGAACCGGCCGGCACGATGTCGCGCTAACCGGCGCCCCGGCGCGACACCAACAAAAAAGGCGGGACCCCGAGGCCCCGCCTTTTTCGTGGACGGTCACCGGAGTGACCGTTACACCATATCCCCGACTCTAGCCGAACTGGTTCATGGTGTTGTCCTTGCCACCGGCCTTCAGCGCGCCTTCACGCGAGAAGAATTCCTTGTGGTCATCGCCGATGTTGGACCCGGCCATGTCCTGGTGCTTGACGGTGGCGATGCCCTCGCGGATCTCCTTGCGCTGCACGCCCTTCACGTAGGCCAGCATGCCTTCTTCGCCGAAGTAGCCCTTGGAGAGCTGATCGGTGGACAGGGCCGCCGTGTGATAGGTCGGGAGCGTGATCAGGTGATGGAAGATACCGGCCTTGGCCGCGCCTTCCTTCTGGAAATCGCGGGTCCACTCGTCGGCCAACTGGCCCAGCTCGGTGTCGTCGTACTTGATGTCCATGAGCTGGTCGCGCTCGTAGGACGACACGTCCTTGCCTTCTTCCTTCCAGGCATCGAAGACCTGCTGACGGAAGTTGAGCGTCCAGTTGAACGACGGGCTGTTGTTGTAGACCAGCTTGGCGTCCGGCACGACTTCGCGGATCTGATCGACCATGGAGGCGATCTGCTTGACGTGCGGCTTTTCGGTCTCGATCCACAGCAGATCGGCGCCGTTCTGCAGGCTGGTGATGCAATCCAGCACCACGCGATCGACACCCGTGCCCTTCTTGAACTCGAACAGGCCCGACTGCAGGCGCTTGACCGCCACCAGCTTGTCGCCCTGCTTGATCACCACGTCGTTCGGGGTGATCTCTGCGGCGTCCTTGATTTCCTTGCCGTCGAGGAAGCTGTTGTACCGGTCGCCCAGATCGCCCGGCTCGTTGGAGACCGCGATCTGCTGGGTCAGGCCCGCGCCCAGGCTGTCGGTGCGGGCGACGATGATGCCGTCGTCCACGCCCAGTTCCAGGAACGCATAGCGCACGGCGTTGATCTTGGCCAGGAAGGAGGCGTGGGGCACGGTGACCTTGCCGTCCTGATGGCCGCACTGCTTGACGTCCGAGACCTGATTCTCGATCTGGATGGCGCAGGCGCCGGCCTCGATCATCTTCTTGGCCAGCAGATAGGTGGCCTCTTCGTTGCCGAAACCGGCGTCGATGTCGGCGATGATCGGAATGACGTGGGTCTCGAAGTTGTCGATCTGGTCCTGGGCCTTCTTGGCCGCGACTTCGTCGCCGGTTTCCTTGGCCGCTTCCAGATCACGGAAATAGTGGTTCAGTTCCCACGCGTCGGCCTGCTTAAGGAAGGTATACAGCTCCTCGATGAGCATCGGCACGGTGGTCTTCTCGTGCATGGACTGATCCGGCAGCGGGCCGAACTCGGAGCGCAGTGCCGCAACCATCCAGCCGGACAGATACAGATAGCTCTTCTTCATCGTGCCAAAGTGCTTCTTGATCGAGATCGCCTTCTGCTGACCGATGAAGCCGTGCCAGCAACCCAGCGACTGGGTGTACTGCGACGAATCCTTGTCGTAGGCGGCCATGTCTTCGCGCATGATCTTGGCGGTGAACTTGGCGATATCCAGACCCGTGTGAAAACGGTTCTGGGCGCGCAGACGCGCGGCGTGATCGGGATTGATCGCTTCCCAGGCACTGCCCTGTTTCTCGCGCAGCGACGCAATCGCGTCCACATCCTTCGAATACTGTGACATCGTCAAACCTCTCGCTATGAATTAAGGCCCGGCGCGGCGTTCGTCGTGGCATGGCGCGTACGCCATCCGCCTTCGACCGGATGGGCGCATTCTAGGCAGCACTCGCGGATACGAAAAGCCGATACGAGTGATAGTCGACATTCAGCGCATGAATAGTGGTCGGCGGCAATCCATCCCTGCACAGCCCCCACGTCGATTCAGTTGAAGCTATCGTCACCGTCGCCCACGTTGTAATAACGGCTCTGGCGCAGTGGAAAATCCGGATGACCTGTCTCGTCCTGCGCCCGCCCGCGTGCATACGCCAGCGCCGCCGGGTCGCGCTCACGCGAACCGCCGTAGTAAACCCTCGGGACATCCCCCATGCGGATGACCAGCCCGCGCAGGACCGCCCACGCCTGCGCACCGGTCAGCCCTTCTCCGGGCGCGCTGCAGTAGTAGCCGAACAGTGTTCGAGCGGGACGATGCCGCGGGTCATCCACCACCGAGTCCCAGGCCCGCGAAAACGCCAGGCAGCCGCGCCGGCCGGCGTCTCCCCGGTGCTCGTACAGGGCATAACGCAGCGTCCGGCCATCGTCCCTGAACAACCGCGTCTCACCCCAGTTTTCGATCACTTCGGCGTTCCCGCGCACCGCGTTGAAGCGCCAGCCTCGAGTCAGCGAACGCAGCGCGTAGGGCGAGAACTCGAGGGCGGTCTGGCGGCCGTTGGCCAGGCTGTAGATCGCTTCGGCACGGGCCGCGCCGTCGACGCGCAGATACTGCTCATATTCGGACGGATCGCGATAGGCGACCGCGCGAACGCTCGGCGTGCCGTCGAAACCGGCGGTGAAATCCAGGGCCTGCTGCCCGGGCGCGACGAACGTGGTGGCCGGCGGCTCGATACGCAGCAACGCGCATCCGCACAGCCCAAGGGCAATAACCCCGGTTATGACCGCACGCCACCAACTCGGCCTCCGTTCATGCGTACTCACGATGGCAGCCGTTCACGCGGCGGCGCGGTCTTTTGGCGTCACCCACATGGTGATCAGTGCCCGGAAGACGACCGTCTCGTGCTTGTCGTAGACCTCCACCCTGACCCGGTAGTCGCTGGCCGTGGCCAGATCCAGCGCACCGTCGGGGCTCGCGACGGCGCTGAGATCCGTCGCCGCTTTCTTCAGATACTCCACCGTCATGCCCTTCGGGATCCAGCGATGGGTGGTCGGCAGCGTGACCTCGGTCATCAGGCCGCCGGCGAACTCGGCCATATTGCACATGGCGATCGCGTGCACCGTGCCGATATGGTTCTGTACCGCCCGACGCTTGCGGATCGACACACGCGCATGCTCCGGCGCCAGCGCATCGAGATGCGGGCGGATGCTGCCGAAATAAGGCGCCTTGAGACAGACCGCCCGCGAGAACGCCCAGCGGCCGCCCGGTTTGGTCGACAGCGTGTTCCACATCGTCAGTACGCGACTGGTATTGCTCATGCGCGACTTCTATCGGGCGGGGTTGAATAGTCCTCTACGTTATCACCGGCCGCTGTCGCTGGCTTGTCGATGGCCTTCCATACGCCCGACCGATTCGCCGCGGCACTTGACGGCACCGCGCCTCACGCCTCAATCATGTGAGCCTGAATCGTAATCGGAGAACGACATGGCCGAATCGAGTGGCTCGTTTCACGAGCCCATCGAACTGCTTTCGCCCGAGACGCTGGAAGCCCACCGCGGTCTCGTCTCGCTCATGGAAGAACTGGAAGCCGTCGACTGGTACAGCCAGCGCATCGATGCCACCCAGGACCCCGCCCTCAAGGCGCTGCTCACGCACAACCGCGACGAGGAGAAGGAACACGCCATGATGACGCTGGAATGGCTGCGCCGGCGCGATCCCGCGCTCGACGAACAGATGCGCATCTATCTGTTTGGCGAGGGCAGTATCCTCAAGGCCGAAGAGAAGGCCATGGATGACGACGACAACGCCCCCGCCGGCGGCACCGACGGCTCGCTGGGCATTGGCAGCCTCAAGGAGTCGCACGCATGAATCATCTACACCGAGAACTCGCACCGATCACGCCGGCCGCCTGGGACGAAATCGACGACGAAGCCCGGCAGACCCTCAAGCGCATGCTCGCCGGGCGCAAGCTGTTCGATTTCAGCGGCCCGCACGGCTGGGATCAGGCGGCCGTCAATCTGGGCCGAGTCAGGGCGCTCGAGGACGCGCCGGTCTCCGGCGCCCGCCTGCGCCAGCGTGTGGTACAGCCGTTGATCGAAGCCCGTATCCCTTTCGAGATCGATCGAGACGAGCTCGAAGCGGCGGCTCGAGGTGCTTCCGACATCGATCTGGACAGCGTGACCGAGGCCGCGCGCAAGGCCGCGATGATGGAGGACGGCGCCGTGTTCAACGGCTATGCGGCGGCCGGCATCACCGGCGTCATGCAGACCACCGAGCACGAGCATCTGACCATCGGCGAGGACTACAGCCAGTACCCGGGCCTGGTCGCCGAAGCCACCAACACCCTGCGCAGTGTCGGCGTGGACGGCCCGTATGCCATCGCGCTCGGGCCACGCTGCTATACCGAACTCACCCGCACCACCGAACAGGGTTATCCGGTGATGGAGCATGTCCGGCGGCTGCTCAAGGGGCCGATCGTATGGGCGCCGGCAGTCGACGGTGCGGTGATCGTGAGCCTGCGCGGCGGCGACTTCGAACTGCACGTCGGCCAGGATTTCTCCATCGGCTACAGCAGCCACTCGGATTCGAGCGTGCAGTTGTACATCCAGGAAAGCTTCACATCACTGGTCTTCGGCCCGGAAGCCGCGGTGCCACTGCGCCACGGGTGAACGCACACGGCCGCGGATAACGACAGGGGTTATCCGCGGCTATTGACGATGTCACGTCTCAATGGTCGTCATCGCCTTGGTCGTTGTCGTTGCCTCGACCGTGGTGACGACGCTTGTCGTGGACATCGTGATGGCCACGATCGTCCCGGTCATAATCGCGATCGTGGTGGCGGCGATCATACTGCGCATCGCCGTGATCGGAGCGATGATCGCCACGTTCGTGGTCATCATCGTGATAGCGCGGATGGGCGCAGCCGACAACGACCAGCATCAGCGGCAGGGCCAGTAACAGACGTTTCATGGGAACCTCGGAAGATGAATCCTGGAATGACGGCGACGACGCTAGGACCGTTGGCCTGAACGGTTCGTGAAGCAGACGATCCGCCCCGCAGTACACGCTGCTACCCAATCGGGCCATTCATGAAGGATTCAGCGTTTATCGTTAAATTGTGACTGAAACATTTGAACGCTACGCTCGAACCGCTTAGCCGGGAGACCTCATGAAAAAAACAGCACACAAGACACTCGCCCTCGCGGTCGTACTCAGCGCACTGGCCAGCACACCGGCACTCGCGCTCGACGACGACACCGTGGATTCCGCCATCGGTGGCGGGCTTGGCGGCGCAGCCGGCGCCGCTATCGGCAACGAGGTCGGCGGCAAGACCGGCGCAGTGCTTGGCGGCGCGGCCGGCGCCGCAGGTGGCACCTATATCACCAACGACGGCGATGGCCGTGGCCACGACGACCACGACTACGATCGTCATCGCGATCACGACGATCACGATCGTGGTCGTCATCATGGTCACCACGACTGACAGCTCGTTGATCAATTATTGATCGGTGCCTAAACGCACCGGCTCTCACGCCCCCGAGCCGCTGCCTTGACGGTAGCGGCTTTTCCGTGCCCGGGCGTCTGATCGCACGCCGGTCCGACTTACCAGATGACCGACAACAACCAGAACGCGGCCATACCGGTGACGATGGTGTAGAGCACGCTGCGCGTGCGCCAGGCCACAAGCGCGGCGGCCGCGGCCGCCCACAGACGCAGATTCTCGGTCGGCCAGACAATGGCGTCCTGCTGAATCAGAATCGCCGGCCATACGATCGCCGAGAAGACAGCCACCGGCACGAAGCGCAGCGCATGGCGGATCGTGGCCGGCAGTTCCAGGGAATCGACCAGGGCCAGGAACGACCAGCGCAACAGGAACGTCACCAGCCCGGCGAGGCTGATCGTCACCCAGGACATGGCCCCGCTCATGTGTCCTGCCCGCGCCTGTCACGGACCGTTGCTACGCCCACGCCCGCCATGATCCCTGCGATCGCGCCGACGATGAGCCCCATGTTCCACGGCAGGTCATGGCCGAATACCGCCACGATGCCGGCGATCAGGGCTGCGGCCAAGGTCGCCCGGTCGACGATCGCCGGCAGCAGCAGCGCGAGAAAGGTCAGCGGCACCGCGAAATCCAGCCCCCAGTCGGCCGGCAGGCGCGCGCCCAGCAACGCGCCCGCCGCCAGGGTGATCTGCCATCCGCACCAGAACGGCAGCGCTGCACCGAGCACGAAGGCCACCCGCTGATCACGTCGATCTCGCTCGGCGAAGCCGTACAGACCGACGATGTAGGACTGGTCAGTCAGAAGATAGCCGATCAACGCCCGGGTGCGCCGCCGCGCGCCGCGAAAATGCGGGGCGATGGAGGCGCTGTACATGGTGAATCGGAGATTGATGAAAAATACCGTCACCAGAATCACGAGCAAGGGCGCGCCGTCGTGCATGAGCTGCATCGCGGCGATTTGCGACGAGCCGGCAAACACGAAAACCGAGAAGACACTGGCCATGAACGGCGACAGCCCCAGTCGCACGGCCACCACGCCCACGATCGCCGCGAACGGGAGCACGCTGATCAGCAACGGCAATACGGCCTTGGTACCGGCCGCGAAATCGGGGTACAGGCGGCGCAACGGCGTCTGACTCACTCATATTCTCCGGGGGCAAGCCGATCGGCCCGCGACGCGTCTGCCGCCCGCGGGGTTACCGCGCAGGCTGGCAAACGAACCATTCTTTCGGACTGGGCAGTTTCGGCCCGGCCACGACCCGAGCGAATCGGCTGAAACGAAGCACGACCAGTGCCGGCGCCGGGCCAGGCTAGACCAGGCCAGCGTTTTCGATGGCGGCTCGGTCGACGCCGGCCGGAATCAGGCCGCGCGCCGCCGGCAACCTTATTTCGCTTTTTCCTTGGCGGCCTTGGCCGCTCTCTTTTCCAAAAGCGTCTTGGCTGGCTTCTTCTTCTCGCTCTTCTTGCGGTCCATTCCCTTGCTCATGACGTGCTCTCCGGCGGCTCCTGCGTGCGGTCGGTGGCTTCCTTGCGTTCACGCTTTTTCTGACGCTTTTCTTCCTGCTGCTGGCTCTTCTTGAGCTCTCGTTGCCGTCGCTCGAACTGATAATTCGTTTTCGCCATATTTGTATCCTGCGTGGTCGCGGGCGGAAGCGGGCCGAACAATGACCTAGTCTAGTCTGAAATCCGGCGTCGCGGGCACACCATCGCTCGCGCGCCGATTGCGGCTGCGTCGATATCGATCCCGCGGCATCGTCGACACGAGGTTGCCGCCGATGCCGCGCGTGAAAAGCCCGCTCGGCGGCCCCCACTTGGTTATCATCGGACGGTAATTTCGACCTGTACAGCGCCGTCCCTAAATGACCAAGGCCCTGATTGCCGTCCTCTTCACGCTGCTCGCGCTCAGCCTTGCCGGCTGTGTCACGCCTGCCGGCACATCCGGGGCGACGTCCGCCCCACAGCCGCTCGACGCGCCGGGCGATCGCCCGGCCGACTGGATTGGCCGCTGGCACGCGCCGAGCGGGCGCTTCATTCAGATCATGCCGACGGCCCGGTCCGGCTATTTCGAGCTCACGCTGGGCGACGCCGCCGGCCACGAGACCAACATGGCGGCCCTGGCCAGCGACGGACGGCTTTATTTCACCCGTGCGGGCGAGGCACTGGCGCTGCGCCCCGGCAACGGCGCCGAAACCGGCGTTGCCGCGCTGGCCGGGCGCCGTCTTTGCCTGATCGTGGTACCCGGGCCCGAGGGCTATTGCCGAACGCCGGACACCGCCGATGCGCTGCCGCTGACCACAGGCGCCTATGCGCCGGTCTCTCAGGATTGCTGGGAGCCAACGCCCGCCGATCTGGTGTATTTCGATGGCCAGATACTGACCACGCCGGCGGCACCGCGGTGTGCAACGCCGCTGCTCGATCACACCGGCGTCATCTTCTCTCTGGGCAGCCAGTGCACGACCACGGCCGGTGCGACAGCGCCGCCGGCATCGGCCACGGCGCGGGTGACCGTGGTCGACGATAAGCGCTTTGCCCTGGACGACGCACAGGGCGACACCGCGTTATACCAATACTGCCCGACCAGTCACCTACCGACCGCGTTGCGCCTGCGCAGCCGCTGAGCAACCCCACCTGCCGGTTCTCGTCACCGACAGCCTCTTCCCGGACACCGTCGTGCATGATCGAGTCGCCGTATTTTATTCCGGCCCGGAAACGAACGCGGCGATAGCGACCATCCATCCACGCAGGCGCGCAGGGTCTATCTGATCACGATCTTCATATCGCGCCACGCATGAACAAGAATCCGAATCCGCAGGGCAAGGGCACCTCGCCGGTGCTTGCCACACTGGAGACCCAGCGCGCCGGGCTGGCCCAGGTCCCGCCCAAGCAGATCGACCAGGTGACCACCGAACTGTTCACCTCGTTGTTCGTGCTCGACAGCGAATTCCGCTTCAAGCCCGTGGTCGGCAAACGTTATTTCCTGTATCGGAAAGAGACGCATTTCTGGCTCGGCCTGACCCCGCCCGGCATGCTCGGCGAAGCCGTGGCCGGACGATTCATCGGCACCTGCACGCTGCAACGGGATCTGACCTGGACCATGGCCCTGGATGCAGCCGTGGCCGCCGACGACCGCTTCATCGCTTATCTTGGCCAGCGCCGAGCACAACTGGAGTCAAGGCTGGCCGCTGCCGAAACACTGGACGACGTGCTGCCACGCTACGAGCGCCGCCTGTCGTTCTACCGGCGCGCCGCGGCATTCGCGGTGGCCTGTTCACTCGGCCGCTCGATGGCGTATGCGGGCATCGGCGGCCTGAGCTACGATCAGGCCCGCGGGCTGCTAACCCACGCTGCGGAAGAGACCGGCAGCTAGTTCGCGTGGCGGGCCAGCACGTCGGCGATCTGCGGCATCGTGTCGATGATCTCGCGTCGTGCGCGGCCGCGCACCCGCTTGTAGCCGGAACTGATCGCGCGGCTGTGAATCCGCTGCGCGCGACGATCAGCCACGCTCAGCATGGCATCGGCGACGGTTTCGGCGTTGGCAATGAAATGGGCCCGCAGATCAATGGATCCGCTGTTCTGAAAAACGGCATAGCAGGGCTCGAGCTCGGCAACGAAGCCGGGCATGAGCTCGGTCACGGTACGGGTGACCAGATCCGGCTTGACCTTGAGGGCGACACCGTAGGCGGTGCGCATGGTCATGCCACGTTTCTTGATCTCTTTTTCGACCAGCGCACAGGCATCGGCAGTGAGCGCGGGAAAGGTCTCCGGCGCGAGCAGACGTTGTGCCAGCGGCCCACGGGCATCGTGAGCCGACGGACCCTGTTTGTGAGCAGTAGTGGATTCAACCATGAATGACCAGCCTTTGCAGCGAATGCGTCGATGGTGGTGAATGAAGATGGGCGCTATTCGACCACAGCCCGATTGACCCGAATATGAACGAGCCCGCGAATAGCCATAGATCGGGCTCATCGAGAACGACCGGGGGCGGTCAGACCGTGTTTTTTCAGCTTGCGCACTACGCTGGCCTGACTGACACCCACCCGGTCGGCGATCTCATAGGTGCTGGTGGCACCGGCGAGCGCACGCGCCAGACAGGCGCGCTCGGTCGCGGCCAGCGCATCGGCCAGACGGACCGGATTGTGGTCAGGCGCGGGCTCGGACAACGACACGCCAGGCCCCTTCGCTATCGGGTCGGCGGGGACAAACCAGCTGCGTTCGACGAAATTCTCCAGTTCGCGGATATTGCCGGGCCAGTCGTGGCGCATGAGATGCCCCCACAGGCCGTCATCGAGCACGCGCGTCTCGCCGTGACGGGCGTTGAGCTGCCGCATTTTCTGTTCGACGATCGCAGCGATCTCTTCGCGGCGCTCGCGCAGCGGCGGCACCTCGACCGGCACCACGTTGAGCCGGTAATACAGGTCGAGCCGGAAATCGCCGGTTTCCACGCGGGTGGCCAGATCCCGATTGGTGGCCACGATCAGGCGGAAATCGAGCTGGCGCGATTCACGCCCGCCGAGCCGCGTCACGCGGCCGTCCTGGAGCACCTTGAGCAGCTTGGTCTGCACCGTCAGCGGCAGTTCGGCGACCTCGTCGAGCAGCAAGGTGCCGCCCTGGGCCTGCTCCATCAGGCCTGCGCGGCCACGCGGCGGCGCGCCGCTGAACGCACCCGGCATGGACCCGAACATCTCGGACTCGAACAGCGATTCGGGGATCGCCCCGCAGTTGATATCCACGAACGGCGCGGCGTGGCGCACGCTCCAGCGATGCACCTGGCGGGCGAGCGCGGTCTTGCCCACGCCCGACTCGCCCAGCAGCATCACCGTGGCATCCGTGCCCGCGACCTCGCGCAGCAGCGTCATCACCGAGCGCATCGCCGGGCTGTGAGCCGCCAGCGCGGGATCGTCGCCGGCCTCGTCGGACGTGGCGTCGCTGCGATCGGCCAGATGCCGGGTCAGCAGCGCATATTCCTCGCGCAGATGCCGCAGGTCGGTGGTATCTCGGGAACGGCTGATCACCCGCACCAGTTTGCCGCCCACGAATACCGGATAGGCCTCTGCCATGACCTGGCGGCCGGTAGGCGTGATCTGCATTACACGTGCCGGAGCCCGGCTGGCCAGCACCTTGAGCGTGACCGACGGCGACAGCACTCCCCGGGCCTGCAGATCGGCGACCGTGGTCGCGCACAGCGCCTGCGCGCTCAGGCCATAGACCGCGCCGCAGCTGGCCGTCGCCCGCAGGATACGGCCATCGCCGTCGGCGATCAGCAGATGCTCGCGGCTGGTCTCGAAAAGCTTGTCGAGCAGCGCGGTATCGGCTGCGACCAAGGCGCGCAGCGATTCTCCACTCTGTTCCTGGACGTCGACCAATTCACTCATGAATCAATAATGCAGGAATGAATCGAATAATGCAGCCAATCGATTCATGAATGAATTGAATATCGACGCAACCGTTGAAGAATCGGGCCCCGCCCCGATGGCACGCTTTCTGCGAAGTCCGGCGTATGACGAACAGCCACGAACGCCGGGAGCCTCGATGAACGACACGCGCCAACTGAATCAACCCATGGGTGGCAACGAAATGCCGCGCTTCGGCGGCCCGGCCACGATGATGCGCCTGCCGACCCAGGACAGCGCGGCCGGGCTGGACGTCGCCTTCATCGGCATCCCCATGGATATCGGCACCTCGAACCGGCCGGGCACCCGTTTTGGCCCGCGCGCCATCCGCGACGAATCGCGCATGCTGCGCCCGTTCAACATGGCCACCGGTGCGGCGCCTTTCGAAAGCCTGCAGGTCGCCGATATCGGCGACGTACCGATCAACACCTTCGACCTGAAGAAAAGCGTCGATATCATCGCGCGCTACTACGACGAAGTGCTCACCCACGACGTCACTCCGATCACGCTCGGCGGCGATCACACCCTGACCCTGCCGATCCTGCGGGCGATGGCCAAAAAACACGGCCCGGTCGGGCTGGTGCACGTCGATGCCCATGCGGATATCAACGAGCACATGTTCGGCGAGGCGATCGCCCACGGCACCCCGTTCCGGCGCGCGGTCGAGGAAGGCCTGCTGGATACCCAGCGCGTGGCCCAGATCGGCCTGCGCGGCACCGGTTATTCGCCGGATGAATTCGACTGGGGCCGCGAGCGTGGATTCCGCGTGGTGCCGGCCGAGGAATGCTGGCACAAATCGCTGACCCCGCTGATGGAAGAGATCCGCGCCAAGGTCGGCGGCGGCCCGGTCTATCTGACCTTCGATATCGACAGCCTGGACCCGGCCTACGCACCCGGCACCGGCACCGTCGAAATCGGCGGCCTGACCATTCCGCAGGTACTGGAGATCATCCGCGGCCTGCGCGGGCTGGAACTCGTCGGCGCGGACCTGGTCGAGGTCTCGCCGCCCTTCGATGCCAACAGCCAGACCACGGTCGTGGCCGCCAATCTCGCCTACGAGATGCTGTGCGTGCTGCCCGGGGTCACCTATCGCTGATCCGGACCGAGTCGATGATTCACGAATACCCCGCAGTTTGCTGCGGGCAATTGAGCAATGGGGTTTCCAAAGGGGAGCGGCGCTCGCTCTCCCCTTGGTCCGTGCTCGCGGTTTCATACCGCAAGCACGCTATACATTTGATCCAAGCAGCGGGCGGCCATTGCGCCGGTCCGGGGGGAAGACATCATGTGGATTGATCTAGTCGTCATCGGCGTTTATGCGCTGGCCATGCTGGCATTGGGCTGGTGGGGCATGCGCCGCGCGGCCAGCCAGGACGATTATCTGGTCGCCGGGCGACGCCTCGGGCCGGGCCTGTATATCGGTACGCTGTCGGCCGTGGTGCTCGGCGGCGCCTCGACCGTGGGCACCGTCAAGCTCGGCTATGTTTACGGGCTGTCGGGCATGTGGCTGTGTGTCGCGCTCGGTCTCGGTCTGATCGTGCTGAGCCTGGTGCTGGCCAAGCCGCTGGCGCGGCTCAAGCTGTATACCGTCACCCACCTGCTGGCCGATCGCTATTCGCCGGCCGCCAAGACGGTCAGCTCGGCGGTGATGTTCATCTACGACCTGATGCTGGCCGTGACCTCGACGATCGCCATCGGCACGCTGGTGACCGTGCTGTTCGGTGTGCCCGCATGGGGCGGCGTGCTGATCGGCGGCCTGATCGTGGTGATCTATTCCACCCTCGGCGGCATGTGGTCGCTGACGCTGACCGACATCATCCAGTTCATCATCATGACCATCGGCATGGTCGGATTGATGCTGCCGCTGACGGTCAGCTACGCCGGCGGCTGGTCGGCCATGGTCGCCAAGGCCGATCCGGGTCATTTCTCGCTCACCGGCATCGGCTGGAGCACGATCATCACCTATTTCGTGATCTATTTTCTCGGCATCCTCATCGGCCAGGACATCTGGCAGCGGGTGTTCACCGCGCGCTCGGTGAACGTGGCCCGTTTCGCGGGCGTCGCCGCCGGGCTCTACTGCATCCTCTACGGCGTGCTGGCCGCCCTGGTGGGCGTTGCCGCCAGCGTGCTGCTACCGAATCTGGACGATCCCAACAACGCCTTCGCCGCGGTTGCCCAGCTGGCCCTGCCCCACGGCGTGCTCGGCTTGATCGTGGCCGCCGCGGTCGCCGCGATGATGTCGACCTCCAGCGCGGGCATGCTGGCTGCCTCCACCCTGCTCACCCGCGACCTGATTCCGGGCATCACCGGCGGCGAGCCGATCGAACGCCTGGCCATCCATCGGTTGTCGACCTGCCTGATCGGCGTGGTGACCGTGCTGCTCGCCCTCGTGGTCGACGACGTCATCGGCGCACTCACCGTGGCCTACGACATCCTGGTCGGCGGCATGCTGGTGCCGATCATCGGCGCCATGTTCTGGAAACGCGGCTCCAACGCCGGCGCGATCACGGCCATGGTCACCGGCACGATCACGGTGTTCATCTTCATCGCCAAGGACGGGCTGCTGGCCAACTCGCCGATCTATGCCGGTCTGCTGGTCAGCCTGGTGGCATTCGTGGCGGGCAGTTTCCTGCGGCCGCAGCACAGCAGCCCTACGCCGGTGGCCGGCAATGCCTGAAGCGCACGACCGTCCCACCCTCGCCAAGGCGCTGATCGCGGGGCTCGAGGCACGCGGCATCGACACCGTGTTCGGCATTCCCGGCGTACACACGATCGCGCTGTATGGTGGCCTGGAGAACAGCGGGCTGCGGCATGTCACCCCGCGCCATGAACAGGGCTCGGGTTTCATGGCCGACGGCTATGCACGCGCCGTCGGCAAGCCGGCGGCCTGCTTCATCATCACCGGCCCGGGCATGACCAATATCGCTACGGCCATGGCCCAGGCCCGCGCCGACAGCGTGCCGATGCTGGTGATCGGCAGCGTCCAGAAGACCGCCGAACTCGGGCTGCGCCAGGGCCGGCTGCACGAGCTGCCCGACCAGCAGGCGACCCTGGCCGGCGTCGCGGCATTCAGCCATCGTCTGCTCGCCGCCGACAATCTGTTCGAAGTGCTGGATCGCGCCTTCGCGGTATTCGCCGCCGAGCGGCCCGGCCCGGCCTATATCGAGATCCCGCGCGATCTGTTCGACGCGCCGGTGACCGTCGCCGACCGGCCGCCGAGCCGGCTTTATCGGGCGGCCCCGGACCCTGCTGGCATTCAGGCCGCGGCCGATGCGCTCAACGCCGCCGAACGGCCGCTGCTGCTGCTCGGTGGCGGCGCCATTGCAGAGCCGGACGCGATCCGCGCACTCGCCGAGCGCCTGGACACGCCCACGCTGACCACCATCAACGCGCGCGGCGTGCTTGGCCGCGGTCATCCGCTCGATCTCGGTGCCAACGCCAGCTGGCCCGCGGTGCGCCGCCACGCGCATGAGGCCGACGTCATTCTCGCCATTGGCACCGAGCTGGGCGAAACCGACTACGACGTCGTCTTCGACGGCGGCTTCGTGCTCGCGGGCACACTCATTCACATCGATCTCGATCCCGCCCAGCTCGCCGGCGCCTACCCGGTCGCCATCGGGCTGGTCAGCGATGCCGCCAGTGCCGCCCGCGCGCTGACCCCGAAGATCGCGGATCGCCCGCGCGGTGGCGCTGCTCGCGTCGCCGCCCTGTACGCCGAGATGAATCTGACTGAACGCGCCGATCTGGCGCCGTTCGTCTCTTTTTTCGACGCTATCGAGCGCGCTGCTCCAAATGCCGTTCTGGTCGGCGACTCCACCGCGCCGGTATATGCCGGCAACGTGCTGGTCCACTGCGCGCAGCCGCGCCACTGGTTCAACTCGTCGACCGGCTACGGCACCCTCGGCTATGCGCTGCCGGCCGCAATCGGTGCCAAACGCGCCCGTCCAGATCAACACGTAATCACACTCGTGGGCGACGGCGGGCTGATGTTCACGATCGCCGAACTGGCCACCGCCGTTGATGAGGACCTACCGATCACCGTCATCGTCTGGCACAACCAGGGCTATGAAGAGATCCGTCGGTCCATGGACGACGCCGAGGTCTCCCGCTGCGGCGTGGATATCGCCGCCCCAGACTTTCAGACGCTGGCCGCCGGCTTCGGTATACCCGGCACCCGCGTAGCAGATGCCACGGCGCTGCAACAGGCACTGCGCGACGGCCCCGGCCTGCAACTGATCGAAGTCGACGCGGGTGCCTGGCCCAAGACCGCGCAACTGTCTAAATTATTTACACATTGATTGCCGGATAAGCGGCCGCTCCAAATTAATACTTGCGCAACAATATATTGTGCGCATGGCATGCGGATTGCGTGACTTGTGTCACAACCAACCGTCATCAGCAATCTGTCATGAAAACAATAAAATCGCGGATCCTGTTTGCCGTTTACGTAGTTCTCGCCCTGAGCCTCGTGGCCACATCGGCCCAGTCGGCGGTGATCGCCGGCGCGCCCAACGTCGACTTCAGCGGCGGCTCCTACACCCTGAGCCTGTTCGATGGCGACGCCACCTATACCTTCAGCGACAACGGTGCCACCGGCCTGTTTGACGACCCGGTCGATGTAGCCACCGGAGGCGTGGCCTTGATTGCATCCTCACCCGCAATATTCGGTGGCACCCCGACCTCGTATTTCAGCGATCCCAGTCGCGCACCCACGATCGGCAACGGCACGCTGTTGGGCGATTACAAAAGCTTCGACACGCCGACGACCATCGCCAACTCCGGAGTCAATAGATATCTGGGTCTGGCCTTCGCTTTCCCGGACGGCACCCGCTACGGCTACGCGCGGATCTCCGGCACGTTCCTGAGCAGTTTCGGCTACGAGACCGTGGCCGGCCGCAGTATTGTGGCCGGTGCGCCGGCGACCTCGGTGCCCGAGCCGAGCGCGATGGCGGTGATGGCCTTCGGCTTGCTGTTGCTGGGCTTCGGCGTCACCCGGCGGAATCGTCGCTGCTGAATCGCGGTAACGCGCTGCGGACATCACGCCGCGCATCGATTCAGGTATCGCGCCGGCGGGTGTTCACGACCAGGAAGATGATGCCGGCCACGACCGCCATCAGAAACCACTGCGAGGCATAGGCGTAGTGGCCGAACGGCGACAGGCCGACGAGGTCTTCGTCCCAGTCGCGCACGAAGCCGTTCGGATCCTTCTCGTCGAGCAGCAGCAGGCCGTTGACCACCGGCGCCGCGTATTGGCAGCGCACGGTCGCGGCATCCGGATAGTTGAGTGCTCGCGGCCACGGGCCCTCCTTGCAGCGGCCGTCGCTGCCGAAGCTCAGGCCCGGCTGCGGAAAGCTGCGCCAGAAGCCGAGCACCCGTACCGGCCCGGTCGGCGCCGTCGGGTCGGGTTTTACCGCGTTCGGCGATGAATCCTTGGCTATCCAGCCGCGATCGACCATCACCCGCTCGCCGCTTTTGAGAACCACCGGTGTCCAGACGCGATAGCCAATATCCTGGCCGTTGACCTGATCGTTGAGCAGAATCTGGTGGGCGCCGTCGAAACGACCTTCGACGAAGTAATGGCGCCCGTAGGTCAGCCCCGGCGCGCGGGCGTTGCCGGCCGAGGCGACAGTACCCGGATGCATGTCGGTCGGACCGGCCTCGCGCGCGGTTTTCGCCACGGCAACCAGCCCCTCTTTCATGTGCGCGCGCTGAATCTGCCACACACCCAGCGCGCACAGAATCGCCGCGGCGAGCATAAACAGAAGGCCGCCCCACCACGGGGGCGCAAATCGATATCGGCCAATATTCATGACATGCCGCTCATGCGTCGCAATACGAAGAGGCGCTATTCTAGATGCCAACCGAGACTGCGGCGGCGCACCGCTCCTGGCTCGACCGGATGTCGCGCCGCACCGGCGTGGTGCAGGGCATATCCAGATTCTGCTGTTCCGGCCGATAACGCCCATCTGATCGGAGCGGCTGCGAGGCTTGAGTGTGCCTGTAAAAGCATATGAAACGCAGCCGACGACGATGAGACCGCTGCAAATCCTTCATCGAATGTGCTGCTGATGCAAACGCCCCGAATTCCAGACAACGAGACAGAACGACTCGAGGCACTACGCCGCAGCAATCTGCTTCATACGCCCAAAGATGCCGTTTTCGACCGGGTCTGTCAGATGGCCGCCCGGTTGATGCACACCCCCATGTCCTCGATCAGCCTGGTCGACGAAGACCAGCAGTGGTTCAAGTCGCAGGTGGGTTCGGCGGTGGAAAGCATCCCGCGTGACATATCCTTTTGCGGTCACGCCATCAACGAAGACGAGATGATGGTGGTGCCGGATACCGCACTGGATGCACGGTTCGTCGACAACCCGCTGGTGACCGGTGAACCACATGTGCGTTTCTACGCCGGGGCGCCGCTGAAAAACGCGGACGACTATGTGCTGGGCAATCTCTGTGTCGTCGACACCAAACCGCGCTACGATTTCGACGACGACGACCGGCAGACGCTTCGGGAACTGTCCGAGGTGCTGTCCTCATGGATCAAGATGCGGGCATCGGCCGGGTACCTGGACGCGGCGACCGGTACCTACACGCTTCAACGCATGCATGAAACGCTGAACGCGGAACTGCACAAACTGGCATCTAACCCGCGCGCCGTTGCCGGTTACGTCGGCGTCGTCGACGTCGCCATGCCCCGGCAGATGCACGACCTGACCCAGGTGATGGGCTATCAGCTGACCGAGCGATTCATTGTCGAATGCATCAGCCGACTGTCGGCGGCCATCGGCTCCGATCGCGACCTGTACCGCATCGGCATGTTCCGCTTCGGTTTCTTCATGAACGAACAGACCGGGCCCGAGGTCGAGCGAAAACTGGATCGACTGATCGCCACGCTGCGCGAACCGTTTCACTCCACGGTCGGCATCCTGATCGCCCCGAGCGCCACGATGGGCGTGGCGCCACTGAAAAAAGCCGCCGGCGGCGCCGAAGAACATCTGCGTCAGGCGGCGGTCGCGGCCGACGATGCCTGGGAGAGCAATCGCGCCTGGGCGTTCCACACTCCGGACCGCGATGCGCGCCGCCAGCGCAAGCTTCAGTTGCTCATCGATCTGCCGGCCGCGCTTGCCGCACCGGACCAGTTGCATCTGGAATATCAGCCCAAGATCGATCTGGCCAGCGGCGCCTGCACCGGCGTCGAGGCCCTGCTGCGCTGGCAGCACGACTCGCTGGGCACGGTGTCGCCGGTCGAGCTGATCGAAGCCGCCGAGAAGACCGCGCTCATGCGACCACTCACCGATTGGGTGCTGGACACCGCGCTGGCGCAGTGCGTGCAATGGCGGGCAGCCGGGTTGACGCTGCAGATCGCGGTCAATCTCTCGGCCCACGATCTGACCGACCCCGACATTGTCAGACGCGTGCAAGAACGTTTGCACAAACATCAGTTGAGCGGCGCCAGCCTCGAACTGGAATTCACCGAGAGCCTGTTGATCCGCAATCTCGACGCCGTCATTCCGACATTGCAGCAACTGCACGAACTCGGCGTCTCCACTGCGATCGACGACTTCGGCACCGGCTACTGCAATCTGTCGTACCTGCAGAAACTCAACGTCGGCAAGATCAAGATCGACCGGCGTTTCGTCCAGGAACTGGACGACGATCCACGCACCCAGACGCTCACGCGCGCGATCATCAATCTTGCCCATGATCTGGGCTATCAGGTGGTCGCAGAAGGCGTGGAGACCCGGAAGACGCTCGCACTACTGGGCGCCTGGAACAGCGAACAGGCGCAGGGCTATCTGTTCAGCAAGCCGTTACGCCCGACGGCGCTGTTCGACTGGGCGCAAGACAATACAACGCTGTCGCCGGAACCGGCCGAGCCACATCAAACGCAAAGACGGCACTGATACCGACAGGCCATCAAGCGCGCCGGATATCCGCCGGGCGCCGCTTGGCATCCAACGTATCGAGCACGGGCGGCCACGCCTTGCACCACCCGGGGGACGAGTTCGCGGGGTGCACGTTCACACCTGCTCCGACACATCGATTCGTACTGCGCGACCGCGCGGTCGGGTCGGGGTGGCCGGATCACGTCACTCGCCGATCGTCAGACATTGTCGATTAGCGTTGATTTTTGGCGGTGCGCAGGGAAACACCCCTCCAATGGCACTTGCAATACCAGGCGACGGCTCCCGACGCACGGCATGTTTCCCGACGCATGCGCGTTCATTATTGGTTCAGCACCACTATCGTTAAATTAATACTGAACGAACAATACAAAACGCGAAAACGCGTTCAGGAGCACCATCATGCACAAGTCACTTCGCAACAGTCTGGCCATCGGCACCCTGCTCACCGCCTTCGCGAGCACGCCGGCGCTGGCATTCGACAGCAACACGTTCTCCTCCGCGCTTGGCGGTGGCATCGGCGGCGCGCTGGGTGCTGCGGTCGGCAATGAAATCGGCGGTTCCACCGGCGCACTCATCGGCAGTGCAGTCGGCGCGGCCGGCGGCACGCTGATCACCAAGCGCAATGACGATGAAGGCTACGACAACCGCTACGACGACCGGCGCGGCTATGACGACCGCGGCTACAACAACCGCTACAGCGGTTATCGCTATGGTCGATAGCCGGTCGCCGAGTCGCGCCACGCCGCCCGCCTGGGCGGCGTTTTCATGACCGATCGACCACCGCGGCCGCGCGATCACGAACGCGCGTATTCGGTGATCGCTCGTCTGGAATCATGAACAGGCGGTCGCTCTGAGCGCGTATTCAGCGCCGCCCCATCAAGCCGACAACGCGAGCATAGGCGCGGCTGCGCACGCATCAGGCGGATGACGCCCCACCCCGATCGTGGCAGCCCATGACGGCAACGATTGCAGGCATACGACACGCGTGCAACGCTTGCAGCCTTGGCCCAGACAGCATGGATGCGCATGTTCGTTGGCGTGGACTGCGGCACACAAAGCAGCAAAGTCGTCATTCTCGATCCGGATACACTCAGCGTGCGCGGCCACGGCAGTTGCGCGCACGACATGATCAGCGGCGACAACGGCCGCCGCGAGCAACGACCGCAGTGGTGGATCGACGCCTTCGAAACCGCCTTCAATGCGGCGATCAAGGACGCCAATATCTCCCCGCGCGCGGTTCGCGGCATCGGCATCTCCGGCCAGCAGCATGGCCTGGTCGCGCTCGACGCGCAGGGCCGGCCGGTCTACCCCGCCAAGCTGTGGTGCGATACCGAGACCGCGCCCGAGAACGCCGCGCTGGTGGCCGCACTGGGCGGCGAAACCGGCTGCCTCGACGCGTTGGGCGTCGCGCCCCAGCCGGGCTTTACCGCCTCCAAGATTGCCTGGCTTCGGGCCCATCAGCGCGACGCCTACGACCGCATCGCCACGGTCATGCTCCCGCACGACTATCTCAACTTTTATCTGACCGGCCGCCGGGTCGCGGAAAGCGGCGATGCGTCGGGCACCGGCTATTTCGATACCCGTGCCCGACGCTGGCATCACGACGCGTTCGCGCAGGTGGCGCCGGAACTGGACCCGGAGCGGGTGTTGCCCGAACTCATCGGCCACGACGAGCCTGCCGGCACCGTGCGCGCCGCGGTGGCCGAGCGTCTGGGCCTGGCCGATGACGTGATCGTATCCGCCGGCGGCGGCGACAACATGATGGGCGCGATCGGCACCGGCAATATCCAGGCCGGCGTGGTCACCATGAGCCTGGGCACCTCGGGCACGATCTTCGCGCACAGCGACACGCCGGCGGTGTCCGCCGACGGGTTGGTTGCCAATTTCTGCGCCAGCCACGACGGCTGGCTACCACTGATCTGCACGATGAACGTGACCTCGGCCACTACCCAGCTACGCGAGGTGCTGGGCATGAATCTGGCCCAGTTCACCGAGGCCGTCACCGACGCGCCGCTGGGCGCGGGCGGAATCACCCTGCTGCCTTTCTTCAACGGCGAACGGGTGCCTGCACTGCCCGATGCCACCGGCAGTTTCCTGGGCTTGCACAGCCACAATTTCAGCCGTGCGAATCTGTGTCGCGCCGCCCTCGAGGGGGCGACCTTCGGTCTGCGGTACGGTATGGATCGGCTCAACGCCCTGGGCATCGCCCCGACCGAGCTGCGCCTGGTCGGCGGCGGAGCGCGCAGCGCGATCTGGCGCCAGATCGTGGCCGACGTCATGGATGCCGAACTGATCTGCCCCACCTTCGACGAAGCCGCCGCGCTGGGCGCGGCCCTGCAGGCACGGTTCTGCCACGACCGCCAGGCCGGCGACAGCACCACGCTGGCCGAGCTATGCGACACCGCGGTGGCCCTGGACGAGGCGACGCACTGCACCCCGCAGCCGGCCGACGTCGACAGCTATCGTGACGTCTACGCGCATTATCACGAGCGCCTGGATGCCCATTATCCGCAGATCGCCGATGCCTGAGTCCGACCCGTATGCACCGCCGTTGGCCGGCGCATTCATTTGTTGCCATGATGCGACAGCAGATAACTTCACATAACACGATCAGTTCAAGCTGACGCAGCACGCGAGCCGGAGTAGCGCATGACGCCCATCCTCAAGTGGTCCATCTTCGTCGGTATGGCCGGCTTTCTGTTCGGCTTCGATACCGCCGTCATATCAGGCGCTGACAAACCGATTCAGGAACTGTGGGGACTGAGCGATCTCGCCCACGGGCTGTTCATCATGTCGATGGCCCTCTGGGGCACCGTCGTCGGCGCCATCTTCGGCAACTGGCCGACCGACCGGCTGGGCCGACGCACCACCCTGCTGCTCATCGGCGTGCTGTATTTCGTATCCGCGGTGGGCTCGGCCCTCGCCACCGATCCATTCTGGTTCTCGATCTTTCGCCTGATCGGGGGCTTCGGCGTGGGCATGTCGTCGGTGGTCGCGCCGACCTATATCTCGGAAATCGCACCGGCTCATCGCCGCGGCCAGCTGGTCGCGCTGTACCAGTTCAACGTGGTGTTCGGCATCTTCATGGCGTTCGTGTCCAACGCGATTCTGGGCAGCCTGCTCGGCGACGATGCCTGGCGCTGGATGGTGGGCGTCGAGGCGGTACCCGCGTTCATCTATACGGTGCTCATCCTGCAGGTGCCGCGCAGCCCGCGCTGGCTTATCCTTCAGCGCGACGACGACAAGAGCGCGGCCGAGGTGCTGCAAAAAGCCGACCCCGGCGCTAAGGTCGACGCCCAGATCGCGGAAATACGCACCGCCGACACCCAGGACCAGCAGGCGCATTCGCGTTTCTTCTCACGCCGCTATCGTCTGCTCATCGTGCTCGCCTTCCTGATGGCGTTCTTCAACCAGTTCACCGGCATCAACTTCATCCTCTATTACGCACCGCGTATTCTGGAAGCCGCGCAACTGGGCAGCAGCGCCGCTCTGCTCTCCACCGCCGGCATCGGCCTGATCATGGTCGTGTTCACCATGATCGGCATGGCCCTGATCGATCGCCTGGGCCGGCGCACGCTCATGTATATCGGCTCGGTCGGCTATCTGATCTCGCTGGGCGTGATCTCGCGCGCGTTCTTCACCGACAACCTCGGCGGCCCGCTGGTGCCGTTGCAGCTGTGTCTGTTCGTCGCTGCCCACGGCCTGAGCCAGGGCACGGTGATCTGGGTGTTCATCTCCGAGATATTCCCGAACCGCGAACGCGCCCGCGGCCAGTCGGTGGGCAGCTTCACGCACTGGTTCTTCGCCGCGCTTATCACCCTGCTTACGCCCTGGGTACTCACCACCTTCCACGGCGGCCCCGTGTTCGCCTTCTTCGGCTTCATGATGGTGCTGCAGGTCGTGTTTGTCGCCTTCCTCATGCCCGAGACCAAGGGCGTGTCGCTCGAGGAGCTGCAGCGCCGGCTGGTGCCCCAGGACCGGGAGCGACCCGACCCCGCCGGCGGCTGAGCACGGCCAGTGCCCGCCGGCGCCACACTGCTGTTGCCGCGGCCGGACGACGATCCCGTGAACCGTGCCTGTAAGTGGATCGACTCGCCGGTGGGCCGCCTCAAGCTCGTCGCCGACGATAAAGCGCTTGTCGCCGTCCTGTGGGCTAACGACGACCCGGCGCGGGTGCGCCTTGGTGCGTTGTCGGAAGAACCGACGCACCCGGTGCTGTGCAACACCGAACGCCAGCTCGACGAATACTTCGCCGGCGAGCGGCGCCTGTTCGACCTCGCGCTGGCGTTCCACGGCACGGCGTTCCAGCAACGCGTCTGGCAAGCGCTGCTGGGCATTCCCTACGGCGAGACGATGACCTACGCCGGGATCGCACGACAGATCGGAAAACCGGCGGCCGTGCGCGCCGTCGGCGCAGCCAACGGCCGTAACCCCATCTCGATCATCACACCCTGCCATCGGGTGATCGGCGCCAACGGCCAGCTCACCGGCTTCGCCGGCGGGATAGAAACCAAGCGCTACCTGCTCGCCTTCGAAGCGGGACACCGCTTCGAATAGACGCGCGTTCGGCCGCAGGCACGATGCCAGGCGTGGCGCGGGTAGCCACCGAAGAACACAAGCACGACGGCAAGCTACGGGCGACTATCCGGCCAGACCGTCAGTATACGGTCGACCAAACTGTTTTTCGTTGCGATGGCAGTGGTTTGCAGGCATACATCGAAGCGGGCAGACTCGATGGATGTCTTTTCTTACCGAATCCGAGCCCGAGCGTGGCATCGCGCATCCGGCGTTGCCCGGCATCGCGCGTATCGTGGCCACCAATCCGAGCGTGATGACCTATCACGGCACCAATAGCTGGATGATCGACGATGAGACGCACGGCGTTACCGTGCTCGATCCGGGCCCGGACCAGACGGCCCATGTCGACGATATCATCGCCGCTCTCGACGGCCGACCCCTCGACCGGATTCTGCTCACCCATGCCCACAGCGACCACTACGGCGCGGTCGCCGAACTCAGAACACGAACCGGCGCGCCCTGTCTGGGATTTGCGCCCGCCGCGAGCGACGACTTTGCCTGCGACCAGCCGCTGGCCGACGGCGATACCGTCGCCGGATTCCAGGCCGTCCACACCCCGGGCCACGCCTCCGATCATCTGTGTTTCGCCTACAACGTGCCCGGTACCGGCACGGTGCTGTTTTCCGGTGACCACGTAATGAGCTGGTCGTCGTCGATCGTCAATCCGCCCGACGGCGATATGCAGGCCTACTACCGCTCGCTCGAGCGCCTGCTAGCACGCGATCAGGACGCACTCTATCTGCCCGGCCACGGCCCGGTCCTGAGCAATCCGCGTGAACTCGTCGGCTCGCTGCTGTCCTATCGCCAGGCCCGCGAGGCGTCGATCCTGAGCCGGCTCGAAGCCGGATCATTCTCGATCCAGACCCTTGCCGAATCGCTCTATCACAAGACCGATCCCTGGCTGAAGAAAGCCGCCGAGCGCAACGTGCTCGCCCACCTGCTCAAGCTCGAAGCCGAAGGCAAGGCACTGCGCGACGACGAGCAGTGGTCGCTGGCCGGCTGCGAGGCGTCCGCGTCATAGGGCGGCGTTCGTCCCCAGCGACCGCGCGTTTATAGGCCGTAACGTACTTGCGAACCGGCACACTCGCTTCCCGGTCAGACGCCGATCAACCCACGACCTGATTGCGGCCGCCGATCTTGGCCTGATACAGCCGCTGGTCGGCGGCATTGAACAACGTCTCCAGATCATCGCCGTCGGGCCCGAGCTGGGCAATGCCGATACTCATGCTCAAGTCGATCGCTTGATCGGCCCGCCGACACGGCTCGGCGGCGATGGCTCCGCGCAGATCCTCGGCCACGGCGCGCGCCTGCCGCGATTCGGTCTCGGCCAGAAAGATACCGAACTCCTCGCCGCCAAGACGACAGGCCAGATCGCTGGGGCGCAGACGCTCGCGCAGCGTATCGGCCACGAAACACAGCACCGCATCACCCGCGTCGTGGCCGTAACGGTCGTTGACCTGCTTGAAGTGGTCGAGGTCGATCATCAGCAGGCACAGCGGCGTACCGCTGCGCAGATGACGCGCCTTTTCGCTGTCGAACACCTCGCCCAGGCGCGCACGATTGGGCAGGCCGGTGAGCGGATCGGTCAGCGCCATGCGGCGTAACTGATTCTCCGCGTTTTCCCGGCTGACTTCGTAGACATAGGAAAAACCGAAGATGCAGACCGAGGCCAGCGCGACGTTCGCCACCGATCGGGCGTTGCCGAAGCCCGGGTCGAGCCCGAATTTCCAGAAGAAGATGGCCCCGGCGACGAGCATGTAGAACGCGGCCATGGCACCGCCGACCCAGCGCCCCAGCAACAGGTGCGACAGGATCGGAATCAGCAACACCCAGGCGAATATGGTGGGCGCGGCGAGCGATGTCGTCAGCGCGTACATCATCACGCTGAAGAACGGGACGAGATATACCAGAATCCAGCGCTGCAGATGGACGGTGCGGCGAACAATGCGCAACAACGACAGGGCGAACACGCCCATCACGATCTCCGCGGCCATGATGCCGTAGTTGCCGTTACGGTAGTTCAGGATCGCAAATATCGTCCCGAAGGCGGCCGTAAACCACAGCAGAACCTGCAGCACCGGGCGGCGGTGGACGTGGGCGGGGATCGGTTCGGCGGCTCTGGAACCGGACGGCATGGCCATAGGCAGGCTCGATTTCTTGTTCTTGTCAGCCCTGTCAGGCAAATCCCGCGCCAGGTACGCATCGCCAACGCGCGACCGTACAGGCCTCATGAGTCATGGATTATAGGCGAACACCCTGAAACCCGGGTTACCGCTGCGACCAATGGACAAGGCCGCCGCGGCACCCTCCCGCCGACAACGGGCAGGGCCACGGCAGGTTCCGGCAAGCCGACGCGCTAGCCGTCAGCCATTCGCCAGATCCTGAAGCGCCTGCCGTGTATCCGCCCAGCCCATGCAGGCGTCGGTGACCGACACGCCATATTGCAACTCCGCCTGCAATGACTGATTGCCGGCGTTGATGTTGCTTTCCAGCATGACCCCGGCGATCGCGTTTTCACCGTCGCGGCGCTGGGCGATCAGATCATTGAGTACGCCGCGCTGGCGGGCCGGATCCTTGCCGCTATTGGCATGACTGCAGTCCACGATCAGGCGCGGGTTCAAGCCGGCGCTTTCGAGCACCCACCGTGCCGAGCGCATATGCTCGTCGTCGAAGTTGGGGCCGGTTCGCCCGCCTCTGAGCACCAGATGGGTATCGGGGTTGCCGGCGGTGCGAATCAACGCGGCCTGGCCGTTCGCATCCACGCCCAGATGGGTATGCGGATGCGCCGCGGCCTGCATGGCGTCGCGGGCTGTGGCCAGTTCCCCGTCGGTGCCGTTCTTGAAGCCGACCGGCATTCCCAGGCCGCTGATCATTTCCCGATGGGTCTGCGATTCCGTCGTGCGCGCGCCCACGGCGGCCCAGCTGAGCGTGTCCTCGAGGTAGTTCGCGGCCAGCGGGCTGAGCAGCTCGGTGGCCAGCGGCAGACCCAATTCGGCCAGATCGATGAGCACGCGACGGGATACACGCAGGCCCTCGGCCAGATCGTCGCTGCCATCCAGATGCGGATCGTGAAGCAGGCCTTTCCAGCCCACCGTGGTGCGCGGCTTTTCGACATAAGCGCGCATCACCAGCAGCAGACGGTCGCCGACCTGGTCGGCCAGTGCCGCCAGCCGGCGGCCGTAGTCGAGCGCAGCCTGTGGGTCGTGCAGGGAGCAGGGGCCGGTGATCACCAGCAGGCGATCGTCGTCGCCGTTGAGGATGGCCCGCACTTGGGCACGATGCCGGCGTATCTGCTCTCCTAGCCCCGGCGCTATCGGCAGGGACTCGATCAATGTCGCCGGACTGGGCAGCGGCCGCGCGTGGCGGGTCTGTATTTCGGTGCAGGTTTCGAGGTCGTTACGGACAGCGGCAAGACTGGCGTTCATCACAGTTCCTTGAATGTTCGAGCCCGCTCGGGGCGCACAAGATGGATTGGCGTACATCGTCGGCGGGGGCATGGCCCTCGCTAAATCGGCCGTAGGCGGCGTAGAAATCCCAGCGGTAACAGCGATCCATGATCGATCTCCTTGTTCAGTGACTGTTGCTTTGCGAGTTGCGAAGCCGAAAACGAAAGAACCCCCGGTTGGGAGGCCAACCGGGGGTTCTTGAAACTCGTCGGCAGGCGTCCCGGATGGGGCGCCCGACCGGATACGGTCAGACGCCTAAGCGGCTAAACCAATACCCATAAAAATACGTGGCAGCACGGAGTTGCGTGGGCACGCTCGGCGCCGTCGCGGTGTTCGTTCTGATTCGTGTGTGCAGTGCTGACATGAGTTGTCCGTCATTGACGACTTGCCAGAGCCTACTCCCGTTTTTGCGTTGGCTCAACACAGGCCCGTTTCGGTCGTGGCCCCTTCGAGTCATCGCCTGGGTCGGCGCACGCCCGCAGCAACGCCCGCGGGGATATCCGACATCGACCCGACGGTGCGGTACGATCACACCGCCTTCATCACTTCTGATAGACGCTCGGCACAGACCGACGGGATAACGCAATGGATCGAGAACGCACGCTCTGGCTGGTGTTATGTGCCGGCACAGCCATCGGCGCCGGCATGCTCGCGCGGCGCGGCGCATCCGAGGCCTGGCGCAGAACCCGGCACGAGGAACCGCCGATCAACGCCGACGATCGCGACGCGAACTGGCGCAATCTCATGGCCTGGGCAGCCGTGAGCGGCTTCTGCGTGGCCTTCGCCCGCGTGATCGGTCGTGGCGTTGCCACTGGAGCATGGCGTCAGACCCTCGGGCGCAATCCGCCGACGCGCTAGCACACCAGAACCGATCCCTTCGGGCCGATCCGGCGTGGTCACGCTGCCTGCCCCGTCAACGCAGGAGAACCGGGCTGCCGCCCTGGGCGAATACTCGGGTGGCGAACAGAGCGCGCTTTCTACCGTCAGGCCGTTCGATTTGCGATAGCCGACACGTTTTGCATGTGGATTGCTGTCATGCACGCCGCCGGTCGTTGCCACGCCGGTCGACAACCGACAAATCGACGCCAGGGCCGGCGACCAGCACATCGTCTTCGCCATCGACGGGGACATCGTGCGCGACCGGCACGGCGACCGTCACCCGGTCACGGCCTTCTGTCTTGCTCTGGTAGAGCGCGCGATCGGCACGGCCAATGGCGTCTTCGAGGCTTTCGCTGGGACCGAGCGTGGCCACGCCCAGAGATATCGAGCATGTGATCTGCTGCCCGGCGTGCTCGATACGCATGGCGCCGATTGCGCTGCGCACACGCTCGGCGAACTCGACCGCGGCCGCGGCATCGCTGTCCGGCAGCAGAAAGAGAAACTCCTCGCCGCCCCAGCGCGCCACTGTATCGTGGGCCCGGCAACAGTTCTGAAAGACGGCGCCCCCGTGGATCAATACCTGATCGCCGGCATCGTGGCCCCAGCCGTCGTTGATCTGCTTGAAATCGTCGATGTCGGCGATCACCAGAGCGAGTTCCCCGTCACCGCTGGCCAGACGCTCGATCTCCTGCTGGGCGAGATCCATCAGGTGGCGTCGATTGGACAGGCCGGTCAGCGTGTCCTTGATGGCCAGGTTGCGCAGCTTGCCTTCGGTCTTGAGAACCATGGCGTAATAGAACCGCGCCGTGTAGCTGGCCATGGCGAAGAAGATCGACACGTTGAAGACATACAGCACCGAAAGCGCCGCACCACTGAGTGGGGCGAGTGCACCGTAGACCCGCGACATCTCGTGCAGACCGACATAGGAGACAAAAAGCAGAACCAGCGGCGGCGTCACGGTACGCCAGCCGCCGCTGACCATGATCGCCGGGATGAACATCAGCAGGTAATAATTGAAGCCAGCGTCCCAGCCCGTCAGCAAGGTGCCGATCAGGGCATGGCCCAGCACCTCGATCCAGATGAGGATCACCGCGGGACGATTCCTGCGCCGAGACAGCAGCCTGTAGGCCACGGCATACATGGCGATGCTCACCACGTTGAGCCACGCCAGCAGCGGCGAATCGACCAACAGGAAAAAACACAGGAACGCTGCGTCCACACAGGCAGCGAGCAGGGTTACCCGCCGCGTCATCACCCAGAAGGCGGAGTGCGCGCTCCTGCGACGAGATCCTTTCTCAAGCAACATGGGTCCCCCTGTCTGCCCGACGGCTTGACGCCGTTTCGGATGCGCGCAAGGCACGCCTGTGAGCGGAGGCATACCGCTCAAGATTGAAAAACACGACCGCGCCGCGTTTCGGCCAATCGGGCTGCACGCCACCAGCCAGCAATGCCGGCGCCTGCAAGTCCGCCAGCGTACAACAGCAGTAGACTACATTTCGGCGCCTCGGGAAATAGCTGAAGGCCCCATCCATCGGTTTTTGTATCATTACCGACGTCTGACGCGGACGGTGTTCCCGGATGCCCGCTGCACGAAGTCACCGATACCGTCGGTACGCCCCGGCTTGGCCCCGTCGCGAGAGGTCTGGATCAGATCCCGATTTCGTCGCCGCCGGTCGCACCCGAGACGAAAGCGGCGCCGTGCTGCGATACGACCGCAGCTTCATCGGGCCTGGCGCCCGTGCGAGCGGATCCAACCGACGATTATCCAACCGAGCCGCACAGTGATAATCGCCCAACGGCCAGCGAGTTCGCAGATAACCCATCGAATCGACCGGTTGCCGTTCATGGCTGTCGTCAGGCGCCATCTAAACGGTCGCGCACGAACCGATATCGCTCAGATCGAGCTTTCGTTCGCTATCATTTATCCAGAATGAATAGATAAAACGCCCAATCAACTAGTTGGCGCACTATTAAATAGCAAGCACGAGCCAATATCGATTACCGGATGGCACTTAAATTTCATTATCAGGAATTAATAATTTTCTCAATATGATCAGCATATGCCACGCCCGACTTGATTTCAGGGCCACGCTGTGGAACTCTTTAAAACAAGATAATCGAATAAAATTTATATGTCAGTGACAACATTCAATTTCAGATATGGGGAATTCATGAAATCAATCTTGATAAGTCTCGCGGTTGCGGCAGTGTTCGTGATGGGTACCGCCTCCGCTCAGGATTATCCAAGCGGTCCGGTCACGCTCGTCGTCCCCTACGGCCCGGGCGGCGCGTCCGACCTTGCCGGTCGGGCGTTATCGCAAACCGCCAAGAGCTATCTTGGCGAGCCCATCACCGTCATCAACAAGCCGGGCGCTGGCGGCATGAACGGCGCACGTTTCGTGACCAAGGCCGATCCTGACGGCCAGACCCTGCTGCTGGCACGCGTCGGCATGGCGCTGACCCCCGCCGTCAATCCGCAGGCCACGGTCGCCTGGGACGACTACACATTCATTAGCGCGCTGGAAGCCACACCAATGATCCTGGCCGTCAAGGGCGATTCGGAATACGACAACGTCAAGGATCTGCTCACGGCCATCAAGAACGACAAGGGCGGCATGACCTACGCCGCGTCCGGTGCAACCGCGATCGACGGTTTCACCGTGCAGGCGTTGCTGTCCGACGCCGGGCTCGACCCGCTCACCGCCGCGACCCTGGTGCCCTACAAGGGCGGCGGCGCGCTGGCGACGGCCCTGCTGGGCGGCCATGTGGATTTCCTGGCCATCGCTGCCGGCTCGCTGATGCCGCATATCAAGAGCGGCGACATGAAGCCGCTGATGGTGTTCGCACCCAAGCGTATGGAAAACCTGCCCGAAGTGCCCACCGCGGCCGAGCTGGGCTACGAGCAGGCCGGCAAGATCACCGGCTGGAGCGCGCTGTACGGGCCCAAGGGTCTGCCTGACAACGTCGTCAAGAAATGGCGCGAGACGCTGGCCAAGGTCGCGAAGGACGACAAGTGGCTGACGCTGGCAGAGCGCCGCGGGTCGATCTCGACCATCGGCGAGACGGACATGCCGACCTACGCCAAGGACCAGTACGACCTGTTCCACGGTCTGGCCAAGAAATTCGGCTATCTTTCGCGCTGATACCCCCGCGACTCGAGATCAAGCGACGGCGAGGCTGAACCATGCGACTGGTCCTCTTTCGAGGCATTCTTATCGTGGCGCTGTTCGGGATCACGCTGTTCGTGCTGATCCCGGCGTACGTTCCGCGCCCCGCGTTCATACCCGGTTTCGCACCGCCGCCGGACATGTGGCCCAGGACCGTTTCCATCATCGGACTGATCCTGGGCCTCATCGCCATAGCCCAGACGTTCTCGCGTCGCGGGATTGCGATGGCCGCCTCCGACGACGAGCCGATCTGGCAAGAGGCGGCACCGATGCCGGTGCTGCTCGGCCGTTTCGCGCTGATCATAGCCGCGCTCGCGGCCTTCGTGGCATTTGCGCACGCGCTGGGGTTTCTGGTCGCCACCATCCTGCTGACCGGCGCCTGCATTCTCCTGACCGGAGAACGGGGGTATCACCTCTGGCGGGTGGTCGTGGCCGTCCTCCTGCCGGCCGCGCTGCTGTTCTTCTTTTCTCACGCGCTCGGCACCCAGTTCCCGCACGGGTCGCTGTTGAAATCATTCGGCCTGTAAAGGACCCCATCTGACATGCTGAGCGATCTTCTTGTCGCGCTCCAGGCAGTCGCGACACTCCAGAATTTTCTGATCATGGCCGCCGGCATCTGGGGCGGCGTCATCATCGGCGCCATCCCCGGCATGACCGGCACGATGGCCGTGACACTGGCACTGCCCTTCACCTTCTATATGGATCCGGTGCCCAGCATTCTGCTGCTGGTCGCGCTCTACAAGGGCTCGACCTATGGCGGCTCCGTGTCGGCGATCCTGATCAAGACGCCGGGCACCGCCTCGGCCGCCTGTACCGCGCTGGACGGCTATCCGCTGGCCCAGCAGGGCAAGGGCGGCAAGGCGCTGAACATGGCGCTCTATTCGTCGTGTATCGGCGATTTCATCTCCAACATCTCGCTGATCTTTCTGGCGGCCCCGCTGGCACTGCTCGCCATGCGCGTCGGCCCGCCGGAATACTGCATGCTGATGATCTTCGCGCTGACCACCGTGGCTGGCGTATCGGGCAATTCACTGTTGCTGGGGCTGGTGTCGGCCTGCCTGGGTCTGCTGCTGGCAACCGTGGGCGAGGACATGTACGGCTCGTTCCGCTTCGCGCTGACCGACGACATGCAGGGCGGCCTTTCGGTCGCGCCGGTGCTGATCGGTCTGTTCGCCCTGCCCGAGCTGATCAAGCTGATCGTCTTTCGCAAGGCCGAGGTCGAGAAGACCATGGGCATCGGCGATGACCGGGTCAGCGGCGCCGAGTTTCGCAGCTGCCTGAAGTCCATCATCCGCGGCAGCGGCATCGGCGTGGTTCTGGGCGCCGTGCCGGGTATCGGCCCGTCCGCGGCCGCGTTCTTCTCCTACGGGGAAGCGCAGCGCGGATCGAAGAACTCCGACAACTTCGGCAAGGGCGAGATCGAGGGGATCGCCGCCTCGGAGT
Organism: Salinisphaera aquimarina; assembly: GCF_042643355.1. Classification (NCBI taxonomy): domain Bacteria; kingdom Pseudomonadati; phylum Pseudomonadota; class Gammaproteobacteria; order Salinisphaerales; family Salinisphaeraceae; genus Salinisphaera; species Salinisphaera aquimarina. Next base: position 196,205 of record NZ_JBHRSS010000003.1, read on the forward strand.
CGGCCAACAACGGCTGCTGTGGCGCCACCATGATCCCGCTGCTCGCCCTCGGCGTGCCGGGCGATGTGATCACCGGCGTCATGCTCGGCGCGTTCATGATCCAGGGGCTGACCCCCGGTCCGCTGCTGTTCCAGAACAACCTCAATGAGGTCTACATGCTGTTCATCGGCATGTTGCTGTCATCGGTGCTGCTGTTCGGCGCCGGCAAGATGACCATGCGCATGTTCACCTACATCGCGCGGGTGCCGGCAACCCTGCTCACGCCGGCGGTATTGTTGCTGTGCATCTTCGGCATCTATTCGATCTCCAACAGCATGTTCGATGTCACGGTGCTGCTGGTCATGGGCGTCGTCGGCTTCCTGATGATGCTGCTGTCCATTCCCGCGGCCCCGTTCCTGATCGCGTTCATCCTCGGGCCGATGATCGAAGAGAATCTGCGGCGCGCGCTGGCGATTTCACACGGCGACGCGACCATCTTCTTTTCGTCGCCGATCTGCTGGATTTTCGCGGCCCTGATTCTGTTCGTGGTCAGCGTCACGCTGCGCCGGGAACTCGCCAAATCCAAATCCAAGAGAGCACTCAACGCATGACAACCGCAGCGGCAGACACGCAAACGACCCACAAGCGCCTTGCCGATGCCAAGACGCATCTGGGCGACCTGATCGGCTTTGACACGACAAGCGCCAATTCCAACCGCGCCCTGATCGACCACATGGCCGGTTACTTCGAAGGCCTGGGCGCCGAGATCACCATCCTGCCGGACGACACCGGCGAAAAGGCCAATCTCGTCGCCCGCTTCGGCCCCACCGATGCCCCCGGCATCGTACTGTCCGGCCATACCGACGTGGTGCCCGCGCGCGAGACCAGCTGGACCACGCCACCGTTCGCCATGGACGAACGCGACGGCCGTCTCTACGGTCGCGGCAGCTGCGACATGAAGGGTTTTTCCGCCTGCCTCATGGCCGCCGCCCCGGCATTTGCGGAGATGAATCTCAAGCAGCCGCTGTATCTTTGCTTCTCCTACGACGAAGAAGTCGGCTGCCTGGGCGCGCCCGCCATCGCCCGCCACCTGGCCGCACTCGATGTGCCGCCGGAATTCGCGATCATCGGCGAGCCGAGCGAGATGCAGCTCGTCACCGGTCAGAAGGGCAAGATCGCCATGCGCGCGATCGTGACCGGCACCAGTGGCCATTCGTCGTTCGCGCCCGCGCATGTCAACGCCGTGGAATACGCCGCCCGCGCCATCGATCATATCCAGGCGCGCGGCCGCCGGTACGAGGCCGAAGGCCCCTTCGACGACGACTTCACCGTTGCCCATGCGACAACGCTGGTAACCATGATCGAGGGCGGCGTCGCCACCAACGTGACGCCCGATCACTGCAGCTTCACCTTCGAGTTGCGCAGCATCGATGGCGACGCGGCAGAGCCCGACCTGAAAGCCCTGATCGACGAGGTCGACGCCACCCTTGTGCCCGAGATGAAGACGAAAAGCGAAGACACGGGCATCGAATGGCAACGGATCTTCGCCTATCCCGCCATGGGCGACGCGAGTGCGTGCGAAGCTTTCGCAAAACTGCGTCCGATCCTGCCCGAAAGCGGCGGCAAGGTGTCCTACGGCTCCGAGGGTGGCGTATTCGAAATCGTGGGCGGCATCCCGGCCGTGATCATCGGCCCCGGCTCGATCCGCCAGGCCCACAAGCCCGACGAATTCGTGGATATCGATCAGCTCGACCGCTGCCTCCACTTCCTCGATGCGCTCGGTGAAATGGTCACGGCTCAACGTAACCACTGAGCAAGGCTTGCTGCCCTGCCCTGATGCCTGGTCTGGAGACAGTTATTCAAGCGCACCCGTAGCCCGGCCGACGTCCTCAAAGCACGATGGCGTCGGCACGCTTGCTTGTTACGGTGGCAAGACATAGCCACTTCGGCCAATTGACGGAAAATGGCCCGTCACGGGTGCACAATCAACGACTGGCGGCATAGGATACGTCGTGTCAATTTGCCCGAAACCCCGGTGACAATCATGATCACCTGCGTCGTTGACTACGTTATTGATCCATCAAGGATCGATGCCTTCGAACGTTTCGCCGAGCGCTGGATCGAGCTGGTCGGGAAGAACGGTGGCACCCATCACGGCTATTTTCTGCCGGCCGAAGGTGCCAGCGATCGAGCGCTCGCGCTGTTCAGCTTCCCCAGCCTGGCGTGTTACGAAGCATATCGCGAAGGATTTGGAACCGATCCCGAATTCATCGCCGCCGATCGCATTCGCGACGAAAGCGGCTGCGTGCTGCGATACGACCGAAGTTTCATGCGGCCCCTCCTCCCGCGCTAGCCCCGCCCCGAGCGAAACGATCAAGCGCCCAGCGCGGACTTGAGCTCGCTCACCAGGCGCTCCGCCTCTTCTGCCGAGGCGATATTGGTGAAGCCCAGCAGCAAGCCGGACTGGTCGGGCCGGCCGATGAACCACGTCGACAATGCGCTGACGCCCAGCCCTCGGCGCTGCGCGCGCCTGGCCTGTTCGACGTCGTCTTCATTATTCACGAATCGGGTGAGCAGATGCATGCCGCCTGCCTGTAGATCCACGCGCAGACGATCGCCGAGTTTCGCCTCGAGCGCGTCCCGCAGATACGTCCGGCGCTGTGCATACATATCCCGCATGCGTTTGAGATGACGGGCGAAATGGCCTTCGTTGATGAAATCGGCGGTCACGGCCTGCGGCAACGCCGGACAGCCCTGACCGAAGCGCCGCAGCACGTCGCGGAAACGCGTCGTTTTTGACGACGGCACGACCAGATAGGCGAGCCGCAGGCCGGGGAAGAGCACCTTGCTGAAGGTGCCGGTATAGAGCACACGACCGCCGTGATCGAGGCTCTTCAGAGCCGGAATCGGGCGACCTTGATACCGGTACTCGCTGTCGTAGTCGTCTTCGATGATCCAGGCGTCGTTGTCGTTGGCCCATTCCAGCAACGCCAGGCGGCGCGGCAGTGCGAGCGACACGCCGCTCGGGCTCTGATGCGAGGGCGTGACAACGGCAAAACGCGCCTCCTCGGCCTGTCGCCGACCGGCAGCCACGTCCAGGCCGTCGGCATCGACCGCAACTGGCGCCAATGAGAGACCGGCCGCCCGCAACATGTCACGGGCCAGAAAATAGCCCGGTTCCTCGAACCAGCCACGGTCACCCGGGCGCAGCAGCGTACGACAGATGAGGCCAAGGGCATCGCGGTAGCCGGCCGTGATGATGATCTGGTCGGCATGACAGGCGATGCCGCGCGACACGCCGAGGTAGGCCGCCAATGCATTGCGCAGGGCGGGACTGCCCTGCGCATCGGGGTAGTCGAGCGCCGCGGCATTGAGCCCCCGCAGGCGCCGCATCGTCAGACGTCGCCACAGACGGGTCGGTACGGCATCCAGCGCCGGCAGACCCAGTTGCAATGGCGGCGGTGCCGCGCGCGCGGATTCCGACACCGGCCGGGGCGCGCTCGACCGGCGCTCGACGGCCAGAGTGATTTGCTGGCGGAGCAGCTGCGGCGACACCACCGTGCCCGCCGCACCGCGCGCCAGCAGATAACCTTCACTGACCAGCACCTGATAGGCGAGCTCCACCGTGCCACGGGACAGATTCAGCTCGCTGGCGAGACTGCGCACCGACGGCACGCGATCGCCCGGCTGCAGACGCCCGGCGGCGATGGCGTCCCGGACGCGCTGATAGAGCTGTCGGTAGAGCGGCGTTTTCAAGCGCCGGTCCGTGTGCAGGTCGGGATGAGGCATGACGATGTCCCAGTCGAACCGCTCAATCTTGGCTCTGTTGAACAGGCCATGTCCAACCTATTGTGCGTCTCTCAACCCAGGAGGCGCCCATGACGACACCCCATTTGACCGACGTGACCACCGAGCAGGATTGCCTGAACTGCTTCGGGGTCATGCGCGAACTGCGTCCCCATCTGTCGGATGCGCCGGCATTCGCAGCACAGGTACTGCGCCAGACAGGTGACGGCTATCGACTGGTGGCCGCCCGACGCGATGATGCGGTGATCGGTCTGATCGGCTATCGAATCCAGGAAAACCTGATGAACGGACAGTTTCTTTTCGTCGACGATCTGGTCGTGCGGGCCGACCAGCGGCGCGGCGGTCTGGGCGCGCATCTGCTCGACGCCGCCCGCCACCGGGCCCGAGAAGCCGGATGCCGACAGCTGGTCCTGGATACCGGCCTCGGCATGGCGCTGGCGCAGCGCTTCTATTTCCGTCAGGGACTACTCACGCGGGGCATTGGTTTCTACGAGCAACTGGCAGAAGAGGCTACGACATGAGACGCACACTGTTCATTCATTGCAGCCCGCACGGTGAGGCCGCGCATGGCTATCGGCTGGCGCGCGAGATACTCGACCAACCACGGCGGTGCGGCGATGCCGCCACGGTCATCGAGCGCGATCTGACGGCCGCGCCCCTGCCGCCACTCAGCGGCGACTACGCCACGGCGCTCACCGGCGACACGGCGGCAGACGACGCCCGCTTCGCGATGTCCGAATCACTCATCGCCGAACTCGAGCACAGCGACCGGCTGCTCATCAGCCTGCCCATGCACAACTTCACGGTACCGGCCGCGTTCAAGCTGTGGATCGATTACGTGGTGCGCATCCACCGCAGCTTTGCCGCGACCGAGGACGGCAAGGTGGGACTGCTGGCCGACCGGGCGACCACCATCCTGGTCAGTTCCGGCGGTTTTCATCACGGCGAGCGTGCTTTCCAGCTGGATTTTCTGTCGCCTTATGTTGAACACGTCCTGGCCACCATCGGCATTCACGATGTCGCGTTCCACTATCTGCAAGGCCTGACGTTCGGCGAGGCAGCCGTGTCCGCCGCAGTCGACGCCGCGCGCGATCGACTGAAAGCAGCCGGGCTTCTCGCCGCCGGCGGTAAATGCCGGACACCGATGCGCCCGGACGCGATCGATCTCCATAGCTGACATTCATTCGATTCGATATTTACACCACTGGAGTATGAAGATGACCGCATTACGCCTGCCCTATTCGAAACTCTCCACCGAGGCACATCACGGGCTTCTCAAAACCAAGAAAGCACTGGAGACGGGCCCCCTCGACCTGGCCACGATCGAACTGATCAATCTGCGCGTGTCCCAGATCAACGGCTGCGCCTATTGCACCCGGATGCATGCCGAGCAGCTGCGTACGCGCGACACCGAAAATGCCAAGATCGACAGCGTCGCCGGCTGGCGGGTCAGCGAGCACTTCAGCGACCGCGAACGTGCGGCGCTCGCGTGGGCGGACTCCCTGACCCATGTCGCCGATACCGCGGCACCCGACGCGGTATACGAGCCGTTGAAGACATATTTCAGCGATGCCGAAATCTCCGATCTGACCGTCGCGGTGGCGCTCATGAATGCGCTCAACCGGCTGGCCGTCGGCATGCGCTTGTGACGAGCCGCGCGTGGAACGCGGGATGGCACGCTCGGTATCCAAATGTGTCACCGCAGCGCTGATGATCTTCACCGGTATCAGTCTGTTTCAGGCCTGACCCGGGTTGCGATCCTCTGGGGTAACCGCCGGCACGGATGTCCTGCCGTTCCGCTTTGGGAACGTATCCAGAACAACGTGCAGTCGTCGTCGACATCAGCCGGAGGCATGCAAAACAATTGCACCGACCCGGTGTGCTTACAGCATCAGGTTGTCGGGACGCACATCGAGCTGTGCCAGCCGCTCTGCCAGCAGACCGGGAAAACGCTTGTACCAGGTCGCATTCAGCGGCGACGGATGCGGTAGCGGATAAATCCGGAAATCCCGTGCGACACCGTCCGGAGTAGCGAGCCTCACGTCGATGCAGCTCTCGAAACGATCCTGGCGCTTCCAGAACGCCTCGATGCGTTCGCGCTCGGCCCTGGGCTGGTCGATACCGAACCATAGAAACGCCTCGCGACCCAGTGTGATCAGCGAACGTCCCTGCCATTGCTCGATCAGCAGCGTGTTCATCAGTGGATGAAACCGCCGCTTGACCTTCATCGACCAGGCCTTGTTGCCCAAGGGCTTGTAGGGCACCGTGTTGATCCAGAAGAACGACTGCCCCAGAACCCGCGACGTCTCGAAATCCGGCATGTCGACGCCGTGCAGATAGCGGTAGATCGCCTTGCGCACCAGTTGCCCGCCGGCGCCGATGAACGGCTCGCCGTGCTTGACTTCATCGCGGCCGGGATCACGGCCGAAAAAACCGATACGGGCCTCTGGACTGCCGAGCCCGATGATCGGTTCGAGCGGATCCTTGTCGAACCGCCGATAGACATCGACATCGATTCCGTCGACCTCGCCGGCGAGTTCACGAAACGCGTCGCGTTGCGACATATCGAGTGGCATGCGCGCTCCTTGCACTGGGGATGCCCCGAGCTTCGATGGATTTGGACACGCGTGTTACGCGCGGCAACTCACCATACGCTGGCTTCCCATCGAATACATCGGACAAGGCCGCACCGGCCCTGATCGGGCCGGCCTGGGCCGCTTGATAGCGTGCGCAAGCGCGAAAACATCGAGCCGTTCTGGGCCCTCGCCCAATCCAATATCATATTCATGGCCTATACCAACTCTACGGTGGTGCGCTCCCTGGAGGTGTTGCCCAAGTCGTCTATGGGTTGAACGGCGGGCCACCAAGAATGTGCTCGAGCGCATGCGCAAGCTCTCGATCGTCGACGCAGTCTACCGCGACTCCGCCTGATTTTCGGTGGCATGAAATTCCTTGCTGAGGCGCAGCCGATTGAGCGCATACGCCGCGGCATGCCGAGCCGCCCAGAGCACACTGCGATCCTCCTTGCACATTGCCCGAATGAAATTGCGGCCGCCGAACTCGCAGCACAACTCGCCCAACGCCGCGCGTGTCATGACGCTTTCGCCATAGCTGCTGGGCCAATTCATGACTTGACTAAACGCGGCGCCTGCGCAAGACACGCCTCGCTCCGACCATGAACAAGTCATTTTGGAAATACCCACATTCACGGCTAAGCATTAGCAATCGTAGGCGCGAACATGCGCAAATTCATGCATCCGGGCTACGGCTTCACCGAATCGACATGACCATGTCAGACCAAACTGTCGATGTCGGAGTTTGAACTCGAAGAGTGTATCTGGCCTGAGCTACCAGTGGCGCTAGTCGCCCAGCTCTGACCCTACCGCCATTAGCGAGATCGTTTACTGGTCGATCAATCGAAACTTATTGTGTCTCGACCAGCGCAACTTTTTATACAACTTTAGGCTAATAAGATCAAATCGACCTTGATATTGCGTCGATACGCTGATTTATTAGTTGCGTTCACCGAGTCAAACTTTAAATTGAATGCAAAGCGTCGAGCGCACCGTTCTAGTTCTGAAGCTCTTATCGGAAGCTGGCAATGCGGGGACTCGCGTTACGGATGTGTCTAAGCGCCTTGATCTGCACAAGGCGTCAGCTTCACGGCTGATGACCAGCCTCGTGGCTCTTGGTGTTATTCAGCGCCGTAGCGATCGTCGTTTTAGACTGGCAGACGGCTTCTTCGCCACGCTCGGTTCGCCCCACGACGAAGCGAAACTGAAACAGGCGGCACGCGCGTCGCTGGCACGCATAAGCGACGAAATGGGCGATACCAGTTTCCTATCGGTGCGGCACGGCTTCGACTCCGTCTGCATAGAGCGCCATGTCGGTACGTATCCGATCCAAGCCCTGTCGCTGCATATAGGCAGCCGGCGTCCGTTAGGTGTCGGCGCAGGCAGCTTGTCCCTGCTCGCTTGGCTGCAGGATGTCGAGCGAGAAGCCGCGCTAAAGACAATCGCCCGGAGGCTCGAGGATTACCCCGGCATCGACGTGGAGCGGATTCGCGCGCATGCCGAACTCGCACGCCGAGAAAATTTCGTCAACTTGCCGAATTTCGTGATACCCGGCATGACCGGCATGGGCGTTCCTGTCCGGAACGCGCACGGCATGGTCGTAGCGGCGTTGAGCGTCGCCGCCGTGGGCGATCGTTTGGCCGGCATGCGTTGTCTCAAGGCGCGACGAATCCTTCTGGAAGAATCCGCGACCATGACGCAATGCCTTGCCGACGATGAGGCGCTTCCAGGATACGACCTGGGCAGCATGGTTGAGCCTGAACTTGATAAACAAAACTAGTCGTTGAAAACGACGGGAGGAGTAAGGCGTGAAGAAGATTCGATGGTGTTTGGTTGCCGTCCTGTGTGTCGCCTCGATTTCGGCACACGCACAAAGCCTGACTCTGGCCTCGGGTCCGTCAGGGGGCACGTGGTACCCGCTCGGCGCGGCGTTGGCTAATATCATCGAGCGCGAAGTACCCGGTACGCGAGTGACCGTCGTCAACGGCGTGACAGTGTCGAATATTCTCGGCACCAATATGGGCCAGTACGACCTCGCACTGTCGCTGTCGACGTCCAACAGCCAAGCGATTCAAGGCAAGGGCAAGCATTTCACACAGCCGCAAGAAAACATCGCCGGCGTTGTTCGTTTCTACTCGTCGCCATATCAGATGGCCGTACGAGCCAATAGCGGCATTGAAAGCGTCGCGGACTTCAAGGGCAAGGTCATCAACCCCGGCGTTGTCGGCGGCGCCACGGATGTCATGACACAGCGCGTGCTCGACCTATACGGCCTGTCGTACGACGATATGGCGCGGGTCGAGCGGCTGTCTTATGCGGATGCGGCCATGCAGATCAAGGATGGCCATCTGGACGTGTTCACCGGCATCATTTCTATACCGTCCGGAGCGATCGCGGAAGTGGCACTGGGATCGGGCGTGCATTTGATTCCGCTCGATCCGGACAAGCTCGACGCTCTCGAGAAACAGGACTCCGGCTATACCGCCGTGGAGATTCCAGCCGGCACCTACCGGGGGCAGGACAAATCTGTCCTCGCGGCAGGCATGAACAACGTGCTGATCGCCAATAAATCCCTAGACGCCGACCTGGTCGAGAAAATCACGCAAGCAATCGTGGATAACGCCCAGGCGCTACGCAACGTCAACGCCGCGCTAAACGAATTCACCCCAGAGACTGCCGCCCAAGGCATCGGCGTGGCGCTCCATCCCGGCGCGAAGGCTTACTTCGAAAAAAATACTGCGACGGCCACTAATAACTAATCCGACGACGTTCGGTTGCAGCCAAGAAGCGGCGGGGAGTTAGCCATGGGATTTCGCGTATTAGTGCTCATTTCGGCTTTCGCGCTCGCCGCTTTTCATATCGGCACAGGTTTTCTGGGCGTATATCAAAGCTTTACGCAGAGAAACGCGCATCTGCTGCTGATCACCGTCGTGCTGGCGATGACAACGCTCGATCAAAGCCAGGGATCGCGAGTTAGACGGGGCATCACGCTTGCGGCTACCGTCGCTCTGGCCGCAGCGGTCGTATACAACCTGTATTTCAGTGACTACTTCGCTAATCGCATGGCGTATGTCACGCCGCTGTCGACACTCTCAATCGCGATGGCGATCGTAGGCCTTATCGGCCTGTTCATTGTCGCAATACGGTCGCTCGGCGGGATATTCGGGCTCATCATCGCCGTATTCATGGCGTATGCGGCGTTCGGGCATTTACTTCCGGGCTTACTGGGCCACCGCTATTTTGGCGTGAGCTGGACACTCGATCACATCTGGTACACCAAGGAAGGCGTCTTCGGCATCCCGCTGGGCGTATCCGCGACCTACATCTATCTGTTCGTGCTGTTTGGCGCGGTGCTCGATCGCTGTGGCGGCGGCAAATTCCTGATCGATCTCGCCATGGCTCTCACTGGTCGAATGCGTGGCGGCCCCGCCAAGGCATCGGTCGTGGGGTCTGCGGCCATGGGCACCATTTCAGGTTCTGCGGTGGCCAACGTCGTCACGACCGGCGCAGTCACCATTCCTTTGATGAAGCGCAACGGCTATCGCGCGGATTTCGCTGCCGGCGTGGAAGCGGCGGCATCCTCTGGTGGACAGCTCATGCCGCCAGTGATGGGCGCGACAGCCTTCGTCATCGCCGAGTTCGTAGGCAGGCCTTATGCCGAAGTCGCGGTATCCGCGATTATCCCGGCACTCCTCATGTACCTCGGCATCTTCTGCACAGTTCATTTCGAGGCCCTCCGTACTGGGATCGCGGCCGGCACATACAAGACAAGCGCTAGCCAGACCATGCGTGACGGCGGGCTCTTCCTGCTACCGCTGGTGGTCATCGCGTACTCGGTATTCGCCTACTCGCCAATGCGCGCCGGATTAAACGGCATTGCCTGCGTACTCGGCATCGCACTCGTCTACGCATCCATGCACGGCAATCTGAGACGGTTGCCTGGCTGGCTGACCGAGGGTGTCCTGCAGGCGGCGCGGGCGATCGGGCCGGTCGCCATCGCCTGCGCGGCCGCGGGCATCATCGTGGGCATTCTGAGCCTTACCGGCCTGGGCATCACCATCAACGGCGCGATACTCGACATAGCGGGGCATTCGCTGCTGGGCGCCTTGCTCCTGACCATGATCTCATCGCTGATTCTCGGCATGGGCCTGCCCACCGTCGCGGCCTATCTTGTACAGGCCGGCGTGACGATTCCCGCCCTCGTGGCGCTCGGCGTCGCGCCGATTGCAGCCCACCTGTTCGCTTTCTATTTTGCCATTCTCGGCAATGTGACGCCGCCGGTCGCCGTAGCGGCCTATGCTGCCGCTGCCGTGGCCGATAGCAATCCGGGACGCACTGGCTGGACAGCATTCTCGATCTGCATACCTGCCTTCATCGTGCCCTACATGTTTGTGCTTGATCCGGTACTGCTCATGGATGGCAAGCCGTTGCAGATCGTGCTTTCGGTCACGACCGCAGCCGCCGGCGTCGCGTCGCTTTCAGCCGCGATCATTGGTTACCTGACCGTGTCGCTGGGCTGGCTGCCGCGCGTGATTCTGGCGCTTGGCGCTCTTCTGCTGATCAATCCGGGCTGGTGGAGCGACGCCAGTGGATTGGCGCTTATCGGCTCGGTGCTGGCTTGCACCTGGCAGCGACATCCCATCGCGCATCGTTCAGGAGACGATATATGACTCCGGCATGGATAACCGGCACAGGGTTGACGGCATTCGGTCGTCGCGAGGGCTTCGACACGCTGGATCTCATGTCCGATGCGGCCACCGAAGCACTGGCGGACGCGGGGTGCGAACGCACGGAAATCGACGGGCTCGTCACCGGATACTCAACGGCGATGCCGCATCTGATGCTGGCCACCGTCTTCGCCGAGCATTTCGGGCTTGAGCCCCATTACGCCCACGCGGTGCAGATGGGCGGCGCCACCGGCTGCGGCATGGCGATGCTCGCACGCCTGCTCGTCGCCTCTGGACAGTGTCGAAACGTGCTCGTAGTCGCCGGAGAAAACCGCCTCACAAATACGGGCGGCCGCGACAGCGCAATACGTACACTGTCCCAGGTCGGCCAAGCCAATTACGAAGTGCCTTACGGCGCCACCATTCCCGCCTATTACGCACTGCTTGCCTCGCTTTATGCATCGAGGTACGGCATCTCCGAACCGGAGCTGGCAGAAATGGCCGTGCTGATGCGCCGGCATGCGGTACCAACGACCGGCGCACATTTGAACGAGCCGATCGACGTCGCCGAAGTCATGGCGTCACGGCCTATAGCCACGCCGCTCAAGAAGCTAGATTGCTGCCCGATATCCGACGGGGCCGCGGCGCTATTGGTATCCGCCGCCCCTACCGCCAATGCTGCAGCGATCGTCGGCGCGGGGCAAGCACACCGTCATCAGCATATCAGCGGCCTGCGCGATATCGATCGCACCGGCGCCTCCGACGCCGCATCCCGCGCGTTTTCACAAGCCGGCCTGGACCGCAGCGCCATTGATGTACTCGGGATCTACGACAGTTTCACGATCACGGCCATGATGCTGCTCGAAGAGCTCGGCTTCTCAGAGCGCGGTCGCTCGGCTGACGACATCCGCGCCGGCAGATACGCCGCTGACGGCCGGCTCCCCTTGAACACCCACGGCGGGCTGCTGTCCTACGGCCACTCCGGCGTGGCGGGCGGCATGGCACACATTATCGAGGTGGCGCGCCAGATAGCCGGCCGCGCGGACATTCGACAACTGAATCCCGCGCCACGTACCGGCTTCGTGCATGGCGATGGCGGCATTCTGTCGGCGCACGTGAGTCTGATCCTTTCCTCGGAGGCTCGTCCATGACACGCGAAATCCAGGACTACGTCCGCGATAAGGCGAAAAGCGGACGCATCGCCTACCAGCATTGCGGCGGGTGCGGCACGGACCAATATTTCGCCAGGCCGTTTTGTCATGCTTGCGGCCTGTCAACGCCTGAATTCCGTACCAGCGCGGGCGAGGGACGTGTCGCCGCAGTCACAGTACTGCATCGTGCGCCCACCCCTGAACTTCGTGACGCGCTGCCCTACGCGATCGCACTCGTGGATCTCGATGACGGATTTCGCGTCATGGGGCGTGTCGCAGCGGATATCTGTACTGGCGACACGATAACGGTAGCGCCGTCCACCGCCGACTCGTCGGACTTAATCCATTTCGTGCGCAAGAAAAAGGAAAACGAATGACCATTGCCAGTCTTCTCAATCCGGCCAGTGTCGCAATCATCGGAGCATCGGAGAATTCGGACAAGATCGGCGGTCGCCCCCTGCGCTATCTTCAGGAGTTCGGATTCCAGGGCGAGATCTATCCGATTAATCCGTCACGCCAAACGGTTCAGGGGTTGGTCTGCTTCCCGTCCCTCGACGCTCTACCCGCCGTTCCGGAGACCGTCATCATCGCGGTGGCTGGCGAGTCCGCAATCGCCGCGGTCGAAGCGTGCGCTGCCGCCGGCGTGGCTGCAGCGATCATCATGGCTAGTGGTTTTGGCGAGTTAGGCGAAGACGGGAAAAGGACCGAGGCCTACATGCGTACCGTGGCGCATCAAGCCAACATGCGACTCGTCGGGCCCAACAGCCAAGGACTTGCCAACTTCGGCAACGGCGCGGTCCTGAATTTTTCCACCATGTTCATCGAGTCGCCGCCGGCAGACGGGCCTGTAGCATGTATCAGTCAAAGCGGCGCGATGAGCGTCGTACCCTATGGACTGCTGCGCGCGCGAGGCATTGGCGTGCGCCATGTCCATGCGACCGGCAACGACTGCGACGTCAGCGTAGGCGAACTGGCCGCCGAGGTCGTTCAGGACCCTGAGGTACGGCTATTACTTCTGTATCTGGAGACACTGGCGGACCCCGAGGCGCTCGCCCGCGCGGCTCAGGTCGCGCGTGAGCGCGATGTCCCCATCATTGCGCTCAAATCGGGACGCTCAGAAGACGGGCGACGCGCCGCCTCCTCACATACCGGCGCCATTGCCAACTCTGATCGTGTCGTGGATGCGTTTTTTGCGAGGAACGGCATCTGGAGAGCACGCGGTACGCAAGAGTTGGTGCGGGCCACAGAACTCTATTTGCAGGGCTGGCACCCAGAGGGACGAAATCTCGCCGTCATCTCGAACAGCGGAGCGACCTGCGTACTGGCCGCCGATGCAGCAGAACATGCAGGTCTGCCACTGGCGACATTTCCGAAGGCCATTGAAGCCGAACTCCAAGCGACGCTGCCAAGTTTTGCGTCACCGCGCAATCCCGTGGATATCACTGCTGCCCTGCTCACCGACAGCACACTTTTCAGCAAAGTGCTCCCCACCGCCGGCAAGGATCCCAACGTAGACCTGTTTCTCATCGGTATCCCGGTGAGTGGCAAAGGGTACGATTTCCCCCGGTTTGCATCCGACACAAGCGCGTTCATTCGCGACCGCGGCAAGCCCGTGGCACTGGCGGCACCACAGAGCAAGGTCAGAGAGGCGTTCTCTGCACAGGGCGTGCCCGTCTTCGAAACCGAAGACCAAGCCATCGACGCCTTGGCGCAGTTTGTCGACCACCAGCGGCTGATACAACGCGCCCGGCGCACGCTCCCGATAACCCTTCGTCCGACATCCGTAGGCTGCTCGGCTACGCTGGACGAGAGCGCAGCGCTCGATTATATCGAGCAAACCGGCGTGCCCGTGGCACGTCACAAGCTATGCCACAACGCAGAAGAAGCTATCGATTTTCTGGCGGCAAGCTCGGGCAGCATCGTGCTCAAGGCTTGCTCGCGTCACATACCGCATAAATCGGATCATGGCTTGGTCAAACTCGGCATTGCCGATGCAGACACGCTGAATGTAGCGTTCGCGGAACTCGTCACGGGAATCGAACAGCTCGGTCATCGATTCGACGGGATACTCGCCTGCGAACAGATCAAAGGCGAACGAGAGCTGATGATTGGCGGGCATATCGACCCAACCTTCGGCGCTGTCGTCGTGATCGGGGACGGCGGCATCCTCGTCGAGGCGATGCCGGACAACGCCGTGCTGTTGCCGCCTATCGACGAGGGTTCAGTTCGGGACGCCCTTCGCTCACTTCGGATCGCTCCGTTGTTCGAGGGCGTTCGGGGCCAGCAAGCACTCGATAGCGCTGCTGTTACAAAGGTAGCCCAAGCTGTCGCTGAACTACTGGCGTCCTCGGTAACTGACATACAATCAGTCGACATCAATCCACTAATCGTTGATGCAACCGGTGCTTGGGCCGTCGACGCCCTTATCGAAGTGGCGTCGACGAATGAAACCCAAGATGCCAAGCGGCCTACGATTACGACAAAGTGAACTGACGACATTAACCCAGTGGATGGTTTCGCCCCGATCCGGTCACGTCGATTCGGTTGGCGAAACTACGGCTAGCACGAGATCAATAACTTCATGCGGCTGTCAGAAATAAAATGTTTCTCGCCACAATCACGCAGGCACCAGGACGGCCGAGCCCGATGATCGGCTAGAGCGGATCCTTGGCGAAGCCTTCGTAGACATCGTGATCGATACCATCGGTTTCACCGGCGAGTTCGCGAAAGGCTTGGCGTTGTTGTTCGTCGATCGGCATCGCCGCGTGGCTCGTCTATGGTTGAGCCGGGTGATTCTAACGCACGCAGCCGCTGCCGAGTCAGGGTCTGGAAGCGCCGACCCCGGACTACCGGAAACCACCAGCCACCGGCGCGCTATGGCGCCACGCCGTAGCGAATCATTCCGCGCAGGCGCGTTCGGTTATGACCGGCCAGGCCTCGATCGGCCGCGTCATGTTCGCCGACTGTCACCGCGAGCGTGTCCGAATCGCCACGCAGCCGCAGCTTGGTCAGATTGGCCATGCCCCGGTCGAGCAGGTCACGGCGCTCATCCGATTCGGCGTTCCGGGGCGTGGCGGTGGCGTCGAGTGACGCCATCAGCGACGGCCCGACGAGTCGGGTCAGGGCGAAATACTCTGCGTCGCGAATACCGACACGGTCAAGAATAATGCCCGGCAACAGCCATGCGGACGTATCCTGGCGCCGCGGCTTTTTGACGCTGTGGGTGTCGACCATCAACCAGGGCACCTTCTGGGCCTGGTGATCGCGACCATTCACGAAGCCGGTCTGCCGATAGGCGTCGAGCAGTCCGGGCAGATGGTCGCCGTAGAACACCACGAGCGTCGGCCGGCTGCGCTTTTGCAGTGCTGCCACCAACCGGCCCAGCTCGGCGTCCGCGTGGCGCATGTGATAGATGAAGTTGCGCAGTTTCAGGCGCGCGGCCGGATCGGTCACGCTCGCTGGCACCGGAATGGCGTCGCGCACCTCCGGATCGGCGCCCGGGCTCACGTCATAGGAACCGTGGGCCTCGATGCTGATCGCAAACAGGAACTGGGGCGGCCCCTGGTCATCGAGCTGCTCGAGAATTTCGTCGGTCATGGCGCTGTCGGCCATGTAACGCCCATCGGTGGGCGCGTCGGCAGGGAAATCGGCAATCGACAGGAACCGCTCGAAGCCGATGCTGCGAAATGCACGGGCGCGGTCCCACACCGCCGGGTCGGCGCCGTGTACCGCGGTGGTCCGATAGCCGGCATCGCCCAGGGTGCGAACCAGACTCGGGATCACAGGCTGATTGATCTGCAGGTACGGGAACTGCACGCCGTCCAGATAACGCAGCGGCATGCCGGTGAGCACTTCGAATTCGGTACGAATGGTGCCGCCGCCAAATGTGGGTACCTGCATGTAACCCGAGGTGCCCTGCCGCGCCAGCCGGTGCAGATTGGGGTTGAAGCCGGCGTTTTCGTAGCCGTTCATGATGACCGGGTCGAAGAACGACTCGCTCTGTATCACCACGATATCCGGCCGCGTATCGGCGCCGCTCGACGCCTGCATGTACTGCGTTAGCGCCGGCTCTTCTTGTGCGACAAGGCGTCGCGCCACATCGGCATCCGGCTTCTGATTGTGCACACCGAAGTACAGATGAAACAGCACCAGCGTATTGACCAGCCCCATATCGCCGGCGGTGGACGCGGGCGCCCATGGCTGCATGCGCACACGCTGGAACTCATAGGCCTGCGGCCACGGCCATGTACCGACCAGCAGAGCGACCAACAACGCACTGCTCACACCCGCCACAAAAACACGACGCCCGCCGGTTCGGCGCCGCAGCAGCGGCGGTTCGTAACGGGCCAGACACCCGAGAAACACGAAGACGCCGGCAATCGACAGGTAAGGCCAGATGCTGCGTGGCAGGTAACCGCCGAGCAATTCTGCGATGCCGTGCGACAGTTGGCCGAGCATGTAGAAATCGGCCGGCAACAACGGCGTGCCCAGGTTCGCCACTTTCAGCGCGTTGATGCCGTACAGCAACGCCTCGACCAGCAGCACCAGCACGAAGGACAACAGCGCTCGTCGCGTCATCGCCAGCAGGAACAATACGCACAGCAGCCCGGGGACGGCATTGAAGACCACGCGCCACGGGTGTTGCGTCCATCGCGCGAACGCCAGGACGCCCTCGCTGTCCATCAAGGCAGTGGCCGCCACGAAGGCAATGATCAGCGCGACCAGCACAACCGCCGATAGAAGCCGAGAAGACAAAGGCACGGGGCCAGGCTGCATTGCGCTCACGGCGCGTCTTTTTCGCGCGTCATAAAAATGCAACATTAGCATGTTAGTGAAGCGCAAAATCACGCCGGATGACGCGAATTTCGGCGGTGCCAGGGAATGGCAAAGGCGAGCTTGCCAGCTCAGGCCAAATCCGCCGCTAGCGCGGTTTTGCCATTGTCGAAATCCGCTCCCTGCACCGCGATCCGATCGCCAGGGTTTTCTTTTTGCGCTGCGATGCGTTTTTTTCCTTGTCTGCCCCGCTCAAGCCAAGATTGCGACCGGCGCAATCTACGACAGAGCCGCTCACGGCGTGCTGTCCGGGCCGCGCCCGCTTTCCATATAAGCCCCGTGGCGTTACGCCGCATCCGGATCGATCCCACCGGTTCCGAAGTGCCGGCCACGTTAGCCCAATCCGGCGGCCGCCTTAACGTCAGTGCCAACGTGTATCGCTACGGCTCCGAAGGCTGTGCTGGCGCCGGCGGGCCCAAGGCCGCCTCCACGTTCGTGGTCACCGTCGACACGAATACCGAAGGCGGTCTGCTCGACCACCTTGAGGATGTCTGGAAGGTCTTCCGGGACAGTCTGCTGATAATTATCGGCGGCGTGTTCGCCCTCATCTTCGGCTGGCTGATCGCCCGGATAAAACGTGGCACGAAGTCATGGACGGTCAGCCGTCGATGCCGGGCCCGCCGGCGGCTTCAATTCACGTTCAGCCGGTATAGGCCGCCGCCGAAGTCGGCGATGTAGAGCGCGCCCGTGGTGTCGCGCCCGAACGTCGAGATCTGCAGATCGGTGCTGGCCAGGCGCTCGGCCGTATCGCTCCGGGGATCGTAAGCGAATACACGACCGCTGACGAAATCACCGTGGATATAGCGCCCGACCAGGCCAGGCAGCCGGCTGCCCCGGTAGACATAGCCGCCGGTGATCGAGCGGCCCACCGAACGACCATACTCGGTCACCGGCGCGATGAATGCGGCATCACTCGACCCGGCACATGCCGAACTCGCGCCCTCGTTCGAACTCACCACGCGGGTGCCTTCCCAGCAATCCCAGCCGTAGTTGCCGCCGCGTTCCACGATATCCACTTCCTCGCGCGCGTTCTGGCCCACATCGGCCACCCACACGGTCTGTGTGTTGAGGTCCGGCTGGTCCATGCTCAGACGGAACGGATTGCGAAAACCGTAGGCGAATATTTCTTCGGCAAACCCGTTGCTGTTCGCGGCGAACGGATTATCCGACGGAATACTGTAATTGGGCGTGTTACCCAGCCCGGTCGTGGAGACGTCGATCCGCAGGATCTTGCCCAGCCGCTGGGTCCTATCCTGGGCGTTGTTGTCGGGGTCGAACGCACCGCCACCGTCGCCCATGGTCAGGTAAAGCAGCCCATCCGCCGGGCCGAACGCCAACGCACCCCCGTAATGATTGTCGCGCGCCGGGTGGTCGACACTCAGCACCACCTGCTCGGTGGCCGGATCGACCGGCAGCGCACCGGTGAACGTGAAGCGCGAGATGGTCACGCGCCGCGGGTTGGCGCGTGTGTAGTGCACATAAAATTGGCCGTTGGTCGCGAACCCCGGGTCGAACGCCAGCCCCAGCAAGCCGCCCTCGCCGCCGGTATTGAAATCGGCTGTATTGGAGATATCCAGAAAAACCGCACTGCCATCAGTCGGGTCGCCGGGATCGAAACGGCGGATGACGCCGTTCTTCTGCACCACGTAAAGACGTTCCGCGACGGCCGCATCGCTCTGTAAATCGGTGATCTGGCTGAATGCCAGATTGGCGAACACCCGCTCGACCGAATAGGCCGACGGGCCGTCGTCAGCGGCCGAACCACCGTCGCTACCGCCACCACCGCAGGCGCTTATCGAGACGAGGAGCGCCAACACACAAAAACAGCGTGAAACAGTCATGATCGGTGCCCCCCGGTTGCGCCCTTCACGGGCGCTATCGTGCCAAGCGACTCTTGAATTATTCGGCCCCACGGTCAGCGCGTAGCGCCATCCGCCGGCTACGTCCTGTCCTGCCATAGCACTATGTCCGAAGGCTGGCGAAGACACCAGATATGGCGCGCGGTGCGATTGCAGAACGGCGTAGACGCAACGCCAGGCACTTATTTCCAGTTCGTTCGAGGTGACCTGATGCCACCATCTGCCGGCCAGTCAAACCGCTGAATTAGATACTATTTCCTCCTGCCACGACCGGCCCGTCCGGGTTGCAGCATTTGACCCGGAGCCTCATGCCAATGAACCTGCGGCTCGACGGCACCGCGCCCACACGCCCGGTGGCCCAAAGGTGAAAGGTTGTTGAGAACAACGAACATTACGTCGATCGCGATCCGTCGCTCATGATCGGCGAATGTAGAAAACTCAACTTTTCTCCTCGGGGCGCCGATAGCAACCATACAACAGAAGAAGAATCCGACCGCGAGCGCTGCAGGACATCGCAGCACGGCGGTGTAACGGGCCTGACATCATGGCGTCGAATCCGAAGAACGCACGCGTCCAGCAACATCAAAAGGTCCGCCTGCAGCGGTGGGGCATGGCAACGGCATCGTTTGCGTTGCAGGCGACGGTCGCAGCGGTTGCCGCCGCTCTGAACGGGGTCGCCTGGTCGGCAGCGATCACATACATCGTCGGACTGTCCGCGCTCGTGGTCATCTTCTTCTGTGTCTTTCGCAGCGGCCTGAATTTGCGCGCCAAGGAACCCAACCTGACTTTCGTGCAGGTGCTCAGCCCGCTGTTGCCGGCGCTCTACCTGCTCTGCCATATCGATTCGTTGCCGGTTCGCGCCGGCGTGCTGCTGACCGTGATCGTGCCGCTGCTCTACGGCATTCTGGATCTGTCGATACGACGCTTTCTGGCGGCCGCGCTGGCCTACTTCGTCACCTACTTCGCCGTGTTCCTGCTCGTGGGTGCACGCAATCTCGACCACTACGCAAACCCGGACGAGTGGATCGTTCTGATCACCTTGGCACTGTTGCTGGTCCAGATCGGTTTTATCGGCGGCTTCATCAGCGGCTTGCGTGGTTCCCTGCGCCGCAAGAATCAGCAACTCAATGCGGCGATGGAGAAGATCTCCGATATGGCGGTACGCGACGAGCTGACCGGCATATACAACCGACGCCGCCTGATGGAAGTCCTGCAGAGCGAGGTCGCCCGCTCCGCAAGGGGCGATGCCCAGTTCAGCGTGTGCCTGTTCGACCTCGACGATTTCAAGCAGATCAACGATAGCCACGGCCACCCGATGGGCGATCAGGTGCTCACCGCCTGTGCCCAGGCCGTCGCGGGCATGATCCGAAGTGTGGACACCTTCGGCCGCTTCGGCGGTGAGGAATTCCTGCTGATCATGCCGATGACCCATGCCGATGCCGCCTCGATCGCAGGCAACCGACTGCGTGCCCGGATCGCCGGGCTGCAGTTTCTGGACGACGAGGGGCGTGCATTCAATATAACCGCGTCCATCGGCATTGCCACCAGCTCACGGGACGCGTCGCGCGAGACCGGCGCCATACTGCAACGCGTCGACGAGGCGCTTTATGCCGCCAAGGCGGCCGGCCGCAACTGTGTGAAGCTCGCGAACAACCACGACTGATCACGCACGGTCGCCTCGCCGCTCGCGACAACCCCGACCGACCGGATACTCGGCACAAGCAGACTGCCGCGCAGGGTCACATCCAGAATACGCCGGCAAATTCACGGCACCGGGACCTGGCCACCGACCCTAACCCTTGCGGCTCCAGTCAAAACAGACATCTGCACGCCGCGATTAGACAGGCGGCGACATATCGTTGCAAACGCCATTGGCAATGCGGTGACGGCTGCTTTATACCTATGAAACGGTCGTCGGCTACAGCCTGTTTGTTCGTCGATAACGCGGCTCCGCTGTCGGATCGCTTTCGCTGGTGTCCCAATGCGCAGACGCACACTGCCCAAAAGCCGTTTCGAGTTCCTTCGGGTCTACTCCGGGCCGGCGCTCGGCCTGCTCTTCTGGGTGGGCATCTGTGTCGTCGCCTGGTTCACCCTCGGCCAGTCGATCCCCGAGCGGTTTCTCAAGCATCGATCGCAGGCCCCCGCCCCCAAGACCATCGCGCCGGACCGCGAAGACGTCATGCCGACCTTGCCGGCAAACGCGATGAGCCGTGATGACGAGCCGCAGGCACGGCCGTCGACAGCCCGCACACTGCCCGAGCCCCCTCCGCCCGATCCGAATACATCGCCACAGGCCAGTGTCCCGCCTCCGACCCCGCGGCCACAGCAAACGATCGCCGAACCCGCCACCCGGGCGAGCGCCGCGCCCTCGCGCCGCGTCGAAGACCCTTCAAAGACGGCGACGTCGCCGGTCGAATCGACGCAGCCGGAACCGCGCGCATCCGAGACATCCGAGACATCCGAGACATCCGAGACATCCGAGACAGCCGAAACGCCTGAAACTCCTGGAACGCCCGAGGCACCGTCAACCCCGGCCGTTTCAGCTCACGTAGTCCGAGCGCAACTCGCCAGCGGCGTCCGGAACAAGGAGCCGGTCGATCAGATCGAGGGAATCTTCCATAGCCGGGGCGAACGGCTGCGGCGTCTCTACTATTTCACCGAACTCCAGGGTCTGGCCGGCGAAACCCTGACCCACAGCTGGTGGCACGAAGGTCGCCTTGTTGCCAAAGTCGTGTTCCGCGTCAGAAGCAATTCGTGGCGCGCCTACTCCAGCAAACGACTCATTCCCAGCATGAGCGGACCCTGGAAAGTGATCATGACCGACAGCGAAGGCAAGACGCTCAGCGCAGCGCAGTTCACTTATCAAACGCCCTGATCCGATGTGCGGTCACAGGCTGCGCGCACCACTCGGCCCGCTACCGTAGTGCAGGTCAGTCGCAGATGCCGCCGAAAACGCCAATACGACTGCGCAGCCCTGATCGGAGCTGCGGCCACCTTCGGCAGCGGCACAGAACCCGATTCATATCGTGGTCTTCACTCGAACGGATTCGAGCGAATACGCCCATCGAGAGCCGGGTCGGCCATCACCCCAGCGAATACCGCAGCCGCACGTCATGTCGAGACGGCAAACGCATCGTCGACAGAGCGGTCACGTCTGAAA
Source organism: Salinisphaera aquimarina (assembly GCF_042643355.1). Lineage (NCBI taxonomy): Bacteria > Pseudomonadati > Pseudomonadota > Gammaproteobacteria > Salinisphaerales > Salinisphaeraceae > Salinisphaera > Salinisphaera aquimarina. The sequence continues at coordinate 218,234 of NZ_JBHRSS010000003.1, forward strand.
TAGGCCGACGAGTTCACACCGACCGTCGCGATTTCCCCTTTGCGGTAATGAGCCACCGCTATTACCCTTGTTAAATCACGCAGCTGTTGCCGAAATGCCCGGCCTCGCCCACCGATGTAACCTCGCAGCCATAGTCGATCTGAAGAAAATATCCGTCCTTTAGATCGCCCGAATAGCCCATCGCCAGCAGTCGTTCTCCACGCTCCAGCGGACGGGCCGAGACCGGCAAATAGCTTCGACCCGGCTGCCCTGTCACCAGGGAGGCGACCTCGTGGGGATCCGTGCCCCGGTCGTCGGGATCGTACAGAGTAGCGCGCCACCTTCAGGAGATACGATTCTTCCGGGACCGAAATCGCCTTGAAGCGCCTCTGAAAAAAGACACCCGGCCGGCCCTTGGCGGAGGCTGCAGAACGGGATATGCACCCGGCCCATACCCTTAGCAAGATTCCCATCCGGCGTTTCGATCGAGAGGTGATAGTGGTTGTCCAGCCGAGTCGCTGCTGCGCCTGAGCCAACACCCGCAGGAGCACAGGCTTTGCCCTCCGCATACCGGTTTATCCGCCCGCCTGCCAAACAGCGATGGCTTTGACTGGATGAATGAGCTGGATGATGTTCAACATCAGATTGTCCCGAATCACGATCGCGAGCACGCACTCGGAACCAAGGAACAAAAGCACCGATCCATAGGCCGGTACCTTACGTGCCCAGACAAACCCCACCGCCATCGCGAGCGTGTCGCCAATTGAATTGACCACGCTGTCGCCAAAATAGCCGGCCGCCAACGCGGTCTGTCGATAGCGATCCATGATGAAAGGCGTGTTCTCGATCATCTCCCAGTTCGCCTCGAGACCGAGCGCCGTCAGCAAAACAACGGTAAACGGCGCGCCCGGGGCCACCAGCCAGATCAGCAGATAGAACAACAGCCCATGCGCGACATGCGTGACGCTGTACCAGTCCGTGAGGTGTTGAGAGGTCTGCGGACCAGACGCCGAGCCATGCCAGAGATCAATGTGGCCGCATTCACATATGAGCGGATGCCCCATGGCCATGAGCGTGAGTGCTTGGATGAACAGAATCGCGGCCGCAACAAGTACGAAAGTCTGCGGGGACAACGGGCGCCAATCGCGAGCATTCAGGCGCAGAAAATTCACGAGTCAACCGGCACCAGGCGGTGTATCGACAAAAGACGCATCGGGTATGGGCCTGGGCCTGGCAAGTGGCAGCAAAAATTCAGCATAGCCGAATCATGAACGCACAACGCAATACCACCGCCGCTTGATCCCATCACTGCGGAGGCACGCACGACCCCGACGCACACAGGCGCCGGGGCCACAGTGCCTCGCGACGAGGCCGCGACTCCAGGCAAGCCCTAGTAGATACCGCGTGTTTCCGGCGTCTCCAGGGTGCCGGCGTCCACGATCAGGTTGATCGTTGCCAGCTCGTCACCGGAGATCGAGTCCATACCGTCCACGGCCGCGATGAAACGAGCACGCTCGCCGTCACTCACCAGATCCTTGGTGTAATCAGCCAGCTTGGCTTCGTAGTCCGGGCGCTGCCAAGGCGTGTCGCCGCCGGGGTGTGCATTGGCGCGGGTCTTCTCGTCCGCCACTTCGCTGCCATCCGCCAGGGTCACGATCATGCGGCCGCCGTAGGCCTGCACGTTCGGGTCCTGGTCGTGGTAGAGGTCTTCCCAGCGCTGATCGAACTGCGTTTCGATACGCGCCATCATGGCGCGCAGCTCGTCCTTCTCGGCCGGGGTCATCTGGTAGGCGCGATCCTTGTGGAACTCGCCGGTCTGGATGCAGCGGGCGATGGCGAACATGATGCTGTGGTCCAGCGTGCCGCGTGGCGAATCCGGATCGATCTTCTGCGGGTCCTGCGCGTCGGTGCCAATCACGTGATGGGTGTGATGGCTGGTTTCCAGCACGATCTTTTCGATCTGGTCCAGGTCGACCCCATCGCCTTTCTTCGGCAGCTGCTCACGCAGCTGCAGCGCCAGATCGATGATCGCCTGGCCCTGATATTCGAAGGCATGCTGCTTCGGATAGGTCTTCATGATGTTGCGCAGGCCGTCGACGCCCGGCTCCGCCAGTTCGACCTTGTAGACCGCGTTTTCATCGTCGCGGCCGTTGAGGAAGCGACGGATGATGCTGTCCACGCCTTCGTACACCGGGTTCGGCCCCTTGAGTCCGTGCATGGCGTGATGCACGGCCTTGATGGAGATCTCGGCCGAGAAGCCGGGCACGAATTCCTTCTGCGCACCGATATCACCCTTGCGCGACTGGCGAGAGGAAATCGCGTTGTGCACGGCGAAGTTGATCGCGTGGTAGGTCTGCTCGGTGGTCAGCCCCAGCATGGACGAGATGCCCGCCGCCGTGCCCGCGGCGATATGGGTCATGTGGTCGACTTTGTGCTTGTGCAGGCAAATGCCGGTGCCGTCGCCCGTGCCCACGAGCGCGACGTGCACCTCGTAGGCGACGACAATACCGCGCAGGATATCGGCACCGGACACGCCCAGATGCTGGCCGACTGCAATGATCGGCGAGATGTTGTCGTCCGGGTGCGAATATTCCGCCGCCAGATAGCAGTCGTCGTTGTCCAGAAACCGTACGCCCACCGCGTTGGCGAACGCGGCCGGCACGGGCGCAAATTTATCCTTGAGCCCCCAGATGGTCGCCTTGCCCGTGCCCTTGGAGCCTACTGCGTCAGCGCGCGCCACCTTCACCGCCGACTCGTTCGCGGCACCCAGCGCAATCGCGGCGTTGTCGATGATTCGATTCTTGGCCATCGCCACGGCCTCGGCGTCTTGCGGGGCGTCTTTCGCGCGGGTAGCCAGTTCAGCCAGCTTCCATGCCAACTGCTGATCACGGGCAAGGTCGCCACTGGTTTTTTCGACCTGAACGGTGTGGATCGTAGCGGTCATACAACACATTCCTTCTGATTGAACGGGCTACCCGCCAGAGGCGGCTATTTCGTGAGGCCGGATTTTAAACGATTTGGGGCGCTCGCCGGTTTCGGCCTTCTTTTTCCTGAAAATGAAAAACCCGAGAGCCGCCGGTTTTCTTGTTTTTAGCGCGCAATCACGACCCTGCTCAGGCGCCGCCGGATCACCGGCGAGAACGGCGGCCCGAAGCGCGAAAAGCAGCGACAATCTGTTCCTGCATATCGCGCCGTAAAAAGAAAATCGCCCTTCTCTGGGCGCGCTCGATTGACCGCGCGATCGTCTACGAAACGCGGTCGGCGCCCCGCACGGCGCGACTGACGGTCAAATGGTTCACGCCGAAATACGCGCCGCTCTCAGCCATGCTGTACCCGCCGGCCGCATAGGCAAGCATGATGGCCTCATCACGGGTATTGCTCTGCGCAGCATAGGCGGCGCACGGCCTCGCCCGGTACGGTGCGCGGCTACGCCGGGCCGGTTGCCACGGGCCGAGCCGGGTCGTTGCTCCAGTCGCTCCACGATCCGGGATACAAACGCGGCAAGGGCCGCCCGAGCACCGCGCAGGCCAGTATCAGCTGGCAGGCGCTCACGCCGGAACCGCAGTAGCTGATCGTCGCATCACCCGCCGGCAGCGCTTGCACCAGCTCGTGCGGCGACACGAAGCGGGAGTGCGTATCCAGCAACGACGACGCCGGCACGTTGTGCGCCCCGGGGATATGGCCCGCGGCCGGGTCGAGCGGTTCGTACTCGCCGCGAAAACGCTCGCCGGCACGCGCATCGAGCAGCACGGCGTCGCCGCGAGCGACATCGTCGGCGGTGGCGATCAGGTCGTCGTCGAACGTCGGCGTCCAGTCGCTCGGCTCGGGCTCGGTCGTATCCGTCGACACCGGGTGATCGCCGGCACGCCAGGCCGGCCAGCCGCCATCGAGCACGTATGCCGCGGGATGGCCGGCCCAGACAAGCATCCACCATGCCCGCGCCGCGGCGATGGCACCGCCCTGATCGTCGTAGACCACCACCGGCCGGTCGGGCGTGATGCCCCAGCGCCGCAACTGCTCTGCGAACGTGGTGTGGTCCGGCAACGGGTGGCGCCCGCCCTGCGGCGACGGCGGCGCGGCGAGTTCGTGATCCATATCGGCATGGCGCGCGCCGGGCACATGGCCCTCGCGCCAGAGCGCGCGGCCGGCCTCGGCGTCCTGTAGGCGTGCGCGCGCATCGAGCACCACCGGATCATGCCCCTCGGTCAGCCACTGCGCCAGCGTGCCGGGATCGATCAATACATTCTGCACGGCAATCTCCCAGGACAATGAATCCGCAAACAGGCATGGGGTTACAAGCCACCGAATTTATGCCGACCCTGGCGCGCGCGCAACCGCGCATTCTTGCCTGTCATGCGACACGTCTTCGATGGGTATGAGATCGGCGACCAAAGATCCGCCAACCCCGCCCGCGCCGCGGGTTGACAGGCGATTCGCGCGGCCAGGCTACTGAGTTTACAAAGGAATCATGCCGGATCGCCTTGCGCGCCGGGTTGTTTCATAAGCGGCTCCTTCGTAAGCTTCGCCGGGCCTGCTCGATCCGATACGGGCTCGGCAAGCCGGCTCCCCTGGCTCGCAGATCGTACCGCGACCATCGTCTTCCAAGGCGTTCGACCCGGCCTCGGAATCGTTTGGCCGCGATCCGGCAACGGCTGCGTTGATCCAACGCCAGTCCGGGCAGAGATGAACAAGAGAACACTATGGGATGACATCGAGGGGGTTTTTGAGATATCACCATGATCGCGCGGATCTGCGCGGCGCGGCCGTGCTGGCGTTCGTCGGTGGCCTTGTCCTGCTGGGGATCGGGCTGCCGATCGTGCACAGCATGGTGCCCGAGCCCGCTGCGCTGGGTATTACGGCGGCAGCGGTTGCGGCATGGTTGCTCACCTGGGGCACTTACGGCTATCGCGCCTGGGCTGCCCGCGGCCGCGAGGACGTCATACGCTTCGACGACGCCGGGTTCGAGTCCCAGCTGTTCGGGCGCATCGCTTTCGCCGATGTACGAACGCATTCGATCGGGCGCGATGCGCGCCTGTTCTACTGGGAAGTCGCGGCGCCCTCGCTAACACTGCGTCTGGCCGATCGCCGACGCCTGCGTTTTCATCTGGACGGTCGCCACTATCGGCAGGATCTGCTGGATTACGTCGCCTTCATCGAAGCCGCGCGCGCCGGGCTGCAGGGTGAAAAACAAGCGGCCCAGGTACCCACGCTGCCCGGACAGGCCGCGCTGTTCAGCGAGACCATGGCCGAGCCCACGCCCGACCGACCAGCGGGGCCATCGCATTCGGCCGCCGAGGCGTCGCCGAGCCAGGCCGAGCCATCCCCGAAGACGACACATCATGTCCGTCGTAACAGACGTGCGCCGGCGGACGAGCCCGGCACGCGTCGCGAGCGCCGGGCGTCCGCGGCATCGACCATGAGCCGCGCCAACCGCAATGCCGATCGCCGTTTCCGCGAGCAGATGGTCAAGCACAGCAAATGGGCAGCGCTGGCCATGGTCTTGCTGCCGTTGACTTACGGTATTCGTGCCTGTGACTCCGGTCCGATCAAATCGATGATCGCGCCGAACCCGTTCGAAAGCATGAAGGAGGACGCGCCCAAGGCACTCGAACGCAGCACCAGCCTCTTGCAGACGGCCGTGGCCGAGCAAGGGCCGGTCTATATGTGGGGGCCCGCCGGCGTGGATCGCCAGTTCAAGCCGATCCTCGCGCCCAACGTCAACGCGCGCCATATCGGCATCGACATGCTGGATACGATGAACACGGCCGGCAGCATCATCGACTTCCTGGTCGGTGGCGAGGCCGAAGGCTATCGCATGGGCCTGCAGCACGACGACACGGCCACGTTGTCGTCGTATTCACAGATCTCGCTACGGCCGGTGGACGGCGAACGCACGCTGTCGTTTTTCCTGTTGCCCCCGCCCGAGGCCTCGAACACCGAGCGCACAGGCAAGTTGCCGCAGGTGCACTGGCGTATCCGCTATCGCCAAGTGGACGATATTCCCGACAAGCTCGATGAATTCAATGGCCAGCTGCCGATGCCGATCATCACCCGCTGGCTGAAGATGACGCCGCGGCCGAGCCTGGTGGTTACCGCCTCGCACTATCAAGGCATGACCGATGACGCCTTCCGGGCCGCCGTCGATGCCGTGAAACAGGATTTCCAACGCCGCGGCATCGATACCGCCGAGTTCGAAATACAGCGCTTCGCGGACGGCACGGTGGAAAATGCCGGGCCCGATCGGCACCCCGAATCGCAAGCCCGCGGCAATACCGCCGCGACCGGCACATCAAACAGGAGGCACGGCTCGGATGTCGCCCAGTAAGCCCGCCCAGTCGATTCCCGAGCGCACCGGCGCAGTATTCTTCGTGCGTGTCGCCTGCCGCGAACTCAAACAGATGTCGATCGACAACGGCATGTCGATCGGCCGGTTGTGTACCGACGGCGGTGTGTTCTTCTTCGACCGCGATCGCTTCGACAGCGCCCTGCTGGGCCGCGGCCTGCGGCGCAACGAACAGGTGGTCATCGGTGCCCATCGCCTGCGCGATGGCAGCGCCTGGCTGCACTGGCTGGGGCGCGATAACGGCGACATTTGGGCGCCCGAGCCGGATCGCCGCCCCTGGCTGGCGCCGCTGACGCTGGTCCTGTCGCCCCTGCCCGTGGTCGCAGCCCTGGCGCTGCCCGCGGGCGTCAATATCTTCGTGGTGCTGTTGCAGATCGTCCTGTTCTCGATCGCAGGGTTCTCGCTGCTCTGGGCCGTATATCGGCTGGTCGTCCTGGCGCACCCGGGCCGGCGCCGCGTTGCTCGCGGGCTCCAGGCATTTCGGGCCGGCGAACTCGCTGCGCTGCACGAACCACCGACATTGCGTACGCCGGACACACTGCAGCTTGCCGACGGCCTGCACGGCAAGCTCGGCGTCCTCCAGGACACGCTGAGCAGCGTGGATGTAGTGTTCCGTACCTACGGCAGCGGTCGCACCAGCTACAGCGTTCACGAATACCGCCTGGCCTGCGCCGGCGAGATATTTTCGTTGCGCACTGGCGCCTGGGAACTGCGGCGCTTCATCGACCCGGCCCTGATCCGCCGCGCGCCGTTGTTCCTGGCCGCCGGCGATCACGTGTCGCTGTTGTCGCTGGTCGCGGACGGCGAAGTCCGGGGCCTTCTCAACGCCAGCGACGGCCTCGCCCACGTGACCTACAAGGGCACCGGTACTACGCCCATGGCGCGGCGATTCATTCTCGGCCTTGCCGGGTTCTTCATGGTGTTGCTGCCGATCCTCGGCATCAGCTTCGAGATCTACGACTGGTACGACCGCGGCGTCGGGCCCGACTACTGGGACTGGCTCGACCTGGTGACCCTGAACGCCGGCATGCTGTTGATCGTCACGCTAATCCTCTGCGGCCTGGGTTTGATCGGCGAAATCGCGCACCGCGTGTATCTGCGTCACCGCGAAGAGCGGCCCATCGAGAAGATCCTGGGCATCGCGTTCGCGTGGCGCCTGCGTGCCGGCCGCAGCCCCACGATCAACGAGTTTTTCTGAGCATGCTGCCCGTATGGATACGGCCGTGGCTGCTCGGGGCGGTGCTGTGCTACGCCATCTTCGGCGTGTACTGGTATCTCATGGCCGGCTATACCCACGGCTGGCAGGAGGGCAAGACACTCACGCTGGATACGGCTCTCGCCGAGCCCATGGACTGGGATTCGCTCGAAGCCACCGCCGCCGGCGCCGATGCCCTGCTGGCCGTCAAATCACGCGGTCGCGATACCGAGGCGGAAGCCTGCGCGGCCGACGGCCCGTGCCGAGAACGTTGCCACGCCGAAGGCCAGGTCGCCACCGGCCCGGACCAGCCGGTACTCAATTGCCTGGCGACCACGCCAAAAACAGACAAGAACGACACCCAGCAACGCGTCGACCGCCTGATACGGCAAAGCCATCCGCTGGGCCTGGCCTATCTGCTGCGTAGCGACGGCCAGCAGGTGGCCATGGTCGCGCGCCTGCAGGGCGAAATCCAAGCCATGCGCTGCGGCGCCGAAGGGCGTTGCTACCTGCTCGCCGAACTGCCCGACGTAGCCGACAAGACGGTCTTCGTATCCGACGATTTCGGCCATCACTGGCGTCTGGCCGCCCAGCACGCCCTGGAAAAAGCCTATGTACCGACGATCGTCGGCATCGACGGCGAACGCGTCTGGGTCGACGGCTACAAACGCCTGTATCTGTCGGCCGACGGCGGCCGCCATTGGCGCGTACTGGTCGACGACGAACGCCTGATGGCCTACCGGCCCGGACTGCTGAGCGAGTCGTTGTACGACGATACGAACTCCGACTTCTTCGACTGGTTCATGGACGACACCGGCAGCCTCTATGCGGTCGCCGGCGGTCGCTACCAGCGCGCCCCGAACGCGGTGATGTACCAGGTTGATGCGGCCAGCGGCGACATCGTCTCGGCGGAAAAATACGACGGCGCGTTCACCGATATCGAAAACGGGCCCGACGGGCAGCTCTTCGGCATCTACCGATCCAACCTGCCCGAACGCTACACCCTGTATCGGATGCGCGCCGGCGCGTTGCAGCCGGTGCGCGCCAGCGGCAGCGAGCCCATGCGCTCGCTGGTCGCCAACAGTCACTGGCTTTTGCTCGACATCGGCCGTAACGACGGCGAACACCGCTCGCTCAGCCGCGACGGCGGCCAGCACTGGCGGCCGATGAACGACATCCGCATTCACGACCGCATGCTGTTCGACCCCTCTGGCGCCGGCATCCTGCACTTCGGGTATACAGACCGCAGCGACTATTACCCCTACTACTGGATTCGACCGTAGAGCGCGTTTGTGCCGGGCATGCGATACACAGCTCGCCGCGCGGCCTCGGCACCTCGGCGAGCGACCGATTCAATTGCTCGATACGATCACGCATATCGTCGATGACGGCGTCATCTCCCAGAAACTCTTGATACGCCAGTTTTCCCAGGCCAAAGCTGGCTGCGACCTTCTCTAACGAAAGGGCGATATTCGAATTGAGCCTCGGACGAACGCTCGACAAACGCATCGAGGATCTACTCGATCGTGAGCCCGTCTGTGAAATAACGCGACCCTCGTCGTCTTCGTAGGTTCGCCCGCTTCCATCGCTGCGGGAAGTGACGTGATACATCGCGCCGGCGAATTCGGGTCGTAACGGTCTGGCTATCACCACTCAGGTCAGGCGAAACAAGAACGCAGGGCCCGCCGACAAGCACCGACTGTGGCCAGCATTGATAAAAGATGCATATACTCGAGCAAGCGCTCCAACACCCTTGGTCTAGCGTGTACGACACTCGGCACCAGCATCCAATCCGCTACCGCGTCGCTCTCGGGCTATGCGCCCTGCTATGTCTGGGCACGAGTATCGCCACCGCGAACGAAGCCATGCCGGTCAAGGCCATGGTCGCCGACTTCGACTACGACGATACCTCCGGCGAAGTGCGTGACCAGCGTGCGGCGCATGCCGAAATGATGCACACCTTCGTCGCCACGCTGCGCCAAGGTCTCGAAGACGACGCCGGCTATGCAACGCAGTCCCTGCCTTGCGATAACGACACCTGTACCGCGGGCAACATGGAGTCGGCAGCGCTTATCGAACGCGCTCGGCAAAGCGACGCCCGACTACTGGTCTTCGGCGGCATTCACAAGATGAGCACACTGGTCCAATGGGGCCACGTCTACATGGTGGACCTTTCCAACGAAAAGATTTTATTGGAGCGTTCATTTTCATTTCGCGGTGACGACGAACGCGCGTTTCGCCGTGCAGGTGAATTCGTCGCGGGCACCCTAGCGCGCGTCACGATCGAGCCGCACACGCAGCCCACGCGCGTATTGACCGACTAGTTCTCGCCCGGCGCCTCGATACGCTGCCATGCGTCGGATCGAGATTAGCCCTCGTGCAGCTTCGAGCGTCAGGGCTTGCGTTCTGCCTTTTGGCATTTAGGTGCTGTTGCAATCCAGCAGTAGACCCGCCCCGCCTGCGCCTTTGCCTGCACAGGGCAATAGCCGATAACGTCGACGTCATCGCCTCCTTCAAGTGCCGATTCCGGAGCTTTCATGACGAATTCTCTACGTAAGATCGAAACGCTGGTCGATGGTTTGTCCTTTACCGAAGTGCCCCGCTGGCACAACGGCCGGCTCTGGTTCGTCGACTTCTATACCTACCGCGTGCTGGCGGTCGATCCGGATAATCCGGAGCAGGTCGAAACCGTCGCGGACATCCCCGAGCAGCCCTCCGGTATCGGCTTCCTTCCCGACGGCGACGCGCTACTTGTATCCATGCGCGATCGCCGCCTGATACGCCGCACGGCCGACGGCGCCCTCAGCGAATACGCCGATCTTTCCGCGCTTGCACCCTGGCATCTCAATGACATGGTGGTGGACAGCCAAGGCCGGGCCTGGGTCGGCAACTTCGGTTTCGACCTAATGGCTGGCAAGCCGATGACGGCGACTAACCTCATCCGCGTAGATCCGAACGGCCAGGCGACCGAGGTTGCCAACGGACTGAGATTCCCCAACGGCATGGTCGTCGCGCCGGACGGTAACCAGCTGATTGTTGCGGAAACTTTCGGACAGCAAATCACCGCCTACGATATCGGCGCCCACGGCAACCTGTCCGGTAAACGCGCCTGGGCTAAGCTTGGCCCGGATCCCGAAACGAGCGACGTGATGGAATTCGTCGGTGGCGCAGCTTTTCTGCCCGACGGCATCTGTCTGGACGCCGAAGGCGCGGTCTGGGCCGCCGACGCCGGCCACAACCGCGTGCTGCGGCTGGCCGAGGGCGGCGAAATCCTGGATGAGATATCGACCGGCGATATGGGCGTGTTCGCCTGCATGCTCGGCGGTGACGACGGCCGCACGCTGTTCATGTGCACCGCGCCTTCTTTCAACGAAGAAGAACGCAAGAGCACGCGCGAAGCCGCCGTGAAAATGGTTCGCGTCGATGTGCCCAGCGACGGATTGCCGTAGACGAGACGACTAGCACGTCAAAGCTGAACTGGACCCCATAGTCCCTCTGGCACCCAAAGCCCAACCAGCAGAAGCTGTGTTGGTCAGTTAAATAGACTGTCGCCGGATTCGCGCGAAAAACTCCGCCCGGGCGATTGATCTACGCCGGGGCGACGGCGTGATTCCTTGTGCTCATCTACCACCGCCCTCGTTTGCCGCCTGGCACTGCTTTCGATCAGATTGCCTCGTCCGCATCTAATGACCGAATGCCCATCGAACGCAGATAGCGGTAGGTCTCGTCATAGAACGCCGGGGCGCGCGTCGGGTCGGCTTCGTCGCCCTCGGGTACGAAAATCACCATGCCTTGTCGGGCGCGCGTGAGTAGCACGCGATAGGCATTTAGCAAATATCTCTGCCGTTCAGGCTTATGCATTTTCGTCCATTTCGAGCCGCGGAACCGGTGGCAGCTCCATGCACTGTCCGCACGGCGCAGGTCGGCGTCCCAGGTAACGCAGATCCAATCCAGCTCCAAGCCTTGGACATGAAACTCGGTCGCAACATCTTCTAAGTAGTAGCTCGAACGCGTATCACGGGCTCCATTTAGAAACCAATGGACCGGGTCAATTTTCACGCGGATATCGACCGCGTGTGGCTTCATGCGGTGGGCCTGAGACGACGCAACGAGACCAAAGCGTTCGTTGCCACGCGCCTTTTCGCGAACCCAGCGCTTCGCCGCATCGAGATCACGCGTGACAACAATCGGATACCGTTGCACGAGCGTAGCGGCGATTTGGTGCGCCGCGTCTAGCTCAGAGTCGAGTAGCGCCTTTACGAACGCCGAAAGATTTTCAGCGCGAAACGATCGCATCGAAACAGCCAAATGTAGGCTTTTTTCCGTAAGAAGCTCGCGCTGCGAGCCGAGCTTTCGAAGCGCGCCGCCAGCAGCGTACTCGTTGTCGGTGAGCTCAGGCGATATATAGACCTGCCAGCGCGGAAAGCGATCATGTAGAGATTCTAGCCAGCCCGCGATTCCATCTTCGCCTGTATTAATCTCCTGGCCACCGCCCACGAGGCACACTATTACCGCCCAATCGTTGTGGCGATCCATATAGCTGATCAAGAACTCGGGCTCAGATTGATCGAAGTTCGCGATCCCTTTCCGGCGCGACATGAAATTGGACGTTCGATCTTGGTTCCAAGCTCGCTGTGCCTCATCGAAGATCACAACATGGTCATGTGGCGGCCTGTCTCGATCGCGCACGCCCTCATCGCGAAAGTGATGCACGTTTTGGATAAACGGCTTCACTTTCTGTTTTACAGCCCCCTTGCGAACCGGCTTGCCCTGCGCTTTAGAGCGGGCTAACTCATCGCGGGTGAGGGCTTCTTGCAACACCATGACGAGCGGGCCGTTGCCAGAAAGGAATACCGCGTGCGTGGGCGCATCAACGTCTCGACGCCGTGTGGCTACGTCCAGTCCCACAAGAGTTTTGCCGGCACCTGGCACACCGGTAATAAACACGATCGATTTCGTTCGTTTTGCCTGCGACTCCAAGATTATTTGATCGACTAGATTGGAGGTCACCGAAAGGTTTTTCGCGCCGGCATCGTTACGGGCAATCGCCTCAACGGAATGCTGGCCATACAACGCTTGCGCGGCTTCGATGATGGTCGGCGTCGGCTGATAAGCGGATATCGCCCAACTGCGTGCATCGAGTGAACCGACGCCTCGGCTAACAAGCGCTCTATCGATCAAACCCGCCAAGCCATCAACGCCGCTGCACGCCGGCGGTCGCACCCCGTCAGAATGTCTCGGCTGCCATTCGCGATCGCTCTTGAGCGCTTTGGTTGCGATGAGAACCGGAAAAATATCTGCCGCGTAGCTGCCGGCATGGAAGTTCTTGAGGTCAAGTCCGTAGTCCCAAGCCTGGTTGATATCCCCGGGTTCTACAATGGTGCGCCCCACGGCCCCGAACGGGGCGTTAACCGACAACAACACAGGAGCGCGAGATGCAGACCACGGTTGGAGAGTTTCTTTTCACACGGCTGCGTCAGGCTGGGGTGAGCGACGTGATCGGCGTGCCGGGCGACTTCAACCTGAACCTGCTGGAACAAATCGAAGACATGGAAGGGATCCGGTTTGTCGGGGCGTGCAATGAACTCAATGCCGCCTATGCGGCGGATGGCTATGCCCGGCGACGCGGGATCGGCGCGTTGCTGACCACATACGGCGTGGGCGAGCTCAGCGCCTTATGCGGTATCGCGGGTGCGAACTCCGAACACCTGCCGGTCTTTTCGATCGGCGGCGCCCCACCGCTGTTTGCGACCCAGAACCGTTTCCGGCTCCACCACTCGCTGGCCGACGGCGACTTCGACAACATGCTGTTGAGCATGGCGCCGTTCACTGCCACCGCCGTGCATATCGACTCCACCAACGCAGTCGAGGAGATCGACCGCGCCCTGCACCTGTGCCTGCGCAAGCAGCGTCCGGTTCATGTTCAGGTGCCCTCCGATGTGTCGCATCTGCGCATCGAGGCGCCGGATACACCGTTCGACATACGCATGCCGCCCAGCGACGCCGAACGCCTCGAGGCCGCGCTTGCCCATGTGCAGGACAAACTCGCATCCGCAACCCGGCCCGCGATCCTCACCGATATGGACGCCGACCGCTACGGCTTGATCGACGGCCTGCGCGCACTCGCCCATCGCGGCCACATTCCCTATGCGCAGCTGCCCACCGCCAAGGCGCTGCTCGACGAAAACGATCCCTTGTTTCTGGGTACGTATGCGGGTGCGGCGTCGTCCGCCGATGTACGCGAGCGCATCGAGTCCGCGGACTTTCTCCTAATTACCTCGCCGCGGTTCATCGAAAGCAACTCGGGCAACTTCACCGCACAGCTGCCGTTCGAGTCGGTCGTGGACGTGCGCAACCACCGGGTGACGGTCGGGCCGGACTACTACGAGGGCGTGGTCGGCGCCGAACTGCTCGAACGCCTTGTGGACGCCATCCCGCAGCGCAACGTCGCCAACACTGTTGCCGATGCGGCAGAGCGCGCCCCGGCCGAGCAAGATGCGGGCGAGCCGAGCGACGTGCTCACCCACGCACGGCTATGGCCGCGAATGGCCCGGTTCGTGCGCTCCGGCGATGTCGTGATCGCCGAAGCCGGCACGTCGAATATCGGCCTGTCCGCCCAGCGATTGCCCGCGGACACGGCGTACGTGGCATCCAACATCTGGGGCGCGATCGGCTACACGCTCCCCGCCCTGTTCGGCAGCCTGCTCGCCGCGCCCGAGCGCCGGCACCTGCTATTTATAGGCGACGGCTCGTTCCAGCTCACCGCGCAAGAGCTGTCGTCCATTCTGCGCTACGACCAGCGGCCGATCATCGTATTGATCGACAACGCCGGCTACACCATCGAACGCTACATACTCGGCATGGAACGCGCCTACAACGACATTGCCGCCTGGGACTACGCACGCCTGCCGCAGGTATTCCAGTCGGACGCGAAGATGGTGTCGTATCACGCATCCACGCACGGCGAACTCGAAGACGCCCTCACCCGTATCGAATCCTCCGATCAAGGCGCTTTTCTCATCCTCAAGCTCGACCCGAAGGACGCCCCGGCGGGCTTGAAGACCTTCGGGCCGGCAATCGCCGATTTCGACTACGGCCCCACGGGCCCGCGCAACCCGTGACAGGCCAGGCGACCGAAGCATCGGCGCAGATCGTGCGCTTTGCCTTTCTGCGAGCCTACTCGTCGGTTACTCACCAAGAGACCTAACAATCCCCCAGCCTGCAGGCGCGCAAGCAGACGTCGACGACCCAGAGGCCCGGTATTGTTCTCAACAAGCAATACCGGAGCCAGCCCGAAGGTCGTCTGTGAACTACCTACCGAGGCTTACCTCGATACGGCGAATGGGGCAATGCAAGACCTGAGCGCATTTGCGTCTATCACTGCCCCCGCAGATCGAATGCGGCCCGCTCTCGTAGGTTGGTCCGCTCGGCCGGGCTGTGAGACCCAGCGCCCGCCGGGGTGAAGGAAAAACGGCCCCAGTACAAATGCACTGCGACCGTTGTACCCCGAACAATCGGGGCATTCTTCCCGTCACGCAGACGTATTGATCTGCGTACCAACGGGCCCGACGGTCGCCAAAGCCAGCGGCGACTGCACAGATGACATCAGCTGATTCATCTGTGCAGCCTGATTTTCGAGCGTGTCTTTTAACAGACTCGCCTGGGCATCCTGGCTTTGGTTGTGCTGCTGTAAAGCCATCGCGGTAGCGACGGTCGAGCTAACACTTCCTGCGTCCATAATTCTCCTTCTATTCAAGACATGGAACCACACCGGCCTATCGGCGAACGGCGAGAAAACTGGAGTTCAGACCGGAGCGCCGGTCTCGAAGCTCGGGCTTCTACGGCAGGCGTTCTGCCGCCCGCACGACGCGACTGACCGTCGAATAATGCACGCCGAAATACGCGCCGATCTCGGCCATGCTGTAACCGCCGGACGCATAAGCCGCGGCGATCGCTTCATCGCGGGTATTGCTATGCGCAGCATAGTCGGCCAACGGCTTGGCCCGACCGGCACGCTGGGCGCGCGGCACTTCGGCAAGCGACCGGTTGGATTGGTCGAGCTTGGAACGCATCCGATCAACGAACGCGTCATCGCCCAGCAGTACTTGATTGGCTAACGCGACCCACGGCGCCGGCTGACCGCGCCCCTCGCTCACGAACCGCCGATACGCGAGCTGCGATTCTTTAAGGCGTGCGCCGAACGCCGACAGAATCCAATCAGTGGTCAGAAAACGCGGCACACCCGCACGCCCGGCGGTTGCGCGATAACTGCTCCACGGCCAATCGCCGGCACTGCGCACCATCTGCGCCCGTACCGGATTGAGCACGATATAGCGCGCCACCTCCAGCAGATACGATTCCTTCTGCACGATGATCGCTTTGTAACGCCCCTGGAACAGATGCCCGACCCGGCCATGCCGGCGGTTGCTGTACTGCGTATACACCCCGTTCAACTGCCGCATGCCTTTCGACAAATTGCCGTCCGGCGTCTCGATCAGCAGGTGATAGTGATTGGTCATCTCGCAATAGGCGTGAACCAGCCAGTTGAAGCGATCGGCGACATCCGCGAGCACATCGAGAAATGCCTGGCGATCTTCATCGTCTTCGTAGATTGCTTCCTGACGATCGCCGCGCGCGGTGACGTGGTAGAGCGCGCCGGCGAATTCGAGGCGTAAAGGGCGGGCCATGGCTGTCTTACTGTTGCGGTTTGAGGTTAAGTTTAACCGGGTCTATGCACATGCAAGACCTGACCCCATTTGCCCTTTCGCCAGATTACCGTCGGGCGTTTAGACATGACCCCATTCCTCGCGTACCGCTTGCTAATCAGGAAGCATTCGCGAGCTTTCCACATTTCGTCAATGACATCGCAAGATTTCGCTCGATAGCATCGGGTCGGTAAGGGCCAGTTAGCTTACCCAACCTAGGAGATACGTTTACCACCTCGAAGCCTCCGCCACCTACCCAAGAAGTTGCTCCGGTGACACCGCCAGGATCTTTGCCATCAACAACATTTTGAAGTCGTGGCAACAAATACTTAAAAACTGTATCGGCGTTTCGCTCAGCGACCAACCATCGACGTCGCATCTTGTGAGCAACTGCCGCCGTCGTACCGCTACCGGCAAAGATATCCACAACCAATTCCCCAGGATTCGTCGCTATATGGATAATGCGCTCAAGCAGCGACTCGGGCTTAGGAGTGTCGAACACTTCTTTGTCCGGGAATAGCGCCATAAGGTGTCGCTTGGCATCATCGTTCGTGCCGGTGTCAGAAGTTCCCCAAACCGTAAACGGAACAAGACCGCGGAGTTGATGCGCAAAAAGCTTAAGACGAGGTGATCCCGCGCCACCCTTCGGAAACCAGATCCGCTCGTCGGCGACTAAACTCTGATACGTCGCTTCCGTCGCATACCAAGAACGCCCCCGCGGCGGACGCTGAACATTTCCGGCGGGCGTAACGATGTCATATTGCTGAGCACTACGATAGCCGGGAGCAGTGAACGGCGCGTCTGTCCACGGACCTCTAGGATCGTTATCTCGGTTGACTAAGTCAGCACCGTCTTTAACGAGCAAATTTCTAGATGTCTTCCATTTCTTCGGACCGCTGGGCGCGTAAACGACAATCGTGTCGTGGTTCTCAGAAAATGCAGCACGTGAATCGCGAGTATTTTTTTTCTGCCACACCACAGACGCAACGAATGCGCCCTCGCCAAAGACTTCGTCCATGACAGAACGAGCGCGATGCACTTCAGCATCATCTAAGTGAACCCAAATGCTTGCGTCCTCAGCAAGTAGCGGTCGAAGCGCCATCAGCCGATCACGCATCATACTCAACCACATTGGGCGCTTCATGGTGTCGCGATACTGCCGAAAATTCACCTGCGTGTTAAAAGGCGGGTCAATATAGACGAGACGAATTCCGCTTTCGAAGATGAGGGCATCTCCAGAAAGTGCTTCCAAAATGTCCAGCCCGTCCCCTACCGCCACTATATTCGGTCGTTCATTACCGTGATGCGACGTAAGTCTTTCCAGCTTTAGGGGGACTTTTAGTCGGTTGCAAGTGGGCTCTACCCACTCATAACTGCTGTTTCCTGACGCACGCAGCGCCATATCTTTATTCGGCCAAACAAGCTCGACGTCAGACATATAATTCCCCGAAATTCTGACCTACCAGTGTGCAGCGGGGT
Organism: Salinisphaera aquimarina; assembly: GCF_042643355.1. Lineage (NCBI taxonomy): Bacteria > Pseudomonadati > Pseudomonadota > Gammaproteobacteria > Salinisphaerales > Salinisphaeraceae > Salinisphaera > Salinisphaera aquimarina. The sequence continues at coordinate 235,935 of NZ_JBHRSS010000003.1, forward strand.
ATTTTTACTACCCCTCAAATTAGAATACCATCCGCGGATCCAATAAGCGTAAGGCCTACTCATGATTCAGCGTGCCCTAGGAAAAGGTCAGAAGGAATTACCATTCGGTGGCGCCGATTCCGCTCCAATAAAACCTTTCATCAGATGGGCTGGAGGCAAGACGCGATTGCTCCCCCGCATTCTTCCCCACGTGCCAAACTCGATTAATAACTACTATGAACCTTTCCTTGGCGGTGGCGCCGTTTTCCTTTCTTGTGCTCACAGAGTCGCCGGGCGTTCATATTTGGCAGACCTAAATGAACACCTGATCGCAGCGTGGATTGCGATGAGAGACCATCAAGCCGATCTTAGCCAACTATTGGAGTGGTACCTGAAAAACGACTCGAAAAACTTCTATTATGACGTCCGTGCGATGGCACCACATTCTCTGATAGAAAAGGCTGCACGTTTCTTATATCTGAATGGAGTGTCTTGGAACCATCTGTGGCGCGAGAACTCCAGAACCGGAGCGATGAACGCGCCTTGGGGCGATCGCAGCTTCAAAGGCTTCAGTGACGCCACCTTTAAGTCCATTAAGATTGCTCTCGCTGGCGCAGAATTTTCTACAGCTGATTTTCGAGAAACACTACAGAACGCTACTCGTGGAGATTTTGTGTATTTCGATCCGCCATATCTTCCGATTTTTACAAGCTCAGGCACAGAAAAAGAGCCAACCGCAAAATTTAACAAATATACGGCTAAAACATTCGAAATTGCTGACCTTGTAGATCTATCACGCATTTGCGATGAACTATCTCGCCGGGGCGTACAGTGGGTGATGTCCAACCGCGACACGGAGGTTGTTCGCGACTTATTTCCAGGAACAGACATTGTACGGTTCACAACTCACCGCGCTCTTGCAGCACAGAGTAAACGTGAGGTGGAAGCACGTAAATCCCCTGAGGCAATCATTATCGGAAAACCAAGATGAGCGCTCAACCGGTTGAATGGGTGCTTGTAATTTATTACGGGTCCTCAGCGCACAGAGCTACTTACGGGCGGCTGGATGGAAAAGTAACTAGTTATACGAAAGACTATATCCAACTTTCGAGAAAAAAAGATTTCCTCGACACCGTAAAGAAATTATTTCCAGAACTAAAAAGCTCCGGTTCTGAGCGAATCATCTACCGATGGGTAACTGGGAAGGCACCAGGAAACCTCGTCTTGAGGTCGGCTGACCGGCCGCACCTTAAGTGGGAAACACGTCTTGGCGCACCCGATGTTTGGAAAATGTCGCTTACGCCGCAAGACTCTGGCGCAGCAACAATCCCCGGGGATCCATCCCATCGCGAGTTTGAGGCTGCTGAAAATGAATTAGCATTACTATCGAGCCGTGGTGCCGGCCAGCCCTACCTATTGGCAATCAAGCTTAGGAATGAATCCCAAACACTTCATTTGCGCTGTTATCTTGGAGATCCGGCTCAGCACTACGCATGGGCCGATCTCAAGCTCATACCGCAGTTGATTCAAACTCTGGCCAAAACCACATCTAGAAATTCAGCCCTTGCCTGGTCGGTTTTTCACAGCGGAGGTATCGCACCCAACGCGGTAATCGAGGACACACTTTATAGGCTACTTGCATCCAAAACTCCCGTTTCTTTTATAGACGCGCTCGATGACGACACGGGTCGTGAACTTGCTTATTATCTCAGGCGTCCTGGTTACGGGCTATTTTTCGATCCTGCAAAGAATCACGACGCTTGGTCGGTACCGCCATCTCTCGGTGATAAAAGCGCGAAATCTTTTACCTTTCTAGATAGCCTACTACGAGCGCGCTACCCAGTTACCAATTCGAGCGACGCGGCCGCAGAAACTTATGATGTTTCACCTAGCGAGGTCGCGGAATTCCGTGGTCAAATAGAGCAAAAGAATTACGAAGTACCCGATTCCAAAACAACAATCAAAACTAGGGGCAGCGCACAAAGGGCATTTGCAGAAGCGGTGAAAAAAAACTATGCATTTCGATGCGCAATCACTGGTATAGAGACTGAAGTTTTTCTCGTCGCATCGCACATTGTGCCCTGGAGCAAGGATCAAACTATACGGCTAGACCCCTCCAACGGCATTTGCCTATCAGTACTCGTAGATCGCGCTTTTGAAAACGGATACCTATTGATCGAAGACGATTTAACTATTCGTATTGACTGGAGCAAAATCGAAGACGACTTGGTATTGCAGCAACAACTTAAGCTGTACGACGGATGCAAAATTACCGCGCCGACACGAGAAATACCTAAAGCAGAATATCTCTATCGGCGTCGCGAGTTTGTCCGTTCGGAAAAATAGGCGATTGCTCGTTTCTCGGCCCACCATTTTGTGCCTGAACTACTGCTCCAGTAAACATGATATTGTATTTCCGAAATTTCGTGAGAAATCCTCAACGGAAAATTTGCATTGGTACGCCTTCCGTTAGTCGGGCAAGGACGCGAGTCGTCGATGTTATTTAGAACGGCCGGGGGCGCATACTCAGCCGCGCTGGCTATTACGGCCCCGTATCAATCCCAGCTAAGCGCCCCACCCGACTGATACTCAATCACCCGAGTCTCAAAGAAGTTCTTCTCCTTCTTCAGATCCATCATCTCGCTCATCCACGGGAACGGGTTTTCGGCGCCCGGGTACAGCTCGGCCAGGCCGATCTGCGAGCAGCGGCGGTTGGCGATGAACTTCATGTACTCGTCGAACATGGCGGCGTTCAGGCCGAGCACGCCGCGGGGCATGGTGTCGTGGGCGTATTCGATTTCCAGGTGCATGGCCTCGTCGATCATCGCGCGAACCTCGCTCTGGAAATCTTCGGTCCAGAGGTTGGGGTTCTCGATCTTGATCTGGTTGATGACGTCGATGCCGAAGTTCAGGTGCATGGACTCGTCGCGCATGATGTATTGCATCTGCTCGGCGGTGCCGGTCATCTTGTTGCGGCGCCCGAATGACAGGTACTGCACGAAACCCGCATAGAACCAGATGCCTTCGAAGATGACGTAGAAGGCGATCAGGTCACGCAGGAAGATCTGATCGTTCTCAAAGGTGCCGGTCTTGAAGTCGGGGTCGTTTAGGCTCTGGGTGTACTGCATGGCCCAGGCGGCCTTGTTGTGCACGCTGGGCAGCTCACGGTACATGTTGAAGATCTCGCCCTCGTCGAGGTTGAGGGACTCCACGATGTACTGGAAGGTATGCCCGTGCACGGCTTCCTCGAAAGCCTGACGCAGCAGGTACTGGCGGCATTCGGGGTTGGTGAGGTGCTTGTAGACGCCGAGCACGATGTTGTTGGCGACCAGCGATTCACTGGAGGCGAAGAAGCCGAAGCCGCGCTTGAGGATCTGACGCTCGTCGTCGGTTAACGCGTCCGGGTCCTGCCACATGGCGATGTCGGCGGACATGTTCACTTCCTGCGGCATCCAGTGGTTGGCGCAGGCGTTCAGGTACTTTTCCCAGGCCCAGGTGTACTTGAACGGCACCAGTTGGTTGACGTCGGCGCGGCAGTTGATGATGCGCTTGTCGTCCACCGAGACGCGGTCGCCGCCGAGTTCGACCTGTTCCAGACCGGTCACGGCTTCTTCCGGGCCGGACTGATTGGTCTTCTCGGCCTGCTTGTCGAGCGCGTACGGATCGGGCGAGACGCCTTCACCGGCCGGATTCGGGTTGGCCGTGGTCGGCTTGGGCGTGCCGGGGCTGTCGTCCTGGCGCGGGGTGTCTTCGAAGTCGAGCATGATTGTTCTCTTTTGCTGTGCTTCGTTAAAAAGCGATGTTCTGTTGTGTGTCGGCGCTATAGCGAGAAGAAGAACTGTCCGCAGATGAACGCAGATTGACGCAGATACAAGAACGGCTTGTTGCTCTGTATTTCATCTGCGTGTCTCTGCGTTCATCTGCGGATCACTGCCTTCCTTCTTGGTCTTCGCCTTACTGACAGGCCTCACAATCCGGATCGTCGATGGCACAGGCCATGGGCGCGGTGGGCTGGGCCTGCGGCGCGGGCGTGGCCTTGGGGGCCGCACCGTTACCGTTCGCGCTGGCTGCGGGCGCCGCGGATTGGGCCGCACGGCTGGCGCCGCCGACCGAACCACCGGCACCTGCGCTATTGCCATTCCCTTGGCCACTACCGGCGCCGCCATTGCCGACCGCGTTCAGACGGTGATCGGTGATGGTGGACTTCTCGGTATGCGTGGCACTCATGGAACGCAGGTAATAGGTCGTCTTCAGGCCCTTGGTCCAGGCGAACTTGTAGAGCTCGTCCAGCTTGCGACCCGACGGTTCGGCCATGTACAGGTTCAGGCTCTGGGCCTGATCCAGCCACTTCTGGCGACGCGAACCGGATTCGATCAACCAGCGGGCATCGATCTCGAAGGCGCATTTGTAGAGCACCTTGAGGTCGTCCGGAATCCGGTCGACGGCCTGCACGGAGCCGTCGTAGTACTTGAGGTCGTTGGCCATGACCTCGTCCCACAGGTCCAGTGCCTTGAGGTCTTCGACCAGGTAGGGGTTGATGACGGTGAACTCGCCCGACAGGTTCGATTTGACGTACAGGTTCTGATACGTCGGCTCGATCGACTGCGACACGCCGGTGATGTTGGCGATGGTCGCGGTCGGCGCGATGGCCATGCAGTTGGAGTTACGCATGCCGACCTGGCCGATGCGGGTGCGCAGGGCTTCCCAGTCCAGGGTCTGCGTCTCGTCCTGATCGAGGTATTCGGCGCCACGGTTGTCGCGCAGGATCTGGATGGAGTCGATCGGCAGGATGCCCTGATCCCACAGGCTGCCCTTGAAGGAACTGTAGGCACCGCGCTCTTCCGACAGGTTGGTCGAGGCCTTGATGGCGAAATAGCTGATCTGCTCCATGGAGCGATCGGCGAATTCCACTGCCTGGTCGGATTCGTAGGGCAGCTTCAACTTGTACAGCGCGTCCTGGAAGCCCATCAGGCCCAGGCCGACCGGGCGGTGACGCAGGTTGGAGTCACGCGCGGTCTTGACGCTGTAGTAGTTGTACTCGATGACGTTGTCGAGCATGCGCATGGCGGTGTTGATCGTGCCTTCCAGCTTGGCCACGTCCAGCTCGCCCCTACCCTCTTTATTCAAGACGATATGCTGCGGCAGGTTCACCGAACCCAGGTTGCAGACCGCGATTTCCTTGCCCGGCGAGGTGTTGAGCGTGATCTCGGTGCACAGGTTGGACGAGTGCACCACACCCTTGTGCTGCTGCGGGCTGCGCAGGTTGCACGGGTCCTTGAAAGTGAACCAGGGGTGGCCCGTTTCAAACAGCAGGCTGAGCATCTTGCGCCACAGATTCACGGCCGACAGCGTCTTGTAGTTCTTGATCTCGCCGCGCGCCGCCTTGGCCTCATAACCGGCATAGGCTTCTTCGAAGGCCTTGCCGGTGAGATCGTGCAGGTCCGGCACGTCGTTGGGCGAGAACAGCGTCCACGGCTCGTCGTTGAGCACGCGTTTGACGAACAGATCCGGGATCCAGTTCGCGGTGTTCATGTCGTGGCAGCGACGACGGTCGTCGCCCGTGTTCTTGCGCAGGTCGAGGAATTCCTCGATGTCCTTGTGCCAGGTCTCGAGATAGGCACAGACCGCCCCCTTGCGCTTGCCGCCCTGGTTCACGGCCACAGCGGTGTCGTTGACCACTTTCAGGAACGGCACGACGCCCTGCGACTTGCCGTTGGTGCCCTTGATATGGGCGCCCATGGCACGCACCGGCGTCCAGTCGTTGCCGAGGCCGCCGGCGAATTTGGACAGCATGGCGTTGTCGCGCACCGCGCCGTAGATGCCGTGCAGGTCATCCGAGACGCTGGTGAGATAGCAGCTCGACAGCTGCGGACGCAGGGTGCCGGAGTTGAACAGCGTGGGCGTGCTGCTCATGAAGTCGAAGCTCGACAGCAGCTTGTAGAACTCGATGGCGCGTTCCTCGCGCTCGATCTCGTTGATCGCCAGGCCCATCGCCACGCGCATGTAGAACGCCTGCGGCAGTTCGAAGCGCTTGGACTCGTGATGGATGAAGTAGCGGTCGTAAAGGGTCTGCAGGCCCAGGTAGGTGAATTGCAGGTCGCGATCGGCGATCAGCGCGTTACCCAGCTTGTCGAGGTCGTACTCGAGCAACTCGGGGTCCAGCAGCTCGTGCTGCACGCCGGTGGCGATGAAGTCCTTGAAGTAGGCGGGATAGCGTTCGCGCATCTCGGCGTGGGTGGCATATTCCACTGCGCCTTCGGCGAGGAAGCTCAGGCCTTCGTGACGAATCTTGTCCATCAGCAGGCGCGCGGCGACCGTGCCGTAGTTGGGCTCGGCCTCGAGACGCTGGCGCGCGGAGAGCACCAGTGCCGTGGACAGTTCGTCCTCGGCAATACCGTCGAAGGCGTTCTTGAGCGTGTCCTTTAGGACCTGCTCGGCGGAGACACCGGTCACTCCGGCACAGGCTTCGTCGATGACCCGGCCCAGACGGTCGCGATCGAGCGCGCGGGTGGTGCCGTCCTTGAAGGCGACATTGATATCGCTGGATACGGCCGCCTCGGCGCCGCCGCCGGCTGTTTTTTGGGCGGCCTGCTTGGCGGCACGCTCCTGGGCGCGTTCCTCGCGGTAGAGCACGTAGGAGCGCGCGACCTTGTGCTCGCCGCTGCGCATGAGCGCGAGCTCGACGTAGTCCTGGATATCCTCGATATGCACCGCGCCACCACCCGGCAGGCTGCGGGTCACGCCCTGCACGACCTGCTCGGTGATGTTCTTGACCGTTTCGCGGATACGGCTGGAGGCCGCGCCCTGCTGACCCTCCACGTCGATAAAGGCCTTGGTGACGGCCAACTCGATCTTGGATGCGTCGAACGGCGTGACCTTGCCGTTGCGACGGATGACCTTGTGACCGCCCGGCGCGGTCGCTTCGATGCTCGCGCCGTAGACGTTGCCGGCCGCCGGCTCGCCGGACTGCTGCTCGCGCGATTGCGCGCGCTCGGAAACCTGTGTCTGTTCCATGTTCACTCCGCGCTGTACGGCCCGTTTGGAAACGAGAACGCGCCGTGGATTGTCGAACCCCCAAAATCTTCAACGACGCTGCACAGGCTGACTGCAACGTTGTTATTCACAAACTCTACCCCACTAGATGCTGTGGTCAAGGGCCAGTTAACAACCCTGTAGAGACTATATGTTGTGTTTGGCGGTGTACAAGCGGTGCACAACGCTGTGGATAAACCCGGGGCAAAAAGCGGCGATACCGCATGGCTCAAGGCCTGCGCGGATTGATCACCCATTCGCCGCCGCGGTGGACAATGACGCGCAGCGCGCCGCGCGTGCATACCGGCCATGAGCGCGCGCAAACCGACGAAAAACTCGGCTCTCTTTTTGCAACAGCAATCAAAACAATCGCTTGCAGCGGCAGCACCGGAACGCCGGAACAACGATTATTTTTTTTGTCACTTGCGCCGTATTCCATAGCAAGACACCGTCCGCGCATCTGGCCCGCAGCCGCAATCCAAGCGACAATAAAGTCTTCGCGCACAGCGCATCCGCAGAGCGCCTGCGCAGGATCGCGCCACGACAGAACAGCAGAGAAGCCGACCGTATCCGTCCCACCAGCCACACGCCGCCCGCTCTCCCGCCACGAACAATCCGGTGCGGCCTATCCCATCACAAGACCACGCCCACACCTGCCCGACCCAGAATCCGTGCATGAACACAACCGAGGTGCCTGAATGGACATTATCGTGATTCGCCACGGCATCGCGCTCGACGGCGACGGTGCCCATAAGCTCGGCCTGTCGGACGCCGAACGCCCGCTCACTCCACACGGCCAGCGCCGTACCCGCGCCGCCGCCAGCGGCCTGCGCGCCACGCTCGACGGCGCCCGAGTCGACGATATCGTGGTCAGCCCGTTGCTGCGGGCACGCCAGACCGCCGATATTCTGGCCAGCTATCTGGACGACCCCACCCTGGAGGAAGCCGAGGTGCTGGCACCGCCGGTGGACATGGAAGCACTGGACGCCTTCCTGCACAGCCATTTCGGCGACCGCCGGCTGATCCTCGTCGGCCACGAGCCGGATCTGGCGACCTGGGTGTCCTGGAGCCTGACCCGCCGGCGTGACCGCCTGATGGCGTTCAAAAAAGCCGGCGCGGCGATGCTCGAGTTCCCCGGCCCGCCCGAAGGCGGCACCGGCACCCTGCGCTGGCTGCTCACCGCGGCCCAGCTGCGCGCGCTCGGCTAGCGAAGCCGCCGCCATCACATGCTCGACTGGCTGATCATCGGCGGCGGCCCGCAGGGGCGTTTTGCCGCGCGTGCCATCGCCGCGGCCGCGCCCGGCGCCGATGTGGCCGTGCTCGATACGCGTGCGCCGCTGGCCGCCTGGCAGCGCCGTGCCGATGCCTGTGGCATGACTTATCTGCGCTCATCCGGCGCTCACCATCTGGGCCAGCGCACTGACGACCTGCGCCGTTTCGCCGCCGCGCATGGCTTCGACGACGCCCACCGGCTGGGCTATTACCGGCGCCCCTCGCGGGCCCTGTTCGAAGCCCATGCCGATGAGGCCCTGGCCGATGTGCCCACTATCCACGCCCATGCAAGCGCTGTGGAACAGGCCCCGCGCGGCTGGCGCGTGCATACCCGCGCCGGCGCCAGCCATCGCGCCGCGCGCGTGGTGTTCGCGGCCGGGCCGAACCGGCCCTATCGCCCGGCCTGGGGCGCCGACGCCGAACACGTCTACGACCCCGCGTTCTCGCTGACCGCATCGGGCGAACGCGTCGCCGTGATCGGCGGCGGCATCACCGGCGCCCAGTTGGCGCTGCGTTGTCACGACGCCGGCCGGCAGGTGTGCTGGGTGACCCGCAACGCGCCCCGGCCCGCCGATTTCGACAGCGATCCCTGCTATGCCGGCCGCCTGTGCCTGGAGCCGTTCGCACGCGCATCGCGCAAAGCGCGCAGCGCCCTGCTCGCACAGGCCCGCATGCCGGGCACGCTGCCGCCGGATATCTTTGCCCGTATTACCACCGTTCTGGCCAGCGCGCTGGCCGCCGGCCAGATCGCCTGGCGGCGCGGTGAAATCGTCTCCCTCGATGATGCCGGGCTGGTGTTCAGCGACGGCCGCCGCGTCGAAGCCGACCGGCTGGTACTGGCCACCGGTTTCGACGCCGCCCCGCACCGCGACAGCCTGCTCGGCCGAACCATGCACGGACTCGAGCTGGGCGCCGACGACGCCGGCCATCTGCTGATCAACGAACAGCTGGAAGCCGCGCCCGGCCTGCACGTCATCGGCCGCCCGGCCAGCCTCCGGCTCGGTCCGATGGCCGGCAATATAAAGGGCGCGCGCCTGGCCGGCCAGCGTCTGGCTTCGTTTGCCGCCGTCGCATCGGCCCGATACGCACAACGGGCGTGACAGGCCACGCCGCATACAGGAGCATTCACGACCGAGGCGCTACCCGGTTCTGACGTTGGGCGCGCGGTGCCCGCGTCATTCGATCGACCTGGAGGAGACGAGCAATGACGCATCCGGAGCTACCCTGGGACGGCGGTTGCCGCTGCGGCGCCGTGCGTTTTCGAATTTCACGCCCGCCACTGCTGACCATGGCGTGTCACTGCCACGGCTGTCAGCGCATGACGGCCAGCGCATTTTCCACGAGCATGGCGATTCCGGTCGACGGCTTCGTCGGTAATATCGGGCACGACTGTCGTGGGCGGGCTCGGCAATCCCGAAATCCCCCACGAACACTGCGATCGCTGCAAGAGCTGGCTGTTTACCCGCTTGCCGGCACAGGCCGGCTTCGTCAACGTGCGCGCCACCATGCTCGACGACGCCAGCTGGTTCGAACCGTTCATCGAGACATTCACGCGCGAGGCCCTGCCCTGGGTACGCACGCCGGCACGACACCGCTACCCCGGCTTTCCGCCGATGGAGGCGTATGCCGATCTGATTGCCGAATACGCGGCCGGTTAGACGACCCGCTCGGGCCTGGCGCAACCGGCTAATCGGCCCTTGATTATGTAGAAAGCTCAGCTCGCCGTTTCGACGTCGACCCAAGCGTTAGACACACGCAAGCAAAACCGTTTCACGCAAAGCCGCGAAGACACGCCAGCAATGGCAAGACCACGTCTGTAATACACGGCCATCTGTCCATTGCGTCTTGGCGTGAGCCATGCGGTGGGACCATCAGCTTACGTGCCTCTGCCCAGCCGATTGGGCAGCGTGTCATACACGATCAAGAATCGGCTTTGCCTGCTCTAGGCGGCAGCGACGCAACGAAACACAGACTCGTTTCGAGCCAGTGCATCAGATCCGTATCGGCCTCGAAGCCGGGCGGCGCCACGAACACGAAACCACGCAACGGCCGGCCGGTGAAATCCATCGCTCGCGCGTGGGGCCGTGCGAGGGCCTCGGCATATTGATCGGGGCCGACTCGAACCATCAGGTCATCGGCGACGATACCGCAGGCCATGTGTCCGCCGACCATGAAAACCAGGCCACCGAACATCGCTCTTTCGCTGATGTCCTGGACGTCGGCCGCGGCAAACGCCTCGCGCAGTCGCTCGGCGAGGCCGGGGTCAAACGTCATGAGCCCGGATATCCCGCGATGTTCGGACCGTGACGGCGACCATGGCGACTAGCGTGATCGCGTCGCATTTTTCAGGAGCCGCCGGGCGAGTCGTGCCGCTCAGGAACGAAGGCTCTAGCAGCGCTGCGGCTTGAGTGAAGAGCAAGCGAGTCCCGCGTCAAATGTGGGCCTATCATTCCATCAGCGGCGGCGCGTCCTTGAGATAATCGCGGCGCTTGTTGGTGGCCTCGCCGATGAGCGCGAAGCCGAGCATCTGGCCGTCGGCGTCGACGAAGGCGGCTTCCAGATTCGGGGACTTGCCTTCGATCCGCCATTCGCCGTGCGTCGATACGGGGGGATAGACGATGACCGGGCAGACATGGGTCTTCACGATGATCGGCAGGGTCGGATACTTGACCTGACCGGGGGTGTCGCCTGCGCCGCCGGCCAGGGTCTTGCCGAGCGTGCGCGCGCACTGCATGAGCGGGCCGACATAGGGCCGCCAGTGGCCGTCGACCTCGGCGCAGTCGCCGAGCGCGTAGATATGCGGGTCGCTGGTGCGCAGGCTGCGGTCCACGACGATGCCGCGATCGACGGTCAGCCCGGCCTTGTCCGCGATCTCGACGCCGGCCCGCAGGCCGACCGCGGAAAGCACGATATCGGCGCGGATGGTGTCGTCGTTGTCGAGCACGACCTCGAGCTGCTTGCCGGACTCGTGCACGGCCACCGCCGCGTGGTCCAGATACCAGTCGACGCCGGCGTGGGCGAGCTCGCGCTTGACCGCCTTGCCGCAGGCTTCGGGCAGCAGTTGCGACAACGGCCAGCCGGCCGGGTCGGCCACCGAGACCTTGTAGCCGGCCTCGAGCAGGTCGTTGGCGAATTCACAGCCGATCAGCCCGGCGCCGAGTACCGCGATGTGTTTCGCCTCGCCGAGATTGCGGCGAAACGTGCGGTAGTCGGCCAGGTTGTTGATCTTGTGCACGGCCTGGGTGGCGTCGCCGCCGAGCTGGAGCACGATCGGGTCGGCGCCGAAGGCGAGCACGAGCTTCGAGTACTTGAGGGTATCGCCATTGAGCCGGACTTCGCGCGCCGCGGGATCGATCGACTCGACCTGGCGATGGGTGAGAATCTGCGCATCCAGCTCGGCGGCCATCTCTTCGGCGCTCTTCTTGATCAGATCCTCGGGGGTCTGGCCCTTGGCATGCGCCTCGGACAGATCCGGCTTGTAGTAACTGGCGCCGTCGTCGCGGGTGACGAACACGATCGGCGTGTCCTTGTCGTGCTTGCGCAGTTCGCGGGCGGTGCCGTAGCCGGCCAGGCCGGTGCCGATGATGAGGATCGGATCCATGCGTTTCGTCCTGTATGCAATCAAAAACGGGCCGCAAGAGCGGCCCGTGATATCAGTCCGGAGAGACTAGGGCGTGTTGCCGCTTGGCCCGACGCCGCGCCAGCGGCCATTTTGGTGCAAGACAAGGCGCAGTGCGCGTCGTGTAGCCGCGCTACATGAGCGTGCTGCAACGCCGTATTGCAGGAAAATGGACGCTGTCCCGAAGGGTTGCGGCCCAAAATCGCGCCATACGGCGTTGCGCGGTTTGACCCTAGAATGACTAGGGTCGGCACCCCGCGCCTTGTCTGGCCCGATTTTGGGGTGCAACGCGGGGCCGTGCCAAACGGCAACACGCCCTATCCGACTTCCATCATTTCGAAATCATCCTTGGGCGCGCCGCAGTCGGGACAGGTCCAGTCGTCGGGAATGTCTTCCCACTTGGTGCCCGGCTCGATGCCTTCGTCCGGCATGCCGGCGGCCTCGTCGTATTCGAATCCGCAGACGATGCATTGCCATTTCTTCATTGCTATCCCTTGCACTCGTGTGTCGCCAATCAGCAGTGCCATGGTAACCGGCGGTCAAAAAACAGGCGCTGCGAGTACAGCGCCTGTGCGATGGGGGCCAAGGCTATCAAAACCGCGCCGGCACGGCGACGACTTCAGTCCGCGGCCGACACCGGCGGCGGATAGGCGGCCAGCAGACGGGCGCGCGCCGCGGGTTGCAGACTGGCCTGGCGCAGGTCGCCGTTGTAGTGCGCCAGCACGCGCTTGTCCATGACCCGATACCAGAGCGGCGGGAAATAGGCGAGCACGATCATGCCGGCATAGCCGGTCGGCAGCTCCGGCGCCTCGTCGAAATGCCGCAACGACTGATAGCGACGCGTCGGATGAGCGTGATGATCCGAATGACGCTGCAGATGAAACAGCATGATGTTGGTTACGATGTGATCGTTATTCCAGGAATGCTCGGGCTTGCAGCGCTCGTAGCGGCCATCCGCGTCTTTCTTGCGCAGCAGTCCGTAGTGCTCGGCGTAGTTGACCGCCTCCAGCAGCGAAGCGCCCAGCACCGCCTGAATGATCAGAAACGGCAGCAGCGCAATGCCGAACACAGCCATGAGTACGCCCCAGAGGATCGCGGTCATGCCCCAGGCCTGCAGCACCTCGTTGTGCACGCTCCAGGTCGAATGTCCTTTCCGCGCGAGGGTGCGTTTCTCGATTTCCCAGGCCGAACGCAGGCTGCCGGACACGGTACGCGGCAGAAACGCCCAGAACGATTCGCCCATGCGCGCGCTGGCCGGATCTTCCGGGGTGGCGACCCTGGCATGATGGCCGCGGTTGTGTTCGACATAGAAATGGCCATAGGCCACCGGCGCCAGCGCGATCTTGGCGAGCCAGCCTTCCAGCCAGGTGCGCTTGTGCCCCAGTTCGTGCGCGGTGTTGATGGAGATGCCCGAGAGCATGCCGATCGTGGTCACGAAGCCCAGCCACTGTGCGATGGTCAGATCCTGGGTGCCGACGATCGCGCAGGCCCCGATGAACAGCCCCATCTGCACCGCCACATATATATAGGTGGAATAGCGATAGAACGGGTCGTGCTCGAGGATCTCCATGACCCGCTCGGGCGGGTTGCTGCTGTCCTTGCCGATGAAATAATCGAGTAGCGGAACGACCGCATAGACCACGATCGGCCCGGAAAAGATCAACCAGGTGATGCCGGTGGCCCAGCCGGTGAGCGCGATCGCGGCCACGATGATGATGATGCCGAAGCCCATCGGCCACAGCCAGCGCTTGCGGTCGTGGGCGCGGGCCTCGGCCAGGGTCATGTCAACGCTGCTCATGCCGGGTCTCCTCCGGTTCGTTATGGGTTTGTCGCGCCGCGCCGAAATCGCGTTCGGCATTGCGACGATATTTCTATTACATTGGACACTGTCAGAATCTATCAATTGACCGACTGATTAGTCAATCGACTGTGCTAACGTTCAGAAATTATCGATCGCATCACGTTGTGCTCATGGCTCCATACGCTGATCCCCCCTCCGGTGATACGCGCGAGCGCGTTCGCGAAACCGCGTTCAAGCTGTTCGGGCGATTCGGCTACGACGGCGTATCGATGATCACGGTGGCGCGCGGCGCCAGCCTCACCAAGGCCGCGCTCTACTGGCACTACGCCAGCAAGGAAGCGCTCTACGCCGACTGCATGCGCGAAGTCATCGGTGTTTTCGAACAGCACGTCTTTGCGCCGGCCGCGCGCGAGCAGGATCCGATCGAACAGATATTCGCCCTGTTCGGCGGCCTCGAAGCGCTGGTGGACGACCCGCGCCTGGTCGACGGCATCGCCGGCTACTGGCTCAAGCCGAGCACGGCTGCCGTGGAAGAAGCCCGTGCGGTGCAGGATGGGTTCGAAGCGATGGCCGAACAGCTGGTCCAGGGAATACTCGAGGAGGCACGCGCCGCTCAGGCGTTGAACGTGGAAGGCTCGATGCGCGATATCGCGCGTGCCTTCATCGCGCTCATGGAAGCCGTGGTGCTACCGCTAGGCAACCGCAGTGCCCGCGATCACCGCCGCCTGGTGGGCGTACTCGCACATATCTTCTTCCAGGCCCATGCGCGCGCGCCCGAACTGGCGACGCGGGCGGCACGCCTGCTCGATGCGGCGCCCGAGCAACGGCGCACGGCCACGAAATAAGCGCTTGAGCGACCGCGCCGGTTACTGAAGAATCAACAACAACGATGCGCGTCCCGCAAGCCGCGGGCCACGGAGGAAGATTCCATGAGCAGTGCCCTGAAAGATATCGTGACGGCCGAGGCCGACAGCCAGGAAACCCAGCGCCTCTTCGATGCCCAGCGCAAGCGCGCGCTGGTGCTTCGCACGTCCAGCGCCGACGAACGCATCGCCAAGCTCAAGCGCCTGCGGGACCTCGTTCACGAGCGCACCCGGGATATCTACGCCGCCTGCCACGCGGATTTCTCCAAACCGGCGCCGGAAGTCGATATCACCGAGATCCTGCCGATCGTCATGGAGGCGAATCACGCCATCCGGCATCTGAAGAACTGGATGAAACCGGATCGCAAGCGCCCCACCCTGCTCATGTTCGGCACCTCGGCCGAAGTGCGCCACGAGCCGCGCGGCGTGTGCCTGATCATCTCGCCCTGGAACTATCCGCTCAACCTGAGCCTGGGCCCGCTGATCTCGGCGATCGCGGCCGGCAACACCGTCATTCTCAAGCCGTCGGAAATGACCCCGCACTGCTCTGCCTTCATGGCCGACCTGCTCGCCGACGTGTTCGAGGAAGACGAGGTGGCGGTCGTGCAGGGCGCGGTCGAGACCTCACAGCATCTGCTCTCGCTGGCCTTCGACCATATCTTCTTCACCGGCTCGCCGGCGGTCGGCAAGATCGTGATGAAGGCCGCCGCCGAACATCTGACCTCGGTGACGCTGGAACTGGGCGGCAAATCGCCGACCATCATCGACAAGAGCGCCGACCTCAAGACCGCCGCGCAGAATCTGGTCTGGGGCAAGTTCGCCAACAACGGCCAGACCTGTATCGCGCCGGACTATATGTATGTCCACGCCGACATCGCCGACGCCTTCGTGGAGGCCACCCGCAAGGCCCTGGAAAAACTCTACGGCAAGCGCGACAAGATGGCGGCCAACGGCGACTACTGTCGCATCGTCAACAACAAGCATCATGCCCGCGTGCAGGGGCTGATCGACGACGCCACCGAGCGCGGCGCCCACATGCCGATCGGCGGCGGCGCGAACAGCGACGACAACTATCTGGCGCCCACGGTACTCACCGACGTCGACGCCGAATCGCGCATCCTCGACGAGGAGATCTTCGGCCCGGTGATGCCGATTCTCCCCTTCACCGACGTCAATCACGTGATCGCCGCCATCAACGCCAAGCCCAAGCCGCTGGCGCTGTATGTGTTCGCGCGCGACAACGAGTTCATCAAGCAGGTGCTCGCCAACACCTCGGCCGGCGGCTCCTGCGTGAATCACTCGATGGTGCAGTTCCTGCACGCCAACCTGCCGTTCGGGGGTGTCAACAACTCCGGCATCGGCAACTCGCACGGGCATTACGGCTTCAAGGCGTTCTCGCATGAGCGTGCCATCGTGCGCGAACGTTTCTCGCTGGCGTTCCTGTTTCTGCCGCCCTACAAGGGCTTCACGAAATGGTTCATCCGCTTTGCGGTTCGCTGGCTGAATTGATATCCGGGCGTTCCAATACAGGCGCTGATCCGCCATTGCGCAGACGACCCGAGTTGCGATGTGCCGACACCGTCGATGGACGTTGTCGCAAGTCGACGCGGCTCGTTTTGCGGCCAAACTCGCAGCGAACGCGCAACGCCATGGCTGCGGTAAGCTGACGCCCGCCGTCGGGCCAGGACGTGATCGACTCGACGCAGCGCCGCAACGAACGCTGCCGGCATCCCGGTTGTCATATCCGCAAGAACACACTCGGCGCCAAGTCCGACACACAGCAATAGCACCTCGAAACGAAGCGGCGGAAGCGCGACCATGAAGAAAGGCATCATCATTGCAGTCGTCGTGCTGGCGGCTATCGCGGCCAGCGCGTACTGGTTCGAGACCCGGTCACCAACGCCCGGGCCCAGCCCGACGACCGAACCGGCATCCCCTGCCCCGGAGACAAACGAAGGCGAGCAGAACACACCCCCGGCCAACGCCGGCGAGACGGTCCCGCCCGAGCCAAACGCCCAGGCCGAAGCCGAACCGGCGCCACCACCGCCGCCCAAGGATTTCTGCGCGCGGGATTTCGCCGACGTCGAGGCCCGCGAGGCCGATGCGTCACGACTGAAGGCGCAAGGCGGTCTGGTGCATATCTTCGAGCGCGAGGCCCAGTTGGCGGATCCTTACGGCTGCGCGGATTTCTATCTGCAACACGGCCTGGATATCGACGCCACCGATCCACGTTCGGATCACGAGCCACTCAGCGGCCTGTTCTTCGCGATCCAGCGCAACGACCCGAAGATGCTCAACTTCATGATCGACCACGGCGCCGATCTGAAAAAACGCGCCGGCAAGAAAGATACCCGGGCGCTGGGCTACGCCTATTATCTGGCCCTGAACGACACGCGCATCAATCGCAACGAAGTGATCGGTATTCTGGATGCGGCGCTGACCCGGCAGGCCGAGAACGGCGCGTCAACGGCAGCAGGCGACAAGCCCTAAACCGCGCCCTACACCCTTCAATTCTTCTGCGTCGTACCGACTCGGGCGGCCGATGCGTGTGCGCTATTTATCAGCACGTCATTTAATTGACGAACGACAAAATATTGACAGTCTCAAAACCATCGTGCTAACTAGCCATTCCGGTATCGACCGGCACAGGGGTTGGCTTGAGGGGCAACAGCATGGAATGCCCAGCGGGCCGAGATGACAACCAAACCATTTCGGGAGACGAACAATGAAGACGAAAGTGCTCGCAATCGCGGCTCTGACGCTGGCCGCCGGCACCGCCAGTGCACAGGATGGCCCGCTCGCATCGCTTACCGCGGGCCTGGGCTCGGGCTCTGATCTGCTTAACCAGGTGCTGTCCGACACTACCGGGGCGCTGGTGGGCTCCTCCGGCGAAGGCAGCGGTTCCGATATCGCCGACGGTCGCCCCTCCGGCGTGCTCGGCGGCGGCGCCCTGCTCACCGACACGGTGGACGGCGTTCTCGGCCAGACGGTGTCCGGCATTCGCGGCGGCAGCGATGTGCTTGCCAACAGCGTGGAGATCGGCGCACAAGCACTGACCGGCGGACTTCAGAACGGCAACCAGTTGCTCGGCGCTACCTTGCTCAACGGCGCTGCGACTCTGGTCTCGGCGATCGAGATGGGCGGCAACCAACTCGACGGCGCGCTAGCCGGCGCCGATTCACTGCCCGGACTTGGCGGCCCGGTCGGCGGTCTCGACAGCCTGCCAGGCCTTGAAGGGCTGCCCGGCGCCGACGCATTGCCGGCACTCGACAGCGTCCCGCTGCTCGGTTCGCTGCTGAACGGTGATGGCCTGCCCGGCCTGGACTCGCTGCCGGGCCTCGATGGCCTGCCGGGCTCCGATGCACTGCCAGGCCTGGACGGCGTGCCGCTGGTCGGCTCGCTGCTGGGCGGCGGCAGTCTTCCGGAGCTCGGCGCTCTGCCGGGGCTGGATTCGCTACCGAGCGTTCCGGGCCTGGGTGATCTCGACCTTGGCGCCTTGGCGGCAGGCGACGCGTCCGCCAGCAACAACACCGTTGCCAGCATGGAGTTCTAGCGAGCGACCCCGAGATGCCGGCCGCTCCGCCCCCCCCCCGGCGGCGGCCGGCCCGAAGAACAATAACGACATACGGCTGATGCACTCTTAAAGGCGCCTTAGGGCGCCTTTTTTTATGGGCGGTTCGCGGGCGAGAACAGCCGCGACGGAACAGGCCGTCGCAGGACTGTCGCCCTCTAGCCGATCAACCCATGGCCGTATCGACACGCACGGAATCGCCGGGTCGCGGGTGAGCATGGAGGCAAAGCTCTTCCCTGCTCGGACGCGCGGGCCGGCTGCCACACGACATGAACGAAGCCGGCAGCTCTGGCCCGCAGACGCCCTAGAACTCGGTCTTCACGGTAAAAAAGAAATCGGCTTCGTTGCGGCGCTTGAAATCGTCGTCGTAGACATCGAGATTGCTGCTGCTCAGACCGTTGGCGACGTAGGCGCTGACTTCCAGATGGGGCAGAGGACTCGCCTCCAGCTTGAGGCCGTAGTCGCTGGCCGATACATCCGGCTGGACACTGTTCTCGTAGCGCGCGCTGCCCGCTTCCACGAAGGCCGCCAGGCGCAGCGGGCGCGAGAACAGGAACCAGCGCGGCGTCTGCAACTGGACGCGGCCGTAGGCACCCGAGTCACCGACGAGCACGCCCGGCAAATAGGCGCTGAGGTTGTCGCTGCCACCGAGCACCCATTGCTGCTGCTGGGGCAGCGTGTCGCCGCCCGACAACTGGCCCTTGCCGTGCAGTGACAGCACCCATTCGGACGGCAGATGGTAGCGGACGGTAAACTTGCCGTCGTAACGGGCGAAATCGGCGCTGCGATCGGACGCAATCACGTTGTCGATATCGCCAAAGCCGTGCTTGTAACCGCCGCCACCGCTGATATTGATCTCGCGGCCAAACACGTATCGCGTATGCGACGCGGTCAGCCCGACGCGAGCCGCCCCGTACTCCTCGTCCTGCAGGGACAGCCCGTTCAAGGGCAGCCGACCGTTGGTCACCAGGCCATCGCCGTCGGTGAACTCGAGATCGGATTTCACGTACTGCAACTGCTCTTCCAGAATCAGTCGCGTGCTGCGATCGGCGTAGATGAACTGATTGCCGCTGGCGCCGACATCGACGATGCGCGCCCGCTCACGCTCGCCCACGAACAGGCGATCGTCGAAGCGATCCTTGATGCCGTATTCGGTATAGGTCGCGCTGAGCCCGTACAGGCCGAAGCGATTCACCGTGGTATAGGCGACGCTGTAGTTGTCGTAGTCGGTGCCGTTGCGCGGGTTGCCCAGCCCCGTGAAAGCGGCGCCATAGCCCAGGGCGACGGTATCGCCGTTGGGCAGCCGCCCCTTTAGATTGGTGAAGCCGAAATAACGGCCCAGGAAACGATTGCCCGGATTGCCGAACGTCGTGGTCCAGGTGAGCGGCTGATAATCGAGCTTCCTGGCGCCGTCGAGCACCAGCGTATACCGCGTCGGGTCATTCGGATCCACGCGATAGGCGGCATTCACATCGTAGCCGGCGCGGCCGGCCTTGATCTGTGCGAGCAGGCGTGCCGGCTCCAGATCGCTGCGCTCGATGTCGCGCTCGCCCACCAGTCGATCAAAGAAGGGCAATAGCCGCGGCGGCGCCTCGATCGCGGCCAGATAGCCCTCATTGACCTGCACGAGAATGGTATTGCCGTCAGCGGCGTAATCCAGATTGACGAGCGGATGGCCGTCCGCGGTATACAGTGCAGTCAGCAACCGAATGGCCTGAGATGGCGTGCTCGCCTGAGCGATGATGCTCAGCACCCGCTCACGCTGCAGATAGCTGTTACCGGCAATCTCGATACGGTACGGCCCGATATCGTAGGCGATGATGCGCCCAGCCCGGCGCGCACGCATGTCACGCTGCCGCAGCGGCGCCACTTCGGCCTGCATCGGCGGCACCGGCGGTGGCAAATCGAATGGCATGAAAGACCCCTCGTCTTTTTATTGTGGCCGGCGGTGATGCAGGCCGAGCGTCAATATTATGACACTTTCCATGTGACGAACAGCGAAACCGGCCCGTGAGAACACTCTCTCGGCCAACGCCCTGCCGACGCGCCTGATGCAAGGAAAGGCCGCGCCGACGCGCGCTCTTCTGAGCAGACATGGCGACAACGCCGTTGTAGCCGGATCAGCAGAAACCGCGGGACTCATCTCCAGACCATGGGACACTCGCAAAGACGACGTCGGACTACAGCGGGCACACCAGAACGACCGCCCACCGGGATCTTGGCCATCGTGACGATCGGGGTACGCGGTCTCGCCGCGACGCAGGCCCACTTGTCCGGCTTCGGCGCCAGGTGGGGCCACACATTGGCGAACGTGCTTCGTAGCCTTCACGGCACCCAGAACGTGCCGCCATGCATCACCCGCCGCGGTGCAGCCGAGTGTCACGCTGGTCATGTTTGGATGCAGCGCTGGCACCGGGTCGTCGCTCAATTCGGTTCTTGCCTGCGGTAGCCGACGCGTGGCCATGGGCTCGAATACGCTTATTTTTTCCGACGCGCGCAAACCCAGCACCGTGCCGGCACAGGTCTAATTCAATGACTCGACGTGGAGGAGGGCGACGGCTCTCGCGGCGCCCGGCCGCAGGACTCGCGACCGCATGCCCTGGGTTGGGCTGACCGCCTGCGCGCCCTAACCTGCCATCAAGCGCTCGCAGGCTTCCCGGTACTTGGCCGCGGTGTTGTCGATGATCTGCTGCGGCAGACGCGGGGCCGGCGCGGTCTTGTCCCAGTCCAGCGTTTCCAGATAATCGCGCACGTACTGCTTGTCGAAGCTGGGCGGACTCATGCCGATCGCATACTCGTCGGCCGGCCAGAAGCGCGAGGAATCCGGCGTGAGCGCTTCGTCGATGAGCACGATTTCGCCCGCGGGATCCACACCGAATTCGAACTTGGTGTCGGCGATGATGATGCCGCGTTTGCGTGCATAGGCCGCCGCGCGCTTATAGATCGACAGGGTGGCGTGGCGGATCTTGAGCGCACGCTTTTCGCCCACCAGTTCGATCACGCGGTCGAAATCGATCGCTTCGTCGTGTTCGCCGGCCTCGGCCTTGGTCGACGGGGTGAAGATCGGGTTGGGCAACTGCTGGGCCTGTTCCAGCCCGGCCGGCAGTTCGATACCGGACACCCGGCCGGTGGCCTGATAGTCCTTCCAGCCGGAGCCGATGATATAGCCTCGAGCGACCGCCTCGACCGGCAGGGCATCCAGACGCCGGACCAGCATCGCGCGCGCTTCCACCTGCCTGATCTCGTCGGCGGTGAGGATATCCTTGAGCGGGATACCGGCCCGATGATTGGCGATATCGTTGGTGAAATGATCGAACCAGAAGTTCGACACCGCGGTCAGCACCACGCCCTTGCCCGGGATCGGGTCGGGCAGGATGACGTCGAACGCCGACAGTCGGTCGGTGGCCACGATCAGCAGGTGGTCGTCGCCCACCGCATAGACATCGCGGACCTTGCCGCGCATCACCAGATCGAGACTGTGAAGATCGGATTCGAACAGGGTATCGGGCATCTTGACGGTGTCGCGTTGTATTCGGGCAGGAAGCGTTACTTTACCAGCCGCGCGGGGCCGCCGCGCACGTCCATCACTGGCTAGAACAGACCGTACGGCCCGGACACCGCGACCACGATCACCACCAGTCCGATCACGAGATTCACGGTCGCGAAAAAGCGCAGCTTGTTCATTGCTCGCGAGGCGTCGGCCAGCGCGCCCGCGGCGAGCCCCACGCGCACCCGTCGCCACGGCGAAAAGAACATATGCCCGAACAGCAGGAACATCACCCAGCCCAGCCCCTGCATGATGTGTACGTACAAGGGCGCCGCCGCCATGCCGCCGCTCACGAAGATCATGGTGTTGCCGGTAACCAGCAGCGTGATGATCGCGATCCAGACCCAGAGGAAGAATCGGCCCATGGCATTGGACAGCAGCGGCAGGCGCTCGGCGAGCGGCACGCTGGAGGCGGCCGGGCGCAGGATGCCCACCAGAAAGAACAATCCACCGACCCAGATCACGGCGGCCAGGGCATGCAGGGCAAGCAGAATCGGCATCTCAACGCTTCGCTGACAGGAACAATCCGCAGAGCGTAAACTAGCCGCGAACTCCGATCCACGGTTTTGTCATGCCTCGTTCATCCCATGCGCCGCTGATTGCGCCCTCTGTGCTCGCCTCCGATCTGTCCGCCCTGGGCGACGAGTGCGAAGCGGTCATCGACGCCGGCGCCGACTGGATCCATTTCGACGTGATGGACAACCATTACGTACCGAATCTCACCTTCGGCCCGCCGGTGTGCGCATCGCTGGCCAAGCGCCTGAAAAAGAGCCATCCCGACGTGCCCATCGACGTGCACATGATGGTCAAGCCGGTGGATGCACTAATCACGGCGTTTGCCGACGCAGGCGCGGCGTCGATCACCTTCCACCCGGAAGCCAGCGAGCATATCGACCGCAGCCTGCAACTGGCCATCGACGCCGGCTGCAAGACGGGACTGGTTTTCAACCCGGCCACGCCGCTGGAATATCTCAAATACGTGCTCGACAAGATCGACATCGTGTTGATCATGTCGGTGAACCCCGGCTTCGGTGGCCAGAGCTTCATCGAGGAATCGCTCGGCAAGATCGCCGAGGCGCGCGACATCATCGATGCCAGCGGGCGCGATATCCGCCTGCAAGTCGACGGCGGCATCAAGACCGACAACATCAAGCGTGTCGCCGAAGCCGGCGCCGATACGTTCGTGGCAGGCTCCGCCATCTTCGGCCAGCCGGATTACGCGAAGGTCATCGCGGACATGCGCGGCGAGCTGAGCTGACGCAGGGGCTGAGCAAAACAAATACAGCAAACGCATTGATCCGCAGATTGCGCAGATTGAAGAAAAGCAATGGGTTGTTTTGATATGGCGTGGACCGAGACGAACAGCGGATCGTTGCCATCGATTCCCTTTTCCGCTTTTTTATCTGCGTAATCTGCGGATAGCTGCTCGAGGAACCTGCCATAAAAGCCGACCCGACTTGGCAAGCCAGGCAGGATAAGTCAGCATTGCGGGAACCTGGCGCGAACCCGCGCGAGTAGCGAACGACGACAGACATGGCATCGAATCGATCGAAAAACACCGCCAACCGCGCCTTCGACGCGGCCTGGCGATGGCAGGAAGGCGACTGGCGGGGCTAGAACCCCTACTCTGGTCGCGCGTTTTCAGCTGTTTGCTATAAACCAACGCGCGCACCCGCTTTTTCCGTGACTGTTTCGATCGAGTGCTTTCATGAACAATTCGTCTTCACCGGGCCATAGTCCGGCACATCATCTCCACGCTCAGCGTCTGCCTCTCGTGGTCGAGGCGTTGGCCGATCTCGACACGCCGCTGTCGACCTATCTCAAGCTGGCCGACGCGCCTTATTCCTTCCTGCTCGAGTCCGTGCAGGGCGGCGAACGCTGGGGCCGCTATTCCATCATCGGCCTGCCCTGCGAGGAGCGCATCCGTGTTCGCGGCCATACGCTCGTCCACGAGCGCGGCGACGAGATCCTCGAACAGATCGAGTGCGCCGACCCGCTGGCCTGGATTCAGGCCTTCAACGAGGCGCGCCCGCTGCCGCGTCTGCCGGAGCTGCCACGACTGACCGGCGGCCTGGTGGGTTATTTCGGCTACGACACCATCCGCTATATCGAGCCGCGGCTGGCCGCGGGCGCCGGCAAGGACGACCCGCTCGATCTGCCGGATATCCTGTTGCTGGTCGCCGAGACGCTGGTCATCTTCGACAACGTCTCGGCCAAGCTCTATTGCGTGGCCCACTACGCCGAGGGTGACGACGCCGAGCGCGAACGTGTGGCCGCGCGCCTGGACGCCCTGCTCGACGATCTCGACAAGCCGCTGCCGGCGAGTGCGACCCGCACCGGCACCGATGATCCGGCCATCGACGCACAATTCGACGACGCCCGGTTCGTCTCCGGCATGACCCAGGCCGGCTACGAGGACGCGGTCCGGCGTATTCGCGACTACACCCAGGCCGGCGACGTGATGCAGGTGGTGCCCAGCCAGCGCCTGTCCGCGCCGTTCAATGCCGAACCGATGTCGCTGTACCGGGCGCTGCGCAGTCTCAATCCGTCGCCCTATATGTACTACTTCAATTTCGGCGGCCATCACGTGGTCGGTGCCTCGCCCGAGATTCTGGTGCGTGCCATGGACAGCGAAGTCACCGTCCGGCCGATCGCCGGCACCCGCAAGCGCGGAGCCACGGCCGAGGAGGACGAGGCGCTGGCCGCGGATCTGCTCGCCGACCCGAAGGAACTCGCCGAGCATCTGATGCTCATCGATCTGGGCCGCAACGACGTCGGCCGGGTCAGCCAGCCCGGCAGCGTGAAGCTGACCGAGCGCATGGGCATCGAGCGTTATTCCCACGTCATGCATATCGTGTCCAACGTCACCGGCCGGCTCAAGGCCGGCCTGACGCCGATGGACGCGCTGCGCGCCGCGTTCCCGGCCGGCACCTTGAGTGGCGCGCCCAAGATCCGGGCGATGGAAATCATCGACGAGATCGAGACGGTCAAGCGCGGCGTCTACGGCGGCGCGGTGGGCTATCTGGCCGGTAATGGCAGCATGGATCTGGCGATCGCGATTCGTACCGCTGTGCTCAAGGACGGCGAGATCCATGTACAGGCCGGCGGCGGCATCGTCGCCGACTCGCATCCCACCACCGAATGGGAAGAGACCATGAACAAGGCCCGCGCGGTGATGAAGGCCGCGGCCATCGCCGAGCGTGGTCTGTCCACACGGACGGCCAGGAACAACGGAGACGCATCATGATACTGATGCTGGATAACTACGACTCATTTACTTACAACCTCGTCCAGTATCTGGGCGAACTGGAAGCCGATGTGCACGTGGTCCGCAACGACGAGATCACGGTCGCGGAGATCGAGGCGCTCAAGCCCGCCGGCGTAGTGGTCTCGCCCGGGCCCTGCACGCCGAACGAGGCCGGTGTCTCGGTGGAGCTGATCGAGACCCTCGCCCAGCGGCTGCCGATTCTGGGCGTATGCCTGGGTCATCAGGCGCTCGGTCAGGCTTTCGGCGGTCAGGTGATTCGCGCGCGCCAGGTCATGCACGGCAAGACATCGGTCATACGGCACACCGGCCTAGGGGTGTTCGAGAATCTGGAAAACCCGTTGACCGCAACCCGCTATCACTCGTTGATCGTGGCCCGCGACGGCCTGCCGGACGACTTCGAGATCACCGCCTGGACCGAGACCGAGGACGGCGAGATGGACGAGATCATGGGCCTGATCCACAAACCGACCGGCGCCGAGGGCGTGCAGTTCCACCCGGAATCGATACTGTCCCAGCACGGCCACGAAATGCTGCGCACGTTTCTCAAGCGCTGTGGCGAACATACGGTGGATCCGGCATGAGTATCGATGCAGCCCTGATGAACGATCTGGTCGCCGGGCGCGATCTCGACCCCGAGCGCATGGCCGATGCGATGCGCTCGATCATGACCGGCGGCGCGACCGAGGCCCAGATCGGCGGTTTCCTGATCGCCCTTAGAATGAAAGGTGAAAGCGTCGACGAGATCGCCGCCGCCGCGGCGGTGATGCGCGAACTGGCCACCGACGTGCCGGTCGATGCCACGCTGACCGACAAGCTGGTCGATACCTGCGGCACCGGCGGCGACGCCTCCGGTCTGTTCAACGTGTCCACCGCCAGCGCCTTCGTGGTGGCCGCTGCCGGCGGCCATGTCGCCAAGCACGGCAACCGCTCGGTCTCGAGCAAATCCGGCAGCGCCGACCTGCTGGAAGCCGCCGGCATCGGCCTGGATACCAACCCCGAGCAGGTCGCCGAATGCATCCGTCGTCTGGGCGTGGGCTTCATGTTCGCGCCGGCGCATCACGGGGCGATGAAATATGCGGTCGGCGTACGCCGCGAACTCGGTATTCGCACCCTGTTCAATATCATCGGCCCGCTCACCAATCCGGCCGGTGCGCGCAACCAGGTCATGGGCGTGTTCAACGGCCATCTGTGCGAACCGCTGGCCGAGGTCCTGCACAAGCTGGGCAGCCGGCATGTGATGGTCGTGCACGGCGAGGACGGCCTCGACGAGTTGTCGATCAACGCGCCCAGCCGGGTCGCCGAACTCAAGGACGGCCAGGTCACGACCTACAAGATCGCGCCGGAAGACGTCGGTCTGGAACGCGGCTCGCTGGACGGTCTGCGCGTGCGCGACGCCGCCGAGAGTCTGGCCATCGTGCAAGAGGTGCTCTCCGGCAAACCCGGGCTGGCCGCGGACATGGTCGCTTTCAACGCCGGTGCCGCACTCTATGTCGGCGGCACCACGCCGGACCTGGCCACGGGCGTCGAGCGCGCCCGCGCCGCCATTGCCAGCGGCGAAGCCGGACAGCGTATGGCCGCGGTGGCCGAACTCACACAGCAGATGACCGGCCTGGCCGGGGCAACGCCGCCATGAGCGTACAGACGACCGATACGATTCTGGATCGCATCCTCGCTCGCAAGCGCGAAGAGATAGACCTATTCAGCGCAGCCACGTCGAGCGCGCAACTGGCGGATGCCGTGGCCGCCGCCGATGCCCCACGCGGCTTTGCGGCGGCTCTGCGGGCTAAAACGCCGCATGCAGTCATCGCCGAAATCAAGAAAGCCTCGCCCAGCAAGGGGCTGATCCGCGAGGATTTCGATGTCGCCTGGCTGGCCGAACGCTATGCCGCCGGCGGCGCGGCCTGTCTGTCGGTACTCACCGATCGCGATTTCTTCCAGGGCGACAACGATTTCCTCGCCCGCGCGCGTGAGGCTTGCCCCCTGCCCGTTCTGCGCAAGGATTTCATCATCGACCCGATCCAGATAGAACAATCGCGCGCGCTGGGCGCCGACTGCATTCTGCTGATCGCAGCGGCCCTGTCGACCGACCTCATGATGGAACTGGCCGAGCGTGCCTTCGCACTGGGCATGGACGTGCTCGCGGAGGTCCACGACGCCGAAGAACTGGAACGTACGCTGACCCTGCCCGGACAGACCATTCTCGGTATCAACAACCGCGACCTGAAAACCTTCGAGACCACGCTCGATACCAGTATCGAACTGCGGCACGGAATCGACCCGGAGCGGCTGTTGGTCAGCGAGAGTGGTATCCACACCCCCATCGATATTGCCCGACTCGCCAACGCCGGGTTCGGCGCCTTTCTGATCGGAGAATCGTTCATGCGAACACCCGATCCGGGCCAGGCACTGGCTTCTCTGATTGTCAAGCGTTGAGCAACAGGACGCGCTGAACGGATGCCAAGCCGACAAAAATATGACGAAAAACGTCATATTTGTCATCATGACGTCTCGTAGTCGACGGTATACCGACGCTTTGAATTCAAATTAAAAATCCTGACGTAATAATTTTTATAATTATTATCAGTAATTTATTATTGTTTTTAGCGCAAATACAACCATTGCATACGCAACAGTACAGGTGATATATATTTGACAGACAATAAAATCACTAACGATCCAATGTGACAATTTTTGTCAGCTGGTGATCTGATCTTGCGAAGACACGAGCCACGGGGGCCGTGCGTGTTTGCAAACGCAAGGGAGAGACGCCATGAAAGCATCGCAGTTATTTGCGATCTGCCTGCTCGGCATGCTTTTGATGCTGGCCGGATGTAGCGACAACGGAAGCGTAGACCTGTCCAGAGATCAGGACGGCGGCGGCGACGCGCCGACAATGCAGGATGAGGACAACGATAGCGTTCCCGACGACAGCGACAACTGTCCGCTGGTCGCGAACGTCGATCAGACGGATACCGACGGCGATGGCATAGGCGACGCCTGTGACAACGATCTCGACGGTGACGACACGAGCAACGATCAGGACAACTGTCCGATGGTCGCCAATCCCAATCAGGCCGACACCGATGGCGACGGCGTGGGCGATGCCTGCGACGATGGCGATACGGATACCGACGGCGACGGCACGCCCGACGGCATGGACAACTGTCCGATGATCGCCAATCCCGATCAGGCCGATACCGATGGCGACGGCGTGGGCAATGCCTGCGACGACGACGCCGACGACGACGGCGAAGACAACAACAACGACAACTGCCCGCTGACCCCCAACGCCGACCAGCTCGACACCGACGGCGACGGCGTCGGCGATGCCTGCGAAGACGACATGGACGGCGACGGCATCCCGGACGGCACGGATAACTGCCCGATGACGGCGAATCCGAACCAGGCCGATGCCGACGGCGACGGCGTAGGCAATGTCTGCGACGACGATGACGACGGCGACGACCAGGACGGGGACGGTGTTCCCAACATGATGGACAATTGTCCGATGGTGCCGAACGCCGATCAGACCGATACCGACGGCGACGGCATGGGCAACCTGTGTGACGACGACGACGACGACGACGGTATTCCCGACGACAACGATCCGACCGACGGCGACCCGGGCGACAACAATTGCACCGCCGGCGCCACCGAGAACTGCGACGACAACTGCCCGCTCACCCCGAACGCCGACCAGGCGGATCAGGACGGCGACGGCATTGGCGACGCGTGTGACACCACCAACGAGGTTGCCTGCGGCACCGATCCGGAAGACACATTCGCCCCGATCATCGACCCGAATGCCGTGGTCGAGTCGACGTCCACCGGTCTGTGTGTGCTCTGCAGTGCGCAGAACACCGACAACATCATCGATGCCAATCTCGACAACGCGGGCACGCTCAACGTACCGGTCGGCGCGCTCGGCAGCGAGACGGTCACGGTGACCGACACGTCCCAGAGCTATAGCGGCAATCGCCGGGCGGGTTTCATCATCGCGAAACCCGACAACCTGCTCTCGGTCGATCTCGTGCGCAACCTGACCGTCGTGTTGCTCAACGATGGCGGCGTGGTGGATCAGTCATCCGATAACGCTTTGCTCGACCTGGATCTGGCCGGCCTGCTCGGCGACAACGACAGACGCCTGCTGGTCAGCTTCAACACCGGCGAGGAATTCGACGCCGCGCGGCTGGAATTCCGCAACGTGCTGGGGCTGCTGTCCTCGGTGGATGTCTACGGCGCATGCGTTCAGAAAACAGCGTCGCCGTAACGACGTAACAGACGATGGCCCGGGCACGCGGGCCATCGTCTATCTGAATGACGAGCCGGAGAGGCGCGGGTAACCGCGCCTCTTTTTTTATCGCCGGCTCACCCCATATCCCAGCAATGAGTCCAGCGCTCGACCACGCGCATGCGTCAGGTCAAGCCATATTCAGGCCAGAACATATGAAAGCAACCATCGACTGGCAGGGCCAGCTGCAGTTTTCCGGTACCGCCGACAGCGGCCATGCCGTGACCATCGACGGCCCGCCCGATATCGGCGGCGAGAACGCGGGATTTCGGCCGATGGAGATGATTCTGCTGGGGGTGGGTGGCTGCAGCGCGATGGACGTGATGCATATCCTGAAGAAATCGCGGCAGGAGGTAACGAACTGCCGGATCGAGGTCGACGGCACGCGCGCCTCGACCGATCCCAAGGTCTTCACCGATATCCATCTGCAGTTCTTCGTCTCCGGCCACGATCTGAACGAAAAACATGTCGCCCGCGCCGTGCAGTTATCGGCCGAAAAATACTGCTCGGCGTCGATCATGCTCCAGCAGAGCGTGAACATTACCCACGACTACACGATCGAATAGCGTTCATGCCGGCAAGCGCAGCCGTGCTGTTGCTTGACGTGAACGCTGCGGCGCGGATACTGCGCCTTTTCGAACGGCGGCCTACGCAAAGAAATCATGGATAAACTGCGCCTGCACGGCTTCAACAATCTCACCAAGTCGCTGTCGTTCAATATCTACGACATCTGCTACGCGCGCACGCAGGCTCAGAAAAAAGCCTATGTCGCCTATCTCGACGAGGTGTTCAACGCCGACCGGCTGACCCAGATCCTCACCGAGGTCTCGGACATCATCGGCGCGCATATTCTCAACGTGGCGCGCCAGGACTACGAGCCCGAGGGCGCGAGCGTGACCATTCTGATCGCCGAGGAAGCCGCCTACGACGGCCCCGCGCCGGATGCCATCGTCGGTCATCTCGACAAGAGCCATATCACCGTACACACCTATCCGGAGTTTCATCCGGACAACGGCATCTCCACCTTTCGCGCGGACATCGACGTGTCCACCTGTGGCTTGATCTCGCCGCTCAAGGCGCTGGACCACCTGATCCGCAGCTTCGAGTCGGACGTGGTATCGATGGACTATCGCGTGCGCGGTTTCACCCGCGACGTCGACGGTATCAAGCATTTCATCGACCACGAAATCAACTCGATCCAGGACTATATTCCCGAAGACATCTGCAATCGCTACCAGATGGTCGACGTCAACGTTCTCGGCGAGCGCATCTTCCATACCAAGATGCGCCTGACCGAACTCTCCCTCGATGATTATCTGTTCGCCGAGCGCGCCGCCGATCTGTCCGAGGACGAAGCCGACGAGCTGACCGAGCGGATCGAAGGGGAAGTCACCGAGATCTTCTATGGCCGCAATTTCCCGAGCGAATGAATCGCCGCGCCGTGAACGGCGGCGCTGACACCGCGCCGCCGACCGGCCGCTGAGCACCGAGAGTCGCCATGGAAGTTCGCCCCGATCAGTTGCAACGGCAGCTCGACAGCCAGCCACTGGCGCGCTGCTATCTGCTGGCCGGCGACGAACCGCTGCAGGTGCTCGAGGCCGCCGACGCATTACGCGCCGCGGCGCGCAGCCAGGGCTTCGACGAGCGGGAGGTTCTGCACGCCGAATCCGGCTTCGACTGGGCCCAGCTGGCCAACGCCGGCGCCAGCCTGTCGCTGTTTTCGGAAAAACGCATTCTGGAACTGCATCTGACCGACAAGGGTCCGGGCAAGCCCGGCAGCGCGGCGATTGTCGACTATGCCAAGAACGCGCCCGACAGCACGCTGTTGCTGATTCTGGCCACGCCGCTGGCCGCCAGCGCACGCAAGGCCGCCTGGTACAAGGCCGTCGCCAAGGCCGGGGTGGTCATGTACGCGTGGCCACTGCCGGGCTCGCGCATGAGCCAGTGGATCGAAAAACGCGCGGCCGCACACGGCTTGCAGATGGACGGCGATGCCGTCGCGCTGCTCGCCGAGCACACCGAAGGCAATCTGCTGGCGGCGGCCCAGGAGATTGATCGCCTGGCGCTGCTGCACGCCAACACCCCGATCGGGGCGAGCGAGGTGGCGGCGGCCGCCAGCGATCACGCCCGCTTCGATATCTTCGATCTGCCGGCCAAGGCCCTGGCCGGCGACGCCGCCGGCGCGCTCAAGAGCCTGGCTCGTCTGCGCGCCGAGGGCGTGGATGCAGTGCCGATCACCTGGGCGCTGGTGCGCGAAATCCGGCTGCTGTATCAGGCCACGCTGGCGTCGCGCGGCAATCGTCTGGACGCGATGCTGGCCGGGGTATTCATGCCACCACAGCGAAAACGCCAGATCGCGGAGGCGGCCAGAAACGCCGATCCGGAACGCTTGGCGCGCTTGTTGCTTGATTCAGCACAGCTGGACCAGAGCAACAAGGGCGCGGCCGCCGGCCAGCCCTGGGACGAACTGATAAGATTAACCCTCGGGCTGGCGGGAAAACCCATGCATAAGCCCTCTATTTCCATTAATCGCAGCTAAACACGACATCCATGAGCGCCAACCTCAGCGACCAGGCCGGCAGCGAGTCACGCAGCACTCGCCAGATCCAGGCCCAGATACAGACCCTCGGCAAACGCGCCCGCAAGGCCGCGCGACTGATGGCTGCCGCCGAGCCGGGCGACAAGAATGCCGCGCTGTTCGCCATCGCCGAGGCGCTGGTCGCCAACAAGGACAGCATCCTGGCCGCCAATGCGCGCGATCTGCGTGACGGCCGCGACAAACTCGACCGGGCCCTGCTCGAACGTCTGGAACTCAACGACCAGCGGATCGAACAGATGGCCGAGGGGCTGCGCCAGGTGGCCGCACTCGCGGACCCGATCGGCGGTATCACCGATCTGAACTTTCGCCCCTCCGGCATCCAGGTCGGACGCATGCGCGTGCCGCTGGGCGTGATCGGCATCATCTACGAATCGCGCCCGAACGTGACCGCGGACGCCGCCGCGTTGTGCCTTAAATCGGGCAATGCCGCGATTCTGCGCGGCGGCTCGGAAGCGGCGCATTCGAATCAGGCCATCGCGGCCTGCATCACGCGCGGGCTCACCGACGCCGATCTGCCGGCCGATGCGGTGCAGGTGGTCGAGACCACCGACCGCGCCGCGGTGGCCGCGATGCTGCACATGCCCGAATACATTGACGTGATCGTGCCTCGTGGCGGCAAGGGCCTGATCGAATTCGTGGCCGAACACGCCCAGATGCCGGTGATCAAGCATCTGGACGGTGTATGTCATGTCTATATCGACGACCACGCCGACGTCGACAAGGCGATCGCGATTGCGGTCAATGCCAAGACCCAGCGTTACGGCACCTGCAATACGATGGAAACACTGCTGGTCGCGAAATCCGTGGCGGAGAAGATTCTGCAGCCCCTGTCCCAGGATCTGCATCAGGCCGGCGTGGAACTGCGCGGCTGCGAGCGCACCCGCAAACTGCTCGGCCCCAGCATCAAGCCGGCCAGCGACGCCGATTGGGCGGAGGAATATCTGGCCCCGATCCTGGCGGTGAAGATCGTCGATAACATGGCCCAGGCGATCGAACATATCGAGACCTGGGGTTCGCACCACACCGATGCCATCGTCACCGAGAACGTCACCCGTGCACGGGCCTTCATTCGGGCGGTGGATTCCGCTTCGGTGATGGTCAATGCCTCGACGCGTTTCGCCGACGGCTTCGAATACGGTCTGGGCGCCGAAATCGGTATCTCGACCGACAAGCTGCACGCACGCGGCCCGGTCGGCCTCGAAGGGCTGACCTCGCTCAAGTATGTCGTCTTCGGCGACGGTCACGTGCGTTAGCTGATGCGCTGTATCAACGAGGGGACTACATGAACAACGCACCGGTCGGTGTCCTGGGC
Organism: Salinisphaera aquimarina; assembly: GCF_042643355.1. Classification (NCBI taxonomy): domain Bacteria; kingdom Pseudomonadati; phylum Pseudomonadota; class Gammaproteobacteria; order Salinisphaerales; family Salinisphaeraceae; genus Salinisphaera; species Salinisphaera aquimarina. Next base: position 269,089 of record NZ_JBHRSS010000003.1, read on the forward strand.
GGCACGTTCGACCCGGTCCACAACGGGCATCTGCGTCTGGCCATGGAAATGGCCACGGCACTCGAGATGGCGCATGTGCGCCTGGTGCCCTGTGCGCGCCCACCGCATCGCGGTGCGCCGACGGCCTCGCCGGGCCAGCGCGCCAAATGGATCCGGGTGGCGGTCAGTATCGAGCCGCGTCTGCGACTCGACGACCGCGAACTGCTGCGCGACGGCCCGTCCTATACCGTCGACACCCTCGCGTCCATGCGCAAGGAGATGCCGGACACGCCGCTGTGCCTGATCATGGGTCGGGACGTGTTTGCCCATCTGCCCAAGTGGCATGAATGGGAACGGATTTTCGACAGCGCCCATATCGTGCTGATCGATCGTCCCGATATCGAAACCCAGCTGCATCCCGACGCCCAGGCGACCCTGGACGCGCGCGCGGTGGGCAATATGCGCGCGCTTCACGACAGCCTCTGTGGGCTGATCTATACCTATACCCCGCCACCGCTGGCGATCTCCGCCAGCCGCATTCGCGAACTGCTGGCCAACGGCGAGAGCCCACGCTACCTCTTGCCCACGGCAGTTCTCGACGACATCATGGATGCAGGCGTCTACATGACTTGCGAGTCCCACCCGGCCACGGCCGCGAACACATGACAGTCAACGAAAAGACCGAAACCGCCCGCCCCATCGACACGGCGGACAACGCCCTGCTGACGCTGGCCATCGAGGCGGTCGAGGAACTCAAGGGCGAATCCGTCCAGATTCTCGACGTCCACGCCCTGACCACCATTGCCGATCACATGGTGATCTGCAGCGGCCGCTCCGCCCGCCATGTCAAACGACTCGGCGAAACCGTGATCGAGCATGCAAAGAAGGCCGGTATCAAGCCACGCGTGGAGGGCATGAGCCAGTCGGAATGGGTGCTCATCGACCTCAACGGCGTGATGGTGCATATCATGCAGCCGGTCACGCGCGCCTATTTCCAGCTGGAAAAACTCTGGGACATGGACGCCGCCGGCGACGGCGACAGCCAGGCCACGCACTAGCGCGGCTAGCGCGACCCGCGCCTGCTCATGGTCATTCGTCTGCTCGCGGTCGGCCGTCGTATGCCGGCCTGGGTGACGACCGCATTCGGCGACTACGCGCGCCGGCTGCCGCGCGAATGCCGGCTGGAACTCGTCGAGATCGCCCCCGGCGCGCGTAGCGCTAACAAGAACAACGACATCGCGCGTGCGGTGGCCGACGAGGACAAGCGCATGTGCGCCGCCATTGGCGCCGACATGCACGCCATCGCGCTGACCGTCGATGGCAAGTCGTGGTCCACCGAACAGCTGGCCGAATCGATGCGCGAATGGCTCGCCGACGGCAGGGATCGCGCATTGCTGGTGGGCGGCCCGGACGGTCTGGGCGCGAACAGCCTTGCCCGTGCCTCGCAGCGCTGGTCGCTGTCCGCACTCACGCTGCCGCATCCGCTGGTCCGCGTGGTGCTTGCCGAGCAACTCTATCGCGCACACAGTATCCTGACCGGGCACCCCTACCACCGCGGCTGATCGCAGCCGCCGCGGCAGCGCGCGCTTGCAGGTACGCGCGCGCCTACGGACAATCGCCCTATGGTCTTGAACATACAGCTGTCGTCCGCCGACTCGAGCCGGCGCCCATGAGCGTCTCGGCGATCAACGTGCCCGGCGCCGACGAACCGCGCGTCGAGATTCTGGTCAATGTCTCGACCGGCGAGACCCGGGCCGCCCAGTTGGAAAACGGCGTGCTGCAAGAGATCCACGTCCAGCGCGATGCCACCGGTAGCGTGGTCGGCAATATCTATCTGGGGGAAGTACAGCGCGTGCTCGCCGGCATGCAAGCTGCGTTCATCGAGATCGGCCTGGAACGCGCCGCCTTTCTGCAGATCTCGGACATGGTGCGCCGCGCTGCGGAAACCGAGGACGTCGCCCCGCGTATCCAGAACCGCCTCAACCAGGGCGACCGCGTGCTGGTGCAGGTCTCGAAGGAGCCGATGGGCACCAAGGGCGCGCGCCTGACGACCGATCTGGCGATCCCGTCGCGTTTTCTGGTCTATATGCCTTACACGCCGCGTATCGGCGTATCCGCGCGTATCGAGAACGACGACGAGCGCAACCGCCTGTCCGCTGCCGTGTCCAGTATTCGCGAGGAACTGGGCCTGACCGGCGGTTTCATCGTGCGCACCGTGGGCGACGGCGCACCGCACCATGCGCTGGCCGCGGACATGCGTTTTCTGGCCACGGTCTGGCAGGACATTCAGGAACAGGGCCGCACCGTGGCGCCACGCACGCTGCTGTACGGCGACCTGCCGCTGCCCATTCGAATGCTGCGTGATCTGCTCACCCCCGACGTGGCCGCGGTGACCATCGACGACGAAGCCGCCTGGCGCGAGATGCAGGTCTTCACGCGTCGTTTCGCACCAGAATTCACCGATCGCGCGCTGCATTACACCAAGGACGTGCCGTTGTTCTCGCAGTACGGCATCGAGGAGGCGATCGAACGCGCCCTGCAACCGAAAGTACCGCTCAAGTCGGGCGGCCTGCTGGTCATCGAACAGACCGAGGCGATGGTCACCGTGGACGTCAACACGGGCGGCTACGTCGGCACCCGCAGCCTCGAACAGACCGTGCTGCGCACCAACATCGAGGCCGCGAGCACCGTCGCCCGGCAGCTGCGTCTGCGCAATCTCGGCGGCATCATCGTCATCGACTTCATCGACATGGTCGACGCGGCGCACAAGAGCCAGGTGATCACCGCACTCACCCATGCGCTCGATGCCGATCCGGCCAAGACCACGGTTGGGGAAATCTCGCCGCTGGGGCTGGTCGAGGTCACGCGCAAACGCACCCGCGACTCCCTGCAGCACCTGATGTGCACCGACTGCGAGGCCTGCGGTGGGCGCGGTTTCATCAAGACCGGAGACACGGTCTGTTTCTCCATGTTCCGCGAGATGAGCCGTTTGGCACGTACCCGCGAAGTACGCGAACTGCTGATTCTCGCCGCGCCCGACATCATCGGTCTGCTGCTCGACGAGCAGTCGGGCGCGTTCGCCGCCGTGTGCACCGAAACCGGTCTGAGCGTGCGTCTGCAGGCTGAATCCCTCTATACCCCGGAACAGTTCGACCTGGTGGTAATGTAGGCTGTGCGGCACGCTCCGCCGTGTCTGAGCCGGGCCCTGACGGCGCACCGGCGGGTGCCTTGGTCTGTCCGATCCGCAGCAACGCCTCGCAATGCCCGTTAAGCCCTTATTGATCAAGCGTGTTCTGGTGATCGCGCTGGCCAGCGTGGTGATTCTCGCCGGCCTGCTGGTGGGCGGCGTGCGCCTGATCGATCATCTGATGCCGGGCTATCGACAGGCCCTCGCCGACCGCATCGGTGAACGCCTGGGCGCGGACGTGGGCATCGAGGCAATCGAACTGAGCTGGCAGTGGCGCGGGCCGGTGCTCGAACTGAGCAATGTATCGCTGCAGCGTCACGGCGCCGACAAGCCGGCGGTGACGATGGATCGTCTCGGCCTGCATTTCGCGTTCAGCGATCTGCTCCACGGCGAACGCAAACCCGACGGTATTCAGGTCACCGCGCCGCGTCTGGTCCTGCGCCTGGGCGACGACAATCGGCCCAAGCTCGTGCACTGGTCCCGCGCGGGCGACCCACCGCTGGGTTGGGACACGATTCGCGGCGTGCGCCAGATGCTGCGCAGCGCGCAAATCGACGACGCCCGGATACAGCTGCAGTCGTCGCTGCTGCCCGGCGGTCAGGCCACGCTCGATCCGGTATCGATTCAATGGCAGGACGAGGCGGGTCAACTGAGCTGGCAGGCCAGCGCCGACGGCCCCGACTGGTTGCAGCATATCGAGGGCAGCGGCGATTTGCGTGGCACGTTGCCGCGTGTCGACAACGCTCATATCAATATCGATGTCGACGCGGCCGATACACTCGCATTCGCCAAAGCCAGCGACCGACTCGACCCCGCGCTGGCGGCACGCCTGAGCGGCGGCGCGCTGTCCACGAACGTCACCGCGACCATCGCCAACAGCCGTCTGCAGAGCGGCCGCGCCGAAATCGACCTCGCTGCGATCGACGACAGCGCGCATGACAAACCCATGCTGCCGGCGCTCGCCACCACGATCGACGCCGCCGGCCTCGGCGCGGACAGCGCCCGCGCCGACGGCAACGATCTGAGCTTCGTGGTATCGCGCCTGAACGGCGATATTCCGAAGCTGGCGGATTTTTCCCTCACCGGCGCGGTGGACACCGACACGCCGACGGTGCGCATCGATGCCCGGCATCCACCGATGACCGTCGTGCTGCGGCTGGCACGCCTGTTCTATCCGCGCCTGGCCAGTACCGATGTCAACGCCGCCATCGATCACGTGGCGTTCGCCGCTGGCGTCGACCGACCGATGCAACTCGGCTTCGACTTCACCGATTTCAGCATCGACGACCCGCGCGTCAGCCTTGGCCCGCTGGCCGGCCGCTATGACCAGCACGGCAGCGATCACCGCCTCACGTTCAGCCACGCCGGCGGCACCCTGGCCGTCGATCGCTATCTGCGCGGAGAACTGCCGATCGACGATCTCGACGGCGTGCTCGCCTGGCGTTCTACCGACGGCGGCTGGGATATCGACGCCCACCAGCTGACGCTCAAGAGCGGCACCGCTAGCGTCGATGTCGATGGAAAGGTGCATCTACCGGCCGAAGGCGCACCGGTGGTGGATATCACCGCAAAGGCGGCCGCGCCCGAGGCGGCGCGCTTGCTGGCCCATATCCCGCAGGCGGCCGACCTGCCCAACGAACGCCTGCGCGACTGGCTGCCCAAGGCCATCAAGAGCGGGCATCTGGAATCGGCTCAACTCGAACTCTCGGGCCCGCTGGACCGTTTTCCCTTTGATCAACCCCGAGCCGGGGAACGTTTTCTTTTGAACCTGCGCGGCAACGGTGTGAACGTCGCCTACAAGCCCGACTGGCCGCCGCTGGAGAACGCCCGCGGCACGCTGACCCTCGACGGCGACGATCTGCGCGTGGATGTGGCGTCGGCACGCATGCTCGGCGTAGCGCTGGGCAAATCGCGCGGCCATGTGCCGAACGTGCGCGAACCGGTCCTGCAGATCGACGGCACCGCCACACGCCAGCCGGCCGACAAGATGCTCGCGTTCCTGTCGAAATCACCGCTGCGCGAGAAATTCGCCAAGCTGGTCGCGGCCATCTCGATCACCGGCCCGGCGGATCTCGCACTCGACCTGCGTATCCCGCTCAAGCCAGGGCTGGGCGATCTCGACTTCAAGGGCACGGTCAGTGCCCGCGGCAACACCCTGCGCCAGAAGGTGCTGCCCGGACCGATCACCGATATCACCGGCAACGTCGATTTCGACGACAAGGGGCTGAGTGCGCGCGACCTGCACGGCAATCTGCTGGGCGTCGCCATCACCACCGATCTGATGCCACGGCCGGACAATCGCCAGCGCATCGTCACCGACGCCACGCTCGCCCTGCCCCGCGATAAAGAACTCGTCGCGCATTACCTGCCGCCGTCCTGGCTGATGTACGGCCACGGCAGCGCCGCCACGCACGTGGCGTTCGAGATCGCACGCGATGGCCAGGTATCGGATATCGCGCTCGACAGCGACCTCGTCGGCATGGGCCTGGACCTGCCCGCACCGCTGAGCAAGACCGCGGCCAGCGCCACGCCCCTGAAGGTCGATATCGCCGGCGACGCCAGCCGCGTCGATATCGACTACGACCAGCGCCTGAATGTGGGCGTGCGCCTGCGCGACGGGAAACCCACGCGCCTGCAGGCCCGCTTCAACGACCCGAACCTGCAGGCACCGGACGCCGACGGCATCTGGATTGGCGGACATACCGCGACGCTCGACGGCATCGGCTGGTTTCATGTCGTACGTGAACAGCTGGCGGCCGCGGAAAAGGCACAGGCCGGCGGCGGCGATGCGCTCGTGTTTCACGGCGGCGATCTGACCGTCGCCGAACTCGATCTCGACAACCGGTTTTTCCAGGACGCGCAGCTGCGCGCCCAGCCGATGAGCGCGCGCCCGGGCTGGCGTATCGATTTCGAAGGCCCCAATACCCAGGGGCAGGTCACGTGGACCCAGCCCGAAGGCGGCGCCGTGAACATCGCCGGCAGCCTCGCGCGCCTGGCGCTCAAGACCCGCCCGCCGCCGAAAACACCGCAGGTGATCGACAAATCGCCGGTGATCTGGAAGGACGTGTCACCGCGCGACCTGCCGCGCCTGGATGTGGATGTGGCGCGGCTGTACGTCGACGACACCGATTTCGGCCACGCCAGCGTGCAGGCCCATGCACTGTTCAACGGCTGGCAGCTGGATCGTTTTCAGCTGGTCGACGGCGCCCTGGTCGGCTGGGCCAACGGCCACTGGACCCGGGACGACGGCACCACTCAGGCCAGTGCCCAGACCCGACTCGACGGGCGTGGCCTGGCCGGATTGCTGCGCACGCTCGGCTATGCCCCCACGGTGCAGGCCAAGGCTGCACGCGTGGATGCGCGCCTGCGTATCGCGCCCAATCCGGACGGCCTCGACCTGCGCAAGCTCAACGGCGAGGTCGGGCTCGCGCTAGACGACGGCACCCTGGTGTCGGTGGAACCGGGCGCGGCCCGGGTGCTCGGACTGGTGAATCTGTATGTATTGCCGCGACGCCTGCGCATGGATTTTCGTGATGTCGTCGACGAAGGCCTCGCCTTCGACAGCGTGCGGGCCAACTTCGATATCCGCGACGGTGACGCCCACAGCGACAATGTGCGCATCAACACGCCGTCCTCGAAAATCCGCATGAGCGGCCGTATCGGCCTCGCGGCGCGCGATTACGACGAACGCGTCACCATCTCCCCCAAGGTCGGCAGCAGTGTCGCCATCGCCAGCGGCGTGCTGGGCGGGCCGCTGGTAGGCGCCGCGGTGTTCGCGTTCCAGGAATTGTTCAAAAAGCCAATACAGAAATTCTCCAGCATCGCGTATACCCTTAAAGGCAGCTGGGACGATCCGACGATTGCGGAACCCAGCACCGAGGAATGACGTCGAAGCGCTGGTATTGTCCCGCGCCCGCCACGAGAAAGAGCATGCTCGAAACCGACACGCCCCGTATTGCCGCTATCCAGATGAGCTCCCGCGGCGAAGTCGCGCCCAATCTCGCACGCGCCGGCGATCTGCTCGCCGACGCGGCCAAGCGCGGCGCCCGGCTCGCGGTCCTGCCGGAAAACTTCGCCCTGATGGGCGCCCACGAAACCGACAAGCTCGGCGTCGCCGAGCCGGACGCAGCCCACGGTGACGACGGCGATACGCCGATTCAGGATTTTCTCAGCCGTGCCGCCCGTGACAACGGGCTGTGGATCGTGGCCGGCACGATACCCATCGCCAGCCCCGAGCCCGATCGGGTCTATGCCGCCTGCCTGGTCTACAACGACCAGGGCGAGCGCGTGGGCCGCTACGACAAGATTCATCTGTTCGACGTCGGCCTGCCGGATTCGCGCGAGGCCTACCGGGAATCGGCCACCTTCGTCGCCGGCGAGACCACGCCGGTCGTGCTCGACACACCGTTCGGCAAGCTCGGGCTGAGCGTCTGCTACGACCTGCGTTTCCCGGAACTCTACCGCGCCCTGTCGGCGGCGGGCGCCGAGATCATCGTCGCCCCCTCGGCGTTCACACAGACCACCGGCCACGCTCACTGGCACGTGCTCGCCCGCGCCCGCGCGATCGAGAACCTGGCAACGCTGGTGGCGCCCAATCAGACGGGCAGCCATGCCAGCGGCCGTCAGACCTACGGCCACAGCCTTATCGTCGACGCCTGGGGCCAGGTCCAGGCTGAGGCCAAGACCACGGCCAACGAGGTCGTCGTGGCCGATATCGACCGCAACCGGCTCGCCGAGCTGCGCAGCGGTTTCCCCTGCCTGTCGCATCGCCGACTCGGCTGATTTCTTTCCAAGATCCAGAGCAAGGAACGCCTCATGGCACGACAGATCCAGTTCAAGCAGACCGGTGGCCCCGACGTCCTCGAAGTCGCCGAAATCAAGCCGCCCCGCCCCGGCAAGGGTGAAGTGCGCATCGCCAACCGCGCCATCGGCCTGAACTTCATCGATATCTATGTCCGCAGCGGCCTGTATCCGGCGCCCCTGCCCAGCCTGCTGGGTACCGAAGGCGCGGGCGTGATCGAGGCGGTCGGCGAAGGCGTGGACGATTTCGCCGAGGGCGATCACGTGGCCTATGCGCAGGGCCCGCTGGGCGCCTACTCGGACTTCATCGTGATCCCGGCGGACAAGGTCATCACCCTGCCACGTTCCATCGATTTCGAGACCGCGGCAGCCGGCATGCTCAAGGGCCTGACCGTGCAGTATCTGCTGCGCCAGACCTACAGCGTCGGCGAAGACGACACGATTCTGTTTCATGCCGCGGCCGGCGGCGTGGGCTCGATCGCCTGCCAGTGGGCGCATGCCCTGGGCGCGCATGTGATCGGCACCGTATCGTCGGGCGAAAAATCCGATATCGCCAAGAACAACGGTGCCTGGATGACCATAGACTATACGCGCGAGTCGGTGCCCGAGCGGGTACGCGAGCTCACCGACGGCGCCATGGTACCGGTGGTCTATGACTCGGTCGGCAAGGATACCTGGACCGATTCGCTGTCCTGTCTGTCAAAGCGCGGGTTGATGGTGTCCTTCGGCAATGCCTCGGGGCCGGTCGAAGGCGTGAACCTGGTCGAGCTCAACAAGGGGGGCTCGCTGTTCGTCACCCGTCCCAGCCTCGGCGGCTACGCCGATACCCGCGAGCGCTTCGAGATGATGTGCGACGACTTCTTTGGCGTCCTCGAGGCGGGCGACGTAAAGATCAACATCGGCCAACGCTTCGCCCTTGAAGACGCCGGGAAGGCACATCAGGCCCTGGCCAACCGGGAAACCACCGGCTCGACCATCCTGACGCTCTGAGTCATAGCGCGTCGGCACAGCCGCGGGCCGGATCAGGGCAGCCAGCGGCTGCCCGATCGCTCTCCGGTTCAGCAACCGTCGGAACAGGATATCAGGAGCCCGCCATAACGCATTCACCCGACATCGCGATCCGGAACGCGGTCGCGGCCGATGCCCCAGCCATCACCGATATCGTTCAGTCTGCCTATCGACACTACGTCGAGCGGCTGGGCCGCGCTCCGGCGCCCATGCTCGTCGACTACCGGCAGGCCATTGCCGATAGTGACGTGTATGTGGCCGTACGCGATGCGGCTATCCTGGGTATGGTCGTACTCTCGGCGCGCGATGCCGGCTTCATGCTCAATAACCTCGCGGTCGCGCCGGACTGGCAGGGACATGGCATCGGCCGGGCCCTGATCGACTTCGCCGAAAATCAGGCGCGCGTCCACGGACACGACCGTATTCTGCTCTATACGAACGAGAAGATGACCGAGAACCTAGCGCTGTACCGGCGCCTCGGCTACATCGAAATCGCGCGCCGCCACGAACAGGGATATCGCCGTATCTATATGCAGAAGCCGCTCCGCGCATGAGCCCGCGGTGTTAACCTGACGGCATGAACAACGCAATCGATATCGCAAGCGACACCCTGCTGGGCACAGCCGGCATCGACGCCCACCAGCTCGAGGCCACCCTCGGCGCGCTGATGGTCCCCGGCGTGGACTACGCCGATCTGTATTTCCAGATTCTCAAGAACGAATCCTGGATGCTGGAGGACGGCGTGGTCCGCAGCGCCGGCGCAAGCACGTCCCAGGGCGTGGGCGTACGTGCCCTGGCCGGCGAGCAGACCGGCTTTGCCTATGCCGATGAACTCGCCTTTCCGGCGCTCACGCAGGCATCCCGGGCGGCGGCGGCCATTGCCCGCAGCGGTCAAAGCGCAACCGCCAACGCGCTGACCCGTGGCCAGGGCGGCGCGCTCAGCCGCTATGCGCCGATCGACCCGGCCGCCACCCTCGGCGCCGACGCCAAGGTGGCGCTGCTGCATCACGCCGACAAGATCGCGCGCGACGCCGATCCCCGCGTCGTGCGGGTGACAGTGTCGCTGGCCGGCTCTTCCGACACCATGCTGGTGGCCGCCAGCGACGGCACCCTGGCCGGCGACGTACGCCCGCTGGTGCGCGTGAACGTATCCGTGCAGGTGGAAGAAAACGGCGTGCGCGAGTCGGCCTCGGCCGGCGGCGGCGCGCGCATGGGTTACGATTATTTCTCTGCCGACGGCGATCGCGTGGCCGGCTATGCCAAAGAAGCCGTGCGCCGTGCGCTGGTGCGCCTGCATGCGGAAGCCGCGCCGGCCGGCAGCCTGCCGGTAGTGTTGGGCAACGGCTGGCCGGGCGTGCTGCTGCACGAGGCCGTCGGCCACGGCCTGGAAGGCGATTTCAATCGCCGCGGTTCGTCCAACTACGCCGGACGCATCGGCGAGAAAGTCGCCTCCGATCTGTGCACGATCGTCGACGACGGCACCCTGGACGGGTTGCGCGGCTCATTGGCCATCGACGACGAAGGCACCCCCGCGGCCTGCAACACGCTGATCGAGAACGGGCGCCTGGTCGGCTATATGCAGGACAAGCAGAACGCGCGCCTGATGGGCATGGCCGCCACCGGCAACGCCCGCCGTGAATCCTATGCGCACACCGTCATGCCGCGCATGACCAACACCTACATGCGCCCGGGTGACGCCGCCCCGGCCGACATCATCGGCTCGGTCGACAACGGCATTTATGCGGTGAACTTCTCCGGCGGCTCGGTGGATATCACCTCCGGCAACTTCGTGTTCTCCGCGGACGAGGCCTACCGCATCGAAAACGGCAAGGTGGGCGCGCCGATCAAGGGCGCCACGCTCATCGGCAACGGCCCCGACGTGCTCGAGCGCATCTCCATGGTCGGCAACGACTGGGCGCTGGACAGCGGCATCGGCGTCTGCGGCAAGAACGGCCAGAGCGTGCCGGTCGGTGTGGGCCAGCCCACGCTCAAGGTCGATGCGATCACGGTCGGCGGCACCCAGCAGGGCTGAACGGGCGTGTCTGCACACCACACCCGTGCGTAACGCGCGCATCCGGCGCTGAGGGCGATGCCGTCACGAAGGAAACCCGCCGGGCGCGGCCCGGCCTCCAGCGTGCGCATCATCGGCGGCGAATGGCGCGGGCGTCGGCTCACCATCACCGAAGCGCCCGGCCTGCGCCCGACCGCCGATCGCGTACGCGAGACCCTCTTCAACTGGCTCGCACCGCGCCTGCCCGGCGCCCGCTGTCTGGATCTGTTCGCCGGCACCGGCGCCCTGGGACTGGAAGCGCTGTCGCGCGGCGCCGCCTGGGTCGAGTTCATAGAAACCGATCGCGCGGCCGCACAGGGTATTCGTGACGCCCTGACCACGCTTGGTGCCGCCGATCGCGCCGCGGTGCGGGAATCCGATGCCCTGACCACGCCGCGAACGCAGGCGCAAGGCGCGGCCGGCACGCCGGACATCATATTCATCGACCCGCCGTTCGCCGCCAGTCTGCACGCCCGGGCGCTGGCTGCCATCCAATCGATCGTGACGCCGGAAACGCGTATCTACCTGGAATATCCGCTTGCCGAGCAGGCACTGATCGAGTCGCTTCTGGCCGACCGCTTCACGATACTGCGCAGCAAGCGTGCCGCCGGCGTGGGCTATTGCCTTGCACGCGCCGCCGTGGATGGCGAAGATGGCCCGTCATGAACAATGAGCCGCCTCGCCGGCTCGCAGCAGTCGCCTGATTCAGCCGCGGCTGCCGATAGAAAAGGGGGCCGATATTTCGGCGCGAACCACGACAGATCGCCTGACGGCGGTGCACATGCGAGTGCGGCCGTGCGCAGCGCTCGGCCAGAGGCGCGAGCCTATGGGTCGGCGCGCCGAGGCGAGTCCATGCGCCGGGGCCCCTACACAATCCGTTTACGAACTGATCAGAGGTTGATATGAGCAAAGATATCCGGGCGGCCTATACCGGCACGTTCGATCCGATCACCAATGGCCATGCCGATGTGATCCGCCGTGCCGCCGGGATGTTCAACGAACTGATCGTGGCGGTCGCAAGCAATGCCAGCAAGAAATCGATCTTCGATCACGAGGAACGCGTCGAACTGGCCAAGCTGGTGCTGGCCGACGTCGACAACGTTATCGTGATGCCCGTCACCGGCTTGATCGTGGACTTCGCCCGCAAGCACGACGTGCGCGTGCTGGTGCGCGGCGTGCGCGGGGTCGGCGACTACGAATACGAAAAACAGATGGCGGTCATGAACCGGCATCTGGCTCCGCAGGTCGATACCATCTTCCTTGCCCCCTCCCCGGAATATGCGCATATCTCCTCGACCCTGGTGCGCGAAATCGCATTCCTGGACGGGCGCATCAGCGGCCTGGTGCCGAGCCTGGTCGCCGACAAGCTGCACGAAAAAACCGGCGGCTGATGGCAAACAGTTAGCGTGCACGGGGGTTTGCGGTACGAAAGCTGTAGAGCGCAGCCAGGCAAACCGGTATCGTTCCCGCATCATTGATCTTCATCTCCAGACTGTCATGCGCGTTCGCTTCACCTGCCTGTTGCTGACCATCCTCCTGACCACGAGCCCGCTGTCGGTCGCGGCGACGCCGTCCAAGCCGGCGGTGGCGAGCGCGCATCCGGCCGCCACCGCGGCCGGCATGGCGGTACTGGCTCAGGGCGGCAACGCCTTCGATGCGGCGGTCGCCGTGTCCGCCGCGCTCGCGGTGGTCGAGCCCCAGAGTTCAGGCCTGGGCGGCGGCGGCTTCTGGCTTCTGCACGACGCCGCCAACGACCGCGACGTGATGGTCGACGGCCGCGAGAAGGCGCCGGGTGCGGCCACCCGCGACATGTATCTGGATGACAACGGCGACTTCATCGAAAACGCGTCGCGCGACGGCGCCCTGGCCGCGGGCATTCCCGGCGAGCCCGCCGCCCTGGTGCATATCGCCAAAACCTACGGCGCGCTCGATCTGGCCACCGATCTGGCGCCGGCGATCCGTCTCGCGCGCAAGGGATTTGCCGTCAACGCGCATATGCGCAAGCTCGCCGCTTATCGCAAGGACGTGCTCGCCCGCTTTCCGGCCAGCGCGGCGTTGATCCTGGACGCCGACGGCGAACCGCTCGCCGAGGGCACGCTGCTCAAGCAGCCCGACCTGGCGGCGACCCTCGAGGCGATCGCCCGCGACGGCCGCGCCGGCTTCTACGCAGGCGACGTCGCCCGGCATCTGGTCGACAGCGTGCGCGCGGCCGGTGGCATCTGGACGCGCCAGGATCTCACCGACTATCGCGCGGTCGAGCGCAAGCCGATCACCGGCAGCTATCACACGCCCGAAGGCGATTACCGCATCGTATCGGCGGCCCCGCCCTCCTCGGGCGGTATCGTGCTGGTCGAAGCGCTCAATATCCTCGAAGGCTTCGACTGGGCCGAACTCGACGATATCCAACGCAAGCACGTTACGATCGAGGCCATGCGCCGGGCGTATCGCGACCGGGCCCAGTATCTGGGCGACCCGGACTATGTCGACATGCCGCTGGCTCGACTCGCGGACAAGGACTACGCGGCCGGCCTGCGTGCCGGCATGCGTATGGACCGTGCCACCCATAGCGACGAGCTGGCGCCGGTCACAGCCTCGTATACCAGCGCGGGCACCGACACCACCCACTTCTCGATCATCGACGGCAACGGCAATCGCGTAGCGGCAACCCTGTCGGTCAATTTCCCGTTCGGCTCGGGCATGGTGGCGGCCGGTACCGGTGTATTTCTCAACGACGAGATGGACGATTTCGCCGCCAAGCCATTGACCCCCAACGGCTACGGCCTGGTCGGCACCGAGGCCAATGCCATCGCCCCCGGCAAGCGCCCATTGTCGAGCATGACGCCGACGTTCGTGGTCGGCGACGATCGCGAGATCGCGCTCGGCACGCCGGGCGGTTCTCGCATCATCTCGATGGTGCTGCTGGGGGTGCTCGACTTCACCCACGGCGGCGATGCCGAGAGCGTGGTCTCGCACCAGCGCTATCACCACCAGTACCTGCCGGACGTGGTCGAATACGAGCCGGGCGCCTTGTCCGACGCCACCATGGCCGGGCTGCAGAAACTCGGCCACGAGCTCAAGAACGTCGGCCGTCACTACGGCGATCTGCATGCGGTGATCTGGGATCGGACCGACGGCACGATGGACGCGGCGTCCGATCCGCGCGGCATCGGCTGTGCCGAAGTCGGTCTGGACGACAAGCATTGCGAGACCGCCGTGCCGTCAGGCTCGGGCGTCAGGTATTAAGCATCGAACAAGCCACACCCGCGCCATCTGAAAAGCGGGTGTTCAGCGACTATCGACTGCTTGCGTTGTCGCCTTGGCTCTGGCCTGGCCTGACTGGACTGGACTGGGTTCTAGGCAGATCCGGCCGGCCGAACCTGTGCCAGCCCGGCGCGACCATCAGGCACGCCAAAGCGTTCCTGAAGTGCGGCGGCTTCGCGCAGGATATCGTCGCGCGCCGAGACTTCCAGCATCTCGCGCTCTCGATCCAGCCGCCGGATTTCGCGCGTCGGATAGGTATCACGCTGTTCGCCGCGCGGCATGGTCGAGGTCAACAGGAACAGGCGGTAGATGGCGGGATAGTCGCTCTGCCCGCTGGCCGGCGAATACCAGTGGTCCAGCAATACCTTCAGGCGAATCGCGCCTTCGGACAGATTGAGTTCGCGGGTGAGCAGACTGTCGGCGATAATGGCGAGACTGGTAGCCAGATCGGCCTCGGTCTCTGCCAGCACCCCGGCGTTGTGGGTGTCGCGCTCGCGTTTCTGGCTGGCGACACGCCACCACAACCAGGCGGCATAGGCCGCCAGCGCAACCAGGACCGCGCCAGCGGCAACGAGGAGCAGTGTCAGGCCCAAGGCGATGCTAGCGCGCCGTCATCGGGTCAGCGCTGCCACGCAGGGCATACTGCTCGGTGATATCGACGGTCGCCATGTCACGGCTGTCGGCCGGGCGATAGATCACGATCTGGATCGCGCGGTCCGGATAGCTGAAGTACACCCGTGAGGTACTGGCGCCGCCGGCCAGCCCCGAGTCGGTATGCACCGCTGGCGTATCGCCGGCATTGGGGGCATTGGCGAACGCCGCGATCAGGTTTTCCATCGCCGCTTCACCATCGGTGCTGCGAAACGAACCCAGATTGCGGGTGACGCGAACGAGCCGATCGTTCTGGATCGTGAGCGTACCGATGGCCTTCGGATAGCGGCCGTCGTTGGCCATGCCTGGCTCGCGCTTGGGGTAGATCGTGTACTGGTTGCGCACCGAGGTCGGCGCCACGTCGAACTGCGCATTGGCGACCGCCAGCGTGTCGGCACGCGAGGCGCCGAGTTCCAGATTGGTACCGCCAATATCCACGGTCTGCGCGAAAGCCGACTGGGTGGCCATCGCAATCATGAGCGCCAACGCCCATGGCGCGGTCTTCTTGAGTCGATCCAGATTCATGCGTCGTTCTCCTTTTTTCGATTACTAAACGCTAACATGCGCCGACCGCTGCTGCCCTGCAGCAGCGGTCGGCGTGACCCGTCAGGCCGCGCCGCGCGATACCGACAGCAGCATCTGATTCATGCGACGCACGAACGTCGCCGGGTCATCCAGTTCGCCGCCCTCGGCCAGGATCGCCTGCTCGAAGAGCAACTGCGAAAAAGCCTCGAACTCATCGTCGCCCTGCTCTTCAGCCAGGCGTTCGACCAGCGGATGGGTGACATTGATCTCCAGATGCGGAGCCGAGTTCGGCATGGCCTGTCCCGCCTCCTTGAGGATGCGCTCCAGATGCGCGGACATGCCGTGCTCGTCGGCCACGAGACAGGCCGGCGAATCGGTCAGACGATGGGTCACGCGGACCTCGTTGACCCGCTCGCCCAGCGCGGTCTTGATGCGCTCGACGAGACCCTTGGATTCCTCGGCCAGCTTTTCCTGCTCCTTCTTCTCTTCTTCGGTCTCGGCTTCGCCCAGATCGAGCGCGCCCTTGGCCACCGACGACAATTCCTTGCCTTCGTATTCGGTCAGGTGCGCCATCACCCACTCATCGACGCGGTCGGTCAACAGCAGCACTTCGATGTCCTTCTTCTTGAAGATCTCGAGATGCGGGCTGTGCTTGGCCTCGGCCAGCGTGTCGGCGGTGATGTAGTAGATCTTTTCCTGACCGGGCTGCATGCGAGCGATGTAGTCGTCCAGGCCCACGCCCGGATCGGCCGATTCGTCGGTCGTGGTCTTGAAGCGCAGCAGCTTGGCGATCTTGTCCTTGTTCTCGGCGTCTTCGACCACGCCTTCCTTGAAGACCTGACCGAATTCCTTCCAGAAGGTCTTGAACTTCTCGGGCTCGTCGTCGTCCCTGGCCATCGATTCGATCAGGCCCAGCACCTTCTTCACCGAGCCGGCGCGGATCTTGTCGAGCACGCGGTTGCTTTGCAGAATCTCGCGCGAGACGTTCAGCGGCAGATCGTTGGAATCGATCACGCCCTTCACGAAGCGCAGATAGCGCGGCATGAGCTTGTCGGCGTCGTCCATGATGAACACGCGCTGCACATAGAGCTTCACGCCGTGCTGCTTGCCATTGGGATCGAACAGATCGAACGGCGCGCGCTTGGGGATATACAGCAGCGACGTGTATTCCTGCGAGCCCTCGACCTTGTTGTGGGTCCAGGTCAGCGGATCTTCGTAGTCGTGGCAGGAATGCTTGTAGAACTCGGCGTAGTCGTCATCGGAAATCTCCGCCTTGGCCTGGGTCCATAGCGGCGCACCGCGGTTGACCTGCGCCCAGGCGGCTTCCTTGCCTTCCTTCTCGTCCTCTTCGGAGAGCTCTTCCCGCATCTTGATCGGGAAGGCGATATGGTCCGAATAGGTACGCACGAGATGACGCAGACGATAGCCGTCGAGGAATTCATCCTCGTCCTCACGCAGATGCAGCGTGACGGTGGTGCCGTGGCCGGGCTTGTCGATATCTTCAAGGGTGTATTCACCGCCGCCGTCCGAGATCCAGCGCGTGCCCGTGGACTCACCGCCGCGGCGCGTGTCGACGGTCACCTTGTCGGCCACGATGAAGGCCGAATAGAAGCCCACGCCGAACTGGCCGATCAGATGGGCGTCCTTCTTCTCGTCGCCGGACAGCGAATCCAGGAAGGTGCGCGTGCCCGACTTGGCGATGGTGCCGATACGGTCGATGACCTGTTCGCGGGTCATGCCGATGCCGTTGTCGCCAATGGTGACGGTACGCGCGTCGGTGTCGAAATCGATCCAGATCGACAGTTCCGGATCGCCTTCGAACAGCGCGTCGTTCTTGACGCCCTCGAAGCGCAGCGTGTCCAGCGCGTCGGATGCATTCGAGATCAGCTCGCGCGCGAACACTTCCTTGTTGGAATACATGGAGTGGATCATCAGCTGCAGCAGCTGCTTGACCTCGGCCTGGAAGCCGCGGGTTTCCGTGTTCTGGCCCGCGTTGCTTTCGGCCTGCCCCTGTTCTGTCTGATTAGCTTGGTTTTCGCTCATGGCGTTCTTCTGGCTGAGTTGTGATTGGATGACCGTGGCGCCCTCGCCACCCCTGACCGACGAAATGCGGCTCGGCGTGACGCTTTTCAAGTTCCGCCCTCCGCTGATAGCCACGGCGCGAGACGTTCGCGACACACGAAAAAGCCCGCCGTGAAGGCGGGCTTGTTGATCTGCCGCGACGGGGCGCGCGAAGATCAGGTCATCGTCAGCACCACACGAAAGCGCGCTTCGTTGCTGATCATGCGTGCGTACGCCGCATTCACCTCGGCCAGCGGGTAGGTCTCGATCTGGGTCTCGATATCCCGTAGCGCCGAGAAGCCGAGCGTGTCCTCCGAGTCGTGCGGGGTACCGCTGGGATGGCCGGCCACGCTGCGGCGGGCCATGAGCAGCTGGAAAGGCGAGACCTCGATCGGTTCGGGCGAGGCGCCCACCACCAGCAGCTGACCGTTGACGGCGAGCCCGTCGATCACGGAACTCATGAGTTTCGGATTGGGCGCAGTGGCGAGAATGACCTTTGCGCCGCCCAGCTTCTGTAATGCCTCGGCGGGATTTTCGGCTGCGGTGTCGATATAAGTATCCGCACCGAGTTGCATGGCCAGTTCTTTCTTGTCGGTTCCGCGCGACAGCGCCACGGTATGAAAGCCCATGGCATGGGCGTATTGAACGCCCAGATGGCCCAGTCCGCCGACGCCGAGCACGGCGACGACATCGCCGGGCACGGCCGGGCTGTTGCGCAGCCCGTTGTAGGTGGTCACGCCGGCGCAGAGCAGCGGGGCCGCGGCCACCGAGGACATCTCGTCGGGAATGGCGACCAGGGCTTCGGCCGGCGCCAGCATGTATTCGGCATAGCCGCCGTCGTAGCTGATGCCGCAGACCTGCTGGTTCTCGCAGGTGACGAAATCGCCGCGACGGCAGGATGCGCAGGAAAAGCAGTGGCCACCGTGCCAGCCGACGCCAACGCGCTGCCCGTTCTGCCAGAAATCGACGTTGTCGCCGAGCGCGTCGATGGTGCCGGCGACCTCATGTCCGGGCACGCGCGGGTACTCCAGGCCGGGGAACCCGCCCTCCTTGACGAAGGCGTCGGAATGACAGATACCACAGGCTTCGATTTTCACGCGAACCTGATCGGGACCGGGGTCGGGAATATGCCGGTCGACGAGCTCGAAATCGCGGCCCGCCGCACTGATCTGCGCGACTTTCATCTGGGACATGACGATCCTCTGTCGTTGTGATTCATGTTCCCGAGACTAGCATTCTCCAATCCTCATGCGCCCGCGCATGTTCGTCCCGAAATTCGGCCTGAACAGACTTGTAACGTGGCCGAATCGATGCCAAAGCCGTTGAATGCCCGACTCTGCGCCGTGCTCATCAGCGACTTGCCAAGAGTGGCGCGGCGAGGAGTTCTTGGCCAGCCCCTAAATTTGAGTAGCAACCGCAATAAACGGCTACCCGCCCGAAGTCAGCGTGAATATCAATCCAGCAGTGTTCCCGCAGCGAAACACTCTCTCAAGCCTTGAGCAGTATTAAACACCAGGTTGAAACTCACGCCAGCTTTGCCGCGCTTCACGCCGGTATCGAAAACCGCAGCGATTACCGCTTGCCCCTAGCCGCCGTCGAGCAGCTTGTGGCCCAGCTCATGCGCTTCGTCGGGCGGTTGCGAGCGAACGCCTGGCGACTAGGAGATACCCCCTAACCATTGAATTGACAGCCTGATTGAACAGGTATATCGGTTAGATCAAGGGTAGAGTCCCGATTGCAACAGGGAGCGCCTCGGTGCTCGGCTCTGGTGCCTTCTTCTTGTCCGAGGCGAACGGCACGGGCCGGGCAAACTGAGAATTCGAGAAAGAAGTCATGGTTTTGAAAAGTCTTGCCTTTCACTTTCACCTCAGCCACATGATCGAATCCGACGACTGCGGGTTCAGGGATACACGTTGATCTCGGACTTGGACGCAGTCTGCTAACGACAAGTCGCATCAGCCCTGTTAGTTAAGGCACGGACTAATTTGGCCCAACGAAAATACCGCAGGAGAAAGAAACCATTTGAACAGAACTCGTTTTTTATGTCGTTGGCGAACAAAGAGCGGCCGGCATTAGCATCTGGACGAGGGGACGGGCATGAAAATAAGGGATTTAAATCGATCGCGTTCTCACGCATCAAGCGTCGCGCTAGGCATGATCCCGCCCGGCAGCATGATTTTTTCGCACTGCGTCATCGGCAATATCGTGGCGCTCGGCGACGCTGCTGCCGTGTTTTTCTCAGGGTATATCTCATACCTGATCTATCCGGGCTGGAGTTCTGACAACTACAGCTTCTATCTCGCCGCACTGGTCATCAATACCCTGCTCACGTTGATCGTGTTTTATGAACAGGGGCTGTACACCGTCAGCGCTATTTACCGCCCGATCAACCAGCTCTACCGAATCATGCTGATTTGCATGCTTCTGTCACTGGTTCTGGTTGGGCTGGCCTTCGCCTTCAAAATATCGGAGCATTTCTCCCGCTTCTGGTGGGGCACCTGGCTGGCCAGTCTTACCCTGTCGATCTATCTGGCCAGGGCCGCGGCTTATCTCGCTTTCGAGTCGTGCGTACGCAAAGGCTGGATGACCCAGAATGTCGCCATCGTCGGCGGCGAGGCGCACGGAGAACGGCTGATCAAGCACCTGGACAGCCGCAAGGACCCCTGGATGCAGATCGTCGGGGTTTTCGATGATCGTCGGAGTCGGATTCCGCCGCGTGTTGGCCAATATGCCGTGCTGGGCAGTCTCAATGAACTGATCCTCTATGCGCAGGTGAACCGGGTCGACGATGTACTGGTGGCCCTGCCCTGGTCGGCCGATGCCCGGGTGGTGGATATCGTCCATACCTTGAGCATGCTGCCCGTGCGCGTCCGGCTTTGCCCGGACGCGGTGGCATACAATTTTCTCAATCAGGGCTCAAGCCATTACGGTGGCGTCATCGCACTCAACGTACTCGACATACCCATTGCCGGGTGGGGCGCGATGATCAAGGGCCTCATGGACCGCGTCGTGACGTTGTCGATCTTGTTGATCGCCACGCCCTTGATTGCGCTGATCGCGATTCTGATCAAGCTCGACAGCCCGGGCCCTGTGTTCTTTCAGCAACAGCGCTACGGTTTCAACCAGCGTCTGATCAAGGTGTACAAGTTTCGCAGCATGCGCGTGGATCAGCAGGACGACAATGCGGCCCGGCTGGTCTCCCGCGGCGACCCGCGTCTGACGCGCCTGGGCGTTTTTCTGCGTCGTACGAGTCTCGACGAACTGCCGCAGCTGTTCAATGTACTCAAGGGCGAGATGTCGCTGGTCGGTCCCAGGCCGCATGCGCTGCAGGCCAAGGCCGCCGATATGCTCTATCAGGATCTGGTCAGCGAGTATGCCGTTCGCCACAAGGTCAAACCGGGCATCACCGGCTGGGCACAGGTCAACGGCTGGCGTGGCGAGACCGACACCGCGGAAAAGATCGAAAAACGCGTGGAGCATGACTTGTACTACATCGAGAACTGGTCGCCGATGCTGGATCTGTACATCATTCTCTGGACGATCGTGGCGGTTGTGAAAAACGACAATGCCTATTGACGCTGACTGAAGCCGGAGAGGTCGACAGGGGATGAAAGATGGCAGTCGAATTCTGCTGGTGCTTGAAACCAGCGGCGGCGGCTCGGGCCGGCATGTGCTGGATCTCGCGCGTGAATGCAGCCGGTTGGGACATGACGTCCATGTCGCCTTCTCGCCACGGCGCATGGAACCCTGGTTCTACGAGCAACTGTGCGCGCTCGAATCCGTCTCGCGTCTTTGCGTCGATATGCGGCGCGCGCCCCACCCGAGCGATATCCCGGCCACCTGGCGTCTTCGCCAATACCTGCGCCGGGCGGGCCCCTTCGACGTTATCCATGGACACAGTTCCAAGGGCGGCGCGCTCGCGCGCCTGGCCGCGCTCGGCTGCGGCGGTCTGCGGCTGTATACCCCGCACGCCCTTCGTACCCTCGACCCCTTGCTCAGCCCGCTGGCACGCCGCCTCTACGCCACCTTGGAATACGCCCTGTGCCCTCTTGCGCACGGCATCATCCACGTGTCCGAGGAGGAGTACAGGCATGCACTCGAGCTGGGGCTGCCGAGGCGCAAGCTATTCGTGGTCGCCAACGGGCTCTCGCTGCCACGGCAGACCGAGACACGGGCACAGCTGCGGGCCCGCCTGGGTCTGGCACAGGACGAATTCTGCATAGGATTCGTCGGTCGCCTCGTGGCGCAAAAGGCACCCGAGCGAATCATCGAGGCGTTCGCCGCGCTCCACCAACGTTATCCGATTGCACGTCTGGTGCTGTTGGGTGACGGGCCCCTGGCCCCGCAGATGCGTTCGCTCGCCGATCGCCTGGGCATCCTGCAGGCGATCGTCTGGTTGCCGCGCGGCAATGGCTTCAAGCACATGCCGGCCTTCGACGTGTTCGCCATGCCCAGCCTGTACGAGGCATTTCCCTACGTACTGATCGAGGCGACAGCGGCCGGCCTGCCCATCGTGGCAACACCCGTGGGCGGGACACGAGCGCTCGTTGCAGAAGGACAGAACGGGCTGATCGTGTCCCACGATGCAGCTGACGAGCTGACCGCCGCGCTCGCCACGTTGTTGGAGCAACCCGATCTGTGTCGCCGTATGGGCGACGCGTCGCGCCAGCTGGCCGCCGCATTCACGGTGGAGACCATGACGCGGACTACTCTCGCCGTCTATGGGGAATTGGCAACGGGTCGCGCGCGGCGCTAGCTTGCGATGGCGCCGCGCAATCGATGACTGACGGGACGCTCAGCCGGCACCCCCCAGTGGTCCGCACGACATGCGCGCTCTAAGCGCGGGGCGCAATCGTCAAGCCGAATCGCTACACGACTCCGCCGAGCCACGCCTCGAAGCAAAGTGCCTGTTCTACTACTAACCATATTGCGAGCGTCTCTTGCCGTCGGTCATCGACAGCACCACGCCGCTCAGCTGTGCGCCGGACTGAGCATGGCGCTTGAACACCTCGAGCACCAGTTCTTGAGGGGTCTCGCCCCAGCGCACCACGAAAAGCGTTTTTTCCACCTTGGCGGAAAGGATGCGCGCATCCAGGAACATGTTGCTGGGCGGCGAATCGAAGATCACCAGATCGAAGCGCCCGCTGAGCACGCCCAGCAGGTCGCCGAACCGTTCCGAGGTCAGTATTGTCAGGGGATCAGCGGTCCGCCGACCTGCGGTCACGTACCAGGCACCGGACTCGGGGTCTTTGCGCAATGTCTCGTCGAGCTCGGCCTCACCGGTCACCAACTCGACCAGGCCCGGCGACTCGGTCGCATTGAAGGCACGATGGATATCCGGGCTGCGCAGATCGGTATCGACGACCAATACATTGGCCCCCGTGAAGGCCTCCATGCGCGCCAGACTGACCGCGATCGCCGTCTTTCCCTCATTCGCGACCGACGACGTGATCAGAATGCTCTTTGGTGCTCCGTCGCGATTGGATAGGAGCAGACTTTCGTAAATACTACGCATCGCCTCCCTGACCGCGACATTGGACTGATCGAGCAGCCTGTACGCGATGGAGCGATTGCGAACCTTGCTGAAGACGCCCAGCTTCGGTACCGAACCGAGTACAGGCATCCGCATCGTCTCCTCGACTTGCCTGCTGCTGCGAAAGCCACGATCACGCTGCTCGGAGATCAACACGATCAGCATGCCCAGCAGAGACGAGCCGACCAGCGCAAGTGCGAGCATCGCGCCCGTCTTGGGAAACGAGGCGCTGCTGGGCACGTCGGCCAGCGACACGATGCGGGCATCCGCCTGCTGAACGTCCATACCCTGCTGCTGGCGTGTTTCCTTCAGGCGTGACAACAAAGTCGCGAGCAGGCTGCGATCCGCTTCCGCCTCGCGCTCAAGTGAACGTAGCTTGATCTCTTTCTCGTTGGCCTGGCCCACCTCAGCCTTGAGTTGATCAAAGCGGTTCTGGATTGTCCTCTCGCGCACCCTGGCCGCGGCAACATCGTTGCGGTAGCCGTCGACGATACGTTTTTCCTCGTTCTTTATGCGCGACCTGAGTGCACCGATATCGCGCTGAATATTCACCATGGCAGGGTGTCGGGGTGCGTATTGCGCCGACATTTCTCCCTTTCGATGCAGCAACTGCACCTCTTGCTCCCTCAGATACGGGATGAGCGCCGAGTTCATGACTTCGCTCGAGGCCTCGATACCCGCCGGCGTCTGCGCAAGCTTCTGGATTTGTTCGAGCCGCGCCTCCGCCTGCGCCCGCTCGATTTTTGCCTGGGTCACTTGCGTGCTGGTATCCGTGAGTTGTTGTGTTATCAGGGTGCTACCCTGATCGCTTTGGAGTAGCCCCGATTTCTGACGATATGACTCTACGGCCTGATCCTCGGCCTCCACCTTCGTGCGTAGCGAGTCCACGCGTTTGTTAAGCAGTTCGGTATCCAGTCTGGCCATTTCTTGCTTGGCATCGCGTTGCCCTTGAAGATAAATTTTTGCCAGCGTATTGGGTACTTGCGCAGCCGTCTCTGCGCTATGCGAAGAAAACGCGACAGAGAGGACACGAGAGTTACCCTGTACGGAAACCTCCAGCTTTTCGAGAAAGGCCTCAATGACGTCGGCGAGCTCAGCGCCGGAGCGCTGGCTACCGGACTCCGGCGCCGACACTGCGTCGACAACGGATTGCTCATCGACGGCGGGGCCGCCAAGCTCGAATACATTACTCGACCACACCGCAATGGCGCGCTTGTATCGCGTCACCTTCGCAGCCAACCAGCTCGGCGCGCGCAGCGCAGGGTTGAACTCGGGATCGTCCTGCAGCCCCAGCCGGTCAATTACCTTTTTAGCCAGACTGGGAGAGCGCAGGATAACCATTTCGCTCTCGATACTTTCGGGATCGGCAGGCAGCCCGACCGCTACATTCACCAGCGAAGCCACGTCAGGGGAGCGGCTTCCAATGATCAGAAGCGATTGTGCACGGAACGTCGGGCTGATCTGCAAGAGTACAATCGACACTGCAATCATTATCGACGCTACCACGGCGAGGATTAGCCCTTTCCGCCGCCAGAGCGTGTTGAATATATCCCAGAGCCCGACCGTATCCTGCATGCGTGAAGCCGTGGCGATATATTCAAGTTCGGCCGGCAGAGCCAGCCGCTTGCGATTATCGTTCTCCTGTTCGACTAACGAGTGCGCCATGCCCATTGGGATCCCCCCGAAACCAAAGTTCCGTCAAGTCGATGGCGTCGAGATAAAACCCGCCATCTCTATCGGCGGCGTGCTGTTGTCATTCCGACTCGCATGCTCGTCTAATTTCGATATTAATCCGATGCGAGCGCTATTTGTAGCCCTATATAATGAAAACACCTGGTCCTTTGAGTAGAACTCCCCGAGCTACCGATATGGACCATCGGCGACCGTCCAGATGGGAATTGTGCCAGGCGCTTTGATTTCATTTTTAACGCACGGAGTTATCACCACATCTGCATCGACGATTGATGCTCCCTTGGCGAACCTGCCAGCGCTACATGCAACCTTTCAACGCGCCCGAGTCACCGGCGCCCGTTTAGTTTCGCCCAACAGAAAAGTTCATCACAATGCTGTGCGTGCATATGTTGAGACACTGCGACAGCTCCGGCTCGACCCGAAGGATCTGCTGGTCCCGGGTCGGTGATCGAGTGGCGGTGCCTGCGTCGCTAATGAAAAACACGGGCATCGCTCACACGGGATCCTCCGCGACCTCTATACAGGACGATTGAAGTTCGAGCAGCGTGTCCCAGTTCCACGCATCCATTACCGGCGGGCGCCTCTGCCTTGCCGAATCAGCGCAGGCACTTGTCGCCTACCGTAGGGCGGCGACCACGGCTGCAAGCATGTCATCACAGCCACCGACGCAGCGGACAACGGCCTATTCAGGAAACGCTATCGTCTGCTGGCCAGCGTGGCTGACGACGACGAATACCGGTTCATCGGTGACGAACAGCCCCTCCGACTCGGCGGATACCGGTGTGCCGACCACATTCGCGATCTGCGTGATTCCAGCCTTGGACAAACCCGGGCGCAGCGCCGACCAGGCGACCTCGGAACGCACCTTGTTACGATTCTCGGTGTAGACCCACACGACCAGCACGTCTTCCTGCGCGCCTTTGAATTCCGACACCCAGACATTCCCGGGCAATTGCCTGGTCTCGCCGGGCGACTTGTTATCAAGCCACATTCGCAGGTTGTAAAAGGCTGCATAGGCCGGCTTGGGGAAGCCCCAATAATCGCGTATACCGAAGTGATCTTCGGCATATTCACGCCGATCACCCCAGTCCTGATAGTTGTACCAGAAGATCTTGTTGATCCCGATAGGCAACGCCAGCGCATAAATCTTGCTCATGTACACAGCTTCACCAAGTCGGCTCAACCCCCCGACCTGATTGCCATCGCTTGGATAACCGAAGAAGCCGCCCGGGTAGTTGCCTTGATGGGGCGCTCCCACCTCGGTGAACCAGATCGGCATGTTCGCAACGCCGTTCTCCGCCATGTGCTGGCGAATCGTATTCACATAGTCTTCAAGCCAAGTCTCCGGGCTCGGAAAGTCGGGCCACGCATAGGGGTGTAGCGACAGAATGTCGTAAACCTTCGCCGCTTCGCTGCTTAAAAACCTGTCGACTGATTCGGTATCGATCCCGGCGACCTGGTAGATCAGTTTTATACCGGAATTGGCCTCGTTGGCCGCTTCGCGAACCGCTTTGATCTTGGCTTCGAGGTTGGACCAGTAGTACGCCTTTGGGTACTCGGACGTAATATTTTCCTCGATGCCCACCTCCCAGAAAAGCACCTCGGGGTCCGATTTAAAATATTGCTTGCTAAGATTTTTTATCAGAGAAAGCTGTGCCCCGGGAACGGGCTTCGAGTCATCGGAAACCCATGGGTCATCCGCGATGAGCGGCAGTTCCACGAGACCACGTTCTCTTACATAATCCATATGTCCGCGCCAGCCGGCGGCATCGGCAGCATTCCGGTTGCGACTGGATCGGCCGCTTAACCACGTCGTTGTCTTGACCCATCCGCCTAAGTAGGGATCATTTGGATCGGCGTGCACGATGCCAAACGACGATGCCGGATTCAGACGGCGCTGTGATGTCGAGAGCCGCGGCAGAACAACGAACCCATATTCGCGGGCCTCACCAACGCGGCGGCCGGGCAGCGAAAGTCCAAGCGTGCTTGTCTCGAAGACCAGCCCGTAATAGCCCACCTCCCGGGCCGGCGACGTGATGGTCTGCGTCGACCCGGCGTTGACCGGCGCGGGATCGCTCAAACGTTCGCCCTGTGCGTTCCGCCAGTAATAGCGAACGCCGCCGCCACTGGCATTGGTCACACTCACCTGGACGGAGAAAGGTTCTCCAGGCGCGTGCACATGATACGGGTTGTCGTCCTTGATCTGGATGCTGGCCTCGGCTGCGGTCGCACCCTCGGCCCAGCACAGCAGCAAAAACGACAAGACCATCCACCTGCATTGCGAAATTCGCATTGAGTGGTGACTCGATAGGTTGCCTTGGTCCGATATCTCATTGTCGATGGCGAGCATGGCAGCTCCTCCTCTAGAGTAACGGGCGCGCCCGGCAGGGATGCAGCAGCGGCTCGCCCGAGCGGATCTGAACTTCATTCGTGTCGGTGGCGTTCCGGCCAGATGTCCGAAAACGCGGGTATAGCAGCGGTACATGCGCAATCGTCTGGGCGCTCCGACCGACGTTATCGCTTCTCGGGTAGCGCGTCGATCACCCGAAAACAGGTTTCGAGGAACCAGCGCAGTTGGCGTCGGGCCACGGTATATTGGCTCCTGAAGACCGACCTTCCAAACAACCACCTATCGTAGCCGCCTGCTCGCAAGCGTTCGCCCACACCTACTTTTGCCGATCTCTGTAGGTACCTGTTTGAAGATGGTTCCCGACATTCAAGCCGGGCACAGGCGCCCGTCTGTCATCTCGGACGGCTGTGGATCAGCGGCGGGGCAGTAACAAGAACTCGAGATTTGCGTACACGCAAGCGCCCCTTGATCGCCATAGGTAACCTAGCGATTTCCCTATAAGAATGAGCACGCAAAAATACGATGCGTGGCCAAGGATGCGCGCAGCCATGACCACGCCGTATCGAGAGGATCAGACGCCGCCGTATCGAGTATTGCTACCCAAGTCAGCACCTGATGAATCGATATCCGGTGGCGCCTGTGGTTCGGGCAATAGCCGTTGCAGACGCAGCCCCCTCGTCCACAGGACGCACGTCATGTCGCTCGAAGCGCGACAATCGGATGTACAAGATGGTCGACCGAACCGCGCGTTCGCACCCTGTCTACCGATGACATCACCTATGCGATTGATTACGCGTCACGGGACGGGCTCAGGCTGAACTGAAATTAGCCAGAAAAATGCCCCGGCAACAATGATGGAGCCGGAAGCCCGGAATAGACGGGCAATTCCATCGACAGACTGTCGAAACCTAGCATGGTTACCAAGACATCATAAGGGCTGCCTGGGTTCGCGATGGAACCGAGTGCAAGCGGGAAATAAGTCAGCACCGATCCCGATGGACTACTGGCAAGGCGCGTGCCGTGCTGATTGAAAGCGGGCATGGCTTTTTATCTGCACTTCCAAGCGTTAGGCCTGGGGACTTAAATACGCTAACAGCCGAACTGGGTTCTCACCCGTCTCAGCGCGCTATCGCAAAGGGTTATCCCCGCCCACGCAGGCTTGAACTTCCCCGCACCTTAGGCTTTACTTCTGGAAAGCAGGAACGTTGTGATGAAAACCGGATAGTTGGTGCTGTTGGGATCACTCGGGGAACGGGAGTAAATAGGCGGCACGAGAATTAACTCAACGCCGCAGCCAGCCACGACGCGGCGATTAATAGAATAATCATAATGAGTGGTAACGACACCAATACAGTACGGCAGCCCTGTCTCGCGGCTTTGATACCGGCCTGGAATCCGCGCGAAGGACTCATGGAAACCTTGCGCTCAATCTCTGCGCAACCGGTGGAATGCGTGATCTTCGTCGTCGACGATGGCAGCGAGCCGCCGATCGAACTACCCGCAAGAATGGGGCGGATGCCGATTCGAGTGATCCGTCAGGATCCCAATCGGGGCATCTCCGCGGCACTGAATACGGGGCTTCGGACAATTCTGGCCCAGTCCTTCGAATTCGTGGCGCGCAACGACTGCAGCGATATCGATCACGTGGATCGGCTCAGCCTTCAGTTGGCCTATCTACGGGAAAACCCCGATGTCGTGCTGGTCGGATCTTCGGTCAGATTCGACACCCCCAATCACGGCATGCAGTACACTTTTGTGGCTCCCGAAACCAAGGCGCAGATCAAAAAAAAGATGCATTACTCGGCGGCGATTGTGCATTCGAGCTGCATGTTCCGTACTGAAGCTTTCCGACAAAGCGGCTTGTACAGCGGGAAATATCCCCACGCCGAAGATTACGATCTCTTCTTCAGGCTCCTGAAAGACAATCGGGAAATTCGGAACCTGCCGGAGACCCTGGTAACTGCGGCCTACAATCCGGGCAGCGTCTCGATGTCCAACCGACGCATTTCGCTGATGAGTCGGTTGAAATTGCAGTTGAAATACTTCGATCCTCTATTTGCACACAGCTATCTGGGTATTCTCCAGACCCTGGGTTTGTGGCTCACGCCCTATCGGCTGGTCTGCATGCTCAAGGCGAAGCCGCTCGCCCGTAATCGGAGCTAGCATGTTGCGCGATATCTCATACAATTTACTGAAAGCGGTCGGCGCTCCAGCTGTCTATCACCGGACCTGCCCACCTTTGGGTGCGGTGCTGATGTGCCACAGCATCGGTCAGCCCCGAGTTCGCGAATTCAACCCCAACAGCAAATGGCGCATCACCCCAGAGCTTCTGGAGAGGGCCATAACCTGCGCTCAGGACATGGGATTTGAAGCGGTGACAATGGAGACCGCGGCGGACAGGTTGCGCGGTGACGGCAGCGATCATCCGTTCTTCGCACTCACGTTCGATGATGGATACGCGGACAACCTTCATGCGGCGCTTCCGGTCTGCCAACGTAACCGCGTACCCATGACGACCTATGTGACCTCGGGTTTCGTCCAGCGCAAACACGTCGCCTGGTGGCATTTGCTCGAACACCTGATCTCTGGGCACGAGACGATACGATTGAGTGTGCAAGGGCGCGACACAACGTTCGAATGCACCACCTTGCTAGATAAGCATGCAACATTCGATCGGATTGCAGAGTGGCTTACCCTCGCCTCCAAATCCGAGCGCGCCGAGTTCCTCGAGGAGGTCCGCTCGCGCTACGGTTCGGCATCCAGGGAATATGCCGACAGTCTGTTTCTTACAGAGTCGGAATTGCAGGAATTCAATCGCAGCGACTATGCGTGCGTGGGGGTGCATGGGGCGAGTCATTGTGCATTCGCGAGCCTTTCCATGGATGAGTTCTATCGTGAGTCCGATGAAAGCATCACCTATCTCACCGCGCTGACGGGAACCACGCCTCGCCATCTGGCGTACCCCTACGGCAATTCTGCCGCTGTTACCGAACATTCTTTTGACCTCGCCTACAAGCAAGGCTTCATAACCGGCGTCACAACACGACATGGCTGCCTGTCGAGAAATGAAAACAGACTGATGGCGCTTCCACGTATCCCCTTGTTTCCGGCGGATACGGAGAACTCATTGCAATGCAAACTATCCGGACTGACTACGCTTCTGGCGCGATGGCGTAAGCAGTGACAGCCACCAATCGACGGGCGACAAGGTGATCGTTGCCGGTTATCAATTTGTTAAAGCGCGCTATATCGGCAGCAATGTGGCCAAAGGTGCGTCTTTCGCTCTCGCCACCCGTGTTTACGGCGCAGCACTGGCATATTTCATCCAGCTCTACCTGGCTCGTGCCATGGGGGCCGAACAACTGGGCATCTTTGTTTTCGCCTGGACCTGGCTAAGTCTGACCGCCTTTCTTATGCCGCTTGGTTTTGACACAGCGCTGGTGCGTCTGCTGGCTAGTTTCGCAGGCAATAGCCAGTGGGATCGTGCCAAGGGCGTCATCAGGCTCGGCTATATGGCCACGTTGACAGCCTCGGTCACAGTCGCCGTTCTCGGATTGGTCTTCATCCGATTGACGGGTGAGTTGACCCAGCCTTATACGCTAGCGCTCAGTGTCGCGGTGGCCAGCATACCTATATTGGCACTGGTGATTTTCCAGGAAAGCGTAGCCCGCGGCTTCAACTGGATCTACCAGGTGAGCTTTCCCTGCTTTGCGCTGCGCCCAACGCTGTTTCTAGTACTGGTTCTGGGGATCGCGGCCAGCGGCTATCCGATTCGCGGCAGCTCGGTCATCGGAGCGATGAGCTGTGCCTGTCTTTTGACCTGGTTCTACCAATACTGGCGCTATCGCCGCTCGTTGAACGCCGAAATCCATAGAGTGACCGGCAGCAGCGACACGCGACAGTGGTTGCTCATTGCCCTGCCGATGGTGCTCGTCGTGTCGTTCGAGCAACTGCTCGCCAATACCGACATCGTGATGCTAGGCATATTGGAAAGCCCTGCGGCCACGGGCATCTACAACATCGCGGCACGCATCGCCGGTATTACCCTGTTCATCTTCTTCGCCGTCTCTGCTTTCTCCGCGCCCAGAATAGCCCACCTTTACAGCCAGAATCAGCTGGACGAACTGCTTCGATTTGCGAACCGGGTACGCCTGGCAGTCGCGCTGCCCACCATCGCCGGCCTGCTCGTGCTGATGATCATCGGCACGCCATTGTTAAGCATGTTCGGCCCCGAATTCGCGGTGGCCTACTATCCGATGATCATTCTGTGCATGGGCGTGGGCGCGCGAGCCTTGGCCGGCCCAGTGGACAGCATCATGACCATGACCGGTCAGCAGAACAAGCTGGCCAAGGTTCTCGGCGTGGTCGCCCTGATCAACTTCACCGCGAACAGTGTCCTGATTCCGCTCTACGGCGCGACAGGCGCGGCACTGGCAACGACGGCCAGCATGATCATAGAGCTTGCCTGGGTATCGGCCCTGGCCGGCCGTCATATTGGCTTCCGGCCTTGGCTGCTGAGCCCCCGCGCGGGAAATTTCGATCAATAACGAAATCGAACGCTGCAAGCACCTGATCCATAGGCGCCGATACACGAGACGGGACGGGGCGCGAAGTGACGACGCCTTAACAAGCTTGGTCGAAAGAAAAACAGGCCACGCTGTCAGGTAGGCGTGACACATCGTCTTCCATGCCTGCGTGCACCGTCGTAGCGCAAGCGCCTCGTCATGGTCACCCGCCGTAGCGCCAAACGGCCGCTGCCTCGATAAACCGCTCAATCGCCATCACGGTTTCAGCAGTACGCCGTGGTCGCGCTGCATATCCAAGGATGTCAGGCACCCCGGTGCAATAAACGCCACGGTCGCGCGCATTTTTGCCTCCATCTGGCAATGCCCCGACATAAGAATCGGGCGAGCAGCCTTGGGCAGAGGTCTGTCGGTGGTCGCGGTCTACCGAAACGACTCAGCCGAGGGAAAAAAGAATCTCCATGCCGGCGAGACATAACCAAGACTAACTCCCCCCTTGATCCACATTGCTTCTTTCGAACAATAAAGGCCTGCTGCCTAATCCGAGACGGCCAAGCTCTTGCGACGCGGCGTTCGATGAAGGTATGGCGAGGCAACTTTGATCGGTAATCTCCCTATTGTTTGCACGAGAAATTCTGACTACTGTTGATATACCAGTCCGGGAAAACGGGGAGAGATCAGATGCCAAACTTGGAAGTTGAGTGCGTTAACCCCGCCGCCGTGGGGCCCCACCCGCTGACATCACAGCAGGCGCTGCACTTTCGCCACGCTCTTTCCGGCACGGGACTATTCGACGACGACGCCTTGGCGCGTTTGCTGGATGATTACCCGGCAGCCGATATTCACGTCACCACGATGACCGCTGGCGCTGGTCCCGATGAGCCGATCAGCAGTTGGCGCGTGGGCACCACGGCCGGACTGAGCGGCCGTGAAATCATGGCAGCAGTCGGCAGGGGGCAGCTCTGGGTCAATATCAAAAGGCTGGCTGAAAACGCACCGACCTACCAGATCCTGCTGCTCGATCTCTACCGACAGCTTGCCGACAATCTCAAATGCGAGCCGCCGAAATGGCAGCGTGCCACGCTGCTTATCTCCTCCCCCCGTGCGTCCGTGTATTATCACGCAGACTCTATTCCGAACGTACTCTGGCATATTCGCGGCGAAAAGAAAGTATTCGTCTATCCCTACGATGATCCCCATTTCGCGCCACCCGAACAGATCGAAATGATCTGCAGCGGTGAAGTCGAAGAACAATTGAAATACAAGGCCGATTTCGAGGCCGCCGCACAGTGTTTTCTGCTCAAGCCGGGGCAAGCGGTCACCTGGCCGCAGCACAGTCCGCATCGGGTGATTAACACTCAGGGCCTGAATGTGTCGCTATCGACAGAACACATCACGCCGCAAGCCAGGCGCAAGGTGAATCTTTACCGAGGCAACCGGCTACTGCGCAAGATGGGCATGCAACCCAGAATCAATCCGCCGGATTCGCTGGCAGGCCGAACGAAACAGGCGCTGGGTGTCTATCAGAGTGCGATGAAGAAAGTGCGCCGAAAAGCACCCATCAGTTTCAAGCTCACACCGACATTCCGGGTTGATCCGAACGCCGATCTGGGCTATCGGGATATCAACTGAGCCCTCGCTGTCCGCGGACATGCGATGCAATTCCACTTCGTCACCAGTCAACAGCAACTGGAGAGCCTGGCGCCCGAATGGGAGCGTCTGTGCACGCAGTCGACCACGCCCTATCAGTTCTTCCAGGACAGGCACTGGGTCAGCGCCTGGTGGCAAACGCTTGCGCCGCTGGGCCGCCACGAACTCAAGGTTCTGGTGGGAACCCGCAACGACAGTATTGTCCTTATCTGGCCGTGGGTCGTGAACCGGCACCACGGGCTACGGATACTCGTGCCCATGGGCGGATTGATGTCCTGCTTCGACGACGCCGTGACCGTCGATTCGCCGGAGAACCGTCAGGCGTTGCTCCCGGCATGGGAATTCCTGCTCGCTCACGCCGCGGTTGACGCGATCGAGCTGAGAGCCGTTCACGAACAGGCCAACATTGCTTCGCTGCTGGACAGTGTCGGCGGCACGCCGATCAACGCGGATCTCGCGCCGTTCATTAACATGCAGACCTATCCGAACTTCGACGCTTATCTTGCAAGCCGAAGCAAGAAGATGCGACAGAACCAGCGCCGTAGCGCCAAGTATCTGGGCAAGGAAGGCGAACTGCTCGGATACGGTGACGATCAGCAAATGTCGGCCGAGACAGCGATCGATATCAGCCTGGATTTCAAATCCCGGTGGCTGGAGGCTCGTGGTTTGTCGGGCAAGACGATGCTTACGAACGAAGCGCGCACATTCCTGAAGCAGGTCTGCCGCCATTACACACGGCCCTCTGCCAATGCCTGCCTGTCTATTTCCAGCGTATATCTCGACAGCAAGCCGGTGTCGGTGGGCATCGGCTTTCGCCACAACGGCTGCCACTATGAATATCTGGGCAGTTTCGACTACCGCCTGGAACATTTCGGCCCGGGCCGTTTGCGCATGGAATACGGGATGCGCGATTGCTTCAAGCGAGGCATCGCCACTTACAGCATGCTGACCCCGGATACCGCTTTCAAGAAAGTCTGGACCGAAGACGCCGCTGTTATTCGACACTACATCGTCGCTCGGTCGGCACGCGGAAAATTATATCGCGACATATATATGCGCAAACTGAGGCCTCGGCTGAAGAAAATGTACCACTCGCTACCGCCCTCCCTCAGAACCCGGATTCGTTCAGGTCACTTGTGGGGATAGCTGGCCGAACCTCGCGCCGTAGCCTGCCGGCCACAATGTAGATGCGAGAACGCTGCAACCGTTGTTGTGATCCGCGGCAAGCGTTTTCCGATCGGCAATCCAAGAAATACTCGCACACCGGAGACGATGGCCTAAGCTCAAAAAATTGATGTCGAGTTATGAGGTTTTCTAAAAGGCTGCCGATTCGAGCACTGCAACACTGTGCTATAGCCGCGGCGTCCCCCCTGGACACTTCTGAGCCATGATTTGAGCACGGGAGGCAGTGTAATAAGCAGATAGATATAGGCCCCGGAATTCAAGGACGAAGCGATTTTGCAGGCCCTGGAACTAGGCCAGTCGGTGCCCGATGTGGTCGAGCGGCTCGGGCTGACAGCAACTCGGTCAATCCATCATGTGCCGACTCCCAAGCCAACATAGCCCCCCAAAGCATCGCCCACAACAAATACATATGGCGCCAATGCGTAGTGTCCACGATCATGCTCTCCAAAGCGGTGCCAACAGCACAAGCAAAAACTACCGTGTAGGCGCGTTGAATTGGTGTCGGCAAGAGACAGAATCGAAAACTTCGCCAGAGTGTGAGAAGGATAAAACCGTATAAAGCGATGCCACCGAGCCACCCGCTCTCCACCGGCACTGAAAGATATAAATTATGTGGTTCGCGGCCGAGTACATCTGGGGCCTTGCCAGGGCCAGCCCCGATCGGATCGCCCGGAATATGTTCTATCGCCTTGCGTTGCGTATCGAAACGGCCACCCGCCTGCACGTCGTATCGTTGCACGCTCAGCCTCTGATAGAACAGTGGATCTACTTTGCCACTGAATACCAGCGCGGCGAATCCGCCCGTAGCGCCCAATATCAAAACCACGCTGAGTATTATGACCCTCAGCTGATGGGTTTCAGTGCGGGCCGTTATTATACGAAGACCAATAAAAATGCCGAGAGAGACAATGAAATTGGCCCAGGCTCCCCTCGAATACGAAAGCATGAGCCCCCAGGCAAAAAAGCCTAGCAAAGCAAACTTGGCCAACGCCCAGGCTCTGGTTGTGGTCTCCAGAGTGGAAACCATATAGACGGCGGCCACGGCTACGAAGGGTCCATAGACGTTGGGATCCTCGAATGTGCCCCGGACCCTGGTGACTAGAAGACTGGGATCTCCGGCATTTTCGGCCCATTTTCCAGACACGTGAATAAATCCGTAGTGCAACAGTACGCCGAAGGTCACGGCGATGACTGTGGCCACAATGTAACCTTTCCAGATGGCGTCAAACGCCCGCAGCGAATCCTCGTAGACTATGCATACGAAGAACAACCAGGTGAAGACAAGAAAAAACTTGGTAGGCAAAGACAGAATGGACTGTCCGGGATTGGCAAAGTCGAGGTTCGGATCGGGAATGCGTAACGCCGAAATGACATTGGCCAACAAAAAGAGCCCGAGCAACAGTGCCGGGGCCACGATGCGTTTGGGAACGCGCAACCCCATGGCGAAAAAGCACAACCCGAGTGCAATCGCCATACCGTCATAAGGGGCGGGCTGAATCTGCACGACAGAACTAATCGCAAGCAAGAGCCAGACCAGGGTTAAGCCCAAAGAACCGCTGGCTATACGCTTAGTCTGTGAATCGTACGGTTGGATCACTGACTTGCCTTTTCACTGTATTTGGTAGCAGGCAGTTTTCAATCAGAATAAAGTTGAAGTATGGACAATATTGAAGTCCGCATTACGGATTTCCCGTGGCCCGACCTGAAAACGTCAACGGTTTTTCCCGCTTATAAATTAAATTGCCCGAAATCGATTTCGAGACGGTAACGTCCAGACGTCACGCTTTTCACGGTACGCCTGAATCGCGCCATAGCTGGCTCAGCTGACAGTATATGCGTTGTTGACCGCTCCCATTGTGAGAACATCGCGCATCGAAATCAGTTGCTGGCGGCTATCACGTGCCTGATCTCTACCCCTCTCACTACTCACACGGCAAACTCATGTCGGGTGGGATCTCGTTTTCGGGCTCGACACTGCCCTTGGCCTCGGCTCAATGTACCCTTTCAGCCTTCCATGCGCTGCTTTCAACGCTTCCTCGTGCTTTGCTGCTTACAGTTGTAGCAAGAGCCAGGATTCAGTACACCGTCGTTTCCATAATTTGGTCGGGTTCTCACCCGTTAATGCGGATCGTCCAGGCATGATCGATAATCAAAAATGTCGCGAACCGGAACCCAAGGACGGAGAAATATTAGTTCTTAGAACTAGATCGGATTCATAGAGCAAGCGCCGACGGAGGCCGGCTGATCAAGCCTCTTACGTCAATTCTCATACAGAAATCAAGAAAAGTTATTTTACAACTATAGTGTAAGAGTACGTCGCAAAAGCCGCCATATTATAAGAATTCAAAATTTTTGTGATTTTTCGACTCATGCTTCTAGCGAACGGTATATTCCTGTAATAGTTGTGACCATACATTGGAAATACCCGCGCGTCTGACGCGCCGATTTCTTTCAGCCTTTTTTCCTGGAACTTCATTGCATAGCAATGACTGTATATAGCAGGAAATTTTGGCACACCCTCGTCTTGTCGATTCGCATCCACAACGCTCGAAAGAATAATTGCACTCAAGCGTTCTGGCCATATCTTGTTCACCACAAACGGGGGCGCGAACAAGACGGGATGAAAAGAAATCGAGATGCCGGAGGGCTTCAGCATCCTCAACAGATTACGATAAAACCGCCCACCATCCGGAACGTGTTCCTGCACCATATTCGCACAAATCACGTCGTATTTATTAAGGTTGTTTTCCGGTATTTCGCCACATACATCGAAACATTCCTTCCTGAACTCCGACCCCGCACGCTCGAGTTCACTTTCGGAAATATCGTTGGCGAAATAGTCAATTTCGTAATCATTCAACTCCGCACTGGAAAACAGTGGGGAGCGCCCGGCGCCCACCTCAAGCAAACTGTGCTTCGTACTCAATTCAGCCACGATCGTCTTATAGTACTTCCATCCATCTACGTCATCTTTGCTGTCTTTGATTTTTTTTAATGTCGGCGCTCTTATTAAAAGTGAATCAAGCTGCGTTATTTCGTCGTTTGTATTTTGCACAGCGGATCCCCGTATCTTTAGACTTCTGACCAGTGATAGCTTCAGCGACCCATAATCACAAAAGATGGCGCTGAGCAGGGAGCGTGTCAAGCCCGGATAGATAGGAAATTCCTAGCTGACTTAAATTTGCGTTTTGCTCTGGTCAGCGTGGGCAAGCCGACCTCTCAGCGTCACCGGGCGCTCCTGGCCACGGCCTGCATGTAAACGCCAGCCGCCTGCTTCATCACGCTGGCGCCAATGCCGCTCGTCGCGCCCGTGCTCGGCATGGAAGGCGCGGGACTCGTCACTCTGACGGCCATGGTCGCGTGATTGTTATGAATACACCGCTGGTCGTGCGCGACGTCGACGTCAAGCCGGCAATTCTCCCGCTACGCGGTACGCGCTGCGTTGATGCGCGGTGCTTCCGGATACCCAATCCCACTCCGGCTGACGTTAAAGCACAACAGGACGCGCCTGACTACCTTGAGCGTCATCTGCTCCGGATCACGCAAAACGCTATACAGCCGAGCGGCGTGTGCCTGGGCGTTCAGCCGCCGAACAGCTGCCCGAAGATCCGAAAACCGGCGATATAGGTGCCGGCAGCGGAGCCGATGGTCGAGAGCACGAACACCAGCAGCGTGCGCGACACGCGGTTCTTCCACCAACCACTGACCTTGGTTACATCCGACTTGAGCGTCGAGAAGTCGCCCACGCGCGGCTTGCGCAACCATAGTTCGGCGGCGGCGGTGACCATGCCCGCACCGATCGTGGGATTGAGCGAGGTGATGGGGGCGGCGACGAACGCGGTGACGATCGTCAGAGGATGCGCCAGGGCGATGGCGGCACCGATCGCCGACAGTGCGCCGTTGATCACGATCCATTCCAGCACCAGTTGCTGGCCCAGACCGGTACTGCGCGAAAACCCCAGCGCAAAACCGGCAAAGATCAGTACCACGATCGCCCAGGGCAGCCATTTGATCCAGCGTGAGCCGGGCGGCACATGATCGAGGGATTCGACCACGCCACGCGGGTCGTCCATGCCATCCTCGAGATAGCGGGTCAGACCCTTGAGATGGCCGGCGCCGACAACGGCAAGCGTGTTGCGACCGGGTGCCTGCATCAGCAGCTTTGCGGCCATGTAGCGGTCGCGCTCATCAATGAGCGCCTCGTGCATGGCCGCGGATTCCTGCGCGAATTCGTTGAAGGTGGACTCGAGCATGTCGCCCTGCTTGAGTTTCTCGATATCCTCTTCCTCGATCTTCTCGCGCGAGAGCAAACTCGCGAACAGCGCTCCCATCGTGCTGATGCGCTGCCACCAGGGAATACGACGATAGACCCGCTTCAGCGTGATGCCGATATTGCGGTCGATCAGCTGAATCGGCAGATCCGCCGCTGCGCAGGCGTTTATCGCCGCGCGCATCTCGGCGCCCGGTTCGATACCGAACTGCTCCGCCAGGCGCTGCTGATAAGCCCCGAGCGCCAGATTGGCGGCAACCATGCCCGCCTTGCCCTGACGCAGCACCTGGAACAGATCCATCTGCTCGAGTTCGCCGGCGTTGGTGAGCGCGGCGTGGCGGGCATCGCACAGTTCGATGGCGACCGC
Source organism: Salinisphaera aquimarina (assembly GCF_042643355.1). Taxonomy (NCBI): domain Bacteria; kingdom Pseudomonadati; phylum Pseudomonadota; class Gammaproteobacteria; order Salinisphaerales; family Salinisphaeraceae; genus Salinisphaera; species Salinisphaera aquimarina. The sequence goes on from NZ_JBHRSS010000003.1 coordinate 308,181, forward strand.
GTCATAGGCGCCCGACTCGATCTCGGTGCGTACCTCCTCGGCGCTCGCGCGCGAGACATGCGCCGTACCCAACAGCAGATAGCGCTGCTCGCCGCGAATGACTTCACGGCGTGGGCCGGCCGAGGGCTCGTTATCGAGACGATCGGGTTCAGACATGAGAAGCCTTCAAAAATAGAGGTGTCGTGGCAAGCGCGCGGAATTGTCCCACAGTCGCCCGGGTTTGCCATGCGCGTGGCACACACGGGCCCCTGCGACATGCCACCACGGCACTCGGCAACGGCCCGGCAAGAGCCAGTTCAGAAGTTGTTCGGATTGCCTTCGACGATGGTCCCCTTGCCCTGTGTCTCGCCGTCGAGATGCCACTCGACGCTGTTGCCGTCGATCTTGACCGCATAGCAGTCGGCCTCCGGGGCTTCGTCATAGTCGAAGCACATGCGATCCCCCTCGATCGTCCATTTTGCCTCGTAGCTGGCGCCCCGGATGGTGCCGTCGGCGGCGTAAAACTCCGTGTAAGCGCTGTCGGGCGCCATGGTTCCAGCGACCGTATTGCCGGCGATGCGCTTGCGGATGGTCGCGCCGGTGGCCATGCCGTTTTCGGTCTGGCCCGCCGCTGCCGCGCTCGGTTCACTGTCGGTCTTGTTCGCCTGGCCGCTGTCGTCGCTGTTACCGCAGCCGGCCAACGCCAGCATCAACGCGGCCAGCGCGATGGCACCGCCCGCTCGGCGCGCGCTCGGGGCGTGGGTATCGATCGGATATGCAGTCATCTGGGAACTCCCGGTTGATAAGCAGCGATGGTATCGGGTTTATTCCGCCCGCGACGGCATCGTCAGGGGATTCGCTTTCCGCCATGGCTTCGCTGGCGCCGTGTACGGCACGCATTTACGCATTTGATTTCAAGCGTTATCGCATCGCCAGATATCGGCATCGAAAAAATTGCTGCGACGCCCCCGAAAACGCGTCCCAGCAGGCGCCAGCGTTACCGGCTCACCGGAACTGAGCGCCTCCGGCCAACGCCCAGCCAGGCTTTATCGTATCCTTTTATTTGAAAATGATTCTCATTCGCTTATATTGATCGGCACTCGTCGCCGTCAAACGTTCAGCGACGACAACGGGCGATATCACGGCCGCGGACATCGGCCGTACCGGCGAACCTCCCGTCATCGTCGCCCGCTCCCTGACTCGGTGGACTTGCGCGGCCTGCGGGCCGCGTTTTTTTTGCCCGCTATCGAGCCAACTGGAAATCCAGATTCTGTCGCACCGCCGGCCATTCCAGGTCGATGATCGAGAACACCACCGTATCGCGGTATACGCCGTCGACGCTTTTAGTGTGGTTGCGCAGCACGCCGTCCTGCTTGGCGCCCAGGCGCGCAATCGCGGCGCGCGAGGCCCGGTTGTGCCAGTGGGTACGAAACTCCACCGCGATGGCCCCGAGCTGCTCGAACGCATGCCCGAGCAGCAAGCGCTTGCACTCGGTGTTGATCGCCGAACGCTGGCAGCGCGCGGCGTACCAAGTAAAGCCGATTTCGAGTCGATGATTGACTTCGTCGACGTGGCAGAAGCGCGTCGACCCCACCACCGTATCGCTGGCCCGGTCGCGTACCGCGAACGCCAGGCCACCCGCTGCCTGCTCGTCGAGTGCGCCCTGTATATAGGCATCCACGCCATCCGGCGCCGGCACGGAGGTATACCAGAGTCGCCAGAGTTCGCCGTCGGTGGCGGCGGCCGCCAGTGCCGACGCGTGCTCGGCCACGAGCGGCTCGAGCGAAACATGACGACCGGTCAATACGGTTGGTTCGATCCATGCGCTCATATCGCTTCCAAGATGATTTTGTTGTTGATTATTAACATTCCCATACAACTTCTTATGCGTTTTTTGTTAGTATTTCCGATATTAGATCAAAGCTTTACGCAGCGGCCGTCTCATTCACGCAATGATGTACGCGGCGTAGCGCTGTCTTGCCCGCATGAGCAACCCATGCTGATACGGCGAGCGTAGCCCTTTTAGCGTATCTGCGAATAATCTCCAAGACGACCATCGGGGCGACCCGGCGCCGCCTTCGGATTTGGTTTGAACTGTTTTCTCGTCTCATGAATCGCAGCATCTGGATCGGCGCCGTAATTGTCTGTGTTGTTGCGATAGCCGCGACCGCGTTATGGACGACCCGTCCCAGCGAACCGACGCTCGAGTTTATGCCGTCGAGCGGCGAGCAACATCGCTATCGCGTCGGCAACCACGTCGTGGTCGCCGTCGACGGCCGTCATCTCGACCATACCGTCGCCAGCCACGGCATCGCCACCTATCGGGTCACGGATACCGGCGACCCGCTGCGCCTGCATGCCGGAATCGATCTGCTGAACATCTCGGTCGACGACTTCCCCGGCCTATCCAGCGTCGATCTCGCGCCGCGCGCCGCCGATGTCGCCGAGCTGATGCGTGACGGCTTCGACATGATGCTGGCCGACAACGGCGCCGTCGACGTGCAGCCCGTCAATCAAACCGCGATGAAAGACCTGGCGGAGCAATTCCGGAAACTCGGCGACAACTCGTTCCCGCAGGCGGTGCCAGGTCCGGCCGTGCCCGTAGGCATTCCGGCCCGCGAAGGCGCGCGGGTCACACTCGACGATTTCCAGGGTCTCGACGGGCTGACCTTCACGGTCGATCGCCTGAACGACAAGCGTGCCTGGCTGAGCGTGTCCGGCGACTTCGATGAACTGCCGCCCGATTCGCCGCTGATCCAGCGCATGGCCCCGCCAACCAAAGATGTCGAAGTCTCGGATGTAAAAGTGGCGGCCCGCATGATCGTGGACCGCGAACACGGCTGGATCACGGACATGACGCTGGTCGTGCATTTGCGTATGGCCGTGGGCGACAAGGCCGCGACGATACGCTCGATCACCTATGCACACCAGACCGACAACCCACTCGCCGGGGACGTGTCGACACCGCTGAACGGCTTTAGCCGATTGCCGAATACATTGATCTGGGGCGGCGATCTTGCGCTCGGCCAGTACAGCGGGGTGTTCACGCCGCCGCCGATGCATGAACCGCCGCAACGCCTTGAACCGGGCGACGAACCCCAGACGCTGTGGGTCAGCCGTCGTCATCTCGCCCTGCGCCTGGAACACGGCAATGCGGCCCGGCTGCCCTATGGCAGCCTGGGGTTGAAAAACGCCACCGCGTTCGATGCCGACGGCCAGGCTCTGGACATTCCGCTGGCTTTCAACGACGCCCAGTACATCACCGACGACGACAACGGCTGGCTGTTCGATGTCGTGCCGCTGGGCTGGCAAGACATCGACCTGCGTGAGGTCGCGGAGGTACGTGCCGAGTTCGGCTATCGCCGCCGCAGCCCCGGCACGCCGGTCACGCTCACCCTCGACGATCAACGCCGCGAGCTTACCCACGGGGATGCGCGCGCGGTGGCCGAACCGATCGCCGACACCGACAACGCCTGGCGGGTCACGCTATCCAGCGGCGGTCAGCAGCTCTACTGGCTCGATGCCACCACCCTGGATGGTGTCGACGGCCAGGGCTGGGTACAGGATTCAGACAGCTGGCAGACGCCGGCCGATCAGATCATGCTCGCGCGTACCGATAACCCGCGTGCCTGGACCCAGACGCTGCGCATCGACGCCGACCGGCCCGCGCTCCAGCTCTCGTTGTTCGCGGCCGACAACGGCACCGTGGAACAGACCGAAACGCTGCGTTTCGTCGACCCGACGATGATACGCCGCGTCGCGCCGGGACAAGCCCGGCATCTGGATGAGCCGCTGCACAGCGACCGTAATCTGTCGCTGGACACGCTTGCGCCCGAACCGGACGGCCGCGGCGGCCTGCAGATGGACCTGCCGGTCGGACTGGATTCGCAGTGCGGCCTCAGCGCCTGGGTCGATCGTCCTGATATGCCTGTCCGGCTCTGGCGCAAGACACCGCCGCCGGACAACGCGCCCCAGGCCGGCATGCAGCACTGGCAGCTCACACTCGCCGACGGCGCGCATGCCGACGTGCACGACCTGCCGCTGGAAACGGTACTGAACTGCCCCGGCACGCCGAACTGGCGCAGCGTGCCCGTGACCGCCAACACGCCCTGGCATCTCGATCTGTATACGTTGACCGGCCGCTGGCCCCAGTCCACCGGCGCGGCCGCCGACTACTTCGCGCACGTCCAGTTTCTGGACGCCGACGACCGCCCGCTGCGGCCCATGCTGCAGACCGCCGAAGCCGACGACACCCCCGGCGACTGGGCCGGAGAGTCGCAACAGCACGGCATACGCGATTACGTAGACGACAGCGGCCAGATTCGCATCTGGGGCGATGTCGCGCACGTGGTGATGCTCGCCTTCGAGCCGCCCGCGATAAAACGGCGTTGGCCGAACGCCGCCAAACGCAGGGCCGACGCGGACAAGGAATCAACACAATGAAGCAATCGATCGTGCTGGCCGGCGGCCTGTGCGTGGTGGCCGTGGCCGGCATCGCGGCCTGGACGCTGACGACACAACGTGCGCAAGGCTTGGTCTTTTCGCCGACCGCCGGCACGACGTCGATCTATCAGGTCGGCCAACGCATCGCTGTTCGCGAGCCCGGCGACGACGCCGGACCGACCCAGCGCTGGGCCCAGACCTATGGCCTGATGCGCTACCGCGCCGAGGATTTCGGCGACGCCCGCCAGCTGCATATCACGCCGCTTACACTCTCCGCCCGCGACCAGGACGGATACACCTATACGCCCCGGCTGGCCACCGCGTATCCCAGCAACGACCTCGATCGCCTCAAAAGCCAGGGTTTCGATATGCCGTTCGATAGCGACGGCGATCCGGCGCTGGCGCCGATATCCAGCGCCGCACTCACGGCAGTAGCCCAGATCGTGGATGCGCCCGCCGGCAACCCGATCCTCGGTCAACTCGTCGTGCCCGCCCTGCCGCGGGAACTGGCGACGCAACTGGACGCGCGCGTGGGTGCCGAGCATCGCCTGGCCGACTATCGCGGGCTGACGGCGATCAGGGCTACCGTCGAGCAGGTGGACGACGACGCCCTGACGATTCGCCTGGCATCCACCGATCAGACCCGCGCCGTCGACGGCGAACCAAACGACGCGGACGCGCCCCGCCTGCTCGGGCGCCTGCGCGTGAATCGCCGGGACGGCTGGATCGAATCCATGACCCTCGTGCGCCGCGACCAGGCCGAGTACGACGGGCACGTCGTGGCGATAGACCGCGTCACCCGCGCGGTGCGCCGACGCGAATTGACCACGGGCGACATGCATACGACGTCGGACCCGTTCTGGGGTATCACCGACGAACAACCCCGCGACGTCGAGGTGCGACAAAGCCCCGCGGACACCGGGCACTCCGATCCCGCGGCAGACGATCCGGCGCTCGATAGGCGTGAAACCGCGCTGCGTGTCGCGCTGGGACAACTCCATCTGGGCGTGCGCTTTTGCGAAGAAGACACGCACCTGCCGATGTGGTCCGTGGCACTGAACGATCTCACGCTCTACGACCGCGACGACCGGCCCGTCGGGCTGCCGATCCAGCTGGCTGAAATATTACCGGCCTGGGATTATCTGACCTTCGGCGGCGACGGGCGCCTGTTCCTCTACACACCGCTCGACGGCGACCCGGCGATCTTCGACTCGGTGGCCCGCGCCGAGGCGACGCTGACCTATCGCAAGCCGCAGTCCGAGATCGTCACGATCGCGCTCGACGACCGGCGCCATGCACTCGACAATGGCCCGGCGCGGGTCAGCGTCGAGCCCGACGCCGAGGCGGACAACGTCTGGTGGCTGCGCTTCGAAAACCGCGACGGCTATCGGTATCGCACGACGTGGGCCCAGGCCGCGCCGGGCGTGCACGCGATGGCCGGGGTCGCGCCCCACGACAGTTGGGTCAGCGCCGCAGAAGCCGAGCTTCTGGCCCAGGTCGACAGCCCCAGCGCCGGCGTCGAGACCCTGCGCGTGCAGGCCGACCACGCGCCGGCGGCGTTTCCGCTGGAGCGCCTTGCGCCGGGCGAGCCGCGCGAATACAGCGTCGAATTCAAACGCCGTGAATCGCCCTGAGTGCATCGCGGGCCAACGCGTGGAAATGCCACGCCGCTCACTGACTATCTCTGATTTTTTCGGGAATGTTCCATGTCCAATAAAAAACCGATCCTGGCCCTGATCGCGCTGATCCTTTTGGCCGCCCAAAGCGCGGCCACAGTGGCGTTCGCCGCACCCGCGCAGGTGGTATTCAATCCCACGCAAGGCGAGCCACGCGATTATCGCGTCGGCGTGCGGGTGCAGCCCGAGGACGGCGGCGATGGGTCGAACTCGCGCGGCGAGTGGCTGGCGCTGCAAAGCGTGATGCGCTATCGCGTCAGCGCCGGCGGGCTGATGTCGACAACGCATATCGAACCCCGCTTCATGCAGGCCGAAAACGAGTCGGGCCCACTGTTCTCGAGCGCCCGGGGCGACGACCTGGAAGACACGTCAATCCCACGTCTGATGCGCGACGGTTTCGATCTGGCCATGGATCGGGACGGCAAAAGCACGCGGCCGGGCAACAGCAATCGCGAGGCCTGGCAGGCCGTCGCTGACAAGAGCGGCGTGCCAGTCAGCCAGCTCGAGCAACAATTGGTCGCGCCGGCGCTGGCACAGACGATACCGGCACGCCAGGGCGCACAGCTGGCCATCGATGGTTTTCAGGGCATGCCCACCCTGCGACTGACCGTGACCGAGGTCGACAGCGACAGCCTGATCGCGACGCTCACGCGCACCGACGACGTGCCCCGGCCGCCCCAACCCATGAGCGATACGCGCGACAGCACGAGCACGCGCGTCACCCATGTCGACGGGCGCCTGCGTATCGATCGCGACAGCGGCTGGATCCAGGCGATGACGCTGATCAGCGATCGCCAGATCGAACGCACAGGCGGCACGACGCGGCTGCATAGCGTGGTCACCATGGAAGCCGTCGACGATCCGGCCACTGGCACCATGGGCGACGGTCTCCGGGAATTCAGGACCAATGCCATGTCGGCCGCCATGCCGGATTACGACATGTACCTGCCCGAGACCGCCGAAGACACATTGGACAGGCCGGTCATCGAGCCTCCGACACAACCGCTTGCCCATGCCGAGACCGGTTTCCATATCGACGAGGACGGCGCGCTGGTGCTCAACATCACCCATCGCGACGACGAAAACGTGTCGCTCGACCAGCTGGCGCTGGACGCGCTGACGCTGCGCGACGCCGACGGCAAGACCCTGGATCAGGGGTTCGTACTCGACTCGATCGCGCCCGACCACGAACAGGACGACGCCACTCGCATCCGTCTGCTGCCCCTGGGCTGGCAGGCGCCCGATCCGGGCGATATCGCCGAGGTCGAGGCGAGCGTCACCTATCAGCCGATCAACGCCCCGCGTTACGTGAGCCTGCCGCTGCGCGATACGCCGACTCGGCTCGATAACGGGGTCGCGCATGCCGAGGCCGTACCCACGGACGACGGCTGGCTCGTGTCCCTGACCGGTGGCTACAACACCTATTACACCTACGGCCTCAACACGGTCTTCAAGGGCCGCTCGGCCACGACGACCAACCGCGCCCGCGACGGCATCAATTTCGCGGATCGGATATTGCTCGAGCGGGTCGACGACCCTGATATCTGGGGCCTGCAGTTCGAACTCACCGGCGATATCGACGCATTCGATCTGATGTTCTATAGCCCGGCCGAGCCGAGCACGCACGCATTGACCTTCACCCGAGACGCGCCGGAGCGCTAGCCGCTGCGGCCCACCGATGCCACGCGCCGATAGAGCGCGCGCGGCATCGCTTGAAACGACAACGCTTTGGTTTTTGATATTTGGAGTGGCACGTGTCGAGTAAAAAATTGGTTGTGGCCCTGGTCGCGGTGTTGGCGCTTGTCGCCGCCGGCATCGCGGCGGTGCTGGTGTTGATGCCCACGGGCGTGCGCTTCGACCCCGCCAAGGGCGATCAGCGCGACTATCGCGTGGGCGTGGTCGCACATGTCCGCGAAGGCGACGACGCGGCGAACGCCTCCAACAGCCAATCGCTGGTAATGCAGAGCGTGATGCGCTATCGCGTCGACGCGGCCGGGCCGACGCTCAAAATGCACGTCCAGCCGCGCTTCATCGATGTCGAAGACGGCGATGGCTTTTCGATGTTCTCCAGCGCCAACCGGGACAAGCTGCGCGGCACGCCGGTCGTCGATCTCATGAGCGACGGCTTCGATCTGATCATGGATCGCAAGAGCGGCGACACGCGCCTGAATGCCATCAACCAAAACGCCTGGAACGAGTTCACCGAACGCCTGGGCAACACACAGACCGACCAGTTCAAACAGCAGATGGCCGCGCCTTCGCTCACCCGGGAACTGACGGCCCGTGAGGGCGCACAGATCACGGTCGACTCGTTTCAGGGCATGCCCGCGCTCACCCTGACCGTCGATACGGTCAGCGACGACAGCGTGACCGTCACACTCGAGCGCGCTGCAGATGCCGACAGCGCGTATACCGCGATCGGCGGTTCGGACAACAACGCCCGTATGCGCGTCACCGCGGTGCACGGGCGCATGCGCGTGGATCGCGACGGCGGCTGGATCGACGCGCTGACTCTGATCAGCGATCAGGACGTCAAGACCGACGGCCGGACGGGCCACATGCACACCATCATGACCATGCACGCAGTCGACGATCCCGCGCTCGGTTCGCTGGCGAACGGTCTGGACCAACTACGCGCCACGGCACAGATGAGCCAACGATCGAACGAGCTCGAGCTGCCCCTCGCACACCGACCGAGTGAAGCCGACCGAGGGCGCGGGTTCAACCCGGCCAAGACGCCGTATGCCAGCGCCGACGCGAGTTTCTCGATCGACGAGGCCGACAACGCGCTGGTGCTCACGCTCGCGCATGACATCGGCATCGACGAGAACCTGGGCATGTCGACGCTGAAAAGCCTCACGCTGCGCGACGCCGACGGCAAGACGCTGGATATCCCGCTGGTGCTGCAATCGATCGGCCCGGACTATGCCCAGGGCACCATGAACACCACCGTGCGCCTGCTGCCGATGGGCTGGCAGGATGCCGGGCTGGATCGCATCACCGAAGTCGAAGCCCAACTCGACTACGCCGCACCCGCCGAGCCCGACCACGTCGAACTGCCCCTGGCCGATACGCCCACCGAACTGCACGACGGCGCCGCGCAAGCCCGCGCGATTCCCACCGACGACGGCTGGCAGCTGATCCTGTCGGGCACCGAGCAGGCGTTCTATATCTTCGACAGCAGCGCGGTCTTTGCGCCCGAGCTGTCGGCGCGCATCAGCCAGAAGGCCCACGACGGCTTGACGCCCGCGGATCGCACCCTGCTCGCGCGCGTCGACACGCCGGATGCCTGGGTGCAGCAGATTCAAGTCGAAGGCAGCGGCCACGCCTTCGGGCTGAAGTCATATAAGAACATGCCCCAGCCGAGCCGCCACGATGTCGTGTTCACCAGCCGGCAGCAGCGTTACTCCAACCGCGAACTGCCGCCGCCGGAGACACGCGAGCTGTATATCGACGAGCTCCCCGACGCCCCCTCGGTGAGCCTGGACGATGTCGCCCCCGAAGGCGCCGGCGAAAATCAGCTGAACATGCGTTTGCCCATCGGCGTGGGCTCGGCCTGTGCACTGAGCGCCGACGCCCCGTCCGAGTCCGGCCATGCCCTGGTCTGGCGGCCCGACGACGAGCGGGCGTCCGGTTTTGGCATCGGCAGCCGTCGCACCGGCGAACATCCCGACACCGCGCCTTGGCAGCTGATGACCGACGACGGCGTGCGCATCTATTTCTACGGGATCGATGTCACCACCACCCTGCGCTGCCCCGGCCAGCCGGCCTGGCAGACGCGCGAGGTCAACGCCAAAAGCGACAAACCCTGGCTGGTCGATGTCGATGCCGTGATCGATGGCCAGGTCGATGGCGAGATCGACGGCCAGATCGATCGGGGCCAGAAGGCCAAGCGCTTTTTCGACAGCCATCGTTTTCTCGATGCTCGCGGCAAGCTCGTACGGCCCATGCTCAAGGACATGGCACCGGACATACGGCTCGACGATTGGCGCGTCGAAGGCGCCAGCCACACCGTGGCCGATTATCTGGACGATGCCGGGCGTATTCGATTTTGGGGCCAAATCGCCCGGGTGAAGTCGGTGACGTTCACCGGCGACCCGATCGAAAAACAGTGGCACACCCATCTGCAGGGCGTGCAATGAATCGCTCGATTTATCGCTGCGCGTTCCAGACCGCGCTCGCTGCCGGGCTGATACTACAGGCCGCCGGCGCGCTCGCGGATCAAACCTATTGGCTCGACGACGAATTCGAAGCCGTGGCCAAGGCACACGCCACCCGCAAGGCCATTGTGGCCGATGAGCGCGACGGTCCCGGCTGGCCGGTCGAGATCCGCCGCATCCGCTACGACCAACTGCATTTTCGCGGCTACAGCTCGACGCCGGATCTGCGCGATGCCGATCAGAAATGGGTGGGCGCCTACCAGCTCTACCGATTCGCCGGCGAACACAGGCTGGAGGAAGTGGGTACCCGCAACATGGCCGGCGAGCGCAACGGCCTGGCCGTGGGCTTCACCCGGGACGGCGATCTCGCCTACGAAACCCCGTATGTCGACGGCGTGATGCAGGGCATGGGGCGCATTTATGTGCGCGGCGAACTGCGCCATCTCACCCCGCTGGTCAACGGCCAGCGCGAAGGCATCCAGACCACCTACTACGACGGGCGTATTCGCAAGATCACCGAACTTCACGACGACAAGATCGACGGCATGGTCGAAGAATACGGCTACGGCCGCTCGCCGCAGGTGCTCACACGGCGCGCCCACTATCGCGCCGGCAAGCTCAACGGCTGGGAACGTATCTGGTCGCTCGACGGCGCCCTGATGAAGGAAACCCAGTACGTCGACGATAAGAAGAACGGCGTCGAGCGGCGGTGGGAAGACCAGGCGGCTGGCCATCTCGACGCGGTATACCACTATCGCAACGGCAAGCTATACGGCCTACTGCAAGAGTATAGCGGCGGGCGTCTCGACGAAGAACGCGTGCTGGGTGATGACAAGCGCCGGCTGCGCCGAACCCAGTTCTGGCCGATCAAGGGCAGCCCGCGCAAGGTCGAAGAGCGAATCGACACCGACAAGCAGGGCCGCGAGCAGCGCGTCACCGAGAACTTTTCCAACACCGGCCATCTCGTGACCCGCCGGATCATCTTCGCCGACACGCCGCACCGGATCGTCACGCGCTTTGCCGGCGACGGCGGGATCATATATCGCGAGGAAGTCGTGGCCGGCAAGAAGACCGGCCTGCAGATCGATGAGACCTACGAGGGCGGCTATGAATGGCGTCGCTACGACGACGAAGGCCGGCTGCACGGCGAACAGGCCGACCACCGACGCGACGGCACGATCAACCGCTGGCAGATGAACCACGGCAAGCCGGCCGACGAGGCCGCCGCCCGGGCGATGGAAGACGAACAGGCCGCACGCGCGCGCCGCGATCGGACGCGCCCGGCATGATCGGCGTCGCCCCGGGTGCGACCCGGCCAGGACACGCCCTCCGGCTGACCGCTCTCGCCCGGACGCTGCTACTGGCTACCGTCCTGCTGGGCTACGCGCTCACGGCCCAGGCCGAGACCCTGTTCTGGTTTGACGACGGGCTGTATCCGGTCGACAACGCCGCGCTCGCCAGCTATCGCCTACGCGTGGCCGACGAACGCGACGGCATCGGCTGGCCGGCCGAACTGCGCCGGATCGAAGACGATGCACTGCGCATGAGCGGCTATGTCGCCCGCCCCGAGCCCGGCGATACGGACGTCACCTGGATCGGCGGTTATCAGCTTTATCGCATGACCGGCGAACATCGGCTGGCCGAAGTCGGCACCACCGATGCCCAGGCCCGTCAGCAGGGTCTGGTCACGACCTTCGACGAACAAGGCCGGCTTGAAAGCGAAACCCTGTATCGCGACGGCAAGCGTCATGGCGAAGCGCGTCGATACCACGACGGCGAACTGTCGACCCTCACCCATTACACCCACGGCCAGCGCGACGGCGTCCACGCCGAGTATGTCCAGGGCCAGCTGCGGCGCATCGAGGAATACCGCGACGATGTGCTCGACGGCCTCACCGAGCAATACACCATCGGCATGCAGCCGGCGCTGTCCAGCCGCGGACATTATCGCCACGGGGAACCGCAGGGCTGGTTCCGCCAATACGAAGCCGGCGCCACGATCAGCGAAATCCGTTATGTCGACGGCAAGAAAGACGGCCCCGAGCGCTACTGGCACGACCAGGCGGCCGGCCAGCTACGCGAAATCGCCCATTACCGCAACGGCAAGCGCGTGGGCGAACAGATCGTCAACCGCTACGACGTTGACAGCCGGGTGACCGTGAAGACCGTGTTCGATAGCGACAACAACCTCCTGGCCAGGACCGAATACGACAACGGCCGGCCGAAGATCCGGGTACGTCATCTGCGCGACGCCGACCCGCCGCGCGAGGTGCGCGAATACTTCGACGATCACGGCTATGTCTACGCATACATCACGGGCTTTCCCGGCCAGGCGCGGGAGATCGAGGTCCGCTTCGACGGCGAGGGCAAGCTCGTCTATCGCCGCGAGCTGCGCAACCATCACCGTGTGGGCCGGTTTTACGAAGCCGACGAAAACCACCGAACCACGACGATCCAGTACGACGACCAGGGCCGGCGTCACGGCGGCGAATACGAAACGCTAAACGGCAAACCACTGCGCGCGTTGACCTGGGTACACGGCAAACGCCAGGGTCCGTTCATCGAGTTCGCCTACAACGGTCAGCAAAGCATCGGCACCTATGTCGACGGGCGGCGCGACGGCGTGTTCCGCGTGATTCGGGATGATCAGCTGATCGAGTCGACCCATTACGATCACGGCACCAAGGACGGCGAACACATCCTCTACGCCGACGACGGCGAGGTGCTCGATAAGGGCCGCTATGTCGACGGCGCCAAACAGGGCGCGTGGGTCGAAAGCACCGGCTATGTCAAACGCTGGCAGGGCACCTACGACAACGGCGAGCGCGTAGGCACGTGGCGGGCGATCAACAAATGGGGCTATCCGGCGGAGGAAGGCGAATACGACCACAACGGTCAACGTACCGGCCTCTGGGCCGTATTCGAGGACAACGGAAAGCTCAGCGACTGCCCGTTCTTTCACGACGGCAAGCGCGTCGAGTTCGACGCCTCCGATGGCGACTCGAGCCAGACTGCGGTCGAGTCTTGCCGGCACAAGCTCGAAACCGAAGTCGACTAAGCCCGGCAGCCGATCCTGCCATGGTGTCTTGCAACGCGCGCCTTGACGCTGACGCACGCGGCCCGTAAAAACGCCGGATGCGATTCGGCGTCATCGGCGACATACACGGCTTCTGGGACGAGCGCGATACCGCGTTCTTCAACGACGCCGACTACGACATGCTTCTGTTCGTGGGCGATTTCGCGCGCATCACGTCCGCGACGCCGGTCGCGCGCCGGCTCGCGCATCTGACCACGCCGGCCTGGGCCATCCCCGGCAACCACGACGGTGTGACCATTCCCCAGTTACTCGCCGAGATCAAGAACCGGCCGCTCGTGCGCCGGCTGGGCGCGATCGGTATGACCCGGCGCGTACGGGCCATGCAACGCGCCATGACGCCAGTGTGCCTGGGAGGCTATAGCACCGCGCCGCTGGACGACGACCTGGGCCTGATCGTGGCGCGACCGCATGCCATGGGCCCGGACCGGTTCTACTATCGCTCGTATCTGGAAAAGACGTTCGGTATCGGAGATTTCGAAGCCAGTACGCGGCAACTGTGCGAACTGGTGGATCGCTCGCCGCGCGACCTGATCTTTCTCGCCCACAATGGCCCGGCGGGCCTCGGCGATACGCCGGCCTCGCCTTTTGGCTGCGATTTCGCTCCCGAACACGGCGACTTCGGCGATCCCGATCTGCGTGCCGCCATTGCGCACGCGCGCGTCACGGGCCATCGCGTGCGCGCCGTGCTCGCCGGGCATATGCACCACCGCAGCAAGCACAGCGGCGAATGGCGCGAGACTTCGCACAACGACGCCGATACGCTCTATCTCAACTGCGCGCGCGTGCCGCGTATCGAGGCCGACGGCGCGAAACGCCACCATATTGCGCTCGACGTCACGGCCGACGGCGTGCGCGCCGAGACGCTGTTCGTCGACAACGACGGTCAGATCGTGTCGCGTGAGGCGATCGCCGCGCTCGACTGAGCACGGACGACGATCAGCCGGTGCGACGTTCGTCGCGTCCGAGCCAGCGCAGCGGCACCGTCATGCCGAGCACCGCCAGCCCCACGACCGCGTAGCTCCAGCCATAGCCGACATAGCGCCCCAGTTCGAGCCCCGCTGCCGGTCCCAGCGCCCCGCCGAAGTCGCTCGACCACTGATAGATCGACAGCGCGCGCCCGTGCAGGTGACGCGGCGCGATATCGCCGAGCAGCGTGATCATGGGAATGGTCAGACCGCCGGAGCCCGCGCCGATCACCAGCAGGGCAAGCGCGGCGCCGGGCACCGTAAGCGCCTGGCCGAGGCCGATGAAGCCGATCGCCACCAGCGCCATCGCGGGCAGCAACAAGCTCGTACGGCTGTTGCTGCGATCCAGATAGCGCCCGCTTGCGAGCGCAGCACTCGCGCGCGCGCCCATGAGCACCGCCATCAGCAGGCCGGCGCTGCCCTGCGCGTTCATGCCGAACACATACAGCTGACGCGTATCGACCAGCACCGCCACGGTGGCCAGCAACACCCCGGACACGGCGAAGAACAGCAGCGCGTTGGCGGCAAAGATGATCCGCAGCGTGGGCATGGCCAGCAGCTCGCGCCAGGCCTGGGTCCGCGACGCGCGCAATCCCGAACGCGTCGGGGGAGGCTCGGCCGAACCAGCGCGATCCGGCAGCAGAAACACCGCCGCGATCGCCGCCGCGACACTCAGGCCGGTGGCCGCCAGAAACGCCGCATTGTTGGAGATCTGATCGGCGACCAGCCCACCGATAACCAGGCCCGCGGGCAGCCCCAGGCTCACGGCCGTGCGCACCCCGGCGGTCATGCTGGCGCGGGATCTGGCCGGCGCGATTGCCATCACCGCGGCCAGCGCGCCCACCAGCAGCAGCGACGAGCCGACACCCCAGATAATGCGCCCGGCCAGAAACCAGGCCGCCGGGTGCTCGGCGGTCAGCGCCACCGAGAACGCGAGCGTACCCAGCGATTCGATCACCAGACCGATCGCCACCGGCCAGCGCGCCCCGAAGCGGTCCAGCAGGCTGCCGGTGATCGGATTGAAGCCCAGCCGCGTGATGCGGTTGGCCGACAGAATCAGCCCGATCATGAAGCCGGAGATGCCCAGGTCGACCCCGATGACCGGCAGAATCGGAAACACCGCGCCGCCGCCGACCCCGCCCAGGAATGCAATGGCGGCTATGCCCCAGCTGCGCCGGGCCATGCTCTGATTATCCAGATTGACCGGAATGATCGATCAGGCGCGCGGGTTCGCGCCCGCCGGCTGGGTGACCACATCGGCTCGATCCGCGGCCACCGCGTAGCGCCGCGCGATCAGCGCGCAGGCCAGAAGCTGAAGCTGGTGGAAGATCATCAGCGGCAGTACCACGCTGCCCAGCGCGCCGCCGGCAAACAGCACCTTGGCGATCGGAATACCGCTGGCCAGACTCTTCTTGGAGCCACAGAACAACAGCACGATTTCATCCTCGCGGGCGAAGAACCGGCGCCCGACCGCGAACGTGAGCAACAGCATCAGAGCCAGCAGCGCGACCGCCACGCCGACCAGCACCGCCAGCGAGGTCAATGGCAGCTGCTGCCAGAGCCCTTCGATGACCGACGCACTGAAGGCGCCGTAGACCACCAGCACGATCGAACTCTGGTCCACGAACTTGACCAGCTTCGGGTGATTGCCGACCCAGGTGCCGATCCATCGGCGCGCAATCTGACCGGCCACGAACGGCAGCAGTATTTCCAGAAAGATACTGGTGACCGCGTCCAGCGATACGCCGGCACTGCCCTGGGTCGTGATCAGCAGGCCCGCCAGCAGCGGCGTCATGAACACGCCGAGCAGATTGGACAGGCTGGCACTGCAGACCGCCGCCGGCACGTTGCCACGAGCCACCGAGGTGAAGGCGATCGACGACTGTACGGTCGAGGGCAGCACGCACAGAAACAACAGACCCGCGAACAGCTCCGGCGTCAGCCAGTGCGACAACAGCGGCCGCGACGCCAGACCGATCAGCGGAAACAGTACGAACGTGGCGATCAACACGCACAGATGCAGGCGCCAGTTGGTCGCCCCGGCGTACACCGCTTCACGCGAGAGCTTGGCACCGTGCAGAAAGAACAGCAGCGCGATAGCAAAAGTCGTGAAATGGTCGTAGACATCGGCCGCCATGCCCGAAATCGGCAGCAGCGTGGCCAGAACGATCGCGCCAATCAGCGCCAGGATGAAGTTGTCGGGGAGGAAGGCAGGTCGCTTCATGCTGCAATTATAACTGCCCGGCCAGTCGCCTGCCGCGCTGCAGCATGAAAAAAGCGCCGCAGGCCTTTAACACTGCGGAGCCGGTCACTGCCAACGCTTTTTCAGAATGTTTTGATAATCAGCGCGCGGCACGCTCGTATTGAGGCGGCCAGTCGCCCTGGTCGCCGTGCAATTCTGCCGCCGCGCGCAGCGGGAAGTACGGATCGCGCAACAATTCGCGGGCCAGCAGCACGCAGTCCGCCTGCCCCGAATGCACGATATGTTCGGCCTGCACCGGCTCGGTGATCATGCCGACCGCACCGGTGGCGATGCCCACCTCGCGCTTGATCGTAGCCGCGAAGTCGGTCTGGTAGCCGGGGCCGACCGGGATCCGGGCGGTGGGCGTGTTGCCGCCGCCGGAACAGTCGATCACGTCGACGCCTTCGTCCTTGAGCCAGTGGCACAGGCGCACCGACTGCTCCAGATCCCAGCCGCCGTCTTCCCAGTCGCTGCCGGAAATACGCACGAACAGGGGTAGATTCTTGGGCCAGACCTTGCGCACCGCGCGTACCACCGCGAGCGGGAAACGCGCGCGGTTTTCCAGACAGCCGCCGTAGTCGTCGTCGCGCTTGTTCGACAGCGGCGACAGAAACTCATGCAGCAGATAGCCGTGCGCCATGTGGATTTCGACCAGTTGCACGCCGGCTTCGAGGGCGCGCTCGGCGGCCTTGGCAAAAGCCGCCACGGTCTCGTCGATATCCTGCGCGCTCATGGCCTTGGGCACGGAATGGCCCTCCTTGAAGGCGAGCGCGCTCGGCGCCCACGGCGCCCAGCCGCGTGCGTCGCTGCCCAGCGGCTGGCCGCCGCGCCAGGGCGCGTCGGTGGACGCCTTGCGCCCGGCGTGGGCGATCTGCATGCCGGCAACCGCGCCCTGCGCGCGCACGAAATCGTTGATGCGCTTGAAGCCGGCGATATGGTCATCGCTCCAGATGCCCGAGTCGTCCGGGGTGATACGCCCATCCGGCGTGACCGCCGTGGCTTCGATCATCACCATGCCGGCGCCGCCGACCGCGCGGCTGCCCAGATGCACGAAATGCCAGTCGGTGGGATGGCCGTCCTCACTGGAGTACTGGCACATCGGGGATACGAAGATGCGATTGCGAAAGGTGACATCGCCGATGGTCCAGGGCTTGAAAAGATCGCTCACAGAGGTCTCCAGATTGTCACGGGGGCAAAACAGACGACTGAATGATAGGCCGCCTGTGTTTCGATTGCGTGCAAACTACATCGGTACGCTTTGAACGCTTTTCAACATGAGCCGACGAGCCGGCGGTGGCCGTGGCAATTCGCGGCCACGTCACACAACTGGGTATCCTGCCTGTCGACACCCGAATCCGAACCGGCCATGACCCAACGCTCGACCCTGCCTCCGACATTGATCGCGGCATTGCTGCTCATATTGCTCGCCCCCTGTGCTGTCGTCGCCGCCACGTCGACGCAGACCGAGGCCGGCGCGGCGGATGAGCCAGCCTTGGGCGCCAACCTGGAAAATTACGACTACCCCTGGCCGGTATCGCGCTTCCTGATGGACACGCCGCACGGCCCGGTGTCGATGGCCTATATGGACGTCGCTCCCGATGACGACATCGTGGACCCGCCGGTGGCGGTGCTGCTGCACGGCAAGAACTTCTGCGGCGCCTACTGGCAGGACACCGCCAAGGCACTGTCCGATAACGGTTATCGCGTGATCGTTCCGGACCAGGTGGGTTTCTGCAAGTCGGACAAGCCGGCCGCCTACAGCTATACCTTCCATCACCTGGCCGCCAATACCCAGGAGTTGCTGGAGGCGCTGGATATCGAGCGCGCGACCATCATCGGCCACTCCATGGGCGGCATGCTCGCCATGCGCTATGCACTGATGTATCCGCAGCATATCGATCAGCTGGTGCTGGTCGACCCCATCGGCCTGGAAGACTGGAAGGCCAAGGGCGTGCCCTATCGCGGCATCAATGCCTGGTACGCGCGCGAGATGAAGAAAGACTATGCCGCAATCAAGGCCTACCAGCTGAAGAGCTATTACGACGGCGACTGGAACGACGACTACGCACGCTGGGCGAAGATGCTCGCCGGCATGTACGCCGGCCCCGACAAGGCCACGGTCGCGTGGGCCCAGGCCGCGACCTACGACATGGTCTATACCCAGCCGGTGTTCTACGAGTTCGAGCAGATCGACGTGCCGACAACCCTCATGGTCGGCACCCGCGACAAGACCGCGCTCGGCAAGGACCTGGTCAGCGACGACGTCCGCGCCAAGCTCGGCGACTATCCCGCGCTTGCCCGCGACGCGGTGGCACGCATGCCCGACGCCGAACTCGTCACCTTCGACGGCATCGGCCATCTGCCGCCGATCGAGGCGCCCGAACGCTTCAAGACCGCGTTGTTCAAGGCACTCAAACCAGCCGGGCAGGAATGAGGACAGATTTGTCCGCAGAGGACGCAGATTTGAAGACAGATGAACAAAGAAGTGCGCGTTGGCCTGCAAACTAGAACCAACAAATGCGCAAGAGAAATTGCCGGATGCGAGAAGGCCTGAAATCGTCTGCAAATGAACGCAGATAGGCAAAGCCTCGGCACGGCATCACCCGGCCGGTCGCCCTTCTTCCCATCTGCGTCATCTGCGTCATCTGCGGATAAACTGCCTTCCTCTTGTTAACGCTATTCGCGTTCAGCGGACCACTCCTTCATATCCGAAACGCGTGCAAAAAACGACCGATCACAACGAAAAGAGACCCGCCGCATGACCGAAATCCATCGTCTGTCCGCCCGCGAACTCGCCACCGCGATTGCCGCCGGCGAGATCAGCAGCCGCGCCGCCCTGGACCACTATCTCGAGCGCATCGAGCGTCTGGGCACACCGGTCAACGCGGTGGTGTCGATGGATATCGAGACGGCCCGTGCACGCGCCGACGCCGCCGATGCGGCGATCGCACGCGGTGAGAACTGGGGCCCGCTGCACGGCGTGCCGATGACGGTGAAGGACACCTTCGAGGCCGCCGGCCTGTCCACCGTGGTCGGCGAACCGCGGATGAAGGACTACGTCAGCACCAGCGACTCGGTCGCGGTCGCGCGCCTGCGTGCAGCCGGCGCGGTGATCTTCGGCAAGACCAACACGCCGCGCCTGGCGCAGGACGTACAGAGCTACAACGAGGTCTACGGCACCACCAACAACCCGTGGAACGACAAGCGCACTTCGGGCGGCTCCTCCGGTGGTGCGGCCGCCGGTCTCGCTTCCGGCTTCACGCCGCTGGAGCTGGGCTCCGATCTGGCCGGCTCGATCCGCACCCCGGCGAGCTGGTGCGGCGTCTACGGCCACAAGTCGTCCTACGGCCTGATTCCGATGCGCGGCCATATTCCTGGCCCGCCCGGCACGCTTTCGGAACCGGATCTCTGCGTCGCCGGCCCCCTGGCTCGCAACGCCGGCGATTTGGCGCTGGCACTGGACATCCTCGCCGGCGCCGACAGTATCGACGGCGCGCTCTGGCATGCCCGGCTACCAGCGCCGAAACCCACGACATTCGGCGATTTTCGTATCGGCTACTGCTTCGATCACGCTTTCTGCCCGATCGCCGACGGCACCCGTAAACGTCTCGAAGACACCATCGAAGCCACGCGCCAGGCCGGAGCCCAGGTCGACAAGCTCGACGATCTGCCGGGCGGTTTCGAACAGAGTTACGACGTCTACGACCGCCTGCTCAACGGCCTGGTCGGCTCGTCGATCCCGGACAAGCTCTACAACAAGGCCCGACGCGGCGCCGCATTCATGGGGCTGATCGGCAAGAACGAGGTCGGCACGCTCGGCGGTTTCACCGAGCGCGCCACTGCCAGTCACCGCGACTGGGCGCGCTCCAGCGAGGCCCGCCACAAACTGCGCGCCCAGTGGCATGCGCTGTTCGAAAAGTACGACGTCGTACTGCTGCCGGGAGTGTGCGTACCGGCGATCCCCCACGACCACAAAGGCAACGTGCTGTCACGCACGATCGACATCGATGGCACGTCGCATGGCTATACCCATCTGTTCCGCTGGATCGCCCCGGCCACGGTGGCCGGCCTGCCGGCGACCAGCGCCCCGGTCGGACTCACCGACGACAATCTGCCGGTGGGCCTGCAGATCGTGGCCGACTACGGCCAGGATCTCACCACTATCGCCTTCGCCCAGCATCTGGCCGCGGCGACCGAAGGCTTCAGGGTACCGCCGGAATTTGGCTAATCAGAGTCGACAATGTCGGCCATACCGCGTCCAGCATTTCGGGCTGGGCGGCGGCATTGGGATGGATGCCATCGGCCTGGAAATTGCGGCGATCGGTGGCGATCGACTCCAGAAAGAACGGCACGTAGGCGACATCGCTCTGCTTCGCAATATCGTTGAACGCGCCGTGGAAGCGATCGCTGTAGGTCTTGCCGTAGTTGGCGGGAATACGCATGCCCAGCAGCAGCACTTTCGCCTGCGCGTTGCGGCTGGCCTCGATCATGGCGGTGAGATTGTCTTTCATGTCGGCCACCGGCAGCGCCCGCAAGCCGTCGTTGCCGCCCAATTCGAGCACGACGATCGCCGGTTGATGGTCCGCGAGCGCCGCGGCCAGACGGGACCGGCCGCCAGCCGTGGTTTCACCGGATACACTGGCGTTGACCACGTCGATGTCCGCATCCTTGGCCACGAGCCGCTCCTCGAGCAGCGCCACCCAGCCGTCATGGCGAGCCAGCCCGTAGCCGGCGCTGAGACTGTCGCCGAAAACCAGAATCCCGCCGGCAGCGTATGCCGGTATCGATACCAGCATGGTCGCGAACACCACGGCCATCGCACCGACCCATCGGCGCGCTCCGCGCCATTGCCGGCGACTCGGCCGACCCATGGAAAATTCCGTCAATGTCATCTCCTGCATTAAAGACCGTCGATCTGGCCAAGACCGTAGCCAGCGGCGACGACCGACTGAGTATCCTCGATTCGGTCGAACTGCAACTGAATGCCGGCGACAGCCTGTCGATCGTGGGTACGTCCGGCTCCGGCAAATCGACGCTGCTGGCGCTGCTCGCCGGGCTGGATCTGCCCACGCGCGGCCACGTGGAACTGCTGGGCCGCAACCTGGGCACGCTTGACGAGGACGAACGGGCGGCCTGGCGCGCCGCCCGCGTAGGGTTCGTATTCCAGTCCTTTCAGCTGCTGGCCGGGCTGTCCGCGCTCGACAACGTCATCCTGCCGCTCGAGCTGGCCGGCGTCACCCTCGCCGAAGCGCGCGATCGCGCCGACGCTCTGCTCCGGCAGGTCGGTCTCGGGCATCGCCTGTCGCATACGCCGCGCCAGCTCTCGGGCGGCGAACAGCAGCGCGTCGCCCTGGCACGCGCCTTTGCCTGCCGGCCGCAGATCCTGTTCGCCGACGAGCCCACGGGCAATCTCGACGGCACCACCGGAGCAGCGATCATCGACCAGCTGTTCGCGCTGAACACCGAACAGGGCACCACGCTGGTGCTGGTCACACATGACGAAAAACTGGCCGCGCGCTGCAGCCGCATCGCACGCCTGAGCGACGGTCGCCTCGATGTCGAATAACGCCGGCCAACCCTCGGCGCTACGCCTGGCCTGGCGGCATGGCGCCCGCGCGCGCGGCGACGGCGCCTGGTGGATTCTGCTGGTCGCGTTGATCGTGGCGGTGGCCGCGGTGGCCGCCGTCAACCAGATGACCGATCGCGTACGGTCGGGCATGACCCGTCAGGGCGCGGCGACCCTGGCCGCCGATCTCAAACTGGATCTGCGCGCACCGTTGTCGGACGCACGCGCGGCCCGCATCGACGCGACCGGCGCGCGCCGTGCCGCTACCACGATATTTCCCAGCGTGATTGCTGGCGACGACAAGATCACGCTGGTGTCGGTGAAGGCGGTCGGCCCCGGCTATCCGTTGCGCGGTGAAGTGACATTGCGGCGCGGGCGGCCCGGCACGCCGGATGTCACGGTCACCCGGGCACCGGCACGCGGCAGCGTCTGGGTCGAACAGCGCGTGCTCGACGAACAGAAACTGAGCGTGGGCGATACCCTCGAACTGGGCGATGCGAGATTGCGTATCGCCGCCGCGCTGGTGCTGGAGCCGGATCGCGGGCCGGGCTTCGCCAGTATCGCCCCGCGCGTGATGATGGCCGCCGCCGATGTGGCCGCCACCGGCCTGTTCGGCCCCGGCAGCCGCGCGCGCTATGCCGAACTGCTGGCCGGTCCGCCGGCGGTGATCGATACCCTGCGCGACACCCTCACACCCAAGCTGACCGCGGGCGAACAGCTGCGCACGCCGACCGAATCCAACCGCGCCTTGTCGCGTGCGCTGGAGCGCGCCGACGTGTTTCTGGATCTGGCCGCGCTCGTGGCGGTGGTGCTCGCCGGGGTGGCCATCGCGCTGACCGCGCGCCAGCACGCCGCGGCGCGCCTGGACGAGATCGCCCTGCTCAAGACGCTGGGCGCCGCGCGCGGTCTCATCGCCCGTATTCTGGCCTGGCAGTTGGCCATCGTCGGCGTGATCGGCATCGGACTGGGCGTGGCCATCGGCAGCGTGGCGCAGATCGGTATTGCGGTACTGATCGCGCGTGCGTTCGAGATCGAACTGCCCGCCGCGTCGCTGTCTTCGCTGTGGGCCGCCCCCGTCACCGGCGCCCTGTTGCTGGGCGGCTTTGCCTGGCCTGCCCTGTCGACGGCACGCCGTGCACCGCCGACGCGGGTGCTCGCGCGTGCACTGGCCGACGACAACCGCCGGCCCGGGCTGATCTACGCCGCGGCGATCCTGAGCACCGTCGTGTTGGCTGCGATCGCTACGCGCGACCTCGTGCTCACGCTCTGGGTGGTCGGCGCGGCCGCCGCAGGCACGCTGGTTCTGGGCGTCGCCGCGCTCGGGCTTCTGCGCCTGATCGAGATAATGCGCCGCCGCGTCGGCGATCGGGTGAGTCCCGGACTGCGGCTCGGGCTGGCCGCGCTGTCGCGGCGACGAGGCGCCAGCGTGCTGCAGGTCGTGGCCTTCGGCATCGGCCTGATCATGCTGTTCATGCTCGTCATCGTGCGCGGTGACCTGCTGTCCGGCTGGCAAGCCGATATCGCCGCCGACGCGCCCAACCGTTTTCTGATCAACATCACCCCGGAACAGCAGCCGCGGGTCGCCGCTTATCTGCACGAACACGGCATCGACGCCGCCTTCTATCCGCTGGTGCGCGGCCGGCTGACCGCGGTCAACGGCCAGGCCATCGACGAAGACGACGACAGCAAGGATTCGGCCGGCGAGCTGGCCAGGCGCGAGCTGAACCTGTCATGGATCGACACGCTCAAGCCCGACAACCGGATCACCGCCGGGCAGTGGTTCAAGCCGGCCGATCGCGGCGCGAAGAAGCTGTCGATAGACGAATCGGTGGCCAAGCGTCTGGACGCATCGATCGGCGATACGCTGACCTTCGATATCGCCGGTGAATCGATCACCTCGAGCGTGGCGAGCATCCGCTCGATCGACTGGTCGAGCCTGCAGGCGAACTTCTATGTGCTGTTCGCGCCGGCCACGCTGGCGGATTTCCCGGCGACCTATATCACCAGCTTCTATCTGCCGGACGATGCCCACGCGGTGCTCGCCGGTCTGGTCCGCGAATTCTCCAATATCAGCGTCATCGATATTGCGGCGATTCTCGAGCAACTGACCACCCTCATCGATCGCGTGAGTCTGGCGGTGGAACTGGTGTTCGGCTTCACCCTCGCCGCCGGGCTCGTGGTGCTGCTGGCGGCCATGCAGAGCAGCCGCGGCGAACGCCGACGCGAAGCTGTCCTGCTGCGCGCGCTCGGCGCGCGCTCACGCTGGCTCCGACAGGCAACGTTCGTGGAATGCCTGCTGATCGGGCTGTGCGCATCGATTCTCGCCGCCCTGGTCGCCCAGATCGCGGCCGTGATTCTGGCTACCCAGGTGCTCGATCTCGATTACGCGTGGCGGCCGCATCTGTGGCTCATCGCGATCGTGACCGCAACGCTGGTGATCACCCTTTCGGGCATGCTCTCGCTGCGCGATATCCTGCGCCAGCCGGCATGGGCGAGCCTGCGGGCCAGCGATTGATCGGCGAATCCTTTGTCCGCAGGCGAGGCCGGCAACCACATTCGAGAGCGCTGAGTTCCAAGCGCTACGCGTGCTTAGAAGATAAACGCCAATGCGACGAACCCGCGTGGCTGCCTGTATTGAATCGGCGTCTCTCTGCGTAATCCGCGAATAGTCCTGTCTGTATTTTCGATCCACGCCCCTCCGCGTTCACCTGCGCACCCACACGGCGAGCAACAGGATCAGATTACAGATCAGGACGTACAGATCGCCGGACACAAAAAAGCCAGCGGCGACCCGCGCACTGGGCACGGGCCGACCACTGGCGGTTCGGCCAAGGCAAGCGCCGACGCGGTTCAGTCGGCCTGTTGCACCGTAATCCGGCGCGGCTGGCTCTGAGCCTTCTTGGCAATGGTCAGATACAGAATGCCGTGTGCGGCACGCGCCTCGATGGTATCGACGTCGGCGGTATCGGGCAGCGAGAAACGGCGCTCGAACGTGCCGTAACTGCGCTCGCTACGGCGAATCTCGCCGGCGTCCTCGTCGCTGGCCTGCACCCGCTCGCCGTTGAGCTTGAGAACACCCTTGTCGAGGGTTACATCGATACTGTTGGGATCGACACCGGCCACCTCGACCTCGATCAGATAGGCGGCCTCGGTTTCACGAATATCGACCGCCGGGCGAAAAGCAGCGGCGTCGGCGGCACGCGGCTCACCGGAGGCGCCCCGGAATGTACGGTTGAAGGCATCGTTGAAAGCGTCGAAAGGACGGGTCGGTTGATAGAACTGAATAGCCATTTGAAAACTCCTCAAGAAAATGGACCGATCTGCTATGCCCAATTAAATGAGGCCGCCCACATACGTTTCAATAGTCGCTCAATTGTTTGTCTCGAAATTTTTGCTGACATCCGGAACAGCTGATATAACCGGACGTAACTATTTAACCGTGCACAACCTATGCGCTTCTCTGTTCCCACTCTTTCATCCAGCGCCGTCTTGCTGGCCGCCGGCGCGTTTTTCGCACCAGCGGTGTCCGCGGCGGGATCCTGCGCCACGGCCGGGCTCGATCTGCCTGCCGGCTTCTGTGCCACCGAGTTCGCCACCGACGCCGGTCAACCCCGGCACCTGGCGGTCGCCGACAACGGCGCGGTGTATGTGAATCTGGCCAATGCGGTGGACGGCCACGGCCTGATGGCGCTCAGGGACAGCGACGGTGACGGCATCGCCGATACCCGCAAGAGCTTTGGCGAGGGCGGTGGTACCGGCCTGGCGATTCACGACGGCTGGCTGTATGCGGCCACCGTCACCGATATCTATCGCTACAAGCTCGGCGATTCGCTGGTGCCCGAGGGCAAGCCGGAACATCTGGTCAGCGACCTGCCCCGGCAAACCACGCATTCGGCTCGCGGCCTGGCGGTCGGCAACGACGGCATGCTCTATGTCAACAACGGCGCGCCCTCGAACGCCTGCCAGGAAAGCGACCGCAGCCCCGGTTCCAAAGGTCAGGATCCCTGCCCTCTGCTCGAGGAACACGCCGGTATCTGGCAGTTCTCGGCCACCGAGACCGGGCAGACGTTCAGCGCCGACAAGCGCTTCGCCACCGGCATCCGCAACATGTTTGCGCTGACCTATCACGATGGCCAGCTCTACGGTGCCCAGCACGGCCGCGATCAGCTGTATTCGAACTGGTCGGACCGGTTCACCCAGAAGCAGAGCGCGCACCTGCCCGCCGAGGAACTGTTCGCCATCGACAAGGGCGACAATTTCGGCTGGCCGTTCTGCTACTACGACCCGAACAAGAAGGAGAAAGTACTCGGGCCCGAATACGGCGGCGACGGCAGCAAGATCGGCCGCTGTGACCAGTTCGAAAAACCGATTGCCGCCTATCCCGCGCACTGGGCGCCGATGGCGATTCTGTTCCATGAAGGCGATGCATTCGGCGACAAATACAACAACGGCGCGTTCATCGCGTTCCACGGCTCCTGGAACCGCGCGCCCAGCCCCCAGGCCGGCTATAGGGTGATCTTCCAGCCGTTCAAAGACGGCAAGCCCACGGGCAACTATGAAGACTTCGCCGGTGCCGAGGGCTTTACCGGCAAGGCCGAGATCAAGTCACCCGGCAGCGCAGAGCATCGCCCGGCCGGTCTGGCGGAAGGCCCGGACGGCGCGCTGTATATCAGCGACGATGCCGGCGGCACGATCTTTCGCGTGATCCACGACAGCGACGGTTGATCGACCGCGCCAACGATATGTCGGATTGGCCGAAGGCATAACCCGGGAAGCGAGCATCCGCGCGCTGCGATACCAGCACTTTAGTTCAACCGACTTTGATCCATTCGGCGGAGTGTCTGTATTCGGGTTACCTTGCACGGTGACGCAAACGCAAAGTGGCTAAAGGCGTCCAGCGCAGTTTGAAGACCACCAGAGCGGGCCGACCTAGTCGGATTTTCAAGGGGCCGCATCCCTTCTCCGCGAGCATCGGAAGCCAGTGGCATAGCCGGGGCCGTGCCGGGTGTCTTTTCCGTTACTGACTTTCGTTCGGCCAGGCAAGCGAAAGTCAGTCTCACAGCAGTGCGAAATCCAAACACACGAAAACCGCGTTCTCAAAACACCGTGGCGACTATGCAATGCGCCAGTAAACAGCATGATGATTTTGAGCGCGATTACGCGCCGACCGTCGTATGCTCGTCCAGCGCCGTCTTGATTGCACGGAGCTGCCTTGCCTGCCAATCGGCATAGCTTTCACCCACGGCGAGCATATCGTCGATCGCGGCCACCGGTATCTGCGCTTTGCGCGATATCCGAATCTGCTGACGCGTCCAACCATCCCGGGCGTCGCGCTCGTATAGAAACAGACGGATACGGTGGCGCCGCATATCGTCGGCGGCCTTGTTGATGCGCAGCGGACTGGCGTAGTGGCGATCACGCGTGATGGCATGATCATCACGATAGCCCAGCAGGTCCAGCATGTAGGCGTAGAGCGGGGTCGCAGTCAAAACCGCGATATCGGGATAGTCCGAGATCAGGGCCAGGACCTGCGCGTAGACGGGCTGTAACTGCGAACGAAATCGCTCCAATCCCTGGCGATAGGCTGCGCCATGCGCCGGGTCGCGTTCGGCGAGCGTGTCGCTCAGCCGACTCGCCATCAGCAGCATGATGCGCGGCGAGTAGAACAGATAGCTGTTGTCGTCGGGCAGGATGATGTGCCGGCCCAGCACACTGGCGTCGAGTACCGTGCGTGGCCGCGCGCCGGGATTCTTCTGCACTGCCAAAGCGAGTGCGGCGTCCAGCCCCAATCCGTTGACGACGACAATATCCGCTTCGGCGATTGCGCGACTTGCTCGGGAATCGGCTTCGAGAACGCGCACGTCGGCGCCCGCCCGCCGCGCCAGTGTGACCACCTTTACGTGGCCGGCGCCGATCGTTCGGGCCATCGCGGCGTAACTTCCCTGCGCCGTCACGATATTTACGGGCGTCGCGTTTTCAGCCTGTGCGCCGGTGCCGACAATCAACAGTAGCCCGCACACGATTCGCGTCAGGAACATCCAACGTTTCCCAGGATTCACGGCAGCACGCTCGTTCGATTTGATTTCTTATGTAATGTTATTACATAATTTAAACAAGGGAAATCGTTCATGCTGCAGAACGCGTCGTTCGACGCCGCCAGGCGCCCCCGATGCTGCGCTGGCCGCGTGTTCACCGTCGTTCGGGGGTTGAGGGCGACGCGATTCAGGGCCGAAATCGAGCGCCAAACAGCCATCGCGGTGCGCTCAACACCGGGCGCGAGCAGTCAGCACGACGCCATCACTGATTCTGGCCTTCAACCATGAAGGCGTAGCTGCAGCGGCGCCGGGTGGCAAATCGGTCGCTACATGACGTCTGGGGAGTCATAGCCATATGTTGACTTGCACCGCTGCTGCGTTCGCCCGCCGACGCGCCGGGCATCACCTACCGCGCAGCGCGTTGTTGCTCGTCATATGGCTGTGCATGCAGGGCCTGTGGGTTGCGCACGCCTTCGATCATCCGATCCACCTCGCCCATGCCGATCCTGCCTGCCTGACCTGTGCCCACGGCCACCCGGGCAATGCGCCGCCGTCTGGCATCTCGATACGGCTGCTCACACAACCGGGCATCACCGCTCCTGCTGCCGTCATCACCACGGTCTGGTGGTCGCGGCCGCTGCGCGTCTACCACGGCCGCGCCCCGCCCGTTTCTCGCGTCTGACCTGCAAGCCGACAGTTACCTATTGCCTCGCCGTAGCGATCGCACCACGCGACGCGTCGCGGCGCCCCAGACGAGAACATCCCCATGCGTTACTCACGATTCTTCGTGTCCGCAGGCAGCGCCTGCCTGATCGGCTTCGGCCAGCCGGTCATTGCTCAGAACAGCCTGGACGACCCGCCGGCCGGTACGGCCGACCCACTCGCGCCCATCTCGGTCGAAGCGCTCGCCTTCGACGACCAGAGCCCGGAACAGGCGATCGAGCCCGCGACCGTGGTCACCGGCCCGGAACTCATCCGCAAGCGCGGCCAGACCCTGGGCAATACGCTCGCCGATACCCCCGGCATCAGTTCGGCCGATTTCGGCCAGGGCGTGGGCCGCCCGGTCATCCGCGGCCTGTCGGGTGCGCGCGTGCGGGTACAGGAAAATGGCCTGTCTTCGGCGGACGTCTCCACGCTCAGTCAGGATCACGCGGTCAGCATAGACCCGTACTCGGCGCGTCAGGTCGAGGTGCTCAAGGGCCCGTCCACCCTGCTCTACGGCTCGGGCGCAATCGGCGGCGTGGTCAATGTCGTCACCGATCGGATCCCGAAAAGCGCGCCCGACGGCATCACCGGCGAAGCCGATCTGGTCCGCGGCGACAGTACCCTCGGTGAGCGTCTGCAGCGACTGGACGTGACCGGCGGGATCGGCGATTTCGCGCTGAACGTGCAGGGCATGAAGCGCCTTACCGACGACTATCAGGCCAACGACAACCGCCATATCGACAACAGCGCTACCGATACCGACACCTACAGCGTCGGCAGCTCCTATTCCGGTGATTGGGGTTATGTCGGCGGTGCGGCCAGTCATTTCGGACGCGAATACGGCATCCCCGGCGAGGACTCGCAGATCCGCCTGACCCAGGATCGCTACGACCTCAAGGGCGAGGTCTACGATCCCGCGCCCGGTCTGAGTCGCGTGGAGTTCTCCGGCGCCTATACCGACTACCTGCACACCGAAGGTCCGCCGAATGATCCGCAGGCCTTCTTCGACAACACCGAAACGGAACTGCGGATCGCCGCCGAGCACAATCCGTTGGCCGGCTTCACCGGCGTCTTCGGTCTGCAGGGCTTCGACCGGGACTTCCGGGCCTTCGGCAGCGAGGAGTCGTTCGTACCGGCCACCGAGACCCAGTCGCTGGCCGCGTTCATCGTCGAACAGCGGCCGATCGGCGAACAATGGACGATCCAGAGCGGGCTCCGAGTCGAGTTCCAGAACCAGGACACCAGCGAGGACCGGCGCGACGTCGACCATACCCCGATCAGCGTATCGCTCGGCGCCAAACGCGAGATCGGCGAGCATTACCTGGTCACCGCCACCGCCGGTCGCTACGAGCGCGCGCCAGCCACCGAAGAGCTCTACAGCTTCGGCCCGCACGAGGCCACGCTCACCTACGAGCGCGGCGACAACCGCTTCGACGAGGAGACCGCCAACAGTTTCGATCTGGGTTTGCGGCGTATCAAGGGCCGGCTGCGCTTCGACACGAGCCTGTTCTATACGAAATACGACCGCTATATCTTCCAGCAATCGGTCGATGCGGGGCTGAATGCGGACGGCTCGGGTGCGGGCGGCGCCGACGGCGGCGCCGATCGCGTCGATGAAGACGGCACGTTCGACCCCAACGGCGAGTTTCAGCTCGTGGACTTTGCCGCCGGTGACGCCACCTTCTACGGCGGCGAAGGCGAAGTCGGCTACGACCTGATTCAGGGCGCGCATCGGGTCACGGCGCGCCTGCTCGGCGACTACGTGCGCGCCGAACTGGACGACCACAGCAACCTGCCGCGCATCACGCCGGGTCGCTATGGCGCGGGGCTCGACTACGACAGCGAGACCTGGCTCGGCACCGTGGAGGCGATACGCTCGACACGCCAGAACCATGAAGGGCCGCTGGAGGATGAGACTTCCGGCTTCACCGATCTGACTGCGTTCGTCGGCTATCGGCTGTCCGGGTTCGACGCCAGCGAGGCGCTGGTCTACCTGCGCGGCGACAACCTGCTGGACGAGGAAATCGTACGCAGCACCTCGTTCCTGCGTGTGCCGCAACCCGGCCGCAGCCTCACCGCCGGAATCAACGTGAAGTTCTGATAACGCTGTCGTCCGACGCGCGCCCCGGGAGAGAACCGGGGCGCGCTCGTCGGCCTGTCGAGCCCCACAGCCGCTCGGCTACGCCGCTTTCCGGGACGCGCTGACCGCCGGCGCCTCCTGCTTGACCTCGTCATATTCGGAGGGCTTGTAGCGCATCAGCCGCAGCCGGTATTCCCAGTTGAAGCCCGGATAGAGGGTGGTGTTCTTGCCGCTGTCGGTGAGATACCAGCTGTTGCAGCCCGAGGTCCACGAGGTGTGTTTCATGCGCCACTGGATGCCGCGGTTGAACTTGTCCTGCACCTTCTTCTTGACGTCGATGAACTTGAGCTTGCGACGCGCGATATGGGCTATCGCATGCAGGGTGTACTCCATCTGCTGTTCGGTGAACTCGAGCACCGAGGTATGACTCGGGCCGGTGTTCGGCCCCATCAGGAAAAACAGATTGGGAAAGCCCGATACGGTCACGCCCTTGTAGGCCTCGGCGCCCTCGCCCCAGGCGGCGTTGAGTTCCAGTCCACCGCGGCCGGTGACCGGGAACGGCGCCGCCTTGCTGGGCACCTTGAAACCGGTGGCGCAGACAATCGCGTCGACTTCGATTTCGCGCCCGTCGGGCGTGATGATCGAGTTTTCGGTGATCCGCAGCGGCCCGTCGGCGATCAGCTCGACGTTGTCCTGCTGCAGTGCCGGATACCAGTCGTTGGAGATGAGCACGCGCTTGCAGCCGATCCGGTAGTCGGGCGTCACTTTCGCGCGCATCGCCGGGTCCTTGACCTGTTTCTTCATATGCTTGAGCGCCATGCCTTCGGCCTGTTTCTTGAAAAAGCCGAGATCCGAGATGACGAACGGGGCGAAGAATTCACTGACCCAGTAGATACGCAGCCGGCGCTTGGTCAGCTTTGCGGGTGATTCACGGTACTCGGCCTGTTCTTTTGCCGAAATCGGCCGGTCGGGCTTGGGCATGATCCAGCTCGGCGTGCGCTGAAACACGGTCAGCTGCGCGGCCGCCTTGGCCACTTCCGGCACCACCTGTATCGCGCTGGCACCGGAACCGATCACGGCCACGCGTTTGCCGGCGAGATCGTAGTCGTCGTCCCAGCGGGCGGTGTGCATGAGCTTGCCGGTGAAGCTGTCCAGCCCGTCGATCTTCGGATAAGCCGGATCGGCCAGGGCGCCCACCGCGGACACGACGACATTCGCGGTCAGCGTCTCGCCGTCGGCGGTTGTCGACGTCCAGATGCCGCTGTCTTCATCGAAAACGGCCGACACGATGGTGGTATTGAAACGAATATGTCGATAGAGATCGTACTTCGCCGCACAGCGCTTGATGTAGTCGAAGATCTCCGGCTGCTGACCGAACGCGCGCGACCAGTCCGGGTTCTGCTCGAAGGAGAACGAGTACAGATGCGAGGCCACGTCACAGGCCGCGCCCGGGTAGTGATTGTCGCGCCAGGTGCCGCCGACGTCGCTGCCGCGCTCGATGAGGGTGAAATTCTCGATGCCGGCCTCTTTCAGGCGGATCGCCATACCCAGGCCGGAGAAACCGGCGCCGACGATGGCGATATGCATGTCGGTATCGACCCGGATATCCGTCTTCAGCGGATTGAGTCGGGTGAGCATGTCGGACACGGCCATGGCGAACTCCGTCGCATCGAATGAATACACCGGCAACATTCCGGCAACGGGAAAATATCAATTTTCATACATTCTGACAAGGCACGATGTCAGATTTTGTCTTTGATATCTGTCGACCTGCTCGCCACTCGTGCCGGCGCACGGCTGGCCACTGCGGTACAGGCGGGTTACCGTATTGATAATGATTCCTATCCAGCCGGTGGTGGACCTTGCGGCCCGCGCCGGCCTTCGTTGCGCGTGTCGCCATGTTCGCTGGTCATTTCCACGACAATCTCGCCGGCTTTGCCGAAGTGTTCCAGACGAGCGACGACAGGCGCGACGCGCTGGACGGCGCGCGCCTGGCCGATCCCATCCATCTCACCCCCTTGCTTGCACGGTTTGGTCGGCACCATGGCTGCAGCGAGCCGCGCGCCACGGCGTCACAGTGGTCGAAGTATTTCTTCAGCCGATTGGGGATTACGACGCTTGTCGTTCAGATGGCCACGGACCGCGCCCTCGACCTGCGGCTGGATAACTTGCGCATGACCTGCCACGAGGACGGCACGCCGGCGTGTTTTCTGCTGGCATCTGGCGCTCAAGGACAGGCATCGAGCAGCGGGAGCGATTTCAGCCACCTGATCGACCATGCGCTCACACCGATCGTCGCAGCGCTGTCGTTGTATTGCCGACTGTCCGCGCGCGTATTCTGGAGCAACGCGGGCGTCTACTTTGCCTGGGCATTGGACGAGCTGGAGACACAACAACGCATACCGGCGTCACGGCTGGCGAGCGCCCGGGCCTTGCTGACTCGCCGGCAGCGCCAGGACGGCGGCTTCAACCCCTTCTACCGTGTCTACAAGGACTGCTCTCCGGGAACGCTGGACGGTAACGACGACGTCGTCGATCACTGCCGCCGCCTGTGCTGCATGCGCGATCTCGACGCACAATGGGGGCTGTGTGCAAACTGCCCGCGCGCCATGCACACGGCCACGCCCGATCGCGCCACCGGATAGTTGATGGAACTGCTCCGCCTAATCATGCGCGACTACCGCGCCGCGTTCATCGCCGTGCTTGTCGGCAGCCTGGCCAGTGCGGGCCTGGGCATTGGCGTGATCGCCTTCATCAACGCGCGCCTGATCGAAACCGGACCCGACGCGCTGGCCGCCCTTCCGCTGTTCTTCGGTCTGATCTGTCTGCTGCTGGCCGTGTCGCTGGCCTCCCAGCTCGGGCTGACCACGCTCGGCCACCGCTTTGTCTTCGACCTGCGCTCGCGGCTGGTCAAACGCATTCTCGATACCGATATCGAGCGCATCGAACACCTGGGCGACGCGCGGCTGCTGGCCAGCCTGTCGGCGGATGTGCGCAACGTGACCATCGCCTTCGTGCGCCTGCCCGAACTCGTCCAGGGCACGATCCTGACCCTGGCCTGCGTGTTCTACCTGGGCTGGTTGTCGCCCTCGATCCTGATCGTCACGGCCGCCTGGATCGCCGCCACCATGGCCTTCGGCTCCTGGCTGGTACGGCGTGTGTATCACCACATCAAGCTCGTACGCGAGGCCGAAGACGCGCTGTATCGCGACTACGAGAACGTCATTCGCGGGCGCAAGGAGCTCGCGCTCAACCGCGCGCGCGCCCGGCGCCTGTTCGACGAGACCTATACCCACAACGCCCGTAGCTATCAGCGCCACATCATCCGGGCGGACACCTTCCATCTGTCGGCCAACAACTGGGCCAACATCATGATGCTCGGCGCGATCGGCGTGGTGTTCTTCCTGGCCAACGGCCTGGGCTGGGCCACGCCCACGGTGGCTGCCACCTATGCGCTCACGATCCTGTTCCTGCGTACGCCGCTGATCGGCGCGGTCGGCGCGCTGCCGACACTGATCGCCGCCCAGGTCGCCTTCGACAAGCTGCGCTCTCTGGAACTGGCCGCGCATACCGCCGGCTTCGACACGCCCGAGCCGATCGGCGCCGACTGGCAGACGATCGAACTGCGCGATGTGTGCTTCGCCTATGACGGACTCGACGCCGGTTCCGATGGCAGCGCCCACCCCGGCGGTTTCGCCATCGGGCCGATCAATCTGACCCTGCGCCGCGGCGAGCTGGTGTTCCTGATCGGTGGCAACGGCAGCGGCAAGACCACGCTGGCGCGCCTGCTCACCGGCCTCTATGCGCCCAAATCCGGTGAGATCCTCGTCGATGGCGTGGTTATCGATGCCTCGAGGCGTGCGTCCCTCCGCGCGCTGTTCGCCGCCGTGTTCACCGATTTTCATCTGTTCGACCAGTTGATCGACAGCGACGGCCAGCCAGCCAGCCCGGCCTTCATCGACGATTGGCGCGCACGCCTGGGCCTGACCGACAAGCTCGCGCTCGACGGCGAGCGCATCCTCGATACCCAGCTCTCGCAGGGCCAGCGCAAGCGCCTGGCGTTGATGCTGGCCCTGGCCGAATCGCGCGACAGCCTGCTGCTCGACGAATGGGCCGCCGACCAGGACCCGGTCTTTCGGCGCGTGTTCTATCGCGAGCTGTTGCCGCTATTCGCCGAGCGTGGACATACCGTGTTCGCGATCAGCCACGACGACCACTACTTCGAGCACGCCGACCGGCTGCTGGAGATGCGTCACGGCCGCTTGGTCGAGCTCACCGGCGCGAATCGTGATGCCGCCAGTCACGACGCGGTCGCGCAAATCAGCCGCTAGCGGCGCGGCCATCCGGCTCGCCTTGTTCAGATGCGTCGCAGTCGCCACATGAAATAAGCGCCGCCGAGCAGCGACGCCGCCAGTCCGGCCGGAATCTCGCTGGGGAACAACAGCTGGCGCCCGGCCCAGTCGGCGCCGATCATCAGCAGCGCGCCGAGCGCCATCGATCCGGCCATGTGGTCACGCGCCCGCGACAGCCCCAGCAGGCGAGCCATATGCGGGGCGATCAGGCCGACGAAACTCAGCGGCCCGACCACCAGCGTGGCGCCGGCAGTGAGAAAAGACACCAGCAGCAACAGCAACAACCGGCTGCGCATCACGTCCAGGCCGAGCGCGCGCGCGGTGGGCATGCCCAGCGGCAGCACATCGAGCCAGGCGGCAAGCGGCCGGGTGAGCGCGGCAAGAACCAGCGCCAGCACCGCGACGCCGATCGCCATGTTCATGCTCACGTAGTAGGTCGAGCCGGAAATCCAGGCCAGCAGTTTCTGGGTGCGCGGATCGCCGCCGGCGAGCACGATGCGCTGGACGGCGTCGAATAGAAACATCATCGCGATGCCGGTAAGCAGCACGCGCTCGGGTTCGAAATCGTTGCGCATGTTGACGACGATGAGCACCGCGAGCGCGGCCAGCGCACCGAGCGTACCCGCGCCCAGCAGTGCCAGGGTACCGGCGGCCGGCCAGAGTAGTGCCAGGGCGATCAGCCCCAGCCCCGTGCCCGAGCTGATGCCGAGAAATTCCGGGCTGCCCATCGGATTACCCGACACCCGCTGGATGATGGTGCCGGCGAGCGCGAGCATGACCCCGGCCGCACCGGAAGCCAGCACCCGCGGCACCCGCCAGGCGCCGGTGGCTTGCCAGGCATCGAGCAGCGGCCAGGTCCAGCCGTCCGCGCCGCGGCCCACGAACAGGGCCACGACGACCATGGCTGCGGTGAGCCCTAGCAGCAGGCCGATCAGCCGGCCGGGAGCGGCATGGCGCGCCACCAGGCCGATACTGCTGGCCGACGGCGCCGAGCGCGTGAGGGTGACCCGCGGCAGCAGCCAGATCAGCAGTGGTGCGCCCAGAATCGCGGTGGCCGCGCCGGTGGGGATCAGCGTCGCCGAATCCTGTACCAGCAGCTGAATACCCAGATCGGTGATCGCCAGCAGCAACGCCCCGAACAGCGGCGCCCAGAGCAGACGCGCGGCGAGAGTCCGGGCACCGGCCAGACGCACCACCGCCGGCGCGGCCAGGCCCACGAAACTGATCACGCCGACGCCGGAGACCACGATGGCGGTCAGGAACACGCCCAGCCCGATCGCCGCCGCGCGCAGATATTTGAGCGATACGCCGAGGCTGCGGGCATTGACGTCGTCGAGCTCGAGCACCGACAGCGTACGCGCGAGCGCGGCCGCCGCGACCATGCCGATCACGAGTCTGGGCGCCAAGCCGATCACCCCGGCCCAGTTGTTCTGCGCCAGCGACCCCGCGCCCCAGATCATCAACCCCTTGAGCTGCTCCTGATTGAACAGAATGAAGACCACGGTCAGCGCGCCCAGATAGAGATTGACCACGAGGCCGGCCAGCACCACCACGGCGGGCGCCAGCGCCCGCCGCCAGGACAGCGCGAACACCAGGCCCATGGCCACCGCGCCGCCGAGAAATGCGATCGTGCCGCGCCCCACCAGCAGCAGCGCGGGTGCGAACAGCGTCGCCAGCAGCAGCCCCAGCTGGCCGCCGGTGGCGATCCCGAGCGTGGTCGGCGAGGCCAGTGGATTGCGCAGCGTCTGCTGTAGCAACACGCCGGCCAGGGCCAGGCCGGCGCCGCTGAGCAGGGCGATGACCAGACGCGGCAGCCAGCTGTAGAGCACCGCGATCTGGCGGAAACTATCGCCGTCGAGGGTGAGAAGCGCGGCCGCCCAGCCGCCGGGCGCGACCTGCTGCAGCCCCGCCGTCGCGAGCACCAGCAATACGATCGAAAAACCGCCACACAGCCGCGCCGGCGTCATGAACCAGCACCCGCGCTGGCATCGCCGTGGGCGAGCACCTCCAGGAGATTATCGGCAAACCGGATCGCCGACGGCAGCCCGCCAAAGCTCCAGGCCGGCGGCAGCGTGAGTACCGGGTGTGTCTTCACCGCCGGGATACGAGCCCACAGCACATTGTGTTCGAGCGATCCGGCCACGCCCACCGGCATCGGGTTGATGATCACGATCTGCGGCGCCTCACCCGGCGTCGACAGCTCGCCCAGGCGTTCCAGCGAGACCTGGGCATAGCCCCAGAACGACGTCGTCCCGGTCCAGGCGTTTTTCAGCCCGAGCTTGTCCAGCACCGACTGATACAGGCCACGCCCACCGAAGACACGCAGGTGGCGCGCGTCCAGGAACTGCACCAGCAGCAGCGGCGGCGTATCGGCGGGCACACGGCCGGCCAGTTCGGCCAGATGCGCGTTGCTGCGCGCAATCAACCGCTCGGCGGCGTCGGCGCGACCGACCGCCGCGCCCAATTCACGGGTGCCGGCTTCCAGATTGGGCCACAGCGGGCCGTCCCGATAATAGATCGATATCTCCCGAACCGGGGCGATCTTCGACAGCCGGGCCTTGTTGGCCTCGAACATGGGCGAAAGCGTGACCAGATCCAGCTTCATCTGCGCGAGCAGTTCCATGTTCGGCTGCACGCGCAGACCGATATTGCGGGTCATATCCGGCAGATCGCCGTCGTCCACCCACGACCGATAGGCATCCAGTTGGCCGATGCCCACCGGCGGCACGCCCAGCGCCGTCAGCGTTTCCGCCTGGGCCCAGTCGACCGTGGCCACGCGCGGCGTCACCGGTGACTCAGCAAAGACCTGCGGGTTCGCGGTCACGAAGGCCATCGCCAGAACCCACGAGCAGGCGCGCAGCAGATGACAGCCGAGCCGGGACCCGCCGGGCCGCGCGGCCCGCCGTGCGCCACGGCGTGATCTCACTGAACGACAGCGATCGGGTGGTTGTCGGCCGGATGCGCCATCACGCTCATGGGAATACCGTAGATGGCCTCGAGCGTGGCGCCCTTCATCATTTCGCTCGGCGCGCCCTGGGCGAGCAGACGGCCGCCGCGCAACGCCACCAGATGATCGCAATAACGCGACACCATGTTGACGTCGTGCAGCACGATGATCACGCCCAGACCCAGCGAGCTCGCCAGCTCGCGAATAAGCGCAAGCGTGTCGACCTGGTGCGCGATATCCAGCGCCGATAACGGCTCGTCGAGCAGAAGGAAGCGACTGCCCTGGGCCAGCAGCATGGCCAGCCAGACGCGCTGGCGCTCGCCACCGGAGAGCGTGTCGACCATGCGCTCGGCCATGCTCTCCGTATGAGTGAGCGCCAGAGCGCGTTCGATCTGGGTCTTGTCCTCTGCGCCGAGCCGACCCAGCAGGCCATGCCAGGGATAACGGCCGAAAGCCACCAGTTCGCGCACCGTCAGGCTGGTGGCACTGGGCAGATTCTGGGGCAGATAGGCGACTTCGCGCGCGAATTCCCGGTGGCCCCAGTTGTCGACCGCGCGTCCGTTGAGACAGACCTCACCGCAGCTGGCGCATTGCTGGCGCGCCATGAGCTTGAGCAAGGTGGACTTGCCCGAACCGTTGTGCCCGATGAGCCCATAAACCAGCCCCTGCCGGAAACACAGGTCGGTGGCCTCGAGCAGGCAACGGCCGTTGACCTCGAAGCGGGCGGCATTCAGTTCGAACATGGGCTACTCCGCAATGCGGCCGGGAATCGTCGTGCATCGCGCGCTGACTTGGATAATGGCCCAGAGAATAAGCTAAATACGAATGCGTATCAAAAAGAACACGTGCCGCGCAGCCACCTTCGAAGCCGGCCCGGCACGGACCGCGACGCGATATCGGCATCGACGCCACCACAAATACTCGCCGCCCGCTGCACCGCCGTTTAGAATTGGATCATCCCGACCTTCACTTGATCGCCTGCCATGAATCGATATCAAGCCGACGACCTCGGCAAGCTCGTCCTGCGTCTTGTGCTTGCCCTGCTCCTGCTCGCCCACGGCTTCGCCAAGATCACCGGCGGTATCGACGGTGTTCAGGCCATGCTGGTCGGCCACGGCTTGCCGCCGGAACTCGGCTACGCCGTGTTCATCGGCGAGATCGTCGCCCCCGCGCTGCTCATCGCCGGGCTATACAGTCGTTTCGCCGCGGGCGTGGTGGTCATCAACATGCTGGTCGCACTGTGGCTGGCCCATACCGGCCAGTTGCTGTCGCTCACGCCGCAGGGCGGCTGGGCCGTCGAACTGCAAGCGTTTTTCCTGTTCACCGCCGCCGCCATTGCCTTGATGGGCAGCGGCAACTACGCGCTACGGGCCGACTGATGCCTCGCACCGCCGGTGTCAGCCGGCGGGTTTTTGCGCGCTCGCGGCGCGGCGACAGCCGGCGAAGATATCCGTATCCGGATCATAGACAGACGTCTTGACGTCCATCAAGCCGAGCACCGTGGCAAACAGATTGTCCTGACTGACGCGTTCGTCGCCGGTTTTCTTCAGACAGGCGTCGTCGAGCCGGCTGTCGTC
This sequence comes from Salinisphaera aquimarina, assembly GCF_042643355.1. Classification (NCBI taxonomy): domain Bacteria; kingdom Pseudomonadati; phylum Pseudomonadota; class Gammaproteobacteria; order Salinisphaerales; family Salinisphaeraceae; genus Salinisphaera; species Salinisphaera aquimarina. The sequence continues at coordinate 348,005 of NZ_JBHRSS010000003.1, forward strand.
GATGAAGCCCGGCGACAGCCACGCGATCATCGGGATATGTGTCTGGCCTTCCGGGGCGACCATATAGGGGAAACCATGGAGATAGAGCCCCTTCTCGCCCAGTGATTCACCGTGGTCGGACAGATAGATCAACGCCGTATCCGCGCTGTCGTCGGCGCTCTTGAGCACGTCGATCAATGACGCCACGATGTGGTCGACGTAGCGCACGGTATTGTCGTAGCTGTTGACCAGTTGCTCGCGGCTGCAGTCCTGTGGCCGATTGCTACGGCATTCGGGCGTGTAGACCGCGAACTGCTTCGGATAGCGCCGATAATAGGCCGGGCCGTGGCTGCCCATCGTATGCATGACCAGCAGCACGTCGCCCTGGGTTTTATCGATGCGCTCGGCCAGGCCCTGCAAGAACACGCCGTCCAGGCAACGGTCCGCGTCACAGACACCGTCGATGCGATGGCTGCGCATGTTCTCGGTCGGTACGCGCTCGCACACGCCCTTGCAGCCGCCGGCCTGATTGTCCTCCCAGCGCACGTCGATGCCGGCGCGCCGGGCGACATCGAGCAGATTTTCCGAGTGGCGTGCGTCGTATTCGTCATAGTCGTCACGACCCACCGCAGAGAACATGCACGGCACCGACACCGATGTCGACGTGCCGCAGGAATGGGCATCGCTGAAATTGAGCACGTCCCGCTGGGCCAGTTCCGGCGTGGTGTCGCGCTCGTAGCCGTCGAGGCCCCAGTTGGCCGCGCGCGTGGTTTCGCCCACGACCACGATCATGACCTTGCGCTTGCCACGCGATGCGGGCGTCGCCGTGCGGCTCGCGTCTTCGCCGATCGTCTGCAACGGAATATTCTTGGCTTCGGCCGACTGGGTCAGGAACTGGCTGGCCGAATAGATCGCATAGGTGGGATTGATGAACATGCGCAGATCGCGGTTCTGACGCAGCACCAGGGAAAAGTCCTTGTAGTGAACGCCGATGGCGGCAACCGCCACCGCCAGCATGGCCACCACGAAGACGGATCGGACCAGCAGCGCCCGCCAGAACGGACGATGGACCAGCCGTACCCAGCCCACGGCGATCACCGGCAGCACACCGGTAAGCAGCAGATGCCATACCAGCGCCGTGCTGAACAGACCGGCCGCTTCGGCCTGATCGGTCTCCATCGTGTTGGCGAGCATGGTGTCATCCACCACGATGCCGTAGGTGACCATGAAATAACCCACCAGCGACGCGACCAGCAACAGCACGACCACGAAGGGCTTGTACAAGTATCGCCAGGCAAACAACGACATCAGCGCCGAGAGCGCCGCGACCAGAAAGACCGCGACCGCCACACCGAAGCTCAGATTCGACAGTTGGGTGACGTGCGCGGCCTCGCTCAGGTGGTGCCAGAACTCCACGTTGTCGAACGCCACGATGAATGCAGCCACCAGCAGGGTGAACGTCGGCACGCCCAGCGTCGGACGCCATGAGCGCCTGGATGTCCGACGCGTGCGTTCCCGCATGCCTGCCCGCTGATCGCGATCTGTCATAGGTGTGCTGCCCCGTCCCCGAGGTTTCAGTCCAGAATAACCAACGATTATCGACAGCAGGCCGTTATACAGTCGTTAGACACCGGCGCGCGCGCCATGCCATGGATTCGCGCTCGCGCGGCGCGGGCCGTAAGCTGAGCGCACCGCCGATTCCCATGGATACCGCATGTCGATCTTTTCCCGTATTCGTCAAAAGCTCGTCGTTGCCAGCGACGAGACGCCGGTCGAGTCACCGGCCAGCCAAGCCCCCACCCCCGACCGTATCGATCTGACCCAGGGCCTGGACGCCTATCGGGATGGCGCCCGCTTCATCGACGTGCGCGAGCCGCATGAATGGGCGCAGGGGCACATCGCCGGGGCCGTGCACCGTCCCGTGGGTGATATAGAAGCCGACGCGCGGCTGTCGGTCTCCCCCGATACACCGGTGGTAACGTATTGCGCCGCCGGTGCGCGGGCCGCGCGCGCCGCGGCCGTACTCAACGCGCACGGGTATCTCAACGTCAAAGCACTGGCAGTCGGCTACGGCGACTGGGCACAGGCCGGCTACCCGATCGAGCGACCGGCCGACGAACCCGAGACCTAGCACGCCCGGTTTTCAACGCGACAGCACGCAGGCGGTCGCGAATCCTGCATGCACGTACACCGATGCTCTGTCGATCACGGGATAGCCGCGCTGGCGCCTCCGGGAAACACAGGCGGGGCGGCCGCCGCGCCTGTAGTCCTGTATCCTTCGAGGCTGGGCCGCATACCACGACCCACAAATGAGGTTATGTGTAACGAGGTGCAGCATGAGCCGCCGCGTCGATATTGACGCGACCCGCCGGGATGTCGATATTGTCCGTTGCCGGTGCGACGCACCAATCGGGAGAGAAGTCTTGTACCGCCTTATAGAACCGTATCGTGGGACACGTAGCTGATGCCTGCCGTCATTGATGCCATCGAATACATGCTCCCCGCGCGCACCGAATCGATCGACGAGATCGCGGCGCGCTTTCCGAACTGGCCGCTGGAAAAGATCGCCGAGAAGACCGGTATTCGTGCGCGCCATGTCGCCGGCGATGACGAATGCGCATCGGATTTCGGCGTCATTGCCGCGCAGCAGCTGCTCGAGCGCACCGGCACCCACGTCGCCGATATCGACTACCTGATCTTCTGTACCCAGACGCCCGACTATCTGGCTCCTACGACCGCCTGTCTGGTGCAGGAACGCCTCGGCCTGCCCACCCATGTCGGTGCGCTGGACATCAACCTGGGCTGTTCGGGCTATATCTATGCTTTGGGCGTAGCCAAGGCGCTGATCGAAACCGGCCAGGCAAAAAAACTGCTTCTGATCACGGCCGACACCTACAGCAAGTTCGTGAATCCGGGCGACAAGAGCGTGCGCGCCCTGTTCGGCGACGCCGCCGCCGCCACGCTGATGAGCGATGGCCCGGCCGACGCCGCCAACGCGATCGGCCCGTTCATCTACGGCACCGACGGCAGTGGCGCGCAGGATCTGATCGTGCCCAACAGCGGCATGCGCAATCGCGCGGCCCATACGCAGTCGGAGGAATACACCGACCGCCACGGCAATACCCGCTCGGACCACAACATCTACATGAACGGACGCGGGGTGATCGAGTTCACCCTGCGTGAAGTGCCGCGCGCGGTCGCCCAGCTGTGCGAAAAGGCTGGCGTGACCCTCGACGAGATCGACGCGGTGATTCCGCACCAGGCCAGCGCCACCGTGCTCGAAGGCATCCGCAAGAAACTCGATCTGCCGCGCGAACGCTTCGTGGTGTGCATGGAAGACATCGGCAACACCGTGTCCTGCAGCGTGCCGATCGCCATGAAGCGCGCGCTGATCAGCGGTCAGATCAAGCCGGGCGGCCTGTTGCTGCTGGTCGGCTTCGGCGTGGGGCTGTCCTGGGGCGCGACGCTGGTGCGCCTGCCCGCGAATTTCGTGCTCACCACGCAGGATTAATCGGCAAGTCGATCTTATCCTCACAAAACCGACATGGACCCGCGCATCGGTGGATGCCGCGGGTCTGACACTGCGTTTGCCGGCTCCGCTGTCGGATCACCGCGTCCGATCGCGCCAGGGATAAAGCCGAGAGCGCGAGTCACGACACGATCAGCCGCTGATCGACCGGCGGCCGTTGCCGATCAAACAGGCAATCGGCCGCGTTGTCGCAACCCGGCCCGACCGCGACCGGCGAGTTCCGGCACCTGATTCGACCGCTTTGCCAAGGACGCCGACCGGCTGGCCGGCGTCGTGCCGGTGATCAGTGAGTTCCGGATATTCCCACGCAAGCAGGCCCCGGCCGTGGCGCGCTCACCAGCGATAGCTCAGGTTTCCGATCACGCTGCGTGATTCACCGTAATAACACCAGTAGTCACAGCTCGACACGTATTCCTTGTCGAGGATATTGGTCGCATTGACCTGGATTCGCCACTGATCGGTCAGATCGTAGCGGGCCAGTGCGTCGAACACCGTGTGGTCTGGCACGGTAATGTCGCCGTCAACGCTCTCGCCGACATAACGCGCACCGCCGCCGACGCCGAAATCCCTGAGTGGACCTTCGGCGAAGGTGTACTCGGCCCGCAGCGATGCCTGATGCCGAGGTATGAGCGGGGCGCGCACGCCGCGCTGACTTTCCGAGAGATCGACCCGGGCGTGGGTATAGTTGTAGGCACCGATGACCTGCAGCTCATCCGTCACATAACCGACGGTTTCGAACTCGATCCCCTTGGATTGACGTTCGCCAGCCTGTACCTGGAAACCACCCGCCGACGTGATGAGCGTATTGGTCTCCTCGAGATCGTAAGCCGCCAGCGAGGCGTAGCCGTCCCAGCCGTCGGGCGCGAACTTCAGGCCGACTTCGTACTGCGTACCCTCGCGCGGTTTGTACTGACTGGCCGCCGTCGTGGTCCGCCCCAGCGGCTGGAAGGATTCGGTGTAGCTGAAATACGGCGAGAGGCCATAGCCCGCGTGATACAGGATGCCGCCGGTGAACGAGTAGTGGTCGACGTCGTAGCTCTGGGTGACATCGGTCGTTCTATTGATATTGTCCTGATCGGCCATGTCGTAGCGCATGCCGCCCAGCAGGATCAGACGATCGTAGAGCGTGAGTTGATCCTGGAGATACAGGCCGGTCTGTTCGCCGTTGATGCGTCGATCGTTCAGATCACCGCCACCCACCGGATCGAAGTTGCCGTATTGCGGATCGAACAGATCGATCGGCTCGCCGAACGAGAACAGATCCGCCTCCTGGGCACGCAGCTTGATGTGCTGGTAGTCGACGCCGGCCAGCAGCGTGTTCGCGACGTGACCCCATTCCCAGTTTCCAATCACCTGGTTGTCGAGCGCCCATGCATCGATGTCGCCATCGCGATAGACCAGCCCGCGCGTGCCTTTCCGTGCGCCCGAGCGGGCAAGTATGTAACTGCTGCGCAGAAACAGCTCCTGATGGCTGTAGCGCACGTTCTGCTTGAACGTCCAGGTGTCGTTGAACGCATGCTCGAACTGATACCCGAGTTCGGTCTGCTTGACGCGATTGCGATCGTAGGCGGGCTCGCTGTAATTGGTGCGCGGATCCACCTTGCCGAACGGCGTGTCGTCGACGGTGCCATAAGCCAGCTTGAAGGGATTGGTCGGCACACCGTCATCGTGCTGGAAACTGCTGAGCAGCGTCAGCGAGGTATCCGACGAGAAATCGATATTCAGGCTCGGAGCAATGTAGTAGCGCGTGTTATCGGTATAGGCCAGTTCGCCGTCGCGTTCCTTGTACGTTCCGACCAGTCGGTACTGGACCTTGTCGGAGTCGTTGACCGGACCCGACGTATCGAAACCGACCTGATGGAAGTTGCGCGTACCGAAACCGAAATCAACGCGGCCCTGCGGCTCGTCGGTCGGGCGCTTGCTGACTGCGTTGATCAGGCCACCGGGCGGCGCCTCGCCGTACAGGATGGACGAGGGCCCCTTGAACACCTCGACGCGCGACAGGCCGTAGGGCTCGATCTGCCAGCCGTAGAAGCCTTCCTGATAGATTCGCAGGCCGTCCTGATAGGTCGTCTGGTCAAAGCCGCGAACCTTGAACCAGTCGGTGTTGTTGTCGGCACCGTACTGGCCCGAAAGCACGCCGGCCCGATAACGCAATGTCTCGTCCAGACTCTGGACATTGCGCCCCTGCAATTCTTCCTGATCGACAACCGAGACAGAACGCGGCGTATCCACGACCGGCACCTCGACCTTCAACGCCGTTCCGGCCACCACCAGCGGTGCCAACGAGGTCAGCGATTCGGCCTCCGCGGACTCTTCGTTCGCAGCCCGGTCGGCGCCCGCCGTACTCTCGTCGTAAGCGACCGCCGTCGATCCCGGCACCGTAGCGTCGGCAAGCGCTACGCCAACGGGAAATACGAACGTGCTTGCGGCCGCGCACAGCAAGACGCGAAACACATATCCATGATCGACGCCTGTAAACGCGCATCGCTTGCCTGATTGCTTCATGACCCCTCCCTGCTAACACCCCGAGGCAGGCTCTGTGCGGAGCCCACCCCACCCCCGAACGATGACCATGCCCCGCTCAGAAGCTCTTAGTGTGAACAGCCCAAATACAGTTGTCTATAGGAATCATTCGTATTTGCAGCGCGTAGATGATTCTGCTGCGTTCAGGCGCCATGCTTCGACGCCCCGACATCCGCGCTTACGGCAAAGCGTTCTCGCCGCGACCCTCCGAGAACCCTTCCCTACGGAGATGGAGCAGCGTGACGCAACGTCTTGTAAGAGTTGATGATGACGACGCCAATGGTCGAAAACGACGGCCGGCATATTCCGGATATGCCGACGGCTGATACGGAAGGCTTGTTGCCGGCTCAAGTGCCGCGACGGCGCTGGATTGTCATCACCGCCGGGGCAATAACGGGACGGCCATCGACGCGAGCCCGTGTCTTCTGCCTGTCGGTCGTCAGCGAAACGCGCTGAATAGTTCGGCCATGCATTCGTCCAGCTCGGCGTCTACGCGTATTCGCGACTGGCCGCCTGACACCGGCGTCTTCCCATGTGTCGGGCCGGCCGATCCGCGCGAATACGATCGGCGCCACGGCACCCCCACTTGGCGAGGGTTTCCTTGCGGATAGGCGTTGACAGCAAGCGAGCCCATGCAACCGAGTGCCGCCGCCAACAGGCCAGCTCAGATGACGCGGGCCTAAGGCCGCTGACCCAGCGCTTCGAGAGCAGCTCTTGCACCCTGTTCGTGAAGACACGCGAGCGTATCGACATAGGCCGCCACGAAGCGCGCGTCGTCGACCAGATCCCCGAACAGGTCGCGATTTTCGATGAACGCGGTCGGGTTGTCGCGATTATGGGCAGCAATCGTCTTCAACTCGTCAGCCAGACGATCGACGATCCGGATCGGCTCGCCGGCTTCGTCGACGCCTTCGGCATACCGGGCCCAGCTGGCCACCACGGCCGCCGAACGCTTGATCTCGCCGCCGCGGGCCAGCTGTTCGCGGATCACCGGCAACAGCCATTTGGGAATCCGGTCCGAGCTTTCCGCGCACAGGCGCGCGAGGGTGTCGCGAATTTCCGGGTTGGAGAAGCGCGCGATCAGGGTGTGCTTGTATTCGGCCAGATCCACGCCCGGCACCGGCTCGAGGGTGGGCGTGCCCTCCTCGTCCATGTAGGCGAGCAGGAAATCGGCGAACAGACGGTCCTGGCAGACCTCGTGGGCATAGCGATAGCCGGCCAGATAACCGAAATAAGTCAGCGCCTGATGACTGGCGTTGAGCAGGCGCAGCTTCATCAGCTCGTAGGGCTCGACGTCGTCGACGATCTGCACCCCGACCTGCTCGAACGCCGGCCTGCCGGCATTGAATCGATCCTCGAGCACCCATTGCACGAACGGCTCGCAGACCACCGGCCAGGCGTCGTCGATATCGAAGCGCCGGCGTACCTCGGCGATATCGTCGTCGGTGGTCACCGGCGTGATGCGATCGACCATGGAGTTGGGGAAACAGACCTGTTCGGCTATCCAGGCACCGAGTTCGGCATCCTTGCGGGCCGCGAACGCGGTGAACATTGCCCTGGCCACGTCGCCGTTGCCCTGGATGTTGTCGCAGGACATGAGCGTGAACGGGCCCAGGCCGCGGTCGCGGCGTCGGCGCAGGGCTTCGGTGATCAGCCCGAAGGAGGTCTTCGGGGTCGCGCCCTCGCCCAGATCGTGGGCAACATCGGCAGTGTCGAAATCGAACTCGCCGGTCACATGATGGAAATTGTAGCCGCCTTCGGTGATCGTCAACGACACGATACACGTGGTCTCGGCCGCCATTTTCTCGATCACCGCCTCGGGGTCGTTCGGTGCGAACAGATAATCCACGATCGAGCCGATCACGCGGGCGTCGTAATGTCCGTCGGCGTGCTTGACCACCAGCGTGTACAGACCGTCCTGCGCTGCCATGACATCGGCCATGCGCCGGTCGGCCGCCATCACGCCGACACCGCAGATTCCCCAGTCCAGCGCCTGGCCGGCGTTCATGAGGCGGTCGACATACATCGCCTGGTGGGCGCGGTGAAAACCGCCCACGCCGAAATGCACGATGCCGGCGCTGATCCGGCTGCGGTCGTAAGACGGGCGGGCGACCGCGCTGTCCAGCGCGGGCAGGGTCGCGTCGTTCAGAGGCTGCATTTCGGCATCTCCTGACAATGATTGAATGGTATTACCGTGGCCGCGCCCTGCGGGCGCGCACGTCAGCCGCTGGCGGCGGCGGGTTCGTGATCCGGTGCGCCCGGCAACAGCGCGGCCTCGCTCACGGTATCGAACAGATAGAGTTGTTCCGACGCACAGCGCAAGGCCACGTCGTCGCCCATGGCGATCCGTTGATGGGGTTCGATCTGGGCGGTCAGCTTGACCTGGCCGACACGGACCTGGATCAGGGTGACCGCGCCCAGCGGCTCGACCACTTCGACCCGACCGCGTACGACGTTGTCATCGGCGGCCGGCGTTTCGGCCTGCAGATGCAGATGTTCCGGCCGCACCCCGACCCACACCTCGCCGCCCGCCTTGTCCAGCGCCGAGCGGTGGGCCGGCGTCGGCGCCAGCGAAAAGCCCTCGCCGACCATTCTGTCTTCGCCGGCATCCACCGACGCCTTGAGGAAGTTCATCGACGGCGTGCCGATGAAACCGGCCACGAACATGTTGGCCGGGTGGTCGTAAAGATTGTTGGGCGTATCCACCTGCTGGATCAGGCCGTCGCGCAGCACGGCGATGCGCTGGCCCATGGTCATGGCCTCGGTCTGGTCGTGGGTGACGTAGAAGGTGGTCACGCCCAGCTTGCGGTGCAGCTTGACGATCTCGGCGCGCATGTCCACGCGCAGCTTGGCATCCAGATTGGACAGCGGCTCGTCCATCAGAAACACCTGCGGCTGGCGTACGATCGCGCGGCCGAGCGCCACGCGCTGACGCTGACCGCCGGACAGCGCGCGCGGCTTGCGATCCAGCAGATGCTCGATATCGAGCACCCGCGCGGCCTCGGTGACCTGCTTGTCGATCTCGGCCTTGGTATATTTCTTCAGCTTGAGACTGAAGGCCATGTTGCCGTACACGGTCATGTGCGGGTACAGGGCATAGCTCTGGAACACCATGGCGATATCGCGATCCTTGGGCGCCATGCCGGAGACGTCCTTGCCGGCGATACGGATCTCGCCTTCGCTGTTCTGTTCCAGGCCCGCGATCATGCGCATGGTGGTGGTCTTGCCACAGCCCGACGGGCCCACCAGCACCACGAACTCGCCGTCCCTGGTGACCAGGTTGAAGTTGTCGACCGCCTTGGCGCCATCGCTGCCGAACTGCTTGCTGACGCCTTTCAACTCTACAACTGCCATCTCGAATTCCTCGTTGAGCCGGGCGCGACGCCGGCGTCTACTTGACCGCGCCGAACGTCAGGCCGCGCACCATCTGGCGCTGAGCGAACCAGCCGAGCACGATGATCGGGGCGATCGCCAGCACCGACGCCGCCGACATCTTGGCCCAGAACATGCCCTCGGCACTCTTGAACGAGGCGATGAACACGGCCAGCGTGGCCGCCGAGTGGTTGGTCATGGTGATGCTCCAGAACGACTCGTTCCAGGCCAGAATCAACGCCAGCAGCGCGGTCGAGGCCAGCCCCGGCATCGCCAGCGGCAGGATCACGCGGGTCATGGTCTGCCAGGTGGAAGCACCGTCGATGTCGGCCGCCTCGACCAGATCCTTGGGAATATCCTTGAAGTAGGAATAGACCATCCAGATCATGATCGGCAGGTTCATGGCGGTGTAGAGCGCGATCAGCCCCCATACGCTGTCGAGCATGTGCAGGTTCTTGTAGACCAGAAATATCGGAATCAGCACGCCGACCGCGGGAATGAACTTGGTCGAGACCATCCACACCAGCGTGAAATCGGTTCGCTTGCTCGGATAGAAGGCCATCGCGAACGCCGCGGGCACGGTCAGCAGCAGGCCGATGACGGTCGACACCACCGAGGTGATCAGCGAATTCCAGGCGTAGTGCCAGTAGCCGCCGCCCTGGGCCAGCGCGGTACGAAAACTCTCCAGCGTCGGCGTAAAGAAAAAGCTCGGCACGGTCGAGAACGCCGTGGCTTCGGTCTTGAACGCGGTCAGCAGCAGCCACAGCAGCGGGAAGAACATGAGAAAGGCAACCGCATAGGCGAGCGCGTTGAGCAATACACTGGACACACCGGTCGTCTTCATCGCTCGGCCCCCGCGTTGAGATTGCCGGCCACGAACCGGATCAGGAAGATGGCGAATATATTGGCCAGCACCACCGCCCCGATCGCGGCCGCCGACGATACCCCGATGTCGTACTGGAAGAACGCGCCCTGATAGATGTAATACGGCAGATTGGTGGTCGCCGTGCCCGGCCCGCCGCCGGTGGTGGTATAGATTTCGGCGAACGAGGTCAGAAAGAAGATGCTTTCCAGCATGACCACGACATAGAGCACCTGGCCCAGATGCGGGATCACGATATGCCGGAACTCGTGCCACTTGCTGGCGCCGTCCAGACGTACCGCTTCGAGCTGTTCCTCGGGCAGTGACTGCAGACCGGTGAGCAACACCAGCATGGCGAACGGCGTCCATTCCCAGCTGATCATGATGATGATCGAGGTCATCGGAAAATGCGCCAGCCAGTCGATGGGCGTGCCCCCCACCAGCCGGAACGCCCAGGCGAACAGCCCGTAGACCGGATGGAAGAGCATGTTCTTCCAGATCAGACCGGTGACCACCGGCATGACGAAGAACGGGGCCACCGCCAGCGTGCGGCACAGACCCTTGCCGGCGAAGTGGCGGTTGAACAGCAGCGCGAACGCCAGCCCCAGCACCACGGTGATGATCAGACACACCAGCACCAGCATCAGCGTGGTGACCAGGGCATTCCAGAAGATCGGATCGACGAACAGGATCTGATAATTGCCGAGTCCGGCGAAGCCGCTCATCATCGGCATCATCAGATTGTAGTTCTGGAACGAGTAGTACAGCGTCATCGCCAGCGGCACGATCATCCATACCAGCAGGAAGATAACCGCCGGCGCCAGCAGCCAGCGCGTCGACGTCTTGCTCGGCTTGCGCTGGGCGGCGACGGCCGTGTCCGCGTGCCCGTTGACGGTTGTTGTGCTTGTCACGATTGCGGTTCCCGCTCGGTTGGCCGGATCCCCACGGCGCCGCGGCTTGAACCGCGACCCCGCGGGCCGTCACTGACTACTTGGGGTAGCCGGACTGCTTCATCACGCGCGCGGTGAAACGCTGCGCCTGCGACAACCCCTGATCCACGTCGGTCTGGCCGGCGAGAATGCCCGCCATGATCTGACCGACGCGGGTGCCGATGGCCTGGAACGGCGGAATGTCGACGAACTGCACGCCGGTATAGGGCACCTCCTTGGCCGACGGATTTTTGGGATCGGCGCTGGAGATCGCCTGCTCGACCAGATCCGAGAACGACGCGACTTTCTTGTATTTCGGGTTGTCGTAGGTTGAATGCCGCGTGCCGGGCGGCACCGACACCCAGCCGCGCTTGTCGCCCACCAGATTCACGTAGTCCTTCGACGTGGCCCATTCCACGAATGTCTTGGCGGCCTCCTGCTTGTGCGAGGATTTGGGCACCGCCAGCGCCCAGCTATAGAGCCAGTTGGCACCGTGCTTGGTCTTGGCGTACGGCGCCTGGGCAAAGCCGACATGCTCGGCCACCTTGGATGTGCCGGGGTCCGACAGATAACCCGCGGCCACGGTGGAATCCACCCACATGGCGCACTGGCCGTTGGCGAACAGGGTCTCGGATTCGGTGAAACCGTTGGAGGTCACGCCGGGCGGGCCGTACTGGCCGAGCAGCGTCTTGTACTGGTTGGCGGCTTCCTTCCAGGCGCTGGAGGTCAGCTCCGGATTCCATTGCATGTCGAACCAGCGGCCTCCGTAGGCGTTGACCATGGTGGAGAACAGCGCCATGTTCTCGCCCCAGCCGGGCAACCCGCGCAGGCAGATGCCGTAACTGTTGTCGGACGGCTTGTTGAGCTTGCTGGCAAAGTCCTCGATCTGCGACCAGGTCGGGCGGTCGGGCATCTCGAGGCCGGCCTCCTCGAACAGATCCTTGCGGTAGTAGGTGATCGACGACTCGGCGTAGAACGGCAGCGCGTAGAGCGTGCCGTCGCTCGACAGGCCCTGCTTGACGGTGTCGAGCAGATCGTCGGCGTCGTAGTCGGCCGGCAGATTGTCGAACGGCACCAGCCAGTCGTTCTTGGCCCAGATCGGCGTTTCATAGTTGCTCAGCATCACTGCGTCGTACTGGCCCGCGTTGCTGGCGATGTCGGTGGTGACCTTCTGGCGCAGCTCGTTCTCGGGCAGCGTCACCCAGTTGAGCTTGATGTCCGGATGCGACTGCTCGAACGCCGGGCTGAGTTTCTGCATGGTCACCATGTCCGGATTGTTCACGGTAGCGATGGTGATCTGGGTCGTCTGGGCGAAGGCGCTGGAACTGATCAGCAGACCGGCCAGCAATAGCTTGATTCTCATGAGAGCTGCACTCCTCTTGTGTCGGCACTTCAGACGATCGCCACCTCGCGCGGTGAACGGTCGGGCACCGGATGGCGATCGGCACATGCCTTTTGCAATATTTTTCTCATTATGAAAATAAATTCAACAGCTGTGCAATGCGCCTTTGATCGAATACGCGCCCGGCGATCGAAACCGGCCCGGTGCGGCGCACCGTGGACACGGCACACGAGCGATATCGAACAGGATCAGGAGACTGCGAGGCGGTATTCGAGCGCGGCGACCGCGCGCACCGGGCCGCGGCGGTTAGCCGGCAGACAGAAAGCATGGTGCTATCGAAGGTCCGCGTGTCCACGGTCCGCGCCGATCAGGCCGCGCGATCACGCTTCCGGAAGCCTCAGTCCGACGACAAGCCGTATTTGTCGAGTCGGTAGCGCAGCGAACCACGGCTGAGGCCCAGCCGGCGCGCGGCCTCGGAAATGTTGTCGCCGGTGTCGGCCAGCGTGCGCTGGATCAGTTCGCGTTCGTTGTCGGCCAGCGTCGCGGACGCGTCCGGCGCCGAAGACGCCGACGGCTCGACGTGACGTTTGTCGGTCGGCGGGGCAAGACGCAGGTGTTCGGCGTCGAGCACGTCATCGGCATGCACGAGCACCGCGCGTTCCAGCACATGCCGCAGTTCACGCACGTTGCCGGGCCAGCGATGCGCCATGAGCGCGGCACAGGCGGCGTCGGTGAGCCGGGGCACGGCGCGGTCGTAGCGGGTCGCGGTCTCGTCGATGAAGGCGCGCGACAGTGCGAGCACGTCCTCGCCCCGCTCGCGCAACGGCGGCAGGGTCAACGTGAGCACATTGAGCCGATAATAGAGATCCTGACGAAAATCGCCCGCTGCCATCATCGCGGCGAGATCGCGATTGGTCGCGGCAATGAACCAGGCATCGATGGCGCGCTCACGGTCGCTGCCAATCTCGCGCACCGTGCGCGATTCGAGCGCGGTGAGCAGCTTGGCCTGCAGGCCCAGCGGCAGCTCGCCGATCTCGTTGAGAAACGCCGATCCCTTGCCGGCCGCCGCGAGCAGGCCGCGGCGCGCCCGATGCGCGTTGGTGAACGCGCCCTTCTCGTGGCCGAACAGTTCCGCCTCGACCAGATCCCGCGGCAGCGCCGCACAATCGACCTGCACGAAGTCGGCCGCCGCGCGCGGCGAGGCCGCATGCAACGCGCGCGCGAGCAGGTCCTTGCCGGTGCCGGTCTCACCGGTGATCAGTACATTGGGCGGCGCGCTGCCGCTGCCCAGGGCGGCAATGCGTGCCAGCTGCGCGCGCAGGCTCGTCATGGCCGGGCTGTCGCCGATCACGGTGGCCGCGCTCGCTGGCGCGTCATCGGCGGTTGCCGTGCGCTCGCTTCGCGTGGCCGGCGTTTCCCGGCGCAATGCGTCACTGACGACCCGACACAGCGCATCCAGATCCAGCGGTTTCTTGAGAAAATCCACCGCGCCCAGCCGGATGGCGGCGACCGCGTCATCGAGCTCGCCGAACGCGGTCATCACGATCGCCGGCAACTCGGCGACCTCGTCTCGCAGCCACTCGAGAAACTCCAGCCCATAGCCATCCGGCAGCCGCAGATCGAGCACGGCCAGATCCGGGCGCCGGCGCTGGGCGGCGAGTCGGGCGCTGGCCAGGGTTTCACACACGGCGACCGTATAGCCGTCGCGGCGCAGGCGCCGGTCGATGGCGCGGGCCAGCGCACCTTCGTCTTCGAGCAACAGAATATGCGGATTGGCCATCAGATCTGTCCGGAGGGCTCGGACTGCGGCAGCCGCACGCGGGTGCGGGTGCCGCCGCCGTCGCCGGCGCTGTAGTCGAGCTGCCCATCGTGGGCATGGATCACCTTGTAGGCAAAGGGAATGCCGAGCCCGGTGCCGCGCCGTTTCGTGGTCGGCACCGGAGTGCTGGTCTGCGGGTCCGGCAGCTGTGCCATGCCGGGGCCCTGATCGTCGATGATCAACTCGGCCTGACCGTCGGCGACGCCGGTGGCCACCCGGATACGCGCACCGCGTGGCGAGGCTTCGAGCGCATTCGACAGCAACCCGTGCAGGGCCTGTTCGAGCAGCGAAGCGTCGGCATCTACGGCCGCGTCCGAGCGTTCCCGATCGACGCTCACCTCGCAGGCGCCCAGGCGCCCGCCGAGCGCGGCCGTCGCGCCGTCGACGATGGCATCCAGCGAACGCGACTCCCGGGTGAGGCGCAGCGGGTGCAGATACGACAACAACGCGTCGAGCCAGCGTTCGAGTCGATCGGCGGCGTCAATGATATCGGCGCCAGTCTCCTCTATTTCGGCCGCGCTCGCCTCGCGATCGAGCATCTGCGCGTTGGCCCGGATGCCCGCCAGCGGGTTGCGGATGTTATGGGCGATCACCGGCACCAGCGCGCCAAGCGCGGCCTGGCGTTCACGTTCGACCAGGGCACGGCGATGGTCCTCGAGTTCCGCGGCCATGTCGTTGAGGGTGTGGGCTAGATGCTGCACCTCGCTCACCCCGCGGGTTTGCAGCCGAAAGGCGGGCTGGCCGCGGCCGAGTTCGCCGGTATCGGCCACCAGCCGCTCGAGCGGACGCAGGAAATCGCGCACGAAACGCCGGTTGAGCCACAGCACCACGGCCACGCCGAGCACCAATGGCAGCCAGGCCAGCCACGGCGCCATGCGATTCCACAGCCGTAGCCGATCGGCCAGTTCATCGCGTTGCGCGGCCACCTGGGTGGTCAGCTGGCTGTAGGCCTGCTCGAAATCACCGCTGCTCCACTGGTCAATGGCGCTGACGGTCGCGGCGGCGCTCGTCGGGTTGGTGACCACCCGGTTCATCGCCGCCAGCAGCAGTCCGTAAGCCGCCTCCATGCGCGCGATGGTCGCCTGTTCCGCGGCGGTATCCGCATAGCCGTGCATGCGATAGAAATGATCGTCGATCCGATACAGGCGCTGCCAGTAGTCGTCGTGGGAGGCGCTGTCGCGGACCTCGTCGAGGGCCTTTATCTGGCGATAGAGATCACCGCGCACTGCCTGCGCCTCTACCAGCAGCCCGTTCAGACGCAGGGAACTCTGATATCCCGACTGCCAGAAGATCGACCACAGACCGCCCATGCCCGCTGCCGCGGTGAGAATGAGCAGCAGCGCGATCTGATAACGACGGATCAGACTCTTGAGCGATTCGGTGCGGCGACGGGACATGCTGCAGTCTAGTTTGCAAAGACCTCGCATGTCTTGCGACTGCTCGTTTATCCAGCGGCGGCGATAAATGCAACCGAACTGGCCACTATTGGCCAATAAGCGGCCAATTGTCCGGCCAATAGTGGCCAGCGCCTGGCCAGGTCTCGCGAACACGCGCTGCAATAGCCACCGAAGTGATAAATAAACACTGATATTCAGACGCTTGCCGGATATCGCCTCGCGCCCATCTTCTGGCACGGTCAATGCAACAGATGTAACGCCACATCCAATTACAAACTTAGGAGATCGGCAATGAAACAGTGGACAAGCCCGAAAGCCCATGACCTGCGTCTGGGTTTCGAAATCACGATGTACGTCAACAACCGCTAAACCGCGGTATTGATGTAACGAAGGGGGCCACGCGCCCCCTTCTTTGATTCGACACAAGCACAATCGGTAGGCGCGCGATGCAGCTGCCCCAACGACACGATGGCGAAACCCCGGCGCGGCCGCTCTGGTTGCTGGCCGAGTTGACCTATGCCTGCCCGCTGCAGTGCCCCTATTGCAGCAACCCCACCGAGATGTCGCAGATCGGCCGCGAGATCACGACCGAGGACTGGTTCAAGGTGCTGCGCCAGGCACGTGAAATGGGCGCCGCCCAGCTCGGCCTGTCCGGAGGGGAGCCGCTGGTACGTCAGGACCTGGAACAGATCGTCGCCGAAGGCCGGCGTCTGGGCTTCTATTCCAACCTGATCACTTCCGGCATCGGCATGGACGAAGAACGCGTCATGCGGCTGAGGGAGGCCGGACTGGATCATATCCAGATCAGCTTCCAGGCCAGCAACGCCGAGATGAACAATTTCCTCGGCGGCACCGACAGCTTCGAGAAGAAGAAGGACATGGCCCGCGCGATCAAGGCCCACGGCTATCCGATGGTGCTCAATATCGTCCTGCACCGGAAGAACATCGACGATATCGAAGAAATCATCGCCATGGCCGAGGCACTGGACGCGGACTACGTGGAACTGGCCAATACCCAGTATTACGGCTGGGCCTTTCACAACCGCGAAATGCTGCTCCCCACCCGCGAACAGCTGGCCCATGCCGAACGCGTGACCCATGCCTATCGCGAGCGCGGCGGGCCGATGAAGCTGTATTTCATCGTTCCCGATTACTACGACGATCGACCCAAGGCTTGCATGAGCGGCTGGGGCGATATCTTCCTGACCATCGCGCCGGACGGCATCGCCCTGCCCTGCCACGCCGCACGTCAGCTGCCGGGCCTGGATTTCCCGGACGTGCGCGAACACGATATCGACTGGATCTGGAGCGAATCGCCCGCGTTCAATCATTTTCGCGGCTTCGACTGGATGCAGGAGCCCTGTCGCAGCTGTTCGGAGAAGACCAAGGACTTCGGCGGCTGCCGCTGTCAGGCCTATATGCTCACCGGCGACATGTACGCGGCCGATCCGGTCTGCGCGAAATCACCGGAACACGGGCTGGTCACGGGCGCGGTCGAGCGCGCCAACGCGACGCCTGCCGACGCGCCGGCGGCTCAGCCCATCCTGTTTCGCAATCCCAAGAACTCCAAGCGCCTGCACCGGGCGACGTCGGAGCAGTAGCCGGCTCGGAGCCTTTCGTCCCGGGCCCGCGCAAGCGCGATCATGGCCAAATACTGTTCACTTAAGCAATGCAGCCTTCCGACTGACGGGATAATGCGTTGTCTGACCATGTATCAAACTCAGCAAATGCCGGCCGTAGCTAGTCGCGATAAACCGGTTGCTGGGTAGCCGGTAGCACTTTTGCTGCGATTCGGCTTGGGGTTTCGCGCTGATGCGCGAGTCACTAATATTTGCTTGCCCACATGCGTGCCTTGTTGTTCGAAGGCCCCCTGCACTGCGCCGATGCTGCGCATCGATGCCTTGCGCTGCTCGCCAGGAAGTGAGCAGCCGGAAACTCGCTACGCCCAAGCATCCGGCTGCTTTTTTCCCTTCCCGGCTGTGCTGCTCAGCGCAGCGCCAAGGGGTTGGATACAGACTGTAACGGAGTGTGAGAGTGGCGCCTGTATTGGCTCCCCGTTGCATGGCGGCGGAGACGCGCAGCGGCGAAGGGTGTCCGGCGCATTGCGCCGGTGCGGCAAGGTGTTTGAGTGTCGCCAAAGCGACGCGAGTTTTTGCCGCATCCCTTCGCCGCGAGCATCGGAGTGCACCGGCGTAGCCGGCGCCGTGCCCGGGTGTCGTTTTCTTCGCTTCCCTTCTTTTGGACAAGCCAAAGAAGGGAAGTCGCGCATCAGCGCGAAACCTCAGTACGATTGGACCCAGCGATACTGAACCGCCTACCGAGTTTTCCTTGCCGCCCCGTCACAAGTGCTTCTGCGAAAAAACAATAATCCGCCCCATGCAATCGAAACCGGATTCCCAAGATGCTTCGGCGGCTATGCGCTGCTCAAGCGAACAGCATCAGGCTGAGGCCGGCTTTCTATCGCTCCTACGCCAACACCACCCATTTCTGCGCAATCGCAAGCGACAGAAACTGATGCACGTCATCCTCCAGATCCGCCCCGCCGAACTCTGCGGACAGGTCCGAACAGATCGTGGCGACGCTGCGCTTGCCGTCGCAGCGTGACAGTATTTCGGCGGCACTTGGATTGAGCGTGACCATGCCCTCCGGATACAGCAGGACATGGCAATCCTGTGCCGGCTCGAACTGCATGCGATGCCCCTGGGCGATACGCGGCATATCGGTCGGTTCGATGTCCGAATCGATCATGGCGCCACCACGGCATCGATCGGCTCGCAGCTGTGATACGGCGGCATGTCGGCGACATAGGCCATCCACATGGCATCGAGCATGCTCCAGAGCACGTTCAGCTTGAACTGCAGGATCGACATCGCGTGGTCCTGCTGCGCCCGCGTGGTGAAGGTATCCAGCGTCACGCGCAGGCCGTGTTCGACGTCGCGGCGTGCTTCGGACAGGCGCTTGCGGAAATAACTCAGCCCGGAATCGTCGATCCACGGGTAGTGATCGGGCCAGCCGGTCAGACGCTGCTGATGAATCTCGGGCGCGAACAGTTCGGTGAGCGACGAACAGGCCGCCTCCTGCCAGGTCGAACGGCGGGCGAAGTTCACATAGGCATCGACGGCGAAGCGTACGCCCGGCAGCACGTCGTCGAGCGAGGCCACGCGCGTCCGATCCAGCCCGCAGGCCTCGGCCAGCGCCAGCCAGGCTTCGATGCCCCCGGTCTCGCCTTCGGCGCCGTCGTGATCGAGGATGCGTTGCACCCACAGCCGGCGTGCGTCGGGATCGGGGCAGTTGGCCAGCACGTTCGCATCCTTGATCGGGATGCTGACCTGATAATAGTAGCGGTTGATCACCCAGCCGCGAATCTGCTCCGGCGTGCAGCGGCCCTCGTGCATCATCCGGTGATAGGGATGGTGAATGTGATAACGCGCCCCGAGCGCGCGCAGCCGGCGCTCGAACTCGTCGCGCGACCAGGGCGTGTCGGTGGTTTGCGGTTGCCTGCTCATAGCTTGATCTCAAGACCGTCGTAGGACACTTCCACGCCCGCTTCCTCGACCGTCGCCCGCTCGGGCGAATCGGGATCGAGGATCGGGTTGGTGTTGTTGATATGGATCAGCACCCGGCGAGTACCCGGAAACTGCGCCAGCCAGGTCAGCATGCCGTTGTCGCCCGACTGCGGCAGATGCCCCATGGTCGCGGCCGCCTTGGTGCCCACGCCCTGGTCGATCATCTCGGTTTCGGTGAAGAAGGTGCCGTCGACCAGCACGCAGTCGGCCGCACGGGCAATGGCCGCAATCTCGTCGTCCGGCGCGCCCAGGCCCGGCGCATAGAACAGCTGACCGCCGGTGGCGTCGTCGGTGACGATCAGGCCGATGTTGTCGCCGGGATGCGGATCACCCCGGTGCGGCGAATACGGCGGCGCCGCCGACGACAGCTCGACCGCGCGAAACGACAGCCCGGGCACGCCGTCGATGGCGAAACCGGAGGCCGCGGTATCGATCTCGTGCCAGTCCACGCCGCAGAAGTGCTCGAGCACCTTGAACAAAGGCAGGCCGGTGGTCAGATCCTCGTAGACCGGGCGCGTCGACCAGATCGGCAGGGTATCGCCCTCGCGCAGGATCATAAGCCCGGCGGTGTGGTCGATCTGGCTGTCCATGAGCAGGATCGCGCCGATGCCGGTGCCGCGGGTGTCCGGTGCCGGCCGCAGTGCTGGGAAATCCAGGATCTGCTGGCGCACATCGGGCGACGCATTCACCAACAACCAGCGCTCGCCGTCGGCGCTGACCGCGATCGAGGACTGGGTGCGCGCCGTCGCGCGGGTCGTGCCCTCGTGCAGTTGCCGGTTGAGGCCGACGTTGGTATTCCACTGCGGAAAACCGCCGCCGGCGGCAGAACCCAGAACCCTTACATGCATGCGTGCCGTCCTTGTTTTCGACTCCGATCAAGACGGTTCAAGGCAGGAGTCGTGCCATACGACTGCGCGACGTTGTAGCCAGACGCGGCGCGTCGGCTTTTCGGCAACCGTCGGGTGACGACGACACCGCGAAGCGATGCTCGCCTAAGGTCCGCGGCTGCGGTTCTTCACCGGTAGAAAACACGCGCTGGCGACGACCTGGCTCGAGCCCCCTCGGGTTCCAGCCCGGATTCAACGCTGTCGCGAGGGCGGAATCTCGTGTTTCTTCATCTTGCGATAGAGCGTGTTACGGCTCATGCCCAGCTGCGACGCGGTATGGCTGATATTCCAGCGATTCTCGTCGAGCGCGGCCAGCAGCGCGGCCCGTTCGGCACAGTCGAGTGGGCTTGTGCTGACGGTCGGCGACGACGTATTGCAGTGGCCATCGACGCTGTCGGCGCTGCACTTGCCGGCACGCGTGATTTCAGCCGGCAGATCGGCCATGCCGATGGTCAGGTCGTCGCACAACGCGAGGGCCGTACGCAACACGTTGCGCATCTGACGGATATTGCCGGGCCAGTTGTAGCGCACCAGCGCCTCGAGCGCATCCTCGGCGATCCGGACCGCGATATCGCCGTCGTGCTCCAGCGCCACCACCGAGCGCAACAACGATTGCCGGTCGGTGCGTTCGCGCACGGCCGGCAGCGTGAGGGTGATGCCGTTGAGGCGATAGTAGAGATCCTCGCGGAAGCTGCCGCTGTCCACCCGCTGGGTCAGATCGGCGTGGGTCGCCGATATCACGTTGAGGTCCACGCTCAGCGGCGTCTCGCTACCCAGCGGTACGACTTCGCGCTCTTCGAGCACACGCAGCAGGCGCGTCTGCAACTCTACCGGCATATCGCCAATTTCATCGAGAAACAGGGTGCCGCCCGAGGACTGCAGAATCTTGCCGCGCATGCCGTCGCGACGCGCGCCGGTGAACGCACCCGGCTTGTAGCCGAACAATTCGGATTCGATCAGCGATTCCGGTATCGCCGCACAGTTGACCGCCACGAACGGCGACGCCGAGCGGCGGCTGGCCGCATGAATGGCGCGGGCAAACAGCTCCTTGCCGGTCCCGGTCTCGCCGCGCAGCATGATCTGGACCTGGCGATCGGCGACCCGGCGCGCACAGCGCACGTTGTAGGCCATGGTCGTGTCGCTGCCGGCCAGATCGGCAAAGCCGCGCGCCTGATGCTGGCGTGCCGCGCTCACCCGTAGCGCGGAATCGCTGCTGGGGGCGACGGTCACACGGGCCGAACGGCCGCGTTCGGCCGGCGTGCGCACGGTGGCGAAGTAGCGACGGCCGCGCTGTTGCTCGTGCATCGGCCAGACGGTCTGGGCGTTGTCGCTGGCACGCTCGGCGAGGATGTCGGCGTCGATATCGAACACTTCCGCCACCGCGCGGCCGATCAGCGGCGTACGCGCATCGAAGCCCAGCTGGCAGGCAGCGCTGTCGTCGGCGGCGACAATCGTGCCGCCTTCGTCCACGGCGACCATGCCGTCGTGGATCAGACTCACGAATTCCGGACGGCTGTGAAAGCGCAGAATCATGTGCTGGGCGTTGGCATTGAGAAACACGCATTTCTCGATCAGCCGTGCCGACATGCTGACCAGGGCCATGGTATGCATCTGGCCGGCGCGCGAACCTTCACACTGCACGGAAGACGCATCGAGCACCGCGAGCAAGGCGCCGTCGGAGTTGCGAATCGGCGACGCGGAACAACTCAGGGTGGTGTTGCGCGACGCGAAGTGATCGGTGCAATGCACGGTCAACGGTTGCTGTTCGAAAATGCAGGTGCCGATCCCGTTGGTGCCCTGGCTGCCTTCGCTCCAGTCGGCGCCGTCCCATAGCCCGGCCGCGCGAAAACTGGTGCGCAGGCTCTGTTCGACACGGTTATAAAGAATCACGCCTTCGGCGTCGGTCAGCAGCAGCGCATAGCCGGAACCGGAAATCTGGGCGGCCAGATTCTCCATCTCGGCACGGGCAATGCTCACGACTTCGCCCAGTTCGTCACGATGTGCGCTCAGGGTGCTGGGTGAGACGACATCCAGATCGATCTGGGCCGGATCGAGGCCGTAGTCACGAATACAACGATCCCAGGATCCGGCGATCACGTCGGCCGTGTTCCCCCGGGCACGCATATAGCCCGCAGTTCGCTGCGGCGCAATTACCGTCGCCATGTCTCTCCTCCATGAAGCCGCATCAAATACGCACTTCTGACTTTTATTCTTGTGGACTCGGGCGAGTGACCCCGCAACTGTCCTTTTCCATTGCTTTTATCAGCTTTGGGGTCTACGCACAACTGTATCTGCCCGGGGCGGCGCAGCCTGCGACACGATTGCACCAGATTCGTGACAGTGAGACGCTGATCGAACAAAGCCGTCGCCCGAAAAAGCGTTTCCGGGCGGGCTTAGAACAGGTGCCTCGACGCGTGGCCTGATCCTTGCGTTGACCCGTCCAAGGCGCTGCCGGCCAACGCTGTCGCGCACGCCATATATATGTGTCGCCGCCCATGGCGATGCCGAGCAAATAAGTATCGGAGGAGCAAGAGTATGTGTGCAGTAGCTGCATCTGAAGTGGCACTGGAACCCAGTGTTCAGCAATTCATCGACACCCCGCGCAAAATGCTGATCGGCGGCCAGTGGGTGACCAGCGAATCGGGCAAGACCTTCGAGGTCTACAACCCGTCGACCGACCAGATCATTTCCCATGCTCAGGCCGCGGACAAGGCGGACGTGGACAAGGCCGTCAAGGCCGCGCGCCAGGCTTTCGACAACGGTCCGTGGACCAAGATGTCGCCGGCCGAGCGCGGCCGCATCATCTGGAAGATCGGCGACCTGATCATGGATTACCAGGAAGAGCTGGCGCAGCTCGAATCCCTGGATAACGGCAAGCCGATCTCCATCGCCCGAGCCGCGGACGTGCCGCTGGCCTCGGAGATGTTCCAGTACATGGCCGGCTGGGCGACCAAGCTCAACGGCACGCAGATCGGCATTACCGTGCCTTATGCGCCGGGCGCGGAATGGCATGCCTATACCCGTCGCGAGCCGGTCGGTGTCTGTGGCCAGATCATTCCCTGGAACTTCCCGCTGCTGATGGCGGCCTGGAAGCTCGCCCCGGCCCTGGCCTGTGGCAATACCGTGGTCATGAAGCTGGCCGAGGAAACCCCACTGTCGGGCCTCAAGCTCGCCGAGATCATGCAGGAAGCCGGCGTGCCGGACGGCGTGGTCAACATCATCACCGGCTTCGGCGAAGAGGCCGGTGCCCCGATCGCGGCGCATCCGCAGGTCGACAAGATCGCCTTCACCGGTTCCACCGAAGTGGGCCGTCTGATCGTCGATGCCGCCAAGGGCAACCTCAAGAAGGTGTCGCTGGAACTGGGCGGCAAGTCGCCGAACATCGTGCTCGCCGACGCCGATCTGGAAAAGACCATCCCGGGGGCGGCCAACGCCATCTTCTTCAACCACGGCCAGTGCTGTGCGGCCGGCTCGCGCCTGTTCGTGCATGAGTCGATCTACGACGAAGTGGTCGAAGGCGTGGCCGATTTCGCCCGCAACATGAAGATGGGCCCCGGACTGGACCCGGAAACGCAGATGGGTCCGCTGGTATCGCGCACCCAGTTCGACCGGGTGACCGGCTTCCTGGATTCGGGCAAGAGCCAGGGCGCACGCGATGCAGCCGACGGTGGGCGCATGGATCGCGAGGGTTATTTCGTCAAGCCGACCGTGCTGGTCGACGTCAAGGACGACATGGAGGTGTTCCAGGAAGAAATCTTCGGGCCGGTCGTGACCGCCTCCAAGTTCTCGGATCTGGACGAGGACCTGATCAAGCGCGCCAACGACACGGTGTTCGGTCTGGCCTCCGGCATCTGGACCCAGGACATCGGCAAGGCCCATAAACTGGCCTCGCAGATCCGTGCCGGTACGGTCTGGGTCAACTGCTACAACATCTTCGACGCGGCGCTGCCGTTCGGCGGTTACAAGCAGTCCGGCTGGGGCCGTGAGATGGGTGAGCAGGTGCTCAACAACTACACGGAATGCAAGGCCGTGACGGTCGCTTTGTAAGCGAACCCGCTAACGGCAACATCCGCTAGCAGACAAGCCGGCTGTCGCGTTCGACGACAGCCGGCTTTTTTTCGCCCACGCGCCGACGCGCAACGACCGTACATATCGTCGATATCTACTGAAAGCTGACTGCCTGACACGGCCTGCGCTATCGTGGCAAAAAAACCGGCGATCATCATCGACCGGAGCAGATGTCTGCGGACAACCCGCGCCCGATCGCCAGGATGACGTCATCGCGCCCGTTGCAGCGGGCGCGTGCGAAAAGAGGATTGAACGTGGAATCACGGCCTATAAAGGTCCTGCTCGTCGACGACCACAGCGTCGTACGCGCGGGTTATGGCCGCCTGCTCAAGCTGGCCGACGATATTGAGGTCGCCGGCGAGGCCGACAGTGGCGAACGCGCCTATGCGGCCTGCCGCCAGACCGATTTCGACGTCATCGTCATGGACCTCTCGCTGCCCGGTATGAGCGGTATCGAGGCGACCAAACGCATTCTGAGCCGCTACCCCGGCGTGCGGATACTGGTGTTCTCGGTACACGAGGAAGCGATTTTCGTGCGTCGCGCCCTCGCCGCCGGTGCGACCGGCTATATCAGCAAGCGCGCGGTTTCCGACGTGCTTGTGGACGCCGTACGCGCGGTGGCCAGCGGCCAGCATTATGTCGACGAGCAGCTCGGCGACTACGGCCAGACCACGGCGACCAACCCGCTCGCCAGTCTTTCGTCGCGCGAATTCGAGATCTTCCGTCTGCTGGCCTCCGGTGCCAACGTGAACAGGATCGCCGACGAACTGTTCCTCAGCCCCAAGACCGTGGCCAACCACACCACGCGTCTGCGCAACAAGCTCGGCGCCAGCGGCACCGCCGATCTCACCCGGCTGGCGATTCGCACCGGCGTGGTCAGCCTCTGAGTGCCCGGATCCGCGCATAGGCCCGTATCGGCAGCGACCCACGACGCCCTCGGCGGCGTCGCCATGGCCCATCGCGGCAGCCGAATCCTGTCGGCTTGCATCACGGCCGCCCCGGCTCGGATAGACGGCCGACACAGGCAGCCCGATACCCGATTGGCATGGCGTATCGCATGAACACCCGACTACGCCTTCGGCAACGGCTGATGATCTCGGTCACGGCCATGCTGGCCGTGATTCTGCTGGCCGCCACCGCGATCGTGGTGGCCAACGCCCATGGCGCCATCGCCGACGAAATGCACTCGAGCGTCACGCTGGCCTCGGACATCATCGAGGCCAGCCTTACTGCCGGCGAGGACGGCGTCAGCGCGGCCCATCGACTGGACGAGATCGGCCACCTGCGTCATCTGTGTGTCTCGCTCATCCAAGGCCACAGCGAGGAGCCTTCCTGCCCGTCGAAACCCGTACCCACGGCGCCCGCATGGTTCACGGCCATCACCCGTCCGGATACGCTGCCCGAGCGCCGGATCCGGGTCGCACCCGATCTGCAGATCCGGATTCTGGCCGACCCCGAAGACGAGATCGACGAGACCTGGCACGACACCCGCGGCCTGATCGGCCTGCTGCTGGTCTTCTATGCCGCCATTCTGGCGATCGTCTACCTGCTGATGGGGCGCGCCATGGTGCCGGTACGCCGTATCGACGCCGCGCTGCAACGCATCGAGCACGGCGATTACGCAATCCGCCTGCCCCGCTTCTCGTTGCCCGAGTTCGACGGCATCGCGGCCCATTTCAATCACATGGCCGAGACCCTGGCCACCACCCGCGACGAAAACCACCGCTTGCGCGATCACTCGCTGCAGATTCAGGAAGACGAACGCCGCAATCTGGCGCGTGAACTGCACGACGAACTCGGCCAGAGCCTCACCGCCATTCGCGCCGACGCCGCCGGCATTCTGGCGCGCGGCGACACGCTGCCCGCCGGAGTGCCCGAGTCGGCACGGGCGATCGCCGATGTCGCCGCGCGTATCTACGATCAGGCGCATCTGATGATGCGTCGCCTGCGCCCGCCGGGTCTCGATGAACTGGGCCTGGCGGCCGCGCTGGAGGAGCACGTCGCCGGGTGGCAGCGCAGCCGGCCCGATATCGTCTTCGTATTCGACTGCGACGGCGACGACGACATCGCCCCGGCGGTCGCGATCCATGTCTTCCGGCTAATTCAGGAAGCGCTCACCAACGCGCTGCGCCACGCGCACGCGCAGCGGATACGGGTGGAGCTGGCCATCGGCGACGATCGGCTGGATGTCTGCGTGGTCGACGACGGCCACGGTTTCGACACCCTGCAGCGCGCGCCCGGCCTGGGTTTGTCGGGCATGCACGAACGTATCGAACTGCTCGGCGGCCGGTTGCGCATCAGCAGCGGCGCCCGAAAAGGCACCCGAATAGACGCCTCGATCCCCCTGACCGCCGAGGCCTCGTAAATCGGGAGTTTTTCCCATTGCTCCGGGCACCGGGCATTGGGAATACTCCAATACAAGCGTGTCACGCGCATGAATAAAAAAGGGGGAGCAATGCACAACAGGATAAGGGTCGGCCTGTGCCTGGCCGCAGGCACGCTGTGTAGCACGACCGCGATCGCGCAGTCGTCGGAACTGGGCAGCATCGAGGTCATCGGCGCCACACCGTTTTCCGGCAGCGATATCGACGCGGACCGTTATCCGGCCAATGTCCAGCACGCGGGCTCCCAGGATATCGCCGACTCGGAGACGCTCAACATCAACCAGTTCCTGCGTGACGAACTGGGCAGCGTCCACGTCAACGACGCCACCAACAATCCGTTCCAGCCCGATCTGAGCTATCGCGGTTATACCGCCTCGCCGCTGCTCGGCCTGCCGCAGGGCCTGTCCATCTATCAGGACGGCGTGCGTATCAACGAGCCGTTCGGCGATACCGTCAACTGGGATCTGATCCCGCAGGTGGCGATCGACTCCATCGATCTGATTCCCGGCTCCAATCCGCTGTTCGGCCAGAACACGCTGGGCGGCGCGGTGTCGGTCAAGACCAAGACCGGCTTCACCTATCAGGGCCGAGAACTGGAACTGTTCGGCGGCAGCTTCGGACGCTTCGGCGGATATTTCCAGGCCGGTGGCAACGACGGCACCAACGGCTGGTATTTTGCCGCCCAGGGCCTGTCCGAGGATGGCTGGCGCGACTTCTCCGACTCCGATGTGACCCAGCTGTTCACCCAGTTTTCGACCATCACCGACAACGGCACGCTGGATTTCTCGATCACCGCGGCGGACAACACCCTGCGCGGCAACGGCGCCATCCCGCAGGAACTCGCCGACGCCGAAGGGCGTGATTCGGTATTCACCTATCCGGACGAAACCAAGCCGGACATGGTGATGTTCAACCTGCGCGGCACCCAGGACCTCACCGACGACTTCACCCTGGCCTGGGGCACCTACTATCGCCGCAACGAGATCAGCACCTTCAATGGCGATGGCTCCGAATTTGGCGCCTGTGAAGGCGCCGGCAACGCCGGCCTGCTCTGCGAAGAGGAAGAAGGCGGCGGCGAGGAAGAGATCATCTACGATGACGCCGGCAACGCGGTCGCCGCCGGCTCGAACGTGCTCGGCGGCACCCAGAACACATCGCAGACCAAGGAAAACGGCTTCGGCCTCAACGTCCAGGGTCGTCAGGACGGCGTGCTCGGCGGCAGTCTGATCGTGGGCACCAGCCTCGATTACGCCAGCAGCCAGTTCTTTTCACAGACCGAACTCGCCAGCCTCACGGACGATCGCGGCACCATCGGCAGCGGCATCATCTCGGGCGATTCCCTCACCGGCGTGAGCGCACACAACAGCACCGCCAGCCTGTTCTTCCAGCAGCGCGTGCCGATCACCGACAAGCTCGAAGGCACGTTCGCCGGGCGCTACAACCGCACCGCCATCTCGCTGCACGACACCTCGCCCGACGTCGAATTTGCCGGCGCGAATGACGACGACGAGGACGACCTCAGCCTGAGTGGCGATCACGAGTTCAAGCGGCTCAATCTGTCCGGCGGCCTGACCTACGCGATCAACGATCGACTGACCACCTTCGGCAGCATCTCGCAGTCCTCGCGTGCACCCTCGCCGGTCGAGCTGACCTGCGCCAATCCCGACGCACCCTGTCGTCTGCCCAACGGCTTCGTGGATGATCCGCCCCTCAAGCAGGTGGTCACCACCACCTATGAAATCGGCCTGCGCGGCGGCACCGACACCCTGCACTGGCGTGCGTCCGCGTTTCGCTCCGACAACCAGGACGACATCCTTTTCATCGCCGCCGAATCGCGCTTCGAAGGCTATTTCGACAACGTCGGCAAGACCCGCCGCCAGGGCCTCGAACTGGGTCTGGACTGGCAGCTGGCCGAGCGCTGGCTGGTGTCGGCGAACTACACCTATCTGAACGCCGAATTCCGCGACGCGTTCCGCAGCAACTCGCCCAACCATCCGGTCCGCGATCCGGACGACGAAGACCTGCCCGCCGCGCGTACCCAGCAGGTGGAATCGGGCGATCGCATCCCGCTGATCCCGGAGCATCTGTTCAACGTCGGCGTCGACTGGTTGGCCACCGACAAGCTCAAGCTAGGCATGGACGTGGTCGGCAACGGCGACCAGATCTATCGCGGCGACGAGTCCAACACCGACAGCGAAAAAGTCGGCGGCTACGCCATCGTCAACGCCAACGCCTCCTATGCCTGGACCGACCGCATCACCACCTTCGTGCGCGTCAACAACCTGCTCGATTCAGACTACGAAAGCTTCGGCCTGTACGGCGAATCCGACGAAGTCCTCGAAGGCGATCGCTACGAAGACGCCCGCCGCTTCATCGGCCCGGGCGCGCCGTTCGGTATCTGGGGCGGGGTAAGAATCGAACTCTAGCGCATAGACAATCCATTCAGGAGTCTCCTCCGCAAGCGGTCTGTCGACGATCCCTCCTCCCCTTTAGGGACGTCGTCGGATCGCTTGTTTTTTCAAGCACATGATCCGCGATCACCACAACGGAGCAGCCATGCGTAGAGCATTACTGACCGCCCTGATCGCCATGCCACTGGCCCTGGCTCTGGGTGCGACGCTCCCCGCCATGGCCGACGCGGACGACCTGATTCCGCCGACGAGTGCCTGGAAGCCGCACATAACGTTCACCAGGGTGATTTCGTCAAGGTCGAATATCTGAGCGTGAGCCCCAAGGGCGTGCCGACCTACGAAATCGAACTGCGCGACGAAGCCGGCACCGAATGGGAGCTGATGTGCAACGCGCGCACCGGCGATATCTACGAACTCGAGACCGAAGTCGACTCCCCGCAGGACCCGACTTTCGCCAGCACCGCCAAGATCAGCGAGGACGAAGCACGCAAGACCGCGACCGATCGCTTCGGCGGCGAGATCGTCGAAATCGAATACGAGATCGAAGCAGACGGCTCGCCCACCTATGAAATCGATCTCGCCCAGCCCGGCCAGAACAACGAATTCAAGGTCGAAGTGGACGCGGTGACCGGCGATATCATCGAGATGTCCGTCGAGGAATGGCAGATCGGCGAAGAGCCCAGCGAGGAAGTCGCCGCCTCCGGCGACGAGGCGCAGACCTAAACGCCGTCCAAGTGATCAAGCCGCGGTGCGAAGGAAACAGACTCTACCCTCGCTACCAGCGGCCTGACGGTGTCGGCCTCATGGGCAAAACCATGCGATGGCTGGCGATATGGAGCGCCAGCCATCAATCTTTCGCCACCGATGGCGCGCTTTAGCCATGCTAAATTGCCGCAAGACACGTCATCTAGCGTGGCATGCGATGAGCGCGACACAGACGCCTGACAACGAGTTCTTCCGGTTGATCGGCAACGGCGCCATCGAGTCGCAGGTAATCGCTCAGCACCTGCACGTCGACAAGATCCAACTGGCCGACGTGCTCGGCGTCAGCGTTGATTCACTACGGCGCCGCGACGTCGAACGCGCCGCAAGTGTTCAGACCCGCCTGCGCGACATGATCGAAATCATCAACCAGGCCCAGCCTGCGGCCGGCTCGAGAAATCAGGCCTTTGACTGGAACAGCCGCTGCCCTCCTTTGGCGGGCGGACCGCCGAAGAACTGGTAAAAGAAGGCAAGGCCGCAGTGGTGAAGGGCTACCTCGCACGGATCAACGAAGGCGGCTATCAGGTGAGTCTGGCGAGCGGTCGCTCGCCCGCATAACCCACCCTGTTCGACCGCCAGCGGCACCTAACAGCTTCAGCATCGGGTTCAGGGTTTGGCATTCAAGTCCACTGCGACACGCTGTGGTAAATGATACCGAGAGCCGCTTGCCCAAGTACGACGTGTGATAGACCTCAAATGCTTCGGCAGGTGACGACCCAAAGCGGGCTCCGAGCAAGTCGATGACGTTAACCCAACTTCCCTGCGGCACGGGGTAGAGCGCACGCCAACATGCCCATGACTGGGCTTCAAATCCAGGAGGACATCTGCCCCCACTCCTCCCCAATGTGGTCGGCGCTGGGCCGTTAACACCACTAGGAAGCCAAATTCGACTTCATCTTTCGTGCGGTTTGCATACAAACAGACCAGATAATCAACTGATCCAGCATGTCGCCAAGCGTCGCTGCGAGTCCGTCGGCAGGAACGAATACACCCGAGGCAAAAGACGGGATCATTTGAACTGCAGGCTGCGCGCGGACCGTGGCTACCTGGAGTTCGGCGAGCACCAGCCGGAGAGCTTCGGCGGCCCGGACGCCGGCGGCCCACCCGCCGTAGCTGACGATGCCCGCCGCTTTGTCGTTCCATTCCCGATAGACATAGTCCAGTGCGTTCTTGAGCGCGCCGGGAAACGAGTGATTGTACTCCGGCACGACGAACACATAACCGTCGAAGCTCTCTATCAGCTGACTCCATTCGCGGGTGTGGGCGTGCTTATACTGCTGATGGTTGGGATTGCCCGGTTCGTCCAGATTACCGAGGTCATGGTCTGCGAGATCGACCAGTTCGTAATCCGCGTCGCCGCGCTGGTGTAGGACATTCATCACCCAGGCGGCGATCTGATCACCCCTGCGGCCGGGCCGGGTGCTGCCGAGAATGATGCCGATACGCAGTGCCATCATCGCTCCAGTTTATGAGTTGATGCATCAACTTTATGCTGCTGAAGTTGATGCGTCAACTGTTAGTCGTTATGATCCTTTCATGACAGAATCTGGTTCGCTGGAGCCCGAGCAGTGGGCGCTGTGGGATACGTGGATGCACGCCCAGCGCCTTCTCACTCGGGAAATCGATCGCCAATTGCAGCGTGAGTTCGGCATCTCGAAGGCCGAATTCAGCGTGCTGGTCACGCTTTTGCGGAGTCCCGATAGCGGCGCGCGGGTCATGGACCTCGCCCAGTCACTGTGCTGGGAAAAAAGCCGGGTTGCCCACCAACTGACGCGGATGGAAAAGCGCGAACTCGTGGCACGGGTCGGCGGCGCGAGCGGACGACGCACCGGCATTGAACTGACGCCGGAAGGGCGCAGCCTGGCGAAAAGCGCCATCACCATGCACGCAGACAATGTCCGGCGTTTTTTCCTCGATACGCTTTCAACAGAGCAGGCTTGTGCTATTCGCGCCTGGAGTGAATCCATGGTCAAACATCTCGGACGTCACGACGCCGATGCCGACGACAGCGATTGATTCGATGCGTGGACTATGTCTGCAGCGTGCACGGCATATCCATCTTCGCCTCGGGCCGTCAGAACAGTGGAAAAGCCAGGCCGTTGGGCCGCAATGAGGAGTTTTCGATGGTCTTGGAGACGATAGCCGTGATCGCTGCTGGATTATTTGCCGGAGCGGCTGCTTATATAAATATCGTCCAGCATCCTGCGGCCGTTCGTCTGGGTACATCACAGGCGGTCGCATTTTTCGCCCCGATGTACGCAAGAGCGGCGCCGCTTCAGGCGTCTCTGGCCATGATCGGTTCTCTGGCCGGATTAGGGTCATGGTGGGCAGGAAGCGGTCTGGGCTGGTTGGTGGGTGCGTTGTGCTTAGCTTCGGCAATACCGTTCACGCTCGTCGTCATGAAGCCCGTCAACGACCGATTGAAAAATCCATCGCTGGACGCGAGGTCCGACGAAGCGAAACAGCTATTGGTCAAATGGTGGCGCCTTCATGCAGTCCGTAGCGTCGCAGGTCTGTTGTCGTTTCTTGTTTTTGTGCTTTCGCTTCCAGGCTCTTGACTGCAAAACAGCCCAACCGATCACTGCGTGACTTTTGGAGCGCTACGTCACCTCGGTTTCGCCAGCGATTCAGTGCCAGGCGACGGGAACGCGAATACGGGGACAGACCCAGTGCCAGTTTGCGCCTGTGCCTGCCGGAATCGTTGCGCTAGGCGCTTTCAATGAACAGATTTCGAGCATTTCGATGGGTGAATTTCTCTCGAGCCTCATCGTCGGGAAGTTCGGCCAGAAAACCGTCGACCGCCGCCCGCGTCGGTTGATGAAATGGGTAGTCGGTGGAGAACAGCAGGCGATCGATGGTCGTTGCTTCCAGCGCGTGGCGAAGCAACGTGGAATTCAACATTCCGGAGTTCGTTATGTGGATATTTGAGCGGATATAGTCCGACACCTTTCGTTCCAGGCTCGCGATGCGAGACAGACTGTCTACCCGGTCTTGCCAGAAGAGCAGCAATTCACCCCAGTGACCCAGAACGATCTGCAGTTCGGGATACCTGTCGAATGTGCCTCGAACGATAAGACGAAGCGCTGCCAGGGCGGCTTCCAGATGCCAGCCCCAGCCAAAAGTTGCGAGCCCGAGTTCGGTCATCGGGTCGAAACCGCTATACACGGCCTGTCGAACAACGGGCGGCGCGATCTGGGGATGAATGAATACCGGTTGCCCCAGCGCGGCTGCGGCCTCGAAGAGTTCTTCATAGCACGGGGCGTCGAGTGGGACATCCCCGGTCCGACCGTAGACCATCGCGCCCACGAACCCGAGCCCGGCGGCGCGTTCGAGTTCCTCGACCACCGCCGCCGGCGCGCTCATCGGCAGCGTGGACATGGCCCGAAAACGCGATGGGTGTCTGCGCACGGCATCGGCAGCCGCATCGTTGGCGAGTCGACTGAGCGATAGCGCCTCCGATCCGGCAAGCGCCTGCGTCGCCGGGGGCACCAGGGACATAATCTGCATGTCGATGCCCTGGCTATCCATCGCTGCAATCCGATCGCTCCCCGTCGCTTCCAATCGCCGCAGATTGTCGCCCATCTCATTGAAAGCCACGCTTTCATCGCGGTGCGTTGCGGGGAGCGCCTTGAGTGCGGCGGCGATTTCAGGCGTATTCCAGTGCTCTTCGATCGCGATGAGGGTCATATCGTTCTCCTTGGGCAAAGCCGGATAAGGCCTGATATAAATATGAACGGCCTCCTTGCTTTGCGCTCCTCGAGGTTTGAAGTTCGCGTTGTTTTGCCCGGTGAATGGATATTGTCGACAACGACAATCGACGTGCCGTAAAAAGACCGTCTATCCCGTTATCGCGACGCTCTCGTCGGGCGAGGCCTGCCAGTAGCCGTAAGCTTGCGAAACCCGCTGAATCTTTTCGAGATCGGCGGGCGAAGGCGGCCGGCATTCGTCGCCCGGCTGTACCAATTGGCCCGCCTCACGGAAGAACCGGCCGAGGCGGTTGTTCGTGACCAGAATCAAATCGGCGGACTGGTTCGCGGTATTGCGTAGCGCATGCCGGACACCGTCCGTCAGAAGCACGTTCCGGCCCGTTTCGATCGTTCGCCAGCCGGGCGTGGCGTCGAACACGAATGCCTCGATCTGCCCGTGCAATACATACAGGCATTCGGGATCCGCGTGGCTGTGCAGAGGAACGCTCCCACCAGCGGCCATGGCCGTTCGAAACAGCGCGGTATCGGCATCCGCCTGTCCCATGCGGACAATCAATTCGAATCGTGCGCCCGCCATGTCGATCAGCTCGGTCGTGGCATGTGCATCGTTTTTCATTGTTACCTCGTCGGTCGGAGCCGCAGCGCCGCTAGTGGCCGCTTCATGGATGACCTGCCGGCTGTGCTTGTCCTCATTAAGTCGCGCGTTCGTTGCCTGTTGCGTTGGAAACCGGTTCAGTCGAACAGCGCGAGGTCTATGCAGTCGCCCATGTGAAGATAACCGGGGTCGCTTGGGTGGAGGTGATCGCCGCAATCCCACTCGGGCCGCATCCGGGCGGGATGCGTCGGATCGCGCAACGCGGCTTCGAAATCAATCACCGCGTCGAAGGCGCCGCTGTCGCGAATCCAGGTGTTGATCGCCTGCCGCGTTGCTTCGCGCTCGGGGTGTAAAACCCGCCTCTGAAGGTTTCGTGCTCCCACGGGATAAGCGTGCCGCCGAAGATCTTGAGCCCGGACGAGTGCGCGCGCTCGACCAACTGGTGCAGACCAGCAATCATCTCGCTGGCGGTGACCTCTTCTGCTGGATCGGCGTGACTGTTGCGCAGGTCGTTGATGCCGATCAGCACGATGACGTGCGTCACGCCCGGCTGCGCCAGCACATCGCGGTCGAAGCGACGCAGACCGTTGTCGCCGCGTCGATCGTGCAGCAGCCGGTTGCCGCCGATACCCTGGTTCACCACGCCCAGCTGGCGAGCGCCCTGTCGCGCCGCGAACCGCCGCGCCAGCTGATCGGGCCAACGGTGGTTCGCGTCGAGCTCCGAGAGATTGCCCTCAGTCAGCGAGTCGCCGAACGCCACGATGCCGCCGACTTCTCGCGGCGCCAGTACGTCGACCCCGCTGACGAACAGGAACGCTTCGGTGTCCTGCTGAACGGGCAGCGCGGGCTCGGCGGTGAAGTCGCCAGGCCGCGAGATATAGTTGCTCTGGTGTGCATTCGAGTGTCCAGTCAACCGAAAACGCTCGGGCAGATCGCCCGGGAGATAGACACTCACGGCCAGGTCGCTGAGCGGCGGTGCGTCCAATGTGACCGGATCGCTCACCGCCAGCGCGCCGGCGGGAATCGTGGTGGACGCAGACCCGTTGAATGTCAGGGCACGGTTCGAGTCCGGCGCCACGCTTGCGCCCGCGTCCCGGAGCCCGAGACGGGCGGCGCCGATAACGAGATCACGATCGCCATAGGCATTGGAGATGCGCACGCGCAGACAGTCACCGCCGATGCTGATGCGGGTAATCATACGAAGCGTCTGACCGGCGAGCGCTACGCCCTCCATCGGATCCGGCGTCGTCGCCCAGGTGCCGACCCAGTGCATGGATTCGTCTTTACTCATGATGATTGTCCTTACGGGTTCTCGTCCGAACTTTGCTGCACACGATCGTGGTTGTCGTCACGGCCGAGCGTAGCGAACGGATAATCCGTATAGCCTTCGTGGGTGCCGCCGTAAAAGGTGTCGTCGTTCGGTTCGTTGAGCGCGACATGGTGATACCAGCGGCTCGGCAGATCCGGATTGGCGATGAACAGGCGGCCGATCGCCACGGCGTGACACCAGCCGTCGGCGATGGCCTTCGCTGCCGTTTCGGCTGAATAGTCGCCGTTGGCGACATAGAAGCCATGCCAATGCTTGCGGATCGCCTCGATCGTCGCCGCCTTGTCCGGATCGCTGTCGATCCCGTCGAAGCTCTCGATGAAATGCAGATACGCCAGGCCGCGTTTGTCGAGTTCGTCGACCAGATAGCCATAAAGCTGCTGCGTGTCGGGCTCGTCGACATCGTGTACCTCGGCGTTCGGCGACAGGCGAATGCTCACCCGGCCGGCGCCGATTTCCTGAATGACGCGATCCACCACGCGCAGCGTGAGCCGGCAGCGGTTCTCGATTGCGCCGCCGTAGTCGTCGGCGCGCGTGTTGGATCCCTGGTGCAGGAACTGATTGAGCAGATAGCCGTTGGCGGAATGGATTTCCACGCCGTCGAAACCGGCTCGCACGGCGCAGCGCGTGGCGTGCGCGTAGTCCTCGACGATTTCGTCGATCTCGTCGACCCCGAGCGCTCTGGGGGTGGAGACGGCTTCGAAACCCTCATGGGTGAATGTCCGGGCATCTGCACGAATGGCGCTCGGCGCCACCGGCGGCTCGCCGGCCGGTTCGATCGAGGTATGACGGATTCGCCCGACGTGCCCGAGCTGACAGTAGATACGCCCGCCGCTGGCGTGAACGGCGGCCGTGATCGGTTGCCAGCCCGCCACATGGCTGTCGTTATAGATGCCGGGTGTCTTGATATAGCCCTTGGCGAGCGGCGAGATGTCGACGGCCTCGGAAATGATCAGGCCCGCCGAGGCGCGCTGGGCGTAATAGATCGCCGCGTGCGCCCAGGGGGTACCGTCGTCGTGGGCGCGATTGCGGGTGAGCGGGGCGAGAAACACCCGGTTCGGAACAACCAGATCGCCCATGTTGTGCGGCATGAAGAGATTGTCGTGTGGCATGGCTGACGGGTCCTCGTGATGAGAAGGCGGGTGGCGTTGAGGTCATGGAACGGCTCAGTGAAACGCCATCCCGCCGTCCACGGTCACGATCTGGCCGGTCATGAACCCCGCCGCTTCGCTTGCCAGGAAAACGCAGGTGCCGGAGAGATCCTCGGCCCGCTCTTCGCGCTGGATACATCGTGTATCGACGATGTGGGAGAGCATCTCGTGCGGATAACCGCTGTTATTTTTAATGCCTTCGGTCACCGTCATGCCGGGCGCGATGCCGTTCACCGTGATCCCGTCACCGCCGAGTTCCCGGGCGAGTGAGCGCGTCATCACGGCAATCGCGCCCTTGCTCGAGAAGTAGTGCAGGTTGTATGGCACGGCCTGGAAGACGACGGCCGAAGTCAGGTTGATGATCCGGCCCCATTGCTGTTTGCGCATATGCGGGGCCACGGCCTGACTGCACAGGAACGGCGCCAGGGTATTGGTCGTCATGACACGCGCCCATTCCTCGGCGGTGATTTCTTCGAATGGCTTGGGCGTAAGTCCAGAGGCCAGTGCCGCGTTGTTGATGAGAATGTCGACCCCGCCGTGGCGTGCCTCGATATCGGCGACACAGCGCTGAACGCTGGACGGGTCGGTGACATCGCAGTGGATCTGTTCGATGCCGGGCGTATTCCCGCCGTTAGCGTTCCAGGCGATATCGGCGCCGAACACGCGGGCGCCGTTCTCGGCGAGGTCTTTCGCAATGGCGGCACCGATGCCGGTTGCCGCGCCGGTGACGAGTGCGGTCTTTTGTTCAAGGCTCATGGTCTAATCTCCGGCTTGTCATGGGCTGCGTTTTCCGCAAGACGGCGTCCCGTATGGAAAATTGCCTGCCGATTCGCTTTTCGGTGTAGTGTCGCGGCGAGCGACGGACCGGGTTGCTGTCGCCTTGTCAGAATAAGTTCACTAAACTAACTGTTAGACAGACTAATAACTGGAGCCGAGATGTCAAAGGACCGCTTCGGACGATACGTCGTGCGGGCGCAACGGTTCGGCGCACGAACCGTGCTGTTTCAGGATGCGGCCGCGCGCCGTCTCGATCTCACGGCCACGGAGCTCGAATGCTTCCGGCTGGTGCAGCACGAGGGCCCGCTGACGGCGACGGATCTGGCGCGTGAAACGGGGCTGACCCGCGCCTCGTTGAGCGTGATCGTCGACAAGCTTGTGTCGCGCAAGCTACTGGGGCGCGAACAGGATCCGAACGACCGCCGCCGTTGGATTCTGCGGCCGAATCCGGGGGCCATTGCGAAGGTCGAGGCAATCTATGCGGCGCATGCAAGCCGGGTCGAAAAACTGCTGGACGAATACACTGAGGAGGAGTTCGAAGTCGTTCTCCGCTTCATGGAGCAGCTTGCCGACGAGTTGAAGAACACGGCAATCCGCCTGACCCAAGGCGAGGCTGCGCGTGAGCCAGGCAAGATGTGATCACCGCTTGCTCGTGGAATACGGCATGTGCTCAGCCACGGAAACGCGCAAGGTAAACAGCATCAGGTCTCGCGTTTCGTGTCGATCCCGAAACAGCTGAATCCGAAAGCGCATTCAACCCTGCTTCTCGGCTGCGTGGGTTTCCAAAGCTAGGTGACCGGTGGGAGTCGTCCCTATAAAACCGGACGCGCGTTCTCATTACGTCGCGCCTGTCTAAATTTACGCGCTGAGCACATATTGATCGCTTTGCGCGGATAATTATTCGAATACTTGGGCGTAAGAACCGCTAAATGGCCGAAAACGGCCATAGACCAGCGCGGTTCTTCCAAGACGTTTACCCCTTCCGCCGCACCAGCCCTCGCTGCGGGTCATAACCCCAGACCGCGATGGCGAAGAACACCACGAGCGCGCCGGTGACCACGGCGAGCGAGATCCAGTTGATCTGCCCGTACATCGCAAAGCGCACCAGTTCGACGCCGTGGGTGAACGGATTGAAGCGCGACAGCTGGTAGATGACCTGGGCGCCGGACTCCTTGAGCCGCCAGAGCGGGTACAGCGCCGGCGACAGGAAGAACATCGGGAAGATGACGAAGTTCATGGTGCCGGCGAAGTTTTCCAGCTGCTTGATATACACCGACAGCAGGAGAC
The DNA here is from genome assembly GCF_042643355.1 of Salinisphaera aquimarina. NCBI lineage: Bacteria > Pseudomonadati > Pseudomonadota > Gammaproteobacteria > Salinisphaerales > Salinisphaeraceae > Salinisphaera > Salinisphaera aquimarina. The sequence continues at coordinate 386,682 of NZ_JBHRSS010000003.1, forward strand.
CGAGCGCGCCCAGCATGAGGCCGGTGAGAATCAGCGCCGGCAGAACGGTGAGCAGGCCCGGCCACCAGGGCAGATCGACGCCGAACAGGGCGCAGACCACGAGAAAAGCATAGGCCTGAAGCACCGACAGGAAAGTGCCCGCGGCGAGCTTGCAGGCCAGCAGCACGGAGCGCGGCAGGGGCGCGGTGAGCAGCAGGCGCATCAGCCCCATCTCGCGGTCGTAGACCATCGCCAGCGACGATTGCATGCCGTTGAACAGCAGCACCATGCCGAGCAGACCGGGCACGACATAGACCTGGTATTCGATATAGCTGTCGTAGGGCGGCAGCACGGAAATACCGAATACGTTCTTGAAGCCGGCGGCGAAGATGAGTAGCCACAGGCTCGGGCGCACTACCGCGGAGGCCAGGCGCCCGCGTTGGTGCAGGAACTTGACCGTCTCGCGCGAGGAGACGGCGAGGAGCGCTTCGAAGACATGACTAGCGCGTGGCATGCGTTATCTCGTTGCGGGCCGGTTTCATGGCGCCTCTCCAAATTGGGCTTTGCAGGCGCTTTCGCGTGCGTCGAAACCCAGCGTGTTCAGATAGTTCTTGGGGTCGAGAAAGCCTTCCAGCGGGGCCACGTCGACCACCCAGTTGCCGCTGCCCAGCAGGATCGGCTGGCCGAGTTGGCCGTTGAAATGCCGGAACGCCATGCGAAAGCCCTTGAAGCCGTCGAGGTCGATGTCGTCGCTGAGGATGTAGTCGCGCAGCGCCTTGTAGTCGGTGGACTCGGTTCGCTGCACGCCGGCCACGATCGCCTTGACCGCGACCCAGGCGGCCCAGTCGTAGGCCGTCATCTTGTGGTCGGCCTTGCGCTCCAGGCGGTGATTGAGCTGGCGCGCGCCATGCTTGTTCCATGCCCAGTGCCAGGCCTGCGGCACCAGCCCCGCGCTGCCCACGACCGGGCGCGGATGCTGCACGGCGTAGTTCGCCGCACGCGAGAATTCGCCCTCGCTGTCCGCGATGTAGACGGCGTCGTAATCCAGCCCGGAGGTAATCAGCTTGGGATTGTTCTTCTCGCGCTCACGCGGGTTGTTGCCGAGGATGAAGTCGCGCGTGGCGACAATATCCAGACCGAAGCGCTTGGCCGAGCGTTCGAAAGACGAGGCCAGCACTGCGTCCTCCCGCAGCGGGCCACGCAGCAACAGTATCTTGTTCCACTGACGCGAAACCAGATATTGGGCCAGCGCGTCGTTGCGCATGGCGTCGCTGGGAATGGTGTGCAGCAGGTCGGCGTTGCAGTATTGCCCGCGCAGACGGTCGTCCTGAGCGGAGACGTTGAAGAAGGTCATGTCGCCGGCATCGAACTCCGAGGCGACGCGGGCGATCGTGCCGGCCGGCAGATCCAGCAATACGAAATGCGTGCCCGCCGACTGCATCTTGCGGATGGCGGCCAAGACTTCGTCCGTATTCGAGACCAGCTTTTCGTCGAGCGCGAATTTCACCCCGGCGGCCATGCCGGGAAACTTGGATTCGTCGAGCGCGACCTGTGCGCCGGCCAGCGGGCGGCCCCAGGGCTCGCCCTGGAACTGCTGTTCCACCCGGGCCTCGGAATAACGCGGGTCGTCGTTCCAGCCGATATAGCCGAAGGTGAAGGCCTTGAGGCCGCCATCCGTGGCCGGCGAGGCCGCCGACGACGGCGCCTCGTTCGTGCCCGCGTCATCGGTAGACTGCGCCTGCACCGGCAGCGCCGCGCACAGCAACGCCACACAGACGACGCGCAGCCAGGTGTTCACGGGGCGCCGGCCACTCATGACGAACCGGCAGGCGTATCGACGACGACGCTATGCGGTCGCCGGCCGGCCGGAATCGATCGCAGCTGTTTCTTGTTGGCGATATCCACGATCGACATATCGTCCGACAGGCCGTTCGTCACATACAGCTGGGTGCCGTCGTTGGACAGCGCCACGCCCCAGGCGCGCGCGCCCACCAGCACGTAGTCCTCGACTTCATGCGTGTCGGCGTTGACGAAGGCGACATGGTTGGCGCGACCCAAGGTGACGAACGCGCGCGAGCCGTCCTCGGACAGGGTGATGCCGACCGGGGTCACGTCCTCGGCACGAAAGCCCTTGGGCTCGAACTTGATCGTATCCGCGACCTTGTTGGTCTGGGTGTCGATGATGCTCACCGAGCCCGACAGTTCGTTGGTCACCCACAGATGCTTGCCGTCGCCGGTCAGCGCGAAGCGCCGCGGCCGGTTGCCGACCACGATATTGGCTTCGATCTCGTTGCTGTCGAGATTGATCTTGTGAACGATGTTCGCCACCTCGGACGTCACGTAGGCGGTCTTGCCATCGGGGGCCACGAGCACGCCCTCGGGTTCCTGGCCGACGTCGACCTTGGACACCACATTCTTGGAGGCGAGATCGTAGATCGTGAACTGCGCATCGTCCTCGTTGGAGATATACAGACGCTTGTCGTTGGGGCCGATGGCGAAGATCTCCGGATCGTCGATATCCGGAATCCGATCGACGACCTTCATCTGCTTGACGTCGATGACGTCGATCGCGTCGCCGTCGCCGCAGGCGACATAGACCTTCGTGTGGTCGGGCGAGAACGCCAGCCAGCGCGGGCGCTCTTCGGTCTTGATCTTCTTGATCGGCTCCAGCGTCTTGCCGTCGAAGACGGTGACGATATCGTCGTCCTCGCTGGACACGAACAGGTTGCCGGTGCCGGCCGCCCAGATCGACGGACTCGCCACCATGACGACCGCAGCCAGCGCGGCACCGCTGAGAATCTTGTTGGGGATCAATCGCATCAGACGGTCTCCTCTTTCTCGGGGGGCGTCTCGCCGGTCAGGACCAGAAAGGCCTCGCCGAGCGTCGCCGTATCGGTTTGTTCGCACAGGGCACGCGGCGTGTCGACGGCGATGCGCTGGCCCTTGTGCAGCACGATCACGCGGTGGGCGCGCTCGGCCTCGTCGACCAGATGGGTGGCCCAGAGCACGCCCATGCCGCGCTCGCGACACAGCTGATGCACGTAGTCGACCAACAGTTCGCGCGAACCGGGATCCAGACCCACGGTCGGCTCGTCCATGAGCAGCAGCGCCGGCTCGTGCAGCAGCGCACGCGCGAGTTCGATCTTGCGGCGATTACCGCCCGACAGCGCCCGGGCCGGGTCCTTGGCCCGCTCGGCCTGGCCGATACGATCGAGTTCTTCGGCGATGCGTTTTTTCGCGACGCCGCCCATGCCGTGCAGGCGGGCATGAAAACGCAGGTTGGCGACCACCGACAGGTCCAGATCGAGCGTGGGCTGCTGGAACACCACCCCGAGCTTGGCGAGCGCGGCGCGCGCATCGTGACGCATGTCGTGGCCGGCGACCTCGATCTCGCCGGAATCCGGCACGAACAACCCGGTCAGCAGTTGGAACAACGTGCTCTTGCCCGCGCCGTTAGGACCCAGCAGCGCCACGAACTCGCCGCGCGGCACGGTCAGCGACAGCGTATCCAGCGCCTTGAGCGCGCCGTATGACTTGCTTACGGCATTGACCGACAGCGCCACGGCCGATGGCACGTGTTGCGACTCGCTCATGGGGTTTCCTCGTCGTTATTCCTGGGGTCGTCGTACGGATCGGTGCGTTTCGACGACCCGTCGATTATGCCGGACAGCAGTTCCGGATGACGGGCCAGCAGCGTTTGCTGGGCATGGGCCACCTCGGCGCTTTCCAGATCGCGGCCGCGCTCGATATCGACACGGTAGTCGAGCAGCACGCGTGCCGGCGAGTCGCCCATGAACAGAATCCGGTCGGCGAGCGCCAGCGCTTCGCGCAGGTCGTGGGTGACGAACAGTACCAACGGCCGGTGGCGTTCGCACAGGGCAAGCAGCGCGCGCCGCAGGCGATTGCCGGTGGGCATGTCCAGCGACACGAACGGCTCGTCCATGAGCAGCAGCCGCGGCTCGACCGTGAACGCGCGCGCCAGCGCCACTCGTCGTTGCATGCCGCCCGACAACTGGTTGGGCCAGACATGCAGCGCGTGGCCGAGGCCGACCTCCTCGAGCAGCGTGGCCGCACGCGAGACGAACCCCGGTTCGTCGGCCTCGCGCTGGGCCTCGACCAGGCGCACGTTGTCCAGCGCCGACAGCCAGGGCATCAGACGCGGCTCCTGAAACATCATGCCCAGGCGCGCCGGCGAGTGGCCGGGCGCGGACAGCGGCGCGCCATCCCAGGTGATCTCGCCGAGATAGTCGCTGTCCAGACCCGCCACCAGACTCAGCAGCGTGCTCTTGCCGGCGCCGGAGGGCCCGACCAGGGCCACGAAATCGCCCGAGTCGGCGTGAATATCGACCGAACCGATTACCGGCGTGCCGTCGAAGGCTTTCTCCCGCAGCGCGATATGCAGGCCCTGCCGTGGGTTGTCCGTGCTCATCCGCGCCACCGTGTGAGCCGGTTTTCGAGCGGCCGCATGAGCACCGCCTCGATCAGCAGAACCACGCCCGCGAACGCCAGCGTGTAGGCCAGGATGCTGGTGATATCGAAGAACTGGTAGAACACGTGCAGTTGAAAGCCCACGCCGTTACTGCGCCCGAGCAGTTCGACCACCAGTACGATTTTCCAGATCAACGCCAGGCCGCTGCGCGCGGCGGCCATGAGATAGGGATACAGCTGCGGCAGAAACACACGCCGCAGCGTCACGATGCGCGGCACGCGATAGGCCTGGGCCACCTGCAGCAGGCGCGGGTCCACCGCGCGCGCGCCTTCGCGCACCATCACGATCACGGTCGGAATCTTGTTGAGCGCGACCGCGGCCACCGCGGCGACGTCGTTCAGACCGAACCACAGATAGCAGAGAATGATGGTCACCAGCGCCGGGATATTAAGTCCAAGCACCAGCGCGCCATCGAGAACCAGATCGAGCTGGCGATAGCGCCCCATGACGATGCCGATCGCCGTGCCGATCGCCATGGCCAGCAGGAACGCCACGGCCACACGCGCGAGCGTGATCGACAAGTGGTACGGCAGATCGCCCGACAGCGTATGCGTGATCAGGCTCAACAGCACCGCCCAGGGCGTGGGCAGCACATCGCTTTGCGCGATCCAGGCCACGACCTGCCAGATCAGGGCCAGCGCCAACAGCGACGCGGCCCGTATAAGCCAGCGACGCTTCATGGCAAGCGGAAGCCATCCCAGAAGACATCCGGCGACAGCTGCTTGGCGCCGCCGGTGAGTTGGCCGTCGCTTTCCTGCGCGAGAATATTGAACAGCTGTCCGGCCGCCGCGATTTCGGCCGCGCCATAGTGATGGATGATGCCGGCGCGATAGCCGTCACGAATGGAGGCGAACACGGCGTCGCTTTCCGGTTTGATCATTTCGCGCAACGGTTCCCAGGCGTCGTCGGAGTCGGCCAGAATCTGCTTGGCCTGCATGCTGGCCTTGAAGAATGCCTGCAGATCCTCGCGATGATCCGCGGCCCATTCCTCGGAGAACACCCAGCCCAGCAGCGGCGGAACCGTGTCGATACCCAGCCCCGACAGCATCTGCTTGACGGTGAGCAGCGGCTTCATGCCGAGCGCCGACAGGCGCGCGTTGTAATGCCAGAAATTGATCGCCGCCGGCAGTTCGCCGTCGAGCAGCAGGCGGTTGATCATCGGCGGCGCGGCGAAGGTGGGATCGAGCGCTTTTTCCAGATCCTCGTTCTCGGTCTTGTGCGCATAGGCACGCAGCAGCAACCAGGTCTTGTCGACCGGCCCGCCAGCGATGCCGAGCTTCTTGTGATCGAGATCCTTGAGCGAGGTCACCCCCGACCCGGGATTGACCATCACCGCGCCCACGGCCTTTGAATACGGCACGAACTGATAGTCGCGATCCTGGGCACGCTGGTGCGCGGCCCACAGCCAGTCCGAGACGATCAGATCCACGCGGTGGCCCTGCAGGGCGACCGCAAGCGCATTCTCGGAGGCCAGCGGCACGATCTCGAGCTTGATACCGTTCTTCTCGGCCAGCTCATGCCGCTCGATGGTGTCCATCTCCCAGCTGACGGTGCCGAACTTGAGCACGCCCACGCGCAGGGTGGTATTCGCGCCCTCGTCGGCCCCGGAACAGCCGGCCAGCAACAACGCGATCAATACCGCGCAGGCGAGCAGCAGCCGGCGTTCGAACCTGCCGGATCGTTTCATTCTCTCTCCTGTCCGCGCGTGTCGACAGGGTCGCGCTCGCGCGGTCGCATTATGTGCCGACACTGTGGCCGTGCGGCTTTTTATGGATCGCGAACCGGACGTGGCGACGAGCAGCGCTCGTCATGTTTTGCCGGACGATTTCAGCCAGTGTATACGACTAAATTGCACGCTAACTATGACTGCGCGCAAGTCGTTGCGAAGCGATCCACCACAACCCTGAAAACGTTGCAGCGCAACATTTGCAAGACATCGTCCGCGCTGCGCATATTCCGCATCCAGATGCTTGCCGGGCGCGCCCGTGCGGGGTAGTTTGACGATTCATGAAACCTCGTACGCAACATATTTGCTGGCTGTTGATCGCTCTGCCGTGTGTCGCCTTGAGCAACGTGCACGAGAACGGTGCCGAGCTGGCCTCGGCGTGTACCGCCTGCCACGGCACCGGCGGCCAAAGCCAGGGCGCGGTACCCTCGCTGGCCGGCATGAAAGCGGCGCGGTTTTCTGAACGCATGCAGGCGTTCAAGACCGGTGATGGCACGATCATGAATCGTATCGCGCCCGGCTACGACAGCAGAGAAATCGACATGCTCGCCCGCTATTTCGCGGCCCAACCCACAGCGACCTCCGATGAAGCCGGCGACAAATAACCGGCGCCGCAGCGTGCTGCGCGGGCTCGCCGGCGCGAGCGTGCTTGCCGCGGCCGGACTGCCGCCGTTCGCCACCGCTGCGTCGAAGGCGAAAGTGGTGATCGCGGGTGGCGGTTTCGCCGGTGCCAGCTGTGCGCTCGCCCTGCGTCGTTTCGCGCCCGGGATCGACGTCACGCTCGTCGACCGACAGCCAACATTCGTCACCGGTCCGTTCTGCAACACGGTGGTTTCCGGCGTCAATCCGCTGTCAAGGATCACCCAGACCCACGACGGGCTCATCGCGGCCGGCGTGCACATGATCCACGCCGAGATCGATGGCGTCGATCCCGCGGCCCGCAGCGTGCACCTGGCGGACGGCCGGCGCATCGGCGGCGACCGGCTGGTGGTCGCCCCCGGTATTGATTTCGACTGGCACGCCATCGACGGCTACGGCCCCGACGCGGTGACCCGCGTGCCCCATGCCTGGCCCGGCGGGGCCGAGCAGCTCACCCTGCTGCGCGAACAGTTGCACGGCATGCCCAGCGACGGGCGCGTCGTGATCACGGTGCCGGACAATCCCTACCGCTGCCCGCCCGGCCCCTATGAGCGCGCCAGCCTGATTGCCTGGTTTCTCAAGCAGCACAAGCCGAAGGCGACGGTCACCCTGCTCGATGCCAAGGACCATTTCTCCAAGGAGCCGTTGTTCCGCATCGGCTGGGATACGCGCTATCCGGATCACGTGCGCTGGCACGGCCGCCGCGAGGGCGCGGCCGCGGTGGCGGTCGACGTGGCCTCGAAGACCGTGACCACCGCCGGCGGCGACGAGTTCACCGCGGACGCGCTCAACGTGATTCCGCCACAGCGCGCCGGCCGGCTCGCGCTCGACGCGGGCCTGACCGACGGCGCCGGCTGGGTTCCGGTGGCGGCCCACGATTTCTCCGTACCGGGCCATGCCGGCGTGCACGTGATCGGCGACGCGACCCACGCCGAGCCGATGCCCAAATCCGGCTACGCGGCGAACATGCAGGCCAAGATCTGCGCGTTCGCAATCGCCCGCGAGCTGACCGGCCGAACGGCGGCCGAGACCAAGATGATCAACGCCTGCTACAGCCTGGTCGCGCCCGATTACGGCATCAGCGTGACCGAGGTGTATGCCTTGAACGGTGACAGTATTGCGGCCGTCCAGAATGCCGGCGGCATCTCGGCGCTGGCGGCGGATGAAACCACGCGCGAGGCCGAATCCGAATACGCGCGTTCGTGGTATCGGAACATCGTGCATGACAGCTTCGGCTGAGGGCACACTCGAATAACAAATCCATGCCGCGCACAAGCGACGGCATAAAAAAGAACAACGGCTCCCGCCCTGCGCAGGAACCGGTGCGGAGGACGATATGGCGTTATCCCTGACGCGCTTCAAGACGGGCCGCCCGAACGCGGCGTCCTATCACGTGCTGCAGCAGTGGCTGATCATCACCGGCGTGCTCGTGTTCGCGCTGTGGGTGGCCCAGCAATACAACGTGGTGACGACACTCATCGAAGGCGACAGTACCCGGGTGAGCCTGCTGATCGCGCTGATCTTCGTGGTCACCTGGTGTTATTGCGGCGTGCGCAGCGCCTGGCTGTCGCGCGAGGCGTCACTGTTCGATGCGATCGTGGCCGGTGTGGATCGCGGGGAACGCCTGGATCTGCACGACGAGGCCCATATCGCGCTCGGCAGCACCGGCCAGCCGGACAGCGCCGCCGGCGCGTATCTGTCGTCGCTGATGCATTTCCATGCCCATCGCGGCGCCGAGCCGCCGGACACACTCGTGGACGTGCTGGGCGAGCAGCTGGCCGGCGCGCATGAACTCGGATGGTTCATCTGTGGCCTGCTGATCAAGCTCGGCCTGCTGGGCACGGTGATCGGCTTCATCGTGATGCTCGCCACGGTCGACAGCACCCAGTCCTTCGATGTCGCCGCGATTCAACAGTTGCTGGTGGGCATGAGTCAGGGCATGCGTGTGGCCCTCTACACGACGCTGGTGGGGCTGGCGACCAGCATGGTGCTGAGCCTGCACTATCTGCTGCTCGACCGCGCCGCGGACCGGCTGCAATCGCGTATCGTCATCTTCGCCCAGCGTCAGCGCCTGGGCTAGGGAACCTCTGATCTAGTCATGCACGGATCGCGTTTGAGGCCCAAGCCGTCTGCCTGCAAGGCGCCTGGCGAAGCGCCGTGGCAGGCTCCACGGTCGAGCCGGGCAACGCCGCAGGCGGGCGGCTTGGGCCAAACTTTTCTCGCAACGCGAGAAAAGCCGGGCCTATGCGCCCGTCTGGACGGCGTCACTCGTCGTTCATGTGCTATCAGCACATTTCTCTCCTCGTTTCTTGCCAGCCGCGCGCATAGGACTCCGGCGCGACCGCGCATGACTAGATCAGAGGTTTCGTGATGGCTTTCCGACGCAAGCGCCGGCACAGCGACACCGATCCGTTCACGGACCTGTTGTTCAATGCGCTGCTGGGCTTCACTTTCATGTTCCTGATCGCGGTGTTCTTTCTGAACCCGCCGACCAAGCAGGGAGATATTCCGGCGAAAGCGGAATACATCATCACCGCCACCTGGGAGCCGGGCCGGCCCGACGATATCGATCTGTGGGTGCGCGGGCCGACCGGTGACCGCGTCTGGTATCTGCATCCGGAAGCCGGCCTGATGAATCTGGACCGCGACGACCGTGGCCTGCTCAACGACGAGATGATTGTCGACGGCAACCGCATCACCAACCCGCTCAATCAGGAGATCGTGACCATCCGCGGGCGCGCGCCGGGCGAATACACGGTCAATCTGCAGTATTACGCCTCGCAGACCGGCCAGCCGGTGGATGCGGACGTGGTGGTCACGCGGGTCAACCCACGCCTGCAGATCGTCTACAAGGGCAGCACGACGCTCGACTATGTTAATCAGGAAAAGACCGCGGTGCGTTTCACCGTGAACCGCGACGGCTCGGTTTCGGACGTCAACACATTACAGACCAAGATCACCGAATGAGCACAGGAACACAGGACGAGGATTTCCGATGACACAGACACTCTGGCTGCTCGGCGGCGCGTACGTCGCGCTTGGCGTGCTCGTACTGGCACTCAATATCCGCAGTGGCTGGCCGGTATGGATACGCCTGGCCTGTATCGTGCTCGTGAGTGCACTGTATTTCGTCACCTGGCAGTCGCTGCAGGATCTGCGCGGCTGGCCGACACGCCTGAATCTGCCGCCGCATTTTCTGCTCAACGCGTCGTCGGTCGTCGAACCGGATGAAGCCGACGGCTCGCCCGGGCATATCTATCTGTGGGTGACGCCCGTCGTCGACGACGAGCCGGTCGACATGCCGCGCGCATTCCTGCTGCCCTATTCCCGCGATCTGCATACCCGCGTGCAGCGGGCCCGGGACGCCATGCGCAACGGCCAGTTGCAGATGGGCGACACCACTGTATCCACCGGCAATCAACGCATCAACAATCCGAGCAATTTTGCGCAGGATCATCAGGAGATCGATCTGCACAACGTGCCCGAACCCAGTCTGCCGGAGAAATGAGCATGGCCGGCATCCGCAACGTCGCTGTGGCACTCGTGCTGACCGGCCCCATCGCGCTCGGTCTGTCGGCTTGTGACGGCAGCGCCGATCCCGACGCGCTCTTTCCTTTGACCCCCGGCCTCGAGTGGACCTATCGCATCCAGGTCAAACCGCTCGGCAAGGAGCTGGAGACCAGCACGCGAACAATGCAGAACGTCAGCCGCGACGATTTCGCAGGCGAGCCGAAGGTGACCATTCGCAGGAATGACGGCGGAGCGCGCTACTACGTGGCCGAGCGCGACGACGGTTACTACCGGGTCGCCATGAAATCGGTGATCCATCATCATCCGATCATCGATCAACCGCCGATCAAGATCCTGCCGCTGCCCGTCAAGGCTGGCGCGACATGGATCGAGCCCGCGCATACCTACATGCTCGGCCGGGCCAAGACCTTCATCACCGAACACGCGCCGGGCAATACAATCACGCTCGATTACCGCGTCGAATCCGAAAACGTCGACGTCGACGTGCCTGCCGGCCACTTCACCGGCTGCGCGGCGGTGATCGGCGAGACGTCGTTCCACCTCGGTGCGGGCGTGGGTTTTCTGCCCTCGGACGTGCCGATCGTGCAGAAAGAATGGTATTGCCCCGGCGTCGGGCTCGTGCGCCTGGAACGCGACGAAAAGGTGACCAACTCAGCGCGCGTGATCACCGGCGGTCGCCTGAAAATGGAGCTGCTGCACGGCCCGTCATAGCGGCACCCCGCACACCCGGCCAACCGCGAAGGGCCTGCTGCACCTCGCGTCTTCGCCGAACCTGTCGGCCGGGCGTTATGCCGGGCGCCGTGCAGGTTGCCTGTCATACGCGACCATCGGACGACAGATACGAATACCGCGCCGGGGCGCGATCTCCGGCCGAATGGCGTCTAGCGCGCGACCGGCGCGCCGACCTTGTTCAGCGTCGCGCGTTCGATCGCCGGATACAGATGCGACACCGAACGGCGGTATTCGCCCGGCTCCACCGCGAGCCTGGCCCAGCGCGGCGGCAACGGCTCGAACAGCACCTCGGCCTGGCTTTCGCCCTGTCGGGCGGCGTCCTGGAAATGCGAGCGCAGCCAGTGCAGGTACGCGGACGTCTGAAGCAGCGGCGCCGCATCCGCGCTTGCCGGTCCGTGCCCGGGCACGATCAGTTTGAAGTCGCGTTTCTCGGTCGCGGCAAGGGCCGCCTGCCAGACATCGAGATCGGCGTTCGGCGTGGTCGGGGCACGGTCATGAAACGCGATATCACCCGCGAACAGCACGCCGGTGGTCTTGTCGAGCACCATCAGGTCGGCGTCGGTATGCCCGGACGTGCCGATCAACTGCAGTTCGTGTTTGCCGAAATTCACCACCTGCCCGTCTTCCACGGCCTCGGTCGGCACCACCGCGCTGGTGCCGCGCATCGCCGCGCCCACCAGATTGTAGAGATTGCTCGCCAGATCCGCGCCGATTTGTCGGGCCATGTCGATGGTGCCCGGCAAGGCGCCGATGGGCACGTCCTCGAAGGCGTTGTTGCCGAGAAAATGATCGGGGTGGGCATGGGTGATGTAGACCTGCACCACCGGCTTGTCGGTCACCTTGGCGATGGCCGCGCGCATGGCTTGACCATATAACCGCGACGGCCCGGTATCGATGACGACCACTCCATCGGCCGTGACGATGAACGAGGTATTGGAAATGGCACCGTGGTTGTCGAAACTGAAGTTCTCCATGGCGCCGTAGAACACATAGGTGTCGTCGGCGACCTGCTCCGGATTCAGGTCGTAGTAACCGGCCGCACGGGCCGTCGACGTACCACCGATCAGGGCCACCGCGGTGATCACGACCAGAGCCGCCACGGCGCCGAAACTTGTCCTCATGCTCATGACTCGGGCCCGTCCACCCGGGAATTGAAACGGTTGCCGTTGTTGTCGTGGCCACTCAGCGTGACCGGGCCGTCGGCGTCCAGATCCAGCGTGAACACCGGGTTCTCCGATACCGGCTCATAGGGCGTGATCCGAGCCAGTGTCTGACCGTCGGCGTCGGCGATGGTCATCTCCGAGATATAGAACGCCGGAATGCCGGCGGCCAGCCCCGTATCCATGGGATGAATAACACGAACCTTGAGGCGTTCACTCGCGTGCTTGTCTTCGCGGTCCGGCGACCACAGCCGTGCGGTGGTCTCGCCCAGCCGGGTTTCCCAGATGGGGCTGGCGCTGGCCACGCTGGGCGCGGTACAGCCGCCGCCCTGGGCGTCGATCCATTTGCCGCCGACATGCCAGGTGCCGTCGGATGTACGCATGGCGGCACGAATCGGCGTGGCCTGCTGAATCTTGAAGGCAAAGCCGATCGAAGGCTCGGCCTTCACCGGATAATAATCGAGCACGCGCGTGATCGGGCTCAGATCCGCAAACACGAGCACCTGCTCAACGTCGTCGAGCCCCGGCGCACTCACCTGTACCGGCGTGTCGAGCGAATTCTCCGCATAGTCCGGCGCCTGGACCTTCACGCGATCATCGAACACGACCGGCGCATCGCGAAAGAACTTGCGCGCCATATATATCCATTGCGACGACTGCAACGGATCGTCGGGCACCGCGGCCGTGCCGGCCGTCGGCGCGAGTACGGCAAGCGTCAGGCAAACCACCATCAACCGTTTCATTGCTGTTCTCCTCTCGCGTGCCGTATCCGAAGCGTCGGATAAGGCGTGTCCGACGGCTCGATGGCGGTCAGATCGTTGTTGCGGATGGGACGGGTCTCGCCCTCGGGCGGGCTGGAGGCGAGGATATTCATGTCCGTCGCCATGGCCACACCGACAATCGCGTCGTCTTCCCAGGCCAGACGATAGTAACGCCCGTTCCAGAAATCCACGCCGAATTCGTCCGCCTGTTTGACCAGAAACAGCAGGTCATACTCGAGATCACCCAGATCCACGTCCGTGATCCGGCGACCGTTCTCATAAGGATACGGCAGATGACACTGCAGCCGCGGCGGCGCCGGCAGACACTGGAACGGTCGCATGGACAGAAAATGCGGCGCGAACGGCGCGTCCCGATACCGCAGCCGATAGCTGCCGTCAGTGCCGATGGTCAGGTCCGCGACCACCACGACGTCGCCGCTCGCCGGCTCCAGTACCACCTCCATGCTGCGCTCCGTGCCGCCGGGCGCTGCGTGTGCGGCGCCGGCTGCGCACAGCAGCAGACAGACCCGTACCACCAGCCGGCGCATGATCCGGCTACAAACCGGCGGTCATCTTGTCTTCCTGCATCGGCTTGCGATAAGGCACACCGAACTGCTCGAAGATCTTCTTGAGCTCCCCGCTCTCGCGCAGAGTGTGCATCGCGTCCTTGATCGCCGCCGCCAGCTCCGGGTTGCCCTCCTTGACCGCCACGCCCACGTCCCAGCTGGTCTGATAGAGGCCGGTCAGCTTGGTGGTACGCATCTTCATGCGCGACTCGCCCAGCATCTTCGCCGCGCCCTTGAGCTCGCCGATCGGCGCCATCACGGCCACGACCTCGCCCGCGTTCATCGCCTTCATCGCTTCCGGCACCGAGTTGAAATGCTCGACGCCATCACGCAGCTGGCCCTGATAGGCCGACGACAGGAAATAGTCGCCCAGGGAATCGAGCTGCACGCCGATCTTCTTGCCGGCCAGGGCGAGCGGATTGTCGACATCGCCGCCCAGCAGCTCGGCGTTGTAGGCAAAGCCCATGGTCTCGTCGTAGTAGGGGGCGACGAACGTGGCCTGATCGTTGTCCTTCTGGAAGGCCGGCGCCATGCCGACGTGAATCATCGCGTCCGCCGGCTTGCCACCCAGGTAATGGCCTTTCCATACCTGGTTGCGGATGTCGTCACCCATGCCTTCGTCGGGCGTGAACGGCCGCGCCTTGAGCGACACGCCGAGTTGCTTGGCCAGCGCCCTGCCGATCTCGACGTCGATACCGGTGAACGAGCCGTCTTCGGCCTGATAGGACCACGGCGGAAACGCGCGATACATCGCGATCTCGATGCTGCCGACCGACTTGATCAGCTGCAATCGGTCCGCATCCTCGGCGTCGGCCACGGTGGCCGACGCGCTGTCTTCTACCGCTGTGTCAGCCGAAGCGTTGTCTTTTTTTTTATCGCTCGCCGCGGCGGACTCGGTCGCGCTCTGTTCCGGCGCGGCACTGGACGCGCTGTCGGCAGCGGTATCGTCCGAGGTGCTGTCGGTGTCGCCCGCCGGCTGATCGCCGCCCGCGGCCTGCTTTTCGTCCCACTGCTTGTACAGGTCGTCGAGATTCTTGTCGTTGTACTCGTAGTGGCGCTTGTCGATGTACGAGCGGATGGCCCACATCGTCTTCTGGTCGAGCACGTCCTCGAACGCCGGCATGTAGGTCATGCCGTTGCGCTGCACGCCGTTGCGGATATGGCCGAGGAAATACTCGTCGTATTCGGGGCCCAGCTCACGCAGATCGGGGGCGATACCGCCGGAGATCATGTCGATGCCGTGGCAGCGCGCGCAGTTGCCGTCGTAGGCGTTCTTGCCGATCTCCATGGCTTGCTTGGAACCGCGATAGGGGTTTTCGCTGAGCCACTTGCCCTCGGGAATATCCGGCAGCCCGCTGTTGTCGACGTCACCGCCCCCGCCGCCGTGCTGGGCCAGAACCGGCGCCGACAAGATAAGAAAACCGGCGGCCATCAGCGTAGCTGCCGTATTGCGAAATAAAGTCATGTTCAATCTCCTCTCGTCTCGGCACCCTCGCCGACATGATGTCCGGGTAATCAGCTCTGCTCGTCGGCCTGCTTGTAGAGGTCGTCGAGATTCTTGTCGTTGTATTCGTAGTAGCGCTTGTCGATATAGGAACGAATTGCCCACATCGCTTCCTGACTGAGCACCCCTTCGAACGCCGGCATGTAAGTCATGCCGTTGCGGTGAACGCCGTTGCGCACATGGCCGATGAAATACTCGTCGTATTCCGGGCCGAGTTCGCGCAGATCCGGCGCGATACCGCCCGATATGGCCTGCAGACCGTGGCAGCGGGCGCAGTTCTCATTGAATCCCGAATCGCCGATCTCGATCGCTGTCTTGTTGCCGCGATAGGGGTTTTCGGTGAGCCACTGGCCCTCGGGAAGCGGTTTGAGTCCCTCGGTTTCCACGGGCTGGGGCACGACATTGCCGTGTGCAAGGGCGGCGGTCGTTGCCACCGCCAGAACGCCTGCCATCACAACCGACAGGCATCGCAGATGTTTGGTTTGGATCATGGATCTCGTCTTGTAAGAGTTGGAGGCAAAACGGGCCGGCCCAAGGCCGGCCCGTCGCCATGCGTCCGAAGACGCCTACTTGCTGGCCAGGCCTTCCGGAATACGGAACACCCAGACACTGCCACCCTGGTTGAGGAACTTGACGCGCTTGGCGACTTCCCCACCCCACAGCGGCACCGCGCCACCCCAGCCCGAGGTCACGGCGACGTATTGCACGCCGTCCTGCTCCCAGGTGATCGGCTGGCCGACCACGCCGGAGCCGGTCTGGAATTTCCAGAGCTCCTTGCCGGTCTTGGCGTCGAGCGCCTTCAGATAGCCTTCCGGCGTGCCGTAGAACACCAGGTTGCCGGCGGTCGTCATCGTGCCACTCCACAGCGGCGCGTTGTTCTTGGCTTCCCAGACGATCTTGCCGGTCATCGGATCCATCGCCCGGATGGCGCCGATGTAGTCTTCATAGAGCGGCTGGATGTTGAAGCCCGCACCCAGGTAGGCCGCACCGGCCTTGTAGGTGATCGGCTCGTTCCAGATATCCATGCCCCATTCGTTGGTGGGGATATAGAACAGGCCGGTGCCCGGGTTGTAGGACATCGGCATCCAGTTCTTGGCGCCGAGGAACGACGGGGCCACGAACACGGACTCGCCCTTCTTGCCATCGCTCTTGGACGGATCGCCCGGACGGTTGCCGGTTTCGACCGGCTTGCCGGTCTTGGTGTCGATCTTGTCGGCCCAGTTGACCTTGCTTACGAACTTGTCGGCACTCTTGAGCTTGCCATTGGTGCGGTCGAGCACGTAGAAGAAGCCGTTGCGATCGGCCGACGCACAGTACTTCTTGCCCTGCGCGTCGAACGGGACACACATATTGGTGCCGTCGTAATCCCAGGCGTCGTGCGGGGTCTTCTGGTAATGCCAGGAGATCTTGCCGGTGTCCGGCTTGATCGCCACGATCGACGACGAATACAGATTGTCGCCGGGCCGCAGATGCGAGTTCCACGGCGACGGGTTGCCGGCACCGAAGTAGATCAGATCGGTATCGCGATCGTAGGTCCCGCCGAGCCAGGTCGCCGCGCCGCCATGCTTGTACATGTCGCCGGGCCAGGTCGCGTTGCGGGTGCCGCTGATGCCGTTATCCGACTTCTTGCCATCTTTCCAGATGTAGCCCATGTTGCCTTCGACGGTCGGGCGGCTCCAGATCATCTTGCCGGTCTTGGCGTCGCGCGCCTCGACCCGGCCGAGTACGCCGAACTCGCCGCCGGATACGCCGGTCACGACCATGTTGTTCACGATCAACGGTGCGGCCGTGTAGGAATAGCCCTCCTTGTAGTCGGCAATGGTCTCGCTCCAGACGACGTCACCCGTGTCCTGATCGAGCGCGACCAGCTTGGCGTCGAGCGTGCCGAAAATGAACAGGTTGTCGTAGAGCGCGCCGCCACGGTTGACGACGTCGCAGCACGGCACGATACCTTCCGGCAGACGCTGATCGTACTGCCAGATCTCTTCGCCGGTCTTTACATCGATGGCGTAGGCCCGCGAATACGAGCCGGTGACGAACATCTTGCCGTCATAGACCAGCGGCTGCGATTCCTGACCGCGCTGTTTTTCACCGCCGAACGAGAACGACCACGCCGGATACAGATTCTTGACGTTGTCGGTATTGAGTTGCTTGAGCGGCGAGAAGCGCTGCATTTGCGTTCCCATGCCCACGGTCAGGACGTTGTCAGTGCTTTGTTGATCAGAGTTGATCTGATCCCAGTCGACCCCGGCAGCCGATGCTGCGCCGGCGCTGGCAAGTGCCAGCACACCCACGCTCAGCAGCCCCCGTCGCCAACCGCGTACGGAATTGGTTTTCATTGTCTCCTCCAGTTCTTGATAGGCCTCTGCCCCCAGCCTCTTCTGTGGGCTAGGGCGGGTCATCGCAAGAACAGTGCCAGCGATCCGGACGCGTACCGTGTAACTGGCGACAATATTTTTTATAGGCATAAATTGCTGATTTTATTTGACTTACCAAAGCCACAACAGTAGCGCCACTGCTGCCACCGGCCGCGACGACTGCCGTTGGTCGCCGCGGCCGGGCTAATTCAGGGAAAATGTCCCAATCGCATTACAGAGTGTTCCATCAAGGCCATTGAATGGTCATGGCAACTGCTGCAGCAGCGCGTCCTTCTTGTTCTGATAGTCCTCTGTGGTGATCAGGTTCTTGTCCCGCAGACGCTTGAGCTGGGTCAGGCGCTCTTCGATTCGCCCCCAGTCACGATTCGCCGCCGGCTCGGCCATGGCACCCGCGCCCACCGCGGCAGCGCTCGCACCGCTGGCCGACGCCGACGAGGCAGCCGCCGGCGCCGGCGATTCGACCGGCACGGGCACGGACGGCGTCGTCTGTGCCGGCATCGGCGCAGTCGCGCTACTGGCCGCCGCGGATGCGGCCGGTCCGTAACGCAACGGCCGGGCCGCGCCGCTGGAGCTGGATTCTATGGCGGTCGGCGCGGCGGCCGCCGCCGACTCGATCGCATCCGAGGTCGCGGGCAGTTCGATCCAGTCGCTGCGGTTACCATGGCGATGCCAGCTGCCGCTGGCGACCAGCGTCGACGTATCCACGCCTGCCGACCCTTCGCGGCTACCGTTCTTCAGCGGCGAAATGCTCAGGTCACGGAATTCACTGAATTCCTTGTCGAACTCACCGAAGATGATATTGACCGTGTTGTCGCGATAGAAGGCTCGCCCGGAGGTGACCCTGCGCGTTGCGGTGAAGATGGAACCGCCGGATCGCCGAAACACCGAGAACGCCACGTCCTGACGCGGCCCGGCCTGAACGAAGGCCTTGGACATTTCGGCCCCGAGTTTCTCCAGACGCGACGGCGACGCCAGCGTGACGGCGTTGCCGTCTTCATCCGTGACCCGCAGCGACGACAGCAAGGCCTGCAACTGCTCCGGCTCGAATGCCGCCGGGTGTTCGTTGCGAACGGTCGCAGCATCACCCTGCGGGATGAGTTGCACTCTCAGGTCGGTGCTGCGGGTGATATTGACGTAGGCGGGCGGCGCGTCACTGCTGCCGGACGCATGTGGCAGCGCGCTGCAACCGGCCGTCAGGGCGGCAATCGCCATGCCGGCCAACACATGTTTTCTCTGCATTGTTACTCCTCGTCGCGCTCGCGCGTCGTTATTGATTTTCAAGGCTATAGCCAAGTCTCTAGCCTATGTCGGCCCGGCTGAAGTCGCCAGTCCGATCCATAAAAAAAGCCGGACAGCAGCGCTGCCCGGCCGTCGCAGGGGATGATGCGACTAGAAAGTGAAGAAGGCGCCGACGTTCACGTTGTCGGAGTCGATGTTGTTGTTGGCATGGTCCTCGGAGATCGCATGCGAGTACTCGGTCGTGAGCGTGAGGTTCGGCGTCAGGCTGTAGTAATAGCCTGCCGTGACCTTGCGGTTGACTTCGAACAGGCAGTTGCCACCGGAGCCGGCACAGGCCGCACTGCCGGGGAACGTATCCGAATCGTAGCCGGTGTCGTCCAGACGGGACTCGCCGTAGTTGACGCCGAACTTGTTCTTGCCCGCGGTGTAGGTCAGCTGCGCGAGACCGCCGTAGGAATTACGCGTGTTGCCACGGCCGTCGAAGCTGTCGAACAGATAGGCCACGGAGCCCAGGCCATCGGTGTAGTAGCCGGACAGCAGAATGCCGATCGGGCCGAAGTCCTGCTTCCAGTTGAGGTCCACACCGTAGACGCGTTCCTTGGTGAAGGAATCGTCGTCGGCGTCGTCCGGCGTGCCTTCGTTATCCTGAATACCGTCAACCTCCAAGGTTACGGCGTTCAAGGAGACGAAGCCGCCTTCCCAGGCGTACTTGAGCTGGCCATGGAAACCCGGGGAGCTTTCACCTACGCCGATGCTGCTGCCGGCGGTGAGCGAATCGACCGTCTGAATAATACCGACGGTCGCGGTGAAACCGCTCATGTCGGGCGTGGTGTAGTTGATCTGGCTCAGCGTGTCGGTATAGATGTAGCCGAAGCCGATCGAGCCGAGCGTGGTGTTGCCGGGCGATGCCGGAGCGACGGAACTGACACCGACGGCCGGGATGGTCATGTCGTTGATGATGGCGTCGAAGCCGAACAGACCGAAATCACGACCGGCCTTGATCGTGCCGAACTCGGAGTTGCCGAACTTCAAAAACACCTGACGGACATCGAGACCGGTTGTGCCCAGGCCCACGTTGTTGCCGGGTCCGACGTTGGGTGACAGGTTGTCGTTGGTCACAATGCCGGGATACAGGCCGAAGGTACCGGAAATATCCCAGCCGTTCTGATGGGTGGCGGCGGTGAATACCAGCTGGGCCGGCAGCAGACCGGTACGCACACTCGAGATATCGTTATCGCCAATGGGGCCGGCGACGTTACAGGCACCGACGACGTTACCGGCGATCGCGCCGCCGAAGCTGGTCGGTGTCGCCTGATTGTCGCAGGCGGTATAGACGTAATTGGCGTTGACTTCGCCGGTGGCGGTGAAGGTCCAGTCACCGGCCTGCATGTCGATAGCCTGCGCAGCCGGCACCATGCCGAGCAGTGCCAGCGAACCCGCCGCCGACAGGGCAAATTTCCTCAATCGCATTGTCATCTCCCCATTTTTCTAATCGTTTTTAACCGGCTACGGCGCCGGCGGAGGCCTCCCAGGATTTGCAGGCTCCCCAGCCAGTCGATTGCCCTAACCGCGTGTTTCCGGCACGTCCCTAATTCGCCGGTTAACAGGGATATAGCAAAGCACGTGCCAATAACGACTCGGGGCCGTCAAACGGGCAGTTTTGTGAGAGAACGGAGGTGCAGGCCGCGTCAGGCGTTACTGAACGGAGCCAGATTTGTCTCGAATGTATCGATCATTCGTGTCGTTTATGACACATTGCGCAGGTGCAGCATAAACTCACTGCAACGCAACAAAATCGTTCACAATTTCAATTGCAACAGACGCTTGTCGGCGGGCGGATGGGTCGCGAAAAACAACATATAAGCGGTCGCCATGGTCGGCGCGCCCAGGTTGTTCTTGAGAAGTCGCTCGAGCGCACTGACCAACGCATCGCGCTCGGCGTGGCGCGCGGCATAGGCATCCGCCTCATACTCATAGCGCCGCCGCAGGCCGGCGAACCAGGGTTGTAACGGCCAGGCGAGCGCCGGCAGCAGCACATAGGCCGCGACTGCCCACACAATTGAACTCAGCCCGGGGGCGATCATCGGCTGCAGCAATCCGAACAACAGGAAGCTACCCGCGAGCAGCGTGCCCTGAAGCAGGTAGTAGCGGCGCAGATGGCCACAACGATAATGGCCCAGTTCGTGGGCCATCACGGCCTCGAGCTCGGCCGGCGACAGCTGCGCGATCAGCGTATCGAACAACACCACGCGCTTGCGCCGCCCCAGCCCGGCAAAATAGGCGTTGGCCAGCTTCGACCGGCGCGAGCTGTCCACCACCCACACCTGCTCGAGCTGGGCACCACAGCGCTGCATCATCGCCTGCAGACGGTCGCGCAGTTCACCGTTCGGCAACGCGGTGAACCGGTTGAACAGCGGCTCGATCAGATGCGGCCGCCCCCAGAACAACGCCGCCGCCCCGGTAAGCAGGGCCACGGTGCTCCACCACCAGCCTCCGGGCGCATCCAGCAGCGCGAGCGGCCAGACAATCCAGACTGCGGCCATCGCCGCGATCACCAGCTGTAGCCCGATGCGTCGCAGAAAATCGGCACCCAGTTCACGACCGCTCATGCGCGACATGCCGTAGGCACGATCCACCCAGCGCCAGCGCGCCCAGGGCAGCAGCAGGCGCAGCAGCTGATCGATCAGCGCGAATACCACGACAAACAGAAGCGCGCCGGCCAGACCGGACGTCGAGAAGGGCTGAAACGATGCAGCCAGGGCCCCCGCGCCCAACCAGAACGCGACGCGCAGGCACTGCTCCAGATACACCAGCCACTGAAACAGCGCACGCCGCTGACCGTAGCCGATCGACTCCGGTTGGGCCGCCGTGTCGGAGGCCCGCGACAGCCCGGCCAGGTGCTGCCACTGGCGCGCGCAGATCCATGCCTGCAACACCAGCCCCAACCCCAGCCAGAGGCTTGCCGCCCACAGCCAGCCAGCGGACAGGCCGGTCATCCCGTATTACCCCGACGGGGGCGTGGGGACGACCGCCGAACGCAACGGGATAACGAAATATTATAACGCCGGAGGGATTTGACCTGCTGCCGAAGCAGAGTAATGTTGATTGCAGACCGGGCCCTCGCCCGGACGAGCAGCAACGAATCAACAATCACATTATTCGATAGATGAGGAGTACCCATGAGTACAACGATACATCCCTCCGTGGACAAGGGCATGACGCCGGCGGCCGACAATTTTTCCGGCGGCACCCTGCGCTGCAAGTGCAGCAGCGATCCGGTCGAGGTCAGCGTATCGTCACAGTGCGCGCATAACCACGTCTGCGGCTGCACCAAATGCTGGAAGCCGGACGGCGCGTTGTTCGCACAGATCGCGGTCGTGCCCAGCGACAGCGTCAAGGTCACCAAGAACGAAGACAAGCTGAAAGTGGTCGATTCCTCGGCCGCCATCCAGCGCCATGCCTGCAGTGAGTGCGGCGTGCACATGTACGGGCGCATCGAGAACAAGGACCATCCGTTCTTCGGTCTGGACTTCGTGCATACCGAACTCTCGGACGAAAGTGGCTGGGAGCCGCCGCAGTTCGCCGCCTTCGTATCCTCGATCATCGAAGCGGGCGCCGACCCGGACAAGATGGGCGAAGTGCGCCGGCATCTGCACGATACCGGCCTCGAGCCCTACGACTGCCTGTCGCCCACGTTGATGGACGTGATCGCCACGCATACGGCGAAGCAGAAAGGCGTGCTCTGACGCCAGACGCTTTGCGGCGACTGGAAAATGCCCCCGCCTGACGGGGGCATTTTTTTGCGCCGGCCGCGCGACTGAGGCGCGCGCCGGAGATCTCGGGATGATTGCCCGGCCCGCCTGCGGCTTCAAAATCATTGCCGTGGATCGACAATCGTGCTAATTCAATTCCACGGCTAAGGGGTCGCACCGCGGATCGTGATGACGAAGGCCGGCTACATCGCCACGTCGGATGATCTGCAGGAAAAAGACAAAGACAACTAGAAAAGGAGACGCGAGATGGGTCAGTTCACAGGGATTTGGGGAATCGCGGCAGTCGCCGGGGCGGCACTGCTGGCCGCGGGCTGTACCGCCACACCGCCGACCAAGGGCAAGGATTCCGGCTACTACGTCGTCAATCCGGACAACCAGGTCTATACCGACGGCAAGGGCCATTGCTGGCATGTCACCGATACCGACAAGACGCCCAGCGATTATCGTGAGGAATGCGGCGACCAGATCGCCGTCGCCGTACTCGACAGCGACGGCGACGGCGTGCCGGACGACCGCGACCAATGCCCGGGCACGCCGCGTGGCACCGAGGTCGATGCCACCGGCTGTCCGATCGAGGAGCAGGCGCCGATCGTGCTCAAGGGCGTCACCTTCGAGTTCGACAAGTCGGTCCTGACCTCGCAGGCCGAGGATCGGCTCGACAACGTGATCAACGCGCTGCAGGCCAGCCCCGACCTCACGTTCCGGATCGACGGCTATACCGACAGCGTCGGCAGCGATGCCTACAACCAGCAGCTGTCACAAAGCCGGGTCGACTCCGTGCGTTCGTATCTGATGAACAACGGCATTGCCTCCAGCCGTATCACCGCGACCGAAGGTCACGGCGAATCGAACCCGGTGGCCAGCAACGAGACCGCTGCCGGGCGGGCGCAGAACCGGCGCGTGGAGCTCAACGTCACCGGCGGCTGATAGCAGAATCCGTTTGACGCGAATACACCGGGCGTCGGCTTGCAGGCCGACGCCCGGTTTTTTTTGCGCTGTCACCCCGGGATCGGGCTAACGCCCGCGCAGCAAACCGGTGTCGAAATCCTCGGGCAGCTCGATCTCGATCGGCAGTACGCCCGACGCCAGCGTCTTGCCGTAGTTGTCCAGCCGCAGGCTGCGCGATACGCCGCCGCCCAGCGCGCCTTCGCAGACGAAGTTGAACACCCCCAGGCCGGGCACGTCATAGCGGACGACCTCGCCCTCGATCACGCCCTCGAAATGCGCGCGTACGCGGTCGGCGGTCAACTGCTCGGCAAGCAACGCATAGGCCGCGCGATGGTAGACGATGACCGCGATATTGGAGGTATTGCCCTTGTCGCCCGAGCGCGAATGCGCCAGTTCGCGCACGGTCACGCGCTTTGGATTGTCCGCACTCATGCCGATGTCTCCACGAATTCGACTTTGGGGACGACCGCCTGACGATCGACCAGCGTGGACCAGATACCGATCACCTCGCGCACCCGATCCTGGTGCGGTACGCGCTTGCCGGTCGAGCCGAGCCCGGACACCGCCATCCCGTCCACTTCGCGGCCGACCTTGGCGGCCTCGGCGCGGCTGCGACAACGCGCCGCCACACGCACCGCGACCTCGTAGGGATCCACCGCCGGCGCCGGCGACATCGTGCCGTGTACCGCGTTCACGCCGACAATATCGAAGCGCACGTCCTCCGCCTGCAGATCGACGATCTTGAAGCGTTCACGCAGAATCTTCTCGGCCAAACGCGCCTTGTTGACCGCACCCGGCCCGGCGTAGAAGAACATGTCCTCGCCGATGAAGCCTTCCTGGGCGCCGATCGAGACCTTGAGCGTATCGGTGCGCGGCGTGCCGGTGATGCCGGACACGCGCATGCGATTCAGGCCCAGCGATTCGATCTGCGCGCCGGTGAAATCCACCACCACATCGGGGGTGATATAGCGCGCCGGATCGTGCACCTCGTAGAACATCTGCTCGAGCACGGTACGACGATTGATCACCCCGCCGGTGCCGGCCACCTTGCTGATCACCGCGGCGCCATCGGGCTCGATCTGGGCGATCGGGAACCCGAGATTCCAGGGCTCGGGGACGTCCTTGTAGCCGGGGTCGACGAAATAACCGCCGGTGATCTGGGCGCCGCATTCCATCAGGTGGCCAATGCCCGAGCCCTGACCGAGTTTGTCGGCATCGTCCAGCGACCAGCCGAATTCGTGGATCATCGGCGCCAGAAACAGAGCCGGATCGGCCACCCGGCCGGTCACCACGATATCCGCGCCCGCGGCCAGTGCCTGGACAATAGGCTCCGCGCCCAGATAAGCCTCGGCCGAGACGATCTCGCCGTCGATGGAAGCAAACGTGCCTCCGGTTTCCATCACCGGGCCGGCCAACTCGGCGATCCGATCGGCGATGATCGAACCGGTCACCGCGGCCACCTTCCAGTGCCCGGCCCCGTGGGCATCGAGCAGTTTGCGTATCGCCCGCGCCGCGGCCAGCGGGTTGACCCAGCCCTGATTGGAGATGATCTTGGTGCCGCGCCGGATACAGTGCGGCAGCACCGCGTTGAAACGATCCTCGAGATAGGTGTCGTAGCCGCCGAAATCGGCGTCGCGGCGCGCACGTACCTGGGCCGTGGACACGGTGGCCTCGGCCATGGTCTCGAAACACAGATAATCCAGATCGCCCTTCTCGGCGATCAGCGCCGCCGGCGAGATGCGATCACCCCACCAGCCGGAGCCGGTTCCTATTCTCAACATCGTCGATACATCCTGAAATACGAATACGGTCTATCCCATCAGATTCGGGATGAACAGCGAGATAGACGGAAAGCTGAACAGTAGCACCATGACCACGGCCTCGGCGCACAGAAACCAGAGCGTACCGCGTACCACCGTATCGAACGGTACCGCATCGCCCACCGCCGCCGAGGTCACGAACAGATTGAGCCCGATCGGCGGCGTTAGCAGCCCGATCTCGATAAACTTGACCACGATCACACCGAACCAGATTTCGTCCACGCCCAGGCTGTGCATGACCGGCGCCAGGATCGGCAGCGTCACCAGCATCAACCCGATCGGGTCCAGGAACATGCCCAGCACCAGATAGAACGCCGAGGTCAGCAGGAAGAACACCAGCATGTTGACCGAGTATTCGTTGACCAGCATGCCGATCTGCATGGGAATCTGGCTCAGGGTCAGGAAACGGCTGAACAGCACCGCCCCGATCGCGATCAGGAAGATCGCCGCGGTCGTGCGCACGGTCTCCACCACCGCGACCCGCATCATCGACCAGGAAAACGAGCGATCCAGAATCGAGGCCAGCACCGCCACGCAGGCGCCGAACGCACCGGCCTCGGTCGCCGTGATGGTGCCGGAATACAGCCCGCCGACCACGCCCGCCACGATCAACGGCAGCGGCCAGGCACGCAACAGCAACAGCCACTTTTCGCGGCGCGGGGTGCGTTCATTCGTGCGCGGTGCGAGGCCCGGATTGAGCTTGACGCGGATGATGATCAGGCCGGTATAGGCGACCATCGTCAGCAGCCCCGGCAACAGCCCGGCCAGCAGCAGCCGGCTCACCGAGGCTTCCATGAATACGGCGTATAGGATGAACGGGATCGACGGCGGAATCAGCGCGCCAAGGGTGCCGGAGGCCGCGACCACGCCAGTCGCCAGGCCCTTGTCGTAGCCCGCGCGCAGCATTTCCGGCACCGCCAGTCGCGACATCGCCCCGGCCATCGCCACGCTGGAACCCGAGGCCGCTGCAAAGCCGGCGCTGGCCAGGTTGGTGGCGATCGCCAGCCCGCCCGGCAGGAACGACAACCACGCTCGGGCGGCCCGGAACAGCTGCGCGGTCAGTCCGGAATGAAACGCGATCGCGCCCATGAGAATGAACATGGGTATCGCGGTCAGCGACCAGTGGGCGACGAAATCGAAGGTCGCCGCGCCCAGCGACGACAGCGTCGCCGTGAGCCCGCGCAGCAAAAAGATACCGACCGACGCGCTCGCACCCAGCGCCACGCCGATGGGCACACGGATTGCAATCAAAAACAGCAGCAGGCCGACGCAGGACAGCCCGATCGTGACCGGACTCATTTAACCGCCTCATCGTCATCGACGACGAAGTCCGAAACCGCATCGCGGGTATCGGCGCCGGCCAGCATGCGCGCCAGACGCCAGGATGCCGCGCACAGCGCGAGCACCAGACCGACCACCGCGACCCAGCGCGTCGGCCAGACCGTGAGATGGGCGAATACCGCATCCACCGCTTCGTGCTGATGGGTCTTCTGCAGGGCCGTGCGCGCCAGTCCCCAGGCAAAGAAGGCGAAGAAAACCACGGTGATCAGTTCAGCCAGCAGGTCGGTGACCCGCTGCAACGGCCGCGAAAACAGATTCGCGATCACATCGACGCGGATATGCGCGTTCTGCCAGGCGGCCACGAAAATACCCAGAAACACCGCGGCCACCATATAGAAATAACTCACGATCTCGATCGTGCCGGAGGCAGGCGCACGAAACCCGACCCGCAGCACCACTTCCGTGGTGACGTGCAGCATCATCAGCACGATCGCGATGCTGGCAATCAATCCCGCCAGGCGGGCCAGCAATGACAATAGCGCAGACATCAGGCCCGCACCTCATCGAGGGTCTCGTCGATGGCCAGCACCACCTTGCCGATCGCCCGGCGTGCCACCAGATGATCGAGCGCGGCGACGATCTCTTCGAGCGGGCGGCGATGGCCGATCGTCGGCCGCAATTGGCCGGCCGCCACGGCCTCGAACAATGTCGCCATGCTCTGCTTGAGACGCGGCGCGAATTCGACGCTGCGATCGTGCACGCCCCAGCCGAAATATTCGCTGAAGTTCAGCCCCAGCAGACTGATGTTCTTGACCAGAAGAATATTGGCCGGCACCTGCGGAATCGTGCCGCTGGCAAAACCCGCGACCACGATCCGGGCCTCCACCGCGGCGGCGCGCAGCGATTCATTGAGTACATCGCCGCCGACCGGGTCGAACACGACATCGACGCCGCGACCGCCGGTCAGGCGTTTCACTTCGTCGCGAAAGCCGCCCTGGGCATAGTTGACCGTGTGAGCCGCACCGGCTTCGCGGGCGGCATCGCATTTGGCATCGGTGCTGGCGGTGGCGATGACGGTCGCACCGGTCATGGCCCCGATCTGGACCGCGGCCATGCCGATCGCACCGGCCGCGCCGTGCACCAGCAGGGTCTCGCCGACCTGCAGGGCCGCACGCGTGATCACACCCGCATAGGCAGTGCCGTAGGACAACGGCACGTTGACGGCATCATCGAGCGCCAGCGCGGCGGGCACCTTGTAGATCGTGGCCGTGTCGGCGATCACGTGATCGGCATAACCGCCTTCGCGCACGATGGCGACGACCCGCTCACCCACCGCGAACTCATCGACATCGTCGGCGACGGCATCGATCACGCCCGCCACTTCGCTGCCGGGCACGAACGGCGGCGTGGACTTGCGCTGATAGCTGCCGCCGACCATCAACGTGATCGCGAACGACACGCTGGCGTAGGCTGCGCGAATCCGCACCTGGCCCGGCCCGGGCGTGGGCATGGGCCGTTCGCCGATCACCAGATCGCGATAGGAACCCAGCGCTTCACAAACAACGGCACGCATCGATCAGTTCTCCCGGGGGTCGTGCAGGCAAACGCGCGCGGCCAGCAGCGCGTCGATTTCGGATTCGTTGTAACCGGCTTCGGCCAGCACCTCGCGGGTGTGGCCGCCCAGCGGCGGATCGGGACGCTGCTGGTCGGGCGTCATGCCGATACCCGGCAGGCCCGCGAGGGGCAGAACGCCCAGCGCGGGCGTATCGACTTCGGTGAACACGCCCATGTCGCGAACCTGTTCGTCGGCCACCAGATCGGCGTATTCGTTGACCGGCCCGCACAGCACGCCGACCGCATTGAACTGCTCGACCCAGTCGTCGCGATCGCGCTCACGGAACTCGACGGCCATTGCCGCATGCAGGGCATCGATATTCTCGATACGCGCGTTGTTGGTGGCAAAGCGCGGGTCGTCGGCCCACTCGGGATGCCCGACCACGTCGCAGAGCTTGGCGAACATGGCATTGCGCAGACAGGTGACCGACATCATGCCGCTGCGGGTGGCAAAGAAACCCGACGGCGCCGTGGTGGGGGTTCCGGCCTGGCCGTCACGCATCAGATTCTGCAGCAGCGCGGTCATCTGGAATGCGGTCGCGGCCTGAATCAGGGATATCTGCAGATGCCGACCCTGCCCGCTCGCGCGCTGTTCAAAGAGCGCGCCGGCCATGGCGAAGCCCGCGTACAGGCCGGTGACCATATCCACTGCGAGCATGCCCACGCGCCGCGGCGTGCCGCTGGCGTCGCGGTTCATCGACGCCATGCCGCTCACCGCCTGGATGATCGAATCCGAACCGGGTCGTCTTGCATGCGGACCGTTCTGGCCGTAACCGGAAATCGAGACCACGATAATCCCGGGGCGCTCGGCGGCGAGGCGTTCATAGCCGAGGCCGAGCTTGGCCAGCACGCCGGGACGGAAACTTTCCACAATGACATCGGCCTCCTCGGCGAGCCGATGCAGTACCGCCTTGCCCTCGTCGCTGCGCGCGTCCACACAGATCGCACGCTTGCCCCAGTTCGCCGGCAGGCTCATCGAACTGCTGCCGTTACGGGCTTCGCCCATCAGCCGGCCCCAGTCGCCCTCGGGCGGCTCGACCTTGATCACGTCGGCGCCCATGGCCGCGAGCATGCCGGCAGCATAGGGCCCGGCCAGACCCTGGGCCAGATCGAGCACGCGAACGCCGCGATACGGCTGCAATGCGTTATCGGTCATTGAAATTCATCCCGAACGAAAAGACCGGGCCCGGCGACAGCCACGTATCGCCGGACCCTGGAGCCGCTAGCTGGCGTCGGCCAGCAGGTGGGTCTTGAGCAGCTCGTAGTACTGCTGCTCACTGAGGTTCTTGCCCTCGATGAGCGGTTTCCACTTGGCCAGATTCTTCTGGAACGCCTGCACGATGGCCTCGGCGTTGTCGACTCCGCGCGAACTCGCCGTCTTGGCCGCCTGTGCGATCTGCGACTTCATGAACGCATCGCGCTGCTCGACCAGCGCCGGTGACGCGTCGACGAAATTCATGCCGTTCTTGTTCGCGGTGACCCGGGCTTCCTTCTCCTCGGCGGTGTAGGAATACACCGTCGACGCGAGCGCCTGCAAGGCGGCGTCCTGCATGATCGCCTGGGTCTTGGCATCCAGACCTTCCCAGACATCCTGCGAGATGTTGAACAGCGAGCCGCCCTGGAAGCCGCCCATCGGCAACGTCGCCACGCTATGGGCCACTTCGCCCAGCGACAGCGACTTGAGCCAGCTGACCGCGCCGATCACGCAGTCGACCTGGCCGCGCTCCATCGCCTCGTAGGATTCATTGTTGGGGATATTGATCGGCACGCCGCCGATCTGGGTCACCCAGCGGCCAACCTCCGCGCCCGGGGCGCGCATGCGCAGACCCTTGGGGTCGAAGCCGTCGGTCATCGGCTGCTTGCACATCGCCTGATACGGCGGGGTCGAATAAGTCGCCAGAAAATGGACGTTATAGCTCTTGTACTCATCCATGCACTGCGGGCAGTCGTTGAGGATGGTATCGGTGACCGCGGCGGCGGTGACCGCGTTATCGCTGTTGAAGAACGACAGATCCGAAAGCACCGTATTCACCGGCAGCGAGGTCGGGAAATACACCGACACGATGAAACCGGCATCGATGAGCTGATCGTTGATCGCCGACAGCATGGTTTTGGCGGAGGCGGCGGCCTCGGACGGGTAGAAGGCAAACTCGACCTTGCCGTCGGTCTTTTTTTCCACGATATCGATGAACTTGACGATGCCGTCCTGGCTGGTCGGGTGCGTCGGCGGCAGATAGGTCGCGTAGGTCAGCTGGCGCGCCTCGACGCCCGTGCTCAGAGTCACCCCTGCCGCCACCAGTGCGAAAGACAGGGCCCGCAACGGTCCCTTCACTCGGAATTTCAAGCTCATCGAATCTCCCTCCGGTTATGTTTTTTCTGACGTGTTGTAAGCGCCTCGTGTGGGCACCGATCTAAGCACGTCGCTCAAAACCGGTCAACGGTATTCTGTATACAACAATAACAGCCGTACGATATCCAACGCCGTGGCGACACGCCGCCATTCGATCGAATGCATCAGGCATCGGCGCTTGTGCGACCCGTCTGACGAAACCTTGGGCGTGATCCTAAAGCCCGATACGCTGCCCAATACGGCATGCGCACGGTGATTCCGCGCCATCAGGCTGGCATGCCATCGGCGCAAGACGCGCGCGTCGCTGATCAGCCGGCGACGGTACGGGCAGCGACTGGGGTTCTGGCGGGACAGGAGTACGCGGGCGACGCCACGCGATGCCATACGACTATTGGCTTGCGGCGGCAAAGCCGGTCGGACGCTGCTTCGGCGACTGTTGCGCCGGCAGATCGCTTCGCCGGGCTCGTTTTCTTAACAGAAAAAGCCCCTGGCTAAAGAGGCGCAGATGTATCCGCGCGCTGCGAGGACGCTCGCGATGGCTCACACGTCCGGATACATCTCGAACGCGTTGAGCGTGTACGCCACCAGGGCGTAATAGCCCATGATGCCGACGGCTTCGACGAACGCGGTCTCGCCGAGCGTCTGCCGGGCCTGATCGCGCACCGCGTCGTCGAGGCGGTTGTGCGCCAGCAGTTGGGCCGCCATCCGATATAGCGTGAGCAGCCTTCCATCGGCGAAACCCGGATCGCGACGCTCGCGAACCGCGTCGACCGCCGCCGCGTCAAGCCCGGCGGCGCGCGCGATCGGCTCGTGAAAATACTGTTCCGCGGCGCAGTCGTGATGGGCCGCCACACACAGGATCAGCAGCTCCGATTCAGCCGCCGATAACGAAGACTGGTAGCGGCAGAATTCGCCCAGGCGCTGCGCTCTGTCGGCGAGCACCGGGCTATGCAGCCAGGCCAGGAACGGCCCGTCCGCACTCTTGCGGCTGCGCAATACCTGCGCCAGCACGTCTTTCTGCTCAGGGGTGAGGTCGGCTTCCTGCGGCAACGGCAGTTTCGATTTCATGGCGGATCACTCGCGACAGGGCGCAGCACCATGCCGCGCGTCGCAGGCATTCTATCCGCTGCCGGCCTCCGGATGCCGAGCCCCGACGCAGAGGCCGTCGCTGCCGTACTACTAGCGAATGATCAGCAGCGGCAGCTTGGCATGCCGGATCATGTCGGTGGTCGTGCTGCCGACCAGCAGCTGACGGATACGCGAATGGCCGTAGGCGCCCATGACCAGCATATCGATCGCGTTGCGCTGCTTGTAGTCGCGCAGAGTAGCCTCGACCTCGCCGCCGAGAATCTCGCTGTGCACCGAGGCGCAGCTGCCCTGCAACTGTTCGGCGGCGCGATCGAGGTCCTTGCGCCGCTGCTCGCTCGGGTCGCCGACATACACCAGATGGCATTCGACGCCGGCAAACAGCGTGCTCGCCACCACCCGCTCGATCATGCGCTGGCCGGTGGCGCTGCCGTCGAACGAGATCAGGATCCGCTCGGGAGCGGTGAAATTCTGCGGCGTGATGAGAATCGGGCAGGCCAGTGAGCGAATCACGCGCTCGAGGTTCGAGCCGAGATGACCGTGGGCGGTCTCGCCGCTCTCGCCGCGCTTGCCGAGCACCAGCAGGCGAATGCTGTCCTGCATGTCGGTCAGTGTCTCGACCAGTTCGCCGTTGCGCTGGCGACTTTCCGGCGCATCCACGCCGTCGGCACGGGCACGTTCGCACGCGGCGTCCAGCATCAGGCGGCCTTCCTCGCGGGCGACGCGGGCGCGTTTCTCGTCGAGTTCGGCCAACTCGGCCAGCAGATGCTCGCGCGCGCCCAGACCGATCTGGCCGGTCGTGTCGGTGGCCGCCGCGGGCCGTGCGTTGCGATCGATCGCGTGCACGAAGGTCAGCGGCGCCTGCAGCGTGCGGCTGGCCCAGGCCGCGGCGTCGCACACGGAGGTGGAAAAATGCGACCCGTCGATACAGGCGGTGATATGGCGCTCGGTCATGGTCTCTCCTTCTCGCGGTCCCGATGGCTGTTGTTGTACCCGGGGCGAATAATGCTCAGTGTCCGCCGATCAGTTTTTCTGCATCGGGCTTGTCGTGCACGGCAATCTGATCGACCAGTGTCGCACTGGCTTCGTTGAGACCGATGACCTCGACGTGTGCGCCTTCGCGGCGGAACTTGATCACCACCTTGTCGAGGGCGCCCACCGCGGTGATATCCCAGAAATGCGCGCGGCGCAGATCGATGCGCACGGCGTCGATCGCTTCCTTGAAATCGAAGCCGGCCACGAACTGATCGGCCGAAGTGAAGAACACCTGCCCGACGACCTCATATTCGCGACAACCGTCGGCGTCCAGCGTGCTGTCGATCACCAGCAGACGTCCGACCTTGTTGGCGAAGAACAGTGCCGACAACAGCACGCCCACGAGCACGCCGATGGCCAGATTGTGAGTCGCCACCACCACGACCACCGTGGCCAGCATGACGATATTCGTGCTCAGCGGGTGCTTGCGCATGTCGCGCAACGATTCCCAGTTGAAGGTGCCGATCGAGACCATGATCATCACCGCCACCAGCGCGGCCATGGGAATACGGGCAACCCAGTCGGAGGCGAACACCACCATGATCAACAGCACCACGCCGGCGCACAGGGTCGACAGGCGGGTACGCCCACCGGACTTCACGTTGATCACGGTCTGGCCGATCATGCCGCAACCGGCCATGCCGCCGAGCAGGCCGGTGCCGATGTTGGCCAGGCCCTGGCCCTTGCACTCGCGGTTCTTGTCGCTGGGCGTGTCGGTCAGATCATCGACGATCGTCGCCGTCATCATCGATTCCATCAGCCCGACCAGGGTCAGCATGATGGCGTAGGGCAGCACGATCCACAGCGTCTCCAGGTTCAACGGCACGTCCGGCCACAGGAACACCGGCAGCGAATCGGGCAGTGCACCCATGTCGCCGACCGTATGGATGCTCATGCCGGTGGCCATGTAAATGCCCGTCATCACCACGATACAGATCAGCGGCGACGGCAGCATGCGGCCGATCACCGGCACATAGGGGAACAGATAGATGATCGCCAGCCCGCCCGCGGTCATGGCATAGACCGGCCAGGTGACATCGGTGAGTTCGGGCAGTTGGGCCATGAAGATCAGAATCGCCAGCGCGTTGACGAAACCGGTGACCACCGAACGCGACACGAAGCGCATCAGTGAACCCAGGCGCAGATAGCCGGCCAGGATCTGCAGCACACCGGTGAGCAGGGTAGCGGCGAACAGGTATTGCAGCCCGTGCTCGGCGACCAGCGTGGTCAGAAGCAGCGCCATCGCGCCGGTGGCCGCCGAGATCATGGCCGGGCGGCCACCGGCAAAGGCGGTGATCACGCAGATGGAAAACGAGGCATAAAGACCGACTTTCGGATCCACCCCGGCGATGATCGAGAACGCGATGGCCTCCGGAATCAGGGCCAGGGCGACCACCGTGCCGGCGAGCACATCGGCTCTTATATTGGAGAACCAGGTCTGTCGTATCTGTTGAAGCATGCGTCGTTGGGTCTGTCGGTAAGCAGGGAGAGCGCGCCACGACTGCGATACGCCGGCGCGCACACGGCAGGCGGTGACGCCCGCGCAAGGGAAAGGATCGACGGACGTTGCCGCAATGGCTCAAAGGCCCCGGGCATCGCGTGTGTTCGATTCGAAATGGCGCTCGGCAAGCCGCAGCGCGGCGCAGAAGGCCGCGAATGCTAACAGATCGATTCAGCCGATGCGTCAGCCATCGCAATAATCGCGTCGCATACGCGCCTCCGCCGAGCCCCGAAACGCACAAGCCTTGCGCCAGCGTTCGGTCCCGTTTCCGACATCGGGCTTCGATCGATCACGGCCGCGGACGCTATCGACCCCAGGTTGGAAACGATTACGATTTTAGTTATTGATTATAACTTGTTTGTGTGGAACGATCCTCTCCTAACCCAAATGGAGCGACACCGATGAGTGAATACAACAAGACCTGGGAAACCGTCATCGTCACGCTGGAGGACGGCATCGCCTGGGTGACGCTCAACCGGCCCGACAAGCGCAACGCCATGAATCCGACGCTCAACAAGGAGATGATCGACGTTCTGGAAACGCTCGAGCTGGATCCCGAGGCGCAGGTTCTGGTGCTGCGCGGTGCGGGCTCCGCGTGGACCGCGGGCATGGATCTCAAGGAATATTTCCGCGAAATCGATGCCCAGCCGGAGATCGTCGAGGAGCGCATTCGCCGCGACTGCTCGCAGTGGCAGTGGCGCCTGCTGCGCTTCTACACCAAGCCCACCATCGCCATGGTCAACGGCTGGTGTTTCGGCGGCGCGTTCTCGCCGCTGGTGGCCTGCGACCTGGCGCTTTGCGCGGATGAAGCGGTGTTCGGGCTGTCGGAAATCAACTGGGGCATTCCACCCGGCAACCTGGTGAGCAAGTCGCTGGCCGACACCATCGGTCATCGTGAAGCGCTGTACTACATCATGACCGGCGAGACCTTCGACGGCCCGCGCGCCGCCGAGATGGGGCTGGTCAATGCCAGCGTGCCGCTGGCCGAACTCGAGGACCGCGTGCGGACCCTGGCGAAGACCCTGCTCGAGAAGAACCCGGTCACGCTGCGCGTGGCCAAGCACGGCTTCAAGCGCTGCCGCGAGCTGACCTGGGAACAGAGCGAGGATTATCTGTATGCCAAGATCGATCAGGCCTTCCATCGCGACCCGGAAGACGGCCGCGCGCAGGGCCTGAAGCAGTTCCTGGACGACAAATCGATCAAGCCGGGGCTGCAGACCTACAAGCGGGGCGACTAAGCCGGACGACCACAGCCGACAGCGAGGAGATTTCGATGCGCGCTATTCGCTACCGCCCCGTCGCACTCGGCCAGTCGCCCTGCGAGATCGCCTGGCGCGACACGGGCGAGGCGCTGATCACGCCGCAGCATGAACTGGACGCCTACCCGCAGCGGTTGCTCGACCGGCTGATTGACGGCGCGGCCGAGCATCCCGAAAGGACGCTGATCGCCGAGCGTGGCCGCGATGGCCAGTGGATTGAAGTCTCCTATACGGACATGCTCGCGCGCGTGCGATCCATCGCCCAGGCGTTGCATGCGCGCGGTCTGTCGGCCGAGCGGCCGATCGTGATTCTGTCGGGCAACAGCATTGCCCATCTCGCGCTCGCCTTCGGCGCGATGTGGGCCGGCATTCCCCATTGCCCGCTGTCACCGGCAGCGTCGCTGCGCTCGCGGGATTGCGGCAAGGTCCGGCATGCGATGGCGTTGCTCACCCCCGGGCTCGTGTTCGCCGATGATCTGGATGCGTTCGCCGCCGCCATCGAGGCCACCGTACCTGCAGACGTCGAAATCGTCGGCATCAGCGGAGCACTCGCGAACCGGGAAGCGACAGCGTTCGAGCAGTTGCAGAGCACGCCGGCCAGCGCCGACATCGATGCCGTGCATGCGGCCACCGGGCCGGACACGATCGCGAAGTTTCTGTTCACGTCCGGGTCCACTAGCCTGCCCAAAGCGGTCACCACGACCCAGCGCATGCTCTGCGCGAACCAGCAGATGCTGGTGCAGACGTTTCCGTTTCTTGCCGAGGAACCGCCGGTACTGGTCGACTGGCTGCCGTGGAATCATACCTTCGGCGGCAGTCATAACGTCGGCATCGCGCTCTACAACGGCGGCAGTCTGTATATCGACGCCGGCCGACCCACCCCCGAGTTGTTCGCAGAGACAGTGCGCAATCTCAAGGATATCTCGCCGACGCTGTACCTGAACGTGCCGCGCGGCTGGGAAGAACTCAGCCACGCGCTGGAACAGGACCCAGCGTTGCGGCACAGCTTCTACAAGCGGCTCAAGCTCCAGTTCTTCGCCGCCGCCGGCCTGTCACAAACAACGTGGGACCGGCTCGACGCGCTCGCCGAAACCGCATGCGGCGAACGGATCCGCGTCATGGCCGGGCTGGGCGCGACCGAAACCGCGCCGTCGTCCATGTTCACCACCGTCCCCGGCATCCGTTCCGGCGCGGTCGGCCTGCCCTGCCCCGGCTGCATCCTCAAGCTGGTGCCGACCGGCGAGGGTTACGAGGCGCGGTTCAGCGGGCCCCACGTCATGCCCGGCTACTGGCGCGACTCCGACAAGACCGCTGCGGTCTTCGACGACGACGGCTTCTATTGCAGCGGCGACGCCATCGATTTCATCGACCCGTCGAATCTGGCCGCAGGCTTCATGTTCGACGGCCGCATCGCCGAGAACTTCAAGCTCTCATCGGGCAGCTTCGTGAATAGTGCGGCCTTGCGCAGCCGTATCCTCGAACGCGGCAAACCCTGGGTGCAGGACGTGGTCATCACCGGCGTCGATCGCGGCGACATCGGCGCACTGGTCATTCCGGATATCGGCGAATGTCGGGAACGCCTCGGCGCCGATCGGACAGCGACACTCGCCGAGCTGCTCGCCGGCGATCGGCTGACCCCGATGTTTGCCGATATCCTCGTCGACGTGAACACGGTCGCGACCGGCAGCGCCAGCCGTATCGCCCGCGCCTGCGTACTCGCCGAACCGCCCGACTTCGATGCCGGCGAGATCACCGACAAGGGGTCGATCAACCAGCGCCGCATGCGCACGACACGCGCGGCCCTGATCGAGCGTCTCTATGCCGGCAAGGCGCCGCATTGCATAACGATCGATGGCTGAGGACAGGCCTGCCCGGACGAATCCACGTAAAGGGCCACGGATTTCGCACGGCTTCATTAAGCACGCCACATGACGCCGGGCCGTGGCAGCTGACCGAAGACGTGCGAGTCGGTCAGCCGCGGAATCGATCCAGCATAGCGAGCAGGTGCTCGCGGTCGCCCGCATCCCAGGCACCCAGAAGCTGGTCTTCCATGGCCGTGACCGCCGAGCGCGCGCGTGTTTCCAGATCGCGCCCTTCGCGGGTCAGCGCCAGTACGATCGAACGGCCGTCATCCGGGTTTCGGGCGCGAGCCAGCAGACCGCTTTTCTTGAGCTTTGCGACCACGGCGACCATGTTCGACGGCGCCACGTCCAGGGCTTCGCTGAGTTGCTTGTGGGTGACCCGCTCGTTGTCGGCCAGCAGCGTCAGGATGGCGAACTCCACCGGCCGCAGCCCGAACGGTTCGCCGATGTGCCGAGAAAAGGCCTGTCGCATCGCGATATCGGCACGTCGTAGCTGGTAACCGACAAGAGGCTTGAGCGAGGCCTGACTCAGGGATGCGTCACCGGTTTTTGCCATCGCTCTACACGCCGCCCTTGTCATGAACCGATCGTGGGCTCGCATGCGACGCCGTGCCTGCGACGCAAGCCGCCGAGTCGACAGTAACCAGCCAGTTGCCGTGGAGCCCGTGAATCTCGCGTAGGCATCTTACACCTGCCGCGAAACACGCTCGGTCGGAGCCACCGGATTCAACGCCGACGCCTCAGCGGCGTCCATCACGCTTCAATAAACGTCCAGGTCGTCCGCCAGTACCACCCGGCCGTGGTAATCGGCCCTCACCTCGTCCAGCGTCGAGCGCTCGTCGGCGCCGTAGAACAGGTTGTGCACCAGCACCAGCAGTTTCGGCTTTGCCGCATTGGCGATGCGGGCGACGTCACTGCTGGTGGTATGCGCGGCGTGGTGATAGTCCTGCCAGAACGGCGGCAGTTTCGACAATCCCTGCTCGCTGATCGCCTCGTGGATCAGGATGTCCGCGCCCTCGGCCTGTTGCGCCACGTCCGGGTCGTAGGTGGTATCGCCCGAGATCACGATGGTTTTGTCGGGAGTGACAATCTTGTAGCCGAAGGCGTGCGCCAACGAGCCGTGCTTGACCGGGAACGCATCGATACGAATGCCCGGCTTGTCGAGAACGGTGCCGCCCGACGAGATTTCCGTCACCTGCGCCTTGTAGCCCTGCTTGTCCTTGATCGGCTGATTGCCGCTGAAACGCGCCTTGAGATCGGGCGCCAGCATCTCGTACACGCCGTCGCTCATCTGCTGGGTACCCGGCGGGCCGTAGACATGCGCGCGTGCCTTGCGTCGCCACCAGTAGGTCGCCAGAAATTCGGGATAATCGAGAATATGGTCGCTGTGCAGATGGGTGAAGAACAGGTAGCGGATCCTGGTGGGATCGAGCGCTGCGATACCCATGTCCTGGTCGGCCTTGATCGCGTTCTGTACCGCACCGCCGCCGAGATCGAAGACATAGGCCTCGCCGTCGTGCACCACAGCGAAACTCTGGCCGGCGCGGTCGGCGTCCGGCACCGGGGTGCCGGTGCCCAGCATCACGACCTGGGTCTGGGCCCAGGCCGGCATGGCGCCGGCGAGCACGAGCAGGCACAGCGCTGCGCGGAACAGATTGATCACTTTCATCTATACCCTCTCAAGAATAAGAATCCGCGCCGCCGCCCGTGTCGTCGGCCGTATATCCAATCCGGGACGCCCGCATCCGCCGGTTAGCACGACCTAGCCGGTCGCAGCCTGCGGCTGTTCCTCCCGGAGCTTGCTGAACAGCCGCTTGGCGTTCTCACCGAGGATATTACGCTTGGCGGTTTCGCTCAGAAACGGCAGGTTCGCGATGCGCGCGGGGGTGTCGAAATCCCAGTGCGGCCAGTCCGAGGAATACAGCAGCTGGGTTTCGGCGTTGAGCGCGGTGAACGTCGACTCGAGCAGCTTCATGTCGGTGGCTTCCAGCGGCTGCGAGGTGTAGTACATCTCGCGCATGTATTCGCTGGGCAGCTTGGTCAGCTGCGGTGCATCGGACTGGCGCATGAGGTATTCATGATCCAGGCGCTGCATCATGAACGGCATCCAGGCCAGCCCCGATTCGATCCAGATCACGTCGAGATTCGGGAAGCGCTCGGGCATTGCGTTCATGACCCAGTTGGTCAGATGGATCATGTTGCAGGTGACGAAGGACAGCGCGTGCACCGAGATGAACCGGTTCATTGCCTGGGCCACGTTGTAGTCGGGCCCGGCGTGGAAACCGAGCGGCAGGCCCAGCCGCTCCAGTTCCTTGTACACCTGCACGTACTGCGGCTCGAACACCGCTTCGTCGCGCTGGCTGGTGACCAGAAAGCCGACCACCTGGGGATGATCGGCATAGCGGCGAATCGTGTCCATGCAGGCATCGGCGTCGGAGAACGGCAGCGCGAGCATGGTCTTGATACGCGGCTCGAAGTGCAGCACGCGCTCGACGAACCACCGGTTGTAGGCCTTGATCAGCTGGGTCTGGATCGTCTTGGACGGATGCAGCCCGATCTCCAGCATCGGCTGGGGGAACACGATCTGCACGTCGAGCCCGAGCGAATCCATGACCCGGCGCACGAGAGTGATATCGCGCGGCGCGCCGTCGTCGGGCACGTCCTCGGCGAGCTCCGCCTGATGCGGAATACGCCCGGCCACGTCCTGCTGGGTCAGGCCCGGCGGATGATTGGATAACGCCACGTTGCCGGCGTTGGGCCAGTTCTTCGACATCGCCTTGCCGTTGTAGCGCAGCACCGGGTCCTCGATGTATTCGAGAATCTCGTCCCAGTTGTCGAGTTCGACGTGATGGGCATCGATATCGGCGATGTAGTAGTCGTCGAGGTGGTAGCGCTTCACGTCGGCACGGGCGTTGGCGAGGATATCGCGCGTGTCGGTACGGGTGGTGATTTCCTGCACGTCCAGCGGCTTCGCCTGGCGTGCGTTTTCCGCGTGGTCGTTCCTGTTCGGGGCATCAGCCATGGGTGTTCTCCTCTCGGCCGCAGTCTTCAGCTGCGGCGCAGTTTTGATTGCCAGAGCGCCAGATCGAAGGTGTTGAGATCCTGCGACTGCATCAGCGCGCTGATCGCGCTCACCGCTTCGGTGGTGGATACGCCGTCGCCGCAGGGCATGAACGCCTCGCCCTGCTCGGTCACGGTGGCGGCATACAGATGCACGGCCACGTTCATCAACGCTTCGACGCGCGCCGGGCTGAGATCATGGGCGGCGCCGTCCAGACCCACGCCCTCGGTGGCGGCCACCAGGCGATCGATCAACGGTTCGACATCGGCCGCGATCGCCCGGCTTTGACGATCGGCGCCGTCAGACATGGATATACACGTCGCCGTCGGCGGTCTCCTCGACCGGCACCGGCCGCAGGCCGATGCTTTTCTTGCCGGCGTGGCGGCCGGTCTTGAGGCTGTATTCGTAGCCGTGCCACGGACAGGCGATATGCATGTCGGATTCGTCGAACTCCGAGCCGCCGAGCTGGCCCGCTTCGTTGAGCTTTTCGCGCACCGCGGGCACGATCAGCCCCTGACAGATCGGCCCGCCCATATGGGCACAGCGATTCTCGTAGGCCACGAGCCGCCCGTCGACGCGAAACACGCCCACGGTCTTGTCACCCGCGTCGACCACCAGCCGGCCGTGCTCGGGGATATCGGCACTCGCGCCGACCCGCCAGGCCTGCTTGTCCGGCGCGGACGTTGCACTTTCACTCATGGATACTGCTCCTCGATGGCGAACGTTCGGCGCTCGAACCACGACGCGCACCCGTTCCTGTTTATCTACGCACCATGACCCCACCGACCAGGCCGGTAAAGAACTTTTTCGGACAGGCGCCTGACCCAATCGCTCAGGTCGACTTTAGTCGCAGGTCGTCCCCTGAGCGGCCGTTTTCAGCAGCTGTTCGCAGAATCGGCGCACGGCCGCGCCGGGCTCGACGTCGGCTTTTCGGATAAGCACCAGCTCGGCGTCGATGGGCGCGAGGTCGGTGATCGGATGACGCTGTAGCTGCGGATCGGCGAGCGCGGTGTTCTCAGCCGCGTTCTCGGCGATCAGGGCCACGCCCAGGCCCTCGCGCACCAGCGCATGCAGAATCGGCACGTCCGAACATTCGGCCACCACCTCCGGCGTCAGGCCCTGCACATAGAACGCATCCAGCAGGCGCTCGAAAGAGCCGAAGCGGCTGTTGCGATGAAGCAGGATCAGCGGCCGTTGAGCGAGCGTGGCCAGATCGACACGCCCGTCCAGCCCGCTGTCACGCGGCGCGAGCGCGACATAGTGCAGCGGCGCCAGCGCCTGGGCCTGCAGTCCCGGCGTTTCGATCGGGCGCGGCACCACCGCGACATCGAGCGTGCGCGAATCCACCATCGCCTGCAGGGTGTGTGGCTCGCCCTGCCAG
This sequence comes from Salinisphaera aquimarina, assembly GCF_042643355.1. NCBI lineage: Bacteria > Pseudomonadati > Pseudomonadota > Gammaproteobacteria > Salinisphaerales > Salinisphaeraceae > Salinisphaera > Salinisphaera aquimarina. The sequence goes on from NZ_JBHRSS010000003.1 coordinate 428,357, forward strand.
CAGACGAAGCGCAGGTCGGCGTGATCGGCATTGAGTCGCGCAATCGCACGCGCCACCGGCTCGATGCCGCCGGCAGTGGTGCCCACGCGTATCGGGCCGCTGGTGCCAGCGGCCAGCGCCTGCATCCTGGCGTCGATATCGTCGGCCAGCTGCAGCAGCTCGCAGGCATGGACATAGAGATAACGCCCCTCCTCGCGCAGATGCAGCCGATGATTGATGCGTTCGAAAAGTTCCACGCCCCACTCGGCCTCGAGCTGGCGAATCTGCTTGCTCAACGGCGGCTGGGCCACGTGCAGCGCCTGGGCCGCGGCCGCGATCGTGCCGTGTTCGACGACGGCCTTGAAGTAGCGCAGCGGGCGCAGTTTCACGTCCATGCAAGACTCCCGCGAAGGAACCGGAGCCGGCCGCCGGCATCACTCCGCATCACAACGACAGGCCGGCACCGAACGTCCTAGATCGGGTAATGGCGTTCGCCGGTCTGTAGCGTCATCCAGCGCAGGTCGGTGAATTCGGCGATGCCGGCCTGGCCACCGAAGCGCCCGTAACCGCTGGCCTTGACTCCGCCGAACGGCATCTGGGCCTCGTCGTGGACGGTCGGACCGTTGACATGACAGATGCCGGAACGAATCCGCTTGGCCACCCGCAGGCCGCGCGATCCATCGCCGGAAAACACCGCACCCGAAAGGCCATATTCGGTATCGTTGGCCACGCGCACCGCCTCATCCTCGGTAGGCACACGCATCACCGCGACGACCGGGCCGAACGACTCCTCGTGATAGAGCCGCATCTCGGGGGTTACCCCGTCGACGACCGTGGGCTGCATGATGACGGTGTCGGCGGGCCCGCCCGAGGCAATGGTCGCGCCCTTGTCCCTGGCGTCGGCAATCAGCGCGTTGAGATGCACGCGGGCCGGCTCGCCGATGAGCGTACCCAGCGGGGTGTCGTCGTGCTGCGGATCGCCTGCCTTGAGGCTGGAGGCCTTGTGCGCGAGTTTTTCCACGAACGCATCCGCCACGCTGTCCATGACCACCAGCCGCTCGGTGGACATGCAGATCTGGCCTTGATGAAAGAAGGCGCCGAAGGCCGCCGCGGCGACGGCCGCATCCAGGTCGGCGTCGTCGAGCACCACGAACGGCGCCTTGCCGCCGAGTTCCAGCAGCGCGGGCTTGAGCTGGCGTGCCGCGGTCTCGGCAATGATCCGCCCGACCGAGGTGGAGCCGGTGAAATTCACCCGCCGTACCGCCGGATGCTCGATCAGCGCCTTGACCACCGCCGGTGCATCGTCCGGCGCGTTGGTGACCACGTTGACCACGCCATCCGCCAGGCCAGCCGCGGTCAGCGCTTCGACGATCAGGTGATGCACGGCCGGGCATTGCTCGGAGGCCTTGAGCACCACCGTGTTGCCGCAGGCCAGCGCGGTGGCGAGCGCACGCGTGCCCAGGATCACCGGCGCGTTCCAGGGCGCGATGCCGAGCACAACGCCGCAGGGCACGCGTACCGACATGGCGAGGTTGTCGGGCACCTCGGTCGGGATCACCTGCCCGGTGACCTGGGTCGTGAGCGACGCCGCCTCGCGCAACATGCCGGCGGCGACATGCACGTTGAAGCCGGCCCAGCCGGGGGTGGCACCGGTCTCGGCCACCATGTGGGCGGTGAACTGTTCGGCGCGTGCCTCCAGCTCGTCGGCAGCGGCGAGCAATTGCGCCCGGCGCGCGTGCGGGCCGACGCGCGACCATGCCTCGAACGCGGCATCCGCGGCCTCGACCGCCGCCTGTGCGTCCGCCACGCTCGCCGCGGCCGCCCGGGTAACGACCTCGCCCGACGCCGGATTGCGGCGCTTGAACGTTGCGTTATCGCTTGCGGGCTGCGATTTCCCGCCGATCAGCAGATTGATTTCATGCATGCCTGTCTCCTCGAAGTGCCTGAGGGCGTCCCGCGGATCCTCAATGCCCGCGGCGTGACCTGTTGTTTTATCGCACATGCCTCTTTGGCGGCGCGTGCCCGAGATGAACCCGGCAGAAGTTCGCACAGCGGCCATTGGCGCGCAAGACGTACAATGGCCGTATTCAACACACTGCATCGAACGTCAATGCCCCGTACCCGTGCGTGGCCGTCCTGCCCGACGGTACATCGCTTTCATGCATGTCATCACCGTCGAACGCGCCCCGGTCGGCGGCGATGGACGGCGCGCAGGCGTTGCTACACTCAAGCGACTGACCAGTCCGTCCACCGGATGCGAACACCATGAGCAACCGCCCCGACGACAGCGCCCCGGCCCTGGCCCCCGACCATCGCGATTTCGTCACCGCATTGGCCAGCGGTCTTGAAGTCATCCGCGCCTTCGACGCCGACCACTCGAGCATGACGCTCAGCGAGGTCGCCGCGCGTACCGGAATGAATCGTGCCAAGGCGCGGCGTTTTCTGCTTACCCTGCACGGGCTGGGGTATCTTCGCCGTCACAATCGTCATTTCGAGCTGGCGCCGAAGACGTTGCAGCTGGGCTACGCCTATCTGTCCGCCAATGGTTATCAGTCGGTGATCCGGCAGCATCTGGAGCACGTCACCGAAGTCACCGGCGAGTCCTCGTCGATGGGCGTACTCGATGGCGCGGATGTCATCTACGTCGCCCGCTCGGCCGCGCCGCACCGGCTGATGACGATCGCCTTGTCGATCGGCTCGCGCCTGCCGGCGGTGGCCACATCGATGGGACGCATGCTGCTCGCTTCGATGGACGAGGCCGCGCTGGATGACCTGCTCGACGACACGCCGCTGGTCGCGCATACCCAGAATACGGTGACCGATCCGATCCGCCTGCGCGCCCTGCTCGACGCGACCCGCGAACAGGGTTATTGCATCGTCGACCAGGAACTGGAATCGGGACTGCGCTCGCTTGCAGTACCGGTACGCAGCCGCAACGGCCGGCTGCTGGGCGCGCTCAATGTCAGCACCAACGCGGCCCGGGTGGAGCGGGCGGTGCTCGAAAACGAGTTTCTGCCGCTGCTGCTGGAAGCCAGCCGCCAGATCGAGTCCCAGGTCGACTGACGCACGCGGCCGTGACCGCCCAGCACCGCGTATCGACCCTCCACATCAAGACAACGCCAGCCCTTGCCGGGAGTGTTCCCATGTACGACCTGTTCCTTCGCCAGCCTTTCATGAGTACTGCCGGCGTCGCGGCCTGCGACGCCGGCGCGATCGTGGCGGCCATGTGCCGCTTTGAACTGGCCCTGGCCCGGGTCGAAGAGGAGGCCGGCCATCTGCCGGCGGGCAGCGCCGACGCAATCGCCAGCCACATCCAGGCCGATGCCTTCGATATCTCCGATCTGGCCGCCGGCACCGCGGATGGTGGCAACGTCGCCATCGTCTTCGTCAAACAGGCCAAAGCGCTGCTGCCCCAGCCGCTCAAGCAGGCCCTGCACAAGGGCGCCACCAGTCAGGACGTGGTGGATACCGCGCTCATGCTGGTGCTCAAGCCACGGCTTGCGCATTGCCTGCAACAACTGGGCGACGCCATCGATGGCGGCACGACCTTGATGGATGCGCACGCACGCACGCCGATGATCGGACGCACGCTCACCCAACAGGCCTTGCCGATCACCTTCGGCGCCAAGGTAGCGCAGTGGCTGGCCGGGCTGATGCAGGCCGAGACGCGCCTGGCCGATGTCGTGGCACGCGGGTTGTACGTCCAGTTCGGCGGGCCCGTGGGCACCCATCACGGCCTCGCCGACGACGGCATGACCTTGATGGCCGCACTGGCTGACGAACTCGATCTCGCCTGCCCGCTGCTGCCCTGGCACACCGACCGACAGCCGATCCTGGCATTGCTGGACGCAGTCGGCGCAGTGGCCGTGGCGGCAGAAAAGATCGCCACCGACATCGCCTTCATGGCCCAGACCGAGGTCGGCGAGGCCAGCGAGCCGGCCGCCACCGGCGCCGGCGGTTCGTCGTCAATGCCGCACAAGCAGAACCCGGTCGGCAGCACGCGTATCCGGGCCGCCGCCCGCCAGATTCATGCCGCGGTCGGGCTGGTGCATACCACCGCCGCGCAGGTACACGAGCGCGCCTTTGGCGAGTGGCACGCCGAATGGGCGCCCACGGTCGACGCCGTGCTGTTGCTCGAAGGCGCGCTGGAAACACTGGTGCCGTTGATCACTGATCTGCAGGTCGATCCGCAAGCGATGCGGACGAATCTGGCGCGCACCGGGGGCGCGAATCTGGCCGCTCCCGCGGTAGCACTACTCGCCGAGGTCATGGATCGAGAACACGCCCAGGCTCTGGCCGCCCGGGCCAGCGACAGAGCACGCCGCGACGGGCTCGATTTCGCCGATGCCTTGCTGGATATACCGGAAATCGCCGAGGCGATCGACGGTGCTCACCTGCGTGCCGCCGTCGATCCGGGCGCCTACGTGGGCACGAGCGCCGCCCAGATCGCGCGGATTCATGCGGCGTTGGAACAGAGCTAGCGGTATTCGGCCCACTTCACCCTGCGACAGCGCGGTGCCAACAATCACTGGCTTGATTGACGCTCGGTATCCGCCAGCTTAGTTTATTCGCCCTGCAAACTTAAATCCGTCATGCGAGAAGACATCTCGGGACCAGCGATCCGATGGCGGTCATCGATGGCTTCACGCCTGTGCGCCGTTTGTCGCCAGCGCCAGATCATTCGCCCGAAGAATCGCGATTTGACGCTGATCCGGATGACGTCGGAGCTGATCTTCGCCCGGAGCTGCCATAGACGACGACGTGGTTACAGCCACCCCTGATGTGCCGGACGGCAACCCACTGAATGCACTGCGCGCGTTACAGGCGTGCACCGAAAAACACCACAGCGAGGCCTGAACCATGAGTGAAAACGTCTATCTCTGCCATCCGGCGCGTACCGCGGTCGGCCGTTTCGGCGGCACCCTGGCGAGTGTGCGTCCCGACGACATGCTCGCGCATATCTTCAAGGCGGTGCTGGCGAAAGCCCCGAATATGGATCCGGCGGCCATCGAGGACGTGCTCGTCGGCTGCGCCAATCAGGCCGGCGAGGACAACCGCAACGTGGCACGCATGTCGCTGCTGCTGGCCGGCCTGCCGCAGTCCGTGCCGGGGGCGACCATCAATCGCCTGTGCGGCTCCAGCATGGACGCCGTGGGCACCGCCGCCCGTGCGATCCGCGCCGGCGAGGCCGAACTGATGCTGGCCGGCGGCGTCGAGTCCATGTCGCGCGCGCCCTATGTGCTGTCCAAGGCCACGTCCGCGTTCTCGCGCGGTCAGGTGATGGAAGACACGACCATCGGCTGGCGCTTCATCAATCCGCTGCTGAAGAAACAGTACGGCGTGGATTCCATGCCCAACACCGGCGAGAACGTCGCCGAGCAGTTCAAGGTGTCGCGACAGGACCAGGACGCCTTCGCCTATCGTTCGCAGCAGAAAGCCGAGGCCGCGCGCGTCGCCGGGCGGCTGGCCGAGGAAATCACCCCGATCGAGATTCCACGCCGCAAGCAGGATCCGCTGGTGTTCGATACCGACGAGCATCCGCGGGCCGAATCCACCCTGGAACAACTGGCCAGGCTGCCGACCCCGTTCCGCGACAACGGCAGCGTGACCGCGGGTAACGCCTCCGGCGTCAACGACGGCGCCGGCGCGCTGATCGTGGCCGGCGAAAAAGCGATCAAGGACTTCGATCTCACGCCCATGGCCCGTATCCACGGCATGGCCACCGCCGGGGTCGAGCCGCGCATCATGGGCATGGGCCCGCTGCACGCCTCGCGCAAGCTGCTGGATCGCCTGCATCTGAGCATCGACCAGATGGGCGTGATCGAACTCAACGAGGCGTTCGCCAGTCAGTCGCTGGCCTGCATGCGCGAACTGGGCATCGCCGACGACGACCCGCGGGTCAACCCCAACGGCGGCGCCATTGCCATCGGCCATCCGCTGGGCATGTCCGGCGTGCGCATCGTGAGTGCAGCGCTCTACGAGATGCAGCGCACGAACGCGCAGTACGGTCTCGCGACCATGTGCATCGGCGTCGGCCAGGGCATCGCCACCGTGCTCGAACGGGTCTGATTCACCACGAGCCGCGTCCACAGCGTTTGACGCGGCACGCCGCAGCCGGGATGTTCTGTTCCAAAACCTACAGTTCGATCCCGGTAACCACGGAGACAACATGCCTTTTCTGAAACTCGGCGACCGCAGCGTCGCCTACCGCGATACCGGCCCGGCCACGGCCCCGGCCGTGCTGCTGGCGCATCCGCTGGGCATGAGCCAGGCGGTGTGGGACGACGTCGTGGCCGCGCTGTCGCCGCGGCTGCGCCTGATCAGCTGGGATCTGCCGGGCCACGGCGCGAGCGCGCCCGCCGGCGGTGCCTTGAGCGCCGACGATCTCGCGGCTGAGGCCCTGGCCCTGCTCGACGCGCTGGCAATCGACACCGCCCATTTCGTGGGCACCTCGATCGGCGGCACCGTCGGCCAGGCGCTGATGGTAAAAGCACCGGAGCGACTCGAGCGGGTGGTGCTGACCAACACCGGCGCCGTCATCGGCAACGCCGAGGCCTGGCAGCAGCGCGCCGCGCGCGTGCGCAGCGAAGGTCTGGCCGCGATGGCGCCGGAGCTGGTCGAACGCTGGTTCGGGCCGCTATTCAAGCAAGCCCATCCGGAAGCCGTGATCGGCTGGCAGATCCAGCTCGGGCGCGGCGACGACGACAGCTACGCGCGCCTGTGCGAACTGCTGGGTGAGACCGACTTCACCGGCCGCCTGGGTCATTTCCAGCACCCGGTACAGCTGCTGGCAGGTGCCGCCGACGCGGCCACGCCGCCCGCCGCGCTGGAAGCCCTGGCCCGTGAATTGCCGGCCGGCACGGTCACGGTGCTCGACGACGTCGGCCACGTGCCGGCGGTCGAGGCCGCCAACGCACTGGCCGAACATCTGGCCGCATGGCTCGCACCCGCCGGCGCCGAGCCGCCGGTGGCCTACGAAGACGGCTTGACGGTTCGAAAATCGGTGCTCGGCGCCGAGCACGTCGAGCGCGCATCAACCAATGCCAGCACGCTCGACGCACCCTTCCAGAGCATGATCACCCGTATGGCCTGGGGCGAAGTCTGGGGCAACCCCGATCTCAGCCATGTTCAGCGCAGCCTGATCACCGTGTCGATACTCGCCGCGCTCGGCCGCGACGGCGAGCTGGTGCTGCATCTGAACGCGGCGCGGCGCATTGGCGTCACCGAAGCCCAGCTGCGTCAGGCGCTCACGCATGTCGCCATTTACGCGGGCGTGCCGGCGGCCAATCATGCCTTCAAGCTGGCCAAGGACAACGGCTGGGGCGAAGTCGCGTAGCCCCATGGCGAACCCCTTAAGGTGATCCATTCGCCCATCAAACTGCGTCATCTCGCGGCCTTCGCCGAAGTCGCGCGCTGCGGGCGGCTGGCAGCGGCGGCCGAGGCACTGTCGATCACGCAGCCGGGGATGTCCAAGACCATCCGCGAGCTGGAGAGCAGTCTGGGCGTGACCCTGTTCGAGCGGCTGCCGCGTGGAGTGCGCCTCACCCCGGCCGGGCGCACGCTGTTGCGCTATACCGCGCCGGCCCTGCGCTCCATCGCCGAAGGCATCGAGGCGGTACGCCGGGATACGCCGGAATCGGTGGTGCGCATGGGCGCGCTGTCGAACGTGGAAGGCGGATTGCTGCCGCAGGCGCTGATGGCAGTGCACGCGCGCTATCCGGAACTGCGCGCCGAAGTCGATACCGGCACCAGCGCCGGCCTGCTCGCCCGGCTGCGGCTGGGCGAGCTGGATCTGGTCGTGGGGCGCATGAGCGAAGCCCACGAAATCCGGGATCTGCATTTCGAGCATCTCTACTACGAGCCCATGATCCTGGTGGTTCGGCACGCTCATCCGGCGGCGGGTACCGACGCGACCGCGCTGACGCATTACCCCTGGGTCATCCCGCCGCGTGGCACGACGTTGCGCGAACGCCTCGAACGCTTCTGGGTCGAGCAGTCGATGACGCCGTCGCACGCGATCGAGACGTTGTCGCTGCCGCTCAGCCGCGCCTATGTACTGAACTCGGATGCAGTCTGGGCCACGCCCGCCGACACCGCGCGCGAGGCCCTTGAAGCCGGCACCATGACCCTGCTGCCGACACCGGTCGAAGCACGCGGCGGCTCGGTGGGGTTTGCCATCAACAGCACGCAGCCGATCGCGCCGGCCGTGGCCTGCTTCTGCGATTGTCTGCGCCGCGCGGCGGCCGAGTATCCGGGGGCGCACCCGGAGTCGACCTGAACGCATAACCAAAAGGTTATACCAGGAGGCAGTAATTTCACTTGGCGCCTACGGCGCGCACAAGGCATCTTCGAGGGATAAGACGAACAAGACGCACGGCCCGACCGCGCGCAATCCGTCGGCCGGCGCTTGAGCCGGCGACCGCAGGAGATGCATTCATGGCGTCCAGACACCCGACCGCTTTCGTCATGCGCGACCGCAACTGGCATCCGCCGGCGTACGCGCCCGGCTACAAGACCAGCGTCGCGCGCTCACCGCGCCAGGCACTGGTAGCCATCCAGACGCCGACGCCCTCCGAGCTGACCGGCCCCACCTTCGGCGACCTAGAACTGGGCGCGCACGACAACGATCTCACCCTCAACTATCGCGAGGGCACCGCCCGCGACGGTCTACCGATCGGTGAGCGCATCATCGTCTACGGTCGGGTGATCGATCAGTTCGGCAAGCCGATGCCGGACACGCTGGTGGAGATGTGGCAGGCCAACGCCGGGGGGCGCTATCGCCACAGCAAGGACAGCTATCTCGCGCCGCTGGATCCGAACTTCGGCGGTGTCGGCCGCACGATCACGGACGCGGACGGCTTCTATCGTTTCCGCACCATCCGACCCGGCCCCTACCCCTGGCCCAACGACCCCAACTCCTGGCGGCCGGCGCATATCCATGTCTCGGTCATGGGGCCATCGATTTCCACCCGACTGATCAGCCAGCTGTATTTCGAGGGCGATCCCCTGATACCACGTTGTCCGATCGTGAACACGATCCGCGATGCGGACGCGGTCGAAACCCTGGTCTCGCGCCTGGACATGCCGCGCTCGCGCTCGTTCGACTGTCTCACGTACCGCTTCGACATCGTCACCCGCGGCGCGCTGCAGACATGGTTCGAGAATCTGTAATCCGCGGGAGACGCACCCCATGAATACCTTCAAGCAACCGCTCGATCCCGACAGCGTCTTTCTACCCGAGACGCCGTCCCAGACCGCCGGACCCTATGTACATATCGGTCTGGCGCTCGACGTGGCCGGCCTGCCGCCGCGCGACTACGAGATCGGCAACCGGCTGGCGGGGGCAGACGCCGCCGGTCAACGCATCGAGATCCGCGGCGTGGTCCTCGACGGCGACGAGCGGCCGGTCGACGACATTCTGGTCGAGCTCTGGCAGGCCGACGCCGACGGCGTATACCCGCGCGCATTCCGCGCCGACAACGCATTCAACGGCTTCGGCCGCGCCGCCCCCGGCGCCGCCGACGACGGGCGCTGGTCGTTCACCACCATCAAGCCCGGCCGCGTGCCCCACCCCGACGGCACCGCCATGGCCCCGCACGTCAATCTCATGCTGTTCGCCCGCGGCATCAATATCCATCTGCATACGCGGCTGTATTTCGACGACGAGACCGAAGCCAACGCGAAGTGCCCGTTCTTGGCCCGGGTGCCCGGCTGGCGCCGCGACACGCTGATCGCCCGGCGCACACAGGATAACGACGCCGGCGAGCCGATCTACGAATTCGTGGTCCGGCTACAGGGCGGCAATCAGGAAACCGTGTTCTTCGATTTCTGACAGACATCGCGCTGCAAAAGGAGAGGTCATGAAAACCCAGGTCGCCATCATCGGCGCCGGCCCGTCGGGCCTGCTGCTGGGCCAGCTGCTGGCCAGGAGCGGCATCGACAACGTCATTCTCGAGCGCCGCTCGGGTGAATACGTGCTCGGCCGCATCCGTGCCGGCGTGCTCGAACAGGGCACGGTCGATCTGCTGCGCGAAGCCGGGGTATCGGAGAACATGGATGCCCACGGCCTGCCGCACGACGGTTTCGATATCGCCTTCGACGGTCGCCGTGTGCGCATCGACCTGAAAGGTCTGACCGGCGGCAAGCACGTCACCGTCTACGGCCAGACCGAAGTCACCCGCGATCTGATGAACGCGCGCGAGGCCATCGGTGCCACGACCTATTATGAGGCCACCGACGCCCAGCCGCATGCGCTGGAAAGCGACGCGCCCTATGTCACCTTCACCTTCGAGGGCGAAGAGCACCGCCTGGACTGCGACTACGTCGCCGGCTGCGACGGCTTTCACGGTGTATCGCGCGGCTGTATCCCGGCCGAGCGCGTCCGCACCTTCGAGCGCGAGTACCCGATCGGCTGGCTGGGGGTGATGGCCGACACCCCGCCGGTGGCCGAGGAACTGATCTACGCCAACCACGAACGCGGCTTTGCCATGTGCAGCATGCGCTCGCCCACGCGCAGCCGGTACTACATCCAGGTGCCGGATACGGAATCACCGGACAACTGGAGCGACGACGCGTTCTGGGCCGAGCTCAAGCGCCGGCTGCCCACGGACGCGGCCGACGCCCTGGTGACCGGCGACTCGATCGACAAGTCGGTCGCCCCGCTGCGCAGTTTCGTGGCCGAGCCCATGCAGCATGGCCGCATGCTGCTGCTGGGCGATGCCGCGCATATCGTGCCGCCAACCGGCGCCAAGGGGCTGAATCTCGCGATCAGCGACGTGCACACCGCCTACCGGCTGTTCGACAAGATCTACCACGAGAACCGTACCGATCTGATCGAGCGCTATTCGCAGACCTGTCTCAAGCGCGTGTGGAAGACCGAGCGTTTTTCCTGGTGGATGACCAGCACCCTGCACAAGTTCTCCGAGGACGACGACTTCAACGCCCGTATCCAGCGCGCCGAACTCGACTACTACACGCGTTCGACCGCGGGCCTGACCACGATCGCGGAGAACTACGTCGGGCTGCCATTCGAAACACTCGAGACTTGAGTAGAAAAGCGCTAGCTGATGTCATCGGCAATTCGCGATTAACAACGAATCCCCGAAGGAGTGGCCATGCACCGCCTGAATCCCCCTTTTCGCTGCGAACACGTCGGCAGCCTGCTGCGCCCGGCCACCCTGCTCGAGGCGCGCCGTCGACACGCCGCCGGTGACATCGACGCCGCGCAGCTGCGCGCCGCCGAAGACGAGGCCATCGCCGCCGCGATCGGCAAGCAGCAGGACGTCGGCCTGCAATGCGCCACCGACGGCGAGTTCCGTCGCGCCTATTTTCATCTGGATTTCCTGCGCCGGCTCGACGGCGTCAGCGTGACCGGCGGCATCGCCGCCAATCCCAGCGCCAAGCGCGCGGATGACGGCTTCACCCCGCCGCAGCTGAGCGTGACCGGGCCGCTGCGCCACAGCGGCGATATCCAGGTCGAGGATTTCCGTTTTCTGGCCGCGCACAGCGACGTGCTGCCCAAGGTGTCGATCCCGTCGCCGACGATGGTGCACTTTCGCGGCGGCCGCAAGGCCATCGATATCGACGCCTATCCCGATCTGGATGTGTTCTTCGAAGATCTCGCGCAGTGCTATCGGGACGAGATCAGCGCCCTGCACGCCGCCGGCTGTCGCTATATCCAGCTCGACGACACCAACCTCGCCTATCTTTGCGACCCCAAGATGCGTGCCGCCGCGAAAGACCGCGGTGAAGACCCCGACGCGCTGCCGCATCAATACGCCGAGTTGATCAACGCCGCCCTCGCCGGCCGGCCCGACGATCTCACCGTCGGCATCCATCTGTGCCGTGGCAACTACCGCAGCACCTGGTTCGCCGAAGGCGGCTACGAACCGGTCGCCAACGTGTTGTTCAACGAACTCGCCGTCGACGCCTACTTCCTCGAATACGACGACGAACGCTCGGGCGATTTCGCGCCGCTGCGTTTCGTGCCCGACAGCAAAACCGTGGTTCTGGGCCTGATGTCGTCCAAGCAGGCGACGCTGGAATCGCGCGACACGATAACCCAGCGCATCGACGAGGCCGCGCAATATGTCCCGCTCGATCAGCTCTGCCTGAGCCCGCAGTGCGGCTTTTCCAGCACCGTGGAAGGCAACGCACTGACCGAGGACGATCAATGGGCGAAGCTGGAACAGGTGGTGAGTATTTCCAGGGACGTCTGGCGGTAGATCGCCCGTTTATCGAAAAACAATCGCCGCCTACAGGCGAGATACGCCCGGTCGCCGATACGACCGGTCGACACATAAATAACGATAAGCGCATCCGCGCTTGTGCAGCAGGAGACAACCGATGGCCACGAACCCGGTCGACATCATCGAACGCTCGCGCCTGAGCGTATTTCAGATGGTGGCTATTGCCATCACCGTCGGCCTCAACGGCCTCGACGGCTTCGACGTGCTGGCGATCAGCTTCGCCGCGCCGGGCATCGCCACCGAGTTCGGCATCGATCGTGCGGCGCTCGGCTTCGTGCTCGCCGCCGAGCTGATCGGCATGGGCATCGGCTCTATCGTGCTGGGCGGGGTCGCCGACAAGATCGGACGCCGGCCGATGATCCTCGGCTGTCTCGTGGCCATGTCGATCGGCATGCTGCTGTCCAGCCAGGCCAATTCGATCGCCACGCTGGCGATCTGGCGGGTGATCACCGGCCTGGGCATCGGGGGCATGCTCGCGGCGATCACCGCCGCCGCGGCCGAACACAGCAATGAAAAGAACCGCAGCCTGAGCGTGGCGCTGAGCGCGATCGGCTATCCGGTCGGCGCTGTGCTGGGCGGCTCGGTAGCGGCCTGGCTGCTGCGAAACCACGACTGGAGGGCGGTGTTCATCTTCGGCGGCTGCGCGTCCGCGGCCTTCATTCCGCTGGTCTGGCTGCGGGTGCCGGAAACCGTGGCCTTCCTGTGTCAGCAGCAGCCGCGTGATGCACTGCGACGGATCAACCACACGCTCGCTCGCATGGGGCATCGATCCGCCGACGCGCTGCCGGAGCCGAGCACGGAACAGTTCAAGGGCGCGACCAGCGACCTGTTCACGCCAGCCCTGATCGCCACCACGCTGCTGGTGACCTTCGCTTATTTCGCCCATATCGCGACCTTCTATTTCATCCTCAAGTGGATTCCCAAGATCGTGGTCGACATGGGCTTCGCCGCCTCCTCGGCGGCCGGCGTGCTGGTCTGGGCCAACGTCGGCGGCGCGCTCGGCGGCATCACTCTGGGCCTGGTCGCGCGCCGTTACCCGGTGCGAGCCGTGACCATAGCCGTGATGCTCGCCGCCTTCGTCATGGTCACGGTCTTCGGCAGCGGCCAGTCCACCCTGATGACGCTGTCGCTGATCGCGGCCACGGCCGGCTTTTTCACCAATGCCGGCGTGGTCGGCCTGTATGCCCTGTTCGCCGAGGCGTTTCCGACCCGGGTGCGCGCCTCCGGCACCGGTTTTGCCATCGGCGTGGGCCGCAGCGGCGCGGCGTTGTCGCCGATCATCGCCGGCCTGCTGTTCGAAAGTGGCGTCGGCCTGCAGGGCGTGGCCCTGTTCATGGCCTGCGGCTCGCTGCTGGCGGCCGCGGCATTGATGTTTCTGAGAATTCGTAAAGCTGAACCGAGCCCTACGGGCTAATACTTGCCGAGCGTGGTCAGCGGCGGGTCTGGCAAGGCGCCGGGCTAAGCCGTATCGACCCATACGGCGAGGATTCGCAATCTGCAGGACGCATCGAGACCCTGCGGTGCGAGTTTGCTCGCATGATACGACGGCCGCGACATCGCATTCAGCCGATCCGCCGTCCGTGCTCTGCCCAGTAGGCCTCCTTGAGCTTGTACTTGAGGATCTTGCCGGCGCCGGACAGCGGCAGCTCGTCGACGAACTCGAAGCTGCGCGGGCATTTGTAGTTGGCGATCCACTCCTTGCAGTGGGCCACGATCGCCTGCTCGTCGGCGCTTTCGCCCTCCTTGAGCACAACCACCGCATGCACGCGCTCGCCCCAGGTCTCGTCGGGCACGCCGATAACCGCGCACTGGGCGATCGCCGGCATGCGCAACAGCGCGTCCTCGACTTCCACCGAGTAGACGTTCTCGCCGCCGGTGACGACCATGTCCTTGAGCCGGTCGACCAGAAACACATAGCCGTCGGCGTCCAGATAGCCGGCGTCACCGGTATGCATCCAGCCGCCGCGCAGCGCCTCGGCGGTCTGCTCGGGCTTGTTCCAGTAGCCCTGCATGACCATTGGCCCGCGTACCGTGATCTCGCCCACCTCGCCGTGATCGACCTCCTCGTCCAACGGATCGACCACCCGTATTTCGGCCATATGCGAGGGAATGCCCGCGGCCGAGAGCTTGTCGGCATAGGCCGGATCGGTATGGCACCAGGTCGGCAGGAAGGCGACCACGGGCGACAACTCGGTCATACCGTAGAGCTGCAGGAATTCGGCCTTCGGCAGCTTGTCGATCGCCAGCCGCAGCAGGCTGTTGTCGATCGGCGAGGCACCGTAGAGCAGCGTATGCAGCGAGGACAGGTCGAACTCGGCGAAGCGCGGATGATTGAGCACCGCCCGCAGCATGGTCGGCACCAGAAACGTCTCGCCGACCTGTTCGCCGGCGATGCCTTCCAGCACCGCCAGCGGATCGAAGCCCGGCAGCACGATCTGGGCGCCCTGGCGCAGCGCGACCTGCAGGATCAGGCCGATACCGGCGACGTGAAAGAAGGGTGCGGAATGCAGTGCCACGACGCGATCGCGACGACAGTCCGGGAGGATCGCACCGAGCGAGCAGCTATAGAGATTGGCATGGCTGAGCATCACGCCCTTGGGCGCGCCGGTCGTGCCGCCGGTATAGAGAATGGCGGCGAGGTCGTCATCGCGGCGCAGCGCGTCCTCGATCGGCGTGGCCGCGGCCATCAGTTCGCGATAATCCAGCGCACCTTCCGGGCAGTCGTTCTCGCCGATATAGACGATCGTCTGCACGGCGTCAGACTGCTCGCGGATCGGTTCCATCATCGACAGGAAGGCATCGTCGACGAACAGGATGCGGGTGCCGCAGTCGTCGAGCGAATACACCGCCTCGCGCGCGCTCCAGCGGATATTGACCGTATTGAACACGCCGCCGCCCCAGAGCGCGGCGAAGATGAACTCGATATAGCGGTCCGAATTCAACGCCAGGATGCCGACCCGGTCACCGGTGCCCATGCCCAGTTCGTGCAGCACGCCGGCCAGGCGGGCCACGCGGTCGGTCAGTTCGGCAAACGAATGGCGGCGGTCGGCAAAGACCACGGCTTCGGCGTCGGGGCGCTCACGTTGGCCCTTGTGCAACGGCTGGGTCAGATACATCGGCGGCACCTCGCGGTGGAAATCGGGACCCGTATCGTGGCTCGACGCGCGGCCGCCGCGGATCGTCCAAAAAGACTATTTCTCATCACTGAAACGCGTGCGCAGTTCCCGCTTGAGCAGCTTGCCCGCGGTGTTCTTGGGCAGCTCGTCGACGAAATGCACCGCCTTGGGAAGCTTGAAGGCGGCCAGCCGCTCGCGCGCATGGGCAATCAACTCCTCGGCGCTGGCGGTGCTGCCCGGCTTGAGCACCACCACCGCGGCGATCGCCTCGACCCATTTTGCGTGCGGCACGCCGATCACCGCGATCTCGGCGATGGCCGGATGCGTATACAACGCTTCTTCGACCTCACGCGACGCCACCATCACCCCGCCGGTGTTCACCACATCCTTGATGCGATCGACGATATAGATGAAGCCCTCGTCGTCGCGATAGGCCAGATCGCCGGAATGAAACCAACCGCCCTCGAAGGCTTCCGCGGTCTGCTCGGGTTTGTCCCAGTACGCGACCATCAGCTGCGGCGAGCGATGCACGATCTCGCCGTGCTCGCCGGGCGCGCAATCCTCGAGCGTGCCGGGCCGGACGATACGAGTCTGGACCGTGGTGATCGGCCGGCCGCAGGAACTCAGGCGATCGGCAACGTGTTCCTCGGGCGCGAGTACCGTCGCCAGCGGCGCGATCTCGCTCTGACCGTAGCAATTGAACAGCCGGCCCTCGGGTAGCCGCCGCGCCAGTTCGGCGACGATCGGCTCGGGCATGATCGAGGCGCCGTAGTAAAGCTTGCGCAGACTGGCCAGATCACGGCGATCGAAGTCGTCGTGTCGCAGCAGCCCGATCCAGACCGTCGGTGGCGCAAAGAACGAGGTGATGCCCTCGGTCTCGATGATCTCGAGCACGCGATCCGCCTGCGGGCTTTCGATCAGATAGTTGAACGCGCCGCGTAGCAGGCCCGGCATGAGAAAACAGTGCATCTGTGCCGAGTGATACAGCGGCAGCGCCGCGAGGCAGCGATCGTGTTCGGCCACGTCCAGATGCAGCAGACAGCCGATGTACTCGGCGAACAGCGAACGATAGGTATGCACCGCGCCCTTGGGCGCCGAGGTGGTGCCGGAGGTATACAGAATCTGTACCGGGTCGTCGTCGCCGATATCGACCGGCGGCGGCGTGTCGTTGCCTGTGCCGCCCGCCGTCGATAGAGCCAGCGACAGGATATCCAGCGCCTCGGTCCGGGCGTGGGCCTTTTCGGCCCGCAGCGAACCGCGCAGACGCAGGTCGACCGTGTCGCCCAGCGCCTCGACGTTGGCCATCAGGTCGTCGTCACAGAACAGCGCCGCCGCGCCCGACTGATTGCATATATAGGCCAGTTCGTCGCGCACCAGCGCATAGTTGACCGGCACATGGATCAGGCCGGCGCGTACACAGCCGAGCCATAGCAGCACATAGGCATCGGAGTTCTTGCCATAGGCGGCCACGCGGTCACCCTGCACCAGACCGGCATCGAGCAGACCCCGTGCCACGCGATTGGCCCCAACGTCGAGCTGCGCATAGGACCAGTCGCGGCCCTGAAAATACAGCGCCGGCGCCTGTGGCTGGCGGCAGACGCTGCGATGCAGGGCATCGCCGAGCGTATTGCCGATCGCGCCGCGCACGGCCTGTGTCGGATCGAACCCCATGCCGCTTCTCCTTTTACTATTTGTTTTATTCGTGCCCGTGGCCACCGGTCTGGCGACACCCTTACAACGACCGGGCCACCACCTCTTTCATGATCTCGTTGGTGCCGCCATAGATACGCTGTACGCGTGCGTCCACGTACATGCGCCCGATCATGTATTCGTTCATATAGCCGTAGCCGCCGAACAGCTGCAGGCACTCATCGATGATCTTGCCCTGCAGGTCGGTAGTCCACATCTTGGCCATGGACGCGGCCACGGTATCGAGTTCGCCGGCCACCAGATCCTGGATACAGCGATCCAGATAGGTGCGCGCGACCCGCACCTGGGTGGCGATCTCGGCCAGCTTGAAGCGCGTGTTCTGAAATTCGAATACCGGCCGGCCGAAGGCGTTGCGCTCCTTCACGTAGTCGAGCGTGGCGGCGAACGCGCCTTCCATCGCGCCGACCGCGTTCACCGACACGATCAGCCGCTCGTAGGGCAAATCCCCCATCAGCTGATAGAAGCCCTGGCCTTCCTCGCCGCCGAGCAGCTGATCGCGATGCAGGGTGACGTCGTCGAAGAACAGCTCCGCGGTGTCCTGGGCCTTCATGCCGATCTTGTCGAGCAGGCGCCCGACCCGGTAGCCCTCGAGATTCTCGGTTTCGGCGATCAGGATGGAGGTACCTTTCGCGCCGGCGGCTGGATCGGTCTTGCACACCACCAGCACCAGACCCGCCAGATAACCGTTCGAGATGAAGGTCTTGGCACCGTTCACGCGGTAGTGTTCACCGTTGAGCCTGGCCGTCGTACGCACACCCTGCAGATCGGAGCCGGCGCCAGGCTCGGTCATGGCGATAGCGCCAACCATTTCTCCTCGGGCCATGCGCGGCAGATATATGTCCTTCTGAGCGTCGGTGCCGTGGTTGAGAATGTAGTGGGCGACGATGCTGTGCACGCCGGAGTTGAAACCGGTCAGCCCGCGTCTGGCCATCTCCTCGAAGCACACGGCTTCGTGGCGAAAATCGCCGCCGGCGCCGCCGTACTGCTCGGGGATGTCCGAACACAGCAGACTCAGTTCACCGGCGCGCCGCCATAGCGCCCTGCCGACGTGGCCCTGCTTGCGGGCCTGTTCATCGCCGGGCTGCATTTCGGTATCGAGAAAGCGGCAGACCATGGCGCGGAACATCTCGATTTCTTCGGTCGCCCAAGGGCATTGATAGGGGGCGTTCTGAACCATCCTCACTTCCTTGATCTGTGGTGCCGACGCATGGCCGGCGGTGCGCTGTCCGGCGCTGGCCTCGTGTCAGCCATCGGCGCCCCGGGAGACATCGACCGGCGCGTAGTCGCGATACTGTTCGCGCAGCTTTGTCTTCAGGAGCTTGCCGGTCGCGGTATGCGGCAGTTCCTCGACGAACACGATCTCGTCGGGTAGCCACCATTTCACCACCCGGTCGGCCAGATGCGTCATCAGCGCGTCGCGGCCGAGGGTGCTGCCGGGACGCCGGGTCACCACCATGAACGGACGCTCCTGCCATTTCGGATGGGCGATGCCGATCACCGCCGCCTCGGCGACCTCCGGATGCGAGAACGCCGCGTCCTCCAGTTCGAGCGAGGAAATCCATTCGCCGCCGGACTTGATCACATCCTTGGCGCGGTCGACCAGTTGCAGATAGCCGTCAGCGTCGATGTTGGCGATATCGCCGGTCGGGAAATAGCCCTGCTCGTCCAGCACCGCCTGGTCGCCGCGGAAATAACCGCTGGCGATCCACGGCCCGCGCACGAACAGATGGCCGGCGTGAACGCCGTCCCAGGGCACGACCCGACCGCCGTCATCGACGAGCTTGAGATCGACGCCCCAGACACCGCGCCCCTGCTTGACCTTGAGCGCTTCGCGTTGCTCGCGATCGAGGTCGTCGTGCTTGGGCAGCCAGCGATTGGATACGCCCAGCGGGCTGGTCTCGGTCATGCCCCAACCCTGCACGACTTCGACCCCCAGTTCGTCTTCCATGCGCCGGATCATGGCGCGCGGCGGCGCGCTGCCGCCGATCCCGATGGTGTCCAGACACAGGGCGCTCGCATCGACGTCGGGGTGCGCATCCAGATACTGGAAGAACATCAGCCAGACGGTCGGCACGGCCTGGGAGAAGGTGACTTTTTCGTCGCGCATCAACGGATAGAGATGCGCGCCGTCGAGATGTTCGCCCGGCAACACGATCTTGGCACCGGCGATCGCGGCCGCATACGGCATGCCCCAGGCATTGGCATGAAACATCGGCACCACCAGCAGCAGCACCGATCGTGCGCTCACCGCGAAGCTGTCCGGCGCCATCGCGATCAGCGAATGCAGCACTGTGGAACGATGGCTGTAGAGCACGCCCTTGGGATGGCCGGTGGTGCCCGAGGTGTAGCACAGGCTCGACGCGGTGCGCTCGTCGAAGTCCGGCCACTCGAAATCCGTGCCTTCGGCGGCCATGAGCTCTTCGTAGCAGAGCAGATTCGGCACCTCGATCGCCGGCATGTGGTCGCGATCGGTCATCGCCACAAAATGGGTCACAGCGGTCAGCGACGGCGCCAGCTGCTCGACCAGCGGTGCGAAACCAATGTCGAACATCAGCACCTTGTCCTCGGCGTGCTTGATGATGTATTCGACCTGCTCGGCGAACAGGCGCGGGTTAACGGTATGCAACACCGCCCCGCTGCCGGACACCCCGTAATAGAGCTCGAGATGACGATCGGTATTCCAGGCCAGCGTCGCCACCCGATCGCCGAATTCGACACCGAGGTGCGCCAGCATGTTGGCCGCCTGCCGGGACCGATCACGCAGTGCGCGATACGTGCTGCGACGGATCGGGCCCTCCACGCTGCGGGTCACGATTTCGGTATCGCCGTGAAACGTCGCGGCATGCTCGATCAGCGATGAGATCAACAGCGGCCGGTCCTGCATCAGACCCAGCATCGGCTCCTCCGGTTTCAACCTTTTTCTTGTACCGTCGACGGTATCCCGACCGGCGACGCACGACAATCGTCACTTTGGCGAAGTCCCGATCGTCGCGCCCGATATGTCGTCGTCAACGACTATCAGCACCTCGGCCGGCAAGGTTTTCCGGGGTTGGCTCTCGGGACGTCAAAGCACGCCGTCGGCCCGTAATCGCGCTCGGGTCTCGGCATCCAGTCCCCAGTCCGCAAGCACCGCATCGGCATCGCGGTCGGCCGCCGATGGCGATGCCGGCGTAGCCGCCGGGGTGCGCGAAAAACGCGGTGCGGGCGCCGGTTGCAACACGCCATCGACGTTTACGAACGCTTCGCGGGCACTGTTGTGCGGATGCGCCGGAGCCTCGTCCCAGTCCAGCACCGGTGCAAAGCAGGCATCGCTGCCTTCCAGCAGTTCGCACCATTGATCGCGGGTACGGGTTACGAGCACCGCGGCGAGCCGGCGCTTGAGATCCGGCCATTGCCCGGGATCGTTCTGGGCCGCGAAGGCAGGATCGTCGATCTCGCATAGCCGCAGCAATTGCGCATAGAACTGCGGCTCGATCGCGCCGATCGCCACATACTTGCCGTCGGCGCAGGCGTAACTGTCGTAGAAATGCGCGCCGCCGTCGAGCATGTTCGCGCTGCGCTCGTTCGACCATCGGCCGGCGGCCTTCATGCCGTACATCATCGCCGAGAGCAACGCCGCGCCGTCGGTCATCGCCGCGTCCACGACCTGGCCCTCGCCGGAGTTGCGGCTTTCGAAGACCGCCGCGAGAATCCCGAAGGCCAGCATCATCGCGCCGCCGCCGAAGTCGCCGACGTAGTTGAGCGGCGGCGGCGGCGGCCCGTCCGCGCGGCCCACGGCGTGCAGGGCACCGCTCAGGGCGATGTAGTTGATATCGTGACCGGCGGCTTTCGCCAGCGGGCCGAACTGGCCCCAGCCGGTCATGCGGCCATAGACGAGCGACGGCCGCCTGGCCAGACAGACGTCCGGGCCCAGACCCAGCTTTTCCATCACACCGGGTCGAAATCCCTCGATCAGTACGTCCGCACGCTCTACCAGGGCCAGTACCGCGTCGGCTGCGCCCGGCTTTTTCATGTCCAGCGCAACCCGGCGGCGTCCACGCGCCAGCACGTCGAAACGATCCCGAGCGGGGTCTGATTGTCCGGGGCGGTCGATACGGATCACCTCGGCGCCCATATCGGCGAACATCATGGCGCAGAACGGGCCCGGCCCGATGCCCGCCATCTCGATCACTTTCATTCCCTTGAGCGGTCCGGTCATGGCCTGTTCTCTATGCATTGCAGTGGGGGTATCCAGATTGAGCAGGCAGACATTCAGCCTAGCCGGCGTCGGCGCTCGCCTGACTCGGCGCGACCATGAGCGGCGTCATCGCCTGTCGCAGCGGAGCGGTCAAGGGGGTCGGCCGGCGGCTCGCGCCATCGATGAGCACCATCACGCTCTCGCCCACGGCAACCAGTCGATCGTCGACCTGCACGCCACAGCGCAGCGCAAACGAGCTGTTGCCAATGCCGGCGAGCGCGCTGACGAGTTCGACCGACCCGAGGCCGCGCACCCAGCGGTCGTAGCGAATATCCACGCGGGCGACGAGCAGGCCCATGCCGGGTTTGCGCATCATGTTGAGCGATCCGGTGCGCGACTGTTCCACGAAACGGGCGAGCGCGAGTTCGCCGATACGCGCGTCCGGATCCATATCCGCATAGCGCGCGGTCACCGCGACCCGGCTCGGATAACGATGCACCTCTACCGACCCATCATCCAGCGCCGGCAGGGCCACCAGCGCCGCGTCGTCGGCCAGCTGCGCGGCGAACGCCGCGTGCACCGGCGCGGGCAAATCCACCCACTGATCGCCGTGCCAGGCCCCCATCAGACACTCCTGTACGCTCACGCACTGGCCGTCCTGGAACAGCCCGATGGCCAGCCGGTAATGGTCGTTGCCGACAGCGACCAGCCGTACCCCGCAGATCACGTCCTCCGGATAATGCGTCTCGTGGAGGAAGTTGGTGACGGTACGACGCGGGCGCAGCAGCACGTCGTCGGCGAACAACGCCTCGCGACCGAGCAGCGTCAACAGGTGACGCATGCGTGCTTCGGTATGGAAACCGTGCACGGCCACGTTGTTCACGTGCCGCAGGGTATCCAGATGACCGTACTGCGGACTCAGCGTATGCCGAAAATCATAGGCATTCACGTCCAGTTGCCAAGGCTGTGTCTTCAACCGAAGTTCCCCTCAAATAAACGCATCAAAAGCCAAAGCGGCCATTGTTGCAAGGCGGCATGATCCGACGCCCACGGATGTACGCGCCCTGTCGTCGTTCATTGTCTGGCGCGCGCCCGGTCCTTGAACGCGGCAACGGCGGCTCGCGATTGCTCGCTGTTGATACAGCGATGCTGGGCCGCGGCCTCCTGTTCGAATATCTCGGCGTAGCTGTGCGTGGCCGCCGTGCGCAGCAGCCGCTTCGCCTCGGCGCTGGCCACCGGCGAACGCGTGGCCAGTTCCTGTGCCCAGGCGTTGGCCGCTTCATCGAGTGCCTCGGCGGCCACTATCTTGTTGGCGATTCCGGCCGCCCTGCACTCCTCGGCACCGAGGCTGCCCCCTTCCACGATCAGCGCGAACGCGCGCTGGTAGCCGAGGTGGCGGTACAGCAGCCAGGTGGCGCCGCCGTCGGGCACCAGGCCGACATGGCTGAAGGCCATGTACAGGCGCGCCTGGTCGGCCATGATCACCAGATCACAGGCCATCAGAAGAGCCGCGCCGATGCCGGCCGCCACGCCCGGCGCCACGCCGATGACGGGCTGGGGCATCCGGCCGATGCACTCGAATATCGGACGATAGCCCTGCAACAATTCTTCCTCGACGCTGAAATCCGCGCCCTGCTCTTCCATCAGATCGGCGCCGGCACAAAAACCGCGGCCGGTGGCGCCCAGCAGTACCACCTTGACCGCCGGATCGCGCTCGGCCCGCTGCAGTGCCCCCAGCAACGATTCGCGTAGCGCGCTATTGATGGCATTGAGCGCATCGGGCCGATTCAGCCGGAGGGTCGCGACCGAATCGCGGACCTCGTATGTCACAAGCGTTTCGTCCTGCATGTGTTGTTGCCTCGCTCTTTATCGATTATTGAAATACGCGTCGATCGGTCGCGCGCCGACAAGGTCGCGATGCGTCGTCCGGACACAAGAACGCGATACCGAGGGGCCGTGCGTTGCAACCGACATCATTGTGGCAAAAGATGTCCGCGGACAAGACGCGTGCCGCGGCGCGCATGCACAGGAGATGAAATGCCCGATCACGAATTCACCACAATCGCGCTCACCGTCGATGACGGCGTGGCCACGATCCGCCTCGACCGACCGGGACGGATGAACGCCTTCAATCCCATCATGAAGGACGAATTGATCGCCGCCTTCGATATCACCGACGCCGACGACGCCGTGCGCGCGGTGATCGTCACCGGCAACGGCAAGGCCTTCTGCGCGGGCGCGGATCTGTCGGCCGGCGGCAAGACCTTCGACTATGATCAGCGCGCGGGCGTGGACGCCCACCGCGACGGCGGCGGCCAGCTGTCCATGCGACTCTTTCGCAGCCTCAAGCCGATAATCGCGGCGGTGAACGGCGCCGCCGTGGGCGTGGGCGTAACCATGCAGCTGCCCATGGATATACGCATGGCCTCCGACAACGCGAAGTTCGGCTTCGTGTTCTCGCGCCGCGGCATCGTGCCGGAGGCCGCGTCGTCGTGGTTTCTGACCCGCGCGGTCGGACTGTCCACGGCACTGGAGTGGTGTTATTCGGGCCGCATCTTCACCGCCGCCGAAGCGCTGGAGCGCGGTCTGGTGCGCTCGGTGCACGCGCCCGACGAACTCTATCCGGCGGCTGTCGCCCTGGCTCGCGAATTCGCCGACCAGACCGCGCCGGTCTCCGTGGCCATGACGCGGCAGATGCTCTGGCGCATGCACACGGCACAGCACCCCATGGAAGCCCACCGAATAGATAGTCAGGCGATCAGGGCGCGCGGGCAGTCGGGGGATGCGCGCGAGGGCGTGTCGTCGTTTTTGGAAAAACGCCCCGCCGAGTTTCCGGACCGGGTGTCGGCCGATATGCCCGATTTCTTCGAATGGCAGGGCGAGCCGCCGTTCCAGTCATCTGAATAATGAACCGCCGGCATACGGCTCGGGCCAGATCGGCGCAACGACACGGCCTTCGGCGTTTCGGCTATCGCCCGACAGATGCTCGGCAAGCAGTTGCACGGGTTAGACGCTTGGCAGGCACCAGACTAAAGAACCCGCATTGCGGCGGTTAGTTGTCGGCCAAGCCGAATCCGACGCGTAAGAAGACCATCCATGACCTGACAGCACCGGCGATTCAGTGGGTGCCGCTTCTGCCTGGATGGGCGCGTGGGGCCGACGCTTTCTGTCAGCAACCGCAATTATCGAACCGGGCCCAGCTTCTGGAAGACGATGGCCGGCAACGTGGGCGGCATTCATGGCGGAGTTGCAGCGTCTGCATCCCGGTGCGACACCGCCGAAACGATCGGTGATCAAGGAACGGACCGAGGTCTGTCGGGCGGCAGTCGATTAAATGATGGAAAGCGCAGAACTACCGCCCTGTTCAGCGTCGGCGTCCGGCCGACCGGGCACCGTTTGGAGGGCGCCGTGCATCTCGCGGAACAGCCGCGGCGTTATACCGAACCGCCGCTCGAAAGCCTCGGAGAACCGCGCGGCAGGATACAGGCCGACCTTCGAGGCGATCTCTTTCAGCGATAGCCCGCGCGAGAGCAGCATGCGAGCCGCGTCCAGGCGCGCTGTTTCGACGAACCGGGCCGGCGTCACGCCGGTTGCCGCCACGAATTTGCGATGAAACGTGCGCTCGGTCTGGCCGGCATGTGCGGCCAGCGAAGGTACGTCCAACGGCGCGTCGAGGTTGGCTTGTATCCAGCCGATCAGATCGGCGAAGGGGCTGCCGGCCTTGACCTGGGCTTTGAGGACCGGGCTGAACTGGGACTGGTAGCCAGGCCGCCGGACGTAGAGGATCAGCCGTTTTGCGACCTCACCGGCGATCGCCGCATCAAGATCGCGTGCAATCATCGCTAGCGCCATGTCAATCCCGGTGGTGACGCCGGCCGACGTCCACAGTCGCCCGTCCACCACGTAGAGAGAATCCGGATCGACCGTGACGGCCGGAAAGGTCTCGGCCAGCGGCTTGCAGGAATCCCAGTGCGTCGCCACGCGATGGCCGTCGAGCAGCCCGAGCGCTGCCAGTACGAACCCACCGCTGCAGACCGAGCCGAAACGCTCTGCCTTAGCCGCCAGTCCAGGCAGCGCCGCTCGAAGAATCCGGTCCGCCACCGCCGGCAGGAGATGCTCTCGTTCCGCGCCGGCGATCAGGATGGTGCTGACATCGCCTGGCCGAAAATCGCAGATGCATCCGGTATCGACAGCAACGCCGCTGCTGCTTTCGATGGTGCCGCCGTCGGCCGATACGAGCCCAACCTTGTAATACGCCGGCCGCCCGAATTGCGCCAGGGCGCGGTTGGCGCTGTTGAACACCGATGCTGGCCCCGACGTGTCGAGAAGCTCGAATCCCGGATAGACGACGAATACGACATGATGCATTGGCAGAAAATATGATGATTTTGTCATTTGCGCCATCGCTGATGCCGCTTACTCTCAGCTGGAGTGTCGCGTGAAGCATTTCTTTTCAGCGAGCGGTCGATATGAATTTACGCACTGCGGTTTGGATCGGATCGGGCGTCGTCGCGCTGTCTGTTGTCTGCTTCGGTGGCTGGCTCCTGTCTTTGCCGTCGCCCCCTGCCGCTACGGCCGCACCGGCCATCGCCAGGGAGGAGACTGCTGCCGCGCTCGCCGCCCTTCGGCCGCCCAAGCGTGAGCGCCCGCTGATCGCGGTCATCGGCATCAACGATGCGACCGAGACGACCGATTATCTGATGACCTACGGGGTCCTTCGGCGCGCGGGTGTGGGCGACGTCGTCGCACTCGCAACCGGGCCCGGCCCGGTCCGACTCTATCCGGCACTCACGGCCGAGCCCGATAGCACGGTCGCCGAGTTCGATGCGGCTCATCCGGAAGGCGCCGACTATGTCATCGTTCCGGCGATGGGTCGCGACGACGATCCGGCCGCCATCGCGTGGCTGCAGAGCCAAGCGGCGAAAGGCGCCACCGTTATCAGCGTGTGCGCAGGCGCCAAGGTGATCGGCAAGGCCGGATTACTCGATCACAGGCGCGCCACCACACACTGGTATTACGTAGACGAACTGCTCGAAATCAGCCCGACGACAGAGTATGTCGCCGACCGCCGGATGGTGATCGATGGAAGCGTGGCCACGACCACGACCACGGGCATCTCGGCGTCGATGCCGATGATGCTGACTTTGATCGAGGCGATCGCGGGTCGTGAGAAGGCCGAGGCGGTCGCCCAGGAACTCGGGCTTCGAGAATGGGACGCACGCCATGCAAGCGACGCATTCAAGCTCACCCGCGCTTTCGCGACGAGCGTGCTGCGCAACCGGTTGACCTTCTGGAACCACGAGGCGTTCGGTATCGCGCTCCAGCCGGGCATTGACGAAGTCTCACTTGCGCTCGCGGCTGATGCCTGGTCACGAACCTATCGCTCGCGGGTCGTGACGTTTGCCAACGGGCCTACGAAAACCCGCAGCGGCATTCGCATCCTCCCGGATCGCCAGTCCGATACCTGGTCGGGGGGGCCTCTCGTTTCGACCATCGCAAACCGGCCCCCTGCCCGGGTACTGGACGATACCCTGGCTACCATCGCCGAGAGATACGGGGCGCCGACCGCGCATGTCGTCGCAATGCAACTCGAATATCCGACTTCGGGCGACATGCGTTAACGGCGCGACACGCCAACGCCTGCCCGGCCTTTCACGAGGTAGTCGACGCGTGTTGCATGCCACGGCCGGCAACCACGACCGCAGGAGGTCGCGATGACTGACATTCACAGCGATTTTCAGGACGTTGATCAGGCTCCCGAATCGCTCGCACGCCACGCCCGGGTCGTCATGCAGCGCGCCTTCCTCTTCGCCAAAGCCCCAAGTAGAGCCAGGATTGTCGCCGACAGCGTCGATCATCCGCGTCGATGCGTCGAACCGTTTTTCACTTCCATGCCCGACCAACCATCAACACAGCCTGAGAGGATAGTGTCATGCCCAACACCATTCGCCTCCATCGCGTGCTCGCAGCGAAGCCAGAGAAAGTCTTTCGCGCCTTCGTCGAACCGGACGCCATCGCCAGCTGGCTCCCACCCTTCGGCTTTGTTTGCACCGTCCATGAGCTGGAACCCGAAGTGGGCGGCAAACACAGGATGTCGTTCCGGAATTTCACGACCGGCGACAGCAATTCATTCGGCGGCGAGTACGTCGAGTTCGTTCCCGGCGAACGCCTCGTCTACACGGACAGGTTCGACGATCCCGACTTGCCCGGCGAAATGAAAGTGACAGTGGCATTCAAAGCCGTTTCCGTCGGGACGGAATTGACCGTCGTGCAGGAAGGCGTGCCGGACATGTTTCCCCCTGAAGCCTGTTATCTCGGCTGGCAGGAATGCCTGCAGAAGCTGGCGAAACTTGTTGAGCCCGGGAACAATCAATAACGTCGTCGCCGCGGATAATGCGGGCGATCATCGGCGAACGGAGGAAACCCGCAATGCGACAGCTCGGGATCATCGAGCAAATCTCGATCGACGGCGTGATCCAAGCTTCGGGCGGGCCGGACGAAGAGGCCGACTACGCACATGGCGGATGGACGGTGCCGCATTTCGATCCAGCCGTCAGCGAGACCCGCGACGATCGACGTACAGGAGAATGCACATGAGTGAGTTGGTGACCTGCCTGTGGTTCGACCACGGCGAAGCGAAGAAGGCAGCCGAGTTCTACGCCACGACTTTTCCCGATAGCCACGTCGACCGGGTAAACGCGGCCGCGGCGGACTATCCCGGTGGCGAAGAAGGCGACGAACTGACCGTCGAGTTCACCGTGCTCGGCCGCAAGTTCGTCGGCCTGAATGGCGGTCCGATCTTCACGCCGAACGAAGCCGTCTCTTTCATGGTGGTCACTGACGACCAGAAAGAGACCGATCGCTACTGGGATGCGATTGTCGGCAACGACGGCCGGGAAAGCGCCTGCGGCTGGTGCAAGGATCGATGGGGTCATTCGTGGCAAATCACACCGGCGATTCTGCTCGAGCTGACTACGGGGCCCGATAAGGACAAGGCCCGACGCGCCTTCGAGGCGATGATGACCATGAACAAGATCGACATTGCCACGATCGAGGCAGCCGCAGCGCAATGACCGAAGCACCCTCAAAATCGGAGAGGCTTAACAAGCGTCGCGAAAGCACGGCGGCTGGATCCGGGGCGAGGTGTTTCTACCAGGGACGCGCGACGACCTTCGGCTGAGCGATATCGTCCCACCCCGCAGTTCATTCGGCACCGCGAATAACGGCGGGGCTCGTCCCCGATTTACCCATCGCTCGACCTGGATGCCACCACGTGGAGCGCGGCGCGAGATGAGCGTCATAGGCCGCCACGAATCTCTAGCGTAGAGGCGCATGGCCCGATGGGGGATGCCTCCGGCCCAGTCCGCGCAAGGTCGCACCGCCGCCAGCGCGCAACCGGCGGCGTACGCGCATTGAAGTCGAATCGATGTGCCCGGCAGGCATATTCGCGGCTCGCGCCGCTCACCCTTCGGGCCAGTGCCGAAACGGCACTGTTCTCACCCGCTGCGCGGGCTCGTCGAACCCGCTTGTCTGTCTGTCGCAGGTTAGACAACTTGTCAGATAAGCCACATTAAAAAACCCGCACTGCGGCGGGCTTTTAAATGTGGTGCGCCCGGCAGGAGTCGAACCTGCGACCTCTGGCTTCGGAGGCCAGCGCTCTATCCAACTGAGCTACGGGCGCTCGCGTCGCGTGAAAGGATACGCATACGTCACGCCTGCGTCTACGCAATGAGCTCTGGCGTATCCGTGTCGAAGAAATTTTCCGTTATACTTCGCCCTTCACCGCGTCCATTTACGTTCACGCAGACGAAAGCCTTGCTATGACCGCTAATCACGACCAGACGTTTTTTCGCGCATTCACCATCGTTCTGGGCGTGCTGTTCGCCATCACGATTATCGCGATCATCGGCGCAAACATCATCACCTCGATAGCATCCAGCGATGAGATGCGTCCCGAGGAAATGGCGCAGATCAAGGAACGCACCCAGCCGGTCTACGCGGTGAATACCGATCCCAACGCCACCAAGATGGTCGCGGCCGGCGGCGGCGATGCCAAGCCGATGTCGGGCGAACAGGTATTCAGCAACGTCTGTACCGCCTGTCATACCGCCGGCGTGGCCGGCGCGCCCAAGGTTACCGATACCGCGGAATGGAAAAAACGACTGTCGGATCAGGGCAAGGACAGCCTCTACAAACGCGCGATCAACGGCTACAAGGGCATGCCTGCCAAGGGCGGCAACCCGGATTTGAGCGAAGACGAGATGCACAAGGCCGTCGACTATATTCTCGGCGAGGCCGGCGCCACCTGATCGGCACCGCCGACCCGTAGACAATAAAAAGCCGCTCTCCGAAGCGGCTTTTTATTGTCCGGCGTTCGTGCCGCGAATCAGGGCGTAGGCTCGCTGCCCAGCATGGCCTTGAGCGCGGCGAGTTGGCCGCGGCCGTGTTCGGCCTCCGCCTTGATGTCGCGCTTGCCGCCGGCCTGTGGCCAGTCGATCTCGTCGCGCGGCAATTCTTCGAGAAAACGGCTCGGCGTGGTGTCCGAATTCTCGCCACCGCGCCGACGCTGGCGCGCGTAGCTCAGCGCCAGGGTCTTGCGAGCGCGCGTAATGCCGACATAGAGCAGGCGTCTTTCCTCCTCGATCTTTTCGTCGTCGAGGCAGGCGTGGTGCGGCAGCAGGCCTTCCTCCATGCCGACCAGAAACACGTGGTCGAACTCCAGCCCCTTGGCCGCATGCAGGGTCAGCAGATGGACCTGGTTTTCGATGTCCTTTTCCGACTGGGATGCGAAGTCCA
Source organism: Salinisphaera aquimarina (assembly GCF_042643355.1). Classification (NCBI taxonomy): domain Bacteria; kingdom Pseudomonadati; phylum Pseudomonadota; class Gammaproteobacteria; order Salinisphaerales; family Salinisphaeraceae; genus Salinisphaera; species Salinisphaera aquimarina. The sequence goes on from NZ_JBHRSS010000003.1 coordinate 458,383, forward strand.
TGAGGCTCAATCGGCGCACCACGTCGTCCAGGCTGCGCGGCGTGCCGTCCTCGTTTTCCTCCACATGACCGAGCCAGCCCAGAAATTCATCGACGTTCTCCAGCCGTTTTCGCCCGGCGCGCTGGTTGGCGGCGGTATCGCGCAGCCAGTCGCGATAACCGATATCGGTGATCAGCTGGGTGACGAGTTTGCGCACCGGCGTGGACTCGCCCAGGGCAGCCAGATTCTCGGCCCAGTCGACGAACTCTTCCAGGCGCCGTCCGGCGCGGTCGTTGATGCCACCGGTCAAACCGATACCGCGAGCGGCATCGAACAGGCTGCGATGACGCTGACCGGCATAGTGGGCGAGTGTCTCCAGCGTGGCCGGACCGAGCTCCCGGCGCGGCAGATTGACCACGCGCAGGAACGCCGCGTCGTCGTCGGTGTTGGTCAGCAAGCGCAGATAGGCCGCCAGATCGCGGATTTCGCTGCGCTCGAAGAACGACCGTCCGCCGGAAACGCGGTAGGCCATGTTGCGCTCACGCATGGCTTTTTCGAACGCGCGTGACTGAAAGTTGCCACGGTAGAGCACCGCGTAGCCGCCGAGCTTGTTGCCGGTGCGCAGCCGATGCGCCGAAATCTCGCTGACCACGCGTTCGGCCTCGCCGGCCTCGTCGGCACAGGCCAGTATGCGAATACGATCGCCCTGCCCCATGGCGCTCCAGAGCGTCTTCTCATAGGCGCGCTGATTGGACTGAATCAGCCGGTTGGCCGCCGAGAGCACGTTGCCGACGGAGCGATAGTTCTGCTCCAGCTTGATGACTTTCAGATGCGGGAAATCGCGCGACAGATCGGCGATGTTGCCCGGCCGCGCGCCGCGCCAGGCATAGATCGATTGGTCGTCGTCGCCCACCACGGTAAAGGCCGCGCGGCCGCCGGCAAGCAGGCGCAGCAGCTCATACTGGGCCACGTTGGTATCCTGATACTCGTCGACGAGCAGATATCGAAAACGATTCTGCCAGCGCTCGCGGGCGGCCGGATCGTCGCGCAGCAGTTGCACCGGCAGGCTCAGCAGATCGTCGAAGTCCACCGCGTTATAGGCTTTGAGCCGCCGCTGGTATTCGCCATAGGCCCGCGCGATCGGCTGATCGGCGCCCTCGGCACTCGCCAGTGCCTGGGCCGGGTCGATGAGCGCGGATTTCCAGCCGCTGATGGTGAAACGCGCTATCTTGCGCTGCTCGACGTCGCGCCCGATCAGATCGGCCAGCAGCTTGTCGCCATCCTCGGCGTCGAAGATGGAAAAGCGCGATTTATAGCCCAGCGTTTGGTGCTCCGCGCGAATCATCTGCAGGCCGAGACTGTGGAATGTGCTCACCGTCAGCCCGCGCGCGTCCTCCCGGGACACCAGCTTGGAGGCACGCTGCTTCATCTCGCGCGCGGCCTTGTTGGTGAAGGTCACCGCGGCGATGCGGTCACCGGTATAGCCGCGCTGGATCAGGTAGGCGATCTTGCGCGTGATCACACCGGTCTTGCCGGAGCCCGCGCCGGCAAGCACGAGCAGCGGGCCGTCCAGATAACGGACCGCCGATTCCTGCTGCGGATTGAGTTTGGGTTGCGCCATGGGCGGCAAAGTCTAGCAGCTGCACCGATCCGCGCGGCGGGCAGGCGTGTCTAGGACCTGTTGCCGTTTCATACGGCCCCGCGTTGCGACCCCAAATCACGTCAGACAAGGCGCGGAGCGCCGGCCGCAGTCATTCTGCGGTCAAGCTCTGCAACGCCGGACGGCGCGATTTTGGGCCACAACCTCCAGTAAATAAAGATGGGACGGCGGCATATGAAATAGCAACAGGCCCTGATTCCAGACACGAAAAAGCCGGCTCGCGATGAGCCGGCTCCTGCATGTTCCGGATCCGTTCGAAAACGTCTAGAACGACTTGCTGAGCGTACCCACGAAAGTTGAGTCGCAGATATCGGTGCCACCGCACGCGGTGCTGTCCAGATCGGTGTCGACATAGGCGACCGACCAGTCCAGGCCCACGAAGGATGTGCCCAGGGAGATCGACCAGTCGGCGTAGTCCTCAAAGTACAGATCTTCCTTGTCGACCATCTGGTAGCCGGCGTGCGCGCCCAGCGTCAGATAATCGTTGAGCGGAAACTCGAAGCTGGTGTTGTAGTAGAAGGCGTCGCCCGACTCATTGTAGAAATCGTCGCTGTAGGACACCGACAGCGACGCGGTCATGTTGTCGTCACTGTAGGTGATGCCCGGCGTGTATTCCCAGAAATCGATCTCGTTGTTGTCGCCGGCCGTGCTCGCACCCGGGTAGTAGTAGTAGAGCACGTTGAAGTCGAGCGCCCAGTGATCGGTCAGGGCGAAGCCGTAGCCCGCGTAAAAGTCGATTTCGGCCTGCGCGCCGTTGTCGCCGGTGACCGGGCTCGGATTGAAGTTATCGACATTGGACGCCCAGGTACCGACATAGAAGCCGCTGTCCAGCGCGTAATCGAACCCGCCTTGGATCGCGAAATCCCGGTCGGTCTGCGATACGCCGCGATAGCGGTAGTCGGTGGTGAAGGCGATGTTCGCACTGGCATCGGCGGCCAATGCGCTGACGCTACCCATGCTGACGACCATGGCGGCCGACGCGATCAGTAGTTGTTTTTTCATCTGTGGCTTTGCTCCCTTTACAAAAAATCTCGATACGAGAAACCCGAAACCGATTGAGGCCGTTGGCCGGGGCTGCGCAGATCTATGCAGAAGACGTGCCAAACCAGTGCGGACAGGCATCGGCGACGTGCTGTGCGCGCGATTTCGGCGCAGGGCGCGAGGTTGATATCCAGCAAAAGAGACAGATGGAGAACGACGCGCGGGCGCGGCCGCACGCATCAGGAAATCGCGATGATCGCTATGAATCTATGGTGTTGCGCGATCCAGCTGCCTGAAGCCGATGGCTTCGGCAACGTGGGCCTGGCCGATACGTGGCGCACCGGCCAGATCGGCAATCGTGCGGGCCACGCGCAGGATTCGATGATAGGCGCGTGCCGAGAGTCCGAGCCTCGCGATGGCCTGCTCCAATATGGAGCGTGCACTGTTTTCGAGCAGACAGAATGCGTCGATCTCGCCCGGCCCCATGGCGGCGTTGCGGTCGTGACCGCGCTGCGCCGCGAGGCCACGAGCCGTGCTCACCCGCGCTCGTACCTGAGCGCTGGTTTCGGCGGCAGTCTGTCCGGCATTGCCCATGAGCACGTCACGGGCAACCGGAGCTACGTTCAGATGCATGTCGATGCGGTCCAGCAGCGGCCCGGATATGCGGCCACGATAGCGTTCGATGCGTTCCGGCGTGCAGTGACAGCGTCCGGAGGCGTCGCCCAGATAGCCGCAGGGACAGGGATTCATGGCTGCCAGCAGCTGGAAGGCGGCCGGAAATTCGGCCTGGCGCGCCGCACGCGAGATCACGATATGACCGGATTCGAGCGGCTCGCGCAGCACTTCCAGCACGCTCCGATCGAACTCGGGTAGTTCGTCTAGGAACAGCACGCCACCGTGCGCCAAGGTGATCTCGCCCGGTCGCGGCGTCGAACCGCCGCCGACGAGCGCCACCCCGGACGCGGTGTGATGTGGGGCCCGGAACGGGCGCTGCCCCCAGCGTTCGGGGTCGAAACCGCCGACGGATATCGACGCCACCGCCGCGACTTCCAGAGCCAGCGCCTGGGCCATGTCCGGCAACAGCCCCGGCAGACGCGACGCCAGCATGGTCTTGCCCGCGCCGGGCGGGCCGATCAGCAAGAGTGAATGACCGCCAGCGGCGGCGATTTCGAGCGCGCGCTTGGCCTGAGACTGTCCGCGTACATCGGCCAGATCGCCACCGCTGGCTTCGGGCCGGATACCGGTCACGGCCTCGGGCTGTCGCCAGAGAATCTCGCTACCGGCCAGACTCGCGGTGACCTCACCGAGATGTGATGCCGCGCGTACGCCCTGCTCGCCGGCCAGCGATGCTTCGGCGGCGTTGTCGTCGGGCAGCACGAGACTGCGTCCGGCCGCCTGGGCGGCGAGTGCGGCGGGGAGCGCGCCACGGACCCGGCGCAGCGCGCCCGACAGCGACAGTTCGCCGAGGAATTCATATCCGGCCAGTGCGGCGGCCGGAATCTGGGCGGAGGCGGCGAGAATGCCCAGCGCGATCGCCAGATCGAAGCGCCCGCCTTCCTTGGGCAGATCGGCCGGCGCGAGATTGACGGTGATCCGCCGGGTGGGAAACTGATAACCGCTGTTGACGATGGCCGCGCGTACCCGGTCCTTGCTCTCCTTGACCTCGGTTTCGGGCAGACCAACGATGGCCAGCGCGGGCAGCCCGCCCGCCAGATCGACCTCGACCGCCACCGCCGGCGCGTGCAGACCGGTCTGCGCGCGACTATGGACGCAGGCCAGCGCCACCGATCAGGCCTTGCGCTCGGCCTCGAGAGCGGCCAGACGCTGTTCCATCGCGTCGAGCTTGCGCCGGCTATGCGCCAGCATTTCCCGTGCGGCTTCGAATTCCTCACGCGGCACCAGATCCAGCCGCGCGAGCTGGCTTTGCAGGATGGCGCGGAAATTGGCGTGCAACTCGTCGCGTATCGGCCCGACTTGGGGCGGCAGGGCCTGCGACAGGCGCGTGGCGAGGTCTTCGATCGACGGCATGTATTGATGGCTTGCGCGGAGGCTGAACACACAGCATGCCCTGCCCTGATCTAGCACGCAAAACCACGCTGCACTGTTTTTGTGCAAACGGGTTTGGGCGCCTTTCCCGCCGTCGTTCCGAAAACAACAAATTTCTCCGCAAGCATATGATTTTATTGGCTTGGCACGGTGAGTGCTTAGACAGCTGCGCAATATCTCGCTTGCACGCTAATCACGCTTGATGCCGCGGCAGCGATAGTCGATTGGATCGCGTCAGCTCTGGAGGACGTCATGAAGTTGATCTCAGCGGTGATCAAGCCATTCAAGCTCGATGAGGTGCGTGAAGCATTGTCGGAAGTCGGCGTACAGGGCATCACCGTGACCGAAGTGAAAGGCTTCGGCCGGCAGAAAGGTCATACCGAACTCTATCGCGGCGCCGAGTACGTTGTGGATTTTCTACCCAAGGTGAAGATCGAGGTCGCCGTCGGCGACAGCGAACTGGAGGCGGCGGTCGACACCATCTCCCAGGCAGCCCACACGGGCAAGATCGGCGACGGGAAGATCTTCGTCTGCACGCTGGAACAGGTCATTCGTATACGGACCGGCGAAACCGGTGCTGAGGCACTCTAGAAAGGAGAGTCCTGCCATGTCGTTCAAGAACACGTTTGCAAGAATTCTCACCGGCGGCACCCTGTTCGCCCTGCTGGCGCTGGCGACCCCCATCGCGTTCGCGCAGGACACGCCGACTCTGGATTCGGGCGACACCGCCTGGATGATCACCGCGACCGCGCTCGTACTGTTCATGACCATTCCCGGCCTGGCGCTGTTCTATGGCGGCATGGTGCGGGCCAAGAACACCTTGTCCGTACTCATGCAGTGTTTCGCCATCTGCTGTCTGGCCACGCTGATCTGGGCGCTGTGGGGCTACAGCCTGGCGTTCGCCGAGGGCACGCCGTGGATCGGCGGGCTGGGCAAACTGTTTCTGGCCGGTGTGACCGTCGACAGCCTGAGCGGCACCATTCCCGAGACCGTATTCATGGTCTTCCAGATGACGTTCGCGATCATCACCCCGGCGCTGATCGTGGGCGCCTTCGTCGAGCGCATGAAGTTTTCGGCCATGCTCTGGTTCATCGGCATCTGGCTGACCGTCGTCTACGCGCCGATCGCGCACTGGGTCTGGGGCGGCGGCTGGCTGGGCGGCATGGGCGTACTCGACTTCGCCGGCGGCACCGTGGTGCATATCAACGCCGGCGTGGCCGGCCTGGTCTGCGCGCTGGTGCTCGGACGTCGTTCCGGCTTTCCCAAGACGCCGATGAAGCCGCACAACCTGACCTACACCCTCATGGGCGCTTCCATGCTCTGGGTCGGCTGGTTCGGCTTCAACGCCGGTAGCGAACTGGCCGCCGACGGCACCGCGGGCATGGCCATGGCGGTCACCCAGATCGCCACCGCCGCGGCGGCCCTGACCTGGATGTTTCTGGAATGGGCCCGCCACGGCAAACCCAGCGTGCTGGGCATCTGTTCGGGCGCGGTCGGCGGTCTGGTGGCGATCACCCCGGCCTCCGGTTTTGTCGGCCCGATGGGGGCCATCGCGGTCGGCTTCGGCGGCAGCTTCTGTGCCTTCTATGCGGTGACCATGCTCAAGGGCCGTATGGGCTACGACGATTCACTCGACGCCTTCGGCGTCCACGGCGTGGCCGGTGTGGTCGGCGCCATCCTGACCGGCGTGTTCTGTGCCCCGGCGCTGGGCGGCGCAGGCTTTTCCGATGCCGTCAGCGGCATGGGCGGACAGCTGGTCGCCCAGTGCGTCGGCGTGCTGGCCACGGTCGTCTACGACGCCATCGCCACGGTCATCATTCTCAAGGTCATCGACGTGCTCATCGGCCTGCGGGTTTCGCCCGAGGACGAGGACACGGGCCTGGATCTTGCTTTGCACGACGAGCAGGCCTACGACCTTTGAAGGCCGGTATCCACGACATGACAGACATATCGCACTGCCGGGCCCCGCAGGCAGTGCTCATCCAGTCCCGATCGAGGGGTCAACAGGGAGACAACCGCGCTTCGGCGCCGGTGCGATACCGGCCTACCGCGCGGTCTTACGCAGCCATGCATGAGCTACAGGAGTTTTATCAATGAAACTGATCGCAGCCGTAATCAAGCCATTCAAGCTCGATGAGGTCCGTGAAGCGTTGTCGGAAGTGGGGGTGCAGGGCATCACCGTGACCGAAGTCAAGGGCTTCGGCCGCCAGAAGGGCCACACCGAGTTGTATCGCGGCGCCGAATACGTCGTCGATTTTCTGCCCAAGGTGAAGATCGAGGTCGCCATCGAGGAGACCGAACTCGATGCCGCCGTGGAGGCCATCTCCAAGGCCGCACACACGGGCAAGATCGGCGACGGCAAGATTTTCGTCACCGCGTTGGAACAAGCCATCCGTATCCGTACCGGTGAAACCGGCAAGGACGCGCTCTAAGCGTCTTTCACGCCAGATATTTCGAGGGAATTTTTACGTCATGGAAAACAATATTTTCGAGTTGCAGTACGCAATCGATACCTTCTATTTCCTGGTCATGGGGGCCCTGGTCATGTGGATGGCCGCCGGTTTCAGCATGCTGGAAGGCGGACTCGTTCGTGCCAAGAACACGACCGAAATCCTGACCAAGAACATCGCGTTGTATTCGATCTCCTGCATCATGTACATGATCTGCGGCTACATGATCATGTACGACGGCAATCTGTTCCTGAACGGTATCGCCGGCGGCGACACGCTGGTCGCCGATGCGCTCAAGGCTTCGGCAGAGAATGGCTTCGGCGGTGATTCGGTGTACGCCGGCGCTTCCGACTTCTTCTTCCAGGTCGTGTTCGTCGCCACCGCCATGTCGGTGGTGTCGGGTGCGGTGGCCGAGCGCATGAAACTGTGGGCGTTCCTGGCGTTCGCTGTAGTCATGACCGGCTTCATCTATCCGCTGGAAGGCTCCTGGACCTGGAACGGCGATTCGGTGTTCGGTCTCTACAACCTCGGCGATCTGGGCTTTTCCGACTTCGCCGGCTCCGGCATCGTGCATCTGGCCGGCGCCACCGCCGCGCTCGCCGGTGTCCTGCTGCTCGGACCACGCAAGGGCAAGTACCGGGCCGACGGCACCGTCGCCGCCATTCCCGGTGCCAACCTGCCGCTGGCTGCACTCGGCACGCTGATCCTGTGGATGGGCTGGTTCGGCTTCAACGGCGGGTCCGTGCTCAAGCTCGGCGATATCGCCAGCGCCAACTCCGTGGCCATGGTGTTTCTCAACACCAACACCGCCGCCGCCGGCGGCCTGGTCGCCGCCCTGCTGCTCGCGCGGGTCATGTTCGGCAAGGGTGACCTGACCATGGCGCTCAACGGCGCGCTGGCCGGTCTGGTGGTGATCACCGCCGAACCGTCCACCCCGACCCCGCTGGTCGCCACGCTGTTCGGCGCCGCCGGCGGCATCCTGGTGGTGTTGTCGATCCTGTTCTTCGACAAGATCAAGCTCGATGATCCGGTCGGTGCCCTGTCGGTCCACGGTGTCTGCGGCCTTCTCGGCCTGATGGTCGTGCCGTTGACCAATCCCGACGTGACCTTCACCGGTCAGATCGTGGGCGCGATCACCATCTTCGTGTGGGTGTTCATCGCCAGCCTCATCGTCTGGGGCATCCTCAAGGCCGTGTTCGGCATCCGTGTCTCGGAAGAGGAAGAGGCCGAGGGTGTGGATCTGGGCGAGTGCGGCATGGAAGCCTATCCGGAGTTCACTTCCGGCGGCAGCCGTCGCTCGATGCAGTAACCATCCCGGCGATCATTCGCCAGGCATCGGAGGCCCCGGAAACGGGGCCTCTTTTTTTTGCCCGGCGTTCGGAAGCCGACACTTTCGTCACGAACCAAACGCCACTTCATTCGCAGGCACCGTCTCGGTGCGGTTCGATATACTTGCGCGCAACTTTCCCTCGACTGGATGCTCGCGATGCCCTTTGCAAAGCCTTGGCGGCGCCTGCTGCTGTTGTGTGTCTGCCCGCTGCTGCTGGCCATTGCCCCCGCGGCGCTGGCGGCCGAGCCCATCGACAAGGCCGACACCGCCTGGGTGATGACCACCACCGCGCTGGTGCTGTTCATGACACTGCCGGGGCTGGCTCTTTTCTACGGCGGCCTGGTGCGGGTGCGCAACGTGTTGTCGGTGCTCATGCAGTGCTTTGCGGTTTGCGCGCTGGCTTCGCTGCTGTGGTTCGCGGTCGGCTACAGCCTGGCGTTTTCCGACGGTAACGCTTTCATCGGCGGCCTGGACAAGGCTTTTCTCAACGGCGTCGGTCTCGACACCACGGTCGGCAGCATTCCGGAGTCGGTGTTCGCCCTGTTCCAGATGACCTTCGCCGTGATCACCCCGGCGCTGATCGTCGGCGGCTTCGCCGAGCGTTTTCGTTTCTCCACGCTGCTGGTGTTCACGGCCCTGTGGCTGCTCGTGGTCTATGTGCCGGTCACCCACTGGGTCTGGGGCGGCGGGTGGCTGGGCGCCATGGGCCTGCTCGATTTTGCCGGCGGCACCGTCGTGCATATCACGGCCGGCGTGGCCGCCCTGGTGGCGGCGATCGTGGTCGGGCCACGCAACGGTTTTCAGAAGACCGCCATGGCACCACACAACCTGACCATGACGGTATCCGGCGCCGGCATGCTCTGGGTCGGCTGGTTCGGCTTCAACGGCGGCAGCGCGCTGGCCGCCAACGGCCAGGCCGGCATGGCCATGCTGGTCACGCATCTGTCCGCCGCGGCGGGCTGTCTGACCTGGATGGCGGCGGAATGGATTCGCTTCGGCCGACCCAGCGTGCTGGGTATCGTCACCGGCATGGTCGCCGGGCTGGGCACCATCACCCCGGCATCGGGCTTTGTCGGGCCGGGCGGTGCGATCGTCATCGGCATCATCGCCGGCGTGGTCTGTTTCGGCGCCACCCTGTTCGTCGAGCGGCGACTGCGTATCGACGATTCGCTCGATGTGTTCCCGGTACACGGCGTGGGCGGTATCGTCGGCACGCTGGCAGCGGGAATATTCGCCTCCACCCAACTGGGGCCGTTCGCCGGCCACGGCTACGCCGACGGCATTCAGAGCATGGCCCATCAGTTCGGCGTGCAACTGCTGGGCGTGGTGGCCGTATTTGCCTATACCGGCATCGTGACCTGGGCGATCCTGAAGGTGCTCAATCCGCTGATGGGGCTGCGCATCGACGCCGACGGCGAACAGGTGGGTCTGGATATATCCGAGCACGAGGAACGCGGCTACGATCTGTGACGGCGCCCGCGCCCTCGGGTGTTAGACTCGGGTCAACTTAGAATAAGGAGCCGCCCCCATGAAAATGGTTACCGCCGTAATCAAACCTTTCCGCCTCGACGACGTGCGCGAGGCACTGGCCGAGGTGGGCGTGCACGGCACGACCATGACCGAAGTCAAGGGATTCGGACGCCAGAAAGGCCACACCGAGCTCTATCGCGGCGCCGAGTACGCGGTGGATTTCCTGCCCAAGGTGAAGCTCGAAGTCGCGGTATCCGACGACCGGGTCGACGCGGTCGTGGAGGCGATCATCGATGCGGCCAAGACCGGTCAGATCGGCGACGGCAAGATCTTCGTTCACAGCCTGGAGCAGGTGGTGCGTATCCGCACCGGCGAAACCGACCGCGACGCGATCTAGCCAGCACATCGCCGGGTTATAACCCACACACGCGCGCCGCGACGTCGTGAGTCTGTTTACGGCGCGCGCGCTGGCGATCGGCGCGATCGGCCCGCTGGAGTTCCAACTCGCGGCCGGTCAGTGTCTTGCCCTGTCCGGACCCTCCGGCGCCGGCAAGACCCGGCTGCTGCGGGCGATGGCCGATCTCGACGCCCATCAGGGCGTGTGCCTGCTCGACGGTCGACCCGCCGCCGGATTCGCCGCGCCCGACTGGCGCCGACAGGTCATGTATCTGGCTGCGGAATCGGCCTGGTGGGCCGATACCCCGGCTGAACACCTGCCCGCCCTCGACGCGGACCTGAATGCCCGGTTGAGCGAACTCGGGCTCACACCCGAACTGATCACCAGGTCGCTGGCACAACTGTCGTCCGGCCAGCGACAACGTCTCGCGCTGCTGCGTCTGCTCGCCGGCCGGCCGCGGGTGCTATTGCTAGACGAGCCCACCGCCAATCTCGACGCCGACAACGTGGCGCGCGTGGAACAGGCAATCGCCGCCTACTGTCGCGGGCAGGGCGCCTGCGCGGTGTGGGTCGGGCACGATATCGCGCAACTCGATCGTGTCGCGGGCGCACGCATCGGGCTCGACGCGATCGGTAATCCGATCGCCAGCGCATCCTGACATGCAGCTGATTTCACTGTCGTTTTTCGATCTCGGCCTGGCCTCGATTGCGGTGCTGGCGCTCGCCGCCACCCTCGTCATCATGCGGTTGGGGCTCGCTCGTACGCTGTTGATCGCCGCGCTGCGCACCACCGCGCAACTGGCGCTGGTCGGGCTGATCCTGGACGCGGTGTTCGCCCAGCGACAGCTGATCTGGATCGCGCTGATGGCACTGGTGATGCTACTGCTGGCGGGACGCGAAGCCGCGTCGCGCCAGAAACGCCGGTTTGTCGGCGGCTATGGCTTTGCCGCGGGCACCGCGTCGATGTTCCTGTCCGCCTTCGTCACCACCGTGGCCACACTGACGCTGGTGATCCGGGTCGAGCCCTGGTATACGCCGCAGTATGCGATTCCACTGCTGGGCATGCTGCTGGGCAACACCATGACCGGTATCGCGCTGGCGCTGGATCGGCTGACCCAGGAGGTATGGCGCAGTGCGCCGGTGATCGAGACCCGACTGGCGCTGGGCGCCACCGCCGGCGAAGCGATCGGCGATATTCGCCGCGACGCCATGCGCGCCGGCATGATTCCAATGCTCAACGCAATGGCGGCGGCCGGTATCATCAGCCTGCCCGGCATGATGACCGGCCAGATTCTGGCCGGCAGCCCGCCCTGGGACGCGGTGAAATATCAGATCCTGATCATGTTCCTGATCGCCGCGGGCACCGGCTTCGGCACCCTGCTGGCGGTGACCCTCGGCGCCCGACGGCTGTTCGACGAGCGTCATCGCCTGCGGCTGGATCGTCTGCGCGCCGCCTGAGCGAGCGACGCTGCCCATCAGGCCTGGGGGCTGAGCAACCGGCCGACGATTTCCTTGCACCGCTGCCATACGCCGCGCCGACGCCAGGCCTGCAGATCGACCTGTTCGCAGCGGCCGCGATCGTGATCGAAATCGGCAGCCAGTTTGGCGAAGGTGGGCGCATCGATCACGCTCAGGGCGATTTCATCATCCTTGCCCATGGAGCGATGGTTGAAATTGGCCGACCCCACCACCGCGACCGCGTCGTCGAGCAGCACGATCTTGGCGTGCAGCATGGTCGGCTGAAAACGATACAGCTTGACGCCGGCCTCGAGCAGCGACTCGTAGGCGTCTTCGCCGGCCATGCGGGCCACCGCGGAATCGGTATAGGGGCCAGGCATCAGGATCTCGATATCGACACCGCGCCGTGCGGCGTTGCAGAGCATGTCGATGGTGGCACGATCGGGCACGAAATAACCGGTGGTCACACGCAGGCGCTTGCGCGCGATGCTGATGACCAGCCGCAGCAGCGTGGCGATGTCGCTGTAATTGACCGCCGCCGATGTGCGCAGGACCTGGATCGCGGCGTCGCCGGCCGGCTCGGCGGCGGGCAGCAGCCAGCGATCCTCGAAGCCACGCGCGCCCGACTCGATCCAGTTCGACACGAAAGCGCCGCGCAGCCCGTCCAGCACCGGCCCCTGCAGCTGGAAGTGGGTCTCGCGCCATTCCTGTGGATTGCGCGCGTCGCCGTCCCATTCGGCGGCAATGCCGACGCCGCCGGTAAAGCCTATTTCGTTGTCGACGAGCAAAATCTTGCGATGAGTTCGGTTATCGATCTGCCAGAAGCGCCAGCGCGCGGTGGGCCGGAACCACTGTACATCGGCGCCCGCGCCCTCGAGCTGTTCGAGTACGGCATCGGGCATGCTGTGGGCGCCGAAGGCATCCAGCAGCACGCGCACGCGCACGCCGGCACGGGCGCGCTCGGCCAGTACGTTGCCAAAACGCTCGGCGACGTCGCCCTGCCAGTAGATGAAGGTCAGAAAATCGATCGACTCGCGCGCGCCCTCGACCGCCGCGATCATCGCCGGAAATATCTCACGGCCGTTGACGAGCCGCTCCACCCGATTGCCGTCGGTAAACGGAATGCCCAGCGTGCCCTCGAGCGCGCGGCGATATGCCTGCGGGTCCGCTAGCTCGGGTCCGGTATCGTTTTCGCTCATTCGAAGGGCCTTACTCGTTCTCGCAGCCAACACCCTAACTGCAATGGTCCGAAAATGAGCATTGCCAGAATCAGCATCAACAGCGCCTGCCCCGGCACATGCACGATCAACGGCCGCAGCCAGCGATCGTGCAGGCCCAGAAACACACGCCGGCGCGCGCCCAGTACCGGCGCCAGCGCCACATCGACGGCCAGAAAGGGCTGCCAGCTTTCGGCCAGCGCAATACCGGCCATGCGCCAGCACACGCGGATGCTCGCGCGCGCCCCGCAGCGGCGCATCAACTCGCGCAGCAGGCGGAAGTAAGGCATCAGCGCCAGACGCCGGGTATCCCGCTGGCGCGAATAGACAGCCGGCGCCTGTTCGAAGAACGCCGGCACGCGGGCCAGATGCATCGCCATGATCAGCGCCATCAGCAGATAGCGCGAATACTCGCCCTCGCGCCGAAAACGCCGCGCCGAGGTGACCAGCTCGTGCTCCAGCAGGAGCCAACGGCCGCGCCCCTCGATCGCGGCGGCCATGCGCTGGTCTTCCAGAAACGCCATGCCGGTATCGAAGCCACCGATGGCTGCGAACAGATCACGGTGCAGCACCAGCCCCTGATCGCCGTTGATGGTATGACGGCGCCCGCTCGCGGTCTTGGCTTCCAGATAGCGATAGAAAAACCCTCGCCGGTTGCCGCAGCCGCTGAAACGCAACGGGAAATGCCCGGCACTGTCTGCCGCCCCGGCGGCCATCAACTGCCGGATCGCGCCGGCGAGCTGATCGGTACGGGTCAGCCGGCTGTCGGCGTGCAGAAAACACAGCCAGTCGCTCGTGGCGACGGCAGCGCCCGCGTTCATCTGCACACCGCGTCCGGCGGGCGACTCGATGACGGTGGCACCCGCTGCGCTTGCGCGTTCCCGGCTGGTGTCGGTCGAGCCGCCATCGGCCACCACGATCTGCAGCCGGACACCGCGCTGGGCGTGCAGATCGGCGATCAGCGCGCCCAGCGCTTCGGCCTCGTCGATGACCGGTAAGACCACGGCGATCGACGGATCGCTTGCGATCAGCCGGCTTCCTGGGTGGTATCGCCCTGCGAGCAGCGCTCGAAATCAGGCATGTGCTGCTGCAGGAACGCCGGAATACGCCGCTCGAGCCAGTAGACCGGCTCACCGAACCGGCCGGCGGCGACGAAACCGACATGGCCGCCATGGGACGACAGCTCGAAGCGGATCGCGGACGACAGATCCGCTTGCGTGGGAATGATCGCGGGGGTCATGAACGGATCGTCCTCGGCGTGCAGAATCAGCGTCGGCGTACGGATATGCTTGAGAAACGGGCGACTGCTGGAGCGCGCGTAATAGTCGTCGGCATCCTTGAAGCCGTTGAGCGGCGCGGTCACGGCATTGTCGAAGGACGGAAAATCGCGCAGCGTCTTGAAGTCCGGCCGCGGATACGGCGCTTCCATCACGCTGAACTTGTGCTCGTAGGCTTCGCGCAGGCCGTTGATCATGTGGGCCTGGTAGACGCGCGACAGCCCGTGCTGGATCGCCTCGGCGCAGCATTTGAGATCGTAGGGTGAGGACACGGCGACGGCACAGGCCAGCGGCGCATGGCGCCCCTGCTCGCCCAGATACTTGAGCAGCACGTTACCGCCCAGCGAATAACCCACCGCGGCCAGCGAGGCGCGTGGGAAACGTTGCCGGACGTGCTGCACGACCGTATCCAGGTCGCCGGTCTCTCCCGAATGATAGCTGCGCGGCAGGCGATTGGGTTCGGCCGCGCCGCGGAAATGCAGCAGCACGCCGCGCGCGTCCCGGGCGTCGGCCTGACGCAGCAGACCGCGCGCATACTTGGATTCGAGCGAGCCGTTGAGGCCGTGCAGCACGATCACCACCGGGGCATCGTCAGCGAGACCGCGCTCGGGCAGCCAGGACAGATCCAGAAAATCGCCGTCGTCGAGTTCGAGGCGCTCGCGCTCGATCTCGAGCGGCGGCGAGGGCCGGAGCTTGGATGCGAAAACCGTCTGGGCGTGCGCGTTGCGCAACCAGAACGCCGGGTTGAAATCGCTACGAGTCAGCATGGAGGAATTCTAACCGACGGTTCGTGCAGAACCGATGACATGATGTATGCATTATACATCGGCTACCGTGTCAGCATGTCCTTGAGATAACCGCGACCAAGATGCCCCATCTGCCGCTGGATCCAGGCCGAATGTCTTTGCACATAAGGACCGGGCGAGGCGGCATCATAGCGCTCGGGGGCCGGCAATACCGCCGCGAGCGCAGCGCACTGGCCGGTACTCAATTGCGCGGCCGTGGTGCCGAACAGGCGGTCGGCCGCGGCGCCGACACCGAAAACGCGGTCATCGAACTGGGCGATATTAAGATAGACCTCGAGGATGCGCCGCTTGGACCAGAGCACCTCCATCCACACGGTGATATAGGCCTCGATGGCTTTGCGCACATAGCTCTTGGCCGGCCACAGAAACAGGTTCTTGGCGGTCTGCTGGGTGATCGTGCTGGCACCGCGGATGGTGCCGCCCTCGGCATTGTCGGCGAGCGCATCGCCGATCGCCGACCACACAAAGCCGTGATGTGTCGGGAACGTCTGATCCTCGGCCGCGACCGCGGCCAGCGGCATGCACGCCGCGATCTCGTCCATGTCCGCCCATTTGTAGAAGAGGGTCGGACCGGTCGAACCCTGCGCCCGTTCGGTCTCGAAATGCACCCGGAGCATATATGCCGTGACCGGCGGATTGACCCATCGAAACAGCAGCACGATAACCGCCGGCGCGAGTGCGATCGCGACGACGGCTATCAATACATAGCGCAGGAATCGATTTCTGAGGAAGATCAATAGTTGCTGTTGCCACCACTGCCGTAGTTGCTGCTACCGCTGTTCTGGCTGCCACTGTTCTGGTTGTTGTTATTGCCGCCGCTGGCGCCGTCGTTGTCCTGAGCATCGTAGTTGCCCTGCTGCACGGTCACACCGCTGCCGCTATCGTAGGGCTGGGCCTGGCCTCGGCCGTTGATATCGCTCGTGCCGCCGGAGCCGCTGGTGCTGCTACCCTGGCCCGAATTGGTCGATTCCATGCTCGTGCCCTGCGTGGCAGCGGCGCGATCAAAATCGTCGGAGGCCGGCATGTAGCGGTCCAGCGTATAGACGAAGCGCTGCCCGGGCTGCGGAATGGCCGAGTGATTGTTGCTGCGCAGAATGCTGAGCGCGTCGATACCGGCCTTGTCGTAGAACAGCCAGTTGGCATCGCGATCGATACCGATCTTGCCGCCTTCCAGCGACACACCGGCGAACAGGCCACGTGCGCGCGAATAGGAATAGACCTCGGCGTCGAAGCCCAGGTTGGTGGCGGCACCGGCACTGCGCCCGACCGGGCCGGCCGCGACGGCGGCGTCGGCGCCCAGGCTGATCTGGCCGCTGGCGATCTTGTCGATGCTGCGCTGGGTCTTGAACACCAGAATGATGTCCGACGACGAGGCGCCGATCTGCCAGCCGATGGAGCCGCCAGTCAGGGTCACGAAGGTGGGGTTCGACCAGCTGCCGTCGGCGGTACGCACCGACAGCACGCCCTTGCCTCGGCGTCCGCCGAGCACGAAGCCGACCTTGAGTACGCTCGGGATAACGGCGATGCCGTAGGCCTGACCCAGCAGGGCCGGCGGAATCGCGTTCTCGGGAATATCCACGAACTGGCGCACCACGGTGGTGGCATCGTCGAGTTTCTGTTCCTGCTCGGAGGCTGCCAAGGCCGCGCTGGAGGTGGCGAGCATCGTCACGGTCGCCAGTAGCGCCGTCATCCATTGTTTCATCTGTGCTTCCCCTTGATTGGGATCATTGGCCGGCGTACCGGCGATAACCTGATGTGAGCGTCCACGAAAGGACTCTGCGCGATCAGACCACCGCGGCAACAGCAGGTTCCAATGCGATGCACGCGGTCAAGCCTGTCCCGGCCCCTCCATAAGACGCTTCTGCGCGGCCAGCACGGCCTCGCCCTCAGCCGGCCGCGCGCGCTGGTAGCTTCCGTCACTGCCGAGCAGCCATGCCTGGCTGTTGTCGGCGAGATACAGATCCAGCTCGCGACTGACCCGATCATATAACGCCGGGCGGGTCACGGGGAAGCAGGTCTCCACGCGGCGAAAGAAATTACGGTCCATCCAGTCGGCGCTGGCCAGATACAGTTCGGGCTCGCCGTCATTGTCAAAACGGAACACCCGCGTGTGCTCGAGAAAACGCCCCACCACCGAGCGCACACGAATGGTTTCGGACACATCCGGCACGCCGGGGCGCAAACAGCACACCCCGCGCACGATCAGGTCGATCTCCACGCCCGCCTGCGAAGCCGCATAGAGCGCCTGAATGACCTGCGGCTCAACCAGCGAGTTCATCTTGGCGACGATGCGGGCGGGCCTGCCCCTCTCGGCATGCCCGGCCTCCCGTGCGATCTTGTCGATGATCGCCGGATGCAGACGAAACGGCGCATCGAGAATGCGCGCCAGTCCGGACACCTTGCCCAGACTGGTCAGCTGCAGGAACATCTCGTGCACGTCGTTGCCGAGATCCGGATCGCAGGAGAACAGCCCGTAGTCGGTATAAAGCCGCGCGGTCTTGGGATGATAGTTGCCGGTGCCCAGATGAACGTAGTTGTGCAGGCCGTCGGTCTCGCGACGCACGATCAGGGTCATCTTGGCGTGCGTCTTGTAACCGACTACGCCGTAGACCACGTGTGCGCCGGCCGCCTGCAGGCGGTTGGCGAGGGCGATATTGTCGGCTTCGTCGAAGCGCGCGCGCAGTTCCACCACCACCGTGACTTCCTTGCCGGCACGGGCAGCGTCCACCAGCGCGTCGACCACCGCCGATTCCGGCCCGGTGCGATACAGCGTCTGCTTGATCGCGAGCACGCGGGTGTCGGCGGCCGCGCGACGCACGAAGTCGATCACCGGCAGAAACGAATCGAAGGGATGATGCAGGAGCACGTCATGGGCCCGGATTTCGGCGAACAGATCGGCGTTGGGGCCGAGTTCGGCGGGCAGGCGCGGCGTGTAGGCGGAATATTTCAGATCCGGCCGGTCGACCGTATCCAGCAGCGACATCAGCCGGTTGACGTTGACCGGGCCGTTGACCTGATACAGATCCTCCCGCCCCAGGATGAAACGGGCCAGCAGATAATCCGACAGTTCCTGCGGGCAGTTGTGCGCCACTTCCAGGCGTACACAGTCGCCGTAGCGGCGTGACGGCAGCTCGCCTTCGACCGCGCGCAGCAGATCGTCGACCTCTTCCTCGTCGACGAACAGATCCGAGTTGCGCGTCACCCGGAACTGATAGCAGCCGGAGGTGCCCATGCTGGGAAACAGATCGCCCACATGCTCGTGGATGATCGACGACAGGAACACGAAATCGTGCGTGCCGCTGCCGCTCTCCTGGGCCGGCAGCTGGATCACCCGCGGCAGGGCCCGCGGCGCCTGCACCACGGCGTGTTCGATCTTGCGCCCGAAGCCGTCGGTGCCGTCGAGCGAGACGATGAAATTCAGCGATTTGTTGAGAATGCGCGGAAAAGGATGCGCAGGATCCAGGCCCAGCGGGCTGATTACCGGTAACAACTCTTCCTCGAAATACTCGGCCAGCCAGGCCCGCTGCTCGGCGTTCCATTCGGAACGGCGCAGGAACCGGATGCCCTGGCTCTCCAGAGCGGGAATGAGTTCGTCGTTGAGCGTGGCGTACTGCTTCTCGACCAGTTCATGAGCGCGCGCACCGATCACGCGCAGGGCGTCGCTGGGCGCGCGGTTGTCGGCATCGGTGGGCGCATTGACCAACTCGGCCTTCTGCTTGAGCCCGGCCACGCGCACCTCGAAGAACTCGTCCAGATTGGTCGAGGAGATGCACAGGAACTTGAGCCGCTCGAGCAGCGGCACGTCCGTATCGCGCGCCTGCTCGAGCACGCGGTCATTGAATTCGAGCAGCGACAGCTCTCGATTGATGAACAGTACCGGCGCGTCCAGCGGTGTTTCCGGCACGGGCATATTGGAGGCTGCAGTCATGCGTGGCGTATTCTGTTGAGCCGGCGCGGGCAGCGCCGGGAAAAGAGTGTCAAAGTCTGTCCATCGAAAATGAATGGCTGATGACGACAGCTATCCAACCACGCGCCGGTGCACCGGCGCCCTGCCGGCCAGGGCAGCCCGGGCGGCGGTCGTGGCGACATTGGGCACGGCTAGGCATGTATTCGTCAGTCATTGGCAATCAAGCGCGCGTCGCGCGCGTGCGAACCAGGCGTCCCTGAATAACAACCGCACATGACAGATTCATGACAAAAACGTTACGACATTTCGACTATTACCAGATCGACGCCTTCACGAGCCGCGTGTTCTCGGGCAATCCGGCCGCCGTCGTCATTCTCGACGCATGGCTCGACGATAGCACCCTCGCCGCGATCGCCGCGGAACACAATCTGTCCGAGACCGCGTTCATCGTCCCCGGCGAGCAGGTCCACGCGCTGCGCTGGTTCACGCCCGCCTGCGAAGTCGAGCTGTGCGGTCATGCCACGCTGGCCAGCGCCTACACGCTGCTGTATTGCCGCGACGGCTTCTCGGCGCCGCTGCGATTCTCCACCCGGCATGCAGGTGAACTCGGCGTCGACGTGGCCGACGACATGCTCTGGCTCGATTTCCCGGCCCGCCCGGCCACGCCATATACCGGCGACACCGATGAACTGGAGACGGCCTTGGGCGCACGGCCCCGGCAATGGCTCGCTTCCAGCAATCTGCTGGCCGTGTTCGACAACGCCTCCCAAGTCGCCGCGCTCGCGCCGGACCTGCGCGCCCTGGCCCGCTATTCGGCCCGCACCGATCTGGGCTTCATCGTCACCGCGCCGGCCGATCACGACGAGTACGATTTCGTCTCCCGTTATTTCGCACCCCACCACGGGGTCGACGAGGATCCGGTCACCGGCTCCGCACATTGCACGCTGGCGCCTTACTGGGGCGAGCGGCTGGGCAAGACCGAGCTGCTCGGTCGTCAGATCTCGCGGCGCGGCGGTCGCGTGGCCTGCCGGCTGGCCGGCGAGCGCGTGCATCTGGGCGGCCACGCCGCGCGTTATGCCGAAGGCCGACTGTTTCTCGATCCTCTGGAGCCCGACTGCTCATGACTCAATTCGCCCTGGTCGCGGCCAGCATCTACGGCCTGCTCGGCGTCGTCCTCGGCGCCTTCGGCGCGCATGCACTTTCGGCCCGGCTGTCGCCGGAAATGCAGTCGATCTGGCATACCGCCGTGCAGTACCAGTTCTTCCACGTCGCCGCGCTGCTGGCCGTAGGCGTGCTCGCGCGTCAGGGCATGACCAGCGGCGCGTTGTCGGTCGCCGGCGTCTGTTTCACGCTGGGTACGCTGGTCTTTTCGGGCAGTCTGTATCTGCTCGCGCTGTCCGGCGTGCGCTGGCTCGGCGCCATAACCCCGTTGGGCGGCGTGCTGCTGATCCTGGGCTGGCTTGCCCTGCTCTGGGCCGTGACGCGCGGCTGAAACCCGCAACCGATCAGAGAGTGCGCAGCACCGTCATCGCTTTCTCGACATGGCGGGCCGCCGCGAGCTGGGCCTGATAGCGCATGACGATCACGCCGTGACGATCGATCACGAAGGTCACGCGGTTGGCCAGCACGCCCAGCGCGCGGCCGACACCGAAGGCTTGCGACAGGCTGCCGTCATGGTCTGAGATCAGCGGAAAGGTCAGCGCGTGGCGCTCGGCAAAATCGCGATGACTGGCGTCGTCATCCGCGCTCACGCCGATCACCTGTGCATCCAGGGCATTGAATTCGCCCAGATGGTCGCGGAAGCTGCAGGCTTGGCGCGTACACACCGGCGTGTCGTCACGCGGATAGAAATACACGACGACCGGCCGCGCATCGGGCTCGGCCGCGGTATTGACGCGCTCGCCATCGTGGGCGATACGGTCGATGACCGGCGCCTGATCGCCTGTGTCGGGATGTGCCATTGTGTTGCCCTTGATCGTCTAGCCGAAAATCGCGCGCCAGAGCACGACGGTGACGATGAACGCCCCCGCCAGCCCCAGACCGATGCCCATGGCGCCCGGCCATTTCGATTGTTTTTCCTCGGTCGCGGTGACCTCTTCCAGCCAGCGCCGCATGACCTGCTCGTTGCGGCGATTGGCTTTCCAGACCAGATCGAACAGATCCCCCGCCACCGGCACCAGCCCGACCACGAAGTCCACGCCGACGTTGGCTCCCATGCGCATCCAGACCCGCTTGGGCGCACCCAGTCGCAGCGCCTCGGCCACCATCAGGCTCGACAGGCCCGCGCCGACCAGGTCGCCGGCAAAGGGGATCAGGCCGAACAGTCCATCCACGCCGACCCGCTTGCCGATCACGGGAATACGGATTGCGTCATCCAGCCACCAGGCCAGCCGGTCGATACGGGCCAGACTGGCGCGGCGTTTGGCATGCAGCGCAGGAGAAGATTCGTCAACGTTCATTGGGCTCGGGTAAAGGCCGATACGGATTTTCGAGTATACGGCAGCAGTGCCTCGGAACTGTTGCCATTTCACGTGACGCCGTGTCGATGGCCGCCGCCGGCTACGTGAAACACCGGCCGCGCCGTGCCCTATCCGCAGCGCAGAAGGCCGCGAAAAACGAATCCGTCACCGCCAAACATTTGCTTTCCCAACCACATGCGTATCATTCGCGCGCATCGAGGTTTTGTTTTTGTCTAACGCGGTCCAGACATATCGATGAAAAAACTGCTGTTTATCCTGCTCATCGCCCTCGTGGCGTTTATCGGCTATGCGCTGTTCTGGCCCTCCAGTTTCGCGCCGGTGGCCTGGAACGCGCCGGACGTGCGGGCTACCCCGAGCGCGCCGGCGGCCGATGACGAGAAACTCGCGAACGCGACTCGGCTGGCCGATGGCGTCGCCCGCGGCCCGGAGGACGTGGCCGTGGATGACCAGGGCCGTATCTACGCCGGCTACGAAGACGGCACGATTCGTCGTTTCGATGCCGACGGCAACAACGGCGAGGTTTTTGCCACCACCAACGGCCGGCCGCTCGGGCTGGCATTCCAGCGTGCCCCGCTGTTCGACGACGGCCCGGCCGCCCGGAGCACCGGCGGCGACGCGAACAATGAAGACACGACGCAGCCGCCGCAGCAGACGCTGATCGTGGCCGACGCCGACAAGGGCCTGCTGGCCATCGACGCCGGCGGCGATATCACGGTACTCACCCACGGTGCCGGCGATGCCGCTTTCGCGTTCACCGACGATGTCGACGTGGCCGACGACGGCACGATCTATTTCACCGACGCCTCGAGCAAGTACGGCAAGAACAACTACCGGGCGGATATCCTCGAGCACGGCGGCCACGGGCGGCTGCTCAAGTACGACCCGAAAACCAGACAGGCCAGTGTGCTGCTCTCGGGTCTGCAGTTCGCCAACGGCGTCGCCGTGGGCCCCGACGATGCCTATGTGCTGGTCACCGAGACCGGCAGCTATCGCGTCACCCGCTACTGGCTCACTGGCCCGAAGGCTGGCCAGCACGATATCTTTGTCGACAACCTGCCCGGTTTCCCCGACGGTATCTCGTTCAACGAGAACGGCACCTTCTGGCTGGCCCTGTTCGCGCCGCGTGATCGCACCCTCGATTGGCTCGCCCCCTATGCGTGGCTGCGCAAGATCGTGTTCCGTCTGCCCGAAGCGATCCAGCCGCAGCCTGCACACGTCGGCCATCTGCTGGGACTCGATACCGACGGTCGGATCGTCACCAACCTCGAGGACAGGCGTGCCGAAGCCTTCGCCCCGGTCACCAGTGTTCAGCAGGTCGAGAACACGCTCTATCTGGGCAGTCTGACCGCGGATTCGTTCGCGCGCCTGCCGGTACCGTGAGCGCGGCACTCGAACAGGCCCTGTGTGCGTTGCGCGACGAGCGCGCAGCCATCAGGGCGCGCGCCACACCGGCATTCGACAACCAGCTGGCGGCCGTGCGCACATGGCAGTCCGCCCGGATCGCCGCGCTCCACCGGCCGGTCGCCGAGCGCTACGACGGCCACGCATTACTCGACTTTCTCACCCATAGCTTCTATCTGGAAGCCGACTGGTCCGAGTTGACCGCCCGGCCCGAGCGCGTGGCCAAGCGCATCGGGCGCATCATCAGCGACGCCCGGCCGCTGGTGATCGCGGTGCGGCTGCAGGCCAGCGCGGATACGCTCGACGCCGCCGTGAGTGACGCACTGCTGACCCGCGCCGATACGACCGCCGATACGACGGTCATCACGCCCAGGGCCTACGTGTCCGCGTTTCGCCAGGTCGGCGAAGCCGATCTGCGACGCCAGCAGATCCTGTGGGTGCAGGAACTCGTCGACCTGCTCGGCGGCTATGCCGACAACCGCGCTGCCTACTGGGCCTTCAAGCTGGCCTCGGGGCCGGCACGGGCGCTGGGCATGGGCCGCACCTACGGCCTGCTCGCCGACGGATTCGCGGCCATGCGCGCGACCCGCGATCTCGAGGGCGCAACCCGCGACGCGGTCGCCCTGCAGCAGCGCTTGCTCGGCCGTCTTCTGGACGAAAAAACGAATGCCTGAGCGGTGTTGCCAAGGCGCAAACGCTCACGCATGCTCTTCGCACATCCAACCCCCGGTGCACACATGACCATCACTATCGCCGACGCGAGCCTTGTTCCCATCGTTTCCCTGGTCGCCGGCATTGCGATCCTGCTGGTGCCGCGGCTGCTCAACTATATTGTCGCGGCGTATCTGATCCTCATCGGCGTACTGGGGCTGGTGAACTTCTAGGTCGGCTCCAGACCCTGCAGGCGCCGTTCACCACGGCGGCCCGGAGCAAACGTGTTATTGCGGCCGGTGATTGGGTAGCACGAGCGCCAGCACCACGGCGACGGCACCGCCGCCGGCCGCCACCCACAGCGGCGCCGACGCGCCCCAGACCTGTGCCACCGGCCCCAGCGCCATGACCCCGACCGCGCCCAGCGCGTTGGCCAGCCCCAAAGCCAGGCCGGAACCGAACGAACGGTTCTCTGGCAGCATGTCCTGGGCGACGACGATCGTCAGCGGCAGGGTGGCGAACAGGGCGATCCCCAGCAGCGCCAGTACCAGCCACAGCCAGACGCCGGACAGCTGCAGGAAGGCGAGCATCAGCAGGCACGACGCCACCATGGCCCCGACCAGAATCGGCCGTGTGCCGTAGTGGTCACTGAGCCGCCCGCCGGCCAGGTTGCCGACAATGCCGACCACCATGAGCACGGTGATGAAGCTCGCCCCGGCGGTAAGCGAGCCGCCGGCCTGCGCCCAGATGACGGGCACGAAAGTAATCACGCAGAAAATCATCAGCGCCCGCAACGCGCAGAACCCCACCAGCAGGGATAACGGCCCGGCGTGGCGGCGCCACTCGATCGGTGCCTGACCGACCGCGCGGGCCGGCAGCGACGGCGCCCAGCGCAGCAGCCACGGCACGGTGATGATGGCTGGCAGGGCCAGTATCCACAGCGCGCCCAGCCCCCAGCTCACCACGACCCAGCTCGCCAGCAAGGGCCACACGCCGCGCCCGATCTCTCCGCCCACCAGAAAATACGACATGGCCGTGCCTTGTCGGGCCGCGGACAGGCGCCGCACCGCGGCCAGCGCCTGCGGATGAAACAGCGAGTTGGAAATACCGATGAGCACCAACACACCGATCAGGAATACCGGCCCGTCGACCACGCTGATGAGGGCGCCGCCCAGCGACGAGCCGAGCAGGCCGGCGAACACCATCACCCGGCCGCCGATGCGATCGGCCAGTAATCCGAAAAAAGGTTGCAGGCCCTGACCCACGAGCAATGCGGCCATGATCGTGCCGGCCAGGGCCACCGACAGATTCATCTGAATCAGCAGGGCGGGCAGGATACCCGGCAGATAATTGGCCGCGCCGTCGTTGAGAAAATGCGCCCAGCTCAGGCCGGACAGACGCACACCGGCCGAGGCGGTGCGCGGCCGTGTCTCGGGCAATGCACTCGCCATCCGTCATTCCCTTGTCTGAAAGTGATCGTCTTCAGCGCAACCGCATGAAGACAGCAAAAACCGGTCAGGCCAACCGGGCCACTGCCCGCGACGGCCGGATCAAAAGCGTACTTGACTGTGTATCAGGCTCAGTTCGTTCGTTTTACTTCGCCCTGACCCTGACGCCGGAGCCAAAACGTTAACGCAAAGGCACCAAGACGCGAAGAAGACAAAACAGCGCACCATCGAAAGTCGTGCCTCATTTTTGCGGCTTTGCGTGAGTAATGCTCTTTCCCCAAGCTAGCCGCCCGCTTGCGACAAGCGGACGCTTGCTGACATTCGCACAGAACCACAAAGGCACGTGGATTCGCGACTAGAGCATGCCGACCTGAAGCTTGGCGGCGTCGCTCATCATCTCCATCGTCCACGGCGGTTCGAACACGAGTTCGACCCGGACCTGGTCGACGGTCGGCACCATGGCGACCTTGCTGCGTACGTCGTCGACCAGAATATCGCCCATGCCACAGCCGGGTGCGGTCAGCGTCATGTCGATATCGACAACACGCGACTCCGGATCACTGTGATCGAAATCGCATTGATAGATCAGGCCGAGATCCAACAGATTGATCGGGATCTCCGGATCGAACACGGTCCGAATCTGGTCCCAGACCAGCTTTTCGACGTCCTCGTTGCCGGCGCCTTCCGGCAGCCGCAGCGGCTCCGGCGGCTCTTGACCGATGGCATCGGCGTTCTCGCCCGCGATACGAATGAGGTTGCCGGCGATATAGACGGTGAACGACCCACCCAGCGCCTGGGTGATGTTGCCGTGCGTCCCGACCGGGATTTCGACCGTATCACCGGCAGGAATCAATACCGCTTCGCAGTCGCGCTGGAAGGTGACGGGTTCGTTTGAAGGCATCTGCATGGCTAAACCATTTGCACTGCAAGAATGAGTCCTATTCTACCAAGGCCGCGGCGCCCCTGTCTGATAGGATTGCAGGCATGAAAAAATCTCTTCTTGTGGTCGCCCACGGCAGCCGCCGGGACGCGTCCAACGACGAGGTCCGCGCGCTCACCGAGCGCGTGCGCGGCGCCTCCGATGAACGTTTTGCGGCCATCGAATGCGCGTTTCTCGAACTCGCCGAGCCGTCTATTCCCGACGGCCTGCAGCGGCTGATCGACGACGGCGCCCGGCATATCACGGTGCTGCCGTATTTTCTCGCCGCCGGCCGGCATGTGATCGAGGATATTCCCGAGGAAGTCGCGGTCAAGCAACGCCAGCATCCGGAGGTGCATATCGAGATCGCGCCGTATCTGGGCACCTCGAAAACCATGCCCGGACTGCTGCTGAGCATGCTTGCCGACAGCGCCACGGCCGACAGTTGATGAACGACATCGCCGACAACCGCCGCTTCTGGCTGGGCTGCAACGCCGTACTGCTCGTGCTGCACGCATTCGGTCTGTTCTTCTACGTGCGCCACGGCATCGGTCATCCGGTCGCGGAGCTGTGGGTCATCGTGGTGATGATTCACATGCTGGAGTTTCCGCTGGCTTTCATCGCGGTACGCGATCGGCGCGTACGCTGGGGCACGACCATCATGGCCACGCTGATCTTCGGCTTCACCTGGTGGGTGCCCACGAGACGGGGCGTATTCCATGGGTGACGTGTTCAATCCGATCCGCGCGGCGTTGATCTGCGGCATCGGCGTCGCGCTGGTGTCGCTCACCGGCGCCGTCTTTCCGCCCGGCGCCTGGTATGCGGAGCTGGCGCAGCCGGCCGGCACACCGCCGGACATCGCGTTTCCGATCGCCTGGACGCTGCTCTATATCGGCATGGCGATCGCGGCATGGCGGGCATGGCGCGCCGACGGGATAGGCAAGGCGTTGGGCCTGTTCGTGCTGCAACTGCTGCTCAACGCCCTGTGGATGCCGGTGGCTTTCGGCGCCCAGGCGCTGGGCTGGGCGATGCTGGTCATCGTGGTGCTATGGCTGGCGCTGGCGGCCACGCTCGTCGCGTTCTGGCGGGCCGACCGCCTCGCCGGCCTGCTGCTCGTGCCCTATCTCGCCTGGGTCAGCTACGCGGTCTATCTCAATGCCGGACTGCTCTGGCTCAACTGACCGCGGCAGGAACGCCTATCAGGCAACGATAATCCGAGGACCCGTCATGGCGTTTGTCGACAAGTACGGCCCCTGGGCTCTGATCACCGGCGCCTCCGCCGGCATCGGCGCAGAGTTCGCCCACCAGCTGGCGGTCCGCGGCCTGAACGTGGCGCTGGTGGCCCGGCGCGGCGAGCGTCTCGAGGCCCTGGCCGAAGACATCGAACTCAAGCACGACGTCCGCACGCTGGCGATCGTCGCGGATCTGACCGCCGCCGATTTTCTCGACACGATCACCGCCGCGCTGGACACACGCCACGTCGGCCTACTGGTCAACAACGCCGGCTCCGGATTCACCGGCGCGTTCCTCGATCACGATCTCGACGCCGAACTGAACATGCTTGCCCTGAATTGTCGCGCGCCGCTGATTCTGGCGCATCATTTCGGCCGGCGCATGCGTGACCATCGCCGCGGCGGCATCATCATGCTGGCCTCGATCGCCGGCATCGTGCCGACGCCGCTGTTCGCCCACTACAGCGCGACCAAGGCCTGGAACCGCTTCCTCGGCGAGGGCCTGCATGAAGAACTCGCCCGCGACGGCGTGGATGTCGTCTCTCTGTGCCCAGGCCTGACCCGGAGCGAATTCTTCGAGCACGCCAACGTCGACCCCAGCGGCTGGCCGGCGCCGCTACGGGCGACGATCATGACCCCGAAACACGTAGTCAAGGCCGGCTTGAAGGGTCT
The DNA here is from genome assembly GCF_042643355.1 of Salinisphaera aquimarina. Classification (NCBI taxonomy): domain Bacteria; kingdom Pseudomonadati; phylum Pseudomonadota; class Gammaproteobacteria; order Salinisphaerales; family Salinisphaeraceae; genus Salinisphaera; species Salinisphaera aquimarina. The sequence goes on from NZ_JBHRSS010000003.1 coordinate 486,163, forward strand.
CGGCAAGCACTCGCAGGTCGTACCGGGCTTGTCCTATCGCATGCTCATGCGGGCCTCGCGGCTGGCGCCGGGCAGCCTGCCGCCCTGGATCGTCGATCGGGTGATGCGCTTCGCCCTGCCCAGAACCCACTAGGACTCGCCGAGCCGCGCCCACCGGCGGCGCACCACACTATTGGACGCTGTAAAGAACGGCTTTTTTGCGGGCGTCGACAAGGGACGCGTGCCGCATTGTGGGCAAGCCAAATTGAATGCATAATTCAAAATAGGAAGGAAAATATAGCAACTGGAAAGCCGCTCATGGGACATGAAACGCTGGCCCGACAGGCACATGCCGCGCCCACAGGCGCGGGCCCCGCGGACGCCACCGACAGCCGGCTGGCCCGCCGGCTGCGCACCGAACTCGAAGGCGATGTGCTGTTCGACGATTTCTCGCGCGGGCGCTACAGCACCGACGCCTCGATCTACCAGATTCGCCCGCTCGGCGTGGTGGTGCCGCGCACCCAGGACGATGTCCACAAGACGCTCGCGATCGCACGTGACGCCGGTGTGTGCGTGTTGCCGCGCGGCGGCGGCACCTCGCAGAACGGCCAGACCGTCAACGAGGCGGTGGTCATCGATACCAGCAAGTATCTGAACAATGTGGTCTCGCTGGATACCGAGAACCGTATCGCCGTGGTCGAACCGGGGCTGGTGCTCGATCACCTGAACGCGCACCTCAAGCCACACGGCCTGATGTATCCGGTGGATGTCTCGACCAGCGCCCAGGCCACGCTCGGCGGCATGGCTGGCAACAACAGCTGCGGCACGCGCAGCCTGCGCTACGGCAACATGGTGCACAACGTGCGCGCCCTCGATGCGGTGCTGGCCGACGGCAGCGCCCACCACTTCGGCCGGCTCGACGATGAGGCCGCCCTGGCCGCGGCCAGCCCCGCCTACCGCGCACTGGCCCAGCAGATGACGGCGCTGCACGCCCGCGAAGCCGACGAACTGGCGCGCTATTTTCCGGACGTCAACCGGCGGGTCGGCGGCTACAACCTCAACGAACTCGCCGCCAATATTCCGGGCCGGCATCCGAATCTGGCCAAGCTGCTGATCGGCTCGGAAGGCACGCTCGCCTTCTTCCAGAGCATCAAGATCGACCTGCAGCCGACCGTGACCCACAAGGTTCTGGGCATCTGTCATTTCCCGACCTTCCGCAAGGCCATGGAAGCGGCCAAGCCGATCGTGGCGCTCAAGCCCGCGGCGGCCGAATTGGTGGATGCCACGCTCATCGAGCTGGGCCGCGAGATCGATATTTTCCGGCCGGTGATGGAGCGCTATATCCGCGGCCAGCCGCAGGCGGTATTGCTGGTCGAGTTCGCCGGCGACAACTACGATGAACAGGTCGGCCATCTCAGACGTCTGGGCGAGCTGATGGCGGATCTGGGCTATCCCGACGGCGTGGTCGAGGCGCTCACGCCGGCCCAGCAGCAGGAAATGTGGGGCGTGCGCAAGGCCGGGCTCAACATCATGATGTCGATGAAGGGCGACGGCAAACCGGTATCGTTCATCGAGGACTGCGCGGTGCCGCTCGACGACTTGCCGGACTATACCGAGCGGCTGACCGAGGTCTTTCACAAACACGGCACCGAGGGCACCTGGTATGCCCACGCCTCGGAAGGCTGTCTGCATGTGCGCCCGATCATCAACCTCAAGGACCCGGCCGGCGCCCCGAAAATGCGGGCGATCGCCGAGGAAGCCTTTGCCATGGTGCGCGAGTACAAGGGCTCGCATTCAGGCGAACACGGCGACGGCATCTCGCGCTCGGAGTTCCACGAGGCGATGTTCGGCACGCGCCTGGTCGAGGCTTTCGGCGAGATCAAGCACGGCTTTGACCCGAACGGTCTGTTCAATCCGCACAAGATCACCGACCCGCTGCGCATGGACGATACCCGGCTGATGCGTTTCAAGCCGGACTACAGGATCATCCCGCTGAAGGCGACGCTCGACTGGTCGGCCCACGGCGGCTTCGCCGGCGCGGTGGAGATGTGCAACAACAACGGCGCCTGCCGCAAGTTCGACGCCGCGGTCATGTGCCCCTCCTACCGCGCAACCCGGGACGAGCAACACGTCACCCGTGGGCGTGCCAACTCGCTGCGTCTGGCACTGAGCGGCCAGCTCGGTGACGACGCGTTCACCTCACCTGAAATGTACGACACGTTGTCGCAATGCGTGAGCTGCAAGGGCTGCAAGCGCGAATGCCCGACCGGCGTGGACATGGCCAAGATGAAGGTGGAATTCCTGCATCATTACCACAAGCGCCACGGCCGCAGCCTGCGCGACAAGCTCATCGCCGAGCTGCCCCGCTACGCACCGAAGATCGCCTGGCTGGGCTGGCTGCTCAACCTGCGCGACCGGATTCCGGGGCTGGCGAAACTCAGCGAGAAGATCACCGGTTTTTCCGCGCGTCGGCCGCTGCCGGTCTGGCATGCGAAACCGTTTCGTGAGCGCGCCTCGACGGGCACTGCCCGGGTGGGCGAAGTGGTGCTGTTCGCGGATACCTTCAGCCGCTGGCAGGAGCCGGACAACCTGCGCGCGGCGGCCAAGGTGCTCAGCGCGGCCGGCTATCAGGTGCATATCGCCAGCCCCGAGGACGGCGGCCGGCCACTGTGCTGCGGGCGCACCTATCTGGCGGTCGGCGATACCGACAAGGCCCGCGATGAAGCCCAGCGCACGCTGCGCGCGGTCGCCCCCTACGTGGCCCGCGGTGTACCCGTGGTCGGCCTCGAACCGTCCTGCCTGCTGACCATGCGCGACGAGTTTCGCTCGCTGCTACCCGGCAAGCCGGCCGAGGAACTGGCCGCCAACGCGCTGCTGTTCGAGGAATTCATCCAGCGCGAACACGACGCGCAGCGCCTGCAGCTGGAATTGACGCCCATGCCCGGCCAGAGGGCGCTCGTGCACGGACATTGCCACCAGAAGGCCTTCGGCGTGTTCTCCAGCGTCGAAAAGACCCTGCGCCTGATCCCGGAACTGGAGGTGGAAACCATCAACTCGACCTGCTGCGGCATGGCGGGCGCCTTCGGCTATCAGGCCGAACACTACGATACCTCGATGGCCATCGGGGAGCTCGGCGTGCTGCCGGCGGCGCGGGCCGCCGGCGACGATGTGCACCTGGTGGCCGACGGCACCAGCTGTCGTCATCAGATCCACGACGGCGCACGGCGCCGGGCCGTGCACGCCGCGGTACTGCTCGCTCGTCAGTTAAAAGGACGTGCTGCGGCGTAGACCGTAGCGGAGCATCCGGCGCCGGTCTGCTACCGTCACCGGGCGATAACTACCGGGAACGCATGGCCAGCGGCATGGCTATTGCGTTGATGATGTTCGATCACAACGACTTGAGCGACATGGACAAGATCAGACAGGGCTCTCTCTACGGCGAAGCGGCGCAGCGCATCCGCGCCATGATCAACGAGGGCCGGCTCGAGCCCGGCATCCGCGTGCCGGAGAAGCAGCTCTGCGAGCAGTTCGGCATCTCGCGCACCCCGCTGCGCGAGGCGCTCAAGGTGCTCGCATCCGAAGGCTTCGTCGAACTGCTGCCCAACCGTGGCGCACGCGTGGTCAAGCTGACCCGGCGCATGCTCGAGGACACGCTCGACGTGATGAGTTCGCTGGAGGGCCTGTCGGGCGAGCTTGCCTGCCGCCACGTCAGTTCCGAGGAGATCGAGACCATTCGTGCGCTGCATCAGAAGATGCTGGAGCACTACCAGCAGGGCGACCTCGCTGCCTATTTCGACGTCAATCGCCGTATTCACGAAACGCTGGTCGCGGCCGCGCGCAACCAGGTCCTGTTCGACATGTATCAGAATCTCAACGAGCGCGTGCGTCGGTTTCGTTTCTCCGCGGAAATGACCCCGGAGCGCTGGGCCGTGGTGGTCGATGAGCACGAACAGATGATCGACGCCCTGCAGGATCGCGACGGCGCGCGGCTGGGCGCCATCCTGCGCGGCCACCTGAGCCACAAGCTGGATTTTTTCGCCGACGACCACGACGATGACACGGAACTCGCAAGCTAGGCGTGCGCGCGAATCGAGCACGGCCGACACGCATACGCCGATGGCCCTGAACATCCCCGCCGAGGTCGGCATGCCACTCGCCGAAGTGGACACGCCCTGTCTGCTGGTCGACCTCGACGCGATCGAGCACAACATCGAGCGAATGGCCCGCGTTGCGGCCGAACACGGTGTGCGCCTGCGCGCCCACGCCAAGAGCCACAAGAGCCCGGATATCGCCGCTCGCCAGATTGCGGCCGGCGCGGTCGGGGTGTGCTGCCAGAAGGTCAGCGAGGCCGAGACGATGGTCCGCGGCGGCGTGCGCGACGTGCTGATCTCCAATGAAGTGGTCAATCCCCGCATGCTCGCGCGCCTGGCCGCGCTGGCGGCAACGGCCCGGGTGATCGTTTGCGTCGACGATGCCGACAATATCGCCGCGCTCGAGGCCGCGGCCGCGCACTGCGGTACAACCGTCGAGGTACTGGTCGAGATCGACGTCGGTGCCGGGCGCTGCGGCGTCGCCCCCGGCGCGCCGGCCTGTGCGCTGGCGCGCGCCATCGCTGCGGCACCGCATCTGCGCTTTTCCGGCCTGCAGGCCTATCACGGCCCTGCCCAGCATGTACGCGCCTTCGGCGACCGCGAGGCGCTTATCGAACGCGCGATCGCGGCGACCCGCGACACCGTGGCGCAACTGGCCGCCCAGGGACTGGACTGCGACATCGTCGGCGGTGCGGGCAGCGGCACCTATCGCCTCGAGGCGGCGAGCGGCGTCTACAACGAACTGCAGTGCGGCTCGTATGTGTTCATGGACGCCGACTATCAGCGCATCGTCATGGCCGACGGCCGCCCCACCGACGATTTTCGCAACAGCCTGTTCCTGTACACGACGGTGATGAGCAAGACCAAGGCCGACAAGGCCATCTGCGATGCCGGCCTGAAGTCGCACAGCGTCGATTCGGGCCTGCCGGTTGTGTTCGGCCGCGACGATATCGAATATATCGGCGCCTCGGACGAGCACGGCGAACTCGGTGATCCGCACGACCGGCTCGTCCTGGGCGACCGGCTGATGCTGATTCCGGGCCACTGCGACCCGACGGTGAACCTGCACGACTGGCTGGTGGGCATACGCGGCGATCGCGTGGAAACGCTATGGCCGGTGGCCGCACGCGGAATGAGTCTCTAGCTGCGCGTCACGGCGTCGCCGGCAATCACAGATCCAGCACGGCGATACCGGCACGCGCGATCTGTTCGTCCTGATCGGGCTTGACGCCCGACACGCCGACCGCACCGACAACGGTATCGTCCACCCGGATCGGCAGGCCGCCGGTCATCGTCGCCGCAAGCGCCGGCACCGACAGATAGGCATGGCGTCCGCCGTTGATCATGTCCTCGAACACACGCGTGTCCTTGCGCCCGAGCGCGGCACTTCGTGCCTTGTGGCGGGCGACCGCGCTGGCCATCGGCGCCGCCCCGTCGAGGCGCCGCAACGCCAGCAGGTGGCCGCCGTCATCGACGACGGCAATGGCGACCACCCAAGCGTTGGCGTCGGCCTCGCGCCGGGCGGCGTCCAGAATTTGCTCGGCGTCGGCGAGCGACAGAACCGGTTTGTAGCGCATCCGCTTGCCCCGCTGTGGCAGCCGCGGCGCGGCCTAGGCCACGGCTCCGCGGGCACGCAGCGACGCCAGGCGTTCGGCGTCGATGCCCATGTCGTTAAGCACTTCCTCGGTATGTTCGCCCAGCAGCGGGCTGGGCCGGCGGATCTGCTGCGGCGTGGCCGAGAACTTGCTGGCAAAACCCAGCGTCTTCACGGTGCCCGCCGTGGGGTGATCGAATTCCTGCACCATGCCGCGCTCGACGTAGTGCGGATCGGACAGCGCCTGCGAGAAGGTGTTGATCGGCCCGGCCGGCACGCCGGCCGCGTCACAGCGCTGGCGCCAGTAGTCGGTGTCCTCGGCGACGAATATCTCCTCGATGAGGCCTTCCAGCACCTCGACGTTGCGACCGCGGTCGGTGTTGGTGACGAATCGCGCGTCCTCGATCCACTCGGGCCTGTCGATGACATCGTTGCAGAAGCGCTCCCAGGTTCGCTGGTTGGCGCAGCCGAGCATGAGATAACCGTCGCGGGTCGCCAGCGCCTGATACGGCGCCGACACCCGGTGCCTCCAGCCCGTGGGCTGCGGCTCGCGCCCCGCGCCGAAATAAGCGGCCGCTTCCCAGGTGCACCAGGGCAGGCCGCATTCGGCGATGGCGATATCCAGATGCTGGCCTTCGCCGGTCTTCTCGCGATGGATATAGGCAGCGAGGATGGTATAGACCGCGGTGATGCCGGCACCGATATCGTAGACGGCCACACCGGTCTTGAGCGGCCGGCGCCCGGGCTCGCCGGTCATCGACATCAGCCCGGTGCTGCCCTGGGCGACCAGATCGAAACCGCCCTTGTTGCGATAGGGCCCGGTCTGGCCATAGCCGGAGATCGAGCAATAGATGAGGCCGGGATTGATCTGCTTGAGGGTCTCGTAATCGACCTTGAGCGACTGGGTGACGCCGGGGCGGTAGTTCTCGACGACGATATCGGCCTCGCGCGCCAGTTCGTAGAACAACTCTCGCGCCTCCTCGTCCTTGAGATTGAGGGCGATGCTGCGCTTGTTGCGGTTGATCTGCATGAAGCAGGTCGACTCGTCCTCGACGTACGGCCCCATCTGGCGCGAATCGTCGCCGCCGTTGATCTTCTCGACCTTGGTCACTTCGGCGCCCATGTCGGCCAGCACCATCGAGCAATAGGGCCCGGCCATGATCTGGGACATATCGAGAACGCGCAGCCCTTCCAGCGGTAAGCTCATCTTGATCCTCTCCAGTGTCTATTCAGCGGCCTTGCCAGCTGTAGGAACCCTTGTCCAGGAACGCCGCCACCGCGCCGTGAAAGTCGTCGCTGGTATAGCAGGACCGGATCAGGTCCTCGCCCTCTTCGGGGGCGATACGCCGGGCCTCGTGAATGCGCCGGATGGCGGTCTTGGTGGCGCTCACCGTCAGCGGTGCCATGGTGGTCAGGCGTTCGGCGACAGCGTCCACCTCGGCTTCCAGCGCGTCGGCGTCGAACACGTCGTTGACCACACCCGCGGCGAGGCACTCGTCGGCCTTGAGCAGGCGCGCCAGCATCAGCACTTCCTTGGCCCTGGGCGTGCCCAGCAGGTCGATCAGACGGGCGAAATTGGCCATGGACAGACAGTTGCCGAGCGTCTTGGCGATCGGAATGCCCAGACGCAGCCTGTCGTCGGCATAGCGAAAATCACAGGCCAGCGCGAGCGCCGCGCCGCCGCCCACGCATACGCCCTGCAGCATGGCGATGGTGGGCCGCGACAGCCGTTCCAGCCGGCCGACCACACGGTCGATGCGCTGTTCGTAGGCCACGGCGTCGTCGCCGGACTCGAAGTCGCGGAACTGGGCGATATCGGTGCCGGCCACGAACGCCTTGCCACCGGCGCCGCGCAGGATGACCACGCGGATCTCGTCGTCGGCGTCGATCGCGTCGCAGGCCGCCTCGAGGCGTTCGTACATCGTCCAGGTCATGGCGTTGTGCACGTCCGGACGATTGAAGGTGATGATGGCGCGTGCGCCGGATTTATCGAACAACAGGGGTTCATCGTCCATCGTCGTCTCCCGATCTTCCGAGCTATCAGTAGCCATAGACCAGATGCACCAGCGCCAGGGCGATGCTCGGCACGTAGGTATTGATCATCAGCAGTGCGAACAGCACGCCGATGAACCACAGATTGACGCGGCTGGTCCGCCAAACATCGGCCTTGGCGATCGAACAGGAGGTGATCAGCACGCTGGCCACCGGCGGCGTCTGCTGGCCGATGGCCAGATTCAGGGTGACGATCAGGCCGAAATGCACCGGATCGATGCCCACCGCATGAATCAGCGGCATGACGATCGGCACGACCAGGATGATGGCCGCCGCCGAGTGCAGGAACATGCCCAGAATCAGGAAGAAGACGTTGAGCAGCGCCAATACCGCGTAGGTATTGGTGGTGATGCTCTCGATGCCCGCGGCAAGCTGCTGCGGCAGCTGTGCTTCGGTGAAGTAGTCGCCGACCAGCGCCGAGCTCGCCACCAGCAGCATGACCACCGCCGTCTGGATGCCGCCTTCAAGACAGGCCTTGTAGAGCACGCGCAGATTCAATTCGCGATAGATCAGACCGCTGATCAGCAGGGCGGCGACCACGGCCAGGCCCGCGCCTTCCGTGGCGGTAACGAAACCGCCGAAGATGCCGCCCAGAATGATCACCGGGATGGTGAGTGCCCAGAACGCGTTCTTGAACGCTTCGACCAGGCGCGACACCCGAAATCTTTCCTCGACCGGGTAGTTGTTGCGGCGTGCCAGGAAATAGGCCATGAAAGCCAGGCCGAGCGCCCCGAGCAGGCCCGGAAACACGCCGGCAATGAACATCTTCACCACCGACTCCTGTGCCATGACGGCATACAGGATCATCGGAATGGACGGCGGCAGGATGATCGCAAGACTGGCCGCCGACGACGAGATCGCCGCCGAGAATTCGCGCGAATAGCCTTTCTTGCGCATCGCCGGGATCAGCACGCTGCCCAGCGCCGCCACACCGGCGACCGCCGAACCCGATATTTCGGCAAAGAAGATCGACGACCCGATCGTGACCAGGGCCAGACCGCCGCGAATGAAGCCGACCATGGCCGAGGCCAGATCGATCAGCCGGCGCGCGATGCTGGAGGCGTTCATGATCGCACCGGCCAGCACGAACAGCGGAATGGCGAGCAGCGGAAAGCTGGTGGCGCCGTCGTACATGGTCAGCGCCACGTTCGGCAACGACGAGGCACCGTAGCTCAGATAGGTGCCGGTCGCGCCGACGATGGCCAGCGCTACGCCGATCGGCACGTTGATGAGAATGAGGGCCAGCAGCCCCAGCAGCATGAGAGTGATGGCCATCGCTAGCGCCCCCGCAACGGATCTTGGCGCGCGTCGACGCGATTCTGTTCGATGACCTCGGCGGCCTGTGGCATCTCGTCTTCAAGCTCGTGGTCGCCCTGGAAACCCGCGCCCCGTGCCTGGGCCAGCATTTCCGGCAGGCGCAGCAATTCGGCGATGATGAACAGGCAGGAGGCGATCGGGATTACCGACTGGGTGAGCTGCTGCGACACGAACGGCAGACTGACCAGCGAACTGCCCTGGAGAATCACCACGACCTTGAGCCCGGTCCAGGCCAGCACCACGAAGAACGCGATGGTGAACGCCTCGGCGACGAGCGCCACCGGCACGCGAACCGCCGGCGGCAGCATGTTGACGATGTTCGGGCAGGTGATGTGCGCGCCCTTGCTGGCAGCCAGCGCCCCGCCGTAGTAGGTCAGCCAGGCCAGGCCGGTGGACGCGACTTCGCCGGTCCAGGACAAGGGGGCGTCAAGCAGACGCGACGTGAAACCGATGATGATAACGAGCGCCAGCGCCAGCATAAGCAGCACGACGATCGCTTCCAGCACTTTGTCCAGGCCCGCGCGGATGGCCGCAAGTGTGTTCACGGGGAGTTCTCCTGAAGAGGAATCGCTGTCCGGAGGAGTGCGGACAGCGCCGGATGCACCGGCACTGTCCGCCGTCTATAGCACGCCCTATTGCTTGCTGAGGCTCTGCACTTCCTCGACCATCTGCTTGCCACCGTCGACCTCGTCCTCGAACGACTTGTAGATCGGTTTGGAGGCGTCGATAAAGGCCTGATGGTCGATGTCGTTGACCTCCATGCCCTCGTCCTTGAGCTTGGCCAGCAGGTCCTCGTCCAGTTGCGCGCCGTACTTCAACGCGACCGGCTGCATCTCCTGGGCCGTCTGCTCAAGCACCTGCTTCACATGATCCGACAGGCGATTCCAGCTGGCACCCGTGAGCACATAGGCCGGCGTATAGACGTGGTGCGACATCGACAGATATTTCTGCACTTCGTAGAAGCGCGCCGGATAGATCTGGGCCAGCGGGTTTTCCTGACCGTCGACCGCGCCGGTCTGCAAGCCAACGAAGGTTTCCGAATACGGCATCGGGGTGGGGTTGGCGCCGTAGGACTTGAACATGCGCACGCGCCATACGCCGTTGGGGGTGCGCAGCTTGATGCCCTTCAGGTCGTCCGGCGTCTTGATCGGACGCTTGTTGTTGGTGATGTTGCGGAAACCGTTTTCCCAGATGCCGAGAATCTTGTAGTTCTGGGATGCGGCCGCATCGTCGAGCTTGCCGCGAATGAGCTTGTCGTCGCGAATGCGGGCCATGTGCTCACGATCCTTGACCAGGAACGGCATTTCGAAAAGCGCAAACGGCGGCGCCACCGAGCTCATCACCGTCGACGGCAACGAGATATCGATGGTGCCGAGCTTGAGCTTGCGCAGCATCTGCGTATCGCCACCCAGCTGGCTGGAGCCATAGACCCGGACCTCGGCCTCGTCGCCGAGCTTCTCGTTGGCACGCTTGGCGAACTCGGTCGCGGTCTTGTCCATGAGCGAGCCGGGCTGGCCGACATGGCCGAACTTGATGACTTCAGCGGCTTCCACACCCTGTGCGGACAGGCTGCCCACACCGACCACTGCCATCGCGAGCAGCATTGTCACTGTCTTCTTGAACATGATCTCCTCCTTTTGTTTTTGCCTTGTCCGGCGTCGGTCGATCGGCCGTTTTTCTGTTTTTTACCAACCGATCGACCGTCCTGGTCCCGAGCCCCGTATGGACCCGCCGAACTGGACCGTTTCCTGACGTCCCGTCAGCGGGCCGCCCGTGATTGAGCCCTCGCCGCCTCGGGGGCGGCCAGATAATCCAGCGCCGCCTGCACACCGCCCGGCTGATAGGCCACGCCGGCGCGCTGCAGACCCATCTCGACACCGCTGAGCGTGCCCGCCAGGGTGAGGTCGTTGAAATCCCCCAGGTGGCCGATGCGAAACGCGCGCCCGGCGAGCTTCGACAATCCGGCGCCCAGCGACATGTCGAAATCCTCCAGGATCAGGCGCCGAAGCGCGTCGGGATCGACGTCGTCGGGCACCAGCACCGCGGTGAGCGCGCTGGAATATTCTTCGGGATTCTCGCAGACGATGTCGAAGCCCCAGGCCCGCACCGCGCGGCGCGTGGCCTCGGCGTGGCGGTCATGGCGCGCGAAGACGTTGTCGAGGCCTTCCTCGTTGAGCATGTTGATCGCTTCACGCAGGCCATAGAGCAGATTGGTGGCGGGCGTATAGGGAAAGAATCCGGACTCGTTGGGGCCCATCATCTCTTCCCAGTCCCAGTAGGAACGCGGCTGCGCGGCATCGCGCGCGGCGGCCAGCGCCTTGTCGGAGACCGCGTTGAAACCGAGCCCCGGCGGCAGCATAAGGCCTTTCTGGGAGCCCGCGACGGTGACATCCACGCCCCAGGCATCGTGCTCGTAGCGAATCGAGCCGAGCGACGAAATGGTGTCCACCAACAGCAGCGCCGGATGATTCGCGCGGTCGATCGCCTCACGGATCTGTGCGATCCTGCTGGTCACGCCCGTCGACGTCTCGTTGTGGACGACGGCTACGGCCTTGATCTGATGGCCGGTATCCGCCACGAGACGCTTTTCGATTGCGGCCGGATCCACGCCGTGGCGCCAGTCGCTGTCGACGAGCTCCGGGTCGAAACCCAGACGCTGCGCCATGTTGCGCCAGAGCGTGGCGAAATGACCCGTCTCGAACATCAGCACACGGTCGCCCGGCGACAAGGTGTTCACCAGCGCCGCCTCCCACGCGCCGGTGCCCGACGATGGGAAGATAATCACGGGATTGGTAGTACCGAACACCGGTCTGATGCCTTCGAGGACTTCGGCGCCCAGCGCCTTGAAGTCCGGCCCCCGGTGATCGATGGTCGGATAGGACATCGCGTGCAGTACGCGATCCGGAACGTTGGTCGGCCCGGGAATCTGTAGAAAATGACGGCCGCTCTTGTAGCTCACGTAACGCTCCTCAAAACCGCGGTTGTTCGGGATCCGCGACCGTTGGTCGGCCCTTGGGCCCGGTCGCGACACTCGTCGTCCTGCCATGCCGTCGCCGGTGATGCGGACTCGACACCGCCGGACAGTCACTCATGCCACCCGTTGCATCGACCCGCTGCCGGCCGGCCCGGCCGCTTGTTTTAACCGAGACTAGGCCAACTAAATAATGAATGCAATTTTATTTGCGAAGAGCGCCGCCCGCCTCTAAATCAGTATCTTATTGATTATATGCATTTTTATTTTAGAATAATGAATTCATTCAAGGAATTTCCGAGAATTCAGCCTACGACTTTGGGCGAATACGACCACTGTAGTGCTGCGCCCGATGCGGCGAGCGTCCTCGCCAAAGCTGACTGGGCGTCCGACGTAGGCTAAGGTCGAGCACCGCAAGAAACACCGGACTCGAGGTCAGGAACGTGACAACGCTGCAGGACAAAACCCTTTTCATTACCGGCGCTTCCCGCGGCATCGGCCTGGCGATCGCCCTGCGTGCCGCTGCCGACGGCGCCAATATCGCCATCGCCGCCAAGACCGACACCCCGCATCCGAAACTGCCGGGCACCATCCATACCGCGGCCGAAGCGATCGAGGCCGCCGGCGGCAAGGCATTGCCGATCGTCTGCGATATCCGCGAGGAGGATCAGGTCGAGGCCGCGGTCACCCAGGCGGCCGAGCATTTCGGCGGCATCGATATCTGTATCAACAACGCCAGCGCGATCTCGCTGACGGGCACCCTGGAAACGCCGATGAAGCGCTACGACCTGATGAACCAGGTCAACGCGCGCGGCAGCTATCTGGTCAGCCAGAAATGCATCCCGTACCTGAAGAAGTCCGACAACCCGCATGTACTCATGCTCTCGCCGCCGCTGGACATGAAGCCGAAATGGTTCGGCCCGCATGTCGCCTATTCGATCGCCAAGTACGGCATGAGCCTGTGCGTGCTCGGCATGGCCGAGGAGTTCGCCGACGACGGCATCGCCTTCAATGCGCTATGGCCGCGCACCGGCATCGCCACTGCGGCGATCAATCTCATCGGCGGCGAAGAGATGATGGCGCACTGCCGCACGCCGGAAATCGTCGCCGACGCCGCATACATCATCCTGAACAAGAACAGCCGCGACTTCACCGGTCATTTCTGCCTGGACGACGTGCTGTTGCACGAACACGGGGTCACGGATTTCGATCAGTACGCGGTCGATTCGAGCCAGGACCTCTGGCCCGATTTTTTCGTTCCGGACGACGTGCCGCCGCCGCCCGGCTCGATGGGCAATCGCGTGGATTGATCGGCACGCCGGTCGTTCATTGTTGCTAACGGAGCAGCCGCAGTCGGCCCAGACCCACCGGGAGCGCCTGGTCACGAATCCCCGCAGCGCGCTGCGGGCACTTCAGCAATAGGGTCGCCTAAAGAGAGAGGCGCTCGCTCTGCCCTTGGGTCGTCCTCGCGGTTTCATACCGTAAGGACGATATACGTTTGATTACGCGTTGGTTCTGCCGGTTTCAATGCCCAGAGCATCGACGGCAATGCCGATCAGCTGATCGAGACAGTCGTCGAATGCGTGGCGGCTGGTGTCCAGGCTGAAGTCGGCTTTGCCGTACTCGCTCTCGCGCTCGGCCAGAATACGCCGCAGATCGGCCATGGCCTGGGTGTTGCCTTCCATCGGGCGCGTATCCCCCTGCCTGATCACCCGGTCCATATGCTCTTGGGGCAAGGCCCGTAGCCACACGGTGCAGAAGGCACCACGCAGCAGATTGAAGGTATCCGGTTCGGACACCAGGCTGCCGCCGACCTCGAGCACGATGCGCTCGCTGGAATCGATGGCGTCTTCCAGCGCCTGGCGCTCCAACCGCCGGAACGCGCTCTGTCCGCCAAGTGACACCAGCTCGCCGATCTCCATGCCGCCCAGCGCCTCGATGCGTTCGGTGAGGCGCACGAACGGCAAGCCCAGCCGGGCCGCCAGGGCGCGACCGAGGGTCGTCTTGCCGGCACCGCGCAAGCCGATCAAGGCGATGCCCTCCTGCTCCTGTCGACGGCCGTCGAAGCGCGTCTCGAGCAATTCATAGACTGCCTGCTGATCGCGCGCAGGCAACCTGTGCAGCAGCGTCAACAGCTCCGGCACGATGGCCGGCGTCTCCGATGTACGGGCAAGCAGATGCTGAAAATCGACCCCGAGTGCCGCGGCAATCCGCCAGAGCAGGGTCACCGACGGGTTCGCCTTGCCGGCCTCGAGCTGGGCGAGATAGCGTTCGGAAATATCGGAGTGCTCGGACAGATGCCGACGCGTCATCCCGCGACCGGCGCGCAGGCCGCGAATCCGCTCGCTGAGGTAGTCCAGATAGGGTTTGATATCCGAATCGGCGTCGTCAGCCACGGGCAGAACCTGTCTTGGTTGCATCGAGAAATAGTGTGGCGGGATGGCCCCGCGCTACGCGGTCACAGCCTGCGCATGGCTTGCTGCGGATGGGGGTTCGAAATCACGCCCCGATACCTGATCACCGCACGCGCCCGATCTACAACCGGCGCGACCACGACCGGGGAACGATATCAGACTCTTCAGTAGGTCTCGAAGTGGTAGCGACCGCTGGCGCACATGCGCGTATACAACGCGTCCCAGTCATGACCGTTGGCCAGTGCGATCTCGGCAAAGGCGTCGGCCACCCCCTGCTCCATGCCCTTGAGCCCGCAGATGAACACATGCGTGTTGTCGTCTTCGAGCAAGGCCGCCAGATCGTCGGCGCGGGCACGCATGCGATCCTGCACATATTCCCTGGGCTGGTCGGGCACCCGCGAGTAGGCGAACTCGACGTCGATGAATCCGGCAGGCAATTTTCGCAGCGGCCCGAGATAAGGCAGCTCCTCGGGCCGGCGCGCGCCGAAGAACAGCATCAGGCGGCCCGGCACATCGGCCATATGGCGGCGCCGGCGCTCGGTCATGGCCCGAAACGGCGCCGAACCGGTGCCGGTACAGATCATGACGATATGGGCCTGAGGGTCGTTGGGCATGACGAAGGTATCGCCGAACGGCCCCACTACGCGGACTTCGTCACCGCGCGCCAGATCGCAGAGATAGTTCGAGGCCACGCCACGCTGGGCCGCGCTGTCGCCCTCGCCGAACTCGCGTTTAACCGTAAGGGCCACGTTGTTGTAGTTGGGACGCTCGCCGTCGCGCGGGCTGGATACGGTGTACAGGCGCATGCGATGCGGTTTGCCGCGTTCGTCCTCGCCCGGTGGCAGCACACCAATGCTCTGACCCTCGATCACCGGAAACGCCTGCTTGCCGAAATCCAGCACGATATGCCGGGTGTCCGAATCGGTGGCGCCGTCGGTCAGGCGATAATTGCCGGTGACCCGCGCCAGCGCCGGTTCGCGCCGTGAATAGACGTTGACGTAGGCATGGGCCGCCGACGCCGGTGCGACCAGCCGGGCCTGGCCGCCGTGGGCCGCGGTCAACAGATCACGACTTTCGGCGGTGTCCTGTTCGGCGTCGTCCGACGTTGCCGCAGCGGCGGCCGACGGCTGGACGTCGTCGGTCTCCTCGTCATGCGCCTCCTGCTCTGGCAACTCGTCCCATTCGCCCTGCTCTTCCAGGGTGTAGGGCGTGAGCACGGTTCGCCAGTTGTCGATCGCGCCGGTCGGACAGGGGCTGATGCAGTCCATGCACAGATTGCATTTGTCGACATCCACGATGTAGTTGTCTTCGGTATGCGTGACCGCATCGATCGGACAGGTCTCCTCGCAGGTATTGCAGCGAATACAGATTTCCGGATCGATCAGATGTTGGCGTTGCAGACTCATGGCAGGCTCCGGGGCCGGTGCGGCAGGCGCAATCAGCTCTCGATCTTGACGAACTCGAAGTCGCCCGGTTTCTTGTCGATCGGCACCTTCGCGGGCGCGATCCATTGGGCGAACTGGCCGGGCTCGTAGCAGGGCTTCATCAGCGACGACACGAAGGTGTAGTCGTCCTCGCTCGGAAGCCAGTGCAACTCGTTCGCCTTCCACTCGGCCTCGTCGACGATCCGGCCTTCGGGGGTAACGAAAAGATCCGCGAACTGGCCGACCTGGCGACGGAACGCCATATGCGGCAGGGTCAGCTCGAAGTCGACCCCGGCCTTGCTGATGATCTTGTTCCAGCGTTTGATGCCGGATGCGCATTCCTTGATGTAGTCGTCGCGCAAGCGCGCGTTGAGCGCGTGCAGGGCCGGGCGCTCGACGTACTCGAAGCCGTCACCGACCCGCTCTAGCACCGGATAGGTGTCGCTCGTGAGTCTGTGGTCGTCGTCGATATCCGCTTCCTTGTAGCGGCCCTTGATACCCGAGGTAAACGCATTCGCCGCGTTGGTCGAGCTTTCCGAGCCGAACAGATCCTCGCTCACGGTGAAATGGAAATTCACGTAGCGCTGGATCAGCGGCAGATCGATCACGCCAAGCGCGCGCACCGCGTCGACGTCGTTCGGATCGGCGATTCCGGCCTCGCTCATGGCCTCGACGGTGCGCTGGATGGTGCGTTTGACCCCGTCCTCGCCCACGAACATGTGGTGGGCTTCCTCGGTGAGCATGAAGCGGCAGGTCCGCGACAACGGATCGAAGCCGCTCTGGGCGAGGGATTCGAGTTGGAACTTGCCGTCGCGATCGGTGAAGAAGGTGAACATGAAGAACGCCAGCCAGTCCGGCGTCTCTTCGTTGAAGGCGCCCAGAATCCGGGGCGCGTCCTCTTCGCCTGAACGACGCTTGAGCAACGCCTCCGCTTCCTCGCGGCCGTCGCGGCCGAAGTAGGCCTGCAGCAGATAGACCATCGCCCACAGATGCCGGCCTTCCTCGACGTTGACCTGAAACAGGTTGCGCAGGTCATAGAGCGAGGGCGCGGTCTGGCCGAGCAGGCGCTGCTGTTCGACCGAGGCCGGCTCGGTGTCGCCCTGGATGGTGATCAGGCGGCGCAGGGTCGCGCGATGTTCGCCCGGTACTTCCTGCCAGGCCGGCTCGCCGGCGGCGTCGCCACAGGGAATGGTGCGGCCTTCCTCGGCCGGCGCCAGCAGCACGCCCCAGCGGTACTCGGGCATGTTCACATAGCCGAACTGGGCCCAGCCCTTCGGGTCCACGCCGACCGCGGTGCGCAGATAAACCTCGTTATCCTGAAAACCTTCAGGGCCGCTGCCCAGCCACCAGTCGATGAACCCGGGATGCCATTTCTCCAGCGCCCGCTGCAGGCGCCGATCGCCGGCCAGATTGACGTTGTTGGGAATCTTGGTGTCGTAATCTACGGCATCGTAATCAATCGTATTGTGATCCATCTTCAACTCTCCGTTCACACTCGTGTCTTGTCGTAATCCGCGCGCCGACCGCTGCCGTACAGCTTGAGCGCGCCGTGGTCGCCGGCGGCATTGGGGCGCTGGAAGATCCAGTTCTGCCAGGCGGTCAGGCGCCCGAAGATCCGGGTCTCCATCGTTTCCGGGCCGGCGAAGCGCAGGTTCGCCTCCATACCGACCAACGCATCCGGCGAGTAGGCACGCCGCTCTTCGAGGGCCAGCCGCAGCTCGTCTTCCCAATCGATATCGTCGGGCGCGAAGGTCACCAGCCCCAGCTCCAGCGCGGTGGCCGCGTCGAGATCCTGGCCCATCTGTTCTCGAGCCTCGGCGACGTGGTCGTCGTGGCCGTAGAAGCGCGTGGCGATCCGCGACAGCGCATTGCTCATCGGATAGGCACCGAAGTTGGCTTCGGTCAGACGTATCACCGCCGGCGTCTGCTCGACCTGTTCTTCCTCGAAGATGCCGTCGAGCATGTAGCTGCGGTCCACGGCGAACAGGATCTCGGCGAGAAAACCGACATAGCAGCTGCCGGGCGTGACCAGCGCAAACAGGCTGCGCGAGGTCAGATCGATACGCTTCATCACCCGTTTCCAGTACAGGCCGATTTCGCGGACGAGCCAATGGTCGGCGTGCTCGGCCAGCAGGTCGTCGTAGGCAGCGACCCGGTCCGGATCGCCTTCGCAGCGAAAGATCAGTGAGCCGAGCTCGAGTTCATTGACGCGCAGGTGCAACAGCAGATCGTCGAGCTCGCGTGCCAGGGCCAGCACCCAGAAGCCGGCGCCCTGTTTTTCGATCTCGTCGATGGTGGCCGGCGTTTCCTCGGCCACGGCCTTGATCGTGATCTCGGCGCTACCGGCGGCGCGGTCGAGCGTAGCGACGACGTGCTCGTATTCGATCCGGTCGTCGGCAAAGCTGCGTTCGAGCAGCTTGAGTTCCACGCCGGTCGCCGATTCGCCGGGCCGATCCGAGGTCGATGCCATCTCGCGAGCACGGCTGTCGATAGCGGCCTGCATCTTCGACGCCGGCACCAGTTCGTCAACCAGCCCCCAGTCCTGCGCGCGCTTGCCCTTGACGCCCTCTTCAAGCGTGCAGAACACGTCGGCCAGATCGCGGCGCACATGCCGCTTGTCGGTCACACGGGTGAGCCCGCCGGTGCCCGGCAGCACTGCCAGCAGCGGCACTTCCGGCAGGGCAACGGCCGCGTTGCCGTCGTCGGCCATCAGGATATGGTCGGTACACAGGGCCAGTTCGTAGCCGCCGCCCGCCGCCATGCCGTTGATGGCACAGAGATAGCGTTGCCGCGAATTGTCGCTCGCGTCCTCGATGCTGTTGCGCGTCTCGTTGGTGAACTTGCAGAAATTCACCTTGAGCGCGTGCGACGAACTGCCGAGCATGCGGATATTGGCGCCGGCACAGAACATGCGCTCCTTCGCCGAAGCCATGACCACCGTCTTTACCTCGGGGTGCTCGAAGCGCAGGCGCTGGATGGCGTCGTAGAGCTCGATATCCACGCCCAGGTCGTAGGAATTGAGCTTGAGCTCGTAGCCGGGAAAAAGACCGCCCGCCTCGTCCACGTCCATGCTCAGGTGGGCAATCTCGCCGTCGAACGCCAGTGTCCAGTGGCGATAGCGATCGGGGCGAGTCTGGAAATCCACCGGGGTGCTCGATGATTCCCTGTTTTCAGGCATGACGCTCGCGTTCATTGGCTCCTCCAGGTCACGCAGTCAGAACAGCAGCTGCGCTTGTTAGGAACTATACTGCATGAACTATAATGCCCGGTCAATCCAATAATGATTTATATTTCATTACGCCTTGAGATAGATCCCGGGAAAACCTGCCCCCGGTTGAGCCAGACAGTGATCGATGCCTGCGCGCCACGCGACCACCTCAAGCCCCATATAGCGCGCAACCGACACCCATTCGAGATGACGGCGGGTTTCCCGGCGCAGGCGCGCTACCGCCGAGGGCCGGCCCATACGGCGCTTGAGCAGCGCATTGGCCGCCTGGATCAGGCCCTGGACGTAATGGCCCTGGACCGACTCGCTATCCAGCCCTCGCCACAGCGGCTCCCAGGCTTCGTGGGATTCCCACCAGAAGCCGTGATTGAAGCAGTCCACACCGTAGAGATAGGGCGCACAGTCGGCCCAGTCCGCGGGTGCGCAGCCGCCGATCTCGAACCATGGCGCGCTGTCCACGCTGTGGCCACGCGGATCGGCCGTGGGATGAGGATCGCGACCGGGCAGAAAACGATAGGCGGGCAGAGCACGCGCCGAATAACGCACGGCGAAGCCGGGCGCAGACGCCTGCGCGCCACATCTGAGACTGTCTTGCAGAAGGGGTTGGTCAGGGCCGTTGGCGCGGAACCGGGGCTGCTCGCGGCGCATGTCGTCGCCCCGCCCTATCGCCTGCGGCGACAGGTCGGCAGGCCGCGACGACTTCTCCCCTGACCCGTATTACACCCGTCGCTCATCAGCTATCGGCTTCGACAGCCAAGAGGCCATGCCGGCGGAGAAAGCCACAACTGGCCGCGATCACCGTCTCCGGCTGGTCGCGATAGGCCGCGTGTCCGCAGGGATCGGGCCAGACGCTTTCCACCGGCCCCGCCACCTGCGCTTCGATCGCCTCAATCTGGGCCGCCGTGCCGTAGGCGTCCTGGCCGCCCTGCAGCAACAGCGTGGGTATCGCCACGCCGGGCAGAAACACTTCCAGATTCCAATCCAGAAACCCCGGGTCCAGCCAGGCATCGTTCCAGCCCCAGAACGCGTTATCGACGTTATTGTGGTGGTGCCGCGCCAGACCGTCGCGCAGCCCGCCTTCGAGATAGGCCGCGCGCGCCTGTTCGATCGCCGCTACGCAGATCGGCTCGTTGAAGACATGTGGCGCCATCAGGATCAGGGCCTGCACGCGTGGATCCGGCACGCTGCCGGCATTGATCAGGGCGATCGAACCGCCATCGCTGTGACCTACAAGGATGGCTTGCTGCACGCCGGCGGCATCCAGCACCGCGGGCAGCACCGCCTGGGCCTCGTGGTGCATATAGGTCAACGGCCGCGGCAGCGTCACCGCATCCGAACGCCCGTAGCCGGCACGGCTGTAGACCAGCGCGCCGCAGCCGGTGGCCTCGACCATGCGCTGCGGAAAATCCTTCCACAGGGCGAGGCAACCCAGCCCCTCGTGGAGAAACACCAGCGTCGGCGCATCCGCCGGCCCGGGACCCAGCCAGCGTGCTTCCAGCCGATGCCCGTCGGCCTGGAGTTCGAAATTCCGGATCATGTGCGTGCTCTGAGCTTGAAGCGTTGTATCTTGCCGGTGGCGGTTTTCGGCAGTTCGTCGATGAACTCGATCCAGCGCGGGTACTTGACCGGCGTGATCCGGTCCTTGACGAAATGCTGCAGATCCTCGACCAGCTGCGCATCGCCGTGGCCGCCCTGCTTGAGCACAACGAAAGCCTTGGGCTTGATCAGTTCGTCGTCGGTTTCACAGGGCACGACCGCGGCTTCCAGTACCTGATCGTGACCGATCAGGGCCGACTCGACCTCGAACGGCGACACCCACTGGCCGCTGACCTTGAACATGTCGTCGGTACGCCCGCAGTAATGGTAGTAGCCGTCGTCGTCGCGATAATACTTGTCGCCGGTGCGCGTCCAGCGGCCCTCGAAGGTATCCAGGCTCTTGTCGCGCCGGTTCCAGTACGCCATGCAGGCAGACGGGCCGTTGACCAGCAGCTCACCCACCTCGTTCACCGCCACGTCGTGGCCCTGCTCGTCCGCCAGCCGGACCTGATAACCGGGCACCGGCTCGCCCGAGGTGCCGTAGCGCACTGCCCCGGGGCGATTGCTCAGAAAGATGTGCAGCATCTCGGTGGATCCCACCCCGTCCAGTATCTCGGCGCCGAAACGGGCCTGCCAGCGCTCGCCCACTTCGCGCGGCAAGGCCTCGCCGGCGGACAGGCAGCGTCGCAGCCGCTGTGAGCCGGTGTCGCGACTATTGGCCTCGTCGGCGAGGATCGCCGCATACAGGGTCGGCACCCCGCCGTAGATGGTGGGCTGCTGGCGGCGCATCACGTCCATGACCGCCTCCGGGGTCGGGCGACCGGCCAGATAGACCGCGGTCGCCCCCACCGCAAACGGAAAGGTCATGCCGTTGCCCAGCCCGTAGGCGAAGAACAGCTTCGCCGCCGAGAAGATCACGTCGTCGGGCTCGATACCAAGTACACCGCGCGCATACAACTCGGCGGTCGCGCCCAGATGGCGATGCAGATGCAGGACGCCCTTGGGCGTGCCGGTCGAGCCCGAGGAATACAGCCAGAAGGCGACATCGTCCGCGGTGGTGGGCGCCGCCTCCAGCGCCGGTTCGGCCGCCGCCATCAGATCCGAGAGGGTATGCTCGCCGGCGCCCGGCGTGCCGTCCACGACCAGGGTGTCCAGACATCGCTGGCCCGCCAGAGCCGGGCGTACTTCGGTCAGCAAGGACTCGCTGACGATCACGACCTGGGCCCGACTGTCGGCCAGAATGCTGCTGTAGTCATGGGTATGCAGCAAGGTGTTGAGCGGAATCGGGATGATGCCCGCCTTGATCGCACCCCAGAACACCGCCGGAAACAGCACGCTGTCCTGCATGATCATCGCCACCCGCGACTCCTGCCGCAGCCCCAGCCCGCGCAGGGCGTTGCCGGCGCAATTGACCTGTTCGAGCAACCCGGCATAGGTCGTCGCGCCGTAATCATCGATCACCGCCACCCGCTCGCCGCGACCCTCCTGCACGTGGCGGTCGATGAAGGCGACTGCGGCATTGAAGTCGCGGGGCGCATACACGCCCGGGCCCAGCTCTGGCATCTTCTTCTCCTCGGGTCTTCGTTTTTTATTCTGTGGCGTTACGCATTCCGCCGACTACCCGCCACAGATGTCTTCGCACAAGACGGATCCGCACCGGCCCAGCAACCGACGCCGCCTGCTGTCAGGCGTTCCTGCGCCACCGTCCTACAAATCTTTGAAGCCGGTCTTCAGTGCAAACAGAACGTGAGCGACACTGCACTATAAAACTCGCGCACGACGAACAGCAGCAGGATTTATGCACTATATTGCATTAACGCTAACCAATGCTGACTCCGAACGCAATCGGTTAGGGCGAAAAAGTCCTGAACGCGGACATGCTGCGCCATGAGCAACGGGACGCGGCGTGAACAGCGGGTCGGGCCACGGGAAGGCAAACGGCCTATCTCGCGCTTGTGGATCAACCGTCGCGGGGTATCCGAGCGCAGGCGGATGCCTCGCCCGCCGTCTTCCCGGGCCTCCTACGCTGCGCTACCCTTTTACCGGAAGACCTTTTATCCCGACGGACAACGCTGCGGATTCCCCACTCGATCTGCAGGGCGCATCGGATCGAGGGGCGGGATGCGCTACCGCAGGCTATTCGTGGTTAGATGCAGCGATGCGGGAACAACCGATTAATAGCGCGCCCTGCAGCGTGCCTGCGGTGGTCGCCAGATGGTCGCCATAGCGGCCGGCGCCACGAAGCAGTGCGACTTCATTCGCGCGCTCGAAAGCTTGGCCGCTGACGTCGGCGTGTTACCAACGCATCGCGCGATCTGTCCCAGAGCCTGTTCGCGGTCGGCCGGGCGCCGCTATCGCCACTCGGGCGTCTTGGCTAGCACGTCGTCCGCCGCCTGCTCGTAGGCCGCAGCCAGCCTCAACACGGCAAGATCCGCCCGATGCGGGCCGATCAGCTGCACGCCCATGGCGCGGCCGCGCGCATCGAAACCGGCGGGCACGTTCATCGCGGGCACACCCGCCAGCGACGCGCCGATGACGACTTCCATCCAGCGGTGATAGGTGTCCATCGCATGACCGGCGATCTCGGTGGGCCAGTGCGTGGCGGCATCGAAAGCGAACACCTGGGCGCTGGGCATGGCCAGCACGTCGAAGC
Organism: Salinisphaera aquimarina; assembly: GCF_042643355.1. Lineage (NCBI taxonomy): Bacteria > Pseudomonadati > Pseudomonadota > Gammaproteobacteria > Salinisphaerales > Salinisphaeraceae > Salinisphaera > Salinisphaera aquimarina. The sequence continues at coordinate 509,420 of NZ_JBHRSS010000003.1, forward strand.
GGTCGAAGCAGCGTCGCAGGGCCTGATACCAGGCGCTGCGCTCGACGTTGGCATGGTGGATATCCAGCGCGCTCAGCGCCAGGCCGTGCTCGATCTCCCAGCAGGCTTCGGGTTTGAGCCGGCCTCGCGTATCCGGATTGGCGTGTAGGGGTGCCAGCTTGCCGGCCACCGCCCAGTGACGCAGCGTGTTCCAGCAGCGCCACAGCCGGGCCGGGTCGAAGTCTGGTGTCATCGGCGCGACAACGCAGCCGATCGTCTCCAGCCGCCGCAGCGCCTGTTCGCAGACGTCGAGCACGCCGTCTTCCATCGGCAGATAACCCTGCCAGTCACCGATCCAGCCGATACGCAGACCCTGCGTGTCGCCACGCGGGTCGGTGGCGAATCGGGCGGGATCCTCGGCAATCGATAAAGGTGCACTGGCGTCCGGGCCGGCCTGGGTGGCGAGCAGTTGGGCGACATCGGCCACGCTGCGGCCCATCGGCCCTTCGGTGCCCAACTGCTGGCCGAATACATCCGGCACCGGCGCCTGTGGCACCCGCCCGAACGAGGGCCGCAAACCGAACAGATTGTTGAACGCCGCCGGGTTACGCAGCGAGCCCATCATGTCGCTGCCGTCGGCGACCGGCAGCATGCGCATGGCCAGAGCTGCGGCCGCGCCACCGCTGGAACCGCCGGCGGTCAGCGCATGATCGTAGGCATTGCGGGTGGCGCCGAACAGCGGGTTATAGGTTTGTGAACCCAGCCCGAACTCCGGCGTATTGGTCTTGCCGATGATGATCGCACCGGCCGTCTTCATGCGTTCGACCATCAGCCCGTCCCTGGACGGTATCTGGTCGGCGAACAGCGGTGAGCCGAAGGTGGTGGCGATACCCGCGGTGGGCGAAAGGTCCTTGATCGCCTGCGGAATGCCGTGCAGCCAGCCACGATAGTCGCCACGCGCCAACTCACGGTCGCAGGCATCGGCTTCGGCGAGCAGGACATCAGGATCGCGTCGCGAAACAATGGCATTCACGCGAGGATTGACCCTGTCGATATGCGCAAGATACGCGGTCATCACCTCACGACAGGATATCGTCCGGGCCCCGATCATCCCGGACAGCGCCACGGCGCCGAGCGCCACAATCTCTTCCTGCGCGACCGCGCGCTGCGATGCGTTATCGGACAAACCAATCCTCACCCGGTACAACAGACCCCGAGTATGACCGCTCGCGATTCGCCGCCGCAAAACCACCGCCCGCTGACATCCGCGGCTGCGCGCCGGCCCACGGCCGAATAGGCGGCAAGTTCGGAATCGCGAGGATGCGCGCGTGGATAGCACGGACCGTGGCTCCGTTTACTGGTGGTCTGCGAACGGTGCCACGGTCCGGGTCTCCAGGTGCCAATCTCGACCGAATCGGGCCTTGAACTTGTCCGGATAGGACAAGGTGCCTTTCGCCGTTCCGCCGTGCCAGAGGTCATAGGCGGGATTGCTGTATTCCTTGTAGAACGCGTCCATCCGCTGCGAGAGATCGCTGACCACATCCTGATAGTCGGCCTCCTTCGCCAGATCCTGGGTCTGATCGGGATCGCGGTTCATGTCGTACAGACGATCGTCGCCAAACTCGGCGTCCATGCGCTTCCAGTACGCGAACCGATCAGTGCGAATGCCCCGGGTCTCGGTCTGTTCGTAAAAGATCGCGTCATGCAGCGCGCCGCCGTGCCCGTTGTCCAGCATGTCCTCGAAGCTCTTGCCCGGCGACGCCGGCAGGTCCTGCTGTATCCCGGCCAGGGCCAGGATCGTCACCGGGATGTCGTACTGGCCGATCAGCGCATCGACGACCTTGCCCTTTGCGGCGCCGGGCTTTCTGACGATGAGCGGAACGTGCAGCGCGGTTTCATGCAGGGTCGACGGCTCGCTCAGGATCGTGTGGGTCCAGAGCCCGTGCTGGCCGTAGTAGACGCCCTGATCCGAGGTGTAGATGACAATGGTGTGGTCCTGCAGCCCGCTTTCCCCCAGCGCATCGAGCACGCGCCCGACGTTGGCATCGACATGGGTGTTCTGCGACGCCATGTTGGCGATCGTCTGCTGCGAGCCGGCCATCTTGCTCAAGACCACCCGCAGGATGCGGTCGAGGAAACTCAGCTTCTCGTCGCCCGCGGAGTCGAGTATCTGGTCGATATAGTTCTGGCTGATCGCTTCACGCGGGAAGGATGTCAGGGGTTGCTTCTCGTAGTACGAATAGAACTTGTTGCGGGCCGGGCCCATGTTCGTGGGCGGATTCATGTACGGACCGCTGAACGACAACTCCATGAAGAACGGCTTGTCGGTGTTGGCGTGGTCGCGCAGATAGGCGGCCGCTTTCTTGCCCAGAAAATCGTCGACGTGCTGCCCGGTGACGCGATACTGGCGGTCATTGTCGATGATGTTCTTGTCCCAGAAATCCAGCGTGTGGCCATGCTCGAAGGTGACCCAGTAGTCGTAGCCCAATTGTGGCTTCCAGGGCTGGCCGATATGCCATTTGCCGATCATCGCCGTGCTGTATCCATTCTCCTTCAAGGTATAGGGAATGGTGCGAAACTCGGAGACAGCGGACCAGTCGGGCGGCAACGTCGTCATCTGGGCATCGTTGAGCCAGTCGTGCAGACCGTGCTGGTCGGGCATCAAGCCGGTCAGCAGCGTCGCGCGGGTCGGCGAACACATGCCGTTGGCCGCGAATGCCCGGGTGAAGCGGGTGCCCTGTGTCGCCAGCTGGTCGATGTTCGGCGTGAGAATATCCGGGTTGCCGTAGCTGCCGAGCAGCCCGGCCGACTGATTGTCGGCAACGATGAGCAGGATATTGGGTTTGTCCCGGGCGGCCTCAGCGGCGTTGGCAGCCACGGTGCCGACAAGTAGAAGAACCAGACAGGCAGCCACTACTCCGTATCTCATTTCTCAAACCTCTCATGTCGTGTCCGGCTCCCGCCGATCGCTACGCACGCACGCTGATGAAGAAAGACCGTCCCTTTTTAATTCGCCCTGCGCCGCCGCTCGCATCGGCGACTGTGTCCCGGCCACCCGGCCGCTCAGAAATTGATGATCGCAATCACCTGCGAATAGATATTGGTGTCGTTGTCGCCGATCTGGGTGCCGCCCTGGGAAGCGGACTTGTCGGGCGTGTAGAAGCCGACCAGCGGGCTCAGCACCAGATGCTCGTTGACGACCCACTGGGCATAGAGATCGAACTCGTTGCCGTCGAGAAAGCCCTGGCCGGCGTCGTCGAAGTCGAAGAACAGCGCGCCGAGTTCGACGGTTTCCGAAGGCGCCAGCGCCAGGCCCACATGCTGGACGTCGGTATCGCTGTTGAAGGGCCCGGCATAGTTGGCGGCCACCTCGCCCTGGAACCAGGTGCCGTAGCCGCGATTGAAGCCGAAGAACAGCGGGTCGAAGCCGTCCGAGAACGTCGAATAGCGATAAGTCAGCTTGGGCGACCAGGGCACGGCGGCAAAGGTCCAGCCGGCTTCCCCGTACCAGGCATGGTCGTCGCCGTCGCCGACATAGTTGTCGCCGTTGTCCTGGTCGACGTATTCAGCCGACAGGAACAGGTTCTCCACGCCCAGGCTGCCGTTGGCGCGCACGGCCAGCGTTTCCTGACCGTCGCGGTGCTGGTAGCCGAGGAATTCGGCCGATTCGTCGTCGACGTCGAGGCCCTTGAGATAGGTCAGCCCGACCGTGCCGTAGGTGGCGTCGCGATATTCCAGATTGGCGCCGGCCAGTTCCATCTCGGCCTGGGCCTTGTTGTCGGAATCCAGCCAGAAGCCGTCGATATGAACGCCGGTATCACCGCCAATCCGAAGAATGGCGGTCTGATCGAAGGCCTTGCGGGCGGCGAGCCAATAGGCGCCACCGCGGCTCAGGCCGTTCGGCGCGATGCCGGCGTCGGCGAGCGGCTCGAAGCCTTCGCCGAAGTTGAGCGAATCGCCGTTGACGAGAAAACCGTCGCCGATGGTGAAGCTCTGGCTGCCGAAGGACAGATCGATGCCGTCCTCGCCCAGCCAGGGCACGAGATCGCCCGAGCGCCAGCCGATATAGGCGTCCTCGACCTGGGTGTCCTCTTCCTTGCCGGTGCTAAAGCCACCGGCGTCGCCGTCGCCGCGGGTGGCGGAGCTGAGCAGGTTGAACGCACCGTAGACGCTGCCCGCGCCGTCGAAGGCATGCGCCGCGCTCAAACCGTACTTGGCATAGCCCTCCTGCCATGTGGGACTCGCGTCTTCTGTACGCAACACCTGCGCATAGGCCTTCTGACTGTTGAACACGCCGAGTGCGACTTCGATATCCAGATTGATGACCGAGGCGCCGTCGTCATACAGCTGATAGGCACCCGCCTGGGTAGTGGCACACAGCGCAGTCGCGGCGATGCTGGCACGCACGGCGCCCCGCAGTGAAATGATGGACATGATTTCCCCCTGAGTTATGAATGCCGGACGTGCTTCACAGCGCACGCCCGACGGTGGTTACGGTCGCCCCGCGAGACCGTCCTCGATGGCGATATCCTTGTCGCGCATGCGTTCGAGCAGCGCATTGCGCGCGCCGGCAATTTCCTTGAGCGGCTCGGCACGCAGCCGGCCGACCTCGCTGGCGCTATACGGCTTGAAGTCATGCGGTGCGCTGGCGCCGGCCATGCCGCCGGTCAGCACCCAGTTGAGCAGGGCCGCGAGTTGGGCGTCGTTGAAGCTCGACTGAGACACGCCCGGCACCCGCGCCAGGAATTCACGCCCGCCCTCGACGTCGAGAAAATGGCCGACGAAGCCCTTCATCCGCGGCACGTCGTTGGCCCGCGCCCCTTCGCCGTCCACCAGATGACAGCCCGAACATTCCAGCTGGTAGTTCACCTGCGGCTGGTAATTCGCATCGCGCGCGGTGGCGGCGAGATTCTCGTTGCCCGGCGCCGGCCGATTGTTCGGCCCCGGCAGGCTCTGGGCACAGACCGCAGCGGCGACGAGCAGCGCGCCCGCCGCCAGCGTGGTCCGCGCAATGACAGCACACCCGGCCATGACGCTAGCTCGCCACCCCGCGAATGGTCGCGATGGTGCAGTTGTAGGTCAGATGCTCGGCACCCAGGCACCAGTTGATGTCGTTGTTGTTGAACGGCCGGTACAACGGCTGTTCGCTATCGTTGCGGTTGCAGGCGCACTGGCCACAGGCCTGCTTACCGCAGCAGTCGTTGTAGGCAATGATGTAGTCGCGCCCGTCGGCCGGGTTGTGACAGGTGCCGACCCAGGTGACTTCCGATACGTCCGTGCCCGGCGGGCAGGCGGTGATAGAGCCGCCGCAGCAGGTGCACAGAAAGCCGTCGATCGAGCAGTAGCGCCAGTAGTCGCAGCTCTGCGGGTCGCCCGGGTCCCCGGGCGTGCCGGTTTCGGCCGCGTGGGCGTTGCCGCCGATGCGATCCACGGGCAGGATCAGCGGCAGCGCGGTGCCGGCCACGATCCACGAGCCGAACTTGCACAGCGCATTGCGGCGCGAGGTCGAGTGCGCCACGTGGCGAGTCGAACGTTCAAAGAAACGGTCTATAAATTTCATGTTTTCCCCCGGTGTTTATTGCGCCGCACGCGGCTTGCCGTGCATGTATTCCTGCAACGAGCCCACGCCCATCGACTGGGCCTCGAACAGGCTTTCCAGGTGCTCACGGTTGTTGACCAGGCCCTTGGCGCGCAGTACGCCGTCGGCGTCGATGAGCACCGCATACGGCAGCTTGCCGATCTGATAGGTCATGCCGATCTCGGGGCCGACCACGTAGGTGGCGTCCTCGAGGCCGTGCTCGGCGATCAGCGCCTGCTGCGAGGACGCATCGCCGTCGCTGACATAGACCACGTCCAGTTCGCGGCGATAGCTGCGCGCCAGCGAGCGCAGGCTCGGCAGCAGCGACTTGCAGATCGGACAGGTCGGCGACAGGAAGAACAGCAGCTGGCCACGCTCGCTCTTGTAGCCGACGTTGACCGGCCGTTCCTGCCGATCGACGGCGGTGACCTGGGGCGCGGGACTGTTCACCGCCGCCCCCTTGTCGAGCATGAGCGCACCGGCGGGTGCGATACGCGAGTGCAGTACGCCGATCTGGCGCACCAGCGCCATGACGACGAACGCCAGGGCGACGACCACGATCCAGAGCAGGATCTGCGAAATCAGAGCAACGTCCATGACTATCTCCCGGAAAGCGATTTCAGGCGCGGCTGGTTGGAAGCAAGGCCCTCGATCGCGGTGTAGAGGATCAGACCGGCAGCGACGACCGCCGCGATCAGGAAAAGACCGAATCCGTGCAGCGCCGCCGCACTCATCGGCAACGCCGCCAGCAGGGCCAGCGCGATCAGTACCGTATTGCGCAGCACCAGCGCTCCGGTGATCGGGCGTTCCAGCCCGGGACCGCTGCAGCCGCAGTCGATATCGCGGCGTCCGCGCCGGAGGTTGATCGCGATCGCAGCGGTGTACACCGCCAACAGCAGCACCGCACTCGCGCCACCCCAGGCGCGTCCCGCCGGTATCAGAAGCGCGATCGCGATCAGGACTTCCACCAGCGGCACGGCACGCGCCGCGGTCGCGATGGCGGCCGGTGGCAACAGGTCATAGTCCTCGAGCTGACGCGCAAAACGTAGCGGCGCGCGCAACTTGTGGCTGGCCGCGGCGAACAGGATCACGGCCACGATCAGCGACGCCGACAGGGTGAGAATGGGATGAATCACCATCACATGACTCCTAGTGACTGAGCACCAGTGCCGGGATCTTGCTGATCCCGTCCACCGTGGTCGTATGCGTGTTGTCGGTCAGATCGAACACGTCCAGACCGCCGTCGATATTGATGCCCAGCAGCAGCGGTTCGTCGTCGCTGGTGGCACGCAGGCTCCAGACATAGTTGTCGGTGGTCAGCTCGGCCACCTTCTCGTGGCTATCCAGGTCATAGGCCCAGATCGTGTTGCTCGGGTCTTCCCAGTTGCGATCGCCGTGGTCCGGGTGCACGAGCACATAGAGCCGGTTGAGCTTGGGCGCGATGGCCATCAGCTGCCAGCCGCCCACGCCCCAGCCCTTCTTGCGCTGGGCGTCGGTGAACAGCGACCAGCGCTTGCCGACGGTCGGCGTCTTGCCGGACACGTCGATCGGCTGGATGCTGCCGTCGAGGGTGACGAAGTAGTACATATCGCCGTTGCGCACGGCGCGTTCGTTCATCGCCAGCTGGTTGGGCTCGAAGAACTTGGTGCGCGTACGCGATACCTCGTGCCCGCTGTCGTCGAGGTTGACCTGCTGGAACGTGCCGTCGCCGCAGATCGAGGCGAAGGCGCGATCGCCGATCGGGTAGTTGAGCGAGCAGCCGGCGATATCGATCTCACCGACCACGTCCCGGTTTGTCGTATCCACGACCGTCACCGAGGTCGCCGGGGTGAAGTTGTAGACATAGGCGAAGCGGTCGTCGTCGCTGACCGTGAGCATGTAGCGCTCGATCAGGATATTGGCGCGCTTCTTCGGAATCTTCACTTCCCAGCGCGGCTCGAGCGTTTGCGTGTCCCAGGCAGTTAGCACGTCGGTGCGCTCACCGCGTACGCCGCGCGACCAGAAGGTATCCGCCGAATACAGCGTCTTGGCATCGTGGGACAGCACCGACGGCGCCAGATAGCCGGTCGGAATCATGCCCAGCATCTTCTTGTTTTCCGGGTCCACCACGACGACCTTGCCGGTGGTCGCGTTCTCGAACTCGGTGTCAATGATATAGGCGCGATGCGGCCCGGGCGGGTCCAGCTTGGTGGTGCCGATGGTATCGGCCGGCAGCTGCCCCCAGGCCGTGGTGCTGATCGCCAGTGCTGCGAAAGCCGCCAGCCCCCCGGCGCGATTGAGCGTTGTCTTCATGGTTTCCCTCATTGTCCTGTGCGCTGGTGCGCTGCAAGATTGATGCAAATCGTCATGGCGCCGATCAGTCGAGCACGACCGTCGTCGTCTTTTCCTCGGTATAAGCGAGCACGCCTGACAGGCCGCATTCACGGCCCAGACCACTGTCCTTGAAACCGCCCCACGGCAGGCGCGCGTCGATCGGCGCCCAGGCGTTGATGCCGATCGCGCCTGCCTCGATCTGACGCGCCACGCGATGGGCGCGGGCCACATCGGCGGTCCAGACGGTCGCGGCCAGGCCGTAACGCGTGTCGTTGGCAATGGCGATCGCCTCGGCCTCGTCGGCGAACGGAATCACGGTGCCGACCGGGCCGAAGATCTCGTCGCGGGCGATGCTCATGTCGTTGGTTGCCGCCGCGAACACGGTCGGCTGAACGTACCAGCCGTCGCCTGCCTCGCTGACGCCGCCGGCGCGCAGCTGCGCGCCTTCGTCGCTGCCGCGCCGGATATAGTCGTTGATCTTGTCGAACTGACCGCGGCTCGCCACCGCGCCCATCTGGGTGCTTTCGTCGGCCGGATTGCCGACCTGGATGCTCTTGGCCACGGCCGATAGCTGTTCAGTGAAGGCCTCGGCAATGGACTCGTGCACCAGCAGACGCGTGCCGGCGGCACAGACCTGGCCCTGATTGAAGAACAGGCCCATCGCACAGCCGCCGATCGCGGCTTCGAGATTGGCATCGTCGAATACGATCTGCGGGCTCTTGCCGCCCAGTTCGAGAGCAACGTGCTTGAACAGCGGCGCCGCCAGGCGCTGGATCGCCGCGCCCGTTTCGGGGCTGCCGGTGAAGGTGATCTTGGCCACCTGCGGGTGTTCACACAGCACCGGGCCCAGCGTCGCACCGTCGCCGGTGACAACGTTGACCACCCCATCCGGAATACCGGCTTCCTGGCACAGCCTGGCCAGATGCAGCGCCGACATCGGCGTCTGCTCGGCCGGCTTGATCACCACCGCGCAGCCGGCCGCGAGCAGCGCGCCCAGTTTCCAGCAGGTGATCATCAGCGGCGTATTCCAGGGCACGATGGCTGCGACCACGCCCACCGGCAGGCGCTCGGTATAGGACAGGGTCGGCCGGCCCATATAGCCGGGCGTGGGAATGGTGCGGCCTTCGATCTTGTCGGCCCAGCCGGCGGCGTGACGCAGCGTGCCGATCGCGTTGGGCAGATCGAGCATGCGCGGCTCGACCGGCGGCCGACCGATGGCATGGGCATCCATGTCCGCAAGCGCGTCTGCGTCGCGTTCGACCAGATCGGCCAGGCGATGAATACACAGGCCGCGATCGGCGCCGCTCATCTGCGACCAGGCGCCGCCCTTCAACTGGGCGTGGGCCGCGGCGATCGCCTTGTCGGCGTCGGCGGCGGTACCGGCGGCGGCCGTGGCCAGCGTGGCGCCGGTTGCGGGATCGGGCAGCATCATCGTGGCCCCGTCGGACGCAGCCACGGCGGCACCGGCGATGAAATGTTGGTAGGTCTGGCTCACGTGTTCTCCTCGATCGCTGGCATGTCGGTGGTATCGCCGGGGCCAAGCGCGTCGAGCGCCGCGGCGGCAATACCGGTATCCATGCCATCGAGATTGCCCCGGCCGTCGCCCGCTGCGCATGTCGCTGCGTGCATTTCCTGTTGTCCTGGCGTGCAGCATCGAGCGCGTTTTAGTGCATGTGCAACCGGTTTTTGACAGTCCACGCCGGGTGGGTTAAACCAGACCATCGGCGCGGCAGAAAAACGAAAACCCGCGCTTTGGCGCGAGAATTGCGCGCGTGAACGCCGAAACTCAATTTTGGCGCCAGACCCAAGACCAGAGCCAAAACCAGCACCAGGGGCGACACCATCCGATGCAGCATCCGCAGCGGCTAAACAACACATCCGGCACCGCCCGATTCGAGGATTTCGGCGGCTGGCACGACTTCGTCAACGCTCATTTCCCAACGCTGGAGATGGCTAACCACTCCTGTACGCCGTTTCAGGCCAGCGCCAGCAGCTGTCGTCTCGGCGACTATAGCCTGACCCATATCGGCTCGGCCGCGTCTTCCGTGGATCGCACGCCAGTGCTCGCCCGGCGCGCCAGCGCCGGCTATCTGAAAGTGATGTGGCAACTGGCCGGGCAGCTGGAGCTGTCGCAGGATCGCCGCTCGGTATGTCTCGCCCCGGGCCACGCCGCGCTGTGCGATACCACCCGGCCGTATCGCATTCGCCTGAGCGACGGCGCGCGTCTGGCGGTGTTGCTGATTCCCTACGACGTCGACAGCCGCCTGCCCCGCTACGCCGAGCGCATGAGCGCAACCGAGCTGGGCGACATGCCGACCATGCAGGCCGCACTTGGCGCGATCACCGGTCTGGCCCGTTCGCGCCCGGCCGCGGACGATCCGGGCACGGCCGATGTCATGCAGGCGGTGGGTGCGATGCTGGCGGCAACCTTTTCGCGCGCCGCGGAGCCGGACGAGTCGGCGCTGGACGATCAGCGCCTGCAGCGCGCCGAGCACTATATCGCCACCCATCTGGCAAGCAGCGATCTCACCCCCGCGCGCCTTGCGGCCGCGCTCTGTGTGTCGCGGCGCAGCCTGTATGCCCTGCTCGCACGCCATGGCCTGACCCCGGCACGGCTGATCACCGAAACCCGCCTGCGCCATGCGTGCGATGCGCTGGCGGCCACCGCTCGCCGGCAGGAAAGCATCACCGACATCGCCCAGGCCCACGGATTCGGCGACAGCGCCCGCTTCAGCCGCGCCTTCAAGGAACGCTTCGGCCAGCCGCCGAGCCTGTGGCGCAGCGAGCACGGCGACCACTAGCCGACGAACCGATCGGCGGCCGAACACGCCATTGCCGGACGGCTGGCCGGGCCGTTCAGTCTTTGCCGGCCACGCGCCGGTCGATCACGTGCTTGGCCTTGCCCAGTGAGCGCTCGAGCGTGCCCACCGCCGACAGGGTGATGTTGGTGGTGATGCCGATATAGGACTTGATGTGCTGCTGCAGCCTGCTCAGCGTCTCGTCCTCGGTGCTGTGATCGTCGAAGTCGTGGGCGCGTTCGACGGTGAGTGCGACATGATCGAGATTGCCGTCGCGGGTGAGTTCGATCAGGTAATGCGGCGCCAGGCCTTTCTGCTGGCAGATGATCTCCTCGATCTGGGTCGGGAAGACGTTCACGCCGCGGATGATCAGCATGTCGTCGGAACGACCGGTGATCTTGTCCATGCGCCGCATCGAGCGCGCGGTCGGGGCGAGCAGCCGGGTGAGATCGCGGGTGCGATAACGGATGATCGGCAGCGCTTCCTTGGTCAGCGAAGTGAATACCAGTTCGCCCGGCTCGCCTTCCGGCACCACTTCTCCGGTGAGCGGGTCGATGATCTCCGGGTAGAAATGATCTTCCCAGATCACCGGCCCATCCTTGGTCTCGACGCATTCGTTGGCCACGCCCGGGCCCATGACTTCCGACAGGCCATAGATATCGACCGCATCGATACCGGCGCGGCGCTCGATCTCCTCGCGCATGGCGTTGGTCCACGGCTCGGCGCCAAAGATACCGATCTCCAGCGACGACTCGCGCGGGTCCAGCCCCTGGCGCTCGAACTCCTCGATGAGATTGAGCATGTAGGAGGGCGTGACCATGATGATGCGCGGCTTGAAGTCGCAGATCAGCTGGACCTGTTTCTCGGTCTGGCCACCGGACATCGGCACCACCGTGCAGCCAAGTTTCTCGGCGCCGTAGTGGGCGCCCAGCCCGCCGGTGAACAGGCCGTAGCCGTAGGCGATATGCACGATATCGCCGGGCCGGCCGCCCGACGCGCGAATGGAGCGCGCGACCAGATTGGCCCAGGTCTCGATATCGTTGGCGGTATAACCCACCACCGTCGGCTTGCCGGTGGTGCCGCTGGAGGCATGGATACGCGCCACCTTCTCGCGCGGCACCGCGAACATGTCGAACGGATAAGCGTCGCGCAGATCCTGCTTGGTGGTGAACGGGAACCTCGCCAGATCGGCCAGCGTTTTCAGGTCATCCGGATGCACGCCGGCGGCGTCGAACTTGGCCTTGTAGCGCGGCACGTTCTCGTAGGCGTGCTTGAGCGACCATTTCAGGCGTTCGAGCTGAAGCGCTTCCAGTTCGGCGCGCGGCGCGGTTTCGATGGGATCCAGAAACGGGGTGGCTTCGAGTTGGGCTGCCATGTCGATCTCCTCTCGGTGTCGGTTCGGCGCCGGCGTGGTCGCGGCGCATTGTTGTTTGTCGTCAGCGTTCGGGTTCAGCGGGCGGCGTTGTCGCGCATGGTCTCCAGCACTTCACCGCGCACGCGGTGCGACTTGCCGCGGAACAGCACGATGATCTCGTCACGCTGATTGCGCACGGTCACGTCATAGACGCCGCTACGGCCGGCGCCGAAGCGTTTCTCTGCCTCGGCGACCAGCCGGTCACCGGCAAGGCCTGGGCGTAGATAATCGATATTGCAGGCCGCGCCCACGGTGTTCTGGTTGTCGCTGTTGCAGGCGAAGGCGAAGGCGCTGTCGGCCAACGAGAAGATCAGGCCGCCGTGACAGGTCTGGTGACCGTTGACCATGTCGTCCCTGACGATCATCGCCACGCGTGCATAGCCCGGGCCCGCGGCCTCTATCTGCATGCCGAGCATCGTGGATGCGGCATCGCGTTCGAGCATGGCTGCGGCCACCGCTTCGGCCAGTTGCTGCGGGTCGGCGGGTGCCGCCACGGCGTCGGGTTGTTCGCTGACTTCCATGCCCTGTCTCCTCTCAACTTTCTTAGTCGACGACCGGCTCAGCGGCCGATGAATCGCGGTGCGCGTTTTTCGCTGAAAGCCGTCACCCCTTCGTCGTAATCCTGGCTCTGGCCGAGTTCGGTCATGGCATCGCGTTCGGCGTCGAGTGCGTCGTCGAGCGAGCTGTTGGCGCCGGCATAGAGCAGTTGCTTGGTGCGCGCCAGGCCAAGCGTGGGCGCGGCCGCCAGCTGTGTGACGAGCGTGTCGACCTCGGCCTCGAAGGCGTCGTCGTCCACGCAGCGCCAGATCAGACCCCAGCGTTCCGCGGTTTCGGCATCGACCGGTTCCGCGAGCATGGCCATACCCATCGCCCGTGCCATGCCGACCCGGCGGGCCAGAAAATACGTGCCGCCGGTATCCGGAATCAGGCCGATCTTCGAGAATGCTTCGATGAACTTCGCCGAGCGTTTGGCGAGCACCAGGTCACAGGCCAGGGCCAGATTGGCGCCGGCGCCTGCGGCGGTGCCGTTGACCGCACAGACCACCGGCATCGCCAGCGCGCGCAGACGTCGCACCAGCGGCGCGTAGTAGCGTTCGACCGCGCCGCCCAGATCCGGCGGTGTGTCACCACCGGGGGCCACGCCCGCCTCGCCCAGATCCTGACCGGCACAGAAGCCCTTGCCGGCGCCGGTGAGCAGCAGCACGCGCACGGACTCATCCGCCTCGACCGTGTCGAGCGCTTCGGCCAGTGCCTCGTGCATGGCCGCGTTGAAGCTGTTGAGCTTGTTCGGCCGATTGAGCGTGATGCGGGCGATGCCAGCTTCGATGCTCAGGACAATGGAATCATCTGCCATTCGAAATTTCCTCTCTCTTTAGAGGGTGTTTACAAAACGTAGCGAGCGCAGCCAGTTCGGTCACGAGCCGAGCGCAGAAAGCGCAGCGTATGAGCAATACGTGAGCATTTCGAGCACGGGACGGGACCGAAATGGCAAGCGCAGTAGATTTGTAAACATCCTCTCAGGCCGCGGCCGTTTCTTCGGCCTCCGGCGTCCAGTCCGTGGTCGCCACCATGGTCAGCACGTCGTACTGGGCCACGACCTCGTCTTCCTGATTGGTCACCGTGGCGTCCCAGCGCACTTCGCCGTATTCGGTGTTCTCGCGTTTGGTCTTCTGCTTGCAGGTCAGCGCGACCTTGAGGGCGTCGCCCGGATAGGCCGGGGTCATGAAGCGCAGGTTGTCGACGCCGTAGTTGGCCAATACCGGGCCCGGATTGGGCTCGACGAACAGGCCGGCCGCCAGCGACACGATGTAGTAGCCGTGGGCCACACGACCGTCGAAGAACGGGTTCGCCTTGGCGGCCTCCTCGTCCATATGCGCGTAGAAGGTGTCGCCGGTGAAATGGGCGAAATGCTCGATGTCCTCGAGCGTAATCTCGCGCGCATCGGTGAGAATCGCGTCGCCGATCTCGAGCTCGTCGAAATGCTTCTGGAACGGGTGGCGATCGGTCTCGTTACGGGTACCGCCGGGCAGCCAGTGCGAGAGCACATCGGCGAGCATGTCCGGCGAACCCTGCAGGGCCGAGCGCTGCATGTAGTGGAACACCGAGCGCATGCCACCCAGTTCCTCGCCACCACCGGCACGTCCCGGGCCGCCGTGCACGAGCATCGGCATGGGCGAACCGTGGCCGGTGGATTCCTTGGCGCAGTCGCGATTCAGTACCAGCAGGCGGCCGTGATACGGCGCACAGCCAAGCGTCATCGCGCGGGCGAAATGGCTGTCGTGGGTGACCACCGAGCCGACCAGACTGCCGCCGCCCAGGCGTGCCAGTTCGATGGCCTCTTCGACGCTGTCATAAGCCATTACCGTGACTACCGGGCCGAAGGCTTCGATGGCATGGATATCTGCGTGTTCTAGCGGCGCATCGGCCGACAGCACGACCGGGCCGACAAAAGCACCCTTGTCGGCATCGGCATCGACGACATCGCAGTTCGCCGGATCGCCATAGACGATCTTCGCACCCTGCTGCAGGTCGGCAATGCGCGCGCGCACTTCCTCGACCTGATCGCGACTGGCGAGCGCACCCATGGTCACGCCTTCGGCCTCGGGGTTGCCGATCACGACCTTGGCCAGTTTCTCGGCCAGTGCGTCGGTGAAGGCCTGCAGATTGGCCCGCGGCACGAGCACGCGTCGGATCGCGGTACATTTCTGCCCGGCCTTGACCGTCATCTCGCGCATGGTCTCTTTCACGGCAAGCTTGAATTCGGGCGTTTCCGGGCCGGCATCGGGACCGAGGGCCAGGAAGTTGAGCGAGTCGGCTTCCATGGAGAAGCGCGTGGCGTTTTCGACGATCGCCGGATGCTGCTTGAGCTTGCGCCCGGTCGAGGCCGAACCGGTAAACGTGACCACGTCCTGGCAGGTGACATGATCGAGCAGATCGCCCACGCCGCCGCTGATCAGCTGCAGCGCGCCCTCCTCAATCAGCCCCGAATCGACGATCGCACGCACCATGTCTTCGGTGACAAAGGCGGTCTGGGTCGCCGGCTTCACGATCGCCGGCAGGCCGGCGAGATAGTTGGCCGCAAACTTCTCAAGCATGCCCCAAACCGGAAAGTTGAAGGCGTTGATATGCACGGCCACGCCTTCCAGCGAGGTGCAGATATGCTGGCCGATGAAGCTACCGTGGCGCGACATCGGCTCCGGGTTACCGTCGA
This sequence comes from Salinisphaera aquimarina, assembly GCF_042643355.1. Classification (NCBI taxonomy): domain Bacteria; kingdom Pseudomonadati; phylum Pseudomonadota; class Gammaproteobacteria; order Salinisphaerales; family Salinisphaeraceae; genus Salinisphaera; species Salinisphaera aquimarina. Next base: position 524,713 of record NZ_JBHRSS010000003.1, read on the forward strand.
TGGCAAAGGTGGCATTCGGCAGTTCACGACGACCCTTGCTGGCATACGTGAACAGCGTGCCGATGCCGCCGTCGATATCCACCCAGGAGTCGGTACGGGTCGCGCCGGTAGCGGTCGAAAGCTTGTAGAAACGCTCCTTGTCGGCCATCAGCGTCTGCGCCAGCGCCTTGAGCTGCAGCGCGCGCTGGTGGAAGGTCAGCGCCCGCAGCTTGGGGCCGACTTCGGTGCGTGCATAGTCGAGCATGCCGGCGAAATCGATACCGTCGCTGGAGACGCGGCCGACCGGTTCGCCGGTCACGGCGTTCAACACGGTCTTGCCACCTTCGCCGGTGATCCACTGGCCCTGGACGTAGCTGCTGGATTGCATGGCTGTGCTCCTCGAATCGTATGGGCGGCTCGCAGCGCCGCCGGAATCTTGTGTTGTGCTCTTAAAGAGGTTTACAGAACGTTGCGAGCGCGGTCAGTTCGGACACGCCGGGAGCGGAAAAAGCGCAACGTATAAGCAATACGTGAGCATTTTGAGCACGGGACGGGTTCGAAATGACAAGCACAGTAGTTCTGTAGACCTCTTTCAGGTTTCGGCGTCGAAATCGATCACCACGTTGTCGGTCACCGGAAAGCTCTGGCAGCTGAGAATGAAGCCGCGTTCGACCTCGTAATCCTCGAGCGCGAAGTTGGTATCCATCTCGACCTCGCCTTCGACCAGCTTGCATCGGCAGGTCGAGCACACGCCGGACTTGCAGGAGTACGGCAGCTCGATCGACTGCTCGAGGGCCGCATCGAGCAGGTTTTCCTGGCCGCGGGCGAGATCGTATTCGTGGGTGCGCCCGTCGATGACGACCTTCACGCTCGCGCGATCGGTGGCATCGGTGACGACCGGCGCGTTGGCACGGGCCTGGGCCGCGGACTTGGTCGCGGCAAAGACCTCCATCTTGATCGTGTCCTTGGCCACGCCGCGTTCCATGAGCACGTCACGGGTGGCTTCCATCATGTCGAGTGGCCCGCATATGAAGGCGGCGTCGATATCCGACGGGTCGATCCAGTGCGTCAGCAGCTGTTCGACCTTGGCGCGGTCGATCCGGCCGTTGAACAGTTCGATATCGAGCTGTTCGCGGCTCATGATGTAGACCAGATTGAAGCGGCCGAGATAGCGGTCCTTGATATCCGACAATTCCTGGCGGAACAGCGTGCTGCCGGAGGCGCGGTTGCCATAGAACAGCGTGAAGCGACTGTTGGGCTCGGCCATGAGTGTGGTCTTGATGATCGACAGCAGCGGCGTGATCCCGCTGCCGGCGCCGAAGGCGACATAGTGCTTCTCGTGATCTTCGGAGAGCGCCAGATTGAAGCGCCCCGCCGGCGGCATGACTTCGATCGCCTCGCCGGCCGCCAGATTGTCGTTGACCCAGTTGGAGAACAGACCGCCCTGCACGCGCTTGACCGCGACCCGCAGCTGCTCGTCCTGTACCGCCGAACACACGGAATAGGAACGCCGCACCTCCTCGCCGTCGATCTCGGTGCGCAGGGTCAGGTACTGGCCCTGGGTATAGGCAAAGGTGTCGCGCAGTTCGCCCGGCACGTCGAAGGAGATCACCACCGCATCACGGTTCTGTTTTTCGACGGCGCTGACGGGCAATGAATGGAACTGGGGCATGGCGTGCTACCTGAAGACGCTTGCAGGCCAGTGACGACCTGGTTGAAAACGGTTTACCTGAGAGGCTTCGCCTGGAAAGACTTGGCTAGAAAGGCTTGAAGTAGTCGAACGGCTCGGCACAGTCGAGACAGCGATGCAGCGCCTTGCAGGGCGTGGAGCCGAACTCGCTGACCCGCTCGGTGTGCTTCGAGCCACAGTGCGGACAGGTCTGCGGCAACACGTTGCGGCCGCTGCGGGTGATGCGACTGATGTCGATCACCTGGGTGCCGGCGCTCTCGCCCGGCGGCGCGATGCCGTAGCCGCGAAGGTTTTCCTTGCCGCGCTCGCTCATCCAGTCCGTGGTCCAGGCCGGCGACAGCTGCACGTCGAGTCGTGCGTCATCGACGCCGTTTTCACGCAGGGCTTCTAGAATGTTGTCCTCGATCACCTGCATGGCCGGGCAGCCGGAATAGGTCGGCGTGATCGTGACCACGAGCTGTTCGTCCTCGAACCGAACATCGCGCACGATGCCGAGGTCGATCACCGACACCACCGGGATTTCCGGGTCCGGCACGGCATCGAGCCACTGCCAGACATCATTGATATCGAAACGGGTTTGTTCGCTGACGGTCATGGCTAAGCCTCCGTGCCTCGCGGCTACCAGCGCGCGCCGGGATAGCTGCGCTGCAGATGCTGCATTTCGGCCAGCACATAACCCAGATGCTCGGTGTGCTCGCCGTGCTTGCCGCCGCACTGCATGGGCTGATCGCCCGGCAGCTCCAGCGTGGCTTCTTCGAACAGCGCCTGCATGTGCGCGCGCCACGGTTCGTAGAGCGTGGCGACATCGACCGCGATGCCGGCCTCGACCAGCGCCTGCTCGGCTTCGGAGCTGCGGAACAGCTCGCCGGTATAGCGCCAGAGCTTGTCCACCGCGGCCTGGGTACGGCGATGGCTTTCCTCGGTGCCATCACCCAGACGCACGACCCAGTCGCCACTGCGTTCGACGTGGTACTGCACTTCCTTGATCGACTTGGCGGCGATATCGGCAATACGCGTATCGGTGGACTGCATCAAAGCCTGAAGCACGAAGAAATGCCAGACGTCGTAGAAACACTGGCGCACGATGGTGTGGCCGTAGTCCCCGTTGGGCTGCTCGACGAGCAGCACGTTGCGATAGGCCGGCGCGTCGCGCAGGAACGCGAGTGTGTCCTCGTCGGCGTCGCCGCCCTTGATCTCGGCCGCGTAAGACAGCCAGAACCGGGCCTGGCCGATCAGGTCCAGCGCCACGTTGCTCATGGCGATGTCCTCTTCCAGCGCCGGGCCGTGGCCGCAGAGCGCGGCCAGCCGCTGGCCCAGGATCAGATCGCTGTCGCCGAGCTGCAGCAGGTATTCGTAGCGTGCTTCTTCCAGAGTCATGGCCGCCCCGCTCAGATGTGCTCGACGCCGTCGGGCATCGGGAAGAAAGTCGGATGGCGATAGACCTTGCTGCGCGCCGGCTCGTAGAGCGGCTCGCGATCGCCGGGGCTGCTGGCCGTGATCTGCTCTGCCGGCAGCACCCAGATGCTCACGCCCTCGTTGCGGCGCGTGTACACGTCGCGGGCGTTCTTGATCGCCATCTCGGCATCCGGCGCGTGCAGGCTGCCGACATGCTTGTGCGACAGGCCGTGCTGGCTGCGAATGAAGATTTCCCACAGGGGCCAGTTGTTTTTCATGTCGATATTCTCCTGTGGGCTCAGGCCGCTGCGGCTTCGCGGCGACGGGGCCGTTTCTCGGCGTGGGCGGCCGCGGCTTCGCGTACCCAGGCGCCACCCTCGTGGGCGTCGATACGCGCCTGCAGACGTTCCTGATTGCAGGGGCCATAGCCCTTAAGCACGTTCCAGAACTCGTCCCAATCCGGCTCGCCGAAATCGTAGTGGCCGGTTTCCTCGTTCCACTTCAGATCGGGATCGGGGATGGTCAGGCCCAGGAAATCGGCCTGCGGCACGGTCTGGTCGATGTACTTCTGACGCAGTTCGTCGTTGGTGAACAGCTTGATCTTCCACTGCATGGACTGAGCGGTGTTCACCGAATCGGCGTCGCGCGGGCCGTGCATCATCACGGACGGCCACCACCAGCGGTTGAGCGCGTCCTGCGCCATATCTTTTTGTTCCTGCGTGCCGGTGCAGAGCTTGTGCAGGATGTCGAAGCCCTGGCGCTGGTGGAAACTCTCTTCCTTGCACACGCGCACCATCGCGCGGGCATAGGGGCCGTAGGAACAACGACAGATCGGGATCTGGTTGATGATCGCCGCGCCGTCCACCAGCCAGCCGATGGCGCCGATATCGGCCCAGGTCAGCGTCGGGTAGTTGAAGATCGACGAATACTTGGCCTTGCCGGAGAGCAGGTCGGCCTGCATGTCGTCACGCGAGGCGCCCAGCGTTTCGGCCGCGCTGTACAGATACAGGCCATGGCCGGCTTCGTCCTGCACCTTGGCCAGCAGGATCAGCTTGCGCTCGAGCGTGGGCGCACGCGTGAGCCAGTTGCCTTCCGGCAGCTGGCCGACGATCTCGGAATGCGCATGCTGCGAGATCTGGCGAACCAGCGTCTTGCGATAGGCGTCCGGCATCTCGTCCTTGGGCTCGATCTTGATGCCTTCATCGATACGCGCCTGAAAGGCCGCCTCGTCCGGCGCCATTTCATCGGTGCTGCGTACGCGCTTGGCGCCGGTGTCTACGTTCTGTGCATACATGGTTCGCACTCCTGCCTTGACGGGCGATCTGTTGCCGACGCGGTGTCGGCCCCTTGTCGCAGATCGCGTCGTGATACAAAACAAGGTACGACATTTTTATTTTTGTATCAATTTATATTTGCAGGTGACGACAGGCGTACGCGGGCGAACAGACCTCGGGCGAATAGCCGGTGCGGCACCGCACAACAATCGATTGATGGTCGGCGCAGCCGAAAAGAGACGGGAAAACCGGCGCTTGCGTGCCGACCAAGGCGGTGCCTGACGAACGGCGTCGCTCGGATCGCGATACAGACCTCGCGATGTCTTGCGCACAATGTATCGGTATGCGACTAAAGTCGTAGTATTTCTAGAGACCGCCGAAACGCTCATAGAAATAGGCCGCCGGCTCGGGGAGCGGGCCTTCGGCGGTTTCCAGCACGTCGCCGAGATAGGTCTCGGCCTGACGGTAGGTGGCGCGATAGAGATTGCGGCACAGCAGGCGCGCGGCCGCGCCGTGCCAGTTATCGGGCAACACATCGTGGGGCAGCTGCGGATCGCGTAGCAGCAGGCGCCGTATCTCGTGAATGAGCAGCGTCCGCAGCAGAAAACAGGCCTGTGGATCCAGCGTTGCCGCCGACTCCATCGCGCGCCAGACCGGGCGAAAACGATCGAGAAACTCGGCGTACTGCACCCCGAGTGCTTCCAGATTCCAGCAATCACGGACCAGATGGTTCAAGGGCGCGGACGTGGGCAGACCGTCGTTGCGCGCGCGCATCAACACGATGCGACGCTGTACGTCGAGATCCTGCAGCAGCGACGTCAGTGCCGCCGTCGGCGGCAGCGGATGCGCCAGCACATCTGTCGAGAACGCGCCGAAGCCCAGCGTCGCCAGTTCCTTGCGCAGAACCTCGCGTTTGCGCTGCGGCACGCCCGCGGTAAGCACCAGCGTCCACTGCCCGTCCCACGACTCGCGCGGCTCGCTGTAGACGCGCTCGTAAGCGCGCTCGAAGCTGCGCCAGCCGGTGCGTGTGAGGCTGTAATAGCTGCGCCGGCCGATCTGGGTCGAACTCAGCCAGCCTTCTTTCGACAAGCGATACACGGACGTGCGCACCAGTCGCTCGTTGAGCCCGAGCGGCGCCAGCAATCGGATGAGGCTACCCAGCCAGACCGTGCCGCCACGCGGCGCGATGGCATCGCCATACACCGAGATGATCAGCGATGTCGCCCTGAGCGTGCGGCCGTTACGAAACTCGTCGATCAGGCGTTCTATCGGTCTCGATCCGGCCAACCCTGTTCTCCACACAAACAATCACGCAAGTCAGTGCTTCTACGGCGCGCGATTGCCGGCGTCAAGCCTGCGCGCAGTCTCGACAACCGCGGGAACGATCGTGATTCTCGATTATGGCGCACGCTCAGCACGCCTTGGGGGTGGCTCTTTCGGGGTAACTCAGTCGCTACAAGAGCAGTCGCGCTTTTGCGTCGTTTCTGGCTGAGATTTCGCGCTGCTGCGCGGGATAGTTTGATTCGAGCCGCGACAGATCATAAAAAAAGCCCGCAGACCGGAGCCTGCGGGCTGCATCCTTCATGCAGGTCTATTTTTCGATCAGCGTCCAGCCGCCGTCGTGGATCTCGAGCATGCGGAAGGCCGACAGATCGAGCCCCAGGTGATCGTCGGCGCTCATGTTGAAAACACCGCCCACGCCCACGAAGCCGGTGGTGCTTTCGATCGCATCGCGCACGGCGGCGTGATCGGTCGAGCCGGCTTTCTTGATGGCGTTGACCGCGATCATCAGGCCATCATAGGCATGCCCACCGAACTGCGAGATGGGCTCGTTGAAGGTCTTTTCGTATTCCTTCTCGTAGGCCAGCGCCACCGATTTCTGGGGGTCATCGTCGGGCAGTTGTTCGGCGACCAGGATCGCGCCCGCCGGCAGGCGTACGCCCTCGGCCGCGTCGTCGGCCAGTTCGATGTATTTCTTTGAAGCCACGCCGTGCGATTCATAGAACGGCAGATCGAGGCCTAGCTGCTTGTAGTTGCGGGTGACGATCGCCGGGCCCTGACCGAAGCCGAAGTTGAGCACCGCGTCGATGCCCTGCTTGTTGGCGATATTGGTCAGCTGCGCGGTCATGTCCGTGTCGCTGTTGTTGTAGGTCTCGTCGGCAACGATATCGATGCCGAACTCGGGCGCCGCCTTGAGCGTCTGCGTGCGGCCCGACTGGCCGAAGCCGCCCGAGCCGGAGATCAAACCGATTTTCGTAAACCCACGGCTTTTCATGTCCTTGAGGATCTTGCGCGCTGCCATGAGGTCGGTATGTGGCGTCTTGAACACCCATTTCTTGACCGGGTCGATGATCGGAATACCGCCGGCCAGCGAAATCAGGGCCACCTGCGAGCGCTCGACCAACGGCACCGCGGCCATGGTCGTGCCGGTGGTGCTGCCGCCGACGATGACATCGACCTGATCGGAGCTGATCAGGCGTTTGACGAAGGTCCGTGCCTTGCCGGCATTGCCCGAGGTGTCGTAATGCACGAGTTCGAGCGGGCGCCCGAGCACGCCGCCGTCCTCGTTGATCAGATCGACCCAATGCTCGAGCGTCTTGAGCTCGGGGTCACCCAGGAACGACGCCGGCCCGGTCACGGACAGGAAGGTGCCGATCTTGATCGGTTCCTTGTCGCCGTCGCCCGCGGCGAACGCCGTACTGCCCAGCGCTGAAATCGACAGCAGCAGCGCCGCTGTGAGTAGAGTTCTTGTCTTCATGACATCTCCTTCATTTGTCCCACCTTTTTATCCTGCCGGCCAGGGCCGGCCTCGTTCTCGTATTCAGGGCGTGTCCGCCGCGTCGTCCGCCATGCCCAGATAAGCACGCTTGACGTCCGGATGATCGATGAGTGTCTTGCCGGTACCGGTAAGCTTGATTTCGCCAGTTTCCAGCACGAAGCCGTGATCGGCGATCGCCAGCGCGGCGGAGGCGTTCTGCTCGACCAGAAGAATCGTGATGCCGTCGGCGTTGAGCTTGCGGATGATCTCGAAGATCTCCGCGATCAGCAGTGGCGCCAGGCCCATGCTGGGCTCGTCGAGCAGCAGCAGGCGCGGCCGGGCCATGAGCGCGCGCCCGATCGCCAGCATCTGCTGCTGACCACCGGAGAGCATGCCGGCCACCTGACGGCGTTTTTCGGCGAGCATCGGAAACAGCTCATAGACCCAGGCGATATCCTTGTCGACCGCCGCGCCCGTGCCGCGCGTATAGGCACCGAGGGCGAGGTTGTCGGCCACCGACATGGGCCCGAAGATCTGGCGGCCTTCCGGCACCTGGGCAATACCGCTGGCAACGCGTTTCTGGGCCTTGAGGCGGCTGATGTCCACGCCGTCGAAATGAATGCTGCCGGCGCTGGCCGGCTGCACGCCGGAGAGCGTGTTCAGCAGCGTGGTCTTGCCGGCCCCGTTGGCGCCCACGAGTGCGACCAGTTCACCGGCGCGCACCTCGATATCGACATCGCGAAGCGCGGACACGGCGCCATAATGCGAGTGCAGGCCGCGCACGCTCAGGAGCGGTCCGGCGTCGGTGGCATGGATCGCGTTCATGCGCCCCCCAGATAAGCGGATACGACATCGGGGTCGTTCTGTATGGCCCTGGGCGTACCCTGCGCCAGCCGGCGCCCGTAGTTGAGTACCAGCACGGTATCGGAGACCTCCATGACCAGCTTCATGTCGTGCTCGACCAGCACCACGGTCACCCCGCGCGCGGCGACTTCGCGAATCAGCGCGCCCACATCGCGGGTCTCGTTGGCGTTCAGACCTGCCGCCGGTTCGTCGAGAAACAGCAGCCGCGGCTCGGCGGCCAGCGCACGGGCGATTTCCAGGCGCTTGAGTGCGCCGTAGGACAATTCGCCCGGTTGCCGGTCTATTTCGCGTTCGAGCCCGACAAAGCGCATCAGCTCGGCGGCCTTGTCGCGGCAGTCGCGATCGCCGGCGCGCACCGACTTGAGATGCAGCAGTGCCGACAGAAAACGTCGATTCAGGCGCAGATGGCGGCCGACCATCACGTTCTCGATCGCCGACATGTTCATGCAGATCTGCAGATTCTGGAACGTGCGCCCCAGCCCCTTGCGGGCGAGTTCGTAAGGCGCCAGGCCGCGCGTGTCGCTGTCCTCCACCAGAATCCGGCCCGCGGTGGGCGTGTAGATACCGGTGAGCAGATTGATCAGCGTCGTCTTGCCGGCGCCGTTGGGCCCGATGATCGAGTGAACATGGCCCGGCTCGATGGCAAACGACAGCTGCGACACGGCATCCACGCCGCCAAACGTCTTGGTCAGATCGACCGCTTCCAGAATCGCATTCATCGCCGCACGCCCGGCAGTACACGAGTGAGCGCTGGAATCAGGCCGCGCGGCATGAAGATGATCACCACCATCAGGATCAGGCCGAAGATCATCATCTCCATATCGTCGAAGCCGGTCAGAAACTGCGGCAGCAGAGTCAGGATCACGGCGCCGATGACCGCGCCGAAGGTCGAAGCCATGCCGCCGAGTACGACCATGGTCACGAACTCGATCGAGTAGATGAAGTTGGCCAGATCCGGCGTCACGAATCCCGAATAATGCGCGGTGAGCGTGCCGCCGAGCCCGGCGAGCACCGCCGAGACGACGAATATCAGCACCTTGTAGCTGATCGTATGCACGCCCACGACCTGGGCGGCGACCTCGGACCCGTGTACCGCGCGCAGCGCCCGCCCGACCGGCGAGTCGATGAGGTTGAGAGCCAGCCATACGGTGAGCACCAGCAGCACTGCCACGAGCGCGTACCAGTACACCTCGCTGTACAGGTTCATGCCCGCAATCGACAGCGGCGGCGCGACCATGCCGTCCGGTCCGCCGGTGATACCGGCCTCGGTACGCAGAATGATGGAAATGAGAATGCCGAGCCCGAGCGTGGCCATGGCCAGATAATGACCGGACAGCCGCAGGATCGGGCGGGCGACCAGGAACGCGAGAACACCAACCACGACCAGTGCCGCCGGTATCGACAGCAGCACGGGCCAGCCGTAGTTGGCACTCAGGATGGCGGTGACATAGGCACCGAGGCCGAAAAACCCCGCATGCCCGAGGCTGATCTGGCCGGCATAGCCGATCAACAGGTTCAGCCCGACCGCCACCAGCGCATTGATCAGCACATGAATGGCAACGTCGTATTGATAGGGATTGGCAAAGCCGAACGGGGCCGCGGCGAGCACCAGTGCGAGCACGGCCAGGCCCAGGCGCGGCGTGAGGATATTGCCGAGCCGGTTCATTACACACGCTCCGAGGCGCGCGCGCCGAACAGACCGCTGGGCAGCAGAAACAGCACCAGCAGGACGATCACGAACGGCACCGCGTCCTTGTATTCCGAGGACACATAGCCCGCGGTGAAGGCCTCCATGAGCCCGAGCAGCAGACCGCCGACCACCGCGCCCAGCGGACTGCCCAGCCCGCCCAGCACCGCAGCGACGAAGCCCTTGAGGCCGAGCATGACGCCGACGTTGTAGGCGGTGAGCGTGATCGGTGCGGCCACCACGCCGGCCACCGCGCCCAGGCCCGCGGCGAGCGCGAACGAGAGCATGAGAACGAACTTCGGATTGATGCCCACCAGGCGCGCCGCATTCGGGTTATGCGACACCGCGAGCATGGCCTTGCCGATCAGCGTGCGCTTGAAGAACCAGGCCAGCAGGCACACCACCACCGCACCCACGCCCAGCACCCACAGACTCTGGGGCAGGATCGTCGCCCCCCACAGCGTAATTGGCGTATTGCCGGTGAAGGCCGGCAGTGCGTGGATCGACTTGCCCCACAGATACTGGGCCGCGCCGCGCAGAAACAACGAAGCCCCGATCGTGATGATGATCAGCGGCACGATGTCGGTCGTCTTGGCCTGCTCCAGCGCCAGCTTTTCGAGCAGCACGCCGGCGACCACGGCGAGCGCAATCGCGCAGACGATGGCCAGCGGCATGGGCAGGCCGTACTGCATCAGCATGACCGCGCCCATGCTGCCGATCATCAGAAACTCGCCCTGGGCGAAATTGATGATGTGGCTGGCGTTGTAGATGATCGTGAAGCCCAGCGCGACCAGCGCATAGGTCGAACCCGACGTCAGGCCCGAAAACAGGTACTGCATGAACTCAGCGAACATGCCGAGCCCCCACCGAGCCATCGCTTGTGGCGCCAGCCAAGATCGCGGCACGTCGCTGACCTGCAGCCACGGGCGACAAAACGCTAAAGGCACGCATCATCGAGCGCCCAATATATCGATCGAACCCACCTGTTCTCTCCTCACCGCCGCCACCGCCTGCGCACGTGTCGGCATGCTTTTATTTTTGAACGACTGGCGTGTCGTCCGCCAGCAGTGCCCCCCGGCGTCCACACCGACCGGAGTCGACCATGGCCGCCATCAGAAACGAGCCGAGCAGGCGATGTCTATTGATCAATCGTCGTGTGTCGTACGGACTGCCTTTCGCAGCGCGCCGACACCGTGCAATGACGTCGGTTTTTTCTCATGCGGCGCACACGCCTTCAGAACCCATCACCGGCAGTTACGCGCCAGATCACGCCGGTTCTACGGTTCAGCGACCATAAGCAAGACCCCCGGCGGCCCGCCATGATTTTCTCGCTCAGACATCTGACTTAAATAATTGCTGACACTTTAGTCGTACTCTTCGATACGCGGCCAAAACTTCAATCATGCCTACGTTGAAGGCCGTCCTGCAGTGACTGGCTCTGCACAGTTTGCATCCCCCCATTAGACTGATGGATCGATTTCACCCAGGCCTACCGACACTTTGGCGCAACGCGACTACATCACCCGCGCCGGCTGGCAGGCGCTCGCCGATGAACTCGACTATCTCTGGCGCGAGAAGCGCCCCTTCGTGGTCGGCAAGCTGGCCGACGCGGCTGCCGAAGGCGACCGTTCCGAGAACGCCGAGTACATCTATCGCAAGAAGGAACTACGCGAGATCGACCGGCGCGTACGCTATCTGAGCCGGCGCGTGGATGAACTCACCGTGGTCGATACCATCCCGGACGATCCGGATCGGGTGTTTTTCGGCGCATGGATCGATGTGGTCGACGACGAAGACGAAAGCCATCGCTATCGGATTGTCGGCTCGGACGAGACCAACGCCGGCTCGGGTGCGATCAGCCTGAACTCGCCGGTGGCGCGCGCGCTTATCGGCAAACGCCGGGGCGACAGCGTCCACGTCACTTTGCCAGGCGGCGAGCAAGACTATGAAATCGAGGCCGTGTATTACCAGCCTCCCGATACCTGAGCCGCGACCGGCACCGCGCGTGTAACATACAGCCGGACATGCGCCTGCTTCCCTCTCTCGCGGCAGACAGCGTGCTGCGCGATATCGCATTCGCGCAGCTGCTGACCGGCCGCATCACCGCCACCCTAGCCACCCAGATCCAGTCGGTCGTGGTGGGCTGGCAGTTGTATGCGATGACGCTCGACCCGCTCACCCTGGGCTGGGTCGGTCTGGCCCAATTCCTGCCCATGGCGCTGCTGGTCCTGCCCGCCGGCGACGCCGCCGATCGGCTCCCGCGCCGCCTGATTCTGACGACCAGCTGGCTGGTCCAGGCCGTGGCGGGCGTGCTTTTCTTCGCCCTTACACTATCGGGCGCCGACTCGCCGGTCGGCTTCTACGGCGTGCTCGTACTGTTCGGCATGGCACGCGCGTTTGCCGGGCCGGGGATGCAGTCGTTATTACCGCAAATCGTGGGTGAAGCACGCCTGCCCAAGGCCATCGCCTGGAATTCATCGGCCTTCCAGGTGGCAGTGATCGGCGGCCCTGCACTCGGCGGCGCGGTCTATCTGCTCGGCCCGTCCATCGCCTACGCACTGTGCGCCATTTTGTTCGCCAGTGCCGCGCTGGCCGTCGGCCTGATCCGCCGGCCGTTGCCCGCACGCGCGGATACGTCGCGCCAGAACGCCTTTGCCCGCTTCACCGCCGGCATCGTCTATGTGCGCACCCGCCCGATCATCCTCGGCGCCATCTCGCTGGACCTGTTCGCGGTGCTGCTGGGCGGCGCCACCGCGCTGCTACCGGTCTATGCCCACGAAATTCTGCATACCGGCCCAGCCGGGCTCGGGCTGCTGCGCAGCGCGGTGGCCGTGGGCGCCTTCACGATGGGCATTTATCTGGGGCGCAATTCGCTGACCCGGCACGCGGGCCGGACCATGTTCGCGGCGGTGGCGATTTTCGGCGCCGCGACCATCGTGTTCGGTGTATCGACCAGCTTCCTGCTGTCGTTCGTCGCCCTGATGATCATGGGCGCCTCGGACATGATCAGCGTGTTCGTGCGCTCCACGCTCATTCAGTTGGCCACGCCGGACGCCATGCGTGGGCGGGTCAACGCCGTGAACATGCTGTTCATCGGCGCCTCCAACGAACTCGGCGAATTCGAATCGGGCGTGACCGCGGCCTTGTTCGGCACCGTCGGCGCGGTGGTGATCGGCGGCGCCGGAACGCTGGCCGTGGTCGGCGCCTGGATGCTGCTGTTCCCGGCGCTGCGGCGCGTCGATCGGCTGAGCGACGTCGCCCAGTCCCCGCCGCCGGCCAAGACGGCCGACTAGGCGCCGGTGCCGATCTTGCCGCTCCGGGTCAGGCGCTGTGCCGCCGGTGCCTGGGCGGCGCTGGACTCCACGTCTTCCGGCGGCGGCACCAGGCCATCATGCGGAAGCGTATCGTCATCGGCGGCGTCATCGGTTTCGGTATCGTCGCGGATATGCACGGTAGCGGTCAGGCCCACGCTCAATGGCAGCTGACGCGGATCGCGGTCGAAGCGGATGGTCACCGGCACGCGCTGGGCCAGGCGCACCCACTCGAACGTTGGATTGACGCTGGCCAGGTTCTGTTCGCCCGGCGCGTTGTTGGGGACCGCAATACCGCGGGTGATGCTGGACACATGGCCGCTGAACTTGCCATTGCCCGCCATCAGGCGGATCTCGGCGCGATCGCCGATCTGAATATGCGGGAGCTTGGTTTCCTCGAAGTAGGCGGTCACCCGGAAGGTATCGGCGTCCACGAGCGTGAGCACTTCGCTGCCCTCGGCCGCGTAGTCGCCTTCATTGAGCAACAGATGGGTGACATAGCCGTTGACCGGCGAGCGCACGGTGGCCCACTCGATATCCTGCTGGGCCTGGGTGACTCGGGCCTGGGCCTGAGCGACGGCGGCGGCGGACGCTTCAGCCTGCGCATGAGCACGTTGCACGTCCTCGTTTGAGACTGCCCCGCGCGGCAACGAGGACAGACGGCGGGCGTCGCGGGCATCGAAATTCTGTTGTGCCTGAGCCTGCCGGAGCGATGCCTTGGCGGCGATCAACGCGTTCTGGAAACGCACCGGCTCGATACGAAACAGCAAATCGCCGCGCTTGACGTAGCCGTCGTCGGCGACCGCGACCTCCGCTACCGTACCCGATACTTCCGGCGCGATATTGATGATATTGGCCTGCACGCGCGCGTCGCGTGTCCAGGGCGCATAGACATAATGCTGCCAAGCCGCCCACGCCAGCACTCCGGCGACGGCCAGTACCAGTAACGTGGCCGCCACCCGCAGCACGATGCCCAAGACTCGACTCGATCCGGCCATGTGTTAGCGCTTCCCTCGCGGCGCGGTCGCTGTAACGACACGACAACCCGCCGCGCCGCGCCGTCTGCGGTGGAATCGCGACGCAGCTCGGGCGCATTGATTTGAAAACTCGGCATTCATGTAAGAGATCACAACACAGATGAGGGTGTACGTGTTCGGCATGCCGACGCACGATGAAAAACAGATCGGCAAGCGGACGCTCATGGCCCGAGCCAGAGAATGATCGAGGCCAGAAGGCCCGCGAACAGAGCCGCCTCGGCCAGCGCCGGATGCCAGAAGATACGATAGAAATGCACACGTGCCAGAAACCATCGCACAGGGAGATAGACCGCGGTAGCCAAGGCCAGAAACACGAGAAACGACGGCAGATAAATGCCGCCGATCTGAACCAGATCAAGCCACATCCGAGATACCGCCAAGCTGGAATCCGGGATCTTCGGCGCCGCGCCGCGCCAGCCCGTAGTCGGCCAGGGCCGCCGACAGCAGTTCTGCGGCTACCGCTGCACGAATGCCGAAGCGGCGCCGGCGCCGGTGATCGATGACCACCGCCTGATCGAGCATGTCCTGGGCCAGGCGATTGGCCCGCGCCTGCATGGCAAAGACATCGGCAACAGCCGGATAACCCGCGTCGAACAACGCCTGCAAATCGGCGAGCACGCCGGTTATCTCGGCCTCAAGGCGGTCGGGAAACTGCACGCGTGTGGCCAGCACGCGCAGCGAGCGCGCCTCCACGCCCATGTTGACGGCCGCAAACGCGGCCTGGCGCGCGCTGACGTGGGTATCGTTGTTACCGACCGCGTTGACGGGCAGCTGCAGTAGCCGATCGTAGACCCGGGTCTCGAAGCGTTCACGTTCTCCGGCGAAGCCCTTGGCGAGTTCCCCGAACACGCCGGCCAGGCGTTCACGCAGGCGTTGTCGCGGCGTGATCGGCAGGATCAAGGAAAACGCGGTGACGGCAAGGATGATGGCCAGCGCCACCCCGAGCAGATTCTCGGCAAAGGTGACAAAGTTCGTCCGGCCAACGTTGGAAGGGTGAATCAGCAGCCCGAAGATCACCACGAAAATACGCCCGCTGAGAGCGAGTGCCGGGGTAGCCATGGCCAGTGCGCCGACGAACACGACCGGCATCACCACGATCATGAGCGTCGCGTAGCTATTGGCCTGCGGCAGGAAGACGAAATCGGCGAAGAACGCGAAAAAAGCCGCGCAGGCCGCGCCTATCGCAAAGCCCCGGGCATTCGCCACCGGCGTGTCGCCGAGCGCGAAAAGGGTCGTGAACACCGACAGCAGAACCATCATGCCTGCGAGCGCCGGTTCGTCGTGGGTCGCCCAGATCGCCGCGCCACAGGTCATGGCCACCGCCGCTCTGAGCGTATTACGCAGCGCGGAACGTATATCCACAGAGACACTGAACTCGGAGTCACGACGCACCTTCTGCCGTGAGCTGCGTTCGGAGACCAGCATGCCGTGCTTGATCACCGCAGCACGGGCCCGGTTGGCTAGATCGAGCGCGCGGCTGATCACCACCCAGTCCACCAGCGAGCGCTTGCGCCTATCGGCTGTACCTTGGCGCGCCGCGTTGAGGATGCTGTTGTAGGCGTGCCCGAACGCCTGCTTGATCGGCTGCGTATCACCGGGGTCGCGTTGCATCAGCTGCGCGGCCTGGTCGAGTTCCTTGAGTGGGGTGCGATCGATACGGTCGCCGAACTTGGCCAGGTAGACCTGCAGCGATGCCATGGCGCTGACCAGCGACAGCAGTTCATAGTCCACCCGCCGTGCCAGCCGGTCATGCTCGGCGAATCCCGGCGCGTCGAAGCGTGCGTATTGACGCGTCTGTTCCAGCGCCAGCGTCTTTTCCACCAGTTCGTGCAGGCCCGCATGCGGGGTTTCGTCACCGGTGCTCCGGGTATTCCCAGCACCGGTCGGGTCACCGCCCTCGCCCGGATTGCGATCCAGGCGAAGAAACTGCGCGCCGACCGCCCGGAACGCTTCCAGGCGGGCCCGAAAATAAGCCCGCGCGGTGGTGCTGGGGGCCAGAATCACGCTGACGCTGGCCGAGACCACGACCGCCAGCGCGGTTTCGGCGGTGCGAGCGACGGCCACGTCGAAAACGGTCGTCGGGTCCGGCATGGAACGGACCGCGATGATGCTGGTGACATAGCCTGCCAGCACGAAACCGTAGGCCATGTTGTTGCGAAACAGGCTGGCGAAAAAGACGCAGATGCCCACCCAGGCAATCAGCCCCGCGCTGAACAGGACATAACTCTGGGCGAACAGGGCAATGAGCACGATGGATACCACACCAGCGACGGCCGTGCCGGTCAGTCGCGCAAAACCACGCACAACCAGAAAGCCTGGCAGCGGCTGGATCAGGATCGCAACGTTGATGAAGGCCCAGTAGGCGTTGTCGAGTTGCAGCCAGAACGCCAGATACAAGGCAATGGCAACCGACAGGCAGCAGCGCAACGCGAAGGAAACGTTGCTAATACTCGGTGCAAAAAGCCAGCTAAGGCGCGACATTATGTGCATTATACACTATTAATGCTCGGAAACGGATGGCGACATCACTGGCAGCAAAGCCCTGGGGCGATATTCGTGCGCCCCGCCACGAAGAAGCCGCGACGGCGTGCAGCAGACCGCGCCCGGCAAATCGACGGGAGCAAAGCGCGTTGCTGCAAACGCAAGTACCAGGACGTTGGACACCGCATTCATATGCTGCCGCAACTGGGCGGTGAGGAATATTTCACAGGACAACAGCCCGTTGGAAAAGCTGCATCGGCAACGACGAAATCAGCATCCACATGGCACTGATCCGCCTCAGTACGTCTTTCAGATGCCCGGCCGCGATTGGTTTCTGGAGTACAGCGAAGGCAGGCGCGGCTTCCTTCGTGCGCGCTGAATGCTCGTTGTCCCTGAAAGCGTCGAAGCCAATGCTCGACGGCCGTGTTCGCCAGATCACCGTGGTGTGATCGATCGATGTATCGTCGAAAGCCATTGCCATGCCGGCAAGAGTACACCAGCCACCTGTCGACAGGCCCACGCCGCTGACACGACTGCGGACACGGCTTGTCCACACGCCCAAACGAGGAATAGCGAGCAATAAAAAAGGCCCCGTGCATTCGCACGGGGCCTTCTCTAATAAAAGCCTGGCAGTGACCTACTCTCGCACGGGGAAGCCCCGCACTACCATCGGCGCTGAGCGGTTTCACTTCCGAGTTCGGAATGGATTCGGGTGGTTCCCACTCGCTATGGCCGCCAGGCAAACCTGACAATCTTGTTGCAATCGAACACTGCTTCGGATCCACAAAAACGCTTGAGCGTTATATGACCAAGCCTCACGGGCAATTAGTACTAGTAAGCTGAATACATTGCTGTACTTACACACCTAGCCTATCAACGTCCTCGTCTCGGACGACCCTTTAGAGTCCTCTAGGGACTAGCGAGATCTCATCTTGAGGTGGGCTTCGCGCTTAGATGCTTTCAGCGCTTATCCCTTCCGTATGTAGCTACCCGGCAATGCCACTGGCGTGACAACCGGAACACCAGAGATACGTCCATCCCGGTCCTCTCGTACTAAGGACAGATCCTCTCAAATCTCGAACGCCTACGGCAGATAGGGACCGAACTGTCTCACGACGTTCTAAACCCAGCTCGCGTACCACTTTAAATGGCGAACAGCCATACCCTTGGGACCTGCTTCAGCCCCAGGATGTGATGAGCCGACATCGAGGTGCCAAACTCCTCCGTCGATGTGGACTCTTGGGAGGAATCAGCCTGTTATCCCCGGCGTACCTTTTATCCGTTGAGCGATGGCCCTTCCATACAGAACCACCGGATCACTAAGACCTACTTTCGTACCTGCTCGACTTGTCAGTCTTACAGTCAAGCACCCTTATGCCTTTGCACTCAGTGCGCGATTTCCGACCGCGCTGAGGGTACCTTTGCACTCCTCCGTTACTCTTTGGGAGGAGACCGCCCCAGTCAAACTACCCACCATACACTGTCCCTGATCCAGATAATGGACCTAGGTTAGAACCTCAAACATTTCAGGGCGGTATTTCAAGGGTGGCTCCACGCCGGCTAGCGCCAACGCTTCAAAGCCTCCCGCCTATCCTACACAAAAATGTTCAAAATCCAGTGTAAAGCTATAGTAAAGGTGCACGGGGTCTTTCCGTCTTGCCGCAGGAACACTGCATCTTCACAGCAATTTCGATTTCACTGAGTCTCGGGTGGAGACAGTGTGGCCATCGTTACGCCATTCGTGCAGGTCGGAACTTACCCGACAAGGAATTTCGCTACCTTAGGACCGTTATAGTTACGGCCGCCGTTTACCGGGGCTTCGATCAAGAGCTTCGCCGAAGCTAACCCCATCAATTAACCTTCCGGCACCGGGCAGGCGTCACACCCTATACATCCTCTTACGAGTTAGCAGAGTGCTGTGTTTTTAGTAAACAGTCGCAGCCACCTGGTCTCTGCGGCCCCTTTCTGCTCAGACAGCAAGTGTCTTCACATACCGGGGGCGTACCTTCTCCCGAAGTTACGGTACCATTTTGCCGAGTTCCTTCACCCGAGTTGTCTCATACGCCTTAGGATTCTCACCTCGTCCACCTGTGTTGGTTTGGGGTACGGTCTGCATAACCTGAAGCTTAGAGGTTTTTCCTGGAAGCTTGGTATCAGTTGCTTCATCTCCTTGGAGACTCGTCATCGCGTCTCGGCATTGGGCGTCCGGATTTGCCTAGACACCCTGCCTACATGCTTAAACCGGGATAACCATCACCCGGCCAACCTAACCTTCTTCGTCACCCCATCGCAGTTATGCGAGGTACGGGAATATTAACCCGTTTTCCATCGACTACGCCTTTCGGCCTCGCCTTAGGAGCCGACTCACCCTGCGCCGAATAGCGTTGCGCAGGAAACCTTGGACTTTCGGCGGGCAGGTTTTTCACCTGCCTTATCGTTACTCACGTCAGCATTCGCACTTCCGATACCTCCAGCAAACCTCACGGTTCACCTTCACGGCCTACGGAACGCTCCTCTACCACTTGTGATAAATCACAAGTCCGCAGCTTCGGTGCATGGCTTTAGCCCCGTTATATCTTCCGCGCGGGCCGACTAGATCAGTGAGCTATTACGCTTTCTTTAAAGGATGGCTGCTTCTAAGCCAACCTCCTGACTGTCTTTGCCTTCCCACATCGTTTGCCACTTAGCCATGACTTGGGGACCTTAGCTGGCGGTCTGGGTTGTTTCCCTCTCCACTACGGAAGTTAGCTCTCGCAGTGTGTCTCCCGTGCTTGAACTTGTCGGTATTCGGAGTTTGCATCGGTTTGGTAATCTCTTATGAGACCCCTAGCCGAAACAGTGCTCTACCCCCGACAGTTATACACGAGGCGCTACCTAAATAGCTTTCGAGGAGAACCAGCTATCTCCGGGCTTGATTAGCCTTTCACTCCTATCCACAGCTCATCCCCTAATTTTTCAACATTAGTGGGTTCGGGCCTCCAGTAAGTGTTACCTCACCTTCACCCTGGCCATGGATAGATCGCCCGGTTTCGGGTCTACTGCCAGCAACTGATCGCCCTATTAAGACTCGGTTTCCCTACGCTTCCCCTATACGGTTAAGCTTGCTACTGACAAGTAAGTCGCTGACCCATTATACAAAAGGTACGCCATCACCCTGTCCGAAGACGGGCTCTGACTGCTTGTACGCATACGGTTTCAGGTTCTATTTCACTCCCCTCTCCGGGGTTCTTTTCGCCTTTCCCTCACGGTACTGGTTCACTATCGGTCGACAGAGAGTATTTAGCCTTGGAGGATGGTCCCCCCATGTTCGAACAGAGTTACACGTGCTCCGTCCTACTCGATTTCACCTAAAATGCCTTTTCGTGTACGGGGCTTTCACCCTCTATGGCGTGTCATTCCTGAGCACTTCCACTAAAACATAATAGACTTAAGGGCTGGTCCCGTTTCGCTCGCCGCTACTCAGGGAATCTCAATTGATTTCTGTTCCTCCGGGTACTTAGATGTTTCAGTTCCCCGGGTTCGCCTCCCATAGCTATGTATTCACTATGGGATACCTGCCGAAGCAGGTGGGTTTCCCCATTCGGAAATCTTCGGGTCAAAGTCTGTTTGCCGACTCACCGAAGCTTATCGCAGGCTGCTACGTCCTTCATCGCCTTCTGTCGCCTAGGCATCCACCATATGCGCTTGGTCACTTGGTCATATAACCTCAAGCGCTCTCGCGCTGTCAGTCACATTAAAGTGATCCGGTATTCTTTGCTTGAAAGAATACAGTGTTCGATTGCAATAGATTGTTAAAGAGCGGTGATTATAAAATCACAAAAAACAAAGACATCGCTGCCTGGTGTTTTTTCTGATTTCATAATTCAGTTATTCCAGAGCGTGGTGGAGCTGAGCGGGATCGAACCGCTGACCCCCTGCTTGCAAAGCAGGTGCTCTCCCAGCTGAGCTACAGCCCCCTTGGTTGTTACGCTGCCGAGATATTGGTGGGTCTGGGAAGATTTGAACTTCCGACCTCACCCTTATCAGGGGTGCGCTCTAACCAACTGAGCTACAGACCCGAGCTCTAGGCACCCAGAATAAATCTGGAATAACCGCTTACTTGTAAGTGACTTGTGTGGATACTCCCCCGGAATAGCTACTTGCAATTCCATTTCTCGAAAGGAGGTGATCCAGCCGCAGGTTCCCCTACGGCTACCTTGTTACGACTTCACCCCAGTCATCGACCACACCGTGGTGACCGTCCTCTCCGAAGAGTTAGACTAGCCACTTCTGGTGCAGCCGACTTCCATGGTGTGACGGGCGGTGTGTACAAGGCCCGGGAACGTATTCACCGCAGCAGTGCTGATCTGCGATTACTAGCGATTCCGACTTCATGCAGTCGAGTTGCAGACTGCAATCCGGACTAAGACAAGCTTTATGGGATTAGCACCCCTTCGCAGGTTCGCAACCCTTTGTACTTGCCATTGTAGCACGTGTGTAGCCCTGCCCATAAGGGCCATGATGACTTGACGTCATCCCCACCTTCCTCCGGTTTGTCACCGGCAGTCTCCTTAGAGTGCCCAACTTAATGCTGGCAACTAAGGATAGGGGTTGCGCTCGTTGCGGGACTTAACCCAACATCTCACGACACGAGCTGACGACAGCCATGCAGCACCTGTATCCGTGTTCCCGAAGGCACCAATCCATCTCTGGAAAGTTCACGGTATGTCAAGGGCAGGTAAGGTTCTTCGCGTTGCATCGAATTAAACCACATGCTCCACCGCTTGTGCGGGCCCCCGTCAATTCCTTTGAGTTTCAACCTTGCGGCCGTACTCCCCAGGCGGAGAACTTAACGCGTTTGCTGCGACACTGATCGACTATGTCAACCAACGTCTAGTTCTCATCGTTTACGGCGTGGACTACCAGGGTATCTAATCCTGTTTGCTACCCACGCTTTCGTGCCTCAGCGTCAATATTGGCCCAGAAGACTGCCTTCGCCATTGGTGTTCCTCCACATATCTACGCATTTCACCGCTACACGTGGAATTCCGTCTTCCTCTACCATATTCTAGTCGCGCAGTTTCGAATGCAATTCCCAGGTTAAGCCCGGGGCTTTCACATCCGACACACGCAACCGCCTACGCACGCTTTACGCCCAGTAATTCCGATTAACGCTCGCACCCTCCGTATTACCGCGGCTGCTGGCACGGAGTTAGCCGGTGCTTATTCTGCAGGTACCGTCAATACGCTCGGGCTATTAACCCGGCGCTTTTCTTTCCTGCTTAAAGTGCTTTACAACCCTAAGGCCTTCTTCACACACGCGGCATGGCTGGATCAGGGTTTCCCCCATTGTCCAATATTCCCCACTGCTGCCTCCCGTAGGAGTCCGGGCCGTGTCTCAGTCCCGGTGTGGCTGATCATCCTCTCAGACCAGCTACTGATCGTCGCCTTGGTAGGCCATTACCCCACCAACTAGCTAATCAGACGTAGACTCATCCTTCTGCGCGAGGTCCGAAGATCCCCCGCTTTGCTCCGTAGAGATTATGCAGTATTAGCCCGAGTTTCCCCGGGTTATCCTCCACAAAAGGGCAGATTTCTACGCATTACTCACCCGTCCGCCGCTCGACGCCCATCCGAAGATGTCGTTTCCGCTCGACTTGCATGTGTTAGGCCTGCCGCCAGCGTTCAATCTGAGCCAGGATCAAACTCTCCAGTTTAATTACTTCTAACTGGCATATGACCGAAGTCATATGTTTGAGTCATCCCAAGCTTTTATGCTTTGGATGCTCTATAGGGCTTGGCTTTCGCCATCCCAAGGGAGCACCCACACAAGTCACTTACGAGTTGTTAAAGATCTGCAACATGCCGTCTTGCGGCTGAACCGCTTAACGTCTGTCCCGTTGCGAGGAAGCGTATTCTACGCTGATTGGCTGGGCTGTCAACAACTTATTTAAATTTCTTTAAAAAGCCGTTTGGCTTGCCATGCAAGCTGCATCGGCTGTCGATCGACTCTTTATATAGAGGCTTTCGACTGTCGATGCATATCGACTCAAATCAGCGAACTGCTCTGAACCGATACTGACATCTCAGCACAATCAATTGATTGTTTTACCAATCAACTTCCTGCGCCCCGTGGCAGGTGTTGACCGCTTTCGACCGTTTGGTTTCTAGCGGCCCGCACCGTTGCGAGGAGGCGTATTCTAGGGGTTTCCGACGGGGTGTCAACACGTTTCTGAAAGTTTTTTGCAGAAACTTGTCACATCCCTGTCATGACAGGCTTTCGCCGGTATCGCCGCCGTCGCCCTTCAGGGCCACGCGGGCGATTCTGCGTTTTCCGACCTGGATCAGGTGCTCGTTTCCGACCGGAATGAGCTGGCTCGCGTCCTCGATCCGCTCGCCGTCCATACGCACCGCACCCTGCTTGACCAGGCGTATGCCTTCGCCATTGCTCTGGGTCAGTCCCGCTTCCTTTAGCAAGGCGGCCACCTGAATACCTTCGATCGCCACCGACAGGGGCACGAGTTCGATGTCGTCGGGGGTGATGCCCTGACTGAAGCGATCCACGAACGTCTGATGTGCCTTCCTGGCCGCTTCCGGCCCGTGAAAGCGAGCCACTATCTCGTCGGCGAGCCGGTATTTCAGGTCGCGCGGATTGGCGCCGTCTGCCACCTCCTGTCGATAGCGTGCCAATACGGCCACCGGCTCGAACGACAGCAACTCGAAGTACCGCCACATCAGCTCATCGGATATCGACATGAGCTTGCCGTACTGCTCGTTGGGCGGCTCATCGATACCGATGTAGTTGTCCAGCGACTTGGACATCTTGTTGACCCCATCCAGCCCCTCTAGCAACGGCATGGTGAGTACGGCCTGCGGCGTCTGCCCATAGACCTGCTGCAGATGTCGCCCCATCAGGAGGTTGAACTTCTGATCGGTGCCACCGAGCTCCAGGTCGGCCTTGAGGGCCACCGAGTCGTAGCCCTGGATCAGCGGGTACAGAAATTCGTGGATCGCAATGGGCTGCTGACTGTTGAATCGCTTGTGGAAATCGTCGCGCTCGAGCATGCGGGCCACGGTGTGGGTGGCCGCGAGCTTGATCAGATCGGCGCTCGACAGGGCATTCAGCCACGACGAATTAAGGACCACGCGCGTGCGCGTACTATCGAGCACCTTGTATATCTGTGCTTCGTAGGTCGCCGCATTCGCTGCGACCTGGGCCTCGTCGAGCGGCTGACGCGTCACGTTCTTGCCGGTCGGATCGCCGATGCGGCCGGTGAAGTCACCGATCAGGAAGACCACGTCGTGGCCCATGTCCTGAAAGGTACGCATCTTGTTGAGCAACACCGTATGGCCGAGGTGCAGGTCCGGCGCCGTAGGATCGAATCCGGCCTTGATTACAAGGCGCGTGCCATCGCGTTCTGCCGCTTCCAGACGCTCCTTGAACTGCGCCCCCGGAATGATCTCGTCACAACCGCGCTCGACCTCGCCCCACGTATCCTGCATCGCCAATCCGCTCCCGGGTATCCATTCAATCTGTTACAGAAGCCGACAGTCTAGCCGTTACAGACTTGCCAAGCACCTGAGTTTATGCTTTTTTATGCCGATAATTGCGGCCGGAAATCAAAAAGGGGCCAGCCGCAAGCATCGTTTTCCGCTTCGACACCGCGCGGCTTTCTAATATATGGGCAAGATAGACAGCGATTATCTGTGGCTGCATGAGCGGCCGCGAACCGGATCCAATTTGCGTCGGCTCGCTCTTATACTGGCTATACCCCTCATGGGCGGCGCCGCCTGGCTGACGACCGGCCCGGAACCCATGATCCCCATGACCGACGCCGGCGACTCGAACAAGCCGATGCGTGCCGAGTCCTCGGCACACTACGTGCAGATCGACGACGATGTAGCCGAACCGGGCCGCGCGCCAGGACAACCGGTCGACGCACGCGTTGGCGCCCGCCACGCGCCCGACGCCGTAGTCGATTCCAGCCCAGGCAAACCAGCTGACGAAACGCCCACATTGGCCGAAGCACCCGACTCCGATATCGCCCCGCCCCCACAGGATCCGACCGCCGGCGATATCGCCCTGAGTGAACAGGACAGCGGCGCGGCTGATATCCCCGTCGCGCCACTCGACCCCGACCGGGTGATCGACGAACAGGACGGGAGCGACAAGGCTCCTCTCGTGGCCTCGGAATACACACCCGGAACCGCCGAGCTGCTGGACGACGACAATGGCACAGGGGCCGAACCGCGCATCGCCGAGCGTCAGGCCGTGGCGGCTGCGCCGAGCGTCAGCTGGCACGAAGTCCGGGTGCGAAGCGGCGACACGCTGTCGATTGCCTTCAACCGCAACGGGCTGTCCTATATCGACTCCCTCAAGATCGCCCATATCCCCGAACACGGCAACCGTTTCACCCGCGGCCTGCGCGCGGGCGATCGCATGCAGGTGGAATCCGACGCCGACGGCAACGTACTCGCGCTGGATTATTCGATCGACCCGCTGCATACGCTGGAGGTGCGCCCCAAGGGCGACAGCTTCACCGGCCGCGTCGTGCTCGCCAACGTCGAACATCGCAAGGCCTTTGCCAGCGGCAAGATCGACACCAGTTTCTATGTCGACGCACTCGAGGCGGGCCTGAGCGACAACCAGATCATGAAGCTGGTCAAGATCTTCGGCTGGGATATCGATTTCGCTCTGGACATTCGCCCGGGTGATCGCTTCGTCGTGGTGTATGACGAGCTATTCCGGGACGGCAACAAGGTCGGCGACGGCGACATTCTGGCCGCCTCATTCACCAACGACGGCCGTAACGTACGCGCGGTGCGCTACACCGGCGAAGGCAACGCCGACACCGCCTACTACTCGCCGGAAGGCCGGGCGATGAAGAAAGCCTTCATCCGCACCCCGGTCGACTACACGCGCATCAGCTCCGGCTTCAACCTGTCGCGCAAGCATCCGATCCTCAACCGCATCCGCCGCCACGAAGGCACCGACTACGCCGCGCCCAGCGGTACGCCGATCAAGGCCACCGGCAATGGCCGTATCGTCTTCCGCGGGCGCCGCGGCGGTTACGGCAACATGATCATCATTCAGCACGACACCCATCTGTCCACCCGCTACGGCCACATGTCGGCTTTTGCCAAGGGCTACGGCGTCGGCAGCCGGGTGCATCAGGGCGACGTGATCGGCTATGTCGGCATGACCGGTCTCGCGACCGGCCCGCATCTGCACTATGAATTCCGCGTCGATGGCAGCCCCAAGGACCCGGAGAAGATCGCGCTCCCGAAAGCCTTGCCGCTGCCCAAGAAGTTCATGCCCGACTTCAAGAAGACGACCGCGCCGCTGCTGGCACAGCTGGACACGCTGTCCCACACCGAAGTCGCGAGCCTCGACAGCTCGACCCCCGAAAACACCAATTGAGTGCGCCGGCTCCTCGACCAGCCTGTAACCAGCGACGAGCCACGCGGCGCGTCTAGGCGCCGCGCACGATTGGTATGGCCCTCGTGACCGCCTCGCCGCTGTATATCGGCCTGATGTCGGGCACCAGCGTCGATGCCGCCGACGCCGTGCTTGTGCGTTTTTCCGAGCAGGGCTACCCGGAGATACTCGCCACCCACGCGCAGCCGCCCGAACGCGGCCTGCGCGACGACCTGCTGCATCTGTCGCAGCAGGTCGCCGGCATATCGCTGGCCAAGTTCGGCGAGCTGGACCAGCGCGTGGGTGCCTGGTTTGCAGAGGCCGCGCTCGCACTGATCGACAAGGCCGGCATCAAGGCTGCCGACGTCGATGCCATCGGCAGTCACGGACAAACCGTGCGCCATGAGCCCAGCGCCCGGTATCCGTTCAGCCTGCAACTCGGCTCACCGAGTCTGGTCGCGGCACGCGTCGGCTGTCGCGTAGTCGCGGATTTTCGCAACAGCGACATCGCGGTCGGCGGCCAGGGCGCGCCGCTGGTACCGGCATTCCATCGCGCCCTGTTTGCCGATCCCACACGCCACCGCATCATCATCAATATCGGCGGCATCGCCAATCTCACAGTGCTGCCCGCCGGGGCGTCGGACGACAGCGCTCATGTGACCGGGTTCGACACCGGCCCGGGCAACGCGCTCATGGATGCGTGGATTGCCGCCCATCTCAAGCAGCCGCTCGACGAAGATGGCCACTGGGCCGCGGGCGGCAAGGTCGATGACGGACTGTTGGCACTGATGATGTCCGACGCCTATCTCGATCGCCCGGCGCCCAAGAGCACCGGGCGCGAGTATTTCAACCTCGACTGGTTGCAGGCCCAGATTCACAGCCGGCCCTCGCCGCCGATACCGGCAGACGTTCAGGCCACGCTCTGCGAATTTTCGGCGCGCACCATCGCGCAGGCCATCAACGAATACGGCCCCGGCGACGAACAGCTGCTGCTATGCGGCGGCGGCGTACGCAACGCGGAACTGTGCCGACGCCTGCAGGCGTTGGTCGCGCCGCGAGAGATGATCCGGACCGACGACTACGGCGTGGATTCGGACTGGGTGGAAGCGGTCGCCTTCGCGTGGCTCGCAATGCGTACCGTCAACGGGCGCAGCGGCAATGTGCCATCGGTTACCGGCGCCAGTACGGCCGTACCGCTTGGCGGCATCTACCAGAGCCGCTCAAGCGATTGACGCTGCGCACCGGACAAGATGCCGGTGCGCTCGGACTCAGATCGCGAAGGCGCGCTCGATTAAACGGCGAAAGAGTTGCCGCAGCCGCAGGTGGTGGTCGCGTTGGGATTGCGAATCACGAACTGCGCCGCGCTGCGCGCGGGCTTTGCCTCGCAAAGCTGTGGCATTGTCTGTGCACCCCATTCGCCTTTGGCGAATGGCCCCTCACGAGGGTCGAAGGCGCGCTCGATTAAACGGCGAAAGAGTTGCCGCAGCCGCAGGTGGTGGTCGCGTTGGGATTGCGAATCACGAACTGCGCCGCGCTGCGCGCGGGCTTTGCTTCGCAAAGCTGTGGCATTGTCTGTGCACCCCATTCGCCTTTGGCGAATTGCCCCTCACGAGGGGCGAAGGCGCGCTCGACTAAACGGCGAAAGAGTTGCCGCAGCCGCAGGTGGTGGTCGCGTTGGGATTGCGAATCACGAACTGCGCCGCGCTGCGCGCGGGCTTTGCTTCGCAAAGCTGTGGCATTGTCTGTGCACCCCATTCGCCTTTGGCGAATTGCCCCTCACGAGGGGCGAAGGCGCGCTCGACTAAACGGCGAAAGAGTTGCCGCAGCCGCAGGTGGTGGTCGCGTTGGGATTGCGAATCACGAACTGCGCGCCTTCGACCCCGTCCGAAAAATCGATTTCGGCGCCGGAGAGATAGAGCACGCTCATGGGGTCGACCAGCAATGTTACGCCCTGCTTCTCGATCTGGGTGTCACCGTCCTCGACGTTCTCGTCGAAGGTGAAGCCGTACTGGAAACCCGAGCAGCCACCACCGGAGACGAACACGCGCAGCTTGAGGGCGTTGTTGTCCTCGTCTTCCAGCAATTCCTTGACCTTGATCGCAGCCGCGTCGGTAAATACCAGAGCAGCCTGATCGTCGAATGCGGGTTGTGTCGCGGTACTCATAAGCGTCCAGATTCCAGTGGCCTGGTCGATGACCAGATATTCCTATCATAAGACAGTCGGTGCAAGACGTGGGGATTCAAGCCCCTGACACGTCTTCAGATTCGCGCCTCTGCCTTACGGTAACGCACCGGGGGCGGCCAACGCACTGTTTTCCGGCGCGTCGATCATCAGGTTGAAACACTGCACCGCCTGACCGGCCGCGCCCTTGACCAGATTATCGATCACCGACAGCACCACCGCGGTATCGCCGCCGCCCGGGCGATGCACCGCGATACGGCACATATTGCCACCGCGCACGTGCCGGGTTTCGGGCGTGGCACCGGCCGGCAGCACGTCCACGAACGGCTCGCCGGCGTAGCTGGTTTCGAACAAGGTCTGCAGATCGGCCTGGGTATTCAGCCGCCCATAGAGCGTGGCGTGAATACCGCGAATCATCGGCACCAGATGCGGCACGAACGTCAGTCCCACGTCGTCCTTGGCCAGATCACCGAGAATCTGGCGTATTTCCGGCAGATGACGATGACCGGCCACCCCGTACGCCTTGAACGAGTCGTGCATCTCGGCGAACAGAAACCCCGGCTTCAGACTCTTGCCGGCACCGGAGACGCCGGTCTTGGCGTCGGCAATGAGGCTGTCCTTGTCGACCAGCCCCGCATCGATCAACGGTTTGAAGCCAAGAATGACCGCGGTCGGGTAGCAGCCCGGGCACGCCACCAGATCGGCGCCCGCGATCCGGTCGCGGTTGAGTTCCGGCAGGCCGTAGACCGCCCGCTCGATCAGCTCCGGGCAGACATGGTCGGTGCCGTACCACTGCGCCCAGAGGCTGGCGTCGCGCAACCGGAAATCCGCGGACAGGTCGATCACACGTTTGCCGGCCTCAAGCAGCGCCGGCACATCGTGCATGGCTGCCGCATGCGGCGTGGCGAAGAAGACCACGTCGCAGTCGGCGAGGTTGTCCGCGTCTGGCGCGACGAAGTCGAGATCGACCACGCCGCGCAGCTGCGGATAGGCGTCGGCCACCGGCGTACCGGCGTCGCCGCGCGAAGTCACCGCCACGACCTTGGCCTGCGGATGGGAAACAAGCAGCCGCAACAGTTCGGCGCCGGCATAACCGGTACCGCCCACGATGCCTATACGTTGTAGTTGAGCCATGTCCGTCACTGTCAAAGCGTTTCTAAACCGCGCATAATAACGCGCGCGACGCGGTGATGCGTGGTCGCACCCGCGCACCGCCTTAATTTCGCTTTCGGAAGCCGCGCTCTTGCACGCACGTTCTCGCCATGGCCGTTAAACCCTCCCGTGGGCGCTCGCTGCGTGAGGCCTGGCAGGCGCGCCTGGATACGCTGCGCCAGCAGATGGCCGACGTCGAGAATACGCCCGGGCTGAGTCTGCTCTGCCTGATCGGCGCCGCCACCGGCGGCCTGTGCGGGCTCGTCGTACTCGCCCTGCATACCGCCATTCATGCGCTGCAAACCCCGCTGTTCGAGTTCTTCGGTGCCAGCGGCGGTTCGTTCGTGGATACGAGCCTGACCTTTCGCATCGCCGTGCCGGTACTCGGCGCGCTGCTGCTCGGCCTGATCGTCGAATGGCTGCTCAAATCGGCCGAATACGGCATCGTGCATATCATCGAACGGCTCGTGTACTACCAGGGCGTGCTGCCGGTCAAGGCAGCGGTCGCCGAATTCACCATGTCGGCGCTGGCGCTGGCTTCCGGGCAATCGGTAGGCCGCGAGGGCGTGGCCGCGCACACCGGCGCCGCCACCGGCAGTTGGCTCGGCCGTCAGCTCGACCTGCCCACCAACAGTGTGCGCACGCTGGTGGGCTGCGGCGCGGCGGCCGGTATCGCGGCCTCCTTCAACACCCCGCTGGCCGCCGTGATCTTCGCCATGGAAGTGGTGATGATGGAATACACCATTGCCGGTTTCGCGCCCATCATCCTGGCCGCCGTCACCGGGTCGCTGGTGACCTTCACGCTGACAGACGTACACCCGCGCCTGCTTACCGAATACACCGGCTTCACCACGGTCGAGCTGCCCTATTTGGCTTTCGTGGGCGCGGTGCTCGGCGTCGCCGGCGCCGGCTTCACCCGATTGTGCGGCGCGCTCGTGCCCCTGCTCGCCCCGATCCGGGTGAGCCTGCGCATCACCCTGGCCGGCATGGTCACCGCCCTGCTCGCTGTCGCCTTCCCACAGGTGATGGGGCTGGGGTTCGATACCGTCAACGCATCGCTCGCCGGTCAATTCGCGATCTGGATGGCGCTGGGCATCGGGCTCGCCAAACTCGTCGCCACCAGCTTCGCCACCGCCGCCGCTATTCCCGGCGGCGTGATTCTGCCCACCTTCGTGATCGGATCCGCGCTCGGCAGCGCGCTCGGGTCGCTCGGCGCCCTGCTGCTGCCCGGCCACGCCAACGACGCCGGCCTGTATGCGCTGCTCGGCATCGGCGCCATGATGGGCGCGGTGCTACAGGCGCCATTGTCCGCACTGGTAGTGATTCTGGAACTGTCCGGCGAGACCGGGCTGGTGCTGCCCGGCATGCTCGTGGTGATCGCCGCGCTGGTGGTCTCCCGCCGCATCGCGGTCGCCGATTCCCTGTTCCGGCTGCTGCTGCGCCGCCGCGGGCTGGACTATCGCAACGACCCGATCTCGCAGTATCTGCGCCGGGCGAGCGTGATTTCGGCCATGAATCGGCGCTTTCGGATCGTCGAGCGGCGTATCAACCGGGCAGCGCTCGACGAAATCCTGGCCAACAACCTCGACTGGCTGCTGATCCGCTCGGGCGAGAACCGCGCCAGCCTGATGCGGCCGAGCGACGTCGCCCGTTTCCTGAGCCAGGAAGCCAACAACCAACTCGAGGAGATCGACCTGCAGGACGTGCCCGGCAAGCGCGCCGACGCCTATACGATCCACGTCCGGGCAAGCCTTCAGGAAGCCTTCGACATGATCAACCGCAACGAAGCCGACGCCCTCGTCGTCGAACGCACGACCTCGAGCAATCGCCCGATCACCTACGGCGTGCTTACACGAGAAGCCATCGACGGCACGTATCGGCCCTGATAGACGCGTCTCACTCCAGCAGACGACCATCATCTGAATGTGCGCGATACACGTTCTTCCTGCGTTCCCATGCTAGCCCTGGCTCGTAAAACGAACACTGCTGCTAACCGATGCTACTCCGACGCATGCACGTGGTGTGTAAAAGCCGCAAATAAGTGCTATATCTACGAGAAGTCGTGAATTTGGCGCCAAGTCTTGAAAGAGGGTGATCTTGCCAACCGTATTGCGAATAGATGGATACCGTTTCTTCTTCTATGCGAACGAGAACAGCGAGCCTAGCCACATCCATGTCCAACGCGATCAGATGCTGGCCAAGTTTTGGCTCGAGCGTGTATCGCTTGCCTCAAGCACCGGCTTCGCGGCCCATGAACTCAATGATCTATTCAAGCTGGTCGAAAAGCATCAACAGACGTTAGTGGAGTCCTGGAATGAGTTCTTCAGCAGTTAATACCATCCCACACGCCACTTTGGTGAGGTGCACGAGCGATGAGCTCGTTGTTTCTCTCAGCGACGGTCGCGTGCTTTCGGTTCCATTAGCATGGTTCCCCCGGCTTGCTCATGCAAAGCCCGAGAAATTGGCGGATTTCGAGTTGCTCGGAGACGGAGAAGGTATCCACTGGCCCGGCCTCGATGAGGACATATCGGTTCTAGGTCTTTTAGAGGGTAGAAAGTCAGTGGAATACCGTACATAGCGAACCTAAAAAAGAACTAGGAGTCGAGCGCCCAAAGCATCGCTGCGCTTCGAACGGCAACTGAGCTTCGGCATTAGTTCTAGCTATAGATCGCGTAGTCAGGAGGCGCCATGACTAATCTTCCGCCCGAAAGCATTTGTGAATCGCTAAACGATTCGGTTTGCGCCATTACGATGACGGAAGACGGCGAAGTACTTAGCAGTGGAAGCGGGTTTGCCATATCGCCCGAAGGCCAGGTTGTTACTGCCGCACACGTCGTAACTGGCCGTCTGCCAATTAGGGAAGAGGATATTAACGCCGATGGCACTGTAATGACGTGTCAATTTCATTCCACGCCGCCAATCGCATATGAAGCGAAGCTTTGTGGCATCCAATTACGCTCGAACGCTTTTCGTGAAAACTTGCTGGTCGACCTGGCCATATTGGAGCCATTGCAGGGACAAAAAAGCGAGACGTTTAAACCGCTACCGAGGAAACGGATCGGCCCTAAGCTAGGCCAGACCGTATATATGGCGGGCTTTTCCGAGGAAGTCGAGCTGCCTTTTAAAATCGAAGCATTACTAGACCCAGATACGCCAGGTGCAGGACGATTTTTACACCATGTTGATCGTGGCTATCAGGCTGTTATGGGGAAACCCATGTGTAAACGAGCAATGGTGGGAAATGTCCTTGAATTTTCCGCCACATCTGGATCGAGAGTTATTAAGGGCGACGTTTTCTATATAGACCAAGCGATGCATCAAGGCGCTAGCGGAGGTCCTGTGGTCGACGAGAGCGGAGTGGTGGTGGGCGTAGTAACACACCGCGCCGTGACCAAGGTTTACCGTGAAGCAGAGCGCATAGAAGTCCCCTCGGGTTCAGCGCTTGCTATCAGTATCGAAGCATTGGATACATATGTCCGTACGCTGGATAATTAACTTCGGCTGCTTGCCACATAATTCAAAGGGTAACGAATCGCTGGATTGGCTGCCAAAGCGCTGCTGCACTCAGGCAGTAGCGCTTTGGCGTGGCAACAATGGCCTAAGATGAAAAAGCTTCGCGTATTTGGCGGTTAACGCAGCAAGGAATAAGGATTGGCACAGCTTCGCTGAGCGAATGCGCTAAAGGCGATAGGTTTGAAATCGCGCGTTCGTAGAATTGTAATTCTCGCCCTATCGGCAACCGTCTTCCATCGCTGCGCGACGTCGTACCGCATCGAACCCGAGAATAAAAACTGACGCCATAACGTCGTCGTTTTGCAATATCAGTCTGCAACGCTCCCCGGGTCACAACCTATGGGGGACCCGCATGACCATTGCACGCCGATCCGTATTGCTCGCGCTGGCGCTCAGCGCCACGACCTCGGTCGCGCAGGCCGCGCCCAGCCTATTCTTCAGTGAATATGTCGAGGGCAGCAGCTACAACAAGTCGCTGGAGATCTTCAATCCGACCGACGCGCCGGCGGATCTGGACGATTACGCCATCGCGATCTATTTCAACGGCTCGGCGGATGCGGGGGCCACGATTCCGCTGTCCGGCACGCTCGACGCCGGCGATACGTTCGTCTTCGCCGATCAGCGTTCCGACGCCTCGATACTGGCCGTGGCCGACCAGACCTACGGCGGCTCGCTGTTCAACGGCGATGACGCCGTGGTGCTGCTGCAAAACGGCGCCCCGGTGGACGTCATCGGCCAGATCGGTGTCGACCCCGGCTCGGCCTGGGGCACGGGCGGCGTCACCACCCAGAACCACACCCTGCGCCGCAATACCTCGATCACCAGCGGGCGCATGAACGGGAACACGGCGTTCGACCCGGCCGACGAATTTTCCGGCTTTGCCGTCAACAGCTTCGCCGATCTCGGCAGCTTCGGCGCAACCGAGCCGCCGCCCATGGTGGCGTTCGGCAGCTGCGGCGACCCGGCCACGCCGATTCACGCCATTCAGGGCAGCGACGACAATTCGCCGCTGCAGAACGAGATGCACGTGGTCGAGGCGATCGTGACCGCCCCCTACCCGGGCAATGACGGCCTCGACGGCCTGTTCGTGCAGGCCGCCGACAACGAGCGTGACAGCGATCCCCAGACCTCCGAGGGATTGTTCGTGTTCACCGGCGATTCCGACAGCCTGTCGCCGGACATGTTCGCGGCCGGCCAGCGTATTCGTATCCGCGGCCAGGTCAGCGAATTCAATGGCCTGACCGAGCTCAAGCGTGCGGATCAGGCTGCGATCTGTGGCACCGGGTTCACGGTATCGCCGTCGCTGCTCGCGCTGCCGTTCCGGGACACGACGGCGCCCGAGGCGCTTGAAGGCATGCGGGTGACCCTGAATCAGACCCTGACGGTATCGGGCACCTACACGCTCGGACGCTTCGGCGAGGTCGTACTCTCGGCCGGGGGACGCCTGCAGACGCCGACCAACGCCGTGCCGCCCGGCGTGCCGGCACAGGCGCTCGCGGCGCTGAATGCGCGCAACCGTCTGGTGCTCGATGACGGGATGTCGACCGAGAATCCCGAGCCGGTGATCTATCCCGCTCCCCGGCTGACGGCGCTCAACACCCTGCGCACCGGCGACACGGTGACTAACATCGATGGCGTGCTGAGTTACGGCTTCGGCGACTGGCGCGTTCAGCCGGTTACCGCGCCGATCTTCGATCCGGTCAATCCGCGGCCGACAGCCGCCGACCTGCCCACCGGCGGCAACATGCGGGTGGCCAGCTTCAACGTACTCAACTTCTTCAACGGCGATGGCCAAGGCGGCGGTTTCCCCACCGAGCGCGGTGCTGACACCGAGAACGAACTGAACCGACAGCGTGCCAAGCTGGTCTCGGCGATCACTGCCATCGACGCCGACGTGATCGGCCTGATGGAAATCGAGAACGACGGCTACGGATCGAACAGCGCCATTCAGGACCTGGTCGACAGTCTCAACCAGGCGTCGCCGCGCGGCGAGCAGTATGCCTTCGTCGACCCCGGTACCCCGCGACTGGGCACCGACGCCATCGCGGTCGGCCTGATCTACGACAGTTCGCGCGTACGGCCGATCGGCGACCCCGCCACGCTGACCACGACACCGTTTGTCACCGGCAACCGGCAGCCGTTGGCGCGCACCTTCGCCACCGCCGAGGACGGCCGCGTGACCGTGGTGGTCAATCACCTGAAATCGAAAGGCAGCTGCCCTAGCGAGGATGACCCCAACGCAGCCCAGGGCGATGGCCAGGGCTGCTGGAACCTGCTGCGCTCCCAGGCCGCCAGCGACGAGGCCGGCTGGCTGGCGAGCGACCCGACCGGGGGCGAGACCGACAACGTGCTCGTGATCGGCGACCTGAATGCCTATACCCAGGAAGACCCGATCACCGCATTCGCGCAGTCCGGCTACAGCGCGTTGCTCAAGCGGGCCAACGGCACGGCCGCCACGACCTATGTGTTCGATGCCCAGAGCGGTGCGCTGGATCACGCGCTCGCCAGCAGCGCGCTACGGAGTCAGGTGATCGCGGCCGAGCCGTTCCATATCAACGCCGACGAGCCCACGTCGCTGGACTACAACGTGGAGTTCAAATCCGCGTCGCAGGTCACCGACTTCTATAGCCCGGGTCCATATCGCGCCTCGGATCACGACCCGGTCGTCACCCAGCTGGATCTGGCGCCAGCACCGCGGCAATAGCCCCACGACGCCAACGGCCACGGGCCGACACTCGATAACTACACCAAAGGGAACGCATCATGACCAAATCACTCCATACCGCCCTCGTTCTGATGGGCCTGCTGTTCGTCTGCACGACCGCCAACGCGAGCCTGATCCGGTTTTCCGGATCGGTCACCGGGTTTCAGACCCTGGACGGCACGCCGACCGCCACGCCGGTCTCGAACTTCTCGGTCGGGCAGCTATTCACCGGC
This sequence comes from Salinisphaera aquimarina, assembly GCF_042643355.1. Classification (NCBI taxonomy): domain Bacteria; kingdom Pseudomonadati; phylum Pseudomonadota; class Gammaproteobacteria; order Salinisphaerales; family Salinisphaeraceae; genus Salinisphaera; species Salinisphaera aquimarina. Next base: position 560,370 of record NZ_JBHRSS010000003.1, read on the forward strand.
ACGCTGAACGTCCTCGATGCCGCCCTGTCACCCGGCGCGATCTTCGGCAACGCGGACATCCTCGACTACAGTTTCGTCCTGGGTGATACCCAACTCACGAACAGCGACTCGTCGATCGCCGGCACGGTCAACGCCGACGGTACCGGCCTGAGCGATTTTCTGGCTTTCACCGGCCTGAGTTCGCTGGGGCCGGACTGCGCCTTCTGTTCGTCGGAGATCCGCGCGGACGGGTTCAGCATCCAGAGTTACACCGGCGGCGGCAACGTGGTCGGTGATCTCACAGCCCGCATCGAGGCCGGCGTGACCGACGTGCCGGCACCGGGCGGAATCGGCTTTGCGGGATTCGCCCTGATCGGGCTGGTCGCGCTGCGTCGTCGCATGGGGGGCTAGCCGCGCGGCTGTTTCAGGCATCCGTCGCACGTCGCAGGCCCCGCCCGGTACGACCGCGGGGCCTGTCTCATTGCGTGGGCAACGGATGAAGTCAAGGACAGAGACGGGTCGCGGCCATCAACCGCATTTGCCGGCAACACCTACGCGGCAGCCGATATCGACCCTCATGCATCGTCGTCGCGGCGCGGGCGCAGCCACGGCAGGCCGTTGACCATGGCGAAGGCGATCAAAGCAACGACCATCGCCGCACACAGCGCCGCGAGGTTGTCGGGAAAGAGCGCGGCCATCAGCGCGCAGCCCAGCGCCAGCACCGCGAACCTGACCGTGGCCGCGGTCAGGGCCCAGCCCATGCGTCCCGCGCCTTGGGATGCGAAATACAGCGCCAGGCCGATCCCCAGAAACGCGTAGGCCGGGGCCACCGTCTTCAGATACACGGCACCCGCGGCGATCGCGCTCGCATCTTGCGTGAACAAGCCGAGCCAGGCTTCGGGAAACAGCGCCGCGGCCAGGCCGACGCTTTCGGTGACCACCCCCGCCACCGCGGCCCCCGTCCAGGCGATCCGGCGCGCGCGGGCATGCTGGCCGGCACCGATGTTCATGCCGACCATGGCCACGATGCCGGTGCCGAAACCGAACACGATCGGAATCTGCAGATATTCGATACGGATACCCAGGCCGAAGCCGGCCAGCGCCTGCATGCTGGTGCGGGCCACGAAGAACGTCGCCACGGCCACACAGAGATTGGCGAGCACCGTATTGATCGAAGACCAGATGCCGACACCCAGGATCTCGGCGAACAGCTCGCGCCGCAGCGGATGACCGAGCCCGAGGCGCACACCGCCGGAGCCACGGATCAGCACCGTCAACAGAATCGCTGCCGAGATCAGATAGTAGCTGGCAAGCGCCAGGCCCGCGCCGGCCAGGCCCAGGGCCGGAAACGGCCCGAGGCCGAAGATGAACAGCGGCGACAGCCCCAGCAGCATGACCACGCCCCCGGCCAACACGCCGGCCGGCAGACGCATGTTGCCAGCACCGCGCAGCACCGCCGCGCAACAGTTCATCAACCACAGGAACACCACCCCGGAAAACAGGGCGCCGGAGTAGGTACGCGCCGCCGTCAGTGCCGCGCCCTCGCCGCCCATGGCGTGATAGATCATCCCACCCGCCAACAGCACGGTGGCCGAACACACGACACCGAAGACCAGCGCAATGACCATCGCGTGCAGCGCCAGCGCGTCCGCCTTGTCGTCACGGCCGCTGCCGATCGCGCGCGCGATCGCCGAGGAGATACCGCCGCCGATGCCGCCCGCGGACATCATCATCATGAGCATGACCAGCGGAAACACCAGCGCCGCGCCGGCGAGCGCGTCCACGCCGAGCAGGCCGACGTAATAGCTTTCCAGAAAATTGGCCAGCGCCTGCGACAGCATGACGATGACATTCGGCGCGGCCAGCCAGAGGATGGTCGGCAGCACCGGTGCCTGCAGGATCTTGCGCGTACGCGACTGGGCGCGCGATTGCGCGGGCACGACGCCCGCCACCGCCGGTGCAGCCGAGCAGGCGGCGGTACTCACTGAGCCGAATCCACTGCGCGTGCCGCCCGCGTGACCGGCGCGTCGATCACGGCCGCCGCTCCATGACCAGCAGCGTCGACGTTGCGCTCGCATAGAGACGATCATCGGCGTCCACGAGCCGCGCCTGCGCGAAGGCGACTCGGCGACCCATCGACACGATACTGCCGTGCGCGCGCACCACGCCGGTCTCCTTGGTCAGCGCGCGATGATAGGAGACCTTGAGTTCGGCGGTCGTATACGCCTGATCGGCATTCAGGCGCGAGTGCACGGCACAGCCGCAGGCGGAATCCAGCAGCGCCGCGGCATAGCCGCCGTGCACGGTGCCGATCGGGTTGTAGACCCGCTCCGTGGGCGTGCCTTCGAATACGGCGATGCCTTCATCGATCTCGACCAGGCGAAACTCGAGCGTGTCGCCGATGGCGGGATTGCGTTTTTCACGCATCAGCATCTGCAGGGTCTGCAGGCCGTTGAGCGCCGGCGTGTCCTGCGCGTCGGGATTGGAACTCATGTGATCTCCGGGCGGGTTCAAGGGATTTTCGAATCAAGGCGCGTCGCCGTGCGCGAGTTCGGCGCGCACGGCGGCAAGAATTTCGTCGGAAAGCGAGGCGTCGTCGACGGCCCGCGCCAACACGACCGCGCCCACGAGGCTGGCGCAGGCGGCCACGCCCTGTTGCCGTCGCCGTGCTTCGGTTCGCCTGGGCACGGCACTTTCGAGCAGGCCGATGAAGCGGCGCACGCTGCGGGTGAAGGCGCCGCGTACCGCGGGCGAGGCACGACTGGCCTCGGCACCCAGCGAGGCCAGCACGCAGCCGTCGCCGGGATTGTCGCGATGGCGGCGCGACAGATACTGGCGCGCCATCGCGTCCAAAGGCATGGCCTCGTTGGCGCCCAGCAGCGTCTGCCAGCGATCGCCGGTCTGCTCTATGGCACGCAGGCAGGCTTCGGCGATCAACTCGTCCTTGGACGCGAAATGTCCATAGAAGCCGCCATGGGTGAGGCCGGCAGCCTTCATCAGCTCGGCCACGCCGACGCCGTCGAAGCCGCGCTCGCGAAACAACGCGGCCGCTCGATCGACGATGCGGCGGCGATTGGCTTCGGATTCGGCTCTGCTGACTTTCATAACGGACTCGTACCTAACAGACGTCCGGTTAAATGATGCTCATCATTTATATAATCATTATGGCCATCATGTAAAGATTTTCTTGTGCGACCGTGCGCGCGGCTCCGCGCAGACCGACTGGCTCTTAGCGGCGCAACCCGCGTCCGCCGCTCAGCCTCTGCCGCAACGCCGCGACAAGGCCTTGTTCGATATACACTATCGGGACTGCCACCGTCTGCGATCTATCGCCCGGCGGCTCGACCGCGGTCCGCGCGGCGCATTTTTTTTCAGGAGTACTCGATGCTACTTTGGGTCAAGGCCTTTCACGTCATTGCCATGGTCGCGTGGTTCGCCGGCCTGTTCTATCTGCCACGGCTGTTCGTCTACCACGCCGACACCCGCGACGAGGTCGGCTACGCCCGCTTCTGCACGATGGAAAAACGGCTGTCGATGCTGATGTCCATCGCCGCGCTGCTGACGATCGTGTTCGGTGTCTGGCTGCTGGTGAGCTACGGCAGCGCCTGGATGGCGGCCAACGGCTGGATCCACGTCAAGCTGCTGCTGGTGCTCGGCCTGATCGGCTACCACGGCTGGTGTCAGGTACAGGTCAAGAAATTCCGTGAAAACCGCAACAGCAACAACGCCGGCTATTTTCGTCTGATGAACGAAGTGCCGACGGTGTTTCTGGTGCTGATCGTGATCCTGGCGATCGTCAAGCCGTTCTGACCGCGTTACGACCCGCCCGACCGGCATAGCGGCGTTCGCGCCGGGGCCGGCCACGGGCACAAAAAAGCCCGCCGAGAGAGATCCCGGCGGGCTTTTTGATGCCTGATCGGCGTAGACGCGTTACTCGCCGCCGTCCGGATCCTGATTGATATCCGTGCCGATCTGCGACTGGTTGTAGTTCTGCTCGCCCATGTGCTTGATCATGTCGAGCTGGGTCTCGATGAAGTCGATGTGCCCCTCCTCGTCGGCCAGGATTTCGGCAAACAATTCACGGGTGACATAGTCGCCCGCCTGCTCGCAATAGCCGATCGCTTCCTTGTAGTAGGCATGGCCTTCGTACTCGGCGGCCAGATCGCATTCGAGCATTTCCTTGGGGTTTTCACCGATACGCAGCTTGCCCAGATCCTGCAGGTTCGGCAGACCGTTGAGGAACAGGATGCGCTTGATGAAGCGATCCGCGTGCTGCATTTCCTCGATCGATTCCTGGTATTCCTTCTTGCCAATCTCGTAGAAGCCCATGTCTTCATACATGCGGGCGTGCAGGAAATACTGGTTGATGGCAGTCAGCTCGAGCTTGAGCGACTTCTGGAGGTATTCGATGACTTTCGCGTCGCCTTTCATGGCTGGGTCCTGTGCTTGACGGCAATAATGGCCTCAAGCTTATCCGACGCGGCAAACGCTTACAAACGACTGGGACACAAAGGGTTGGTCCGTCGGGAACTGGCCTGCTAACTGGCCACCGACATTGGCGCCCGCTCGATCACGCGGATCGGCGCAGCGGCACGTTCGGATTGCTGACGGCATTGCGTAAGCAGGTCACGCGCGCATTGCGCACAGCGGCCACAACAGCCGGCCACGCCCAAGCGCTTGCGCAAATCACGCATGCTGCACGCGCCTTCGCAATAGGCATCGCGGATCTGGCATTCGGTTACGGCGTTACAAACACAAACGTACATGGACTTACCTCCGACGCGCAGTAGAACGCGAATGAGAATGAGTGTCAATAGCATGGCATGAAGACACTCGTCGATGTCATTGTCAGTGTACGCTGTAATTGTTTTCGATGCACGCAAGGCTATATCCCGCCAACGCATTGCGGCACAAGACAGATGGGCCGGAAACTATTCCGGATCGAGGCAGCAGGAGAGTTCGTTGAGAGCCAGCCGATAAACCTGACGCTTGAAGAACACCACTTCGTTGACCGGCTGCCAGTAGTCGACCCAGCGATAGCCGTCGAACTCGGGTTTTTCGGTGGCGTCGAAGCGCACGCAGGACTCCGGCGCGAGCAGCTGCAGCATGAACCACTTCTGTTTCTGCCCGATACACAGCGGCTGGCGATGCCGGCGTACATAGCGCTTGGGCAACCGGTAGCGCAGCCAGCGGCGTGTACAGCCGATCATGCGCACATGTTCCGCGCGCAGGCCGACTTCCTCCTCGAGTTCACGAAACAGCGCCTGCTGCGCGTTCTCGCCCTCGTGGATGCCGCCCTGTGGAAACTGCCAGGATTGCTGGCCGATCCGCTTGGCCCAGAACACCTGACCGCATTGATTGCTTAAGATGATCCCGACGTTGGCCCGGAAACCTTGCGCATCGATCACGACTACGCCCTCGGTATAAGTACTGGGTCGATTCTTTCACAAATCATTCAAAAACGAAAAATTTCTATTTACAAAGGCGCTTGCATCTTGGATTTAACGCTATTTGATCTCGACCACACACTGCTTGCCGATGACAGTGATTATCAGTGGAACCGTTTTCTGGTCGACGAGGGCGTGGTCGATCGCACGCTCTACGAGCGCGAGAACGAGCGCTTTCACGACCAGTACAAGGCCGGCAATCTGGATATCCACGCCTACCAGCGATTTGCGCTGGCGCCGCTGCTCACGCACGCGCTCGACGACATGCACGCTCTGCGCGCGCGTTTCGTGGCCGAGCGCATCCAGCCAGTGGTCGCGCGTCATGCGCGCGCGCTGGTGGCGCTGCATCGCGAACGCGGCGACGCGCTGGCGATCATCACCGCCACCAATCGCTTCATCACCGAACCGATCGCCGAACTGCTCGATATCGACACCCTGATCGCGACCGACCCCGAGATCGTCGACGGCGCCTATACCGGCGAGATCGCCGGCACGCCCTCTTTTCAGGAAGGCAAGATCGCGCGCGCGCAGGCATGGGTCGCCGCCCAGCCGCAGGCGTTCGAGCGCGTGACCTTCTACTCGGATTCCCACAACGACCTGCCGCTGCTGCGCTGGGCCGATGTGGCCATCGCCGTCGACCCCGACGACACACTCGCCGCCGCGGCTCGCGACGCCGGCTGGCCGATCATCAGCCTGCGCGGCGAGACATCGCCGCTTCAGGGCCTGCAAGCGTTCACGCCAAGACGCCAGGGCGCAAGAAAATAAGCTGCCCTTGCTGGTCGCTTCAATCCTGCGTACTTGCGCCTTGGCGTGAGATTTTTTCCGAGTGCGGCTAGTCGCTCGGCGCGTCGCGCGCTTCGTCCCAGTCGGCCACGTAGGCGCCGATCTGATCGCGCAGCCGGCCGTTGGTCGCCAGCACGCTGCGGGTATCCAGATCGATATCGCCGCCGCCGAGTTCGGTGATATCACCGCCGGCCTCGCGCAGGATCACGGTGAGCGCGGCAATATCGAGGATGTTGAGATCCGACTCCACGATGGCGTCGACGCGCCCGGAAGCGAGCAGGTGATAGTGATAGAAATCGCCGTAGCCGCGGATGCGGTGCACGTCGCCCACCAGCTGGCCGATCCTGGGCCAGGCCGGCGACGCGCCGAGCGCGCCGATATTGCCCAGTGACAGACTGGTCTTGTCGATACGATCGACATCCGAGGTGCGGATCGACTCGCCGTTGAGGGTCGCCCCCAGGCCCTTGGCGGCGCAAGCCAGTTCACCGCCACCGAACATGGGCGCATTGGACACGCCCACGATCAATTCGCCGCGATGGCGCAGCGCGATCTGGGTGGAGAAAAACGGATAGCCGCGCACGAAGCTCTTGGTGCCGTCGATCGGGTCGATCAGCCAGACGTAGTCCGCGTCGGCGTCCTCGCGCCCGAGCTCCTCGCCGTAGAAACCGTGATCGGGGAACGCGCTCGACAAGACCTGCTTGATGGCGCGCTCGCACTCGACGTCGGCGATGGTCACCGGGCTGGCGTCGGCCTTGTGCTCGACCTCGAAATCGCCCAGGTAGTAGCGGCGAATGATGGTTTCGGCCGCGCGAGCGGCCTCGATGGCAGTGTCGAGGAAGGGTTGCAGATCGGTCAAGACAATCGTCCGTGGCTGGCTTTGGACGCGAATGCTACCGCAGCACGCCGAAAATGATGAGCAGCGCGAGCCCCGCCAGCAGCACGAGCAGCGCGCGCGAGATCAGCCCGAGCGCCTCGAGCAGGGTATCGTTGAGCTGGCGCTCGAAACGCGGCGACCGGGTATCGCGCGGCAGCGCCAGCGCGCCGCGCCCGACCACGGCCAGCAGGCGCCAGCTGGCGGCCGCGCTCAGGTGGGTGGTCGCCCGCGCCGCGGGCCAGGCGGCCAGCGCGCGGCGCGTGTCGCCTACAATCGCATAGACCAGCACGATCAGCCGGGCCGGGAACCAGGCCGCCGCGCCGTGTACGTATTCGGCCGCGCGCCGCAGGCTCTTGGAGCCAGTGCCACGTGCCGCCAGCGCCGGCAGTTCGCGCACGCTGCGATAGAACACGGCGCCCGCCGGCCCGGCAAGGAAGAACCACAGCAGCACCGCCAGCACCCGCTCGTGGCCCTGGATGAGCACGGCACCGACGATGGTATGGCCCTCGATATCGGTGGCCGCCCGCCCGGTGGTCCGTCGGCACAGGGCGACCGCGCGCGCCTCGGCCTGGTCGTGGTCCGCTTCACCGCGCGCATGGGCCAGCGCATAGACGTCTTCCCAGAGATCGCGCGGGCCGAAGGTGAGCATGAGCACGAGTACACCGAACACCAGTTCGAAGCCCAGCCACAGATACTCGACCACCGCCCACTGCGCGAGCGCCACGACCAGCACCGGCGGCACGATCACCAGCACGCCCGAGGCATGCGACAACCAGCGCGCGCCCAGCCGGCTGCGCTCGATGAACGCTACATAGCGGGCGAAGCCATCGGTTTCGCGCCAACGCTTGAGCTGGCCGAAGGCGCGCTCGGCGAACAACGCGATAACGATGATGATCAGGTGCACGCGCGCTCCAGGTGGCGATCGAACAACGCCCAGTCGAACGCCGGACCGGGATCGGTCTTGCGCCCGGGCGCGATATCGCTATGACCCACGATACGCGAGCGCGCGAGCGCCGGATAATGATGCATGAGCGCCGCGGCCACCGCCGCCAGCGCGCGATACTGGGCCGGCGCGTACGGACAGTCGTCGGTGCCCTCCAGCTCCACGCCGATAGCGAAATCGTTGACCGCCTCGCGGCCGTCGAAACAGGAGCGCCCGGCATGCCAGGCGCGGGCGTCGAGATTCACGTACTGGGTGATCGCACCACTGCGCTCGATCAGCGCATGGGCGCTCACCCGCAAGCCCTCGATTTCAGCGAAGAAGGGATGCGCGCACACGTCGAGCGTATTGGTGAACAGCGCATCGACCTGGCCGTGGCCGAAGCGCCCGGGCGGCAGGGTGATGCCGTGCACGACCAGCGTATCCACCGGCGTGCCCGCGGGACGCGCATCGTGATTGGGCGAGTCGAGCCGGCGTATGCCAGCCAGCCAGCCGTGGTTGATCGCAAGATCCGTCATGGTTCAAAAATACGCGTTCAGACCAATCACGGCACGCAGGCCGGCGTCGACCGCCGTGCCTTCCCAGCCGATCTCGCTGCGCAGCGCCAATCCGCGCGTCAGCGGGAACTGCTGGGTCGCGCGGGCCCAGCGATAATAGCCGTCGTCGCCGGCCACGTATTCGAGCGCGCCGGCCTCCAGACGCATCTGCACGCCGCGCAGCGGATGCGCCAGTACGCCGACACTGGCGCCAGCGCCCAGCGCATAGCCGGGCTGCAGCGCGCTGTTGGCGTCCACCGAACCCAGACCGAAGACGTAGCCGAGCAGGTCGTCGTCGCCCCAGGCCAGCCCCGGCCCGCCCTGAAAGTAGTAGCCGAGGTTATTGGGCACATCGTCGAACACGTTAGCGGACGGTCGCCGGCGCAGGCCGGTATCGATCTGGAACGAGACCGGCTTGAACAAAGCCGAGCGCGGCGACAGCGATTCGATATTGAGCACGGTCAGATCCTGGATGCGCAACTCGCCGTCCTGCGGGTCCAGACGCAGGCCCAGATCCAGAAGATTGATCTGGGCGCCCGCGGTATAACCGCCCGGCGCGTCGAGCAGGTCGTGATAGGCCGGGCGAATACGAAAGCCCAACGACACATCGTCCGCTTCATAGACGGTCGAGGCCTGCACGCGCAGGGTCCGATGTCCTTCGTCCGGCGTGGTTTTGGGCGCCGGCACCCTGGCGAACGGCGATGGCCGCGGGATCCGGCTGCGCGCCAGCAGAATCGCGTTGGCGTGCGCCTGGCGTTGCGCCCTGGCCGCGCGCTGATCGTCGCGTTCGCGCGCTTCTCCGCTCTGCAGCTGGTAGTAGAGATAATCGTGGGCAACCTCGAGCACGGCCGCGTGATCGGTCGCGTCCAGCCGCGTGACCCGGCCATCGTCGAGGGCGATCTCGTCGGCGGCGATGCCGGTGGCCAGCGCGCGCTGCTCCGGAGTCAGCTGATCGGCCTGCCAGCGCAGCTGGGTTTCCAGCGACGGCCGGAAGGTCGGCGTCTGCATCAGATCGGGCACGTCCGACAGGGTTCGGATCGTGTCCGCGGGGATCGCATACCAGGAATACTGTTCGGTGAGCGTAAGCGACGGCCGCGCGACTTCCAGCAGGCTCAACAGCTGGTAGGAGCAGTTCTTGGTGAGGAAGTAGTAGTCGAAGCGAACCCCGTCCATCTCCCAGAGATGGTCGACCAGCCGGTCGATCTCGGCGTCGTCGAGATCCAATGGATAGGACCATACGTCGCGATGCTCGATCCAGGCGTATTGCTTGACCTTCTCGTAGTAGGGAAACAACCCGAAGATACCGGGGTAGCCGCCGGTCAGCCCTTTCCACGCAAAGCCCAGGCCGTGACCGTCTTCACCGGCGGCCGCGGCGAAATTCACCGCATAAGCGAGCAACTCGGTACCGCGCCGGCGCCGCGACGAGTCGATGCGCAGCAGCGTATGCCCGAACATGGACGACGGGCTGTTCGGAAACGCGGTCGGAAAGATCAGGCTGATCGTCTGCGGGCTGAGTGCGCGCCGCCACTGCTTGTATTCGGCGCAGTCGTAGGTCGGCATGCGGGCGGTATCGATGTCGAGCGCGGCGACCAGGAACTTGCGCCGTGCCACGAACGCGCAGCCAGCCGGCTTGTCGCGGCTGCTGACCTGTTCATTGGCGAACAGCGCCGCGAGCGTGGCATCGAGCTCGGCGGCCGGATCAGTGCGGCCATCAGGCGCGAAGAAGAACCAGTCCGAGGCGACCGTACTGTGCACGCCGCCATGCATCCAGTTCTTTTCGTAGTGCAGCAGGGCCTGCCACTGCGCCGACCCCGCCAGATCAATGTCTTGCGCACGGGCCTGGAGCGCATCGACGTAGTCGGACCGGTTCTGTGCATAGGCCCACGGTGCATGGGCCGCCATCAACACGGCGACGAGCGCCCATCGCTTGAACATCGCCATCAATTGAAATAATGCCGCAGCGCGACCGTGCAGCTGTTCACGCCCTGCTCGCGCCAGGTTTCATGTGCGCAGTCCGCGCGGACGGCGTTATCGGTCGATATCGGCATATCGGCGGTCAGACTCGTTCTCAGTCGGTAGAAATCGTGGGTGAAATAGAGCGCGCGGGCATGCGCGCCCAGCTGTACCCCGGGCGTGACATAGACCGCGCCCAGTTCGGTGCCGCCGCCCAGGGCGATATCCGGGTCAAACCCGCTGACGCTTTCGGCGCGCACCACGGCGAACGCATACGGCATGAGCCCGCCGAATTGCCAGCTCGCACCCGGCCCGCCCTGAATGAACGCGCCCAGGTTGCGGCCGCCCGGCACCGGCGCCTGCTCTAGGCCCGCGTGCACGAACCAGGAAATCGGTTTCACGAATGCCCCACGCGGTGCAAGCGATCGAATATTGACCAGATCGAGGCTCTCCAGAGACAGGCCGTCACCCTCCGTGGCACGCAGGCGCAGGTCCAGTCCTTCGATGCCCGCACCGGGTAGAAACCCGGACAGCGGGTCGAGAATATCATGGTAGGTCAGGCGGTAACCGAACTCCGCGAACGCCGCGCCGTCCTGGCTTCCGGCGCCGATACTGGCCATCTGCGTGTCGTGGCCGCGCTCCGGCGCGGGCGGCTCGGGCACGGCGTCGGACGGCGGGGCCGGATTGCGTTGCACCACGCGCAACAGCGCCAGTCCGTTGCGGGCGGCGGATGCATCCCGCGCGCCCTTGCGATGACGCAGCCGCAGCGCCTGATAGGCGACCTGCGCGATCAGATGGCGGCGCATCGGCGCATAGGCCTGAAACCCCGCCGAGCGTGCCTGTTCCGGGTCGGTCATCAGCGTGCGGGCCCAGGCCAGCTCATCACCATCGAGACGCGTCGCCAGATGTTCGAGCTGCTTGGCCTTGGAGGGGCGATAACGCCGCTCGGTGACGAGGCCGGCGGTATACAGGGCGCGCACCGTATTGACCGGCAGCTCGGCGAAGCGCAGATCCGGCATCAGATCCGCCTCGGGGCGCCCGACCTTGATCAGTTCCAGCAGTCGGAATGAACAATTCTCGTCGAAGAAATAATAATCGAAGTTGATGTTGCGCAACTCCCAGAGATGACGCACCACCCAGTCGAGTTCGTCGGCGTTGAGATTGAGCGCGTACTCCCACATGTCGCGGTTTTCCAGAAACGCGTACTCGCGGATCTTCTGGGCATAGGGCACCACCGAGAAACGCCCGGGATAGCCGCCGGCCAGGCCACGCCAGATATAGAAGAACGAGTTATCCAGGCCGTCCGTCTGGGCGCCGAAATTGATCGCCTGCGACAGCCACACCGACTCCGGGTCCGGGGTGGCATCCAGGCGCAGCAGCGTATGCCCGAACATGGACGACGGACTGTTCAGATAGGCCGCCGGGAACACCAGCACCAGCTGCCCGGTGGGCATGTTCTCGCGCCACTTCAGATATTCGCTGCAATGACGCAACGGCTGTTGCTCATGCCAGCCCAGCTGTTCGGCAAGAAATCGATAGCGTGCGGGAAACCGACAGCGCTCGGCGCTGTGCGGTGCTCGCAGCGCCCGCCAGCTTGCCCGCAGTTCCGCTTCCGGGTCGTCCACACCGTCGGCCGACAGAAAGAAATCGTCGTCATCGACATAGCTGGCGCCGATGCCGCGCAGGGTCGCGCCCTGGTTGATATGCAGGAGCGCCTGCCAGCGGGGCGACGCGGCCAGGGCCGCGAACCGGGCGTCGGAAACGGCCGCCGGTTCGGCTGCTGCCGCCTGGGTGACCGGCACGAGCGCGGTCATCATCAGCACCAGAATAAGCGCTGTTTTCACTGCGCCTTCAACAAGATATCGCTCCAGTACCGCGCATCACACGCCTCACCCAGAAAAAAGCCCCGCCTGGCGACCAGACGGGGCATTCGCCAACCAACCTGCTCAGGACACGTAGTGCTTCAGACGATCGTCGCGCTTCATCACGGCGTTGATATTGTCCATCACCTCGGCCGCGTCCACGTCCTGACGCGGAAAGATGCTGCCGAAGTTTTCGTGCATGACCGAATCGAAATAGGCACGGTCATTCGGGTCGATCTGCATCGACACGGTCAGCGCGGTCAGCGCTTCGCCGTGGCCCACAGCCATGTCTTGGGCCACTTCCTCGAGCACGCCGTTCATGGCGAGCAGACTCTTGCCGCTGTAGGTCAGCGTGCCGCTGGTATCACAACCGTTGGTGCCACTGGTCATGCCGAAGGTGGCATTGCCGGACGTGCCGTTGACGATCGTCGCCAGCAGATGGGCACCGGTACCGCTGCTGCCTTCGAACAACAGATTACCCCAACCACAACCCGGGCCGCCCGGCGCGACCGCACTGGCGCTCAGACTCGATCCCAACAGAATGGCACCCAGTATCAATTTCTTCATCTCGACCCCCAACATTTGAATAGTGTTGATGTTTACTCGCTTTCTCGCCCACATCCACGCGCGGGCAAGTTTCAAACTATAACGAAGCTGTGCACGCTGTACAGCGTTAAATCTGAACATCTATTGGACAATCGCGTGCAACCGCGGCGGACTGCGCATCAATGCCGCGTTGCCCGCAGACATCCGCTGTCGAAATCGGCTTTCGCGCGCGAGTTTGTTCGGCTACAAGCTTGCAGCGCACATCGCCGCACCCGTTCATGATCGCCAGTGCGGGCCGCGATCCGTGAGCAAGCCAGCATGCCGATCGCGATTGCTGTTGCGAGGGCGCCATCGATCGGGTTCGCGGCAGATTTCGCCGCGCGACCTGGCACGCCGACGCGCGCTCGCGCCGACCCTGGCTACGAACGCGACAGCGTCGTTCTTTCACGCCTCGGCCCGCACGGATGATTGCACCCGATCACCCTGATAAGCTCGCCGCACGCCGCGTCACCGCCATGTTATTCACCGGGAAAGACTCTTCATGCCTGCAAAACTTCTGTTCTTGCTGATCTGTATCGCCGCCGCGCCGATCGTCGGCTGCGGCCAGGCTCGGGCAGAGACCGCGGCGCCCGGCAGCGCATCGACCGACGAAACGACGACGACCAAGCCCGGCGAGAACCCGGACATGTCCTCCACCGGAGCCGATACAACGCTGGCCGCGCCGACGGACAACGCAGCCGCCGATGCGGAGACCGATGACGACAGCGCTCCGGGCGTCGAGATTCCCGACGTGGATATCGGCTACAAGAAATACGTGCTCGACAACGGCCTGACGCTGGTCGTGCATACCGATCACAAGACCCCGATCGTGGCAGTCAACATCTGGTATCACGTCGGCTCCAAGAACGAAGGCCCTGGCCAGCACGGCTTCGCGCATCTGTTCGAGCACCTGATGTTCCAGGGCAGCGAGCACTGGCAGGGCGAATACTTCGAACCCTTCGAGCGCGCGGGTGCCACCGACATGAACGGCACCACCAACGTCGATCGCACCAATTATTTCGCCAGCGTACCCACCAATGCGCTGGACATGGCGCTGTGGATGGAGTCTGACCGCATGGGCCATTTCCTGGGCGCCATCGACCAAGACCTGCTCGACGAACAGCGCGGCGTGGTGCTCAACGAAAAACGCCAGGGGGAGAACCAGCCCTACGGCAAGGTCTTCGACAGCTTTCCGCCGAACACCTATCCGGCCGGTCATCCCTATTCCTGGTCGACCATCGGCTCGGAGAAGGATCTGAACGCGGCCACCCTCGACGACGTCAAGGCCTGGTTCAAGCGGTATTACGGCCCGTCCAACGCGGTGCTCGTGCTCGCCGGCGATATCGAACCCGAAGCCGCCAAAGCCAAGGTCGAGAAGTATTTCGGCAGCATCCAACCCGGCCAGCCGGTATCCCAGCAGAAGCGCTGGGTGGCAAAGATGAACGGTACGCATCGTCAGGTGATGTTCGACCGCGTGCCGCAGGCGCGGGTCTACAAGGTCTGGAACATTCCGCCCACCGGCGCACCGGACACCACCCGCCTGCAGATCGCCGCGGACCTGCTCGCCGGCTCCAAGAACAGCCCGCTCTACAAGAGCCTCGTCTACAACCAGCAGATCGCCACCGACGTATCGGCGTTCGTCTGGGACAAGGAGATCGGCTCGCAATTCATCGTCAGCGCCACCGCCAAACCGGGCGGCGACCTGGATGCGCTCGAGGCCGAACTCGACAAGCAGATGCAGGCCTTCCTCGACAACGGCCCCGACACGGATGCGCTCGAACGCGCCCGCACCCGCTTCGGCGCCTCTTTCGTGCGCGGCACCGAAAGCGTGGGCGGACTCGGCGGCAAGGCCGATATCCTGGCCCAGGGCGAGATCTACGAGAACAATCCGGGCGCTTACAAGCAGGAACTCGAGATCCTGCGTAACGCTACCCCCGACGCCATCCAGAACACCGCGAACCGCTGGCTCTCCGACGGCGTCTACGTGCTCTCGGTCAAGCCGTTCGGCGAGCGCCGCGCCCAGGGCGAGGACGTCGCCCGCGACAAGCTGCCGGATATCGGCCAGGGCGCCGACCTCGACCTGCCCGCGGTCCAGCACGCCACGCTCTCCAATGGCCTGAAAGTGCGGCTGGCCGAGCGGCATGCCTCGCCGGTGGTCGAAATGCGGCTGATCTTCGATGCCGGCTATGCGGCCGATCCGGCCGAGGCGCCCGGCACCGCCAGTCTGGCCATGGGCATGCTCGACGAAGGCACCGACAGCCGCGACGCGCTGGCGATCAGCTCGGACCTGGATGCGCTCGGTGCCAACCTGAGCACCAGTGCGTCGCTGGATGCCTCGAGCGTGAGCCTGTCGACGTTGACGACCGCGCTCGAGCCCTCGCTCGATATCTTCGCCGACGTGGTCCGCAACGCCGATTTTCCGGCCAAGGAATTCGACCGACTCAAGAAACAGCGCCTGGCCGGCATTGCCCAGGAAAAACGCCAGCCCACGAGTCTGGCCCTGCGCACCCTCGGCCCGCTGCTCTACGGCAAGGACCACGCCTACGGCACACCGCTCACCGGCAGCGGCACGCAGGCCGCGGTGCAGGCGATGACGGTCGACGATGTGCATCGTTTCGCCGATACCTGGCTGCGGCCCGACAACGCCACGCTGGTGGTGGTCGGCGACACCACCATGGCCGAACTCAAGCCCATGCTGGAAAAACATCTGGGCAACTGGCAGCCCAAGAGCGATACGCCGCCGCCCCAGAAACGCCTGCCGCAGGTGACGCCGCCCACTACGCCGCATATCTATCTGGTCGACCGACCCGGCAGCAATCAGGCCACGGTCATCGCCGGCAACGTGGCGCCGCCCAAATCCAGCGACGACGACATCGCCATGGAAACCGTCAACGCAGTACTCGGCGGCCTGTTCAATTCGCGCCTGAATCTCAACCTGCGCGAAGCCAAGCACTGGTCCTATGGCGCACGCAGCCTGCTGATGAACGCGCGCGCCCAGCAGCCGTTCATCGCCTACGCCTCGGTGCAGATCGACAAGACCGCGCCGTCGATGCAGGAGATGCGCAAGGAACTGAGCGCGATTCGCGGTGACAAGCCGGTCACCGACGGCGAATTGTCGGCAGCCCAGGCCAATCTCACCCGCAGCCTGCCCGGTGAGAACGAGACCACCCCGGCGCTGGCCTCCACGCTCAGCCAGTCGGTGGTCTTCGATCTGCCCGACGATTATTACGACAGCTACGTCGAGCGCATTCGCGGCCTCGACCGCAGCACGCTCGAAAACGCCGCGCGTACGATGATCGATGCCGGCGGGCTGACCTGGGTGGTGGTCGGTGATCTCGACCAGATCGAGTCCTCCATCCGGGCGCTGGGCTGGGGTAAGGTCGACGTGGTGGATCCGGCGGCGCTGGTCAATCAACAGGCTGCTGAATCAGCCGATAACGAGTCCAGCGACGAGGCCAACGCGCCGACCGACGAGGGAACGAATGAATAGAACACGGGCGGGCGCGTTCGCCGTCACGGTGCTGCTGGCGGGTTTCGCCCTGCCGGCGCTGGCGGCCGTGGAGCGAGAGGACATCATCATGCTCGCCGCCGACGGGCGTCATTTCACCAGTTACAAGACACTACGCTCGGATCTGAGCGCGCGCGTGCTGTATCTGGGCCCGGATGAAGCCCCGGACGACGCCCTGTTCATCGTGCCTTCGGATTACCAGTCGACCGCGCTGGACAACGGCGGCACCCAGCTGCGTTTTGACAGCGGCAGCTACGCGATCATGTCCACCGGCCGTTTCGACGATGAAATCAGCCGGGCCGATAACGGCGAACGGATCTTTTCCAGCTGGAACGGCGTCACCCGCAGCGACGGCCATCTGGGCAAGTGGAACTCACCCGACGACTTCGCCTCCTTCGCCTACAGCTGGGTGGTACCGGACAATATCGATATCGTCAGCTATCGCGCCAACCGTTCCGGCAAGTGGCAGCAACGCGGTAATACCCTCAGCTGGCGCGGCGAGCAGGTCAACGATATCGCCTTCACGATCCGCTATCGGGTCAACGACGTCGCGGGCGCAGCCGCGCCTTCCCAACCGAAGAAAACCGCACCGGCCGCGCCATCGGCCGAACTGCCGTTGCCCAAGCGTCAGCGCATGACCACACCAGGCACGGCCCTGAAAACCGAGCCGCCCACGCCGATCGCCACCGCGCCGACGACCGCGAGCCCGGCAGCGGACGTCGACGAGAACCTGGGGCCGGAACCCCACAGCGTCAGCCTGGACAGCGTCGTGATCCTGGCCAACGGCCGACCGCGGATCACCGCCCGCGGCCATAATGTGCTCGACCGCCTGGCCGCCGCACTCGCGCAGGGCGAAGCCGAGAACATCACCGTCACCGGCCCGCCCATCGCCGACAGTCGTGATACCGGCGGCTCGGCCGCGCAGGCCGCGCGCGTGGCGGACTATCTCGGCACCCACGGCGTCGACGGCGACAAGATCGGTATTCGCCCGGGCAACGTCGAGGGCAAGCGCGACGGCCGCAGCGTCGAAATCCGGGTCACGCCGGGCAACGCCCTGCGCGGTTTCTCCCCGGGCGGATGACGACCAGCCGCCCATGAAAAAGGCCGGACGCTTGGCACGCGGCCGGCCTTTTCAGTCCACTGGTCCGAGCGCTCAGCGCGGCGCGGGACTGTTGGCCTGGAAATTACCCAGCGGCCGTACGAACGTATACTTCGCCGGTTCGACCACCAGGCGTTCGCCGGCCTCGCCGACATTCATGCCCAGCAGCGAAAACGGCAGCGCCACCACGAACAGCCCGGTGCCGAGCACGGTCGCCGCCAGACTGAACGGACGCACCAGCGCCACGTCGACCCCCATGGCCGCAGCGGAAGGCGGGCCGGACGAGGCATAATCGTCGATGGCCGCGGCCGGATTGGCCAGTCCGATCCCAAGCGCGGCAACGAAAACGATGAGCGCACGGCGCGCGGAGAAGACAGACATGACACAACCCCCGGATAACAGCGTAAAGGTCAGATTAACAAAGCATCGTCGCAAGTCAATTGACACCGGCACGGCGCTGCGTCAACGGATTGCACGCCTGACATGAGCGCCCGTGAAGTCTATCTTGCCGCCGACCCCGTCAACGCCGAAATCGCCAAGGATCTACTCGCCGGTCATGGCATCGAAGCGCATGTGCGCAATCAGTATCTATGGGGCGGCATGGGCGACCTGCCGGCCAACGTCTACCCCAGCGTGTGGGTCGACGACGACCGCGATTTCATCGAAGCCAAGGCATTGATCCGTACCTTCGAGCGCGGCCCGATCAAGCAGGGGCGGCCATGGCAGTGCCCGCAGTGCGGCGAATATCTCGATGCCCAGTTCGAGCTGTGCTGGAACTGTCAGACCGCGAAACCCGCCGACTGATGCATATCGTGCTGCACCAGCCGCAGATTCCGCCCAACACCGGCAACAGTATCCGGCTGTGCGCGAATATCGGCGCCACCCTGCATCTGATCCACCCGCTGGGCTTCGTTATCGACGACAAGCGCCTGCGCCGCGCCGGGCTGGATTATCAAGACCAGGCCGTGATCCGGGAATGGGACGACTACGACCACTGGCGTGCCGCCCACCGCGGCCATCGCGTGATCGCGGCGACCAAACACGGCAGCACCCGCTACGACCGCATCGACTATCGGCCCGACGATGCCCTGCTGTTCGGCTGCGAGACCGCCGGCCTGCCGCAGTCGCTGGTCGACAACGCCGACGCCGTGATCGTGATTCCCATGCGCGCCGGCAACCGCAGCCTGAATCTGTCCAACAGCGTGGCCGTGGTCGCCTACGAGGCCTGGCGACAGAACGGGTTTGCTTAGTTGGGCAAACCACAGCGCGTCGAATCGTTTCCGGCGATGAAAATCGACGCTCAAGGCCGCCACGCGTTTCTTGAGCGCGTCGTGGGCCTGCTCGCCCTCCCCGGTAACCCGGCGGCCGAACACGAGTCCAGGTAGACGGCGTTCCGAACCTGATCAAGTGCCTCAATGATGGTCTGCGTTCAACGGGCGACGCCGCCCGATGGTATGCACTTGCGGGTGCCGTCCAGTGGCGCTTTTTCATCCGGCAGCACCGCGCCGCCACTGGAATCGGACGATTCAGTCGGGGAAGACTCGCGGCCGGACCTTGGCCACAACAGCGCCCGCAAGGCCAGAGCGACGCCAACCGCCGCGATCAAGCCGCCGACGATGCCGGATGTCGACACGCCATCGCCCAGTTGTACGGCAGCCCAGAGCATTGTTGCGGGTGGCGTGAGATAAAACAGCATCGAAGTCAGCGTCACCCCCTGGAGCCGCAGACACGCAATGAAAAAGCCGTAACCGCCGAAACTCGACAACACCACAAGGAACACGAGCGCCCGCCACACATCGAGGTCGGCCCGCGGCAGCGCAGGCAGATGGTTCGTCTTGATCATGCCGGCGAGGCCGAACAGCACCGCGGCCGCCAGTAGCTGCCACATCAAGCGTTGGATCAAGTCCAGGTTGGCCGGCCGATAGGTCGACAGAATGCTGCCGACGGTCAGACTGATCGCCGAGGCACAGGGTAACGCGTAGGCCCACAAAGGCGCACCGCCAATGCCGTGAATATCACCGGCCACGCTGACAGAAACGCCGACGGCCGCGAGTGACGCACCGAACCAGCCCAGCAGGCTGATTCGCTCGCCGACCAACACGCTCATCACCAGTGCCGCCAGCAGCGGCTGGAGCGCCGTAATCAACGCGGTGATCCCGGCGCCAACCCCCAGATCCATGGCGAAAACGACACCGAGCAGATAGCCACCGACACTGAAACTTCCTGCCGCCAGTTCTCGAACAATCGATTGCCGCGTCGTCGCCAGGCGGTGCCTGAACACACGACTTCGAACCACCAGAATCAGCGCGCACAGGCTTGCTGCCAGGATGAAACGCCAGAAAAAGACCACAGTGGCCGGCATCGCGGTATCCGAGGCCATCTGGGTGCCTATAAAGCCTGAACTCCAGCACACAACGAGGCCCAGACTGACGAATACGGGTAAGACGAACGACGGCATGGCAGGTACTTTTGGGAAAGAAACTGTTGTCAGGGTCGGACAAGTCGATGGATAATTAAATCTAAATATAAGATTCACATGGTTTAGTCTTGCTAAACACAAAACGCCACGCGCTCGATATCGAATTGCTACGCACATTCCATATGGCAAGCGCTCTGGGGACATTCCGAGCGGTGGCCGAACGGCAGCATTTCACGCTCGGTGCGGTCAGCCAGCAGATCAAACGTCTTGAACAGCAACTGGGCCGGCAGTTATTCGTCCGCTCCAGGACCGGCGTGCGCCTGACCGCCGAAGGGGCACAACTGCGGGCGCAATCCGCCGCACTGCTCGGTGAGCACGACGCGTTGCTCGATCGCCTGTTGAGTCATCCAGCGGCGGGCATCGTCCGTCTTGGCTTACCGGAAGAGTACGTGCCCCGGTTGTTGCAGAGCCTGCTTCCAGCACTTCGCCAGACCCACCCGGAAATACGTCTGCATGTGCAGACCGCCACCAGTGGCGAACTCCAGCGCGCGGTAGCGCATGGCGAACTGGAGTTGGCGATTCTCGTCGCCCGTGACGACCGCCCGCCATCCACGGGGATGCCGCTGTGGAAGACCAGACCAGTCTGGGCCGGCGCTGCCCACCGGCGCCAGCCTTACGAGGACACGCTACCGCTGGCACTGCATCCGGAAGACTGTCCCTATCGAGCCCTTGGCCTGGCCGCGCTGAACGCTGCCGGGCGTTCCTGGGAAACAGTGTTCGCCAGTAGTAGCGTCGCCGCCATAGAAGCGGCGGTGGCGAGTGGGCTGGCAATCAGCGTACTCGACCGAGCGCGCCTCACCGCAGAGATGCGAGCGCTCGTCCCGCCGGAAGGGTTACCGTCGTTGCCTGCCTGTCTCGCCTACCTGGTCACCGCGCCGCAAGTATCGGCGACCGATACGCCGGCCGTGCAGATCGTCAAGGAACGCCTGCAACGCGTCGGGTTCGACACGCCTGAGCGTTCAGTCGAAACAACCACCTAGTCTGCGCTCACAAGCTGGGGCGCAGCCGGCTTGGGCGCTATTGCGACACCCCATTGGGGCGAATGCGGCCCATAGCAGCCCTCGGGCGAATATGCTTTTTCTCATTTGGAGCGCGGTCTCGGGCGTCCGCTTTTGGTCCTTTACGGCCTGTCTTGGCAACGAGGGTGGGTAACGCGCTACGCCTTTAACCACTGCACATTTTCACATCATCGCGTCAGCTGGCCGTTCATCGTATGTCGTCGAGCGCTGCGCGCTTAGAACCAGTTGTTCAAACGAGACCAGCGCTGGAGACCATCCGACGGTCGCAGTCGCTACGAAACGGGTGACGACATCGCCGATGTCGGCGGGTAGATCAAGTGTATGAATTGCAAACCGGGATTGGTGCGCTTCAACGACGGTTTTGGGCAACAGGGCATATCCCATTCCCGCGGCCACACAACCCAAAATGCCGTCAATGGAGCCGAACTCGAATATTCGGCCACCTGCAACGCCTTGGCGAGCCAACAAGCGCTCTACACAGTGTCGATAGTGGCAGCCCTGCCTGAATGCCAGGAACGGTGTGTCCATGAGCGAATCGGTTGAGGGTATGGTCGCGAGTGGTTCACCGGCTACCAACACGAGTGATTCGTGGAACGCTTCCACCCCGTACAGGCGCGAGTGGCTTACCGGACCGGCAATAAACCCGCAGTCCAACGTACCATCGAGCAGACGCGCGACGATATCGGTCGTGGTACCCGTCGTCAGGCGCAGATCGATACGCGGATATTTTTCGTGGTAAGCGGCCAGCAGGCCCGGCAGTCGCACTGCGGCGGTGCTTTCCATCGAGCCGATGCGCAAGACGCCGCGCGGATTCTCGGGTTGCTGGAAGGCGGCCAACGCATTGTCGTGCGCGGACAGGGTGCGCTGGGCATGGGTCATGAGCGCGCGGCCAGCCGGCGAAAGATGGATATGTCCCTGGCGCACAAACAAGACGACGCCCAGTTCGGTCTCCAGCTTTTTTATATGCGCGGTCACATTGGACTGCACGGTGTGCATTTGTTTCGCTGCGGCACTGAAACTACCACTGTCGGCCACCGCAACGAACAGACGTAGCGATTGTAATTGCATGCGGACTTTGAATCGTTAAAAACGATAATCAGTATCTATATAAATCGTTTCCAATGAAACCCCGCTCGATCTAATCTCCGGATTCTGATACTGGCTGCGATCGACGGGTTTCATGACCGCAACAAAACGAAGCACAGAGTCGGTCATTCCGGCTGTACTCGTGGGCTTAACGTCCACGCTTGTTGGGATCGGCCTGGCTCGGTTCGCATACACGTCGCTCATCCCGGCGGTCGTGGGCGCCCACTGGTTCACGACTTCGGCTGCGGTTTATCTTGGCGCGGCCAACCTGTTGGGCTATTTGATAGGTGCCGTCACGGCGCACACGGTGTCCGAGCGATTTGGTGCGCGCGCGACGCTCGCGGTGTCGTTTGCAATAGCGACGCTCAGTTTCGTCGCCTGCGTGCATGCGGCGCCTTTTGTCTGGTTCTTTGGTTGGCGACTGCTCTCCGGATTGGCAGGAGGCTGGCTGATGGTGGTCGGCCCTGCGACTGCCTTGGCCGCGACCGACACCGAACGACGCCCCGTCGTAGGCACCCTCTTGTTCACGGGTATCGGCCTGGGGGCCCTCCTATCTGCGGTAGTCGTGCCCGTTTTGTTACAGGCAGGTCTGTGGGTCGCATGGCTCACGCTAGGCGCTTTGACGCTGATCGCGGGAACGGTGGGCGACGTGGCGCTCTATCGACTTCCGGCACCAGCCCAGGTCAGTGATAGATCAGACCTGAAAACACCGGCCTCCGACGCCGTAATCCCATGGGCCGTGGTGCTGGTTATTGGCGCATACGCCTTGGATGGGATCGGTTTCGTGCCGCATACGATGTTCTGGGTCGATTATCTGGCACGCGAAGTTGGGCTCGGCATGGCGGCCGCGAACGTGCAATGGGCATTGTTCGGGTTGGGCGCGGTACTCGGCCCGATCGCAATACGCTTTATCGTGCCGCGCGCTGGCTGGCGCGTCAGCCTGACAGCAGGATTCATGATCAAAGGTTTGGCCGTCGGACTGCCGTTCCTGGCGATCGGTTTCTGGACGCGATCGATGTCTTCTGTTCTGGTCGGGGCGCTCGTGCCCGGCATCGTCGCACTCTCGTCCGGACGGCTGGCCGAAATGGTCAGCCCGATCGAACACAAGCGGCTCTGGGGCCGGGCAACCGCTGCGTTCGCATTGGCACAAGCGATCGCCGGCTATGGCCTGTCCGGGCTTTATGCAGTCGTCGGGGACTATCGCCTTACCTTTGGTATCGGCGCCGCAGCTTTGCTTGTGGCCATCCTCTTGGCTTGGTGGGGCGATCCCCGTTATTTCAAAGGCGCGCGACGCCCGACGCTTGATTGCTATGAGACGAGATAGGCGCATCCCGCTTGTCTGAACGTTTATTCAATGGAGAATCCGATGGAAGACCAAAATCTAGGCGCACGGTGTGCCGAAATTCTAGGCACCTGCCTGTACGCAAACATTGCCACAGCGCAAAACGATCAGCCGTGGAACACTCCGGCAACCGCGGTCCCGGATTCGAACCTCAATCTCTACTGGTCGTCCTGGACCGAGGCCGTTCATTCAAAGAATATCCTCGCCAATCCGCGTGTCTTCATCACGTACTACGATTCCATGCGGGAGCGAGGCACCAACAACCTTCGGTGTCTCTATCTTCTTTGCGAAGCCGCGGTTGTCTCTGACAAGAACGAAGGACGCGAGGCTCATAAACTGCTCTATCCGAATGAAGAGATCCACTTGGATGATTTTTTCGAGTCCGGCCTTAGACGGTTTTATCGGGCCAGGCCGCTGCAGGCTTGGTTGAACTGCCTTTCCGAAAAACAAGTTCAACAGAACACGATCGACATGCGGGTCGAAGTGCCTTTGGAAGAGATCAGAGCTGCAACATGAATTCGAGCTGCGATGACAGTGCCCGGCTTCAGCACTACTGCACGAGTGGCAGGCAAGGCCGGCAGGCTGGATCTGTTGAAGGATCAGCGATCAAGCGATGCAACGGGAGCTCCAAATGCCGCTAGTAAAAATCGACGTGCTGGAAGGCAGACAGGATTCTGAACTGCAGGCACTACTTGATGCGGCGCACGAGGCAGTAGTGAAGACGTTCCACGTCCCGGAGTCAGACAGATACCAGATCGTATATACCCATAAACTCGGCGAAATGGTGTTACGCGACACTGGCTTGGGATTCAGCAGAACTAACAACGCCGTTGTGATAACGGTTATTAGCAAGTCGAGGTCGACGCAGATGAAGTCCGATCTCTATGCGGCGTTAGCCGATAATTTGGCTGAAAGATGCGCCCTGGATTCCAATGACCTGGTCGTTGCGGTGATCGAGAACGGAGAGGCTGACTGGAGCTTTGGTCGCGGGAAAGCGCAGTTCTTGACGGGGGAGCTGTGATTCCTCTTTTTTGAGAATTGGCCTCGCTTCATGACTGCGCCCGTGGCGACCGCTTCGCGAATTAGCCACCGCTCGGATCTAGCGTCAACGGTGCTGCTAACCCTTCGGGCGCAACGTCCGCTGCTGGCCGATAGCTGACCTGGCGAAATGCCACCAGCACACGCGTTAGCTGATCGCGCTAGAAATGCCGAGCGGTCCAAAACCCGGGCAACCCATAGCACTGATGTCAGCTGTGCCCCGTCCCGAAGCGCTGCCCGAGTACTTCATCAGCAGATGCGCGACGGACTTTGTCGTTTGTTGTCAGCTGGAACCTAGAAGACCATCGCGTGGTCGACGAGCCAGCGCCCGCCCTGGGGCACGAAAACCGCTTCGGCGACGAACTCGTCGGTCGATTTCGAACAGGCCTGCTTCCAGATCACGGCCACCGACTGCTCGCGCCGAAACAACGCGACGAAGCGACGGGCGCCGAAATGGCCGATGCGCTGCTGATAATCGGCACAGATCTCCTCGAGCCGCTGCGCGGTCACGATGCATTTCATTCGGGGCGTGAAGTCGCGGGTGTGGCGGGCGTGATCGACGGCGGCCGAACCGGCCATGAGGTTGTCCATGATCGGCTCGACGGCGTCGAGAATCTGCTGATCGGATAGCGACTCGATTGTCAGCACATCATCGCCTCGTGCAGGCGCGCGACCGATCGCGTGGGTCGCGCCTTACGCCCGATCCACGCGATCGAGCATGACTTCCCAGCCCGCGCCGGTGGCGGCCTCGGACAGGCGCCGGTCGGGCTGCACCGCCACTGCTTCGCCGACCACCCGGAACAGATAGGCATCGGTTATCGAGTCACCGAAGGCGATCGCCTGCGACAACGGCAGGCCGGCCTGTTGTGCCAGCGCATAGGCCGCATCGATCTTGGTCGGGCCGTAGGGATGGCGCTGCGGCGGTTTCGCCGTATAGCGATCGCGACGCATGTCACACAGCGCCGCAAAACTGTGCGCCACGCCCAGCGCATCGGCCAGGGCGGAAGCAATGAACTGCGGCGTGCCCGACAGCAGGGCGATATGATCGCCGGCCTGTTGATGGGCGCGCAGCCGCTCGACCGCCGGCGCGTACAGCGCGGGCATGAGTTCCTCGTTGACGAACGCCCGCGCCAGCGCGGCGACATGTGCACGGCTGTGGCCGCTCAGATAGGCCTTGTTCTTCTGCATGACGTGGCGCCCGTAGCGCGGAAAATAACGCACGCAGAACCAGACGAACGCGAGCAGCTGGCGCAGGCCGAGCTCGCCGGTGCGCCACATATAGCGCGCAAACCGCATTTCCGAACTGGCATCCGGCACCAGCGTGCCGTCGATATCGAACAGGACGAGTTTCATGTCTTCTCCTGCGCGTTGGGGCCCGCGTTCGCACAGAACTCGATGATAACCGGCAGGCCGCGCGCGATACAGATCGCCGCCGACGCCCAGGCCAGGGCCAGGCCAATCCCGGTCAGCCAGGCGCCGTTCGCGGCCCAGAAATCGGGCGCCAGGATCGGGAACGGCTGCCACGCCAGAATCCAGGCGAAGGTCACGGCCTTGAGCACGGCATAGAAACCGCGCATGAAGCGCCCGGCCACCAGAAAACGCCCGATCGGCGACTGCATCATGTCGAAGGCGGCCGTGCCGGCGGCCGCGCCCTTGCTGCGGATCGCATCCACGAGATTGCCGCGGATGATGAACAGCAGCGGTATCCATACACCGATGAAATCCAGATGGGCCAGAACCACCCAGAGTACGGTCTCCACGATACGGTCGATGGCGATATCGAAGGTGGCCCCGAACAGCGACTCCTCGCCGAAACGACGCGCCACCCAGCCATCGACGCCGTCCAGCGCGATGATCAGAATCGTCAACGGTGCGTTGACCAGCTGCAGCGCCGGCAGACCCGAATAAATGATCGCCAGCAGCACGAAAAGCAGCAGGAAGCGCCCAAAAGTAACCCAATTCGCCATGCCGCGGTGTCTTTTCCCTTTGGTTTCAAACAGGCGGCGCGCAACCATGACATCGCCGCATGGCTGTATTTTAGTCTTTTTCGGCCCGGAACGGGCGATCGGTCAGTTTACGCACCGCATCACGCGGCGCCACGCCTTCGTGCAGAACCCGAAACGCCTGCGTGGAGATCGGCATCTCCACGCCCAGTTGCTGGGCGATGCGATGGACTTCGCGCGCCACCCGCACGCCCTCCACCACCTGCTGGATCTCGCGCTGGGCGCCTTCCACGTCGGCGCCAGCGGCCAGCGCCAGGCCCATGCGGCGATTGCGCGATTGATCGTCGGTACAGGTCAGCAGCAGATCACCCAGACCGGCCATGCCGGTAAAGGTCTCGCGATGACCACCGAGTTTCTCGCCCAGCCGCATCATCTCGGACAGGCCCCGCGTGATCAGCAGGGCTCGGGCATTGGCGCCATAGCCCAGGCCATCGGAAATGCCGACCGCGATGGCGAGCACGTTCTTGACCGCGCCGCCCACGCCCACGCCCACGACATCGGCGGTGGTATAGACGCGAAACACGCCGTCGTGAAACGCCCCGGCCATGGCCCGCGCGAATTCGGCGTCGATCGAGGCAATGGTGACCGCGGTGGGCATGCCCTGACCGACTTCGCCGGCGAAACTCGGCCCCGACAACACCGCCGTGACGCGATCCACGCCCAGCACCTCGGCGGCGACCTGGTCCGGCAACAGCGCGGATTCCGGCTCCAGGCCCTTGGTCGCCCAGATCACCCGCTGTTCGGGGCGCAGGACGGCCTCGAGATCAGTCAGACATTCACGCAGGGCGTGACTGGGCACGACCACCAGCACATCGTCGGCGGCCGCCACCGCTGCCGCCATATCCGGTTCGGGGGCTAGCGAGTCGGGCAGCGGACAGCCGGGCAGATAGCGGCTGTTCTCGCGTGCCTCGGCCATCTGCGTTACGGCCGCGGTATCACGCGCCCACAGCCGCACAGCGTTGCCGTTGCGGGCCAGTTGGATGGCCAGCGCGGTGCCCCAGGAGCCGGCACCGAGCACGGCCATCCGGCGCGTCACGTCGCGCTCGTGCGCTGCGGGTTCACTCACGGGCGTCTAATGCGTCGCGCTGCCGGCGTCGGTCGGCGCGCCGGTCTGGTTCTGCTGATGCTGGGCATAGAGCATGTCGAAATTGACCGGCTGCAGCAGAAAATGCGGGAAACCCGCGCGCTGGACCATGTCGCCGATGCTCTCGCGTACATAGGGAAACAGCACCGACGGGCAATAGGCGCCGAGCACATGGCCACGCTCGCCGTCGTCCTCGAAGCCCTCGACCTGGAATACGCCGGCCTGCTGGACCTCGACGATATACGCGGTGCGATCGGCCTGCTTGGCGGTCACGGTCACGGTCACGATGACCTGATGGGTCTCGGCGGACAGACTCTCGATACGCGTATTCAGGTCCACGTTCACCTCGGGCTTGTAGTCCTCGGTGAATACGCGCGGGCCGTCCGGCACTTCGATCGAGGCGTCCCGGACATAGATTTTCTGCAATGCGACCTGGCGCTGTGCCTGGCCGTTGTCGGATGTGTCTTCCGCCATGTGATGATCTCCTCGTTCTGACTTGACGTGGTCGCGCGATGCCTCGGGCGCGTTGCTACTTGCTGGTCACCGGCATGCCGTCGCCCTGCCAGGCGTTGATGCCGCCCTTGAGCGCATAAACCTTGGCGTAGCCCTGCTTGCGCAGCTTGACCACGGCCTGCGGGGCGACGTTGCCGATGCCGCAATAGCAGATGATGGTGCGATCGGTGTTCTTGGTGATTTCTCCGGCGCGCTCGTCGATGCCCGCCATCGGGATATGCTTGGCGTTGAGGATATGGCCCTTCTTGTAGTCGGCCGCCGAGCGGGTATCGACCACGATCGCATCCTCGACGTTCATCAGGCGGACCGCTTCGGTCGCCGGGATCGGGCGCTGGCCCTTGAACATGCGCATAGCCTCGGTGACCGCGAGCGCAATCAGGGCCGCGAGCAGCGCCCCCCATAGAAGCGGGTGATTGGTGACGAATTCCTGAATCTGCTGCATAGAATGCGGTCCGCTCGGCCGTTTCGGGCCGTCAAGTCACGTTCGAAATACGCGGGCCAGCCCGCGCGCCGGCCGCGATTATTGCATACCGGGCGCGCCCGCCGCCCACTGCAGGGTGACAACGCTCTACAATCGCGGCCATGCGTTTGTCCCGACTGATCGGCGTCTGCCTGTTCGCCCTGCTCCCAGCGCTGCCCGCGCCCGCGGCCAGCGACTCCGACCGCTCGGATCGCGCGCGCGCGGAACTCGATGCGCTGCAGGACAAGATCGACAAGGTGCGCAAGCAGATCGCGGCCGACAAGAGCAAGCGTGGCGATCTGTCGTCGCGGCTGGCGGCGGCCGAAGACGAGATCAGTACCGCCTCCAGACGCCTGCGCACCCTCGACGCGGACATCGGCAAGGCCAGGGCCAGCGTCGCCAGTCTCGCCGGGCGCCGCAACGAAGAGCGCGATCAGCTCACCGATCGGCTCGACGCGCTGCGCGCCCAGGTCCGCGCTGCCTACGCCAACGGGCGCATGGACAAGATGCGTCTGCTGCTGTCGGGCCAGTCGCCGGAAAAACTCGGCCGCATGCTGGTCTATTACGAGTATTTCGCCAAAGCCCAGACGCGGCAGGTCGCCAGCCTGCGCGAGGCGCTGTCCGATCTGGTGGTGCGCCAGAAAGCGCTGGAAAAAGAGCAGGCCACGCTCACCCGCCAGCGTGAGGCGCGCTCGGACACCCTCGCACAACTGGAAGCCAATCAGCAGCAGCGGCGCAACACCATTGCCGCGCTCGACAAGCGGCTGTCGTCCCGGGCCGCCAGCCTCGACGAAATGAAAGCCGACGCGGCGCGTCTGGAAAACCTGATGAGCTCGCTGCGCAAACAGCTGGCCACGCTGCCCGAGCCGAGCGGCGACAACACGCCCTTCTCCCAGCTCAAGGGCCGCATGACACCGCCGGTGCGCGGCTCGGTGCTGGCGCGCTTCGGCACCCGCAAGGCCGGCGGGCCGCTGCGCTGGCAGGGCGAATGGCTGTCCGCGCCCGAAGGCACGCCGGTCACGGCGGTGGCCGGCGGGCGCGTGGTCTATGTGGGCTATATGCACCGCTACGGCCTGATCGTGATCATCGACCACGGCCACAACTACTACACCCTCTACGGTCACGCCGAGAGCACCTACGTCGAGGTCGGCGACTCGGTCGATCGCGGCCAGGCCATCGCCAAGGCCGGCCGCAGCGGTGGCCACAGCCGCAGCGGCACCTATTTCGAGATTCGTCGCGGCCAGACACCGATCAATCCTTCGAGCTGGCTGTCCGGCTGACCGACGCGGCACGGCCACGGCCAGGCCGATCCGGGCAATCTGGGTAATCCGGCTTACGAGCGCGTTGATGAAAATCGTCCCGATGCAGGGCAAACGCCTGTTAGATACGCGTTTTATGCTATCTTTTCGACGAAATAATTGCGGTCGCAGACCGCTTAATCTTTGCGCGCGACTTGCGCGTTCGGGCCGTTGACCGCCCCAGGGGAGTTCTGCTTCATGCGATCGAAAACCCGCAGCTCGCTGTTGATTGCGCTTGGCATTGCCATCGGCGCCCTGGTGAGTTTCAGTCAGGCCGGTCTGGCCCAGCAACAGAGCCCGGCGCCTGCCGACGACGACGTCGCCGCCCACGGTCTGCCTCTGGACGAGTTGCGTACCTTTGTCGAAATCCTCAACCGCGTGAAACAGGGTTACGTGGAGGACGTCAGCGATCAGGATCTGCTGGAGAATTCGATCCGGGGCATGCTCGATGGCCTGGACCCGCATTCGGCGTATCTGAACAAGGAAGAATTCCGCGAGATCTCGATCTCGACCTCCGGCAAGTTCGGCGGCCTGGGCATCGAGGTGCAGTTGCAGAACGGCTTCGTGCGCGTGGTCGCGCCCATCGACGACACCCCGGCGAGCAAGGCCGGCATCCAGCCGGGCGACCTGATCGTGCGTATCGGCGATACCGCGGTCAAGGGCATGACCCTCATGGACGCGGTCAAGAAGATGCGCGGCGATATCGGCAGCGATATCACCCTCACCATTCTGCGCGAGGGCCAGGACGAACCGTTCAAGGTCACGCTCAAGCGCGCGGTCGTGCGCGTCAAGAGCGTGAAATCACGCATGCTCG
Organism: Salinisphaera aquimarina; assembly: GCF_042643355.1. NCBI lineage: Bacteria > Pseudomonadati > Pseudomonadota > Gammaproteobacteria > Salinisphaerales > Salinisphaeraceae > Salinisphaera > Salinisphaera aquimarina. Next base: position 591,072 of record NZ_JBHRSS010000003.1, read on the forward strand.
ACGCCGACTATGGCTATGTGCGGATCACCCAGTTCTCCAGCAATACCGGTGACGGCCTCAACCGCGCCATCGAGAAACTCAAGGACAAGGCCGGCAAGGCCGGTCTGCGCGGCATCGTGCTGGATCTGCGCAACAATCCCGGCGGCGTGCTCAGTTCCGCGGTCGATGTGTCGGATACCTTCATCGACTCGGGCGGCATCGTGTCGATTCGCGGTCGGGCCCAGAACACCGACCAGCAGTTCGATGCCAAACCCGGCGACATGCTCGACGGGGCGCCGATTGTCGTGCTGGTCAACGAAGGCTCGGCCTCGGCCTCGGAGATCGTCGCCGGCGCCCTGCAGGACGACAGCCGCGCGGTGATCATGGGCACGCGCACCTTCGGCAAGGGCTCGGTACAGACCATCATCCCGCTGCAGAACGGCGCCGCGCTCAAGCTCACCACTGCGCGCTACTACACGCCCAGCGGGCGCTCGATCCAGGGCGACGGCATCCAGCCGGATGTCGGCATCCAGGACGTCAACGTGACCGCGGCCAAGAGCAACGGCATCACGCCGTTCTCCGAGGCCGATCTGGCCGGCGCACTGGCCAACGATACGCGCACGCCCGAGCAGGCCAAGGCGGCCAGCGAGGCCGCAGGCAAGAACAGCGACCTGGCGGCCAAGGACTATCCGCTCTACGAAGCGCTCAATCTGCTCAAGGGCCTGCATATCCTGCGTTCGCGCTAGCGCCGACGGCCATTTTTCCGCAATACAGCGTTGCAGCTCGTTCATGTAGCTTGGCTATGCCGCGCTCGCTGCGCCTTGCCTTGCGAAAAAAATGGCCGCCGGAGCGGCCTCTTGTGAGATGGCAACAGGCTCTAGGAGATCATCGACTGCAGCCACTGCATGCGGTGATGCGCGGCCGTCTGACCGCAGCGCAGGAACCCCAGCCGGGAATACAGCGCTTCCGCACGGGAATTGCTCTTGAACACTTTCAGGGTGACGCCCTGGTCGTTGGCCGCGGCCCGCGCCTGCAGCATGCCGATCAACCGGCCGCCGAGCCCCAGACCCCGCACCTGTTCGTCCAGCGCGATATTCACCAGATGCAGATCATTCGCGCGCGCCTGAATCTGGATATATCCGACGGCCGTGCCTTCGTAGATCACGATCCGCGGCGGCACGGCGGCAAACAACGCCGCGAAGTCGCGCTGCTGCCAATCCTCGTTCCAATTCCAGATCTGCTCGATGTGCGTCTTGAATGCAGCGACGTGCCAGGCGTAGACGCGGTCGTAGTCGCTGGCGCGTACCGCGCGTAGCCTCAGCCTGGGCGCGACCGGCCCGACGGGTAACGGCGCTGCCGGCGGGTTCATCCGCGCCAGGCGCGAATCCAGCAGCCCAGGCCGATCACGCCGACCGCGCCGCCGAGCCAGTCCGGCGCCTCGGGATAGACCACCAGCAGCACGCCGGACACCACGGCGCCGGTGCCGACCACGGTCCAGCGCATGGCGCGGCGGGCAATGCGCAGCTCGTCGGTGATATCGCCGAGCGCGCGCTCGAGCTCGCGCGCGGCCGGATTGGTCCCTTCGTCGAGACGCCGCATGAGCGTGCTCGCCAACCCCGGCAGGCTGTCCATGATCTGCGGCAGCTGATTCCTGAACCGCGCCGCAGCCACTTTCGGGCTGGCGCGATGCAGCATCCATTCCTCTAGCACCGGCTTGGCCGTGGCCCAGAGATCCAGCTGCGGGTACAGATCACGGCCCAGACCCTCGACGTTGAGCACGGTCTTCTGCAGCAGTACCAGCTGCGGCTGCACCTGATAGCGATAGCGGCGCGCAATCTTGAACAGGCGTACCAGGAACAGGCCGAAGGAGATCTCCGCCAATGGCTTGTTCATGATCGGCTCGGACACCGTGCGGATCGCGCCCTCGAATTCCTCCAGGCGGGTATCCGCCGGCATCCAGCCGGATTCGATATGCAACTCGGCGATGCGCTTGTAGTCCTGGTTGAAGAACGCGAGGAAGTTCTCGGCCAGATAACGCTGATCGTCGGCGGTCAGCGAGCCGACGATGCCGAAATCCAGGCCGACGTAGCGCGGCCGGTGCGGATGATCGGTCTGCACGAAGATATTGCCGGGATGCATGTCGGCATGAAAGAAATTGTCACGAAAGACCTGCTTGAAGAAGATCTCCACGCCGCGCTCGGCCAGCACCTTGAAGTCCACGCCAGCGGCCTTGAGCGTTTCCACATCGTCGATGGGTACGCCGACCATGCGCTCCATGACCAGCACGTTCTCGGTGCTGTAGTCGAAATGGATCTCGGGGTGGATGATCAGATCCGACCCGGCCCAGTTGCGCCCCAACTGGCTGGCGTTCGCACCCTCGCGCATCAGGTCGAGTTCGTCGGAAATGATGCGGTCGTACTCGGCCACGATCTCGACCGGCCGCAGCCGCGACGCCTCGGGATGAAAACGCGCCGCCAGGCCCGCGAGCCGGTAGAGCACGGCGATATCGCGCTCGATGCGTTCATGCACATCGGGGCGCAGCACCTTGACCACCACCTCGCGGCCTTCATTTTCATTGGCGCGGGGATGCAGGCGCGCCACATGCACCTGGGCGATCGAGGCCGCGGCCAGCGGTTGTTCATCGAATTCGGCGAAGAACACGTCCAGCGGGTGGCCGTAGGCAGCCTCGATCAGCCGGCGCGCCTCGGCACCTTCGAACGGCGGCACGTCATCCTGCAGCTTGGACAGTTCCTCGGCCATGCCGTCCGGCAGCAGGTCCCGGCGCGTGGACAGGGTCTGGCCGAACTTCACGAACACCGGCCCCAGCGCTTCCAGCGCCAGCCGCAGGCGCACGTTCACGGATTGATCGAAATCGCGCCGGCGGCCGACCAGCCAGGTCGGCGCGGCGTCGCCCATCAGCTCGCCCAGACCGTACTCGCGCACGGCGCGCAGGATTTCCAGCAGGCGCCGGCTGCGTGAGAACATCAGCGGGCGCTCTCGAGACGGCGCATGCGGGCGTCGAGACGCTCGCTATCGTCGCGCAGGGTTTCCACCGCGGTGACGAATTTCTCGTGTTCCCAGGCACCGATCACGTCGCGGGTTTCCTCGCGCAGGTATTCGGCGGCCTGTTCCGGCAACTCGCGCATGGCCCGGGACAGCAATGACCGCGCGCCGCGCAGGCCCTTGCCCACGAAATATGCCGGCACCGGCCCCAGCCGGGCATCGATAATATCGGTCACGTCGAAATCCACGCTCGAAAACAGATCGGCGAACCGCTGCGCCACGCCGATATCGCCCTCGATACGCAGGCCGCCGCCGGTAAGGCCGTCGCGCCCACCGGAAAACAGGATGCGACCGAAGGCCGCGCTGGTACCGGTCAACGCCACGTCGGCCTCGCCTTCGGCGGCGGCGCGCACCTGCAGGCCGTGCTGCTCGGCGACGAACGCCAGCCGAAACGCCAGATCGGAAAAACGCACTTCCAGCGCGCGGCCGGCCAGATCCCGGCAGCGGGCGAGCGCGCGCTCATCGCTGGCGACATATTTGTTGAGCGCGATCTCGATCGCGCCGAGCGCCGCCGTCGGCAGACTCCGCAACTCGCCAGCGCTCATGCCTTGTAGCCGCGGTGGACCGCAACAATCCCGCCGGTGAGGTTGTGATAGCCGCAACGCACGAAACCGGCATCGCTCATCATCGCCTGCAGTGTCTGCTGATCGGGGTGCATGCGGATCGACTCCGCGAGGTAGCGATACGAGGCTTCGTCATTGGCGACCTTCTTGCCCAGCCACGGCAGCACCGTGAACGAATACAGGTCGTAGAGCTTGTCGAGCCCGGGCACGGCCGGCTTGGAGAACTCGAGCACCAGCGAACGGCCGCCGGGTTTGGTCACGCGCGCCATCTCCGCCAGCGCCGCCGGCTTGTCGGTGACGTTGCGCAGCCCGAAGCCGATGGTCACGCAGTCGAAGCTGTTGTCGGCGAACGGCAGTTTTTCCGCATTGGCCAGACAGTAATCGATATTGCCGACGACGCCGCGGTCCATCATCCGGTCGCGGCCATTGGCCAGCATCGCGCCGTTGATATCCGACAGCAGCACGCGCCCCTTGGGGCCGACACGGCGGGCAAAGCCGGCGGCCAGATCGCCGGTGCCGCCGGCCAGATCCAGTACGCGATCGCCTTCGCGCACGGCGGCCAGTTCCAGGGTGAAATGCTTCCAGGCCCGATGGATGCCCATCGACATCAGGTCGTTCATGATGTCGTAGTTGTCGGCCACCGAATCGAACACCGCCGCGACACGGCCCTGCTTGTCGCGCCGGGAGACACGCTCGTAGCCGAAATCTATGGTCTCGGGATCGTTGTTCGAGCCGGCACCGGCGGCATTGGCACCGGGCCGTTCGGGATTGTCGTGCTGGGTCATGTCAGACCTGGAATTAGAGCTGGGGCAAGCTTACGCGAGGCACACCAAGCGGCCAAGCAGACGGCCGACCCGGACCGCTGCACACGCGGCGTAATCGATGTTTCCCGTAGGCTGAGATCAAACCCGTTTTCATGGACGACAACCCGTGCCGAAAAACCAATATGACCTCGTGATCTTCGGTGCCACCAGCTTCGTCGGCCAGCTGGTCTGCGCCTATCTCGCCCAGCGCTACGGCAGCGGCGGCGCGCTGAGCTGGGCCCTGGCCGGGCGCTCCAAGGCCAGGCTGGAGAAAGTCCGCGCCGACATCGGCCAGCCCGACGCGCCCCTGATCGTGGCCAATGCCAACGAGCCGGCCACGCTCGCCGCGCTCTGCGAACAGACCCGCGTGGTGGTGTCGACCGTCGGCCCCTATGCGCTCTACGGCGAACCGATGATCGCGGCCTGTACCGAAAGCGGCACGGACTACTGCGATCTCACCGGCGAGGTGCACTGGATTCGGCAGATGCTGAGCAAATACGAGGACGCCGCCAAGGCCTCCGGCGCACGTATCGTGCATTGCTGCGGCTTCGATTCCCTGCCCTCTGATCTGGGCGTGTATTTCCTGCAGCAGGAGGCGCAGAAGCGATTCGCCGCGCCCTGCACGCGCGTGAAGATGAGGGTCAAGGCCATGCGCGGCGGGTTTTCCGGCGGCACCGTGGCGAGCATGACCGCGCTGGCCAAACAGCTGCGCAAGAATCCGGCCCTGCGCAAGGAACTGGCCAATCCCTACTCGATCTGCCCGCCCGGCTACAGCCCGGACGTGCGTCAGCCGAGCGTGCGCGGCGCCCAGCACGACGCGGACGCCGAGGCCTGGATCGCGCCGTTCATCATGGCCACCACCAACGAACGTATCGTGCAACGCAGCAATGCCCTGTCGAACCAGGCCTATGGCGCCGGTTTTCGCTATGACGAGGCGGTGATGATGGGCCGCGGCAGCAAAGGCCGGCTGGCCGCCTACGGCATGACCCTGGGCCTGGGTGGATTTCTGCTCGGCGTGGCGCTGGCACCGACCCGCACGCTGCTCGAACGCTTCGTGCTGCCCGCCCCCGGCGAAGGCCCCAGCCCCGAGGCCCAGGACAAAGGCTTCTACGACATCCGCCTGTTCGGCACGACCGCCGACGGCCGGACCCTGAAGGCAAAAGTTCTGGGCGACCGCGATCCCGGCTATGGCTCGACCTGCAAGATGCTCGGCGAAGCCGGCGCCTGTCTGGCCCGCGATATCGACGCCGATACGCCCGGCGGTTTCTGGACGCCGGCCACGCTGCTGGGCAACAAACTCATTCAGCGTCTGCAGGCGCACGCCGGAGTGACGTTCGAGGTGCTGGACTGAACAGACCCGTTTGCATCGCTAACGCCCGGTCCCATATAAGCGGTGGCGGCGATTCATGCAGTCTGCATCTATCGCCCGAATGAACGCTCCACAAGGAATCGATGCCATGACACAGCCCAACGACCCGGTCTGGTTCATCACCGGCTGCTCCACCGGCTTCGGCCGTGCGCTCGCCCAGCAGATCATCGACGACGGCGGCCGCGCGGTGATGAGCGCGCGCGACAAGTCCCGCGTCGCGGATCTCGCCGAGGCGGCCCCGGATCGCGCGCTTGCGGTCACGCTGGACGTGACCGACGCGGCTCAGATTCAGGCGGCCGTCGCCGCGGCAAATGAGAAATTCGGCCGTATCGACGTGCTGGTCAACAACGCCGGCTATGGTTATCAATCATCGGTGGAAGAAGCCGAGGACAGCGAGATACGGGCCCAGTTCGAGGCCAACGTCTTCGGCCTGTTCGCCATCACCCAGGCGATTCTGCCGGGCATGCGCGAACGTCGGCGCGGGCATGTTCTCAACATCAGCTCGGTGGCCGGCTTCATCGGCTTTCCGGGCTCGGGCTTCTATGCCGCCAGCAAGCACGCCGTGGAAGGCTGGTCGGACGCACTGGACGCCGAGGTCGCACCGCTGGGTATCCGTTCGATCTGTATCGAGCCGGGCCCCTTCCGAACCGATTGGGCCGGCCGTTCCCTCAAGCAGACGTCGAGCCGCATCGCCGACTATGCCGACACGGCAGCGGCGCGCATGCAGGGCACCCGCGATGGCAGCGGCGCCCAGCCCGGCGATCCCGAGCGCGCGGCCCGGGCGATGATCGATCTCGTGGCCCATCCCAACCCGCCGCACCATCTGGTGCTCGGTGCCTGGGGTGTGGACAAGGTCGAGGGGTATCTCAAGAGCGTGCTCGACGAAATCGACGCCTGGCGGGATGTCTCGGTCGCCACCGACTATCCCGACTGACCGACCACGGGGCCGGTCAGCCGAGACCGCGGCCGGCCCGTCAGTAGGTGCCGATCACCTTGGCGGCATGCTGCTGTTCATCATCGCGCACGCCCATGACCAGACTGGCCGCGACGCAGATCACGAGGTTGAGCAACAGCCCCCAGAGCCCGCTGAATACGCCCAGCGGCCGCAAGCCGATGAAGGTCATGCTGGCTGCCAGCACCGCACCGGCGAGCATGCCCGCGAACAACGCGCGCGGGTTGAGGCGGGCCCAGTAAAGGCCCAGAATCAGCGCCGGTGCGACCTGGATCAGCAGCTCGAACTTGAGTACGAAGATCTGATACAGCGTCGACGGCGGATACCAGGCGATGATCACCAGCACCACTACCGCGACCAGCCCCACCAGCTTGCCGACCAGCACCTTGCGCTGCTCGGAGGCATCGGGGCTGATATAGCGGCCGTACAGATCGTTCGACACGATCGACGAGAAGGTCAGCAGCACCGAGTCGGCGGTCGACACGATCGCCGCGATCACGCCGCCGAACAGCATGATCATCGCCCAGTAGAAGATGATGTTCTTGTTCGCCAGCGCGTTGGCCATGCGCCCGACCAGTTGTTCGGACTCGGCGGTGGTCAGATCCGGGAACGCCGCGATACCGATGATGCCGACCACGAACACCACGCCCGCGGTCACGAACGGCATATACGCCATCCGTATGAACGAGCGCTTGAGCGTGGCCTCGCTGCGCGCAGCGAAAATGCGCTGAATGGCGTGGGGATACACCGCCGCTCCGATGCCGACAAGCAGTAACAGACAGAACCAGTGGGTCACCCCGCCCGCGTCGGGCGCCCCCAGTTTCTCCGGCGTCTGTTGCAGCATCAGTTCGGCGGACGTCGCCGGGCCGCCGAAATAGATCAGCGAGCCGATCAGCAGCATGAACACGCCGAACAGCAGTGCAATGCCCTGGATCGTGTCGGTATAGGCCACCGAGCGCATGCCGCCCAGCCAGCTGTAGGCAACCATAATGACGATGAAGAACACCACGCCGACCTGATAGGGAATGGTGCCGCCGGTCAGCCCCGAGACGCCCTGGCCGATGGCCACGAACTGCTCCAGCAGATAGTTGCCGAGCGCATAGAGCATCAGGATGGCCGCCAGAATCGTCACCGCTTTCGATTTGAAGCGGATATCCAGCCAGTCGACCGGCGTGAGCAGACTGAATCGGCGCCCGAGCTGATACAGGCGCGGGGCAAAGAACAGATAGCTCGCGATGATCAGGATGAAGAACGGCACCGACACCAGATACTGATAGCCGATGCGATACGCGGTGGGCGGATAGCCGACCACGGTATTGCCGCTGTACTGGGTAGCGAAGAAGGTGAAGAACAACACCATCACGCCGAGCCCCCGCCCGCCGAGATAGTATTCGTCCAGACTTTCGCGAATATTGCGATTGCTCAGATAGGTATAGAGCCCCACGCCGAGCATGAGTGCGCCGTAGGCCACCAGCACCACGATGCCGGAGACGCCGCCGAATGCGAGTTCCATGCGTTACTCCCCTGGCTCGTTGTGGTCGTTGTCGGCGTCGAGATCCCATTGGCAGCACACCACCCAGGTGATGAACACCGACAGGGCGAGCGATGCCGCGAGAATGATCCACGCCCAGTACGGCACGCCCCAGAACAACGGCGTATACGAGCCGGCCGGGAAATACCACGGGTTGATCAGTGCAAAGATCACCACGAACACGAGCCATACGAGCGGGCTCTTGACCGGCTCCTTGGTCTTTCTTTTCATTTGTCTCCTCCTTGTCCTTGTTATTGCTGCCACGCGCCACCCCTTATCACTTTGACGCAATCGGAGCAGGATGGCCGGGGGGCCGCCGCTGACACAATCAGGCAATCGGCAAGCCTGGCTTCGCGAAAGACGAAACCACGCCAGGGTCTGTTGCCGTAAAACAGCCCTTGTCCCGTAGGGTTGGGCCTCAAATCACCTCAGCCGGCGTTGCAAGTCTTGATCGTGGCGAGCCACGACCGGCGACTCGCGCCTTGTCTAACGCAATTTGAGGACGCCAACGCGGCGCTCGGACGACGCGGCAACAGACCCTAGTATTATCAGTCCGGCACAAAAATACATGAACCGGCCGGGTTAATAACATTGCCCGCCGCGGCGCAACGGATATGGCCAGGCGATGAAACGAATCGATCTCACGACGCTCCGGCTGTTTGTCTCCATTGCCCATGAGCGCAGCCTGACGGGGGCCGCCGACCGCGAACACATCGCACTGGCCGCGGTGAGCAAGCGCATACGCGATCTGGAGACCCAGCTCGAAGCCGAGTTGCTCTATCGACGCCCGCGCGGCGTGGAACTGACCCCCGCCGGCGATGCCTTGCTGCACCATGCGCGCACCGTGCTCGACGACATGGAACGGCTGCAGGCGGATCTGAGCGAATACAGTCGCGGCGTGCGCGGACATGTCCGTCTCTATGCCAACACATCGGCGATCATCGAATTCCTGCCCGCGGACCTGAGCCGATTCTGCCAGCGTCATCCCGAGGTCAAGATCGATCTGCAGGAGCGCATCAGCAGCGAAGTGGTACACGCGGTGCGGGAAGGCCTGACCGATATCGGCGTATTCGCCGGTCAGCAGCCGGTGCAGTATCTGCAGACCTTTGCCTATCGCCGCGACCGGCTGGTGCTGGTCACCCCGCGCGATCATCCGCTGGGCGCGCGCACCTCGGTGAGCCTGCAGGAAGCCGTAGCCTACGACTTCATCGGCTTGCAGCAGGACGCATCGCTGCACGAACTCATAGCGACCGCGGCCAAGAACAGCGGCGCGCGCCTGCGCATGCGTATCCAGGTGCGCAGCTTCGAGGGCATCTGCCGGATGATCAGCTACGGCATGGGCGTGGGCGTACTGCCCGACAATGCGGTGGCCGCGCTCGGCCACAGCCTGGATCTTTCGATCGTGCCGCTGAGCGACAGCTGGGCCGAGCGCCAGCTGTCGCTCGCCGTACGTGATTACGACGCGCTATCGGTGCTGGCACGGCAGATGGTCGATCACCTGATCGGGCGGCCGGGCGACGCCTAGGATGCTGTCGGACTCACAGATCAATCGACTGCGCCGGCACGACAGTCGCGGCTACGCGTACGCGAAACACGAAGCCTCGTTCTGTGATCCGATGATTGTCGATTTCCGGCGTTGTGCCTAGGCTGAATCCATCATCCGAACGCACGAGCCCCGATGGAAGCCGCCGATCATGCAAGCGAGACCCGCGCCGCGATGGCCCTGGAAGGCATCCGGGTACTCGAACTCGGTCAGCTGATTGCCGGGCCGTTCGCCACCAAGCTGCTGGGCGAATTCGGCGCCGACGTGATCAAGATCGAGCCGCCCGGCACCGGCGACCCGCTGCGGCGTTGGCGCGTGATGCGCGGCGACACCTCGCTATGGTGGCATGTGCAGACCCGCAACAAGCGATCCCTGTCGCTGGATCTCAAGTCCGAAGAAGGCCAGGATATCGTAAAGCGACTGGTCGCCGAGGCGGATATCGTGGTCGAGAACTTCAGCCCCGGCCGGCTGGAGAAATGGAATCTCGGCTGGGAAGACCTGTCGGCGATCAACCCGAAGCTGATCATGGTGCGCATCTCGGGCTACGGCCAGACCGGCCCCTATCGCGACCGGCCCGGTTTCGGCGTCATCGGCGAAGCCATGGGCGGGCTGCGTTATCTGTCCGGCGCCCCGGGCGAATCCTCGGTCCGCGTGGGTATTTCCATCGGCGATTCGCTGGCCGCGCTCTACGGCGTGATCGGCGCGCTGCTCGCCCTCACCGAGCGCGCTCGCTCCGGCCTAGGCCAGTACATCGACGTCGCCCTGTATGAGTCGGTGTTCGGCATGATGGAATCGCTGATTCCGGAATACGATGGCGCCGGGGTGGTCCGTGAACCCAGCGGCAGTGCCCTGCCCGGCATCACGCCGTCCAACGCCTATCGCTGCGAGGACGGCCGCGAAGTGCTCATCGCCGGCAACGGCGACAGCATCTTCAAGCGCCTGATGAGCGCCATCGGCCGCGACGATCTCGGCGACGATCCCGATCTGGCCCACAACGACGGCCGCAGCGCCCAGGCCGAGCGCATCGACACCGCCATCAACGACTGGACGCGCGAACACAGCCGCGCCGAGGTCCTCGAGGTGCTGGAAGCGGCCCGGGTGCCGGCCGGCCATCCCTACACCGCCCAGGACATCGTCGAGGACCCGCACTACGCGGCGCGCGAGATGATCCGGACCATTACCACTACCGACGGCGAGTCGCTGAAGGTGCCGGGGGTGCTGCCGCGCCTGAGCCGCACCCCCGGCCGTATCGACGGCGGTGGCCCCGCACTGGGCGAACACACCCAGGCCGTGCTCGACGAACTGGGCATCGACGCCGACACCCAGGCCGAACTGCATGCCCGCGGCGTGTGTTTTGGACCCGGGGGAACCTCTGGTTGAATCGTCACGGTCGCGCCGGCGTGCTTTGCGTGCGGCTGGCAAGGAGAGAAGAATGTAGCGTGCCCGACAATAGACCAGTTGCACGTGAATGATGAACGCCGCCGTCAAGGCGCGCGCAAAGCCCCGGCCTTTCTTGCAATGCAAGAAAGGTTCGGCCCAAGCCGCCCCGCTACGGCGTTGCCGGGTTCGGTCCGGCGACTGGTTGATGTTTGGGCCGGACGCGTTACCCGGCGCCTTGTATCTATGCCGTTTGCCTAATCTAATCTTTTAGGCGAACACGATCCGCCAGCAGTCAATCAGAGGTTCCCAGAGACAACGCCTGACATGAAAAACCGTATCCACATCAACGACGTCGCCGCCCGCGACGGCTTCCAGATCGAAGCCGAATTCGTGCCCACCGGCGACAAGATCGCATTGATCGACGCCTTGTCGAGCACCGGCCTGGCCAAGATCGAGGCGACATCGTTCACCTCACCGAAGGCGATTCCCAACCTGCGCGACGCGGCCGACGTGATGGCCGGCATCCGGCGCGCCCCAGGTGTGGCTTATGTGGCGCTGATTCCCAACGAAAAAGGCGTGGAACGCGCGCTGGCCTGTGGCACCGATGAACTGAACTTCGTCATGTCGGCGAGCGACAGCCATGGCCGTGCCAATCTGCACATGAGCGCCGAGCAATCGCTGGAGCGTTTCGCCCGCATGGTGGATCTGGCCGCCGGCGCGGATGCCACGACCAACGCGTCCATCTCCACCGCTTTCGGCTGCCCCTTCGAAGGCGACGTCGCGCCCGAACGCGTGCTGGAGATCACGGCCCGCATCGCCGGCCTCGGCATCGACGGGGTCACCCTCTGCGACACCACCGGCATGGCCAATCCGCGTCAGGTCAGCGATCTGTGCCGCGCCGTGCGCGAACAGCACCCCGGTCTCGATCTCACCCTCCATCTGCACAACACGCGCGGCATGGGCCTGGCCAATGCACTGGCGGGCTGGCAGGTCGGGGTGACCCGTTTCGACGCCGCGCTCGGTGGGCTCGGCGGCTGCCCGTTCGCGCCAGGGGCGACCGGCAACGTCTGTACCGAGGACCTCGTCCACATGTTCGAGCAGATGGGCGTCGACACCGGCGTCGATCTCGACGCCCTGCTCGCGGTGGCCTCGACCCTGCCGGACATCGTCGGCCACGCGGTACCCGGCCAGGTGGTCAAGGCCGGGACATCGCAGCGCCGCTATGCGTTGCCGGCAGCGGCCGGCTGAGGCACGAAGTCCGCTATCAGTCGCCGTCGATCCACGACGCGACGAGGTCGGGATGATCGTCGATGAACGTCTTGGCGGCCGCATCGTAAGAGCTGTTGTTGGCTTCGGCCAGCATCGGATTGATCTGTTCGAGCGTGAACGTCATCCGGCGTAGAAAACCGGTGATCTCGGGCTCGGCGTCGACCAGCGCGGGATTGACGATGGCATCGACGTGTTCTTCGCCGCCCATGACGCCCTTGGGATCCTTGAGATAGCGCAGATCGTAGCGCTCCCATTTCCAGTGCGGGCTCCAGCCGGTAACCACGATCCATTCATACGCGTCGATGGCGCGCTTGAGCGCCGCGGTCATCGCCGGGCCGCTTGCGGTAATCAGCCGGTAGTCGTCGAGCCCGTAGGCCTCGAGCGCTTTCTTCGATACCTGCATCTCGCCGGCCCCGGCGCTGATGCCCTGGATGCGGCCATCGAGCTGCTCGACCACGTCCGGGTTGGTGAGATCCTCGAAGCTATCGAGCTGGTCAGCGGGCACATAGTCCGGCACCACCCAGCCCAGTTGCGCGCCGGTATAGATCGTGCCGAGATTGACCACCTTGTCCTTCACCCGGTTCATATAGTCTGCGTGGGTGACCGGCAGCCAGGCGGCCAGGAAAACCGCGCGTTCGTTCTGCGCCGTGCCCACGAACGACACGCCCACCGACACCTGCTTGAGTTCCACCGGCGTGTCGTAGTGCGCCTCGATCAGATCGCGCGCGATGCGACTGATCGCCTCGTCGGCCGCATAGTTGTCGGTATAGATCGTGATCGGCTCGGCCGCGGACGCGACCGACCCGCCGGCGAGCCCGGCCAGCAGCACCGCGATCGCCCCTAAAGTCTTGAAATAGCTCAAAACAACTCCCTCGCCCTGTTGTCGATACATTTGCCTGCCGCCGCGGTACGCACCCCCTGAGGCAGCGCCAGTGCGCGGACGCCGGCCGGTGACCGACGCGGTACATGCGCGGACGTGGCATGACCACCACACTGACATATCGGGGCAGCTCGGTACGATTCGCGCATCGGGACGGTCCCGTAGTAAGCGATGTGAACATCGACCGGACGAACAGGAGAATCACCCTATCGCCCGCGACCCCAAGCGCGCCGCGAGACCCGAACGAAATACGGAAAAAAAGGGGTTGTTGCGCCTCGCACCTCAATCGACCCGCTCGAACCTGCGGCGCGGCAGCGCACAGCGGCGCCCCCACCACATCGACTGCACCCCCGCGAGAATGATCAGCCCGATGCCGCACAGACCCAGCGTGTCCGGCAACGCCTGAAACAGCAGCACGCTCCAGAAGGCCGAGAACACCAGATAGCTGTAATCGCCGGCGGCCACCACCGGCGCAGGGCCGGTCTGATAGGCGCGAGCCATGCAGATATTGGCGGTCACGAGGATTGCCGCAAGAGCGACGATTGTCAGCGCCACAGGCCAGGCCAGATCGCGCATGCCCCCGAAGATGAACGACGAATGCGCGGCGAGCGCCGGCAGCGGATGCCAGGCGAGCAGCACGACACCGAACACACCGACCATCAGAAACACGATGTTCAAACACAACGAGAGCACCAGCGGCGATTCGTCGCGGCACTGGGCGCCGGTGACAAGCGCAGCCAGCGCATAGAGCACGGCAGCCGCCAGCGGAAGCAGCAGCATGGGCGAGAAGGCATCGGTGCCGGGGCGCAGCAGCAGAAGTACGCCCACGAAACCGACAGCCACCGCCGGCAGATTGGCATCGCCCAGGCGTCGGCTGCCGATCGCCGACAACACCGTGATCAGCAAGGGCGCGGTATACAGGGCCGCCGAGACCGTCGGCATGTCGAGGCTCGGCAGCGCCGCATAGACCAACAACCACATACCGACCAGCAGCAGGCTGCGTATCACGACCCATAACCTGCGCTTGGGCCAGATCGCGCATCGACGGCGCAGAATCAGCATCACGAGCAGCGCCGGTACGGCGATCAGCGAGCGCAGCAACACCAGTTGCCAGACACTGATCTGTTCACTCACGATCTTGACCAGACCGTCACCCAGCGCCAGCACGACCGCCGCCAGCATGATGAAACCCAGACCCGCACCGGCGCGCGCGGCCGGCATCAGCTGTGTAGTCATCCATCCAATCCATGATGAAGCGATCGCGGCCGATGCTGCGCCGGGCGCGTACCGGCGTCACTCGATTTATCGATCCGGATTCATTACCTGAGGTAATGTATTGATATGAATCGCCTGAGTCGTCAATTGCCGCCCTTGGCCACCCTGCTGCCGTTCGAGGCGGCGGCTCGCCACGAGAGCTTCACCCGGGCCGCGGCGGAGCTGCATCTCACCCAGGCCGCCATCAGCCGCCAGATCCGGGCCCTGGAGAACGATCTGGGCACACCGCTGTTCACGCGCTCGCATCGGGCCGTACGCCTGACCGACGCCGGCCTGCAGCTCGCGCGCGCCCTGAGCACCGGGCTCGAGACCATCGCGGCGACCGCGCATCGGCTGCGCTCCCGCCGCGACAACGACGACATCATCCTGTTGGCCGAGATCTACGTCGCCATGTACTGGCTCATCCCGCGTCTGCCGGCCTTCCATGAAACGCATCCGGATATCCGGCTACGGGTGAATGCCTCCACCCAGCCGCTGACCCACGCCGAAGAATCGTTCGACATCGCCCTGCAATGCAGCGATCGCCCGGCCGGCGCGCTCACGCCCCTGTTTTCGGTTCCCGACGCCGTGTTCCCGGTCTGCAGCCCCGCGGTCGCTGCCGAAGGCTCGCTCACCCTCGCCGAGCTGATGACCTATCCACTGCTGCACTGTCGCGATGATCCACAGGATGGCTGGATGACCTGGAACCAGTGGTTCGACGCAGTCGGTTCGCCGGCCACCGCAACCGGCGGCCTGGTGTTCGACAACTATCCGGTGGTGTTGCAAGCCGCGGTCATGGGCCAGGGCGTCGGTCTCGGTTGGGGACGCGGGGTGGAATACCTGTTGTCGACCGGACAACTCGTGCGCCCGACAAGCGAGCAACTGGTATTGGCAGACGGCCTCTCGGTCTACCGAACGGTGAGCGCTGCCGCTGAACAGCCAGGTGACAGGCGTCTGGCCGTCGTCACGAACTGGCTGGCGAGCGCCCTGAACGACTGAACGCAGCTCTGGCTCGTTGCGCCGATCGGGCAGACCGCGCCGTGATCATGCATCGCAGGCGCGCCAGCGCCGAGAGCATCCGACCAAGACCTCGTTGATCAATCCTCGCGCGGATCGATTTCGGGGTCATCCAGATCGGTCTGAACCCATCGTTCACTGACGTGAATATCGATGCTCTCCAGACGTCCCGGCCCGAGGTTATGGTACTTGTGCGGCACATGGGCCGGCCCGAGCACGACCTGCCCGGCACCGACCTCGATCCTGCGGTCGCCGACCGTGAACAGCGCCCGCCCCTGGCGCAGCACGAAGATTTCGTCGTAGGGATGCATATGCAGCGTCGGGCCGACGCCGATCTCGTCGGTCGAGTAAGCCAGCACGGTAACGCCGGTGCCCAGCCGGACACCCTCGACGCTTCCCTTCCACGGATTCATGTCCGTGAGCCAGTCGGTAGCTTCAGGCACCTTGAGCCGACTTTCCGAGGAACTGTTGTTCTGGCTCATGACGTTTCTCCAGCGGACCGGCGACTACCGGGCGTAGCTCGCAGGGGCCCACGCATTCGTATCAATAGACCACGTTGCGGATGAAAGTGACGATGCGGCTGCCCTCGTTCGCGTAGCCATGGGCACGATCGCTGGCGAAGACATGGAAATCGTTCGCTTGAATGGTGCGCGGCGGCTCGTCGGCCACATACAGGGTCAGCGTGCCGGCGGTGACCACCAGCATGTCCTGCCAGCCGCCCGGGTTGGCGGCGGAATCGTAGCGTTCGCCCGGCGCCAGCGACCACGACCAGAGTTCGACTTCGTTGCGCGCGGCCTTGCTGGCGAGCAGCGTGGCATGGCTGGCCGGGTCGCGGCCGGCCCAGGCCACTTCCTCGATGCGGTCCGAGTCGCCACTTTCGCGCGGCTGCACCAGCGCGTGGAACAACACGCCCAGCGTCTCGGCGATACGATCGAGGGTGTTGAGGCTGACGTTGACGTCGCCTTTTTCGATATTCACCAGCATGCGCCGACTCACGTCGGCACGCTCGGCTAGCAGTTGCTGACTGAGCCCGGCGTCCTGACGCAGGCGACGCACATTGTCGGCCACATGAACGAGCACATCCGGTCGCTTTTCGGGACTGTGCAATATATTGCGCTTTTCCTGATTCTCGTCCATCATGCCGGCCCTGAACACCGGCGCGACCACGCCCTGGACCGGCAGCACCTGAATAGGCCGGTCGCATCCATCGGCTGTCTTGTCATGGCTAATATGTCTCGTTCCGTCGTGTCCCGGCTCGCACCGATCGCGCTGCTGGTCGTGGCCATCGCCTGCATCCAGAGCGGCGCCTCGCTTGCGGCGACCCTGTTTCCGGTCATAGGCGCGGCAACGACGACATCGATGCGGCTGATCCTTGCCGCCGTGCTGCTCCTGCTGATCTTTCGTCCGTGGCGCCGACCGGTCGCGCGTGGTGACTGGACCAACATCGTGATCTACGGCGTCGCCCTGGGCACGATGAATTTCCTGTTCTACCAGGCTCTGCAAAGCATACCGCTTGGCATTGCCGTTGCGCTCGAATTCACCGGCCCGTTGACGGTCGCCCTGCTGTCGTCCAAGCGCAAACTCGATCTGCTATGGGTCGCCCTGGCGATCGGCGGACTGTTCGTGCTGCTATGGCCGGACAACTCGACGAGTGGCGCCCTCGATATCTACGGCATCGCCTGCGCGCTCGGCGCCGGCGGCTGCTGGGCACTGTATATCCTGTTCGGCCAGAAGGCCGGCGCGGTCAACGGCATGCAGAGCGCGGTGCTCGGAATCACCATCGCCGCGCTGGTCATCGCCCCGATCGGGCTGATCGGCGCCAGTACTGCGATCTTTCGGCCCGAAGTGCTGTTGCTGGCGCTGGCCGTAGCGATCCTGTCGACCGCACTGCCCTACACGCTGGAAATGTTCGCCCTGCCGCGCCTGCCCACGCAGACGTTCGGCACGCTCATGAGCATGGAGCCGGCCTTCGGCGCGCTGTCGGGCCTGTTGTTCCTGGGGCAGACGCTCGGCCTGCTGCAGTGGCTGGCGATTGCCGCCGTGATCGTGGCCTCGGTCGGCACCACCCTGACCGGTGAATCCGCCGACACGCTCGAGGCGCCTTATCCGGACTGAGATGCGCCCGAACTGAAATAGCAATCGGCGGGGGCGGATCGTACTATTGAAACCCTGGGAGCCTGCCGGACCGGCCGATACCGCGCGCGATGAACAGCACACTCAAAAAATATCTGCCGCTCCTCGTCGTTGCGATCGCGGCGTTTCTCGGCGCCGAACAGTTCGGGCTATCCGACAACAGTTCTGCCGATCGGGCCACGTCAAGACCGTCCGCGCCCAGCACGCGCAGCGGCAATGACGCCGACGCGGCCATCGCCAAGGCTTACCGTGCCAAGGCGCACGATGTACGCGTTCGTGGCGAAGGTCGGGTGAGCGCCGTGCTGCAGGACGACACCCGGGGCAGCCGCCATCAGCGTTTCATCCTGCGACTTGCCTCCGGCAATACCGTTCTGGTCGCGCACAACATCGATCTGGCGCCGCGTATTCCGTCCCTGCGCAAGGGCGACACGGTAGGCTTCAACGGCATCTATGAATACAACGAACGCGGCGGCGTCGTGCACTGGACCCACCGCGACCCGGGCGGCCGCCACGCCGGCGGCTGGCTCGAGCACGCCGGCCAGCGCTACCAATAGCGAGCCATGCCGATTCGGCCCGGTAGCGCTCAGCGCTGGGGCGGCTCGGCCCAG
The DNA here is from genome assembly GCF_042643355.1 of Salinisphaera aquimarina. NCBI lineage: Bacteria > Pseudomonadati > Pseudomonadota > Gammaproteobacteria > Salinisphaerales > Salinisphaeraceae > Salinisphaera > Salinisphaera aquimarina. The sequence continues at coordinate 609,416 of NZ_JBHRSS010000003.1, forward strand.
CGATCCCAGGGCGGTATCTCGCCGACACAGTCGAACAGATAGTCCATGAACAGGCTCACGGTGCGCGAACGCAGGCGCTTGCCGGGGGCGACGACGTGGATCGTCTGCGGCTGCGGGGTGATTTCCTTGTCCCAGTCCGGCAACAACGGTTGCAGCGTTCCCGCTGCCAGTTCCGCGCCGATCAGCCAGCTGGGAAACAGCACGATGCCCTGACCGAGCAGGGCCGCGCTGACCAGGCTTTCCGCGTCATTGCTGGACAGCGTGCCCGGCACGCTCATGGGCTCATGCGCACCAGCGTCGCCGCGACGAAAGAACCAGCGCTGGCGGCCGAATTCGCCGTGGTAGACGAGACAGTCGTGCCCGCGCAGTGCGGTCGGCGTATCGGGCGTGCCGCGGCGCTGCAGATAGGCCGGCGCGGCGGCGAGCACATAGTGCATGGACGCCAGACGGCGGGCGACCAGCCCCGAGTCGGCCAGCGTGCCGATACGAAACGTGATGTCACTGCCTTCGCGTACCGGGTCGGTGAAGGTATCGGTGAGCAGCAGCTCGGCATGGATCGCCGGATAGCGCGCCTGCCAGCGCGACAGCAGCGGCACGATCTGGCGGCGCATGAATGCCACCGGCCCGTTGATGCGCAATGTGCCGCCAGGCTGCGCGCCGCGATCACCCAGCGCCTCGGTGGCCAGGTCCAGGCGTTCGAGCGCCTCGCGCACCTCGTCGTAATAGCGCTCGCCCGCGTCGGTAAGACTCACCGCGCGGGTATGCCGATACAGCAGCCGCTGGCCGAGTGTCTTTTCCAGCGTCGCGATCTGTCGCGACACCGACGAGACCGCCAGCTGGAAGTGGTGGGCGGTTGCCGTGAAGCTGCCGGTCGCGGCCACCCGCTCGAACAGGCGCAGGGCGTTCAAATCGGGCGACTTGCTCATATTGCAATAAAGTTTTGCATTTATATCTATTTTAACAACATGCGCACACGCGCATGCTGCGCTTCATCATTCGATAGCAAAGAAACCCCATGCGTAAAGGCACTGCCCTCGTCGTCGGCGCCACCGGCCTCACCGGCGGCAATCTCGCCAGCGTCCTCGTCGCCAACGGCTGGACGGTCTACGGCCTGTCGCGCCGTCCGGCGAATCAGGACGGCGTCATTCCGGTACAGACCGACCTGCTCGACGCCGATGCGACCCGCACCGCGCTGACCGGCCTGCCGATCAGTCACGTGTTCTTCTGCACCTGGACCCGTCGCAACAGCGAAGCCGAGAACGTCGAAGCCAACGGCGCGATGATGAACAATCTGTTCGCCGCGCTCGACGCCGACACCCTCGTGCACGGCTCGCTGGTCACCGGCACCAAGCAGTACCTGGGCTCGTTCGAGAGCTACGGCAGCGGCACCGCCGAGACGCCCTTTCGCGAATCCGAGCCGCGCGTGCCCGGGCCCAACTTCTACTACACGCTGGAAGACATCCTCATCGAGGCCGCCGAGCGCCACGGCTTCGCCTGGAACGTTCATCGTCCGCATACACTCATCGGCAGCGCCCGCAGCAACGTCATGAACATGGGCGTGACGATCGCGGTCTATGCCTCGATATGCCGCGCCAGCGGCCGCCCCTTCGTCTTCCCGGGGTCGACGACGCAATGGAACGCGCTCACCGACATGACCGATGCGCTGCTGCTGGGACGTCAGATGGAATGGGCCGCCCTCGCGCCCGGCGCACGGAATCAGGCCTTCAACACGGTCAACGGCGATGTCTTTCGCTGGCGCCGGATGTGGCGTGAGATCGGTGACTACTTCGAGCTGGAAGTTGCCGACTGCCCGGACACCCCGCAGCCGCTGGCCGAGCAGATGCAGGGCGTGGAAGCCGAATGGACGAAGATCGCTGCCGAGCGCGGCCTCGTCGAGAATAACGTCAACGCGCTGGCTTCGTGGTGGCACACCGACGCCGACCTGGGCCGCGAGCTGGAATGCGTCAACGACCTGAGCAAGTGCCGCGACTACGGTTTCGACGATTTCCGTGAAACCCGGGCCGCGTTCCTCGATCTGTTTGCACGCCTGCGCGCCGAGAAGATCATTCCCTGAGGATCACGCGCTGCGGCATATGTTCCGCTGCGGGCGCGGTGTGGTCCGAAGCGGAACTGCGCTATACGCCCAGATACTGGTGCAGTATCTCCGGCTTGTCGCGAAGATCGTCCGGCGTGCCTTCGTAGACCACATGGCCGTTGTTGAGGATATAGGCGCGGTGAGAGAACTTGAGCGCCGCATAGACATTCTGCTCGACCACGACAATGGTCTGACCCTCGGCGGCGATACGCTCGCATACCGCCATCAGGTTCTGCACGATCACCGGTGCCAGGCCTTCAAAGGGCTCGTCCAGCAGAATGATCTCCGGCTTGCGAACCAGGGCCCGCGCAATCGCCAGCATCTGCTGCTCGCCACCGGACAGCGTCTTGCCGCCACTACGCCGGCGTTCCTCGAGCCGGGGAAACATCTCGTAGATCTTGCTCAGCGGCTCGGCGTCGGTCACCGAAAACGCCGCCAGCTTGAGATTTTCCTCGACCGTCAACGCGCCGAATATGCGCCGCTCCTCGGGCACCAGTTGCAGCCCGCGCCGGGCCACCTCGAAGGCCGGGCGTCCACACACTTCGTGATCACCCAGCCGGATACTGCCGCTACGCGGCTTGAGCGCGCCGGCGATGGATTCCAGCGTCGTGGTCTTGCCGGCCCCGTTGCGCCCGAGCAGCGCGACCACTTCGCCGCGCTCGACGTTCATGCTCACGTCGAACAGAACATGCGAATCGCCGTAGTAGCTGTTGAGCTTGTCGACCTGGAGCAGGCTCATGCTTCCACCCCGCCCAGATAGGCTTCCTGAACCTTGGGATGGGCGCGAATCTCTCCCGGCGGGCCTTCGACCAGCAGCTGCCCCTCGACCAGGACGCTGATGCTGTCGGCGAGTTCGAACACGGCGTCCATGTCGTGCTCCACGACAATCACGGTACGCCCCCTGCGCAGCGACTTGATCAACGCTACCGTGCTTGCGCGCTCCTCCGGCCCCATGCCGGCCAGCGGTTCATCCAGCAGCAGCAGCTTGGGCTGGGTCGCCAGCGCCAGGCCGATCTCGACCCGGCGTTTCTCGCCATAGGCCAGATGCGAGACCGGCGTATCGGCGCGATGGCTGAGGCCCACTTGCGCGAGTGTTTCCTCGATACTCGCATCGAGACCGGAGACGCGCTCGGCGCGGCGGATCATGTCGAGCTTGAAACGTCCGCGTGACTTGCCGAGACAGGGAATCATCAGATTCTCTCGCACGGTCAGCCGGTCGAACAGCTGGTTGATCTGAAAGCTGGTGCTCATGCCCATCTGGCAGACGCGCGTGACCCCGACCCCGGTGATGTCCTCGCCATCGAAATGAATCGTACCCGCGCTGGGCGCCATGACCCCGGCGAGCATCTTGAAGAACGTGCTCTTGCCGGCCCCATTGGGCCCGATCAGCGCGCGCATCTCGAATTCCCGAACCGAGAAATCCACGTCGCTGTTGGCGGCCAGTCCACCGAAGTGCTTGCTCACCCCGCGGGCCTCGAGAATCACCGGCCCGTATTCCGGAATCGGCGCCTTGCTGGCACGATCGGCGGGTTCGACCGCGCTCGCAGGGGCCTCCGCTTCGCCTTCATCGCTGGTGCGCGAGGCCGCGCGGCGCCAGTGGATGAAGCGGCGTGCTTCACCCAGCAGACCGGTGGGCAGGAAAGTGATCAGCAGCACGAAGATCACGCCCAGCACCAGCTTCCAGCTCTGCCCCAGGCCAAAGGAATGCTGCAGCAGATCCTGCAGATACAGCCAGACACCCGCCCCGACCAGCGGCCCCAGCAACGCACTCGCACCGCCGATCACGGTCTGGATCAGCAGTTGCGCCGAGCTTTCGAAGGCGAACGCGCCGGGCGGCATGTAGTTCTGAAAGATACCCAACAGCCCCCCGGCCAGGCCACCATAGGCGGCCGACAATACGATGGCGACCAGCTTGTAGAGATGGGTGGCGTTACCCGTGGCCTTGGCCCGCTCCTCATTGTCGCGCACCGCCATCATCATGCGCCCGACCGGCGAGGCCACCACGCGTCGCGCCAGCAGATAACCCAGAAAGAACAGCACCGCCACGAAGTAGTACATGCCGATACTGGACTGAATCGTGTAACTGCCGATCAGCGGTACCGGCACGCCTGCCATGCCGTTTTCGCCGCCGGTATAGGCCGACAGCGTGGAATAATCCAGGTGGAAGAACATCTCGCCGAACGCCAGCGTGATCATGGCGAAGTAGATGCCCTTGCGGCGCTCCACCAGCAGGCCGATGCCGAGCCCGATGATCGCGGATGCCACGGTGCCGATCAGCAGTGCCAGCAGCGTCTGATGGATCACGCCGTTGGTAAGCAGATAAGCCGCAATGAAACCGCCCGAGCCGTAGAACGCCGCCTGGCCCAGCGACAACAGGCCGGTAAAGCCGAACAGGATGGCAAAACCCAGCCCGAACAACCCCCAGATCAGGCTGCGCGTCATCACGTCCATGCTCATGCTGATCAGCGGCAGCACGAACGGCGCCGCGAGCAGGCCAGCCAGCACCGCCGCTTCGACCGCGAGATGACCCCAGTTACGCTGTTTGCGCGATGCGGCGGGCGCAGTCGTCGCGCGAGCCGAGGCCGTCATACCCGCCCCGCCTGTCCGAACAGGCCACGCGGACGGAAGATGAGGATCAGCGCCATCGCCACATAGAGCATGACTTCAGACAGGGATGGATAGAACAGTGAGGTCAGGGTCATGATCTCGCCGGCAAGCAGCCCGCCGACGATGGCGCCCGGGAACGACCCCACGCCACCCAACACCACGACCACGAACGAGAACACCAGAAACTTCTCGCCACCATCCGGCGTGGGCGCCGTGATCGGGCCGTTGATGACCCCGGCCAGGCCGGCCGCCATCGCGCCGATGGCGAAGACCACGAAGAATGCCCGGAAGACATTGACGCCCAGCAGGCTGACCATGCCCGAGTCCTCGATGCCGGCACGCACCACGAGGCCGAGTTTGGTCCGATAAAGCACCAGATAGAAGATCAGCAGAATCACCGCGGAGATCGCGATCGTCTCTATCTTGTAGAGCGGGAACGGATACTCGAGGAAACCCAGCTGCGACGCACCCTGGCCCCAACTGGGCGTGGGCATGTTCTGACTGGTGCCGCCGAAGAAGGTACGGATCGACTCGACGATGATAATGCCCAGACCAAAGGTGACGATGATCTGGTCCTCGTCGGGCCGCTTGTAGTAGTAGCGAATGATGCAGCGCTCGAGCACCAGGCCGATGAACAGGGTGCACAGTGCACCCGCGGCAATGGCGGACAGGAACGAGCCGGTGGCCTGATACGCCACGTAACCGGCATACCCGCCCAGGGTATAGAGCGCGCCGTGTGCGACGTTCAACACGCCGAGCGTGCCGTACACAATCGTCAGACCGGTGCTGATCAGCGCGAGCAACATGCCCTGCTGCAGACCGTTGAACATCTGCGCTTCCACCAGCCCCCAGGGCGGCAGGCTGTTTATGAAATCGGTGAGCATCGTATGAGGTGCTGCCTGAGCAACGGTCGTTTTCTACGGACCGGATAGACGAAAAGCGGAGGCTGCCGGCCGAAGCCGACAGACACTCCGCACAAACCTGAAATCAGGTATACGAACCCAGTTTGCAGCCCAACAGATCCGGCGGCGGCATGACGTCGTCGCCCGGCGTGAGGCTGACCAGATCGAAGTAGTCGTCACTGGAGCGCATGTCGCTCGGCTTCTTGCCGCGGATGATCGGCACGTCGTGCACGAGCTGATGATCTTCGGCGCGCATATGCACCTTGCCGAGCATGGTCTCGAGTTCCTTGCCGGCCTCATAGGCCTTGATGACCTCTTCCGGACGGAAGGTGTCGGCCCGCTCGCAGGCCTCGGCATACATGGCCGTCTGCAGATAGGCCGCCTCGGCGCCCCACTCCGGCTTGTAGCCGTTCTTCTTCTCGAACTGGGAGACGAACGACTGCGCCAGCTCGTTCTTCTCGGCCTGCGTCCACCAGAAATCGGTGACGCAGTAGATGCCCTGCATGACGTCCTCGCCCACTTCCTTGGCCAGGAACGGCGTCATGTAGGGAATGACCATGGTCATCTTGTCGAGAATACCGAAGTTCTTGGCCTGCTTGATCGAGTTGACCGCATCGGCGCCGAAGCAGATGTTGACGAACACATCCGCGCCGGAGGCGGCGGCGTTGAGCAGATAGGAGCTGAAGTCGCTGGTGCCCAGCGGAGACAGCTGCTCGGTGGCCGGCGACCAGCCGATCTGCTGGGTGAACTCCTTCATCGAGTCGCGCACGGTATGACCGTAGGTGTAGTCCGGAATCAGGTAGGCGACTTTCTTGTCCTTGCCAATTTCTTTTTCCAGCACCGGCAGCAACGCCTTGGCCGCGCTGTAACCGAACACACAGGAGCGGAAACCGTAACGCTGGCAATCCGCGCCCGTGGTGTCGTTGGAGCCGGAAATACCGGCCAGGTAGATCACCTTTTCGCGCTGGGCCAGCTTCTCGCAGGCGATGGCCACTGCAGAACTCACACTGCCCGCGGTCATGATCGCCTTGTCCTGATTGATGAAACGGGTCATGCCCTGAATCGCCAGATCCGGTTTGGACGCGGTATCCACATTGCCGTATTTGACGCGCTTGCCGAGAATGCCTTTCTTGGAATTCGGCGAGATTGCGCGCATCAGTTCGTTGCCGTCGTTCAGATGCTCGATGGCCAACTGAAAGCCCTTGAGCATGTCGCCGCCCTGAGCGCTGTACGGGCCGGTTGTTTCACAGCCCAGACCGATGAAGCAGCTGTCCTTGGCGACGCCAACGGGATAGTTGCCCAGCGGCGACCCGTCCGCCGCCAGTACCCGTCCCGGGAACATCGAGGTGGCGAGCACGCCACCCATCGCCATCGAGCTGCTTTTCAACAGGCCGCGCCGGCTGATCGATGTGTCGATCCAAGTCTTCTTTTTATCGCTCACGTCCACTCCCCCTCGTTATCGCCTTGATTTAAGACTGCTAATAAACTAAGTAGCGCGTGCGTTACTGGTAAATGCAACTTTAGTTGCAAGGCAATCATTCGCTCGCTGCCGGAATCGGCATGTCGGCGATATCACGACCCGGAGTCGTTTGTTTTGGTCATTTCTTGGTCACGGCCGGCCCGCGGATATTCGCCGGATATCTCATGATGCGGGCCGCCTGAGCTCATCATCGAGCGCGATATCCGCCCGGCCCGGCCTCTCGCCCGCTGATCGGAGCCATCCGGCCCTCGATTGGATGCGATCGCCGGCGACGCGCTCGTATTCCGAGTCCGCGTTAGAATAGGGCATCACTTTGGGTGTGACCCACCCGATTCAAAGAGGTAACAGGATGTTGAAAGTCGGATTCGTTGGTTGGCGTGGCATGGTCGGTTCCGTGCTCATGCAGCGCATGCTGGACGACAACGACTACCAGGGCTTGGAGCCGGTGTTCTTCTCCACTTCGCAGGCCGGCCAGGACGGCCCGGACATCGGCATGGATGTCCCCAAGCTGCAGGACGCCAATGACATCGACGCGCTCAAGGCGATGGACGTCATCGTCACCTGCCAAGGCGGCGACTACACCAATGCGGTCTACGCGCCCCTGCGCGAGGCCGGCTGGGCCGGCTACTGGATCGACGCCGCCAGCACGCTGCGCATGGCCGACGACGCCACGATCGTGCTCGACCCGGTCAACCGCGACGTCATCGACAAGGAACTCGCCCGCGGTACCAAGACCTTCTGCGGCGGCAACTGCACCGTCAGCCTGATGCTGATGGGCCTGGGCGGCCTGTTCGAAGCCGGCCTGGTCGAATGGATGTCGGCGATGACCTATCAGGCGGCCTCCGGCTCGGGCGCTCAGCACATGCGCGAACTGCTCGTGCAGATGGGCGACCTGCGTGATTGCGTCTCCGACCAGCTGGCGACCCCGTCGTCCGCGATCCTGGATCTCGATCGCGACGTCACCGCCCGCATGCGAGCCACGGACTTCCCGGTGGAGCAGTTCGGCTATCCGCTGGCCGGCAGCGCCCTGCCCTGGATCGACACCATCATGGAAAGCGGTCAATCCAAGGAAGAATGGAAAGCCGGCGTCGAGAGCAACAAGATTCTCGGCCGCAACGGCGACCCGATCCCCGTGGACGGACTGTGCGTACGCATCGGCTCGATGCGTTGCCACAGCCAGGCCTTCACAATTAAATTGAAGAAGGACGTGCCGGTCGACGAGATCGAGGATCTCATCGCCAATCACAACGAATGGGTCAAGGTCGTGCCCAATGAAAAAGAGGCCACGCTGCGCGAGCTGACCCCCACCGCGGTCTCCGGCACCCTGACCATTCCGGTCGGGCGACTACGCAAGCTGGCCATGGGCGGCGAATATCTATCCGCGTTCACGGTCGGCGACCAACTATTGTGGGGCGCCGCCGAGCCGCTCAAGCGCATGCTCAAGATCCTGCGCGAAAACGAATAGCGCCAGGCAAGTCGCAATCCGGAACGCCTCCTTCGGGAGGCGTTCTTGTTTCCGCCTGGCTTGAACAGCGAGGCACGCCAGCTTTCTGTCACGAAAGTTTCATCCAAAGATCGTCAATTATTCACCTGTACTGCCAACACTCATTGTTTTGAAGATTCGCGATAGCGCGCGGGTTTACAACAACAAGGGGCTCACATGGCAGATTCCTCGATCGGCGCGATCGGCTCCGGCGAAACGGCGTATTCGGAGCCAAGGCTCAGCTTCTTCTTTGGCGCGGTGCTGCTGGCCGTCACCGCGTATTTCATCTACTGGGGGTTCGGGTACACGAACCACAACTACGTGGTGCTGTTCGTGCTGGCCACGCTGTTCGGCGTGTTCATGGCCTTCAACATCGGCGGCAACGACGTCGCCAACTCCTTCGGCACCAGCGTCGGTGCGGGCACGCTGACGATCAAGCAGGCGCTGCTGGTGGCGGCCGTGTTCGAGATCAGCGGCGCGGTGATCGCCGGCGGCGAGGTGACCGACACCATCCGCGGCGGCATCGTCGATCTGTCGACGATTACCGTGCAGCCGCTGGATTTCATCTACATCATGATGTCGGCGCTGGTTGCCGGCGCGCTGTGGCTGCTGTTCGCCTCCCGGCGCGGCTGGCCGGTCTCGACGACGCATTCGATCATCGGCGCCGTGGTCGGCAGCTCGATCACGCTCGGCATCATCCTCGACGGCGGCGGCTCCGCGTTTGCCCTGGTGCAGTGGGGCAAGATCGGCCAGATCGCGATCTCGTGGGTGCTCTCGCCGGTACTCGGCGGGCTGTTTTCCTACGCGCTGTTCTACCAGATCAAGAAACATATCCTGAGCTACAACGAGCAGGCCGAAGCCCATCTCGACGAGATACGCCAGGAAAAACGAGCCCACAAGGAAGCGCACAAGCAGGCCTTCGAGCGCCTCGACGAGATCCAGCAGATCTCCTACACCCACGCCATGACCCGTGACATCTCGGTGATGACCGACGACGACTTCGACCCGGAGGAACTCGAGTCGGAGTATTTCCGCAAGATGCACCATATCGAACGCCGGCGCGACAACGTACACGCCTATCGCGCGCTGCAGAACTGGGTGCCGCTGATCGCCGCCCTGGGGGCCATGATCATCTCGGCGATGATGCTGTTCAAGGGCCTGAAGAACCTGCATCTGGGCCTGACCACGCTGCACAACTACATGATCGTGGGCATGATCGGTGCGGTGGTCTGGATGGCCATCTTCATCTTCGCGAAGACGCTCAAGGGCGCCACCCTGGGCCGTTCGACGTTCCTGCTGTTCAGCTGGATGCAGGTGTTCACCGCCGCCGGCTTTGCCTTCAGCCACGGCTCCAACGACATCGCCAACGCGATCGGGCCGTTCGCGGCGATTCTCGATGTCATGCGCACTAACGCCATCGGGTCAGAGGCCACCGTGCCTACCGTCACCATGCTCACCTTCGGCGTCGCGCTCATCGTCGGGCTGTGGTTCATCGGCAAGGAAGTGATCGCCACCGTCGGCCACAACCTGACCAGGATGCATCCGGCGTCCGGCTTTTCCGCCGAGCTGTCGGCAGCCGCCGTGGTGATGATTGCGTCGCTGCTGGGCCTGCCGGTCTCCAGCACCCATATCCTGATCGGCTCCGTGCTGGGTATCGGGCTGGTGAATCATTCCACCAACTGGGGTCTGATGAAGCCCATCGCGCTGGCCTGGGTCATCACCCTGCCCGCTGCGGCGATCATGAGCGCCCTCGTGTTCATCATCCTGAGAACGGTGTTCTGAGTCGTCATCGACTCACGCGAACCGCGTCTTCCAGACAAGACATTCGATCCGAAGGGCACATCTGTGCCCGGAATTCCAATCGGTGGCGGCACGAGCGCCGGCTATGCGTGGCGCAAGGAAAAAAGCCGGCCGTGCTTGGATAAGCGGTTCTGGTGGGCGGGCGCTACTGCAGCCAGGACGAATTCGTGGTCATGTGCAGATCGCGCCACGGCTCTATCTGACGACCCGCATGGTGATGACGTTTTCCGAACACGAGTGACGCCGCTCGAGTCAGTGACAGCGCACGTCGCTTAACGGCAGCGCTGATGCACGGCGCGTGCAAGGGAGTCCAGCACGCGCCGTATGGCGCGTCGTTCAACGACGCGCCTGTGCCACCCAGGTGGTCAGACGCTGGGTCAGGTCCCGCCGTTTCTGCAGCGCGGACTGATCCGCGAGCCGAGTCGCCATCTCATAACCATCCGGGCGCACCACCGACCGGACATAGTCTGAGTTCACCGTCCGATATTGGGCATAGGAGTCGTTGCACTGCGCCTGCGCGCGCATCGCCGCGGCACTGGGCGACACCTGGTGATCGTCTATATACGGCCGGGCCTCGGCGAAGGCGCAGTTCCAGTAGGCCTCGTACGCCGCCTGCCGCTGGTCGCGCGGATGGCTGGCACAGCCGGCCAGGACGATAACAAGTCCACAACAAAGCAACGCGCGCATTCGAACTCCGGGTATAGGCAACGGGATGCCGGCATTCGCGAGTTGTCAGTATAACCCCGTCACATCCGACGTTGCCCGCGCTTCCACGTACAGCTTTTTCACTTCCGACCCACGTCAGCGATTTTCTGCAGCCGACGAATAAGGCAATATCCGGCGATACCCTCGGGCCCCACCCGACATCCAATCCTCGTTACAGTGAAGATCGTCATGCAAAGCAATCTGGCCGGCCGCCGCGCAGTGATCACCGGCGGTAGCCGCGGCATCGGCCTGGCGATCGCGGACGCACTCGCCGCCGAAGGCGCGCATGTATCGATCTGCGGGCGCGGCGCCGATACGCTGGAAACCGCGCGCGAGCAACTGGCCGCTCATGGCACCACCGTTCACGCCGCGCAGTGCGACGTGGCCGATGCAGCGGCGATCGAAGGCTATATCGACGCGGCCGCCAGCGCGCTCGGCGGCATCGATATCCTGGTCAACAACGCCTCCGGCTTCGGCGTCGGCGATACCGAGGAAGGCTGGGCCGCGAGCATCAACGTGGATCTGCTCGGCAGCATCCGCGCCACCCGGGCCGCCCGACCGTGGCTGGAGAAAAGCGAACAGGGCAGCATCATTCATATCGCCTCGATCGCCGGTCAGGCCGCCTCCGCGCGCACCGCCGCCTACGGCGCGATCAAGGCCGCGCTGATCCAGTACACCCAGTCGCAGGCCTCCGAACTGGCACCACAACGCATCCGCGTGAACGCCATCGCGCCCGGCTCGATCGACTTCCCGGGCGGTCTCTGGCAACAGCGCAAGGCGGCCAACCCGACGCTCTACGAGAACACCCGCGCCAGTATTCCCTTCGGCCGTTTCGGCCATCCCGAGGAAATCGCCAACACGGCGGTGTTCCTGGCGTCGCCGTTGGCGTCGTGGATCACCGGGCAGACCGTGACCGTGGACGGCGGACAGCTGCTGCGCTGACGGTCCGCACGCCCATGACCCGCCGCTCATGGGCGGATGCTGCGCGTCTGCTTTGTCGCGCGCCAGTCCGTCGCCGCACGACGCGTGAAGCAGACGGACAGCTGACCGATTTCATCGTTATCTTCCGGATTCGGCGTCCTGCGGATATGCCCGGCAGTCACCCGTTGGGGTAGAACGGCCAGATCATCGGCAGCAGAATCACGCTGACCAGATAACCCACCACGACCAGCGGCAGTCCCGCCTTCACATAGTCATTGAAGCTGTAGCCGCCCAGACCCAGCACCATGGTGTTCGCCGGCATGCCCAGCGGCGTCGCGAAGGCGCAGGAACCGCCGATGACGATGGCCATGAGCACCGCGCTCGGATCCGCCCCCAGGCCCACGGCAATCGCGCCGCCGATCGGCGCCAGCAGGGCCGTGGTCGCGGTGTTGGACATGAACTGCGACAACCCCGCGGAGATCACGAACAGCACGCTCAACAACAGCCGCGGCGACGGCGCGTGCCCGAGCTGCTCGACCACGTTCTCGGCCAGCATCGTGCCCAGCCCGGTCTTCTGCATGGCGGTCGCCATCGGCAACATGCCGGCGAACAGAAAAATGACTCGCGCGTCGATGGCCCGCAGGGCCTTGGTCTCGGACATGATGCCGACCAGGATCAGCAGCAGCGCGCCGACAACGCCGATCACGTGCATGCCGAAGCCGATGAAGCTCTGGAACACCATGGCGAGCACGGTGGCAACCAGAATCGCGAGCGCGAAGTACTGTTTCCAGGGGGCCGATTCGACCACGTGATCGCTGAACGCGCCGTCGTCGGGCACGTCGTGATCGGGCAGCAGCTTGTAGCCCACCGACAGAAAATAGATCAGCGCGACGATCATCATCGGCAGGCCGATCAGGGCGAAGGAGAAGAACCCGAAATGGGCGCCATCGCCCATTTGCGCCAGTGTGCTGTCGACGATGAGATTGCCCGGCGCGCCGATGAGCGACAGATTGCCACCCATGGCCGAGGCGAACGCCAGCGGCATCAACAGCTTGGAACGACGGATGCCGGAGCGGCTGGCGATGCCGAGCACCGCGGGAATCATCACCGCGGCAGTACCGGTGTTGGACAGAAAGCCGGACAGCAAGGCCACCACGATCATCACACCGGCCAGCAGCTGGCGTTCGGTCTTGGCGAAATGGGTGACCAGCCCGCCGATGCGGTTGGCCATGCCGGTCTCGAACAGCGCCCCGCCGACCACGAACATGGCACAGAACAGGATCACGTTCTTGTTGACGAAGCCCTGAAACGCTTCTTCCGGCGTCAGAATATGGCTCAGCACGAGGCTGATCAGTACCAGCATGGCGGTCACCGCCAGCGGTATCTTTTCGGTAACGAACAGGACTACGGCGACCAGCAGGATCGCCAGCGTCAGGATGGCAGGTGTCATCGGTTTCTCCTCTTTTTCAGCGCACGCCGCGACCGACCCGTCGTTCGGACGACGGGCCGGATTCGCGATCTTTTATTTCTGGGGTGGGGTCAGCCGCTAGCCGGTGGCGGTCTTCGCGCGCATCTGCTCGTCGATGTGCTGGCAGACGGCGTCGGTAATCTCGGCGGTGGTGGCGGCGCCGCCCAGATCGCGGGCATGCAGCTCGGAACGGGTCACGGCTTCGATGGCATCCATGAGGCGCCGGGCCGAGGTCTCCTCGCCCAGGTGTTCGAGCATCATCACCGCGGTCCAGAAGGCACCGATCGGGTTGGCGATGCCCTGGCCGGCGATATCGAAGGCCGAACCGTGGATGGGCTCGAACATCGATGGAAAGGTGCGTTCCGGATTGAGATTGGCGGTCGGCGCGATGCCGAGGCTGCCGCTCAGGGCCGCGGCCAGATCGGAGATGATGTCGGCGTGCAGGTTGGTGGCCACGATCACGTCCATGGTCTCGGGCTTGAGTACCATGCGGGTGGTTACCGCATCCACCAGTTCACGCTGGATCTCGACTTCCGGGAAATCCCGGGCGACCTCGAAGAAGATCTGGTCCCACAGCACCATGCCATGGCGCTGGGCGTTGGATTTGGTCACCAGCAGCAGTTTCTTGCGCGGGCGCGTCATCGCCAGTTCGAAGGCAAAGCGATGAATCCGCTCCACGCCCTTGCGCGAGAAGATCGACACCTCGGTGCCGATCTCGTCGGGCAGGCCTTGATGCACGCGCCCACCGTTGCCCGAGTATTCGCCTTCGCTGTTCTCGCGCACGATCACCCAGTCGATCTTGTCCGCGCCCTGCAGGCGGCTGGTCACGCCGGGCAGCACCCGCGCCGGGCGCACATTCGCGTATTGATCGAACCCCTGGCAGATGGCCAGGCGCAGATCCCAAAGCGAGACGTGATCGGGCACTTCCTGGCTGCCCACGGCGCCGAAATAGATGGCGTCGAAGGTCTTGAGCTCGTCCAGGCCGCCCTCGGGAATATAGTGGCCCTGTTCCAGATAGCGTTTCGAGCTCCAGTCGAAATCCTTGAAATCGAACTGGATCTCGCCGCTCTTCTCGGCCAGTTCCTCGAGCACTTTCTTGCCGGCCTCGATGACCTCCAGGCCGATGCCGTCGCCCGGGATGACTGCGATGCGATGCTTTCTCATGATGAAACGCTCCTGGCGCACTATGCTGGGCCGCCGCCGCTAGCCTTGGCCAAGCGCTGGCGACCGGTTTCGGGATTTATAGTCGACCCGAGCCTAGGGGGACAGTCGGAGCGCGGCAACGACAGCCGGCTCATTTGAGTTTCAACCGGGAAGTTGAATATGGACGCGCTACGAGATCTGGAATTCTTCGTGCTGCTCTGCCAGAAAGGCAGTCTGTCCGCCGCGGCGCGCGAGCTGGATGTCAGCGCGGCTGCGACCAGCAAGCGTTTGGCCGGCATCGAGAAACGCCTGGGCGTTCAGTTACTTAACCGCAACACGCGGACGATGAGCTTGACCGCCGCCGGCGAGATCTATGTCGAGGAGGCACGCAAGATCGCGCACAGCGTCGAGGCGCTGGAGAACCGCCTGAATCAGCAAAGCGGTGATATTCACGGCCTGCTGCGGCTCAATGCATCGCTCGGATTTGGACGAAAGTATATGGCCGCCATGGTGTCCGAATTCATCGCGCGCTACCCGAAAGTCGAAATACAGATGCATCTATCGGATCATCCGCTCGATCTCGTCGCCTCGTCCTACGATATCGGCATCCGCTTCGGCGAATTGCCGGATTCGACCCTGCATGCGCGCAAGCTCGTCTCTCACCGCCGCCTGATCTGTGCCGCGCCGGCCTATATCGCCCGCCACGGCACACCCACGCACCCCGACCAGCTCGCCGAACACAACTGCCTGATCCTGCGCCAGAACGAGGACACCTTCTCGATCTGGAAATTCGAACATGCCGGCCGTGACATCGCGGTCAGAGTCAGCGGCAACCTGTCCTGCAACGACGGCGAAAGCATTGTCGCCTGGGCGCTGGCGGGGCATGGCGTGATCCAGCGCGCCGAGTGGGAGGTGTCCCGCCACATCGCCTGCGGCGAACTGGTAGAACTGCTCGCCGACTACGTGTTGCCGAGTGCCGACATCAGCGCCGTCTATCACTATCAGCAGTTCGTGCCACCCAGGGTTCGAGCGTTCATCGACTTCTTCGACGAGTACGTCAAAAGAGCTCCGGTGCCGCTGGATCCGTGAGCCGGCGACAACCCGGCCGCGGCGATCACCCGCGTGGGTTCGAGCCGGTCGTGTTCTTCACACGATACTGACCGCAATACCGAAAATGCCGTTGATCGCGGCTTGCCCGCCGTACTCGATCGTCATAACGTGATCACGTCTACAGCTTCAGGTAGAAACACCGCACCATGCCCAACTCCGTGCCCACCACCACGTCGTCCGCAACGCCCGTGGACGACCCTGGCGCGCCGCGCTTTCTCGCCAGCGACAACACCTCCGGCATCTGCCCCGAGGCGATGGAGTATCTGGTGCAGGCGAATCAGGTCGACGACCTGGCCTACGGCAACGATCGCTGGACAGCGAAGGCGAGTGATCGTTTCCGCGAGCTGTTCGAAACCGACTGCGAGGTCTTTTTCGTCTTCAACGGCACCGCTGCCAACTCATTGGCGCTGGCCTCGACCTGCCAGTCTTACCACAGCGTGATCTGCCACCAGCTCGCCCATATCGAGACCGACGAATGCGGCGGGCCCGAGTTCTTCTCCAACGGCTCGAAACTGTTGACGGTCGCCGGCGACAACGGCCGCGTCACCCCGGAGCGCATCGCCACCACGGTGACGCGCCGGGGCGATATCCACTATCCGCGGCCCAGGGCGGTTTCGCTGACCCAGGCTACCGAAGTCGGCACTGTCTACGCGCTGGACGAACTGCACGCGATTCACGACGTCGCCGACCAGCACGGTCTGCGCATCCATATGGACGGCGCGCGTTTCGCCAACGCCTGTGCCGGCCTCGATGCCTCGCCCGCGGATCTGACCTGGCGCGCCGGCGTGGACGTGCTGTGTTTTTCCGGCACCAAGAACGGGCTCGGCTTCGGCGAGGCCGTCATCTTCTTCGACCGCGAACTGGCAGAGGACTTCGGCTACCGCTGCAAGCAGGCCGGTCAACTGGCATCGAAGATGCGCTTTCTCTCCGCGCCCTGGCTCGGGTTGCTGGAGAGCGGCGCCTGGCTGAGCAACGCGCAGCACGCCAACGCCATGGCCCGCCGTCTGGCGGCCGGCGTTGAAGCGCTCGACGGCGTGCGCCTCATGTTCCCGGTCCAGGCGAACAGCGTGTTTCTGGAACTCGCGCCCGCCACCCAGCAGGCGCTGCGCGACAGCCACTGGACGTTCTACACCTTCATTGGCGAAGGCGGCGCGCGCTTCGTGTGCAGCTGGAACACCACGCCGGCTCTCATCGATTCGCTGATCGAGGATCTACGCCAGGCGTTGCGCAGCTGAGCCGACCGGGCGCACATGCTCGGTCCCTGTTTACCGACGCGACGGACTTCGAACCATCAGGACGCGGCTGCGCGAGGCGGAATCCAGGCGATCATATCCACCTCGACGTCGGCACCCCCGGCGAGCCCGGTCACGCCGACACAGGTACGCGTGGGCAACGGGTCTTCGAAGTAGCTGGCATACACGCCGTTCACCTCGTCGAAGTGGCCCATGTTGGTGACGAACACCCGGCTCTGAACCACGTGTTTGAAACCGCACGCGCTGCGGCTGCAGTCGACATCGGCAGAGAACAGAAGCGCTCGCGCGGGGTATCTCAGGCCGGCCCCGGTTCCGGCTTTTGCCCTGCCGCCGCGATCACGCCGAGCACGGCGTCGGCAAACGCCACCGGCGCCTCCTGCGGCGGATTATGACCCACATTCTCCAGCAGCCGCCGTTCGAAGAAACCAGTGAAATGACGGGCATGTTCTGCCGGCGAACCCAGAGCCGGAATACCGTCCGCGCCACCGTCGAGCACGATGCTGGGCACGGAAATATCCGGCTGGTTTGCCAGCAGACGCTCGCTGTCTTCCAAGGCCGGATCGCCCGCCACCAGACCGAACCGGTGTCGATAGGAGTGGATGACGACGTCAACGAAATCCGGATTCTCGAACGCCGCCGCCGTCTGCGCGTAGAGAGCGTCGTCGAAATCCCAGGTGGGCGACCACAGTGTCCAGAGCAGGCGGCAGAACTCGGCACGGTTTTCAGACAGACCCAGCCGGCCACGCTCGGAATGAAAATAGTATTGATACCAGTACTGGTATTCATGCGCTGGCGCCTGCGGTCGCCCCGCCGCAGCAATGTTCTGAATGTTATAACCGCCGCAGGACACCAGACCCGACACGCGGTGCGGCCACAGGGCCGCCACGATGCAGGCCGCCCGGCCGCCCCAGTCGAACCCGGCCAGTACAGCTCTGGGCAGGGCCAGCGCGTCCATGAATGCCAGCAGGTCATGGGCCAGGGCGGCCTGCTGGCCCGAGCGCGGCGTATCCGGCGAGCGGAACCGCGTCGGCCCGTAACCACGCAGGTAGGGCGTCAATACGCGACAACCGGCGGCCGCCAGTTCGCGCTCGGCGTCGTCATAGGCATGCACGTCGTACGGAAAGCCGTGCAGCAGAATCACGGGTACGCCCGCCGGCACGCCTGCCTCGCGATAGGCCACGTCGAGCACGCCGGCATGAATCGGTCTGATCATGCGGCAAGCATAAACGTCCGAATCCGAACTGTCCTACTGCCGGAAAAAATTACAGCTAATGCGGTCACAACAGTCCGAAAAAGCGCAACAAAATGAAAACAAATAACTATTTTTCCCGGCACGAAAAATGCTAACTCGATGGCAATGCCGAGGCACGACGAATGATGTGAACCACCCGGCATACGCACGCAGACGTTTCATCGGCGCTCTAGTCAACTCAGCGGCACAGGCAAGAACATAACCCGGACCACCGGACGCTTAAAAAAGCCACGAGAAGACCAGGCGCACCAGACAAATCGATACAAGAGCACGGCCCGTGCGGGGCTGTTCTTACCAATAAAATTCAAGGGGACCTCAATGTCTGAATATCGCTACGCGTCTTTGACGCGCGCCGCGGCAGCAACCGTGACCGCCCTGACGCTCGTCGTCGGATCCGGCAGCGCTTTCGGCGCCATGATCAACTGGAAAGGCGTCTCGTTCGAAACCCAGGGCAACGGCACCGCCGTGGTCGACAGCAACGACGATCTGCTGCTCACGCCCGACAGCGACGCCGCCTTCGGCGTACATGTGAACCGTCTGCCGGGCGGCGGCAACGGCCCGTCCCCCATCAACGCCAACGGCACACCGTTCATCTCGTTCTCGTTTCTGGACACGGGCATCGCCGGCCAGAACATCGATTTCGCCATTCAGGATGAAACCGCAACCGGTCAGCCGCGCATCGCGGCCGGCTCGCTGTTCGGCGCCACACAGACCGCCGTTGCGACCTATGGCACTGGCGCCGAACGCAGCACAAACGAACAGTATCTGTTCTACACCACGCCTCGTGACGCGGTAAGCCACGACGTCGTGCTGGGCAAGACCGCCGATAGCACGATCTTTGCGACCTTCGACGGCGAGCAGCGCTCCAGCGATATCTTCAAGAACGCCGGCATCGATTTCGACTTCAACGATGTGGCTCTGCGTGCCCGCGGCGCCAGCGGCTCCACGATCCGTTTCACCGACTTGGCGTTCGGCGACAACTTCTCGCCGGCCTCGGCCCAGGACGTGCCCGAACCGGGCTCACTGGCCATACTCGGTCTGGGTGCTTTGCTGATGATGATGTTCGGCATGCGCCAACGTCGTAGCTGAATCATTACCGATGTCGCGAAGCGCACGGGCCGCCTGGCCATCGCCCTCGCGATAATCGAAAACAGGTGACGTGCGGGCGCGTCAGTCCACGGGGGCTGGCGCGTTTTTATTTGCCACAAGGCAAGCGCGCCTCGCTCGTTTAAAACACAGCCGGCTCAAACACGACGCGCAATACGCTAGGCTGCATCCTTCAGCCCGCGAACACGCCTCGAGATGCCTGAAGATTATTCACGCACGCTGGTTGCCGATCCTTTCGCCGACGGCGGCCTGGAATGTTTTGCGCGACAGCTTCGCGCCGGCCAGACGAGCGCCGAAAGCGTCACCCGTGCCTGCCTGGCACGCATCGAAGCACTCGACGCCCGACTGGGTGCATTCGAATACGTCGCGGCCGATGCCGCGATACATCAGGCCCGCGCCATGGATGCCCTGCTCGCCAGCGGCGTCGATCTCGGCCCGCTCATGGGCGTGCCGATTGCGGTCAAGGACCTGTTCGCCATTAACGGCATGCCGGTGACCGCCGGCTCGCGCATGCCGCTGGGCGACGTGATCGGTGACGAAGGCCCGTTCGTGCAAACCCTCAAGCGCGCCGGCTGCGTGATACTGGGCGTGACAAAAACGGTTGAATGCGCGTTCGGCGCGGCCGGCATCAACAGCGTTCGAGGCACGCCGTGGAACCCCTGGGACGCGCAGATCCATCGGCTTCCGGGCGGCTCGAGCAGCGGCTCGGCGGTCGCTGTCGCGGCCGGACTGTGTGCCTTCGCCATCGGCACCGATACCGGCGGCTCGGTGCGCGTGCCCGCGGCCATGTGCGGCATCTTCGGCTTGAAGACCACGGTCGGACTCTGGCCCACGCAAGGCGTGTTCCCCTTGTCGACCACGCTGGACAGCATCGGCCTGCTCACCCGCGACGCCGACGACGCGGCCGTCGCGCTCGCGGCTCTGACGCCCGGCAGCCATCCGAGCCGACCGACGCCCGAACCCGGCCAACTGCGGCTGGGCCGCATACGCGGTTACATGGATGAACAGATCGATCCCGATGTTCATGCGGCCTTCGAGACCGCGGTCGCGCAGTTGCAGGCCGCCGGCATTACGATCGAAGACGTCCCCCTGCCCGAGGCTGAAGAACGCGAGCAGCTCATACCCGCCATTCTGGGCACCGAAGTACTGGCGACACTGGGCCGCGAGCGCTTCGAGGCGCACCGCGCGGATATGGACCCCGTGGTGGCCGCCCGCATTGCTGCGGCGCTCGATATCACGGCAGACGAATACATACGCGCCCTCCGCCGCCAGCAGGCGCTATGCGCCGTGATGCGTGAGCGTCTGCGAACCGTGGACGGCTGGATCAGCCCCACCTGTGCCGTCCCCCCGCTGCCGGTCGCCGACTTCACCGACCCGGAGGACGGCACCCGCCTGTCCCGAGGCGTGACCCGCTGCAGCCAGCCCGGCAATATCTTCGGCCTGTGCGGCGCCAATATTCCGTTGACTCGCGTCGACGCTCTGCCCGCCGGCCTGCAGCTGCTGTGTGCCCCGGACAGGGACGCCCATGCCGTGGCGATTGCCGCGACACTGCAACATATTCTCGGCCCGCGCCACGCGCCGTCGCTGGAGTCTTTTCTGGCCGATTGATCGCGACACGACGGGATATGAACCGGTCGATCCCGTCCGAGACAACCTTGCCCGGAACCGGCCAAACCCGGCGTCTATCCGGCCCTGACGACGTTCCGAGCCATCCGCGCTAGAATCGCGGCCCTGCCCGCCGCCTGGTGGACTCGTTACCCGCCCGGGCCGCCCGGCCACACGCCGGCCGGTCGAGCCCGTTTGCAACACCGGCATTGAGCGGGCAGACGGTTGAACCACGTATTGCCAAGGCTGCCCGTTTTGTCTTTTTCCCGACACGCCAAGCTCAGCCGGATCGAAGGCGCACGCCTGATCTGGTTGGCGCTGCCGATTCTGGGCGCGCAGCTCGCCCAGGTGGCGATGGGCACGGTCGACGTCGCCATGACCGGCCATGCCAGCGCGCGCGATCTGGCGGCGGTGTCGGTGGGTTCCAGCCTGTGGCTGCCGCTGGTGCTGTTCATGATCGGCACGCTCATGGGGCTCACGCCGATCGTGGCCCAGCACGTGGGCGCGCGGCGTTTCGGCGCTATCCGTCCGGCCGTGCACCAGGCGCTCTGGGTGGCGGCCGTGCTCGGCCTGGCCTGCGCGTTAAGCATTCGTTTCGTCGCCGCGCAGGTATTTGCGTTCATGTCGGTGCCGGATGACGTCGCGTCGCTGGCGGTGCGCTATCTCGATGGCGTGGCCATCGGCCTGCCCGCGATCGCCCTGTACGAGACGCTGCGTTTCTATTCCGACGGCATGGGCCATACCCGTGCCTCGTTGCAGTTCGCATTGCTCGGGCTCGCGGTCAACGTCGTCTGCAATTACCTGCTCATCTTCGGCGGCGATGGGCTGGTCGCGCTGTTCGGCCCGCAGCTGCCGGCGACGCTACGCGCGCTGCCCGCCATGGGCGCGGCCGGTTGCGGCATCGCCACCGCGATCTCCATGTGGGTCATGTTCCTCGCCATACTGACTTATACGCGGCTGGCGCCGGCTTACAAACGGGCCCGCTACGGCGCCGGTTTCTCGTGGCCGTCGCCGTCGCTGATCGGCGAACTGCTGCGCCTGGGCCTGCCGGTGGGCGTGGCCATCTTTGCCGAAGTGTCGCTGTTCACCGTGATCGCGCTGTTTCTGGCCGGCTACGGCGAGATCGTCATCGCTGCCCATACCGTGGCGCTGAATTTCAGCTCCGTGCTGTTCATGCTGCCGTTGTCGCTGGGCATGGCCCTGACCGTGCGCGTGGGCCAGGCGCTGGGCAGGGGCAAGCTGCGTCACGCCCGCTTCGTGGCCTACAACGGCGTGGGCTGCGCACTGGCGGCCGCGTTCGTCATCGACCTGATCCTGATTCTTGCCGGCCCGTATGTCGTATCGCTGTATACCAGCAATGCCGCGGTCCAGCGGCTGGCCGTGCAATTGCTGCTGATCGCTACGCTGTATCAGTTCTCCGATGCGCTGCAGGTGAGCATTGCCGGCGCGCTGCGCGGCTACAAGGACACCCGCGTTATCATGGTGGTCACGCTGCTGTCCTACTGGGGCGTCGGCATGGGCCTGGGCAATCTGCTGGGCCGCGGCATCTCGGGCGGCTTTGAAGGACTCGGCGTCTACGGCTACTGGATCGGCCTGATCGCGGGGCTGAGCGTGGCCGCCGCCCTGCTCGGCTGGCGACTGATCCGGATATCGCGTTTGCAGCGTTTTTCCGCGTCGGGACCGTAGGGGCAAAACAGGTCGGTGATTTTTGACGACGCGATTTGAGTGCTTCCTTATTTCGCGCCCCTTACACCATGTGCCTCTCGATCGTGTCGCAAACTCGTCGGGCTCCGGCCTCGGCCTTTTGCGATCACTCATTGCTGGGTAGCGGGACGCGTTTTTGCGTCAATTCGGCCCGGGGTTTCCGCGCCGCTGCGCGAGATACTTTTATCTGCTTGCGCGAATTCAAAGTATCCAGAGCTAGCGTCGGCTTACGCGCTGCGCGCTAAGCCGACCTACGCTACTTTACGCATGGACAAGGGCGGCTCTGGACACGGCCGAAAGCCTGCATTGCGCAAATAAAATATAATGGCCATTTGCCATTTGCCATTTGCCATGTGCCATGTGCCTGCGAGGGTCGGCGCAAAGGACTGAGTCAGCCCCATGACGGAACCGGATCCCGGCGCGCCAACCGCTCCGCCCTCGGCGGCAGCAGACCCGGATCGGCTGGCGCCCGCAGACCTGTTCGCCGCGGTCGCGAGCTCTATCCTCTCTTCGCTGGCGGTGTTTCTGGTCGCCGCGCTCGCACTCCAGATCGGCGATTCCCTGGACTTCGGTGCCGCCAGCCTGGGCTTTCTCGTCTCGCTCTATTATCTGAGCGCCGCACTCACCTCCATCCCGCTGAGCCGACTGGTCGAAGCCATCGGCTCGTTGCGCGCCATGCGCTGGGGCTGCGCGCTCATGGGCATGCTGCTGATCCTGGCCGGCGCGGCGCCGAACTTCCCCTGCCTGCTGATCGTGATCGCCCTGGCGGGCGCGGTGAGCGCCGGGGTGCAACCCGCCACCAATCTGTTCATCGTCCGCCGCATACCGTCCGCCCATCAGGGCTTTGCCCTGGGCATCAAGCAGGCGGCCGTGCCGATCGCGGTGCTCATCGCCGGCCTGTCGGTGCCCGCCATCGCGCTCACCATCGGCTGGCGCTGGGGCTTCATCATCGCGGCGGTCATCGCATTTGCGACGAGCATGGCGCTACCACCGTCGCGCAGTTCACTGGCCGAATATCGCGCCCATCCGCCGACCGTCAAACAGCTCGGCCGCAGCGGTGTGAACAGCCTCGTGCTGCTGGCCGTGGGCTTCGGACTTGGGGTGGCCGCGGCGAGCGCGCTGTCGGCGTTCGCGGTCACCGCCGTGGTTGCCGCCAATCTCGGCCACGGCACGGCGGGCTTGGTCGCCGGCCTCGGCGGCTGCTGCGCGGCAGTCGTGCGCGTGGGTATCGGCATCCATGCCGATCGCAGCCGATCGCCGCATCTGGTCGTCGTTGCCAGCATGCTGGGCTTGGGCGCGATCGCCTATCTGATGCTCGCGGCTTCGACGCTGACCGTCCCGGCGCTGCTCATACCCGGCATCATGCTCGCCTTCGGGGCCGGCTGGGGCTGGAACGGGCTGTTCAACCTGGCGGTCGTGCGGCGGTATCCGACCCAGGCCGCGCGCGCCACCGGCATCACCTCGGTGGGCGCCCGCGCCGGCGGCGTCATCGGGCCGGCGGTCTTCGGGGTGGTGGTGACCCACGGTTCCTATACCTGGGCCTGGCTGATCGCCGCGGCCTCGGCAATGCTCGGCGCGTCGATCATCCTGTTCGGCCGTCGCATGCTGGACAGCGACCCGGCGCTTGCCTCGCAGCAGCAAGGCTGAGTGCCGGACAGCCGGCTCAGTCCAGATTCAGACGTTCCAGTACTCGCGATATCTCGTCGCGGACATTGCCGGGCAACGGCAGAATCGGCAGCGGCGGATCGGTATCGGTAACGCCGACCACCTGTGCGGCCGCGTGGACGACCCGATAGCTGCTGTATGTCCTGAACAGTTTCCAGAGCGGTTCCAGCGCGAGATTCATCTGACGGGCCTGTTCATGCTCACCGGCCTGAACGGCGCGCACGATACCCAGGCAGGGCTCGGGAAACAGCCCGGCCGCCACCGAATACCAGGTCGTGCCACCGGCGATGAGCGCCTCGTTGGCGTGCCAGTCCACGCTGTAACCCAGCGAAAAACCAGCCGCGGCGGCGTCGGCAAGCGCCCCGTGGCGCGCCGCCATCTCCTCGGTGGGGGCCGACGGGTTCTTGGCTGCGACGATATTCGGCAGGCGACTCAGTCTACCCAGCAGACTCGGGCTGAAGGTGAAGCCCGTCGTACCGGGGTTGTTGTAGACGCACAGCGGTAGATCGGTCGCGGCGGCCACCGTCGCGAAATGCGCGAAGACCTCGTCCTCGAGCAACGGAATATAGGACACCGGCGCGAGCAGCAGCGCATCGGCGCCCGCTTCCCTCGCATCGACTGCCAGACGCACGGCGTCATCGGTTCTAAGCGCGCCGATACCCACCAGAAGCGGCACGCGGCCACGCGTGATTTCCACCGCCGCCTCGATCGCGCGACCACGCGCCGGCCGCGTG
Organism: Salinisphaera aquimarina; assembly: GCF_042643355.1. Taxonomy (NCBI): domain Bacteria; kingdom Pseudomonadati; phylum Pseudomonadota; class Gammaproteobacteria; order Salinisphaerales; family Salinisphaeraceae; genus Salinisphaera; species Salinisphaera aquimarina. The sequence goes on from NZ_JBHRSS010000003.1 coordinate 634,450, forward strand.
AGATAGGGATAGGAACCCGTGCTGCCGAGCAGGCCGATCGAGTCCACGCCCGCATCGACCAGACGCGACAGCAGCCGCTGCAGCGCATCGACGTCCACCTGCCCCGCCGCATCACAGGGCGTGATCGGAAACGCCGACAGCCCTCGAAACAAGTCCATCATTTTCTCCAACGCAGGAGCCGGGAGTCAGCTGCCAGGCCACGAATTCTACAGGCGACGCTCGGAATGCGCCGGCGCGCTTCTCATGCCTGGCAGGCCAACTCACCCTCTGGCAGCGCGGCCACTGCCACCCGGTCACGCCCCTGCTCCTTGGCCAGATAGAGCGCGTTGTCCGCGCGCCGGAACAGGGTCGAGGCTCGCTCCTCGCCCGCAAGCAGTGCGCCCACCCCGATACTGACGGTCGACTGTACCGGTTCGGCGACCGCCCGGAAGGCCAGGCGAATACGCTCGGCAAGCGCGCTGGCGTCGCCCGCCTCGATGCCCGGGGCGAGCACTGCCAGTTCGTCGCCGCCGGGGCGCCCGGCGATCGAATGCACATCGGTCATCTGCATGAGCAGCGCGCCCAGTCGATGCAAGACCGCGTCGCCGTCCACGTGCCCATGGTGGTCGTTGATCTGCTTGAAATGATCGATATCGATGACCAGCAGCGCCAGCGGACTGCCCTGCTGGTTGGCGCGATCGATCTCGCGCTCCAGCGCGTCGGTGAAGGCACGCTGGTTGAGGCAGCCCGTGAGTTCGTCGGTCGTGGCCAGCACTTCCAGGCGCTCGCGCAGAGAGCGGATTTCGTTGCGCTCCCAGTCACGCGCGGTGGCCCCGATCACCGCGAGCAACAGCCCGAGCGAAAGCGCAATCATGTTGAACATGGCCGTGAGTACGCTCGAGCTGTCCCGGGTGACAAGCGTCAACGCGGCCGCGCCGCCGATGATCACCACGCCACAGGTCAGAACAGCTGGCCGCGGGTAGCCAATGGCCAGATAGACGACTGGCAGCATCAACAGACAGGCCATCGGGCTGCCCATGCCGCCATCGAGCCCGCTGATACTTAGAATGAACAGGGCCGCGAGAATATCCGCGGTCACCAGATAGGTCAGTCGATGGCGCATCGTCACGATGCGATGTCGCAGCAGATAGAAGCCTATCGTAAAGAGCAGCGCGGCAACCAGGACCACATTGATCCAGCCGCGGTTGGACTCATCCAGGGTGAGCCGCGTATAGACATACACAACCGTCAGCGTCGTCAGATAACCGGCCATGGCGCCATAGAGCATGGCCAGCCAGAAACGCTGCTCGCGGCCTGCCTCGGTCCCGCTATCGGCGTAATGCTCACTTTCACGAGCCCGCTGGAACAGCAGGCGCCAGGCACTTTTGCCGGCACGCCTCATCGAGGAAGGCCGACTACTGCTCGGTTCATGAACAACATCATTGTGCTCGATAGTAATTCGACAGGTCGGATAATTACAGTTTTGAATGACAGCTCGCACGAGGGCCCAGCTTCGCCGCCACTGATAACCATCGGCAATCGCGCCCGTCGCTACACAACGCGCATTGTTGGCCGACCGATGTCAGTCAACCCGGCGCGGATACACCACCGCGCGGCGTCTTGCGGCGTTGCGGCTTCGGTTCGGAAGCGACCCCGGCCGCGGCCGCCCCGGTTTGCCTGGTGGTCACGCGAAAGTATTACCGCCTCGCTGCAGCGACAGCGCTGGCGCAATGAGCGGGGCTGACTTTCGTGGCTTGCAATGCGCACAAGCGCCCCCTGTTGGCCATTCTTCTACACTCGTCATCGTACAAATGACATCGAACGGTGCACGCCCGCATGAACACAACCGAATTCCAGCGCCGCTACGGCACCGGCATGGCACCGCCGGCGCGGCATCTGTTCGTCAATGAATTACTCACGCCGGCACGCCTGCTGCTCGACCCGGCTCAGCGGCGACGCCTGCCGCGCGACGTGGATGGCGGCGGCCAGCCGGTGATGCTGTTGCCCGGCTTCGGCGCCGGCCCGCGCTCCATGTGGATGATCCGCCGTTATCTGCGTACCTGCGGTTTCCGTACCTGGGACTGGGGCCAGGGCAAGAACGACGGCCACGTCGAACGGCTCACGCCACGCATCGTGGAGCGGCTGGAAGCACTCGTCGAACGCACCGGCGAACCCTTCTCGCTGGTGGGCTGGAGCCTGGGCGGGTATATCGCGCGCGAAATCACCCGCGAGTGTCCGGCGCTGATCCATCGCGTGGTCACCATCGGCAGCCCGGTCGTCGGCGGGCCGAAGTACACCACGGTGGCGCGCGTGTACGAAAAACGCGGCCTGGCGATGGACGACGTCGAGGCCGCCACCTTGGAACGCTATACGAAACCTCTGCAACGGCCGGTACGCGCCCTCTACAGCGAATCGGACGGCGTGGTCGCCTGGCGGGCCTGTATCGACCGCTTCAGCGACGACGTCGAGCATATCCGCGTCACCGGCACGCACCTCGGGCTCGGCTTCTCGAAACAGGTATTGAGCCGGCTGCCCACGCTGCTGAAAGACTAGGCCTGCCTCGCGCAACGCAAGCGCAGCCGCGGCGCTACACCGCGGCCTGCCCGGATTGACTGCGAGGTCAGATCAACCCACCTCGGCCCCGTCGGCGAGCATGTCGGCGATGCCGATCGGGAAATGCCGCACCCGTTTACCAGTGGCGTGCCAGACCGCGTTGGCGATGGCGCCCGCGGTGCCGGTGACGCCGATCTCGCCCACGCCCTTGATGCCGAGCACGTTGACGTGCGGATCGTCCTCATCGACGACCAGCGCTTCGATGGACCCCACGTCGGCGTTGACCGGCACGCGATATTCGGCAAGATCGGCATTCATGATCCGGCCCGTGCGGGCGTCGATATCGGCCTTCTCGTGCAGCGCGAAGCCCAGCCCCCAGATCATGGCGCCGAAGAACTGGCTTTCGACCATGCGCGGGTTGATCACACGCCCGGCCGCGAACGCGCCGACCATGCGGGTGACGCGGATCTGGCCGAGATCGGGATCGACCTTGACCTCGGCGAACACCGCGCCGTGGGCGTGCATGGCATAGCGTTCGGCCACATCGGCGTCGGCCCGCCCGCGGCCGTGGCCTTCGATCTCGGCGACCCCGGCGCGGCGTAGCACGTCCGCATAGTTCTCGCCGCGCACGCCGTCGTCGACGACCTCCAGCCGGCCCCAACGGGCCACGACCTGATCGGCCGCCACGCCATGCAGCGGCGAATCAGGGTCGGCGATGGCCATCTCGACGAGCTTGGCGATCACGTCGCGCCCGGCCGCATCGATGGCGTTGCCCACGGTCGCCGTGTGACCGGAACCGCCGGCCACACCGGCATCGGGCAGATCGGAGGCGCCGGCATTGAACACCGTCCGGTCGAGTTCCAACTTGAGGCTGTCGGCGGAAATCTGGGCAAGCGCGGTCCATGCGCCCTGGCCCATGTCCTGGGCGCCGGTCTCGACCACCCCGGTGCCGTCGGCGCGGAGGATCGCCCGGGCCTCGGCCTCGAACATCACCACCGGAAAGCTGGCGGTGCCCACGCCCCAGCCGACGAGCAGGCCGTTGTCGTCGCGCATCGAGCGCGGTTCGAGCAGGCGCTTGCGCCAGCCGAAGCGCTCGGCCGCCTGGGCATAGCACTCGCGCAGCCGCTTGGAAGAGAACGGCTTGCCGGAGATCGGCTCGTGCTCGGCGTAGTTGGCCAGCCGGAACGCCAGCGGGTCCATCCCGCAGGCTCGCGCGGCCTCGTCGATCGCCGATTCCAGCGCGACCGAGCCGCTTGCTTCGCCGGGGGCGCGCATGAACATCGGCGTGCCCGTATGCACGCGCACGGCGTCGTGGGTGGTCGAGATCGCCGGACTGGCGTAGATCGTGTGCGAGATATTGGAGGCCGGCTCGAAGAACTCGTCGAACACCGACGATGTGGTGCGCGTGTGATGCGACAGCGCGGTGAGCTTGCCGGCCTCGTCCATGCCGAGCCGCAGCGTCTGGCGCGTCGCCCCGCGATGGCCGAGCGGCCCGTACATCTGGGCGCGCGTGGGCACCAGCTTGACCGGGCGACCAACCAGCTTGGCGGCGAGAATACCCAGTACCTGCGGGCTCATCATCGCGCCTTTGCAACCGAAGCCACCGCCCAGATACGGGCTGCGGATGAAGATATCGTCGGCGTCGATGCCGAACAGCCCGGCGAGGCGGCCGCGCGCGATGGTCATGGCCTGACTGGGCGTATCGATAATGAGTTTGTCGCCGTCCCAGACCGCGACGATGGCATGCGGCTCCATCGGGTTGTGATACTGCGCGGGCGTGTCGTAGGTCGCCTCGAGACGGCGACTGGCCCCGGCCAGACCGGCTTCGACGTCGCCGACATGGGCCGCGCTGGGGAAACCCGGGCCCACCGCATCCGGCACGAATGCCTCGCCGGCATTCATGTCAAGCCGAGGGATCTCGACGTCGTACCGCGGCGCAAGCAGGGCCGCGCCCTCGGTCGCGGCCTCGAAGGTCTCGGCGATGACCACCGCGATCGCCTGGTTGGCATAGCGCACGCGATCGTTCTGCAGCAGGTCGAGCCGGAACATGAACGGGTCGTCGCGATCGTCCGGGTCCTTGGCCAGCGCCGGGCGGTTGGCCGGCGTCATCACCTCGACCACACCGGGATGCGCCTTCGCAGCCTCGACGTCGAGCGCGCTCACGCGGCCGTTGGCGATCGTGGCCACCGCCATCACGGCGTGCAGCATGCCGTTCGGGTGGTTGTCCGCGGCATAGACGGCCGCGCCCGTGACCTTGACCACGCCTTCCTGGCGCTTGAGGGGCTGGCCAATGCTGGCCTGTTGGCGCTGGCGCGCCGGTGCGGTGATGGGAGCGAAATCAGACATGAGCGAGCTCTCCATGTGCGGTGGCGAAAGGCGAGGCCGGCAGCGCCGGCAACTCGTGCGGCGTGCCGGCCGCGGCGCGGGCGAGCACGCGGGCGACGACGTTCTGCCCGAGCCGGATCTTGTATTCGTTGTCGCCGGAGGCGGTCGCCTCCGCGAATGCGGCCCGACCTGCTGCGGCGAAGGCCTCGACGTTGGCTTTCTCGCCGATCAGTCCGGCCTCGGCCGCACGCGCCCGCCACGGTTTGGCCGCGACGCCGCCGAGCGCAATACGGGCATCCGTAATCGTACCCGCGTCATCGATCCCCAGCGCCACCGCCGCCGACGCCAGCGCGAACGCATAGGACGTGCGCTCGCGCACCTTCAGGTAACGAGAACGCCAGGCAAGTGCGGCGGCTTCGGCCGGCAGCCGCACGCCGACGATGAGTTCGCCGCGCGCGAGCGCTGTCTCCTCATGCGGCGTCTCGCCGGGCAGGAGATGGAAGTCGGTCAGCGGCACTTCGCGCCTGCCTTCACGCCCGGCGATCTCGACGACCGCGTCGAGCGCGGCGAGTGCCACGCAGAAATCCGAGGGATGCGTTGCGATGCAGGCATCGCTCCAACCGAGCACGGCATGGTTGGCGTTGTGGCCGTCGCGCGCATCGCAGCCGGCACCCGGCTCGCGCCGGTTGCAGGCGCTGGCGGTGTCGTAGAAATAGGCACAGCGGGTGCGCTGCATGAGGTTGCCGCCGACGGTCGCGGCGTTGCGCAGCTGCGGCGAAGCGCCGGACAGCAGCGCCTCGGCGACCGCGGGAAAGTCGCGCGCGAACTTGTCGTCGTGGGCCAGGTCCGAGTTTTTCACCAGCGCGCCGACGCTCGCACCGCCGTCGCTGTCACGTTCGATCGCGTTCAGCGCCGGCAGGTGGGTGATATCGACCAGGCGCGTCGGCCGCATCGCGCCGCCCTTCATCAAGTCGAGCAGGTTGGTGCCGGCCGCGAGATAGGCCGAGCCCGGCTCGCTCGCCGCGGCCACGGCCTCGTCGATCGACGCCGGGCGAATATAGTCGAAGGGATTCATGCCGCACCCCGCTCGCGCTGGCCGACGGTGACACGTTCGGCCTCCAGCACCGCCTCGACGATGCCGGCATAGGCGCCGCAACGACACAGGTTGCCGCTCATCTGCTCGCGCACCCGCTCCGGATCACCGTGGACCCGCGCCTCGCGCAGCAGGCCGATCGCACTCATGATCTGGCCCGGCGTGCAGTAACCGCACTGAAAGCCGTCGTGGTCGATGAAAGCCTGCTGCACCGGGTGCAACACGGGGCCGTCGGCCACACCCTCGATGGTCTCGACGGTGGCGCCGTCGATGCTGGCGGCCAGCGTCAGGCAGGCGTTCACCCGCCGACCGTCGACGAGCACCGTGCAGGCGCCGCACTGGCCGCGGTCGCAGCCTTTCTTGGTGCCGGTGAGTTCGAGCCGCTCGCGCAGCAGATCGAGCAGCGTGACGCGTGGATCGTCGAGATCGATCGCACGCGACTCGCCATTGAGTTTGACTTGAATGGACAACGACATGCGCAGCCTCCGGTAAGATGACGCATAAAACCCGTGACCACGAAACGAGACACACATCGTTTCGCGACATTCAATCAATATACGGAGGCCACCTCCGTTTTGTAAAGACACGTTAGCGATGGCCAGTGACGAGGGGATGACAAAACCGCACCTACATCGCCCCCTGCGGGCCGATGCACGGCGCAATCGCGAGCGACTGCTCGCCGCCGCCCGCACCGTATTCGCCGCGGACGGCGCCAACGCGAGTCTGCAAGGTGTCGCGCGCGAGGCCGGCGTGGGCATCGGCACGCTGTATCGGCATTTCCCCGCGCGCGAGATGCTCTATACGGCTGTCTACGAACAGGAAGTCGATCACCTGGTGACAATGGCCGGGTCGCTGGCAGAAGCCCATGAACCGGTCGCGGCCCTGCGCGAATGGCTGCAAGCGCTCGTGGCGCTCGTGGCGACCAAGACCGGGATGATCTCCGCGCTGGCTATTTCAGCCGAAACCAAGTCGGCCGTATCCCGCGCCACGTCCGAGCGGCTGATCACCACCCTCGGCGGCCTGCTCGACCGATGCGTCGCACACCGGTCCCTTCGCGACGCCCTCGCACCGCGTGAATTGCTCCACGCGGTGGTCGGCATGTGCCTGATTCAGGACGTCCCCGACTGGCAGGTTCGCGTAGCTACAATGATTGATGTGCTGATCGATGGGCTGCGTAGTTCGCCGAGGGACTGAGTCCGAGCATCCCTACCACCAGCGGGCCGAGCGTCGCACTCGTAACCTGAATAACTTCGGGAATGTGGCCGTGCAAGACCTGACCTTAAATCCCGCTGTGACCCTAAATCCCGCTGCTAAATCGCGATGGGTCTTCAGGGCGCTACGCAAGCAGAGCGGCTCGACCGCGCGCAGTTGGCTGCCTCGGACCTGCTTTAGCATTTACCAGCGGATCAATCAGATCGCCGCCCAGGAATTTCACGGGTCCCGCGATGCTTCGGCCTCGATCCAGCGCCGGAATGCACTATGCGCCTGGGCATCGCGCACGACCGGCTCCCGCCAGACCAGATGCCAAGCATAATCGTCTTCGATCTCGACGTCGAACAGGCGGATTAGGCGATGGGCAGCAATATCTTCGGCAGCAAGCGTTGCGCGGGCAAGCGCAACCCCTTGGCCCATGGCAGCGGCCTGCAGGACAAGCGCGGCGTCATCATAAATCGGGCCTTCCTCCGGTTCCGGCGCATCGAGACCTGCGGCAATCAGCCATGGCCGCCACTTTTGTCGGGGGGAGCGAATCACGGTGACCGACAACAGGTCACGCGGCGCGGCGAGCCTGTGCAGGTTCGCGAAATTCGGACTGCAAACCGGGTAAATGGTACTTGCCATCAGCTTGATCGATTGTAGCCCCGGCCATTCCCCCGGGCCGTACCGAATGGCAAGGTCGATGCCGTCGCGACCATCAAGCGTAGTCAGTGTTGCGGTTGGGCGGATCGCGATCTCTACATCGGGACAGTCGGCCTGAAACCCGGCGATCCGCGGAACCAGCCAACGCGCCGCAAAGCTCGGTAGGACGCTGACATTCAAGGTCCGCTGCGCATCCTTGTGCCGGGCGCGGCTGCGCGCTGCGACGAATGCTTTTGCGAGTTGCTTCAGCCCCTGACGTATGTCGAGCACGAGTATTTGTCCGGCATCAGTCAGGATCATGCGTTGGCCATCGCGTACAAAAAGGCGGTTGCCGAGATCACGTTCCAGCCGGGCGACATGGTGGCTGATGGCGCCATGGGTCAGCGAAAGCTCTTCGGCCGCGCGACTGTAACTCAGGTGGCGCGCCGCGGCCTCGAATGCTCGGAGAGTCTGGAGTGGAGGGATGTACTCAATCATTCCCGTCAATATAGCTCACATCCAACGTGAGTCCATTTCATTCGCCTCTGGGCATTTTGGGTCGTATTCTCTCTGAGAATATCCAGGCGAGCACCCGCGCTCTTGGAAATAACACTCACATCCGTTTGTCCTGGAGCGACAGGTTTGCCCAACACAATAGCCCCCGAAACCGCTGGCTTCGCGCGGCCAAGTGAGCCGGAGAAGTCGCTCACACCTCTCTGGGTCGTGATTGGCTTAGCCATGGGGCCTGCCGTCGCGCTTGGTCTGGCTCGGTTTGCCTATGCGCTCCTTCTACCCCCGATGCGGGCCGCGCTGGGCTGGAGCTATGCCGCAGCCGGCGCCCTGAACACGTCCAATGCCGTTGGCTACCTTGCCGGTGCGCTTGCGGCCACCGCAATGGTCAGGCGGTTCGGCGACAAGCGGGTCTTTGCTCTCGGACTGTTGCTGACGGCTCTGACGGTCGGTGCTTGCGGCATTACGTCGTCATACGGGGGCCAATTGGTCCTTCGCTTCATTGCTGGCTTCACCGGCGCGGCGGCCTTTGTCGCAGGGGCCGGCCTGACCTCTGCCGCAGCCCATGGGGGCGGTTCGAGCCGAGCACCCATGCTGTTCGGTGTCTATTTCGCGGGAGGCGGCCTGGGTGTCACCGCATCGGCGCTTGCGGCACCCCCGCTGATTCAACTGGCCGGATGGCGCGGCGGCTGGCTTGCCTTGGGCGGCCTCGCACTGGCCGCGACGGTATTCGGCTGTTCCGTACTATCACGCGCGCCCGCGACAGTGACCTCCGTGGGGAGCGAGATGCGAGGCGGGTGGTCGGCGCGCTTTCTGGCGCCGAAGCTCATTGCCTATGGCCTGTTCGGTGCAGGCTATATTGCCTATGCCACGTTCATAATCGCTTATCTCAAAACTGTGGAGCAGCTTTCGGGGTCGAACCTGTCGGCCTTCTGGGCGGCTCTTGGCCTCTCGTCCATTGTCGCAGCTTTCGCATGGGGGCCTGTGCTCGGCAGATTGAAGGGCGGGTGGGGAACCGCTGCCACGATTTTCACGGTGACGGTGGGTGCAGCGATGCCGATGGTTTGGGGCGGCGTTGCCGGGGCGTTCCTCTCGGCCATCCTGTTTGGTGGCTCCTTCCTTGCGGTCGTCGCTTCGGTAACGTCCTTCGCGCGCCGCGCGGCCCGTCCGCATGCCTGGACGTCCGTGATTGCTGCCCTGACGGTCGCCTTTGGGATTGGCCAAAGCATCGGTCCGGTGCTCAGCGGTGCCATGTCGGACGGCGCTGGCGGCATCAAGGCGGGCCTTTGGCTATCGGTCTTCACGTTGGCGGTAGCCTGCGCCATTGCCGCGATGCAGGCCGAGCCGAAGGCACTGCCATGAAGACCTAAATATCTACCGAAAGACTTCGGCATCTTGCGAATTTCGCCGAAGGTCAGATCATTCGCTCGGAGAGACAGACAAAGAACGACTTTCGATCGCACGATAGTCAGGATGAAATGCCAACGCGGCATGACGAATGGCATGCCGGCGAACACATCATGCAGAAACACACCGGTTCAGCGGATGCGCCTGAACGAGCCGCGTCGCAGATTCTGCGGCCCGATTTGAAGGAGGCGGCGCGGGCGTTTTTCGCAGGCATACCGTTCGTAGCCATCGGCTATCTCGATGCGCAAGGCAGGCCTGGTGGCACGCTGGTTTCCGGAGCGCCGGGTTTCACCTGGAGTCCCGACCCGCTTTTATTGCGGGTCGATTGAGCGCCGGGCCAGGGCGATCCGCTAAGGGAGCTGCTGCAACCCGGCGCGCCGGTCGGGCTCATTGGGATCGAGCTTTCGACGCGGCGGCGAAATCGAGTCAACCGCACATAGCGCACTTGGGGCAGCTCTTGCATTGTGCATCGACAGATTCATCACCATTCCGGAATAGGCCGCTCACTCAAAACAACGCGATTCCCCGCCCCGTCGAACCGCGTCAATTCCTGCCGCCCATGCCGGCAACGCACGTAGGTGGCGTTGACCACGCCTTTGGACGCGGCGAGGCAATCTTCTCTGGAACGCGGCTCAATGGTGATCCAATGCGCCTGGCGGTCGCGCAGCGGCTGAACGGCGGCTTCGCCCACGCCGGCGCCGAAACTGCCAAACACCCGCCCCATGCATTCGCGACGCCGTCTGCATGGGCGCAGGTTGTCGCACTGGCAAAGACCGCCAGCCCGAACAGGGTTCGGTGGATCAAGATTTCCCCCTCGTTCCGCACGTCGATGCGCGCGCCCCTCATTCATCTGGCTGTGCCATGCAGCCAAACCTTTCCTCGAAACACCGCACGAACGGTGCGCATGGGAAAGGCCCGCCGAAGCGGGCCTGTATCAGCTATTGGTCGTAGCCTGGCCGCAAACCAAGGCGTCTCAATGGATGAGCAAGCGCTTTATGGCGTGACCGGTTCACGACTTTACGACGAGCGGCGTCGATCACGCCGCTAACGATAGCCCCGCTCGCGCTGATGCCGGACCGCGAGGAAGGTTGCGGTCGCGTCGTCGGTGATATCGAACTGGGGACGTAGTCTGCCTGGCCGAAGCTGATCACCGATCCAAGCTTGTTTTACGGGCTATAGAAAACGACAGCGAAAGTTTGAGCCTTTCCGGCGTCGATCCGGCTGAGATTTTCGCGCTGATGCGCGACTCCCTTTCGTTTGCTTGTCCAAACAAAAGGAAGCAAAGGAAAAGACACCCGGGTTGCGCGCCGGCTCACGCCGGTCCACTGCGATGCTCGCACCGAAGGGATGCGGCAGAACTCGGGCTGCTGCGCAGCCCTCAGACATGCTGCCGCATGAAGCGGCCCTTTGGTGCTCCGCTTCTCGTCGCTCCACACGGGGCCCGAATACAGGCAGCCAAGCCGCTACTCACTCCCGCTGTATACGTGCCCTTGGGCGCAGCGCCGAGCAGTGGAGGCCGAAAGAGAAAAAGACAGCCGGATGTTTGAGTCGCGCGTAGCGCGGCGAGTTTCCGGCTGTCCTCTTTCGGCCGGAGCCGCGCAGGGCACCTATGCGCAGCATCGGCGCAAGACAGGGTGCCTTTTGTGTTGGCCACTTATATTTGGGCAAGCAAATATAAGTGGCTCGCACATCAGTGCGAAACCCCAAGTCGTTTCGACTGGATAAGGAGTACCAATCACTCAGCAATCGGCTCACCGAGAATGACTGACGCCCGGAGCTCGCCGAGTTTGAGAAATGACCAGAAAGGCGTTTCGTCCGAGCGCCTTGCGACAAGCGAATCTAGTGCCAGAGCTGGTCGCGCGAGGCACCGGCTTTTTCCAGGCGGCCGAGATATTCGGCCCAGTTCTTCTCGTAGTCGTCGCCGAGTTCGCGCAGGCCTTCCCAGGAGAAGATGCCGGTGTTGTGGCCGTCGTCGAAGTGCAGCTGGATGGCGTAGTTGCCGACCGGCTCGATCTGGGTCACGCCGACGTCGCGCTTGCCGGTGACCAATTCCATGGGGCCGCCATGGCCACGCACTTCCGCCGACGGGCTGTAGACGCGCAGGTATTCCAGCGGCAGCTTGTAGGTGGCGCCGTCCGGGTATTCGACTTCCAGGATCTTGGATTTCTGGTGCAGGGTGATGTCTGTAGGTGCGTCCATTGGGAATCCTTGCGGGCATAAAAAAGCCGGGACGCGATGGTATCGCGACCCGGCCCGAGCGGAGAACCGACCTGTCGACTACAAAATATACCGCGACAGGTCTTCGTCTGCAGCCAGGTCCTTGAGCTTGCCGTCGACGTAGGCCGAATCGATCTTGAGCGTTTCGCCGGCCTTGTCCGGGGCTTCGAAGGAAATTTCCTCCATCAGCCGCTCCATGACGGTGTGCAGGCGACGCGCGCCGATGTTCTCGGTGCCTTCGTTGACCTTGAACGCCATCTCGGCGATCCGGTCGACGCCGTCGGCGGTGAACTCGACGGTCACGCCTTCGACATTCATCAGTTCGCTGTACTGCTCGGTGAGCGAGCAGTGCGGCTCGGTCAGGATGCGCACGAAGTCGTTGGCCTTGAGCGCATCGAGTTCGACCCGGATCGGCAGGCGGCCCTGCAGTTCCGGAATCAGGTCCGACGGCTTGGCCACGTGGAACGCGCCCGAGGCGATGAACAGGATGTGGTCGGTGCGCACCATGCCGTACTTGGTGGAGATGGTGGAACCTTCGACCAGCGGCAGCAGGTCGCGCTGCACGCCTTCGCGGGAGACGTCGCCGCCCGAGCCGCCACCGGCGTCCGAGCGTTTGCAGACCTTGTCGATCTCGTCGATGAAGACGATGCCGCCGTTTTCCACTTCGTGGATGGCCTGGGTCTTGATCTGTTCCTCGTCGACCAGCTTGGCGGCTTCCTCGTCCACCAGCAGGCGATAGGCGTCCTTGATCTTGATCTTCTTGCGCTTGGTCTTGTCGTTGCCGCCCATGTTCTGGAACATGGATTGGAGCTGATTGGTCATCTCCTCCATGCCGGGCGGCGCCATGATTTCCACACCCTTCTGCGACTGGCGCAGGTCCAGCTCGACTTCCTTGTCGTCGAGCTTACCTTCACGCAGGCGCTTGCGGAACACCTGCCGGGTGGCGGTGGATTCGGTGGCCTGCTGATCGGATTGGGCGGCTTCGTCCCAGTTCTTCGGGCGCGGCAGCAGCGCGTCGAGCACACGCTCTTCGGCGGCGTCCTCGGCCTTGACGCGGACCTCGGTCTTGGCGGCTTCGCGCGTCATCTTGATGCCGACTTCCACCAGATCGCGGATGATCGAGTCCACTTCGCGGCCGACATAACCGACCTCGGTGAACTTGGTCGCCTCGATCTTGATGAACGGGGCATTGGCGAGTTTCGCCAGACGCCGGGCAATCTCGGTCTTGCCGACGCCGGTGGGGCCGATCATGAGGATGTTCTTGGGCGTGATCTCGCCGCGGATGGCTTCATCCAGCTGCATGCGCCGCCAGCGGTTGCGCAGCGCAATCGCGACGGCCCGCTTGGCATCGGCCTGGCCGATGATGTGGCGGTCCAGTTCGGTGACGATCTCGCGCGGCGTCATCTCGTGCCTGGGCAACGCCTTGGCTTGCTGCGCGTCGGCGGTCAGGGTTTCGGGAGCTGTATCAGGCATTGTCCAGCACCTCGACGGTGATGTGGTGGTTGGTATAGATGCAGGTGTCGGCCGCGATATGCATCGCTTTCTCGGCAATGCTGGGCGCGTCCAGATCGGTGTTTTCGGTGAGCGCACGGCCGGCCGCCAGTGCGAACGAGCCGCCGGAACCGATCGCCATGCAGGCGAATTCCGGCTCCATGACATCGCCGTTGCCGGAGATCATCAGGGTGGCGTTCTCGTCGGCAACCAGCAGCAGCGCTTCCAGACGGCGCAGCGCACGGTCGGTGCGCCAGTCCTTGGCCATGTCGACCGCGGCTTTGACGAGTTGGCCGTTGTGCTGCTGCAGCTTGCCCTCGAAACGCTCGAACAGCGTGAAGGCATCGGCGGTGCCGCCGGCAAAGCCCGCGAGCACCTTGTCTTCGTAGAGCCGGCGCACCTTGCGCGCATTGCCCTTGAACATGGTGTCGCCCATGGAGACCTGGCCGTCGCCGGCCAAGGCCACTTTGCCGTTGTGGCGCACCGCCAGAATGGTTGTGCCGTCGAATTGTTTCAAAGCGTTCACTCGCGTTGACGTCGATCTGTCACGAGTTGGGGCCGCGTGATCGGCGATTCAAGCGAGCCGCCCCGGCCGCCATTCGGCTGGCGTTCAGGCGCGCTCGTCGTCCGGGGCCTGTCCGGTCAGGCGTGCGCGCGGATGGGCGGCATCGTAAACCTTGGCCAGATGGGCGAAATCCAGATGCGTGTAGATCTGGGTGGTGGTGATATGGGCATGCCCAAGCAGTTCCTGCACCGCGCGCAGATCGGAGCTGGATTCGAGCACATGGGTCGCGAACGAGTGCCGCAGTTTATGCGGATGCAGGTGCACCGGCAGGCCATGGCGGCGTGCCCAGGCATCCATGCGCGCAGCCACGCTGGAGCGCGAGATACGCGTGCCGCGCTGCGAGACGAACAACGCGTTTTCGCCGGCCGTTGCCCAGCGTACGCGCACCGCCAACCAGCGTTCGAGCGCGGCGAGCGCGCGCGAACCCACCGGGACCGTGCGCTGGCGCGAGCCCTTGCCGAGCACGCGCGCTTCGCCGCCGGCGAGATCCACATCGTGCGCGTCCATGCCGATGACTTCGGCCAGCCGCAGCCCGGCGGAATAGAACAGTTCCAGCAGCGCGTGGTCGCGGATATGTATATCCGTTTCCGGCACCACGTCGAGCATGGCGGCGAGATCGTCGACATCGACGGTCTCCGGCAGCTTGGCGGCACGCTTGGGCGCGCGGACGTCCACCGCGGGGTTGGTGCGCGCCAGCCCTTCGCGCATCTGCCAGGCATAGAAACTGCGCAGGGTCGACGCCAGCCGGGCGAGGCTTGCGGGCTTGAGGCCGCCGCGATGGCGGGCGGCGAGCAGGTCCCGCACGTCGGCCGGGGTGACGCGGACCCAGTCGTCGATGCCGCGCTCGCCCAGCCAGGCGGCGGCGGCGGCGAGATCGCGCGCATAGGCGCTGCGCGTATGCACGGACGCGCGACGCTCGTGCGCCAGATGACCGATGAACGCGTCGACGCGCGCGGCGAGATCGCTCATGGCGCGACCGACGGCGCGCCTAGGACAGCGCTTCGTCGCCCAGCAGACGGCGCAGCGCGGCGGTGACCAGCTCGCCCATCAGTTCCAGGAACAGCGTGCCGGCATCGGGCACGAAGCGGCCGGGGTTGCGGCTGGCCAGCACGAGCGTGCCGTGTACGCCGTGCACCCCCAGCGGAATCATGGCGGCGCTGGACAGCGCCGGCACGTCGTGGGTGCGGGTGGCGAAAAGGGCTTCGGACTGCTCGTCGCTGAGCGGGCCGCAGATCGGCTTGCCGCGGCGAAAGACGTTGGTCAGCGCGCGCCCGGCGTCGCTGTTGTGATCGATCAGGTGAATTTCACCGTCGGCGATCGTATCGGTGCCTTCCAGACCGACATAGATATGATCCACGTCGAGGTGCTGTTGCAGGCAGTAGGCGAGCTCCGGCACCAGTTCGGCGGCGGATTCGGCCGCCACCAGGACCTTGGCCAGGCGGTTGAGCTGCACCACGCGCTGCTCATTGCCGCGCGCGGTCTCGATCAATTCGTTGAAGCGCGACTGCAACTGGCGGTTGCTGGCGCGCAGCGCCGTGACCTGGCGCTCGATCAGCGATACCGCGGTACCGCTGTCGTGGCGCGCGTCCAGCGCTTCGAGTACCGCCGGGTGGCGGCGCAGGAAATCCGGATGGGCTTCGAGATAGACCGCGACGTCGGCCTCGTCGAGCTCAGTGTTCGGCGTCTGTTTTTCGGCTTCGTTCATTGCGAACCATCTTCGGTGGCGTCAGGGAGCACCGGAGTGCGTCATACCGGCACCCGGTGCGGCACGGGCACGCATGGCGACCCTCGTGACCATAGTCAAGACAATACCAGCTTGCCGTCGAATACGCGCTCGGCAGGCCCGGATAAATACACAAACTCGTCGCGGCCGGCCCAATCCACTTCCAGGCGCCCGCCCGGCAGATCCACGCGTACATGCGCATCGAGATCGCCGGCCTCGATGCCGGCGATTGCGGCGGCCGCGGCCCCACTACCACAGGCCAGCGTCTCGCCGGCGCCGCGCTCGTATACGCGCAGGCGCACATGATCACGAGCGACGACCTGCATGAAACCGACGTTGACCCGCTGCACGAACGCCGGATGCGCTTCCAGCGCCGGGCCGATCAGGCCGACCTCGGCTGTCTCTACATCCTTTACGCGCAAAACCGCGTGCGGGTTGCCGACCGCGAGTGCTGCAAACGTCAACGGCCGGCCGGCGACGTTCTTGAGACGATAGCTGCGCGCCTGGTTGAAGCCGGTCAGCGGAATCCGTGCCGGCTCGAACGCCGGGATGGCCAACGCCACGCGATAGCGATGGGCGGCGGCGTCGAGGGTCTCGATCGTCATCTGGCCATCGAAGACGTCGACCGTGATCAGGGTCTTGTCGGTAAGCCCCTGCTCGCGCACATAGCGCGCGAAACAACGTGCGCCGTTGCCACACTGGCCGGATTCGCTGCCATCGGAGTTGAGAATACGGTAACCGAAATCGGCATTGGCGCGGCGCGGCGGATCGACGATCAGGATCTGATCGCAGCCGACCCCGAAATGCCGATCCGCCAGCGCGCGGGCCGCATGCACGTCGAGTGCGATGGGCGTGCGGGTGCCGTCGAGGACCACGAAATCGTTGCCCAGGCCGTGCATCTTGGTGAATGAAAGCGCCATGCTCGACCGCTCAGTTCGCGGTGGCGGCGTCTTCTGCCGCTGCGGCACCGGCTTCGTCGGAAGCCGCGTCGCTGCTGCCGTCTTCGCCGTGATCCATGCCTTTCATATCCTTCATGGAGGCATCGTCCTGACTCTGCATGCCCGGCTCCTGCGCACGCACGGTGGCGGCGACGGGGAGCTCTGCGCTCTGAGCGCCACAGGAGAGAATCAGCTCGACCTGATCGCCGGCGGCATAGGCCTGGCTGGGGGTGAACAGCATGACGTGACGGCCGCCCGGCTTGAAGTCCACGGTTTCGCCGGCCGGCACGGTGACTCTCTCCAGCGGCTGCATGCTGGCCTGGCCGTCGTCGTTGACCACGGTTTCATGCATCTCGGCGCGATCGAACTGGCTGCTGCTCACGCCGTTGACCACCACGCGGGTATCGCCGTCATTGGCGAGCGAGAAATAAGCGCCCATCACCCGGGCGCCCTGGGGCGCGACGCGCACCCACGGATCATTCACCTGGAGAGCGCCGCAATCCGGCGCTTCGGTCTCGCTGCAGGCCGCCAAACCGAGCGACATCACGCCCGCAGCCATCAGGACAGCGACGTTTCGAGATAATTTCTGCTGCATTGTCTCCCACTCCCAGGAAAATGTTATATATTAACGCTTCGGCCCAGACCCACTCGTATCGTGCGCTCGGATTCATCTTCCAATTTTACCGGCAAACTGGATAAAACCGCAGTCGCGCTGTCGGGATTGTGCCTTGTGCACTGTCTGCTGCTACCGCTTTTCATTGCCGTGTTTCCCATCCTCGGCTTTACGGTGGTCAGCCACGAGACCTTTCATCAGCTGATCCTGCTGCTGGTGATCCCGACCACGGTGATCGCACTGGGCATGGGCTATCGCCGCCACCACAGCCGTGTCGTCGCGACGCTGGGGCTGGCGGGCGTCGCCGCGCTGGTGGTCGCCGCCTTTGCGGTACACGAGCTGGGCACCGAAGCACTGGAACGCGGGGTGACCGTCGCCGGCGGGCTGTTGCTGGCGGCCGCCCATCTGCGCAATTTCCGACTCACCCGTGCCGGCCACGACCATGGCCATCATCTCGCGACGGCGGCCATGCGCAAGCGTCCGGCCGGCGAGCCATGAATACCCTATAAATAAGCCATAATAGCGGCTGAATCTCGAGGCGCTGCATGCCATGAGCCCTACTGCCCGCAATCCCATCTTCAACGCCCACGGGCACAATCACGACGCCTGCATCGCGGACGCGCTCGAGCGCGCCGACACGCGCTGCGCCGAGCGCGGCCTGCGGCTGACTGCCATCCGCCGGCGGGTGCTCGAGCTGATCTGGGAAAATCACCGGCCGACCAAGGCCTACGATCTGCTCGACGCGATCAGCGCCGAGCGCGGCAACGCGGCGCCGCCGACCGTCTACCGGGCGCTGGATTTTCTGCTCGACGCCGGGCTCGTGCACAAGATCGAATCTCTGAATGCCTTCATCGGCTGCGACGCCGGCCATGCCAGCGGATATCCGAAGTTCCTGATCTGTCGCGACTGCGAGCGCGTGGCCGAGATCGCCAGCGGCGAGATCGACGCGGCCATTGCCGCCGAGGCCAGCCGCGCCGGTTTCTCCATCGACCACGAGACCATCGAGGTCGGTGGCGTGTGCGAGGCCTGCGCACTGCAACGCGAACACTAAGGCCCGTTGCCGTTTCACAAGGCACCGCCTTGCGTGCGACGGCAGCAGAACCTGCCGCCCTGCGCGACCGCCTGTTACCAATACCTGTGAATAGTTGCGACTAATGGGGGATAACCCCTGACCCGGCCGCCGTCTAGACTGACTGCGCGTGCCTGATCGGGTGCGCCGAGGGGCCACACGCAAAGATTTTAATATGGCGCAGGACGACGAAACTTCGACGCGCAGAACCCGACTGCGAACGGCATACGGCCGATGAGCGATGCGATTCTGCAGGCGCGAGGGCTGAGCAAGAAATTTGCCGGCTTCACCGCGGTCGACAACATGGACCTCGACGTCGAGCGGGGCAGCATCCATGCCCTGATCGGCCCGAACGGGGCCGGCAAGACCACCGTGTTCAACATGTTGACGCGTTTCATCGCGTCCACGTCCGGCTCGATCGTCTACGACGGCACCGACATCACCCGGCATTCGCCGACCGCGGTCGCCAACCGCGGCATGGTCCGTTCGTTCCAGATCTCGGCAATATTCCCGCATCTGAGCGTGCTGGATAACGTGCGCGTGGCCCTGCAGCAGCATCTGGGCCTGTCCTATCACTTCTGGCGTTCCTCCAGGGTGCTGGAGTCGCTCAACGACCGCGCCATGGCGCTGCTCGAGGAAGTGGGCCTGGCCGAGTTCGCCGATGTGATCAGCGTGGAACTGGCCTATGGCCGCAAGCGCGCCCTGGAGATCGCCACCACGCTGGCGCTCGATCCGCGCCTGATGCTGCTCGACGAACCGACCCAGGGCATGAGTTCGGAGGACGTCGGCAAGGTAACGGCCCTGATCCAGCAGGTGTCGGCCAAACGCACCATTCTCATGGTCGAACACAACCTGAAGGTGGTCGAGTCGCTCGCCGACAAGATCACGGTGCTCAACCGCGGCGAGATCCTGGCCGAAGGCCCGTACGCCGAGGTGTCACGCGATCCGGCCGTCAGACAGGCCTATATGGGAACCGAGGATGTCTGAACTGCTGCGCATCGAGAATCTCAACGCCTGGTACGGCGAGTCGCACATCCTGCACGGCGTGAACCTGTCGGTGAACCGGGGCGAAGTGGTGACCCTGCTCGGGCGCAACGGCGCCGGCCGTACCACCACGCTCAAGTCGATCCTCGGCCTGGTGGACAAGCGCACCGGCTCGATCCAGGTCGACGGCAAGGAAATCATCAAGCAGCCGACCCACAAGATCGCGCGCCTGGGCATGCTCGGCTACTGCCCGGAAGAGCGCGGCATCTTCTCGCGGCTGAACGTGGACGAGAACCTGAACCTGCCGCCGCGCCTGAGCGACGACGGCATGAGCGTCGACGAAATCTATTCGATGTTCCCGAATCTGGCCGAACGCCGGCGCAGCCTGGGCACGCAGCTGTCCGGCGGCGAACAGCAAATGCTGGCCATGGCCCGCGTGCTGCGTACCGGCGCCAAGCTGCTGCTGCTGGATGAAATTACCGAAGGTCTGGCGCCGGTGATCGTGCAGGCACTGGGCAACACCATCCGCCAGATCAAGGAACGCGGCCTGACCATCGTGCTGGTGGAACAGAACTTTCATTTCGCCGCGCCGCTGGCCGACCGCCACTACATCATCGAACACGGCGAGGTGGCGGAAGTCATCGAGGCGTCGGAAGCCAAGGCCAAGAAGGAACGCATCAACCAGTTTCTGAGCGTATGAGCCGATTAGCGCATATCCAAGGGTGGCATCAAACAGGGGATCGAAAATGAACAAAGCACTACTGACAGCAGCCTGCGCGGCCGGCGTCATGGCCTTTTCCGGCGCCCAAGCCGCCGACCCGGCCTCCAACGGCAGCGTCAAGATCGGCGTGCTGAGCGACATGTCCGGTGTCTACAAGGCCATCGAAGGCCCCGGCGCGGTTACCGCGGCGAAGATGGCGGCCGAGGACTTCGGCGGCAAGGTGCTCGGCGCGCCGATCGAGATCGTGTCGGCCGATCACCAGAACAAGGCCGACGTGGCCTCCTCGGTGGCGCGCAAGTGGATCGATCGCGACCACGTCGACATGCTCGTGGGCATGGACAACTCGGCGGTCGGCCTGGCCGTGCAGGGTCTGGCGTCGGAGAAGAACACGATCACCATCAACACCGGCGCGGGCTCTTCCGAGCTGACCGAGAGCCAGTGTTCCAAGTACGGCATCCACTACGTCTACGACACCTATGCCCTGCCGGTAGGCACGGCCACGGCCATGGTCAAGAACGGTGGCAAGAAATGGTTCTTCATCACCGCCGACTATGCCTTCGGTCATTCCCTGCGTGACAACACCTCGCGCGTGGTCGAGGATCTCGGCGGCGAAGTGCTGGGCAGCATCGAGGCCCCGCTGAGCACGACCGACTTCTCGTCCTACCTGCTGCAGGCCAGCGGCTCGGGCGCCGACGTGATCGGGCTGGCCAACGCCGGCGGCGATACCGTGAATTCGATCAAGCAGGCCAACTCCTTCGGTATCGTCGAGCGCGGCCAGAAGCTGGCCGGCATGCTGGTCTTTCTGACCGATATCAAGGCGCTCGGCCTGGATACGGCCAAGGGCCTGGAGTTCACCACCGCCTTCTACTGGGATCGCAACGACGAATCGCGCAAGTGGTCGCAGCGCTTCTTCGAAAAGCATGGCGCCATGCCGACCATGGTCCAGGCCGGCGTGTACTCGGGCGTCACCCACTACCTGGAAGCGATCAAGGCCGCGGGCAGCGACGACGCCAAGGCGGTGCGCGCCGAACTGGGTAACATGACCCTCAACGATTTCTTCGTGCAGAACGGCAAGATCGAAGCCAACGGCCTGATGTCGCACGACATGTATCTGGCCCAGGTCAAGACTCCGGACGAGTCCAAGAGCGACTGGGACCTGCTGAATATCGTCAGCACGATCCCGGCCGAAAAAGCCTACATCGCGCAGTCGGACAGCGCCTGCCCGCTGCTCAAGTAACAGTCGAGCGAATAGCCGAATGACGACGACAGGACGCATAACACCATGAGTCTCAACGCAATCCTTGCGCAGACCATGCTGGGGCTGAGCACCGGCGTGTTCTACGCCATGCTCAGCCTGGGCCTCGCAATCATTTTCGGCCTGCTGAATGTGATCAACTTCGCCCACGGCGCGCTCTATATGCTGGGCGCGTTCGTGGCGTTGATCGGCTATTCGTATCTCGGGCCGTGGCTGGGCTTCGAGGACTACCACATGGGCTTCTGGACCGCGCTTATCGTGGCGCCCCTGGTAGTCGGCGGTTTCGGCATGCTCATCGAGCGTTTCCTGCTGCGTCGTCTCTATGCCTTCGATCATATCTACGGTCTGCTGCTGACCTTCGGCATCGCCCTGATTCTGCAGGGCATTCTGTCCAACTATTTCAATATCTCGGGCACCGCCTACCCGGCCCAGCCGGATGTGCTCAACGGCATTGTCAATCTCGGCTTCATGTATTTTCCGAAGTACCGGCTGTTCGCGATCGTGTTCTCGATCGTGGTGTGCCTCGCCACCTGGTTCGTGATCGAACGCACCACGCTGGGCGCGGTGCTGCGTGCCGGCGTGGAGAACCCCAAGCTGGTGGAGGCCTTCGGCATCAACGTGCCGCGCATGGTGACCCTGACCTTCGGCTTCGGCGTGGCCCTGGCCGCGCTGGCGGGCGTGCTCGCCGCACCCATCTACTCGGTGAGTCCGCTGATGGGCGCCGATCTGATCATCACCGTATTCGCGGTGGTGGTGATCGGCGGCATGGGTTCGATCCTGGGTGCGATCGTCACCGGCCTGGGGCTGGGGCTGGTCCAGGGCCTGACCCAGGCGCTCTATCCGCCGGCCGCCAATACCGTCATCTTTTTCATCATGGTCGTGGTTCTGCTGATCCGGCCGGCCGGCCTGTTCGGCAAGGAAGCCTGAAGCGATGCGACACATCACGATGAACGGGGTCTTCTGGGTATTGCTGATCGGCGTCGGCCTGGCCGCGCCCTATCTCGTCTATCCGGTGTTCGCGATGAAGCTGCTGTGCTTCGCGCTGTTCGCCTGTGCCTTCAATCTGCTGCTGGGCTATACCGGCCTGCTGTCCTTCGGCCATGCCGCGTTCTTCGGCGGCGCGGCCTACATCACCGGCCATGTGATCAAGGTCATGCACATGGACCCGCTGATCGGCATCCTCGCCGGCACTCTGTTCGCGATGGTGCTGGGGGCGATCTTCGGCGCGCTGGCGATCCGCCGGCAGGGCATCTATTTCGCCATGATCACGCTGGCGCTGGCGCAGATCATCTTCTTTCTTGCGCTCAAGCTGCCGTTCACCGGCGGCGAGAACGGCCTGCAGGGTATTCCCCGCGGCCATATGCTCGGCTTCATCGATCTCAACGACCCCGTGGCGATCTACTACGTGGTGTTCGCCATCTTCATGATCGGTTTCCTGATTATCTATCGCACCATCCATTCGCCATTCGGCCAGATTCTGACCGCGATCCGCGAGAACGAGCCGCGTGCGCGTTCGCTGGGCTACAACGTCGAACGCTTCAAGCTGATCGCGTTCGTCATCTCGGCGACGCTGGCCGGCACGGCGGGCGCGACCAAGTCGATCATCTTCCAGTTCGCATCGCTCACCGACGTGCACTGGCAGATGTCGGGCGAGGTGGTGCTGATGACGCTGCTCGGCGGCATGGGCACGCTGTTCGGCCCGGTGGCCGGCGCCGCCGTGGTGATCACCATGCAGGACGAACTGGCCTCCTTCGGCTCCTGGGTGCAGGTCGCGATCGGCGCAATCTTCGTCGTCTGCGTGCTCATCTTCCGGCGCGGCTTCGTGGGCGAGCTGGCCCGGCTGCTCAAGGCCAAGTCGTCGTAGCGGGTCGCAACGCGTTGCCGCGGAGCCATTCATAACGCTCGATGCTGGGCCTTCAGCCGGCAACGGAGTTGTTCGCTCCTGATGCTGCTCACTTAAGTCTTGTGCAGGCACCCAGCATTTTGGGAATCCGGTTTTCAGTTGATGAGAACCGGATTAATCTGTCTCGAGAGTAAACGCTTGTTTTCAAGAGGACGACACCCGGGCACGGCGCCACCCTCACGCTCCGCTACAGTCTGTATTCAATCCCTCGGCGCTGCGCTGAGCAGCACAGCCGGGAAGGGACAAAAGCAGCTGGATGTTCGAGCGCAAAGAGTTTCCGGCTGCTCCCGTCCTGGCGGGCAGCGCAAGGGATCGGCGCGAAGCGCCGACGCAGTGCAGGGTGCCTATGAATAACAAGACACCCATGTGGGCAAGCCAATATAAACAGCTCGCGTAACAGCGCGGAATCCCAGGCCCGATCAAAGTGAAAACGCTACCGGGCACAACGCAACCGGCTTACCGCGAATGAGCCATAACCAAGGCTAGCCGGGCCTGAGAGATGGTAGGGAACACGTTATTCCATCTCTCGACCAGCCGCACTGCTCAAGTGAGCAAAGCGCTACCGTTCGCGTCGACTTTTTCCCGTCATTGCTGTCCACATTAAACCGCGGATCTGCGCTTTTTCCAGCAGAAGAAGACGCGCACGAACTGCGCTAACACACCGTTTGCCCGGTACTGCCCGACACCCGCCACAGGAACCGAATCGGCCATTCACAGCGGCCTAGACCTTCAACTCGGGAAAATCGGCTTCGTTGTAAGCATGCGCCCCGTGCTCGTCACCGGCGGCATGGGCCCGCAGTTCCACCCGGCGGATCTTGCCGGAGATGGTCTTGGGTAGTTCCGCGAACTCCAGCTCGCGGATGCGGGCATAAGGCGCCAGCCGCTCCCGTGAGAAGGCGAACAGGGCCTTGGCGGTGTCGCGCGACGGCTCGAAGCCGCGGCGCAGCACGACATAGGCCTTGGGCACGGTGAGCTTCAGCTCATCGGGCGAAGGCACCACCGCGGCTTCGGCGACCGACTCGTGCTCGATGAGAATCGACTCCAGTTCGAACGGGCTGATGCGGTAGTCCGACGACTTGAACACGTCGTCGGCGCGGCCGACGTACCAGAAATAACCGTCCTCATCGCGGCTGGCCACGTCGCCGGTGCGGTAGTAGCCGTCACGCATGGCCGCGGCCATGCGCTCGGGATCGTCGCGGTATTCCTGCATCAGACCGAGCGGACGGACGTCGCGCACATCGATGGCGATCTCGCCCTCGTCGTGCTCCTGATCGAACGGGTCGAGCAGTGCGATGCGATAGCCCGGCAGCGGCCGCCCCATGGAGCCGGATTTCATCAGCTGCCCGGGCGGGTTGCCGATCTGGGCGGTGGTCTCGGTCTGGCCGTAGCCGTCGCGAATCTTGAGCCCCCAGAGTTTCTCGACACGGGAGATGACTTCCGGATTGAGCGGCTCGCCGGCACCGACCAGGCTGCGCAGCTTGACGTCGTAAGCGCCCAGATCTTCCTGAATCAGCAGCCGCCAGACGGTGGGCGGCGCGCACAGGCTGGTCACGCCCTTGTCGGCGATGACCTTGAGCGCGTCCGGCGCGGAGAAGCGCGCGGTGCGATAGACGAACACCGTGCAGCCCGCGTCCCAGGGCGCGAACAGATTGCTCCACGCATGCTTGGCCCAGCCCGGCGAGCTGATGTTGAAATGGACATCGTCGGGCTGCAGGCCGAGCCAGTACATGGTCGACAACGAGCCCACCGGATAACTCTGATGGGTATGCAGAACCAGTTTCGGCTTGGACGTGGTGCCCGAGGTGAAATACAGCAGCATCGGGTCGGTGGCGTGGGTGACGCTGTCCGGCTCGAACTCGGTCTCGGCGTCGTAGGCCTCGCTGAAGACGGCCCAGTCGCCGACCGGGTCGCCGACCACGATACGGGTGAGCCCGCCGGCCACGCCCTCGAACTTGGCGACGTGTTCCTCGGCGGCGAGAATATGGGTGACACCGCCGCGCCCGAGCCGGTCGCCGAGGTCCTTCTGCGACAGCAGCGTGGTCGCCGGGATGACCACCGCGCCCAGCTTGATGGCGGCGAGCATGGTTTCCCACAGCGCGGGCACGTTGTCGAGCATCACCAGCAGCGTGTCGCGCCGTTGCAGCCCCTGGGCGCGCAGAAAATTGGCGACCTGATTGGAGCGCTGGCGCATCTGCTCGAAACTGCAGCGGTATTCGCTGCCGTCTTCGTCGACCAGCCACAGCGCGGTCTTGTCGTTGTCGGCGGCGTAGTCGTCGAACCAGTCCAGCGCCCAGTTGAACGTGTCCAGCTCGGGCCAGCGGAAATCCTCATAGGCACGGGTATAGTCTTCGCGCCGCTCGAGCAGCATCTGCCGAGCTGCCTTGAATGCTTGTATGGATTGCATGCCCTCTACTCCCGATGACGCGCGCCGTGGTCCCCCCGGACCGGCGCGCAGTGGTTCTTGTCGTTGTCTGTGCGTTCGGGCCGTTCAGGTCCCGCCGCTGTCCGCGGCCTGGCCGTGCAGCAGTTCCAGAATGCTGGAGAAATCACGCCCGCCCGAGCCCGCGCGGCTGTGCATGGAATACAGGCTACGCGCCATCGAGCCCAGCGGCGTGGAGACGCCGTTCTTGAGGCTCGAATCCATCGCCAGACCCAGATCCTTGAGCATGAGGTCCACGCCAAAGCCCGGTTTGTAGCCGTTGGATGCCGGCGCGGTATCCATGACCCCGGGATAGGGGTTGTAGACGTTGAGCGCCCAGTTGCCGCCGGAGGCGTTCTTCATGATCTCCGAGATCACGGTCGGATCCAGGCCGTTGGCCACGGCCAGGTTGATGGCCTCCGAGGTGCCGGTCATGAGAATGCCGAGCAGCATGTTGTTGCACATCTTGCCGACCTGGCCGGCGCCGGCTTCGCCGGCATGAAAGACCGCCTTGCCCATGACGTCGAGCAGCGGCCGGGCGCGTTCAAGACCCGCGGACTCGCCGCCGACCATGAACGTCAGACCGCCGGCCTTGGCGCCGTTGACGCCGCCGGACACGGGCGCATCGAGCATCGTCAGGCCGCGTTCTGCGGCCTTGCCGGCGACCAGGCGCGCGGTTTCGGCGTCGATGGTGCTGCAGTCGATGAGCAGCGTGTCGTCGCCGGCCGCGGCGAGAATACCGTCACCAGCGTCGTTCTCGCCCAGATACAGACCACGCACATGGGCACCCGCGGGCAGCATCGTGAATACGATCTCGGCCTCGGCGACCGCGTCGACGGCGCTGTCGGCCTTGCGGGCGCCCTGCTCGACCGCGTCGGCCATCGCCGCCTCGACGCGGTCGAACACGGTCAGCGTATAGCCGGCGGCGATCAGATTGGCGGCCATGGGCGCGCCCATGTTGCCCAGGCCAATGAATGCAACGTTGCCGCTCATGTCAGTCTCCTCTCGACTCAATCATCGATTCACGTAGATCGGCCAGCGGATGCCGGCCTTCGTAATCCGCCGGCAGCGCGAAATGCGCGCTCACCTGGGCGTCGGTCACTTCAGCCAGGCGTGCCGGCGTCCAGCTCGGCTGCTTGTCCTTGTCCACGAGCAGGGCACGAATGCCCTCGGCCAGATCGGGCCGGCGCGTGCAGGCCACGGCGCTGGCATAGTCCTGCTGCAGCACCTGCTCGATCGACAGACGCGGGTCGCGCGCGAGCTGGCGATGCACGACGGCCAGCGACAGCGGCGATGCGTTGGCAATCGCCTTGGCGCCGTGGGCGAAGAATTCGTCGGTGTCGGCCGCGGCCTGCAGACGGTCGATGAAGGTCTGCACGTCCGGCGCATCGGTGAGCGCCGCGATGGCGCGCTGACGGGCGAACAGCGCGGACTGTTCGCACAGCGACGCGGCCGAGTCGGTGTCCTCGAAACGGCGCAGCGCGTCGGCGAGCAGGCTATCGTTGTCGGCACGCGTCGCCTGCCAATCGATCTCGGTGAGGGCATCGAAAACAGCGTCGCGCATGGCGGATTCGAGCAGGTAGTCGCCCATGTTCAGCCACAGCGCGTCGCCGGCCTTCATCGGCGTCGTGGTCAGGCCCAGAAACAGGCCGATACGCGCGGGCATGCGCCCGAGAAACCAGCTCGCGCCGACGTCCGGAAACAGCCCGATCGTGACTTCTGGCATGGCGATACGGCTGGCTTCGGTGACCACCCGATGACTGGCGCCGGCCATGATGCCGAGCCCGCCGCCCATGACAATGCCATGGCCCCAGCACAACACCGGCTTGGGGAAACGGTGGATCGTGTGATCGAGCCGATATTCGGCCGCGAAGAAGCCCTCGGCCTCGGCGCTGGGCGCACCGTCGGCGGCGCGCATGGCCTGATACAGGCCGATGACGTCACCGCCGGCACAGAAGGCCTTGTCGCCGCTGCCGAAGAGCACCACGCAGGCGACATCGTCACGTTGCGCCCAGGCCTCGAGCCGGGGCTGGAGCGCATCGATCATCGCCTTGGACAGCGAGTTGAGCGCGCGCTCCGCGTTCAGACGTGCGAAGGCGACGACGCGCCCGCCGCCGGCCGCGCGTTCCTCGAATATGATCGCGTCGTCGTCTTTGGCCATGGACTACTTCCAGACCGGGTCGCGTTTTTCCAGAAACGCGTTGACGCCTTCTTTGGGCTCATCGCTCTCGAACAGCATCGAAAACGCCTCGATTTCGCGCGCATGACCGGTTTCCAGCGCCTGATGGCGGGCACCGTCGATCAGCCGCTTGCTGGCCGCGACCGCCTTCGGGCTCTGCCGGGCCAGCTTGTCGGCCAACCCGAGAGCGGTGTCGTAGGCATCGCCCTTGGGCACCACCTCCTCGACCAGCCGGATACGCAGGGCGGTGTCGGCATCGACCTGTTCGCCGCACAGAATCATGCGCTTGGCCCAACCTTCGCCGACCAGCCACGGCAGACGCTGGGTGCCGCCGCCGCAGGGCAGCAGGCCGACCCGGGCTTCGGGCAGCCCCAGCAGCGCGTGCTGTTCGCAGATACGAATATCGCAGGCGAGGGCGAATTCCAGGCCCGCGCCCAGACAATAGCCGTTGATGGCGGCGACGGTCAGGCCGCGAAAACGCGCCAGGCGGGCCGCGGCGGCGGCCAGCAGACGGCCGAGTTCGCGCGCGCCGGCCCGGTCGGCATTGACGAACATGTGCAGATCGTCGCCGGCGGAAAAGAACGCGTCACCCGCGCCGGTGACCACGATCGCGTCGATGTTGCGGTCCTGTTCGAGGCGCGCGAGCTGGCTGTCGAGCGCGGCCAGCGCGGTAACGGAAAAGGTGTTGGCCGGCGGGCAGTCCAGTATCAGCACGGCTACGCGGCCGACGATCTCGATTCTCGGTTCGCTATCACTCATCGCAGTCGATCTCCGTTGTCGTCCGCCAGCACCCGTCGGGCGATGATCAGACGCATGATTTCGTTTGTCCCTTCCAGAATCTGGTGCACGCGTACGTCACGCACATGACGTTCGAGCGGATATTCGCGGATATAACCGTAACCGCCGTGGATCTGCAGGGCCGCGTTGCAGATGTCGAAACACAGATCCGTGGCCAGGCGCTTGGCCATGGCACAGAATGCGGTGGCTTCGGCATGGCCGTTGTCGAGCCGGCTGGCGGCCAGCCAGACCATCTGACGTGAGGCGATCAGCTCGGTGGCCATATCCGCCAGCTTGAACTGCAGCGCCTGGAATTCGCCCAGCTTGCGACCGAACTGTTCGCGTTCGCCCAGGTAGCGCCGGCTGGCGTCGAGCGCGGCCTGGGCGGTGCCCAGTGAGCAGGCCGCGATATTGATACGCCCGCCGTCGAGGCCTTTCATGGCGATCATGAACCCCTGGCCTTCCTCGCCCAGCCGATTCGCCGCCGGCACGCGCGCGCCGTCGAAGGTGATGGTGCGCGTGGCCTGACTGTTCCAGCCCATCTTGGGCTCCTTGCGCCCGTAGCTCACGCCCGGCGTGTCCGCCGCCACCGCGAAAGTACTGATGCCGCCCGGCCCGGCCTTGCCGGTGCGCGCCATCACCACCAGCACGTCGGTATCACCCGCGCCCGATATGAAGCACTTGCTGCCGTCGAGCACGTAGTCGTCGCCGTCACGCACGGCCCGGGTCTTGAGCGAGCCGGCGTCGGAGCCGGCGCCGGGTTCGGTCAGGCAATAGGAGGCCAGCTTCTCGCCGGCCGCGAGCTGTGCGCACCACTGATCACGCACGGCGTCACCGCCGAAAGTGGCAATCATCCAGGTGGCCATGTTGTGGATGCTGATATACGCCGCCGTGGACGTGCAGCCACCGGCCAGGGCTTCGAAGATCATCGCGCTGTCGAGCCGGGCCAGCCCCAGCCCGCCCTGCGCTTCCGGCGTATAGAGCCCACAGAAGCCGAGCTCGCCAGCCTGCCCGATCACGTCGCGCGGAAAGATCGACTCGGCGTCCCATTCGGCCGCCCTGGGCGCGAGCGACTCACGCGCAAACGCCTGGGCGGCGTCGCGCATGGCGGACTGGGTTTCGTCGAGTTCGAAATTCATTGCCTGTCCGTCTTTTTCCGTCAATCTATTGCCGACCTGCCGTTTTCACCCGCCTCACTTCATGCTGATGGTCATGTTCGGCCCTTCCGGCACGTCGGTTTCGGGCCAGCGGCTGAGCACGGTCTTGGTTTCGGTATAGAAACGCACGGCCTGTTTGCCGTAGGCGTGCAGATCGCCGAAGAACGAGCGTTTGGAACCGGTGAAGGAGAAATACGGCGCCGGCACCGGAATCGGCAGGTTGATGCCGACCTGGCCGACTTCCGTCTCGTACTGATACTTGCGCGCTGCCGCGCCCGACCTGGTATAGATCGACGTGCCGTTGCCGTAGGGGCTGGAATTGACCAGTTCGATCGCGTCTTCCAGCGTGTCCACGTGCATCACGCACAGCGCGGGGCCGAAGATCTCCTCGGAATAGATCTTCATGTCGACGGTGACGTTGTCGAACAACGTCGGCCCGATCCAGTTGCCGTCCGGATAACCCTCGACGGTACAGTCGGAGCCGTCGAGCACCACGTCGGCGCCCTCGGCGGCCGCGCCCTGGATCAGCTCGCGCACGCGATCGCGTGATTTGCGATTGATCAGCGGGCCGTAGGCGGCGCCGTCGTCGCCGGGCGCGCCGGGGCGAATGCCGGCGAGTGCGGTCTTGATGTCATCGACCCAGTCGCGCGTGGCTTCGCCCACCAGCACCGCCACCGAGATGGCCATGCAGCGTTGGCCGGCGGCGCCGCAGGAGGAGCCGACCAGGCTGGAGACGACCTGCTCCTTGTCGGCGTCGGGCATGACCACCATGTGATTCTTGGCGCCGGCCATCGCCTGTACCCGCTTGAGGTTGTGCGTGCCGCGACGATAGACGTGCTCGGCCACCGGCACCGAACCCACGAACGACACCGCCTTGATGTCGGGATGATCGAGCAGGAAATCGACCTGGCGCTTGTCGCCGTGGAGAACCTGCAGCAGCCCCTTGGGGAAACCGGCCTCGGCGAACAGCTCGGTAAGCATGGTCGGGGTCAGCGGATCCTGCTCGGAGGGTTTGAGGATGAAGGCGTTGCCGCAGACCACCGCCAGCGGATACATCCACAGCGGAATCATGGCCGGAAAATTGAACGGGGTGATGCCGGCACACACGCCGATCGGGTGTACATAGCTGTGGGTGTCGATATTGCGGGCCACGTTCTCGACCGTCTCGCCCATCATGTGGGTGGTCATGCCGCAGCCGTGCTCGACGACCTCGATGCCCCGAAAGACGTCGCCCATGGCATCGGCGAAGGTCTTGCCGGTTTCCTCGGAGAGCACTTTCGCGATCTCTTCCTGGTGTTCCTTGAGCAGGGCCTGGTACTTGAACAGATAGCGCACGCGCTCGATCGTGGGCACGTCGCGCCATTCGACGAACGCCGCCTTGGCCGATTCCACCGCCCGCTGCATCTCGGCCTCGGTCGCCACCGGCACCTGCGCGATGACCGCCTGGGTGGCCGGGTTGTTCAGCTCGATGAAATCGCTGGTCTCGCTGTCGACAAAGACGCCGTCGATGAACAACGGCACCTTGCCGGTGCTGCGGATACGCTCGATCTGATTTTCACTCATGGATCCCTACTCTCTGGCTCGAAGACACGTGCATCACGCGTAATGGAAGAATACAAAAAACACGCGCCCGGCCGCCGCGAACGACGTGCCGGGCGCGCCGGGCCGCAGTTACTGCGTCAGTTCACAGGTCGAATCGGCCAGCGACGGATACGCCTGGTCGCCCGGAATCGTGCGCTCCAGCGTGACCAGATCCCAGGTGCTCTCGGACTCGTCGGCCTTCTTGGCCTTGAGCAGATACATATCGTGCTCCAGCAGGCCGTCGTCGCGAATCTGGCCGCCCTTGGCGAAGAAGTCGTCGATCGGCTTGTTGCCGATCGCCTTGCGCACGGCATCGCTCTCGTCGGTGCCGGCGGCCTTGACCGCGTTCAGATACGCCGTCGTCGCCGAGTAGAGCGCGGCATGCGGGAACGTCGGCGTGGTGCCGCCATTGGCCAGATATTTCTTGGTCCACTTGCGCGAGGCGTCGTCGCCGTCCCAGTACCAGCCGGAGGTGAACTGCAGCCCTGCGGCCGTATCCAGGCCCAGGCTCTTGATATCGGACAACAGCACCAGCATGCCGGCGAGTTGCTGGCCGCCGGCGACGATGCCGAACTCGTTGGCCTGCTTGACCGCGTTGATGGTGTCGGTGCCGGCATTGGCCAGGCCGATCACCTGCGCGCCCGAGCCCTGCGCCTGCAGCAGATAGGACGAGAAGTCATTGGTGTTCAACGGCGCACGCACCGAGCCGACGACGCTGCCGCCGAGCTTCTTGACCACGTCGCTGGTATTGCTCTCCAGCGCCTGCCCGAAGGCGTAGTCGGCGGTGATGAAGAACCATTTCTTGCCGCCATTCTTGACGATGGCGGTGGCGGTGCCGACCGGCAGCGCATGGGTGTCGTAGCCGTAGTGGATGCCATAGGGGGTGCAGGCCTCATTGGTCAGCCCCGAGGTGGCGGCGCCCGTGTTGATCGTGATCACGCCCTTGTTGGAGGCCAGCTGCTGCACGGCCAGGCCGACCGCGCTGTTGGTCAGATCCATGATCACGTCGACGTGCTCGCGGTCGATCCACTCGCGTGATTTCGCCGACGCGATATCGGCCTTGTTCTGATGGTCCGCGGAAATGACCTTGACCGGTTTGCCCAGCACCTCGCCGCCGAAATCGTCGACGGCCATCTGCACCGCCGCGACCGCGCCCTTGCCCGAGAAGCCGGTCGAATACACACCGGACATGTCGCCCATGACCCCGATCTTGACTGCGCCGTCTGCATTGCCTGCCGCGTTGGCTCCCGCACCTGCGAGCAGCAGACTGCCGATGGCTAGCGATACGGCCGAACGCCGTACGATGGAATTGATCATCCTCGTTCCCTTTTTCGTTGTGTCACAGCACCATGCAGCACCCGCGCCACGGCGGCCCATTGGACATTGGTATCAAAAAGGAATGACTGTGGCGAAACGATGGCTGCGCAATGCATTGATTGCGCTAAGGTAGCATCAATGCAGCGCCCGATGCCCACGCGCAATGCGCGCTCGGGCGCAGCGTGGAACCCCCGTCGAGGAGCGCCACCAGCCCCGGTTGCGCGCAACGCCGGCGTAACGAATAAGCCCTACGACCACGGACCGCCATGACCCCAGAGCTTCCTGTCTTCGAGCACGCCCATATCGAACGCGACGCGCGTGGCGTCTACACGCTGACGATCGTCGACGCGAAGTCGCTGAACATTCTCGGCACGCCGGTGCTGGAGGGTCTGACCCGCGCGCTTCACTGGATCGCCGACCAGACCGACGCGCGAACGCTGGTGCTGCGCGGCGGCGGCGACAAGGCGTTCGTGGCCGGCGCCGATATTCATGAGATGCACACGCTGGACGCCACCAGCGCGCCGGTGTTCATCACCCGGGTACGCGCGCTCTGCGACGTCGTGCGCGACCTACCGGTGCCGACCATTGCCCGTATTCCCGGCTATTGCCTGGGCGCCGGCCTGGAACTGGCCGCCGCCTGCGATATCCGACTGGCGACGACCGACGCCGTGTTCGGCATGCCGGAAGTCCGGGTCGGTCTGCCGTCGGTGGTGCAGGCCGCGCTGTTACCGGCGCTGATCGGCCAGGGCGCGACCAATTGGCTGCTGCTCACCGGCGAGAACATCGACGCTGCCCAGGCACGTGCCTGGCATCTGGTGGAGTTCCTGTGCGAACCGGGGCAGCTGGACGCGCTGGTCGAACGCAGCGTGGCCGCCATCGTGGCCAGCGGCCCGCGTGCAGTGCGCTCGCAAAAATCATTGCTGCGGTATTGGCAGCAGGCGGATCTGGAGGCAGGAATGGATCGCAGCGTCGAGCATTTCGCTGACGCATTCAGCGATGACGAACCACAGCGTTATATGGCGCCTTTCACCCGGCGCCGCAGCTGACGTGCGACTGGCCACCCGCCGCCGCATGACCTCCGGCGCGGCGGCGCTGGCACGCGGGCTGCTGGCACTCGTTCTGCTCTACGGGCTGGCGGTGCTGCCGCATACGCCCGGCGGCTTCGCCCAGCCCTCGTGGTGGCCGCTGCCAGCGGAAACGGCAGTGATCGCGCTGCTCGCCCTGCTGCTGCCGCGCGCGGGGTTCAACCTGCTGCGCGTGGTCGTGACCCTCGCCGCGGCCCTGGTGCTCGCTCTCAAGCTCGCCGACCTGGGCACGTTCGCGGCCTTCAACCGCGGTTTCAATCCGCTACTCGACGCCCAGCTGCCGCGGTTCGGCTGGAACGTGCTGTCGCATTCGATCGGCACCGGGCTAGCCCTCATCGCCTCGGCCGGCGCGGTTTTGCTGCTGGCCATCACGCTTGCGCTACTGTTCTGGACTTTGGGCGGGCTGCGCGACTGGCCGCGCACCGCGCGCCGAATCCTCGCCGGCATGAGCCTGCTCGGTCTGGCGACCTGGTTGCTGCCGGCGCTGATGTGGCCACAGCGGGCGCCGCTGCTGGCCGATGCGGCAACGACAAGGCTGGTCGGCGCCCGGGGCGTACAAATCGTGGCCTCGGCTCGCGACCTGGCGCGTTTTCGGCAAACGCTGGCCGCCGATTCACAGTCACCTGCTCCCGAGCCGCTTTTCAAAACACTCGCAGACAAGGACGTGTTGCTGGTCTTCGTCGAGTCCTATGGCCGCAGCGCTATCGACCGGCCGCTCTACGGCGATGTGATCAAGCCACGGCTGGCCACTTTCCAGCACGAGATCGGCGCCGCCGGTTTTCATGCCCGCAGCGGCTGGCTGACCTCGCCGACGTTCGGCGGCCAGAGCTGGCTGGCGCACGCGACGCTGCTCTCGGGACTGTGGATCGACAACCAGCCACGCTACGCGGCGCTGATCGACAGCGACCGGTTCTCGCTGAACCGGCTCTTTGCCCACGCCGGCTGGCATACGGCCGCGGTGATGCCGGCGATCACCCGCGCCTGGCCGGAGGGCGACTGGTACGGCTACGACGCTACCCTCGGCGCCGCCGATCTCGGGTATCGAGGCCGGCCGTTCAACTGGATCACGATGCCGGATCAATACACGCTGGCCGCGATCCAGCGTGACCTGCTGACCCCGGGCGATCGGCCGCCGGTGATGATCGAAACCGCGCTCATCTCCAGCCACGCCCCCTGGACGCCGATTCCGCCGCTGCTGGACTGGCACACGATCGGCGACGGGCGGGTGTTCAACAAATATGCCGACGCCGGCGATCCGCCCGAAGTCGTCTGGCAGGATTACGACCGGGTACGCGCCCAGTACCGCAAGGCGATCGATTATTCGCTACAGACGCTCGCGTCGTTCATCGCGACCCGGGCCAACGATGACCTGGTCGTGATCATTCTCGGCGATCACCAGCCCGCGCCGCTGGTCACCGGCGACAACGCCTCACGCGATGTGCCCATCCATATCATCGCCCACGATCCCGCGGTGCTGGAGGCGATCGGCGGCTGGCATTGGGCCGCGGGCATGACCCCCGGCGATGGGACGCCAGTGTGGCGGATGGACGCTTTTCGCGATCGCCTGATCGAGGTCTTCAGCCGCCCTCACTAGTCCCCTTCCATCGTAACCAACAGATCACCGGCCGCCACGGTTACGCCCGTGGATACGCTGACCTCGGCGATCTTGCCGTCGCGCGGCGCGGATATCGTGGTTTCCATCTTCATCGCCTCCAGGCCCAGCAGTGCCTCGCCCGATTTGACCTCCTGCCCGGCCTGGACGGCCACATGCACCACCATGCCGGGCATGGGCGCGCCGACGTGATCGGGATTGGCCTTGTCGGCTTTCGGATGTGCGACCAGCGCATCGCTGTCCGCACGGGCGATACGGATCGGGCGTTGCTGGCCGTTGAGTTCGAAGAACAGGCGCACCAGCCCTTCCTCGTCGGCCTCGGCCTGGCCCTGGAGGCTGATAACCAGCCGCTTGCCGGCCTCGAGATCGACATGGCTCTCCTCTTCACCGCGCAGGCCGTAGAAGAAGACCTGGGTGGACAGGCCGCTGACCTCGCCGTAGCGCGAGCGGTGCTCGACGAAATCGCCAAACACCTTGGGGTACATCAGGTGCGAGGCCAGATCGCTGTCGGTCAGTTCGTAGCCGAGTTTCTCGCCGGCCTGCTTGCGCTCGGCTTCGAGATCGACGTCCTCGAGCATGGCGCCGGGGCGATCGGTGAGCGGTTTTTCGCCGCGCAGGACCTTCTTCTGCAGCGCTTCGGGAAAGCCATCGGCGGGGAAGCCCAGTTCGCCCTTGAACAAGGCCACCACCGAGTCCGGAAAATCGATATCCACGTCCGGATCGGCGATCTCCGCGGCGGTGCGGTCGTTTGAGACCATGTGCAGCGCCAGATCGCCCACCACCTTCGAGGTCGGCGTGACCTTGACGATATCGCCGAACAGCTGGTTGACCTCGGCATAGGCCTTGGAGATCTGCGGCCAGCGGTCGGCCAGGCCCAGCGCCCGCGCCTGTTCGCGCAGGTTGGTGTACTGCCCGCCCGGCATCTCGTGGCGATACACATCCGAGGTGCCGGCCTTGATGTTGGCCTCGAACGGTTCGTAGAAGCTGCGCACGCCTTCCCAGTAGTCGGACAGCTGCTGCATGGCATCGCGATCGAGCGCCGGATCGCGCTCGCCGTGTTGGAGCGCGGCGGCAATCGAGCCGAGATTGGGCTGGGAGGTGAGCCCGCTCATCGAATCGAGCGCGCCGTCGACGGCATCCACGCCCGCGTCGATGGCTGCCAGCAGGGTGGAGGCGGCAATACCGGAGGTGTCGTGGGTATGGAAATGAATCGGCAGACCGGTTTCTTGCTTCAACACCCGCACCAGTTCACCGGCCGCGCGGGGACGACAGATACCGGCCATGTCCTTGATGCCGAGCACGTGGGCACCGGCGTTCTCCAGCGCCTTGGCCTTGTCGACGTAGTACTTGAGGTTGTACTTGGGCCGGCCCGCGTCGAACAGATCGCCGGTGTAGCAGATCGTGCCTTCGCAGACCGCGCCCGATTCGATTACCGCATCCATGGCCACGCGCATGTTCTCGACCCAGTTGAGCGAATCGAACACGCGGAAGATATCGATGCCGTTGCGCGCGGCCTGCTGCACGAAATAACGCACGACGTTATCGGGATAGTTGGTATAGCCGACCGCGTTCGAGGCTCGGAGCAGCATCTGCAGCGGAATATTGGGCACCGCCTCGCGAATCAGCTGCAGGCGCTCCCAGGGGTCTTCCTTGAGAAAACGCATGGCGACATCGAAGGTCGCCCCGCCCCAGCATTCCAGCGACAGCAGACCGGGCAGCATGCGGGCGTAGTGCGGCGCCACGGTGACGATGTCGCGGGTGCGCATGCGCGTGGCCAGCAACGACTGATGGGCGTCGCGCATGGTGGTATCGGTGAGCAGCACGCCTTTCTGTTCGCGCATCCACTGGCCGAATTCGGCCGCACCGCGCTCCTTGAGCTCGTCGCGCAGGCCGCGCGGCGGCGGCGTGGTGAGATCGATACGCGGCAGCGGCGCGGCGGGAAAGACCGTCTCGGGCGGCGTCCGGCCTTCCATCTCGGGATGACCGTTGACGGTGACATCGCCGATATAACGCAGCAGGCGGGTGGCGCGGTCGAGCCGGGCCTTGAAGATGAACAGCTCGGGCGTGGTGTCGATGAAACGGGTGGTGTAGTCGCCGGCGACGAACTGCGGGTGGCCGATGACGTTTTCCAGGAACTGCAGGTTGGTCGACAGCCCGCGAATCCGGAATTCGCGCAGGGCACGATCCATGCGCGCGATGGTCGCCTCGGCGGTGCGCGCCCAGGTCGTGACCTTGACCAGCAGCGAGTCGTAGTAGGGCGTGATCACCGCGCCGGTATAGGCGGTACCGCCGTCCAGGCGCACGCCGAAACCCGCACAGCTGCGATACGCGGTCAGCCGACCGTGATCGGGCGCGAAGCCGTTGTCCGGATCTTCTGTGGTCACCCGGCACTGCAGGGCGTGACCGTCGATACGGATGTCGTCCTGCGCCGGCAGCGCGTCGTCGGCGCCGATCTCGGCGCCTTCGGCGATACGGATCTGGGCGCGCACGATATCCACGCCGGTGATCTCCTCGGTCACCGTATGCTCGACCTGAATACGCGGATTGACCTCGATGAAATAGTAGTTGCCGGAATCCACATCGAGCAGGAACTCCACCGTGCCGGCGCCGACATAGCCGACGTCGCGGCACAGCCGGAGCGCGGCCTCGCACAGCCCCTGACGGGTCTGCTCGTCCAGATACGGCGCGGGCGCACGCTCGACCACCTTCTGGTTGCGACGCTGCACCGAACAGTCGCGCTCGAACAGATGCACGACATGACCGTGGGTATCGCCCAGCACCTGCACTTCCACGTGGCGGGCGCGCTCGATGAGCTTTTCCAGATAGACGTCATCGTTGCCGAACGCGGAGCCGGCTTCGTTGCGCGCGGTCGCGACCTCGCCCAGCATCTTCGCCGGATCCTCCACGCGGCGCATACCGCGTCCGCCGCCGCCCCAGCTGGCCTTGATCATGATCGGATAGCCGAGCTCGTCGGCGATCTTGACGATCGCATCGTCGTCGTCCGGCAACACCTCGGAAGCCGGGATCACCGGCACTTCGGTGCGCTCGGCGGCGTGCCGCGCCGAAACCTTGTCACCGAAAGCTTCGAGCACTTCGGCCGGCGGCCCGATGAATACGATACCCGCGGCCTTGCAAGCCTTGGCCAGTTCGGGGTTCTCGGCCAGGAAACCGTAGCCGGGATGAATCGCGTCGGCGCCGGCGCTGCGTGCGATCTCGATGATCGCGTCGATATCCAGATAGGCCGCGATCGGCTTGGCGCCGGCGCCAACCAGATAACTCTCGTCGGCCTTGAACCGATGCAGCGCAAAACGATCCTCGTGGGCGTAGATCGCCACCGTGCGGATAGCCATCTCGTTGGCCGCGCGCATGACGCGGATCGCGATCTCGCCACGATTGGCCACGAGCAGTTTTGTGATCTTCGCCGTCATCGATTCCCCCGAAACAAAGGTTGCACTGTGAACAGTCTAGCCTGTTACAACGCGGCGGCGCACTAGCCGTGTACCGTATACAGAAGGGCAGCGCGCCGGATCGGTGGTCCCGCGTGATCGCTCATCCGCTGATCCCGACCCAGAACACGCGCCAGGCCGAGCCCAGGCGGCGCTCGTATTCGGCGCGCGAATAAATGAATCGCTCACTGTAGAGCCCGTCCATCAGGCAATAGAAGGCGTCGACGAACGTGCGCTCGTCAAGATCTCGCCAGCATTGCTCGCGTACGCCCTGCTCGAACAGGGTCCGCAGATCCGCGTCGATACGCGCTTCGCTGCGGGCATTGATGGCCCGAATTTCAGCGGCCAGCGGTTCTGGCGGAAACAACAGGCAGCGCTTGTAGAACGCACCCTGGGCCGCGGTGAAGATGAAACCGCTCAGATCCTGCACCAGCGCCCGCAGGCGTTTTTCGATGCCCTCGTCCACATGGGCGGACAGGCTGGCGTCGTGGACAGTGAAGAATGTGTTTTCGACGGTATCCACCAGCGCCAGAAAGAGCGCCTGCTTGCTGTCGATATGGTTGTAGAGCGAGGGCTTGCGGATTCCCACCGCCGCGGCGATCTGGGCCAGCGTGGTGCCCTCGTAACCCTGGCGGGCGAACAGATCGAGCGCAACGGCACGAATACGCGCCGGCGTCGGCAGAGTCTCTACGTCGGTCATGGCGTCATTCTAGGGCCTGTTGCCATTTCGTACGAGACCGCGCCAAGGGCTGTTTTGCGGCAAGACGAGGCGTCAGCACGTGCTGCGTAGTCATTCTACGCAAGCGTGCTGTAACGCCGTATTGCCGCGGATTGTTATTTGTTGGGCCCTTGTCCCGAAGGGTTGGGCCTCAAATCACCGCAGCCGGCGTTGCAAGTCTTGATCGTGGCTCGCCACGACCGGCGACTCGCGCCTTGCCTGACGCCCCTGGTTATCGTTTATGGGAGGACGCCAGCGCGGCGCTCGCACGAAACGGCAACAGGCCCTTGCGCGCCCGCAGCAGACGACGGACATACCAAGCTTTGCAGGACGGCCGATCAGCGCTATACTACCGACCGTTAGTTAGCATTGAATCGATCATGAAGACATGGATATGGCTGCTCGCCGCGGCGGCCACGGAAGTCGGCTGGGTCTGCGGCGTGAAGGCGGCCGACAGCCCGCTCGACTGGGCAGCCACGATCGCCTGCATCATGGCCAGCTTCGTCCTGGCGCTGGCCGCCGCACGCCAACTGCCGGCGACCACGGTTTACGTCATCTTCGTGGGCCTGGGCGCGCTCGGCACCGCGGTGCTCGACATACTGGCGTTCGGCGCTGCCCTGCATGCGTCCAGCCTGGCGTTTCTCGCGCTGCTGCTCAGCGGCGTGATCGGACTCAAGCTGACCGCAAGCGACGACGCGTCGAGGAAAGACTGAAATGAACTGGCTACTGCTGATCGCCGCGGGCGGCTTCGAGATCGTGGGCGTGGCCGGCTTCGAACGTCTCACCCGGCACCGCTACGCAACAGGATTGATGCTGGGCATCAGCGGTTTCGCGCTGGGCCTGACCTGCCTGCGCCTGGCCATGGACACCATTCCGATGGCCATCGCCTATGGCGTGTTCACCGGCATTGGCGCGGTCGGCAGCACGCTCGTGGGCATGGCGTTCTGGGGCGATTCGGCTCGCCCCGCCCGGCTGGCCTGTATCGCGATGATCATCATCGCAGTCGTCGGGCTGAAGAACACTCTGTAGGAGCCTGTCGGCCCACTCGAATGCTAGAATCAGGGCATCGATTTCGACCACGGTTCCCGGTGTGGACAAGCAACTGCTGGATATTCTCGTCTGCCCGGTGAGCGGTGCCCCGGTATCGCTGGCGGATGCGGCGCTGCTCGAGCGCGTCAACGCGCGTATCGCCGCCGGCGAGATGCACCATGCCGACGACAGCGCCGTCACCGAGCCCCTGGACGTCGCCCTGGTCACCCGCGATGGCACCACGCTCTACCGCGTCCACGACGGCATTCCGATGATGCTGCCCGAACGCGGCATCGAGCTTGCGCCGCGGGCGTGAGCCATCGGGCGGGGCGCACCCCCGGCAATAGCGACACGCTCGAACTGTTCGTCGATCACGTCACCCACGTCGATTGCGGCGTGCTGGACCCACGCAGCGGCCTGAGCGGCCATACCTGGCTGGTCGATGCCACGCTCACCGGCCAGCGCGACGCCAGCGGCATGCTGTTCGATTTCGGCCCCGCGAAGCGCCTGCTCAAGCGCGAAATCGACGCGCTGATCGATCATCGATTGCTGGTGCCACGGCTGGCCAACGGCATCAGGCTAGACGGCCCGCTCATCACGCTGACCGCCCACGACGGGGCCGGCATCGACTACCGCGGCCCTGCCGCCGGCGTGGCGATATTCGACGCCGAAGCCATCGACTCGACCCTGCTCGAGCGCTGGCTGACCGAACGTATCGCGCCGCAGTTGCCGGCCAATATCGACGCCCTGACCCTGGCGTTGCGCGAAGAGCGCATCGACGGCCCGCACTATCACTACTGCCACGGCCTCAAGAGCCACGACGGCAACTGCCAGCGCATGGGCCACGGCCACCGCTGCCGACTGGCCATCGCGATCGACGGCGTGGACCAGCCGGAGATCGCACAGCAGTGGGCCGATCGCTGGCAGGGCATCTTCATCGGCCAGCGCGAGGACTGGGTCGAGACCGACAGGCACGGCCGCCATCATTTCGCCTATCGTGCCGAACAGGGCGATTTCGCCTTCGCCATCGACGCCGGGCGCTGTGTGATCCTCGACGGTCCGCCGACGGTGGAGAACATCGCCGATCATATCGCCGGCGAGCTCAGGCACGCGCATCCGGCGCAGCATATCGCCGTGCGCGCCTATGAAGGCGTCGGCAAGGGCGCGGTTGCCCGGCGCGGCTGACCCGTCCGCCATGATCGGCGCGAAAGCGCTAAAATGGAGCTACACATTTCGTGAGTGTCGCTGTATGTCCTGCTATCTGATCACCAACGCCCGTCTGGTCAACGAAGGCCAGCGCACCGAGTCCGATGTGCTGATCGAAAACGGTCGGATCGCGAAGATCGCCGCGTCGATCGATGCGCCTGCCAACGCCCAGGTCATTGATGCCGAAGGCAAGTTCCTGCTGCCGGGCATGATCGACGACCAGGTGCATTTCCGCGAGCCCGGCCTGACCGAAAAGGCTGACGTGACCAGCGAGTCGCGGGCCGCGGTGGCCGGCGGCATCACCAGTTTCATGGACATGCCCAACGTCAAGCCGCCGACCATCGACAACGACGCGCTCGCCGCCAAGCTGGCGATGGCCAAAGGCCGCACGATGGCCAACTACGGTTTCTATCTGGGCGCGACCAACGACAATATCGAGGCGATCAAGGGCGTGGACGTGCGCCTGGCGCCGGCGATCAAGATCTTCATGGGCGCCTCCACCGGCAAGATGCTGGTCGACAATGAAGCCGCGCTCGAGGCCATCTTCGAACACGCCCCGCTGCCGATACTCACGCACTGCGAAGACACGCCCATGATCGAGGCGAACGCCGCGCGTGCGCGCGAGCAGTACGGCGACGACGTGCCCATGAGCGAGCACCCGGTCATTCGTTCGCGCGAGGCCTGCTACGCGTCGTCGTCCAAGGCAATCGCCCTGGCCAGGCGCCATGACGCCCGCCTGCATATTCTGCATATCACCACCGCGGACGAGCTGGACCAGTTCAGCGCCGGGCCGATGGCGGACAAGCGGATCACCGCCGAGGCCTGTGTTCATCATCTGTTCTTCACAGAGGCCGACTACGCCGCGCGCGGCACGCTGATCAAGTGCAATCCGGCGATCAAGAGCGCCGCCGACCGCGCCGCGCTGTTGAAAGCGGTCGGCGACGACGTCATCGATGTTCTGGCGACAGACCATGCGCCGCATCTGCTGGAAGAGAAGAACAACAGCTATTTCAAGGCGCCGGCCGGTCTGCCGCTGGTCCAGCACGCGCTGGTGTCGCTGCTCGACCACGTCAACGACGGCCATTTCACGCTCGAACAGCTCGTGCAGAAGAGTGCCCACAACGTCGCCGACCGTTTCGATATCGCCGAGCGCGGCTACATCCGCGAAGGCTACTGGGCGGATCTGGTAGTGGTGGACATGAACGGGCGCAGCGTGGTCGACGACGAGCCGGTGCTGGCCAAATGCGGCTGGACGCCCTTCGCCGGCCATACCTTCCGGAGCCGTGTAGTGAGCACGTTCGTGTCTGGCCAACTGGCCTTCCATGAGGGTAAACTTAGCCAAGGCTGTATCGGCGAGGCGCTCGCCTATGACCGGTGAGCCGTGCTGAATCATTCAGCGCATCGGCGGTCCAAACGCGATAGGGCTGCCTGCTTACTTGAGGTGTCGATCCATGCAAACCAGTGATCTGCGCAAAGCCGGGCTCAAAGCGACGCTGCCGCGCCTTAAAATCCTGGAAGTTCTTCAGCGCAACAAGCAGGATCACCTGTCGGCCGAGGATGTCTATCGTCGGCTCATGGCCGACGAGGAAGACATCGGCCTGGCGACCATCTACCGCGTGCTGTCCCAGTTCGAGGAAGCAGGGCTCGTCATCCGCCATCACTTCGAGGACGGCCACGCCCTGTTCGAACTGGAACAGGGTCCGCATGACCATCTGATCTGCGTGAAATGCGGCAAGATCGAAGAATTCTTCGACAACGAAATGCAGCAGCGTCAGCGTGACGTGGCCCAGAAATCCGGCTTCGACCTGTCCAAGCACACGCTCGTGCTCTACGGCGAATGCCAGACCGCGAACTGCGAGAACGACACCGGCAAGAAGAAGCCGTCCTGAGGCAGGACGCCGCCTCTGACGCCACGCACGGCGGGCAACCCCTCCCCGTTTGTCGATCGAGCGAGCCGTGTGGATACGCCTC
Organism: Salinisphaera aquimarina; assembly: GCF_042643355.1. Classification (NCBI taxonomy): domain Bacteria; kingdom Pseudomonadati; phylum Pseudomonadota; class Gammaproteobacteria; order Salinisphaerales; family Salinisphaeraceae; genus Salinisphaera; species Salinisphaera aquimarina. The sequence continues at coordinate 678,129 of NZ_JBHRSS010000003.1, forward strand.
GCTCCGAAGCGGGCTCTATTCGCCTCCGGTCGTGTTCGACAGGCGCTCGTTGCGCCCCGCCTCACGGATGAGTTCCTGCATCGCGGTGGCAGCGGCAGACAAGGGATAGCGCCGCCGGGTGATCAGCCCGAGCGTGCGCGCGACCGTCGGCGCCACCAACGGCCGATGGTCGATGCCCGCACCCGAGATCTGGCGAAAACTCAATGCCGGCAGCACGCCGATACCCGCGCCGGCGGCGATGATCCGCCCCACGGTGGCGATCTGGCTGACCTCACAGATGATGTCGAGCGATTCGCCCACGCCGGCAACCGTTCGATCGATATCGCGCCTCGAACTCGATAGCCGGCTGATGCCGACAAACGGCCAGCCGGCCAGTTGTGCCCATGCCACCTCGCCCTGTTCGAGCAGCGGATGGCCGAGCGGGCAGACCGCTACATAGTGGTCGTCCAGCAAGGCTTCGAACGCCAGGGCATCGCTGGCTACGGGGGGCACGGTCAGGCCCATGTCGGCACGCCCTTCGCGCACCATCTGATCCACCTCCTCGCCCAAGGCGTCGTGCAGGCCGAGATTGATACGCGGATAGCGATCCCGCAGCGTGGCCACCAGCCCCGGCAGCAGTCCGGCCGCCAGGGTTGGCAGCGCGGCGATGGTGACCTTGCCGCGCTGCTTGGAAAACAGCTCGTTCAGATCGCCGAACGCTTCAGCCCAGTCATTGAGCAGCCGCGCTGCCACCGGCAGGAACGCTTCGCCCTCCGGCGTGAGCGAGAGTTGCCGCTTGGTGCGTGCAAACAACGGGCCACCGACCGCCTCCTCGAGCTTGCGTATCGCGATACTCAGCGCCGGCTGCGATAGATGGATACGCTCGCTGGCCTGCGCCAGGCTGTGGGCCTGGGCGACGGCGACAAACGCCCGGAGCTGCTGGATGCTGGCATTCATTTTTATAAAATAAAACAAAAATTAAAAACTATTCAATATACAAAACTATCCCGGCAAAGGATTCTATATCGACGAGGTACTGCCCAAGACGGTGCCCGACTATAAAAACAACGGGCCGTCAGTGCCCCCGAGGAGAAACTCATGCACAAGCGCTTCATCGCCTTGGCGGCGCTCGCCGTCGCCGCCGTCATGACCAGCGGCAACGCGGTCGCCCAGACACGCCTGCTGATCGGCTCGACCTCGAGTTCATCGAGCCACTACAGCTATTTCGTGGCCGTCAATCAGATCATCAATCAATATGTCGACGGCGTGAGTTCGTCGGTGGTCGAAACCGGCGCGACCGTGGACAACCTGCGGCGTCTGAGCCGCAACCAGATCGATATGGGACTGGTGACCACCAACACCGGGTATCACGCCTACAAGGGCACGGGCGCCTTCAAGAGCCGCCCGGTCGATACCCGGCTGCTCTGGGTCTACACCGTCGCGCCGCAGAATGTGGTCATGCGCAAGGATGCCGGCGTCGAGACGCTGGCCGGGCTGGACGGCGTGCGCCTGAACCCCGGCATCACCGGCTCGGCGACGGAAAGCACCACCGAATCGGTATTCAAGGCACTGGGCATCGAACCGGACTATGTACGCGGCTCGACCACCGACGTGGTCAGTTCGATCAAGGACAACCGCATCGCCGGTTACGTCAAGTCCGGCGTGGGCAATAACCTGGACGGCTCGACCCTGGATATCGCCACCTTCACACCGATCCGTCTGCTCTCCCTCGACGACGCCCAGGCCAAGACGCTGCGTAGCGAAATGCCCGATATAGCGGTCGTCGATGTACCGGAAAGCGCGTCGAAAGACGTGCCCGCCTATCGCACCTGGGCCTTCGGTGTCGCCGTGCACGCCAGCCCGGATATGGACGACGAGACCGCCTACAAGATCGTCAAGGCCGTCATGGAGCATACCGACACCCAGGCCAATGCCTTTTCCGCGATCAAGGGCACCGACATGGCACGCACCACGCTCGACGTGGGCAGCGTACCGCTGCATGCCGGCGCGGCGCGTTATTACCGTGAACAGGGCATGACGATTCCCGACGCGCTCAAGCCCGTCCAGTAACGCCGGGATCAGCGCATGCGCGATATCCTGACCAAACTGCTGGCGTTTGCGCTCGGCGGGCTGATTCTCTACACGTCGGCGGTCGGTCCGTTCGAGAGCCTGATGCAGCGGGCGCTGTTTCTGGCGCTGGTGCTGCTGCTGGGCCTGACGATCTATCCGCTGGGCAAGAATACCCGCTGGCGGAGCATTGGGATTGTTGTGGACACGGCCCTGGCTGCCGGGGTGATCGTGTCCTGCGGCTATGTGGCCATGCACCACGAACGCATCCTCACCGAGCTGCCCTGGGCGACGCCCGGCGACATGTTCCTGACCGGCATTCTGCTGGTGACCATTCTGGATCTGTCGCGGCGCGCGATCGGGGTGATCTTTCCGCTGATGGTCATCGCGGGCCTGGCCTACGCCTTCCTGGGTTCGATGATTCCCGGCCCGCTCGGGCATCGCGGATTCGGCCTGGCGTTTGTCACCGAAACCATCTACCTCGGCGACCTGGGCGTGTGGGGCATGCTGGTCGGGGTGGCCGCGACCACGATCGCCGCCTTCGTGCTGTTCGGCTGCATGCTGCTGCATACCGGCGGCGGCCAGGCCTTCATGGATCTGGCGCTGCGCGTGAGCGGGCGCTCGCCCGGCGGCGCGGCGAAAGTGGCGACCGTAGCGTCGGGCCTGTTCGGCATGGTCAGTGGCAGCGCGGTGGCCAATGTGGCCACGACCGGCAACTTCACCATTCCCATGATGAAGCGCCTGAACTATCCGGCACCGTTCGCCGCCGGCGTCGAAGCGGTCGCCTCCACCGGCGGCCAGATCGCGCCACCCATTCTGGGCGCCGCCGCGTTCATCATGGCGGAAATCCTCGGCGAGAGTTATGTCCGCATCGCCCTGGCGGCCCTGCTGCCGGCGTTGCTGTTCTATCTCGGGGTTTTCCTGACCATTCATATGGTGGCGCGCCGGCGCCAGCTCCGGGTCGTGCCCGCCGAGGACATGCCCAGCTGGACGAACGTGCTGCGCCCCGCGCGTATCGTGCCGATTCTTGCCGCACTGGGCGGCCTGTTCTATGGCGTGCTCACCGGCCGCTCGATCCAGACCGCCGCGTTCTTCGGCATTGTCATGACCGTCGTGTCGTATACGCTGTTCGCGCTGCTGGCCGGCACCGGCCCGCGCGAGATTCTTTCACGCCTGCTCGACGGTGTCACCGATGCCGGCACGGGTATGGTCATCATCGGCGTGCTGCTGGCGGGCGCGCAGATTCTGGTGGCGATGATCGGCATGACCGGTATCGGCGTCACCCTGGCCGGGTTGATCGTGGATGTCGGCGGCCAGTCATTGCCGCTGGTGGCACTCATCGTCGGCGGCGTCTGTCTGGTTCTCGGCATGGGCATTCCGACCACGGCGGCCTATGTGCTGGTGGCGTCCGTGCTCGCGCCGGCACTGACTCAGATCGGGGTCGAGCCGCTGGTCGCGCACCTGTTCGTGTTCTATTTCGCCACCCTGTCGGTGATCACGCCGCCGGTGTGCGTCGCGGTGTTCGTGGCGTCGGGCATCGCCCAGACCAACTGGCTGCCGGCGGCGCTGGAAGCGGTCCGTCTGGCCGCTGCGATATACGTCATCCCGTTTCTGCTGCTGATCTACCCCGCGCTGGCCGGTTTCGGCAGCTGGTGGGCGATCGTACTGGCGGCCTGTCAGGGCGTGATGTTCGTCATCGCCTTTTCCGCACTGATGTCGCGCGTGTCGATAACCGGCCGCCCGCTTGCCGACATCGCGGCGCTGACGATCGCGGTCGCGCTGGCGCTCACCCCGGGCTGGCTCAGCACGGCGGCCGCCTTTGCGGTGCTCGCCGGTCTGTATGTCTACCACCATCGTCATGCACCGCACGCACCGGATAACTCCGCCGGCTGCCAGGGCGCTCGAACCGGCGAATCCAGCCCATGACATTTCTTCTGGGCAGTGGCGCGGGATTTTCCGGAGATCGCACCGACGCGGCGATTCCGGTGGTGGCGGAACTGGTTCGCCGTGGCCTGCCCTGCGCGCTGATCTTCGAGACCCTGGGCGAACGCACCCTGGCGGCCGCGCATCGCGCCATGCGCGACGATCCGGCAGCGGGCTATGAACCGTTGCTGGATGAACTGATCAGCCCGATACTCGCGGATTGTCTCGATCACGGCATCGCCATACTGGGCAACTTCGGCGCGGCCAATCCACGGGGCGCCTGTGATCGGATCGCCGATATCGCCGCGCGGCTCGACCGCCCCGACACCCGGATCGGCTGGGTTCAGGGCGACGATATTCTCGATCGGCTCGACGCGGTCGACCTGATCGCCTGGGAAGCCGAAACACGGGCCCTGCCCCAAGCCGACACGCTGATTTCGGCCAACGTCTATCTGGGCGCCGCGCCGCTGGCAGACGCACTCGCGCAGGGCGCACAGGTCGTGGTCAGCGGCCGGGTCGCCGATCCGGCGTTGTTTCTGGCGCCGCTCGTGCATCATTTCGGCTGGCGCTGGGACGACTGGGATCGCCTGGCTGCGGGCACGATGGCCGGCCATCTGGGTGAATGTGGTGCCCAGGTCACCGGCGGCTATTTCGCCGACCCCGGCTACAAGGATGTCCCCGGCATGGCGCGGCTGGGCTACCCGATCATCGAAGTCGCCGAAGACGGCGGGCTGATCGTCACCAAGCCTGCCGACACCGGCGGGCTGGTCACCGAGCAGACGGTCAAGGAACAGCTGCTCTATGAAGTCCACGATCCGGGGCATTATCTGACCCCGGACGTCGTCGTCGATCTCAGCGCGGTCACGGTGCAGCAATGCGGTCCCGACCGGGTGGCCGTCACCGGCATCCGGGGCAAACCCGCGCCCGAGCGGCTCAAGACCACGGTCTGCTACGACGGCGGCTACCAGAGCGAGGCCGAAATATCCTACGCCGGCCCCAACGCGCTGGCACGCGCGCGGCTGGCGGGACAGATCCTGCTCGAGCGTCTTACTTTTCGCGCGCCGCCGGAACTGCGCAAGCGCCTGGATATCATCGGCGCAACCAGCGTATTCGATGACGACGGGGGCAGCCTGGGGGCTCGCGCCGACGCCGCTGTCGATGGCGATTATCGACTGCGGCTGGCGGTAGAGCACGCCGAGCGCCGCTGGGTCGAGCGTGCCAGTCAGGAACTGCTCGCGCTCTATTGCGCCGGGCCGGCGGGCGGCGGCGGCGTGCGTAGAAGCTTCCAGCGCCGTGTATGTACGGCCTCCTATCTGGTCAAACGCGACGACGTCCACGCCTTCGCGACGCTGCTAGACCCGCTGCGCAGGAGATCGGCCCATGTCGCCAGTTGAGCCATCGGACGACGAGGTCATGGTGCGACTGCAGGAACTGGCGCACGCACGCGCCGGCGACAAGGGCGATCGTCTCAACCTGGCTATGTTTGCCTATCACGCGGCGTACTACGACACGCTGCTGGCACAGGTCACCGAAGAGCGCGTCACGGCCCTGTTCTCCCATCGCGGCACCTGCGCGGTGCGTCGCTACCCGATGCCCGGCCTGAACGGCATGAACCTCGTGATCGACGATGTCCTCCAGGGCGGCGTCAACGGCGCGCTCAATCTCGATGGCCACGGCAAGACCCTGTCGTTCCTGCTGCTCGGCATGGACATCCGTATTTCCCGGAAACTTCTGCAGACTCCGGCAACGGGAAAACCCGGGTAGACGCGGGCATCCGGCCAGTGCGTCGGCTAGCCGGCCGAAGAATCGCGGCCATTGCCTCATGCGATAGCCCAACCGCCGCCCCGCGCACGTTCGGCGCTGGCGCCTGTTTGGGTTAGAATCCGCCGCGATCGGTAAGGATACCGCTCATGTCCGCGGCTCGCGCATTGTCCAATCGCACGCAGACACCTACTTACAGATTCGAATGCAGGCGCTGTTTCATGATCAAACCGCACGGTTCCGATACGCTCAACCCGCTTTACGTCGCCGACGACAAGGTACGCGAGCAGCTGGTCCAGGAAGGCCATGAATTGCCGGCGCTCACCGTGAGCTCCGCCGCGGCCGCCAACTGCGTGATGCTCGGCGCGGGTTATTTCAACCCGCTTAAAGGCTTCATGAGCAAGGCCGATGCGTTGTCGGTGGGCGAGAACATGCGCACCACGGACGGGCTGTTCTGGCCGGTGCCGATCGTCAACATGGTCGATGATATCGAGCCGATCAAGGGGGCCGCGCGTATTGCGCTGCGCGACCCGAACGTCGCCGGCAATCCGGTGATCGCGGTGCAGGACGTCGAAGGCATCGACGAGATCAGCGAAGCCGAGCTGGCCACCCTCGCCGGCCAGATCTTCGCCACCGACGACCCCGAGCACCCGGGCGTGGCCACCTTCAACGGGCTGGGCCGCTATATCGTGCATGGCCCGATCCAGGTGCTGAACTTCAGCTATTTCGAGAAGGACTTCCCGGACACCTTCCGCACCGCGGGTTCGATCAGAGACGAGTTCGCCGAGCGCGGCTGGGAGAAGGTCGTAGCCTTCCAGACCCGCAACCCCATGCATCGCGCCCATGAAGAGCTGTGCAAGATGGCGCTGGAGGCCACCGGCGCCGACGGCATCCTCATCCACATGCTGCTGGGCAAGCTCAAGCCCGGCGACATCCCGGCCAACGTACGTGATGCCGCCATCCGCAAGATGGTCGACGTCTATTTCCCGGAAAACACGGTGATGATCACCGGCTACGGCTTCGACATGCTCTATGCCGGCCCGCGCGAGGCGGTGCTGCATGCGGTGTTTCGCCAGAACGCCGGCTGTTCGTATCTGATCGTCGGCCGTGACCATGCGGGCGTGGGCGATTTCTACGGCCCCTTCGACGCCCAGACCATCTTCGAGGAACAGGTACCGGCCGACGCGCTGGATATCGAGATCTTCGCCGCCGACCACACCGCGTTTTCCAAGAAACTCGGCAAGGTGGTGATGATGCGCGACGTGCCCGATCACACCAAGGAAGACTTCGTGATCCTGTCCGGCACCAAGGTTCGCGAAATGCTCGGCAACGGCACCGCGCCGCCGCCGGAATTCTCGCGCCCCGAGGTAGCCGAGATTCTAATGGACTATTACCAGAGCAAATAACGCTTCGGTGATCGAAAAAGCCCGCGGCGCGTCAACACGCCGCGGGCTTTTTCATGTCTTCGTGTCAGGCCGGGCCCGACACTTCATCCGGATTCGCCGCCCCGACCTGCGCCGTTTGAAGCGCGGCATCGAGATCGACCCGCCGCATCGCGCTGATCGCGACTTCCAGCGCGCCTTCGCCACACAGCCCGGAGATCGCGGCGTCCTCATAGCCAGCCAGCGCCGCCTCGATACAGGCATCGCGCACGCTGGCAGCAAGCGCCCTTCGGTCCTCCTCGTTCACCGGCTGTCCTCCAGATAACGCTTGAGCACCACCGCATTGTTGCACTCGGTATCGCGGGCCGCGAACAGCAGCGTCAAGCCCGGGTCCGCAGCCCGGTCACGCAGCTGGGCGATCAGGTCCGCACCGGCCTGGTTCAGCTCCGCACGATAGGCGCTGGCAAATTCTTCCCAGCGCTCCCGGTCATGGCCAAACCATTGCCGCAGCGCCCTTGACGGCGCCAGCTCCTTGCGCCATTCATCCAGCGCGGCATCAGCCTTGGCCACACCGCGCGGCCAGATACGGTCGACCAGCACGCGATAGCCGTCGTCGTCCGCGGCCGCGTCGTAGATTCGTTTCAGCCGGATGCCCATTGCCGAAGCTCAGTTGCCGCCGGAGCGGCCGCCGCCCTCGTAGGGAACTGGAAGCGCGCCAGCGCTTTGGGCGGTCAACTCGAGCGATTTGTTATACAGATCCGAAATACCACTTAATTAACTGAACGATTAAGCCTAGAACGGTTACGCCAATCAGTGCTCCAGCTAGTCGGTTAGCCATACTGGCAGTTCTCATACTATCGTGGTGCTGACGCTCTTCGCGCTCATATTGGCTCAGCGTGGCCATCGCTTTTGGCTCAACAACATAAAGATGATTATCTTTTAGCTTGAGATCTTTCGTCGCTACTAGTGAATTCATTACAAGCTTAAGATGTGCCTCGTGCTCTTTGCGGTCTGGATGGTAGAACCAGCGTCGTCCGTGTCGCTGCATTCCCAGATATAACGGGTCGAATACAGAGTTCGGACTTTGAAGTTCTTTCTCTACCAAGTAAAAAAGCAACTCTATTCTTTCTGTTCTTATAAGCTGCTTTTTATTGAACCTGCGCTGCAGAAAGCGCGCTTTTACTATTTGAAAATCGTGCCAACGTAATTTCTGACAAAGCAGAAACTTCCAAGCGCTCGTGTAGTTGAACTCATTACCTTTGTAGTAGTGCTCAATCTTCACAGCCGCTTGGCCGGAGGAAATGGATGCGTTTAAAAACGTACAATCGCGCCCGTCGCGCTCTTGATACCAGAGCCGCCCCGAATATCCGCCAGGTTCTTTTTCCTTAACAAGCAGTTTGAGCTCAAGAGCCGCGAAATCTAAATAAGCCGCGTAAAAATCATTCGAACTCGCTCTAGGCCCAGATAGGGGTATAGACCGTGGCGCGGGCTTTTTAAGTGCGAGATCTAATGCAGCTATTTTAAACATAGGTGTAACGCCGAGCCGCCGGCCTATGCTGGCGTGTCGCTTCGGCCACTCATGTGGCAATTCCGCAATCAACGTCCATCGCGCAATCCAGCGCGGTCTGCCGGTCCTCCGGCTGCAGCGTGGTATGCGTGATCGAAAAACGCTCGGCCAGCACCGTCTGCAGCCGCGGCAGAATCGTCTGCCATTCCGCCATCTGAGCAATCTCGATATGCGCGGCCAGTGCCGCCTGGCTCGAGGACAGGCTCCAGATATGCAGATCGTGTACCGACTGCACGCCTTCCACGCCGGCCAGTTCCCGACTCACCTGGGCGGCGTCCATGCCCTTGGGCACGCCCTCCATGAGCACCTGCACCACGTCCTTGAGCAGCCGCCAGGCGGAGACCAGGATCAACGCGCTGACCAGCAATGACAGGATCGGATCGATCGGCATCCAGCCGGTCAGGATGATCACCAGACCGGCGGCGAGTGCGGCCACCGAGCCGAGCAGATCGCCCATGACGTGAATCAGCGCACCGCGCACGTTCATGGTCTGTTCGCCGCGCATCAGGATGGCGGCCACGACGATATTCATCACCAGGCCAATGCCGGCGATGATCATCACCGGCGCGCCGGCGACCTCGCGCGGATCGGCAAAACGCTCGATCGCGGAGACGGCAATGGCGACCACGACCGCGATCATCAGCACCGCGTTGATCAGCGCGCCAAGCACCTCCGCGCGCTGCAAGCCGAAGGAATGCACCTTCGAGGCCGGGCGTTTGGCCATCCAGGCGGCGAACGCACCGATCGCCAACGATGAGCTGTCGGTGAACATATGGCCGGCATCGGACATCAACGCCAGCGAACCGGCCCACCAGCCGCCGATCGCCTCGACAAAGGCGAAGGCCAGCGTCAGCAGCAGTGAGAAGATCAGCACCTTGCCGGTGCCGCCGTGATGGTGATGGCCACCAAGACCGCCGTGGTCATGACCGTGCGAATGACCGTGGTTGTGGTCATGTGTGTGGCTATCTTTGGATGCGCTCATGGCGCGTCCTCCTCGTCGCTGTGTTCCACCATGTCACGCAGCACGCGCTGGACGTGTGCATCGGCCGCCACATAGAACACCTGCTTGCCGCGTCGCTCGGCGCGCAGCAGACGCGCCGAACGCAACAAGCGCAGGTGATGGCTGGCCAGCGACATGGAAATATCGATATCGGCCGCCAGCGTCTGCACGCTGCGCGGCTCGTCGAGGCAGGCATAGACCAGCGACAGCCGATTGGGCTCGCCGAGCAGGCGAAACATTTCAGCCAACCGTATCGTCTGGCCGGTGCCCAACACCTGCAGTTCCAAGTAGGTCGTCATGCATACCTCGACAATTGAACAAGTATTGTAACGAGGTGGCGCACGTTATGGTATTGCACGTTACCGCAGAACGACGCGCGCTTGCGCCGTCGATATAGTGCGGGACGCGTTACGGGTCGCCGAATTCAGCCACCGCCGCGTCCAGCCGCGCCAGCGTCGCCTCGCGCCCCAGCAGTCGCAGCGTGCCATCGATCGAGGGTGATACGGCGGTCCCGGTGACGGCGATACGAATCGGCTGGGCGACCTTGCCCATGCCGACTTCGTTGTCCTCGGCCACGGCCTTGACCGCGGCGCTGATCGGCTCGTCCTGCCAGTCCACGAGGGTGGCGAGGCGGTCGCGAATCTGGGCGAGCAGCGCCGGCGAGCCGGCTTTCATGTGCTTCTTCACTGCCTTGGCGTCGTATTCGGTCACTTCGGTGAACAGGAACAGGCTCTGCTGCGCCATCTCGAGCATGGTCTTGCAACGCCCCTGCTGAACGCGGGCGATGTCGGCCAGGGCAGACTTGTCCGTGGCCTCGATGCCCAGCCGGCTCAGGTGCCAGACGAGTTCGTCGGCGAGCACGGCCGGATCGGCCGCCTTCATGTGTTCCTGGTTCACCCACAGCAGCTTGTCGGGGTCGAAAGTCGAGGCGCCGCTCTGTACATGGGTGATATCGAAATGGGCGATCATCTCCTCCAGCGAGAAGATTTCCTGATCGCCATGCGCCCAGCCCAGGCGCACCAGATAATTGAGCAGCGCCTCGGGCAGATAGCCTTCTTCGCGATAACGCATCACGCCGACCGCGCCGTGGCGCTTGGACAGGCGCTTGCCATCGGCGCCGAGAATCATCGGCACATGGGCATAGACCGGCAGCTCGCCGTCATCGCCCACCAGCGCCTTGAGGATATTGATCTGACGCGGGGTGTTGTTGACGTGGTCGTCGCCACGGATGACGTGGGTGATGCCCATGTCCATGTCGTCGACCACCACACAGAAATTATAGGTGGGCGTGCCGTCGCCGCGGGCGATCACGAGATCGTCCAGTTCGGTATTGGAGATGGTGATATCGCCCTTCACCAGATCGTGGATGACCGTGTCGCCGTCCAGCGGCGTGGCGAAACGGATCACCGGGTCCACGCCCGCCGGCGGCTCGGGCAGGGTCTTGCCCGGCATCGGCCGCCAGGTGCCGTCGTACTTGGGTTTTTCGCCCTTGGCACGCGCGGCCTCGCGCATCGCCTCGACCTCCTCGGTCGACGAATAACAGCGATAGGCCTTGCCTTCAGCGAGCAGGGTCTCGATGACCTCGGCGTAGCGATCGAAGCGCGCCGTCTGATAATAAATTTCGCCGTCGTGGGTGAGATTCAGCCACGCCATGGCATCCAGAATTGCCTGTACCGCCTCGTCGGTGGAGCGTTCCCGGTCGGTGTCCTCGATACGCAGCACGAAACGGCCGCCACTGGCCTTGGCATGCAGCCAGGAATACAGCGCGGTGCGGGCCCCGCCGATGTGCAGGTAACCGGTGGGGCTGGGGGCGAAACGGGTGACGACGGACATAAGAGAACTACCTGCTCGGGCCGGGATACGGCGGTTGGCCAGCCCACTAGTTTAACAAGCTGAATCCTTTTGACGCGTGCCGGGCCCGCAGCATTGTGCCGCACACAATAGTTGACATACTCAACTACTGCGCTCATCATTCTAGTTGACATTATCAACCAGTCCCACATGAAAACCACGCCAGCCATCGGCGAAACCCTGCATCGACTGCTGCATGCCTATAAACGCGCGATGCGCGAGGAATACGACGCTGCGGATATCGGCCTGACGGTATCGCATATCCGGGTGCTCAAGGGCATCGCCGGCCTGCGCGAGGGCACGGCTCAGACCATCGCCAACCGCATGCGCCAGGACAAGGGCCGCATCGCCCGCTTGATCAAGGACCTGGCCGACGAAGGGTTTATCGCGCGACGCCCGCACCCGACCGACAGCCGCAGCCAGCAGCTGGCCTTGACCCCCGCCGGCCGTGAAATACGCCAGCGCATTGCCATGATCGAAGCTCGGGCCGGCGCACGCATGGCCGACGGGCTGCTCGAGGCCGACATCCATCGTTTCATCGAGTTGGCCGAGTCGATGATCGCCAATCTCGAACAATCACAGGATTGACCATGAACCGCAGACCCGCGCCGCGTACTTTCACCGTCCTCGGCAAGACCGAAATCACCCCCAACATGCTGCGCGTGACGCTCGGCGGCGAGGCCATGGACAGTTTCCCGCCGGATCAGCCGAGCGCCTACGTCAAGCTGCGTTTCGCCCAGGCCGACAGCGATCGCCCACTGCTACGCACCTACACAATCCGCTCACAGCGCTCGGATGCGGTGGATATCGACTTCGTCCGCCACGGCGACGGCGGCCCCGCCGCGCGCTGGGCCGAAGACGTCCAGCCCGGCGAGACCATCGACATCGGCGGCCCCGGGCCAAAGAAACTCGTCGACCCGAGCGCCGACTGGGTACTCCTGATCGGCGACATGACCGCCCTGCCCGCGATCTCGGCGAACATCGAAGGCCTGCCGGCCGACACGCGCGGCCACGCCATCATCGAAGTCCTCCACGCCGACGATATTCAGCAACTGACGGCACCGGATGGGCTGGATATCCGCTGGGTGATCAATCCGCAGCCCGGCGACAACAGCGACCTGCTCTGTGATGCCGTGCGTGAACTGACCTGGCTGCCCGGCGAGCCGTCGGTCTGGTGTGCCTGTGAATTCACCACGATGCGCCGACTACGCGCGCATCTACGCGATGAGCGAAGTGTCACCCGGCAACAACTCTATATCTCGAGCTACTGGCAACACGGCCGCAACGAGGAAGCACACAAACAGGCCAAGCGCGCCGACTCGGACGCCGACCAGGGCAGCTGATCAGGGCAGACGACCGGCCAACCGTGCTTGCACGGGCTCGGCCGCGATCGAGCTCGTAATTTCGTCACGCACGGCCCGAACGCGGGCCACGCGCCGCAGATCCGGGTGCACGAGCAGCCAGAGATCGGTGGCGACCTCGGCCACCGGTTCGCCGAGGCGTACCAGGCCGGGATCGCCGTCGGCGAGATAACACGGCAATAATGTGACACCGGCGCCGCGGCGAACGGCCGACATCAGCCCCAGCAGCGTATCGATACGCCAGCCCGAGTCGTCGACGCCCTGCGCTTTCATCCAGGCGGACAGCGCCGGAAAGAACACGCTGTCGTCCAGACCCAGCCATCCCATCGCCGTGTCTTCATCGACGTGAGCCGCGGCATAAGGCGCCATGGCGATACGCCCGAGCCGGTGGGCGATCAGCGCATCGGGCGGGGTCGTCATCGGACGCACCGCGAGATCGGCCTGGCGCCGCGACAGATTGAAAGTGTCGTTCGAGATGGCGACTTCCAGCGTAATCGCCGGATGACGCTGCCGACAGCCGGCCAGGATCGGCACCAGCAGGCCATCGAACAGCGTATCGGTGGTCGTCAGGCGTACCGGCCCCGCCGGCGCCGTGTCGTCGTCGAGTACGTCCCGTTCCAGCGCCTGCATACGACGCTCCATGTCGGCCGCTTCGGCCAGCAGACGTTCGCCGGCCGCGGTCGGCACGTAGCCGCGCCGCTCGCGCACGAACAGCGCTCGGCCTAGATCACGCTCCACCGCGTTGAGCCGCCGGAAGATCGTGGCATGGCTGACGCCGAGCGCCCGTGCTGCCCCGGCCAGCGTGCCGGCGCGGCCGATGGCCAATATCCAGCGCAATGCGTTCCAATCGATTGGATCTTTCATTTCTGCAAATAGAAATTGTGATTTTATCGGATTCTATTTCATCAATGACGCCATCAGAGTAGGCGGCGAATTCATAAACCCCATCCGTCATGCACGCACTGATCGTCCATTGCCACCCGGAACCCGACAGCTTCAATGCGGCGCTGACCGCAACCGCCCGCCAAACGCTCACCGAGGCCGGCGCCACGGTGACCGTGTCCGACCTCTACGCCGAAAGCTTCGATCCCGTGGAAGGGCCGCGGCATTACACCGAGCGGGCCGACGCCGACTACTTCTCGGCGCTGACCGAGCAGCGGCATGCCGGCAATACCGCCACCCGGCCCGCCGACGTGCAGCGCGAGATCGATCGGCTAAACGCCGCCGATCTCGTGATTCTGCAGTTTCCGCTCTGGTGGCACGCCCAGCCAGCCATGCTAAAGGGCTGGTTCGATCGGGTATTCGTCTACGGCGGCCTGTACACCGGCCGCAAACGCTACGACGAAGGCTATTTCCGCGGTAAGCGCGCCATCCTGTCGGTCACCACGGGCGGCCCCGCGCCGACGTTCTCGCGCTACGGGCGCGGCGGGCCGATCGAACGCCTGCTGTGGCCGATTCATTACTCGCTGCATTACATGGGCTTCGATGTGCTGCCGCCATTTCTTACCCACGGCGTGCAAGGCAGCGGCATCGCCTACCAGGCCAAGCAGGCGTTCGAGCGTCATCTGGCCGACCACAAGCGAGCCTGGGCTGAGCGCCTGGCCGAACTCGATACCGAAATGCCGATTCCGTTCACCGGCTGGGCGGACTGGGATGAGGAAGGCGTATTGCACGCCGAACATCCGATGCGCTGGGTCTGATCATCTTGCCGGCGGCCAAATTGTACGAAAACCATGTACAAGTGGCTGCACTTATGGGCTCTATCAGCGCCAATCGCTTTCGCGACAACCTCAAAGCCCTGGTTGAACGCGTGACGACCGAGCACAGCCCACTCAAGGTCACACGTCGCGGTGGCGACAGCTTCGTCATGATCAGCGCCGAAGACTGGGAACGAGAGCAGGAAAGTCTCTACGTGCTGCAGAACAACGATCTCATGTGTCATATCGCCAAGTCGCTGAAAATGCATGACAAAATTACTGCCCACACATCAGCGGCGGACCAGATGAATGAGATCACTGATCTTTGAGGGCCGCACTTGGCCTGCCTATGAAAAGATGCGCGCGCGCGACAAGCGCCTGCATAAAACACCGTGCCGAATCTTCGAGGAACTGATCCGGGCCGACGATCCTGCGTCGGGCACCGTCAAGCCCGAAGCACTCAAACACAATCTCAGCGGCTTCTGGTCGTGTCGACTTTCACAAAAAGATCGATTGATCGACCGCTTCGATGACGACCGCGATTTATATCTTTGCGATCGGCGGGGACTACGGCCAGTCGTAGCAAAGGATGCTGCTTCGGCTCGCCAGCGCTACCGCCAGCGCAGTCTGGGCGAGAAACGACTCGACCCGGTCCGTCTCGCGACTCGCCCGTGTGGCGTTTCAACCCTTCCGGTAGATGGCGTTGAACCGCTCACGCAGCTGGTTCTTCTGCACCTTGCCCATGGTGTTGCGCGGCAGTTCGTCGACGAAGAAAACGCGCTTGGGTTGCTTGTAACGAGCCAGGCGGTCGGTCAGCGCGTCGATCACCTGTTGCTCGTCGATGGCGGCCCCGGACTGCGGCACGACCACAGCGGTCACGCACTCGCCCAGATCGGGATGTGGCACGCCGATCACGGCGGATTCCACCACCGCATCCATCGCGTCGATTTCCTGCTCGACTTCTTTCGGATAGACGTTGTAGCCGCCCGAGATCACCAGATCCTTGTCGCGCCCGACAATCTGGACATAACCGTGTTCGTCGATTTTCGCGAGATCGCCGGTGATGAAGAAGCCGTCCTCGCCCAGCTCCTCGGCCGTCTTGTCGGGCATGCGCCAATAGCCGATGAATACGTTCGGCCCGCGCACCTTGAGCATGCCGGTTTCGCCCGTCGGCAGCGCCGCGCCCGTCTCACGATCGACCACATGGATTTCCACGCCCGGTAGCGGCAGGCCGACGGTGCCGGCAATGCGCTTGCCGTCATAGGGGTTGGACGTGTTCATGCTGGTCTCGGTCATGCCATAGCGCTCCAGGATCGCGTGACCGGTGCGCCGTTCGAACTCGGTATGGGTTTCCGCGGTAAGCGGCGCGGAACCGGAAGTGAACAGGCGCATGTGCCGCGCGAGATCGGGCGTCAGTCGCTCGTCTGCCAGCAACCGCGTGTAGTAGGTCGGCACGCCCATCAGGGCGGTTCCGCGCGGTATTTCCTCGAGGATCGCGTCGATGTCGAACTTCGGCATGAACAGCATGGCCGCACCCGCCATCAGTACCACGTTGCATGCGACGAACAGACCGTGGGTATGAAAGATCGGCAGAGCGTGGATGAGGCGGTCGTTGGCGTCGAAGCGCCAGGCATCGACCAGGGCCTGGGCGTTGGAGGCGAGATTGCCGTGGGTCAGCATCGCGCCCTTGGAGCGCCCGGTGGTGCCGGAGGTATACAGAATCGCGGCCAGATCGTTCTCGGCGCGCGCCTCGATCGCGTCACTAGGCTCGGCCTGCTCGGCCATCTCCATGAGGCTGCCGTCGCCCTCGGTGCCCAAGGTGACGACCCGAGGACAGCCGGTCTCGGCGGCCACACGTTCGGCCTCGTCTGCGGCGTTCGGCCGGCAGACGAAAAGCGCCGGCTCGGCATCGCCCAGGAAATACGCGATTTCGGTACTCGTATAGCCGGTATTCAGCGGCAGATACGCCCCACCGATACGCAGGCAGGCGAGGTAGAGCAGGATGGCCTCGGGGCTCTTGTCGACCTGCACCGCGACCCGGTCACCGCGCTCGACGCCCAGTGACGTCAACGTGCTGGCCAATCGCGCGCTCGCTTCCAGCGCCTGGGCATAGGAATAACGCCGGCCGTCGCGCGTGACGATGAAATCGGCGTCGCCGCGAGCGGCCATGCGCTCGGCGAATGACTCGAACAAGTTGTGGCTCATGACTCGATTTTTTTCGTTGAGGATTTCACGCCCGACATCACCGCCGGCGTTTCGGCACCAGAAGCCTGTGCCGTGGCAACACATGCGACTGCGAACAGTACGCTATCTCTCACACGGTTCCCACGACGCAGATTCCTAGCCAATGATCAGATCCGGCAGCCACGTCGCGATCGCCGGGAAGAAACACAGCAGCACAATCCCGAGCACCATACACAACGCATACGGCAGGCTGCCCAGCAGCACATCGCGCAGCGCGATATCCGGCGCGATGCCGTTGATGATAAACAGGTTCAACCCTACCGGCGGCGTAATCAAGCCGATTTCCAGGTTGATGGTCAGCACCACCGCAAACCAGTACGGGTCGAAATGGGCCTGCAGAATGATCGGCAGCAGGATCGGCGCGGTCATCACGATCACCGCGACCGGCGGCAGAAAGAAGCCGGCGACCAGAAGAAACAGGTTGATAACGCCCATCAGCACCCAGCGGTTGACCTCCAGGGCGGCGATGCCGCCGGCGATCGTCTGGGTGATGAACATCGACGACAGCGCATAGGCAAAGACCTCGGCGGCGGCAATGATCAGCATGATCATCACGCTTTCCCGCAGGGCGTCGCGCATGATCAGCTTGAGCGGGGCGGGCTGCCATAGCCGATACACGAGGATCGCCAGCGCCAGGCACAGGAACGCGCCCACCGCGGCGGCTTCGGTGGGCGTGGCCACCCCGCCGTAGAGCGCGAACAGAATGCCCGTGACAACGGCCAGGAACGGCAGCACGCGCACCAGCGCCTTGAGGTTGCCTTCTACATTGCCCTTGGCCTGTTCCGCAGCCGCGGCGAGCGGATTGCCGTAACCGCCGGCCATCTTGCAGGCGATGACAGTCCAGACCATGAACAGCACCGCCAGCATCAGGCCGGGCAGCGCGCCGGCGATGAACAGACGACCAATCGACGTCTCGGTGGAAATACCGTAGACGATCATGGTCACCGACGGCGGGATGAGAATACCCAGCGTGCCGCCGGCCGCGATACAGCCGGCGGCCACGCCATCCGGATAGCCGCGCTTGCGCATTTCCGGGATGCCGAGCTTGCCGATGGCAGCACAGGTGGCCGGCGAGGAGCCCGACAATGCGGCGAAGATCGAGCAGGCGCCGATATTCGAAATCGCCAGCCCGCCGGGCACGCGTCCCAGCCACAGATCCAGCGAACGATAGAGATCGCGGCCGGTCGGCGACGAAGCCACCGCCGAGCCCATCAGGATGAACATCGGAATGGCGACGAAACCGAACGACGCGATGCTGTTGTAAAAGGTCTCGCCGAAGTAGACGAGCTCGCTCATGCCACGACCGAGCACCAGCGCGACCAGCGAAACACTGCCCAGCGCAAAGGCGATCGGCGTACCGATAGCCATGAGCGCCAACAGGGCCACCCCGATCAGGATGCCACTGGTTACCGGATCCACGGCTATGCCTCCTCGGCGCGCAGCAGCTCGGCCACGTACTGCAGCGAAAGCAGCGTTATGCCGACCGGCAACGACAGCAGCGTCGGCCATAGCGGCGGATTCCAGACCGTGCCCGTGCCCCAGCCCATGCTGTAGGCCTCCAGGAAGTAGTGCCAGGCCCCGTAAGTCAGCGCGAGACAGAACGCCAACCCGACCAGCGACGCCATGTATTGCATGATGCGTCGAGGCCAACCGCCCAGCGCGTCCGGCAGGGCCGTGACCGCGACGTGACCGCCAGTCGCCAGGACGTAGGGTGCGCCGAGCAGCATGGCACCGGTGATCGCAAAGGTGGTGAATTCGGTCTGCCAGACAGTGCTTTCACCCAGCACGTAGCGCACAAAGATCATGTGGCAAACCGCCAGCACCCCTGCCAGCATCAGCGCGCCGGCGACCACGGCCACCGCGCTCGACACCCGGTCCATCGTTCGGATATAGGCAGGGATGATGCCCTTCGGCGCGCCGTCGCCTGCCGAAGGGCTGAAAGATCGAGAAGCCATGTCACCTCGCTCTGGCCGTCACGGGTTCGAGCCGCTTCGGCGGCAACCAGTTCGTACGAAAAGCCGCTACTCGACCGAAAGTGCGGCGTCGATCAGCTGCTGGCCGTTCGGGACCTTCTCGGCGAAGTTCTTGTACGAACTCTTCTTCGCCACCTCCAGCCAGGCCTGGTAGTCCTCGGGGCTCATGTTCACGACCTTCACGCCGTTTTCCTTGTACACATCGACCATTTTCTGATCGAGACCGGCGGCCTTCTCGGCAAAGAATTGCTCGGCCTTCTCCCCCGCGGCGGTCAGCGCCTTCTGCTGTTCCGGCGTCAGCCCTTCCCAGCTGCGTTCGGAAATCAGAATCGGCTCGTACATGAACCACAGCGCGTTCTTGCCGGGCGCGGTCAGGCATTTGGCCTGCTCGTAGATCCGATACGACACGAACGAGCCGGAGGACGTATTGGCGCCGTCGAGCACACCGGTCTGCATGGCGGTATAGATTTCCGACGACGGCATGGACGCGATCGAGGCACCGGCGGCGGCAAGCATCTGCTCGAAGGCCGGGCCGGCTGCACGCAGCGTCTGGCCCTTGACCGTATCCGGCGAGGTGATACAACTCTTGTTGGAGGCAAACCCGCCGGCCAGCCAGGCATCTGCCAGAACACGCGCACCGGCCTTGTTTATGATCTGCTTGATCATGCCCATGAACTTGGAATCGTTCAGACGCTGGGCGCGCTCGTGGCTACGCACCAGACCCGGCATCAGGGTGGCCGAGAACTCGGGATGTCGACCGCTGGCATAGTCGAGGGGAAAGGAAGTGATGTCGAGTCGGCCGCGCACCAGCGCGCCCCACTGCTCCTTGGCCTTGAACAACGACTCGCCGGGATAGACCTGGATCTTGAGATCGACGTCGGCATCGGCGACCTCCTTGGCCATGAGCTGAACCATCTCGTCGCGCACGTCGCCCTTGCCGCCGGGAAACTGGTGCGAGGCGCGCAACACGGTTTCGGCGAGCGCTGCGCTGCTGAAAACAAACATCAGGGTCGCGGCGGTCAGTGCCAGGAGGCTGAGTTGACGTGGCATGGCGAATCTCCTCGGAGTAATTATTGTTGTGCGCCGTATTTCTCTTCGATCCACTGGTAGATAGCGGCAATTGGTGACCCATGTCAACGGGCGACCTCCCGACCAAACCGACTCGCACACAATGCGAACCGCGGAAACAACGAGGATCCGGGATCGACGAAAGTATTAGCCATCTTTGACGAAAGTATAAGTCGCTTTCGGGACATATAAGTCACACTTGTTTGATATTTCGAGCCAAGCACCTCGCACTAGTGGATAGAACTCGGTGGATGAAAAGGATTTTCTGACGCTCCCGCACCACGAACGGGTCGCACAGCTCGCCGGCGAGTCGCAGGAGCCGCTGGCGCTGCAATCGACTCTGGCCGCGGCGATGGGAAGCTGCGGCAACCGCCCGTTTCTGGCTGTGGCGACTGATCCCGCGGTCACCAGCGGCGCGATCGGCGTGAAGGAGGCGCTGGAGTTGCGCCGGCTGATCGACCGCGCCCGGCAAGACGATCTGCCGCTGGTGCTGGTGATCGATTCCGCCGGAGCCAGGGTCAGTGAAGGCGTGGCGATTCAGGGCGCGCTGCGCCGCCTGTTCGCGGAGCTGCTAGCGGCGCGCGCCGCCGGGCTGACCACGATCGCGATCCTGGGGCGCAACGTATTCGGCGGTGCCAGCATGCTCGCCATGAGTTGCGGCATCCGGCTCTACGCCGACAGCACACGGCTGGCGATGACCGGACCGGCCGTGATCCAGAGCCACAACAGCGTCTGCGCCAAGACGGTGACCGAGACCATCGCCGCGCCCAACCGACTCGAACACGATCCTCAGGGTACGCCGGTCACCGATGGCCAGATCGCGACCGCGGCGCGGCTGCGCGAGGCACTGCAAAGCGCCCTGGCAAGGCGCCCGACCGATTTCGAAACCTGGGCTCGCCTTCAGGACAGCGATCTACGCGCGCGCCTGGCAAGCGACCCCGCGCGCAATACCGGCAACGTCGTTCAAGTCATCGATTGCGACACCGTCACACTGCGCGGATCGCGCTCGGCCGGGCCACGCGACGTGGTGCAACTCGTCGATGCTCTGCAGGCGATACCGCCGGATTGCGACCGGATAACACTCGACTGTGAATGGATCGGCCACAGTACACAGCTGGCCGACGAGAACCTGCTACTGAGCCAGTATCTGGGGTATCTCTGCAGCGTTATTCACGCGATCGAGGCCCGCGGCACCACGGTCTGTCTGCGGATCGCCGGCACCCTGTCGGGCGGCCTTTATATCGCCCTGGCCGGCGCGGCTTCCGAGGTCCGGCTGGCTGCTTGTGGGCGCGTGCTGACGCTGCCGCAGGATATTCTCGATGCCTTCGTGCAATTGCCGGCGGCGCCCGATCCCGACGCCGCCGTGCTCATCGAGCACGGCGTGATCGACACGATCGAAACCTAGCCCGTGTCAGCAATTTGCGCCGCGTCGCGATAGTGATTAACTCAGCCTAATCCGAAAGCAAATGGAGGATGTCCATGCTCGAAGTCTGGGGACGCAGGAATTCCATCAACGTGCAGAAAGTGCTCTGGTGCTGCGAAGAGCTCGATCTGGCGTACTGCCTTGTCGAGGCCGGCGGGCCGTTCGGCCGCACCGCCGACCCCGAGTATCGGGCCCTGAATCCGACCGGCCTGGTCCCTACGCTCGTCGACGATGGCATCGTGGTGTGGGAGTCGAACGCGATCGTGCGTTATCTGGCTCGACGCCATGGCGCCGGCACACTCTGGCCCGATGATGCCCAGACCCATGCCCGGGCCGAAAGCTGGATGGAATGGCAGACCACGGTCTGGCTGCGCCTGCGGCCGGCCTTCATCGGCCTGATTCGAACGCCCGAGGGCGAACGCAACGCGGCCCGAATCGAGTCCGCCGTCGAGACGACGGCCGGCCATATGCGACTGCTCGACTCGCATCTGGCCAAGCACGACTACGTCGCCGGTCCCGAGTTCAGCATGGGCGATATCCCGATCGGGGCAACCGTCAGCCGCTGGCTCAGGCTCGACATATCACGGCCGCCGACGCCGGCCTTGACGGCTTGGGAAAAGCGCCTGGCACAGCGCCGTGCATATACCGATATGGTGAGCTCGATCCCGCTGTCATGAATGACTCGCCAGCCGCACAGTGCATAACGCCATCGAGCAAGCGAACGGCTGACGATAGCTCTCTGTGCCTCATATCCGACAAGCAACGACCTGCTGCAAAGCCCAGCGCTCAAACGTCATGACGCCATAGCGCTATGCTTTCGCATGCAGGGAAAGCCGATGACCGCCGCATCCAAGCGCTCGACCATTTATTTCGACGAGCAGTTACACGCCGCGTTGCGTCTGAAGGCCGCGCACACGCATCGCAGCGTTTCGGATCTGGTCAACGAGGCCGTGCGCGCGTCGCTCGCCGGGGACCAGGAGCACCTGGCCGCATTCAGCGATCGCGTGGCGGAGCCGACGATGAGTTATGAGGCTCTTCTCGACGATTTGAAGGCGCATGGCGAGCTATAAGCTCGTCTTCAGGCGGCCTGTTGCGCAAGACCTGCGCCCTATCCTGAATACGGATGTTGTGGCGCGCGTTCTGGAAGGCGTCAGTATGCTGGCGAATGATCCCCGACCGGTGGGCAGCGAAACACTTTCGGGCCAAGAGCGGTATCGCATCGGGCAGGGCATTTATCGCATCGTCTATCAAATAGTCAGCGACCTGCTGATCGGCACAGTGGTAACGATTGGCCGCCGCAAGCATGGTTACAAACCATGAACGTCAAAGTCACCAGCCAATACTGATCTACGAAGCCGCCGACAAGTCGGTGGATGTACGACTGGATGGCGACCGGGACACAGTCTGGCTGACGCAGCGCCAGATGGCTGATCTGTTCGGCAAGGGTGTCCGAACGATCAACGAGCATGTCGGTAACGTCTATACAGACGGGGAACTGAGCCGCGATCCAACTATCCGGAAATTCCGGATAGTTCGGCAAGAAGGCAGTCGCCAAGTCACACGCGAGATCGAGCACTACCGATCGAAGCCAAGGCGGCGCATCTGCTCTACTTCGTGGTGAAGAACCATCCGTTCACGGATGGCGACAAGCGCAGTGCAGCGTTTCTGTTCGTCGATTTCCTGCACCGCAATCATCGTCTTCCGAACAGCAACGGCGCAGCGGCCGTCAACGATATCGGGCTCGCAGCGCTCACTCTGCCAGTCGCCGAATCCGACCCCGCGGTCAAGGATGTGATGATCCGTCTGATCATGAACATGCTGGCGGGACCCGCGTAGGGCGCCGCAGAACACGAAGCGCCAAGCCGCCCCGAGGTGTCGGGGCGGCTTGGGACAGGTTGCTTGCAGGTTCCGATCAGACCGCCTTGGCCGCCCTCAGTTCGCGGGCCGCGTCGACCATATGTCGGAGCGCCGGCTCGACCTCGGCCCAGCCGCGGGTCTTGAGGCCGCAGTCCGGGTTTACCCAGATGCGTTCCGGCGGCAGCACTTCGGTGGCCTTCTTGAGCAGATCGATCATTTCCTGCTTGGCCGGCACGCGCGGGCTGTGGATGTCGTAGACGCCGGGCCCGATCTCGTTCGGGTAGTCGAACTGCACGAACGCATCCAGCAGTTCCATCTGGGAGCGCGAAGTCTCGATGGAGATACAGTCGGCGTCCATCGCCGCGATCGCCTCGATGATGTCGTTGAACTCCGAGTAGCACATATGGGTGTGCACCTGGGTGTCGTTCTTGACCTTGGACGCGGTAAGGCGGAAGGACTGGGTCGCCCAGTCGAGATAGGCTTTCCAGTCGTTGCGGCGCAGGGGCAGGCCTTCCCGGAAGGCGGCTTCGTCGATCTGGATGGCGGCCAGGCCGGCGGCTTCCAGATCCAGCACTTCATCCTGAATGGCGAGCGCGACCTGCTTGACGGTTTCGGACCGGGGCTGATCATCACGCACAAAGGCCCACTGCACCATGGTGACCGGGCCGGTGAGCATGCCTTTCATGGGCTTTTCGGTCTTCGACTGGGCATATTTGGACCATTTGACCGTCATCGGTGAGGGCCGCGAGACGTCGCCGAAGATAATCGGCGGTTTGACATATCGCGAGCCGTAGCTCTGGACCCAGCCGAGTTTGGTGAACGCATAGCCCGACAGCTGCTCGCCGAAATACTCGACCATGTCGTTTCGCTCGAATTCGCCGTGCACGAGCATGTCGAAGCCCATGTCTTCCTGCATTGCCACGGCATCATCGATTTGTTTTTCGATGAACGCATCGTAATCGGCGTCCGACATCGAGCCTTTCTTGTGCGCGGCACGCGCCTTGCGCACGTCCTGGGTCTGCGGGAAGGAGCCGATGGTTGTGGTCGGGAACGCCGGCAGCTTGAGCTTGGCGCGCTGCTGCTTGGCACGTTCCGGGTATTTGGCGGGCCGATCGTAGTCGGCCTCGGTCACCGCAGCCGCGCGCTTCTTTACCGCCTCGTCATGAATCAGCGTGGAATGGGCACGGTCTTCCATCGCGGCCTGATTGGCCTGCTGCATGGCCTTGTCGACCTTGCCGTCGACCGCGTGCGCGAGGAATACGATCTCGTCGAGTTTTTCCTCGGCGAAGGCCAGCCAGTTCATCAGCTGTTCGTCGAGCCTGGTCTCGCTACGCAGGGCCACGGGCGAATGCAGCAAGGAGCAGCTGGGGCCGACCATCAAACGGCCGGTGCCGATCTCGCCGGTGACAGTCTCGAGCGTTGTCAACGCTCGCGTGAGGTCCGTCTTCCAGACGTTGCGGCCGTCGACGATACCGACCGACAGCCATTTCTGGTCGTCCAGGCGCGTGGCGACCGTTTCGGCTTCCTTGACGCCGCGAACCGCATCGATATGCAGGCCCGCGACAGGCAGCGAGGTGAACAGTTCGAGGTTGTCGCGCAGCTCGCCAAAGTAGTTGGCAACCAGGATCTTGATGCCCTTGACCTGAGCGAGCGCGCTGTAGGCCTTCCTGATGACCGTGCGCTGGGCATTGTCCAGGTCCAGCGAGAAGATCGGCTCGTCGAGCTGCAGCCATTGCGCGCCTTCGGCAGCGAGCTTCTCGGCGATCTCGACGTACACCGGTATCAGGGCATCGGCCAACGCGAACTTGTCCATATCGGAGCCGTCCGTGATCTTGCCGAGCGACAGATACGTGGCCGGGCCGACCATGACCGGCTTGGTGATGATGCCTTGTTCTTTCGCCTCCCGGAACTCGTCGAAGATCTTGGAGCCGGCGAGTGTGAAGGTCGTCTGCGTCGTGAACTCGGGGACCAGATAGTGATAATTCGTATCGAACCACTTGGTCATCTCGCAGGCGATGGCCCCGTCGGTGCCGCGCGCCATGTCGAAGGCGACATCGATGTTCATGTTCTGGCCATCGTAATGACTAGGCCAGCCAAAACGCTCGGGCACGTTGCCGAGCAGGCAGGACAGACCCAGCACCTGGTCGTAGAACGAGAAATCATTGGACGGGATCAGGTCGATGCCGGCCTTCTTCTGCTTGTCCCAGTTGGCCCGCCGCAACTCGGCGCCGGTGGCTTCCAGGCCGGCATAGTCCAGATCGCCCTTCCAGTAGGCCTCGGTGGCTTTCTTGAGCTCGCGGCGTTCGCCGATACGGGGAAAACCGAGATTATGCGAGATCGTCATGCGTACAGCCCTTTGATCGGTGAATCACTCATCGCCCGCGTGCTGGTGCATCGGGCTTGATAGGCCCGAAAGTCTATAGCGCGCGTCACATGACTAATATTGGTATATTTGCATATATCGATGAATATATTTCACAATTATTGACAAGTTAAGGCCAAGCCGGCTGTAACAGAACGCGAAAGGCAGAAGACGCTGATCCACAGATTGACGCAGATGCACGCGGATAAAATGCAGGAAGCTGGCTGACGATAAGGTGCCTTCATCTGCCTCAATCTGCGTTCATCTGCGGATAAAAGAGAGCGACGGCACATCCATCGACCGCTCCGCAGCGGGAGAGGTCTGATCTAAGCCCATGTCTTCGTTTGAATTCAGTTGAGGACAGAGGGCTGATCGAAATATTCCACGGGTCAGAACAAAGCCATGATCGAACGCGTCCATCTCAATATCCTGCGCCAGATCGAGCGCGACGGCTCGCTGACGGCGGCCGCCCGTTCGCTGCATCTGACGCAATCGGCGCTCAGCCATGCGATCAAGAAACTGGAGACACAATCAGGTGCCCGGATCTGGGTTCGTGAAGGCCGACGGGTGCAGCTCACGGCCGCCGGCCAGCATCTGTTGCAGGCGGCCGAACGGCTGCTTCCACAGCTGGAGCGCGTGGATTCAGTGCTGGCCGACTATGCCAGTGGCGAGCAGGGGGCGCTGCGTATCGGCATGGAATGCCATCCCTGCTATCAATGGCTGCTGAAGGTGGTCAAGCCCTATCTGCATGCCTGGCCCGGCGTGGATCTGGACGTGATCCAGCAATTCCGTTTCGGCGGCATGGCCGCCCTGTTCAACCACGATATCGATATTCTGGTGACGCCCGATCCGCTGGAAAAATCCGGCGTGGTCTTCGAGCCGGTTTTCGACTATGAGCAAGTGCTGGTGGTCGCCCGCGACCACCCGCTGGCACAGCGCGCGTATGTGAACGCCGCCGATCTGGGCAATCAGGTGCTGCTGTCGTATCCGGTCGACCCGACGCGGCTGGATATCTTCACCGAACTGCTCGGGCCGGCACGCGCGGCGCCGCGCAAGCACAAGACCATCGAGTCCACCGATATCATGTTGCAGATGGTGGCCGCCGGTCGCGGCGTGGCGGCATTACCTCGCTGGCTCGTTGACGAATATGCCCAGCGGCTACCGATCACCGCCGTACGGCTTGGCAAGCGCGGCATCCCGAAGCAGATTCATCTCGGCGTTCGCGGACCCGATCTCGAACTGCGCCCCGTCGCCGGATTCCTGGAACTAGCCGCGTCCGTGTCCGGCGATCCGAAGACGACTCTGCAAATGACAATCAGATAGCAGCCTGTGCTGGCATACGAAGCCCCAATGAACTGGGGCAGCCTCGTTCTTTATTTATCCGCAGATGAACGCAGATTGAAGACAAGAGCAGAACAGACAGAGATTTTTTGATTCACCCATACGCCACGTCTTGCCGCGGGCACTCCAGCGATGAGCGTTCCAAAGGAACCTATGGTTGAATCATCGCGGTCGCGCCGGAGTGCTTTGCGCGTGGCTGACAAGGAGAGAAGCGTTAGCTCGTCTACTGGTGACCGCGAGGTTTTACACCGCGCGTCGAACGATATTTGATTCTGTCTGCGTTCATCCGCGTCAATCTGCGGATGAAGTATCTGCTGCTTTATTCGCTCTTATTCGCCAGCCGCACAAGCGAGAGCGCGACACAAACGCCAGACACGCAAAAGCCGACCGGCGCACTCGGCGCCGGTCGGCTCGCAGGCATTGCCATCAGGTCGCGCGCTCGGGGATTGCCGCGCGACCGCGCAGCGCTATTCCGCTGGCTTCTTCTTGCTCATCATGCCGAAGCGATTGCGGAAGCGCTCGACCTTGCCGGCGGTATCCATGATGTTCTGCTTGCCGGTGTAGAACGGGTGCGTGGCACTCGTGACTTCCAGCTTCACCAGCGGGTATTCGTTACCGTCTTCCCACTCGATGGTTTCCTTGGTATCGATGGTGGAGCGCGTCAGGAACGCGAAATCACCGCTGAGATCCTTGAATACCACCGGGCGGTAGTTGGGATGAATATCTTTTTTCATGATGGCCTGTCCGTATGACAATGCTGTTGTTGCTCGGGCTTGAATGTCTTTCGACCGCGCGGTATGGAACCGCGCGATCGACCAAGGGGAGAACTCACATCTCTCCCCTTTGGAAACCCCATCGCTGGGGTGCCCGCGACAAGGCGCGGGATATTACTGAATCAAATTTTCCATCGACCTCGCGGTCTGCAACCGCGAAGCCGACCAAAGGGGCGAGCTAGCGCCTCTCCCCTTTGGAAACCTCATCGCTGAGGTGCCCGCAGTAAAACTGCGGGTTTTATCTACACTCATCTTCTCTCGCGACGCGCCTAGCGCGCCACGCGTTTCAATCCCAGCGTGATGGCGGCGCCGTCTATATCGAAACGCTCGACCACCTCACCTTTCGGATCCGCATTCGCCGTGTATTCCACGGCCAGCGTTTCCTTCGCCATCATGTCGCCGTGGGCGTTGATGGCCTGCGCCAGACTTTCGTCGGCGCGGTACGCGACACGAATCCGATCTGCGACATGGAAATCGGCCTGCTTGCGCAGGCGCTGCACGCGGTTGACAACCTCGCGCGCCAGACCTCTCTCGCGTAGCGAGCCGGTCAGTGTACTATCAAGTGCCACCGTGACGCCATCTTCGCGTCCCACCAGCCAGCCCTCGAGGCCTTCGGCGGACACGATCAGATCGCCTTCGCCGAGTTCGAAGGTTTCACCGTCCGCGCTCACGGTCACGCTGCCGTCGCGCATATAGGCCGCGATCGCCTCGTCATCGAGGGCGGCGACGGCGCCGGCCACGGCCTTCATCTTCTTGCCCAGGCGCTTGCCCAGCGCACGGAAATCGGGCTTGGCACTGCGCTTGACCAGATCGCCGGCGCCGGCGACGTATTCGATGCTGTCGACGTTGACCTCTTCGCGGATGATCGCGGCCACGGCCTCGATATCGGCCCGCGCCACCGTCGCTTCCTCGACCACCAGAATCCGGCCCAGCGGCTGGCGCACGTTGACGCCGGCCTCGTTGCGCAACGCCAGTACGTTGACCACCACCGCCCGCGCCAGACCCATGCGGCGTTCGAGGTCCGGGTCAGTGAGTTCGGCGTCAGCGACCGGAAAGTCCGCCAGATGCACGGAAGCACGGGCGCCGGCCTGGGCACTGACATTGGCATACAGCCAGTCGGAGAAGAACGGTGCGATCGGCGCCATCATGGCGGCCACGTCACGCAGGCAGGTCAGCGTGGTGTGATAGGCCGCACGCTTGTCCGCAACTTCCGTTTCGCTGGCGTCACCACCGGCATCGGCGCGGGCGCCGGCCCAGAAACGGGCCCGTGAACGGCGGATATACCAGTTCGACAGCGCTTCGATGAACTGCTCGACGGCGCGCGCGGCGCGGGTCGGATTGTAGGCATCCAGCGCCGCCGTGGCCTCGGCCGCGGTCGACTGAAGGCGCGACAGAATCCAGCGATCCAGTTCGGGGCGGTCCGCTACGGCCGGGGCCGGCGTATCGGCGGCAAAGCCGTCGATATTGGCGTAGGTCGCGAAGAACGAATACACGTTCTCCAGCGTGCCGAACACCTTGGTACGGGTCTCGCGCAGGCCACGCTCGGCGTATTTGGTGTTATCCCAGGGCGGGCTGTTCGCCATCATGTACCAGCGGATGACGTCGGCGCCGTGGGTGTCGAGCGCTTCGAACGGATCCACCGTATTGCCCTTGGACTTGGACATCTTCTCGCCGTTGGCGTCCAGCAGCAGACCGTTGACGACGACGTTCTTGTAGGCCGGCGAGTCCTTGATCAGCGTGCCGATGGCATGTAGCGAGTAGAACCAGCCACGAGTCTGGTCGACGCCCTCGCAGATGAAATCGGCCGGAAAATTGGCCTCGAAGCGTTCGACGTTCTCGAACGGATAGTGCCACTGGGCGAAGGGCATCGCCCCCGAGTCGAACCAGACGTCGATGATCTCGGGCACGCGACGCATGGTGCCGCCGTCCGCGGCGGTCCAGGTGATGGCATCGACCTGCGGCTTATGCAGATCGAGGCTGTCGTCGTCGGCAACCTGATCGCCCGCGTATTCGCGCAATTCGGCAATGGAGCCGATGACCACGATATCGCCGTCGTCGTTGTCGTTGACCCAGATCGGCAGCGGCGTGCCCCAATAGCGGTGCCGGGACAGCGCCCAGTCGACGTTGTTGGCCAGCCAGTCACCGAAACGGCCGGTGCCCACATGCGGCGGGTGCCAGTTGATCTGGTTGTTGTACTCGACCAGCTTGTCCTTGTTCTGCTGGGTGGCCACGAACCAGGACTCGACCGGGTAGTTCATCAAGGGCGTGCCCTTGCGCCAGTCGTGCGGGTAGTTATGAACGGTGACTTCCTGCGAGAACAGCAGCCCGCGATCCTTGAGATCGCGCGCGACCACCTTGTCGGCGTCCTTGAACCAGAGCCCGCCGACCAACGGAAAATCGTCGCGGAAGCGGCCATCGCGTTCGATCGGATTGAACACCGGCATGCCTTCGGCGCTGGTCACGCGGAAGTCGTCGGCACCGAAGGCCGGGGCTTCATGGGCGATGCCGGTGCCATCATCGGTGGTGATGAAATCGGCGGCAATCACCCGCCAGGCCTGGTCGGCCTCGGGGTGATCGAGGAAGCTGTCGAACGGCGGCGTGTAGCGCTTGCCGATCAGTTCGCTGGCCGGGAACGTCTCGAGGATTTCGGCGTCTTCGCCCAGCGTCGCGGCAACACAGTCGCGGGCCACGATATAGGTCGCGCCATCGACACGGGCCTTGGCGTATTCGATCTTCGGGCCGACCGCGATCGCGACGTTCGACGGCATCGTCCACGGCGTGGTCGTCCATGCCAGAATCGCCACGTCCGGCTCATCCTCGAGGAAGAACTTCACCGTGATCGACGGATCCTGGACTTCCTTGTAGCCGAGACTGACCTCGTGCGAGGACAGCACCGTGCCGCTGCCCGGCGAGTACCAGTGGATCTTGTGGCCCTTGTAGATCAGTCCCTTCTCGTGTAACTGCTTGAGCAACCACCACACCGACTCGATATATTCGTTGGAGAAGGTGACATAGGGCGCATCCAGATCGACCCAGTAGCCGATACGGCGGGTCAGATCGTCCCACTGGTCCTTGTAGCGCAGCACCGAGGCCCGACAGGCCGCGTTGTAGGCCTCGATGCCGTAGGCGTCGATATCCTCGCGCGACTTGAGGCCCAGTTCCTTCTCGACCTCGATCTCCACCGGCAGGCCATGGGTATCCCAGCCGGCCTTGCGGTCGACCCGATAGCCCTGCATGGTCTTGTAACGACAGAACGCGTCCTTGACCGTACGCCCGAGCACGTGGTGAATACCCGGTCGGCCGTTGGCCGTGGGCGGGCCTTCATAGAAGGTGAAGGTGGGGCAGTCGTCGCGCGCGGCGGTGCTGGCCTCGAAGACGTGCGCGGATTCCCACCACGCACGGATCTCGCCGTCGAGCGCGGGCAGGTTCAGGGGTTTGTGTTCGGCGAAACCGGTCATGCTGAAAACGCTTGTAAATCGCGTGGCAAAGGCTACAGAGCGCGTCACTATAAACCCTGCGGGCGCCTGCTGCACCGCCGGGGCTTAGGGAATCTCTGATCTAGTCGTCACTGTCGTGCCGGCGTGCTTTGCGCGTGCCTGTGCAAGGAGAGAAGAATGTAGCGTGCCCGAAAATAGACAAGTTGCACGTGAATGATGAACGACGCCGTCGCTGCGAGCGGCGGAGCAGGGTATTACCGCGGCGAAGCGGTGGGATGCGACCCGCGGCGTTGCGACCCTGTACGAGTCGTAGCCTCGCAGCTCTGGTCCGAACGCCGGCGGTCGCACCCCGCCGCTGCGCGTCGGGGCCCCGCTCCTCGCCTCGTACGGATAGGCACGCGCAAAGCCCCGGCCTTTCTTGCAATGCAAGAAAGGTTCGGCCCAAACGGCGCCGCTACGGTGTTGCCGGGTTCGGTCCGGCGACTGGTTGATGTTTGGGCCGGACGCGTCACCCGGCGTCTTGTGGCGACGCCGTTTGCCTAATGCAATTTTTCAGGCGAAAAAGATCCGCGAGGACTAGTTCAGAGGTTCCTTAGATCAACGGTGCTCGTGTTTGCAGCGTCTGGGCGGCACCGGATCAAAACCGCCTTCATTGAGCGGATGACAGCGCACGATCCGCCGGATCGCAAGCCAGCTGCCGTACACGGGCCCGTGCCGCGACAGCGCCTCCAGCGCATAGGCAGAACACGTCGGCATAAAACGACAGCGCGGGCCAATTACCGGCGACACCAGATACCGATAGAGCAGGATCGGCAGTTGCAGCAGGCGCACCGCGAGCCAGCGCACGACGGCAATCACGGCATGGCAGGCGCGTACGATGAACATGCTGACCAGTCTAACGTGGCCAGCCGTGTTCCGCGCCGGCTTGACTGATGCCACCGCTGACCCAAGATTATTGGAATACCCGAATTTACAGCAGCGATACCAGACCCTATGGACAACAGCATCGAGCAACTCAAGATGACTTTCGAGATGCTGCCGGATTGGGAAGAGCGCTACCGCTTCATCATCGATCTCGGCCGTAAACTCGAACCGCTCGAGGACGACGAGCGCAACGAGGCAACGCGCGTGCGCGGCTGCATGAGCCAGGTCTGGCTGGTCGCCGACGACGACGGCGCCGACGAGAGCCTGCATTTTCGCGGCGACTCGGATGCGCATATCGTGCGCGGCCTCATCGGCGTGCTGCTGATGATCTACTCGGACAAGACGCCGCAGCAGATCGCGGATATCGATATCAACGAGATCTTCGCCGACCTCAACCTCGAGCAGCACATCACCATGAACCGCCGCAACGGCTTGTTTTCCATGGTGGAAACGATACAGCGCACGGCCCACCGGCGGCTCAACGCCTAGCCGCGTCCAGCCGTTCGCCACATCGCGGGACGACGTCGACTGCCATCGACCTGCGACCCGTCGGAAAAGAATCTGCCTGCGAAACTCACGCCTGTCCCGAGCCCGGTTGACAGCGCCCGACCCGTAGGCAGAATCTGCTGCGCGCGATCAAAACGATATTCCGCCAGGCAGAATTCATGAAACACCACCCCGACAAGCCGGTGACCGGCGAAAAAGACCGCAAGTTCGTGACCGCGCTTGCCCGTGGCCTGGACGTGCTGCGCGCCTTCGAGCCGCGCGAGGGGCTGCTCGGCAATCAGGAAATCGCCCGTCGTACCGGCCTGCCCAAACCGACGGTAACGCGCCTGACCTATACGCTCACCAAGCTCGGCTATCTGTCCTACTCCAAGGAGCTGGAACGCTACCAGCTGGGCATGGGCGTGCTCGCGCTGGGCTATGCGACGCTTGCGAACTTCGGTATTCGCCAGATTGCGCGGCCCTATATGCAGGAGCTCGCCGAACAGGTGAACGCCTCGGTCGCACTCGGTGCGCGCGAGCGCTTGTCGATGATGTATCTGGATCATCGCCGCGCCAGTAGCGAAGTCACCCTGCGCCTGGATATCGGCTCGCGTATTCCGATGGCCACCACGGCCATGGGACGGGCGTTCCTGGCAGCGCTGCCCGAGGTCGAGCGCGGCTATCTGATGACGCATCTGGAGCGGCGTATCGGCGCGGACGACTGGCCCATGGTCCGCGACGGCATCCAGGCCGCCTTCGAGCAGTACGCCAAGCACGGCTATGTCACCTCGGTGGGCGAATGGGAACGCGAGGTCAACGCGGTCGGCGTGCCGCTGATCGAAACCACCAACGGCGATGTGTTCGCGTTCAACGTCGGCGCGCCGGCGTTCCTGCTCTCGGCCGATCGGCTCGAGCACGAGGTCGCGCCGCGCCTGAAATATCTGGTGCAGAACGTGCAGGCCGCGATTTCACGCATCTGACCCATCCGTGCGCCGTGGCGCGTTGCCTCGTAACGTTCGTTCGAACCGACGGTAGACCATGACCCCAGACCAGCCAGAGACCCATATCGCCGGCCGCCCGGTGGACGAGATCATCGCCACCCTGCCGGCGCGCATCCACACCGCCGTGGCTGAGTGGAACCAGCACACGCCCGACGCCGAGGCGATCGTCGACGACGATATCCGCTGGCGATATGAGGATCTGGCCCGTGCGCAGACGGTTGCCCGCGACTGGCTGCACGGGCTGGGCGTAGGTCCGGGTGATCGAGTCATGATCGTGGGCGAGAACGGACGCGCCCTGCCCGCACTTCTGCTGGCCTGCAGCGCGCTCGACGCCTGGGCGGTGATCATCAATGCGCGTCTGTCGGCGCCTGAAATCGACAATATCCGCAACGACTGTCAGCCGGCGCGGGTGATCTACACGCCGGATTGTTCCGCCGAGGCCGGGGCGCTGGCCGATCGCGCGTACGCCGAACGTATCGATCTGGCGCCGCTGGGCGAGTTGGCCGTCAGTACAGCGCTGCCCTGCACGCCGGAGCCGGTGATCGAGGACGGTGGCCAGGTGGCCGCGATGATCTACACCTCGGGCACCACCGGTTCGCCCAAGGGCGTGATGCTCACCCACCGCGGTCTGTTGTTCGTGGCCGCCATCGGTGGCGGCCTGCGGCGTGTCGGTCCCGGCGACCGGCTCTACGGCGTGCTGCCGACCTCGCATGTCTTCGGCCTGTCGTCGGTCTGCCTGGGCGCGCTCTCGCGCGGCGCCTGCCTGCACCCCGTAGCCCGTTTCGACCCGAACCGACTGGTCGACGCGTTGGCCCGCGAACGCATCAGCATCCTCCAGGGCGTGCCCGCCATGTTCGCGGCCACGCTGGAAACGCTGCGCCGCAGCGGCGAGGCGCTCGACGCACCGGCGCTGCGTTATATCTCGGTCGGCGGCGCGCCCATGGACATGGATCTCAAGGCACGCGTGGAAGCATCCTTCGGCCTGACCCTGCACAACGGTTATGGCCTGACCGAAGCCAGCCCCACCATCAGCCAGACCCGGCTCGACGACCACCACGACAACACTACCGTCGGGCCGATACTGCCCGGCGTGCGTCATCAGATCCGGACCGATGACGGCCGTGTGCTCGGGCCCGGCGAAACCGGTGAACTGTGGGCGGCCGGCCCCAATATCATGGCCGGTTATTTCCGCCGCCCCGAGGCCACCGCCACGGCACTGCAGGACGGCTGGCTCAATACCGGCGATCTGGCTCATATCGACGCCCGGGGCCTGCTGTTCATCGTCGGCCGCACCAAGGAACTGATCATCCGTTCCGGCTTCAACGTCTATCCGGCCGACGTCGAAGCGGTGCTTAACGCCCACCCCGACGTGGTGCAGAGCGCGGTCGTGGGCCGAACGGTAGCGAACAACGAGGAAGTGGTGGCGTTCGTGCAGCGGGTGGCCGGCTCCGCGCTTACCGCCGACGCACTGATCGAATTCTCCGCCGGCCAGTTGTCCGGCTACAAGCGCCCCGGCGAGATCGTGTTCCTCGATACCCTGCCCGCCACGGCCACCGGCAAGATTCTGAAAAGCCAGCTCAAGACCCAAGCCACCGAGAAGGCCACCGAACAAGCCCCTTCTCAGGCCACCGACCCGGCGGCCGCCCACGGAGACCGCTCATGAAGTCCAATCGCCCCGTCGCGCTCGTCACCGGTTCGTCCTCCGGCATCGGCGCCGCCACCGCCTGCCTGTTCGCCCAGCGCGGCTGGAACGTGGTGATCAACTTTGCCCACAGCGCCGATGCCGCGGAGAAAGTCGCCGCGACCTGCCGCGAACACGGCACCGAGGCGCTGGTGCAGCAGGGCAATGTGGCCGAGGACAGCGATTGCCGCGCGCTGGCCCAGGCCGCCGAGACGCAGTGGGGACGCATCGACGCCCTGGTCAACAACGCCGGCACCACCCGTTTCTGTGCCCACGACAATCTGGAAGGCCTGAGCGCACAGGATTTCCAGGACATCTACGCCGTCAACACGATCGGCGCTTATCAGATGGTGCGCGCGGTGGCGCCGATGATGCAGGCAGCAGCAACCGGCAGCGTCGTTAACGTGGCCTCGATTGCCGGGGTCAAGGGCTTTGGCAGTTCCATCGCCTATGCCGCGTCCAAGGGCGCGCTGATCACGATGACCAAATCGCTGGCGCGCGCGCTCGGGCCGGCCATCCGCGTCAACGCCGTCTGTCCGGGTTTCGTGCGCGGCAGCTGGCTGGCCGAAGGCATGGGCGAGGCCCGCTATCAGGCGATGATCGAACATCTGGAGGCCAAGACCCCGCTGGGCCGCGTATGCACCCCGGAAGACGTGGCCGACGCGATCGTCTACTTCACCACCGGCGCCGCTGTCGTCACCGGCGAGACGCTGTTGCTCGACGGCGGCACGCATCTGGGCCGGCTCTGAGTTAGGGCCTGTTGCCGTGCCATACGAGTCCGCGCCAAGCGCTGTTTTGCGGCAAGGCGAGGCGTAGCGCGCGCCGCGCAGTCATTCTGCGCAAGCGTGCTAGAACGCTGAATTGCTGTAAAACAGCGCTTGTCCCGAAGGGTTGGGCCGCAAATCGCGTGCTGCGGCGTTGCAAGTCTTGATCGTGGCACGCCACGACCGGCGACTCGCGCCTTGCAGCACACGATTTGCGGTCTCCAACGCGGCGCTCGTGTGAAACGGCAACAGGCCCTGGAGCCGGCCGCGCGATGCTCAAGGCGCCAGCGAAACCCGGCTCAGGCCATCGAGGCTGTCGTTGCCGGTCAGCGCCAGGGTGAGATCGATGTCGGCCAGCAGCCGGCGCAGCACTTCCTCCACCCCGGCCTGACCGGCACAGGCCAGGCCCCAGGCGAAGGGACGGCCGATCAGCACCGCATCGGCGCCGAGTGCGATCGCCTTGAGCACGTCCGCGCCGCGACGAATGCCGCTGTCGAAGAGCACGTCCATGCGCGCGCCGACCGCATCGACCACGCCCGCCAGCGCGTCGATGGCGGCGATGCTGCCTTCTACCTGGCGGCCGCCGTGGTTGGACACGATCACGCCGTCCATGCCCGCCTCGCGCGCCTTGATCGCGTCTTCCGGATGCAGCACGCCCTTGAGCACGATCGGCAGTTTCGTGGCGTCACGCAGGCGCGCCAGATCGTCCCAGGTGCGCGCGGGTGCGGCGAACACGTCCGACCAGTGCTTGACCACGGCGCGCATGTCGTCCTGCGGCGGCTTTTCCAGGCCCGCGCAAAAGACCGGATCGCTGGTGTAGTTGGCCAGCCCCTGGCCCTTCAGGAACGGCAGATAAGCGCCGTCCAGATCGCGCTCACGCCAGGCCAGCATCTTGGTATCGAGCGTGACCACGATCGCCTCGTAGCCGGCTTTTTCGGCGCGCTGGACAAGACTGGTCGCCAGCGCGTCGTCGTTGGGCCAGTAGAGCTGATACCAGCCGCTGGTGGTGCCGAGTTCCTTGCGCACGTCTTCGAGCGCAAACGAGGACACCGTCGACAGAATCATCGGCACATCGACGGCCGCCGCCGCGCGCGCCACGCCCAGTTCGGCCTGATCGTGGATGATCTCCTGCACGCCCAGCGGCGCGATCATCAACGGGCTGACCTGACGCTTGCCGAGCACCGTGCGACCGAGATCGCGCTGGCTGACGTCGGTGAGCATGCGCGGCAGCAGACGATAGCGATCGAAGGCGCTACGGTTGGCCGCCATCGACGTTTCCCCGGCGCCACCGGCGACATACCAGTACGCGGCCGGCGGCAACACCTCACGGGCACGCGCCTCCATATCCTCGTAGCGCAGTGGCAGCTCCGGCAACTGGCCTTTGAGCCCCTGCGCGTAAATGCCCAACTGATGATTGCCGTAATGTTCGGGTGCTGTGGCCACGTCGAAACTCCTCGTCATTTCTGATTATCCTGCGGGCATGAAAAAAGCCGGCGCGCGCGCCGGCTTGAATCAAAACAGTATTTCTTTTTCAGCGCAACCGCGCGACAGTCGCTCGGCGAGAACTACTCGAGACCGTATTTCTTGCCGCCTTTTTCCTTGTTCCAGGGGCGGTCGTTCGAGGAGTCGCTGTTCATGACGGCGGCGCGATTGGGGGCGTCACCGTCGCCAGTCTGCGTGGCGGCGACCGAGGCGGCACCTGTTTCTTCGGACCCGGTATCGCGGGTGATCGCTTCCGGCGCCGGCGGCGGGGTAACCAGTTTCTCCGGGTGCAGGTCGGCCAGTTTTTCCGCGCCTTCGGACATGTGCTGATACATGTCGCGGTAGTCGTCGACCATGCGCGACATGATTGCGGAGGTCTGCTCGAAATGCTCGCGCACGTCGTGCTTGTAGCCGTCATGCTTTTCGGTTGCTTCTTTCATGGCCACCGATTTCTTGCCACCAAACCGGCTACCCACGACGTAGCCGATGATCAGCGCCACGATCGCGCAGATGACGAGAATGAGAATCAGAATGCCAGGACTGAGATTGGCCATGAATTAGGGTCTCCCTGTGGTAAAGCCAGACGGGTTGGATACGCTCCATACTGTGTGGTTGTGCCGCTCACAGCAAGTCGTCGACATTCAACCTTAGTCGCGCGCGCCGTCATAGGGCACCGGACAACAGCGCGAGCGCGGCGCCACAGGCTTTACGGGCATTACAAGAATACGGTATACAGTCTACCGCTCATTTTGCCTTGGTCGTCTCATGACGCAGCGCGCCCCGGATCCTTCCGCCGTCCAGACCCTGCTGGAACCCAATGCCGTCGCCATCATCGGCGCCTCGGGCGACCCCAGCCGCATCGGCGGCCGCCCGGTCGACTATCTCAAGAAGTCGGGCTTTGCCGGGCCGATCTATCCGATCAACCCGACGCGCGATACGGTCCAGGATCTGCCCGCCTATGCGTCGATCCTGGATACACCCGAGCGCCCGGATCTGGCCATCATCGCGCTGCCGGCGGCCGCGGTACTCACGGCGCTGACCGAATGCGGCCAGCGCGGGGTGGGCGCGGCGGTGATCTTCAGCGCCGGGTTCGCCGAGCTCGGCCCCGAGGGCGCCGAGCTGCAGCGGCAGCTGCTGGCGATCGCCCGGGAATACGGCGTGCGCCTGCTCGGCCCGAACTGCCTGGGCGCGATGAACATCCCGCGCGGGCTCATCGCCACGTTCTCTAGTTCGGTGCAGAGCGGCCTGCCGCAGGCCGGGCATATCGGCTTCGTGACCCAGAGCGGCGCCTTCGGCTCGCACTGTTTTGCGCTCGCGCGCGAACGCGGCCTGGGCCTGAGCCGGCTGGTGACCACCGGCAACGAATGCGATCTGGACGCCGCCGACTGCCTCGCCTATCTGGCGGGCGACCCCGATACCCGCGTGATCGCCATGCATCTGGAAGGCTGTCGCGACGGCGCGCGCATGAAGATGGCGCTGGATCTGGTTCAGGCCAGCGGCAAGCCGGTGATCGTGCTCAAGGGCGGCGAATCCGATATCGGCGCGGCCGCGGCGATGTCGCACACCGCCAATCTGGCCGGCGCCGACGCCGCCTACGATGCATTGTTCCGGCGCTATCCGGTCTATCGCGCACACAGCATTCGCGAGTTCATCGACGTGGCCCATGCCGCCGCCCAGAGCGCGATCCCGCGCGGCAAGCGGCTCGGGCTGATCACCGTCTCCGGCGGCGTGGGCATTCTCATGGCCGATACCGCGGTCAAGCTGGGCCTGGACGTCGCCCCCATGCCACAGGCGGCCCAGGACGAACTGCATGCGATGTGGTCCACCGCGACCACCCGCAACCCGGTCGACACCACCGCCCAGCCGGTGGCCGATCCGCATATGCCGGCGGATTTCCAGCGCGTGATGCTGCGCGACGGCAACTATGACGTGCTGATCAATTTCCTGTCCATGCTGCCGCTGGCGCCCGCGCTCGCGGACAAGTTGCGCCCGCCGCTGCAGACGCTGCGCGCCGACTATCCGGACGCGGTGCTGATGATCGCGGCCCTGTGCACGCCGGAGGCGCGCCAGGGTTTCGAGGACGACGGCTATCTGGTCTATGAGGACCCGACCGCCGCGGTGGAAACCGCGTCGGCGTTGACCGTCCTCGGCGAACGCATGGCCGCCTCCAAACCCTGGTCGCGCGACACCGACCCCGCGCTCGCCACCCTAGAATCCGGGCGCCGCTACGGCGAATATGAATGCCTGCAGCTGCTCGAGGCCGCAGGCGTGCCGAGCGTGCCGGCGCGCCGGGCAGAAAACGCCGCGGCCGCCGCCGAGGCGGCCACGGAACTGGGCTTCCCGGTGGTGCTCAAGATCGCCTCGGCGGACATCCTGCACAAATCCGATGCCGGCTGCGTGGAGCTCAATCTCGTCGACGAGGCCAGCGTTCGCGCGGCCTTCGACCGCATCATCGCCAATGCCCGCCATCACCATCCCGAGGCCGCGCTCGACGGTGTACTGGTCGCGAAGATGCTCGGCGGCGGCGTCGAGATGGCAATCGGGGTGCAGAACGACCCGACCTTCGGCCCCATGGTCATGGCCGGCCTGGGCGGCGTGTTCATCGAGATCCTCGAGGACGTGACCTTCGAACTGGCGCCCTTCGACGACGCCCAGGCCAAGGCCATGCTCGAACGCCTGCGCGGCTACTCGCTGCTCACTGGCGCGCGCGGGCGCAGCGTCGCCGATGTCGACGCGCTCGTGGCCACGCTGGTCCGGCTGTCGGAGTTCGCCGCCGCCAATGCCGACGTGCTCGATTCCATCGATATCAATCCGCTGATGGTCATGACCGCAGGCCAGGGTCTGGCGGCTGCCGACGCGGTCATCCTGACGCGAGGGAACCCCTGATCGAATCGTCACGGCCGCGCTGGAGTGCTTTGCGCGTGGCAGGCCGGATAAACAGGATAGAGATTTGCTAATTGCACATGAACAACAACTGGCGCCAGCCAATCGCGCGCAAAACCCCGGCCGCCAAGCGGTTTGGCCCCAAAGGCGCCGTTACGGCGTTGCCGGGTTCGGTCCGGTAAGCAACCGGACGCTTCACCCGGCGCCTTGTATCAACGCCTTTGGGGACGCAAACGCGATCCGCGAGGATTCAATCAGAGGTTCCCAGGAGAAAAACAAATGACAAGAGACGTCGTCATCGCCGGCATTGCCGAAGCCGAGCTCGCCAACGGGCATTTTGCCGAACCGGCCTCGGTGCTCGAGGTGCAGGCGCGCTGTGTATCGCGCGCGCTCGCCGACGCGGGACTCACCCTGCCCGACGTCGACGGCGTGCTCGTGGCCGGCCTCTGGGGCATGCCGGGTGCGGGCACGCTGATGCCGCTGACCCTGCCCGAATACCTGGGCATCAAGCCACGCTTCGTCGACGGCACCAACATCGGCGGCTCTGCCTTCGAGGCACACGTGGCCCACGCCGCGATGGCGATCGAACGCGGCTACTGCGATGTCGCGGTGATCACCTACGGCAGCGACCAGCGCAGTGCCAAGGGCCGTTCGCTGGCCGGGCGCCCGCCGCATCTGAACATGCAGTTCGACACCCCGTTCGGGCTGCTCACGCCGATCGGCAGCTATGCACTGGCCGCGCACCGGCACATGCACGAATACGGCACCACCTCCGAGCAGCTCGCAGAGATCGCGGTGTCCGCCCGCAACTGGGCCAAGAAAAACCCGGCGGCGATGAAGCGCGACGACCTGAGCGTCGACGACGTGCTCTCCAGCACCATGGTCAGCGACCCGCTGCACAAGTTCGATGCCTGCCTGGTCACCGACGGCGGCGGCGCCATCGTCATGACCTCGCCGGACAAGCTGTCGGCCAGGGCCAAGCAACGATCGGTCTACGTGCGCGGCTACGGCGAGGCCGTCAGCCACTGGACCATCAACGGCATGACCGATCTGACCACCACCAGCGCCGCGGTCAGCGGCCCGGCAGCGATGTCCATGGCCGGCGTGACCCACGACGACTTCGACGTGGTCGAGATCTACGACTCGTTCACGATCACCGTGCTGCTCACCCTCGAAGCACTGGGTTTCTGCAAGCGGGGCGAAGGCGGCGCGTTCGTCGAAAACGGCCGGCTCGGGCCGGGCGGCGAATTTCCGATCAACACCAATGGCGGCGGCCTGTCCTGCTCGCATCCGGGCATGTACGGCATGTTCCTGCTGTTCGAGGCGGTACGCCAGATCCGCGGCGATGCCGGCGAACGCCAGCTGCCCAAGGCCACGACCGCGCTGGTCAATGGCACCGGCGGCAATCTCTCCAGCACCGCGACCTGTGTACTGAGCAATCGATAGGACCCTCGACATGAGCAATGAAACCCAACAGGTATCGCGCCCCATTCCGATTCCGGACCCGACCACGGTCCGTTTCTGGAAGGCCGCCAGCGAAGGCCGGCTGGAACTGCCGCACTGCGACGCCTGCGACAAACTGCACTACTACCCACGCGCGATCTGCCCCTACTGCGGCAGCGAAGATCTGAGCTGGCGCCAGCTCAGTGGCCGCGGCGCGGTCCACTCCTGGACCATCTCCCGGCGCCCGGCCGGTGCCGGCTTCGCGGACCTCGCGCCCTACGCGGTCGCGCTGATCGATCTCGAGGAAGGCCCGCGCATGCTCTCGAACGTGCGTACC
Organism: Salinisphaera aquimarina; assembly: GCF_042643355.1. Lineage (NCBI taxonomy): Bacteria > Pseudomonadati > Pseudomonadota > Gammaproteobacteria > Salinisphaerales > Salinisphaeraceae > Salinisphaera > Salinisphaera aquimarina. Next base: position 720,196 of record NZ_JBHRSS010000003.1, read on the forward strand.
GACGACCTCGACGCGCTGACCATTGGCCAGGCCGTGAGCGTCGACTTCGAAGCCCTCGCCGACGATATCGCCCTGCCGGTGTTCACCCCGGTCTGATTGAATCATCCCTGGGATTGCCCGGGCCGGCCGCGAAGGCCGGCTCGGGCTGTTTTATCGCTCTTCTCTTTTGATCGGATCAACGTCGATCACGCCGAGGTTTCGCGCTAATGCTTCGTAGGTCGGCTTAGCGGGCAGCGCGTAAGCCGACGCGAGCCTTGGCTGTGGCGGATCTGTCGGGTTAAGGCGCAAGCACCTAAAAATAAGAATTTATCCGCAGATGACGCAGATAAACGCAGATTGAATACAGGCACTCTGTATTTTTGTCTCGATCTGCGTCATCTGTGGCTAATCTCGCCTGTATTGTCAAGCGTATTTACAGATAACTCTCGCTTCCCGTGATGATCTGCCGCGCGCGATAAGCGCATACCGTTCCGCAGACGCTAGACCACTGCACTCTTGACGCCTATTCAGGCCATTTGAACGCCGGCGGCTGCTTGGCCAGAAATCCGTCGACCGCGTCATTGTGCTCGCGGGTGGCGAAGGCCACGCTCTGGCTGGTCAGCTCGATATCGAGCATGGTCTTGAGGTCGTTGAGCTGCGAGCCGTTGAGCGCACGTTTGGTCTGGGCGAATGCCGTGGGCGAAGCCTGGGCCAGGCTTCCCGCGATCGCCTGCGCGCGACCCGCCAGTGCGTCGGGCGCGACTTTCTCCAGCGCTATCCCGAGCGCCACCGCTTCGTCGGCTTCGATGGTGCGCGCCGAGTACATGATCTCCTTGGCCCGTTGCAGGCCGACCACGCGCGGCAGCGTGTAGAGCGCGGCGAAATCCGGTACCAGCCCGATCTTCATGAACGCCATACAGAAACGGGCGTTGTCGCTGGCGATGATCATGTCGGCAGCCAGCGCCAGCCCGAAGCCCGCGCCGAACGCCGGACCGTCGACGGCGGCGATCACCGGTTTGTCGAGATGAATCAGCTGCTCGAGCCAGCGGTGATGAAAACGCATACGCGCCTGGCGCTCGGGCTGGTTGTCGCGCGATGCGAGCATCGCCTTGATATCGCCGCCGGCGCAGAAGGAGCCACCGGAACCGGTGATAACCAGGGCACGAATCTCATCGGAATCGCGGACCTGGATCACGACCTCGGCCAGTTCCCGGGTCATGTCGGCGTTGATCGCGTTCTTGTGCTCGGGCCGGTTGAGTGTGATCGTGGCCACACCGTCATCGAGCCGGTATTCAATCGTCTGCATCGGGTTCTCCTCCTGTCGCAGGACGGGTTATTCGGGACGGATATGGGCGGTGGCTTCGTCTTCGACGCGCTGCCACAGCTCGATCGCCATCGGATTTTCGGATTCTTCCATGATATGGCCGACCAGGCCGATCGCCCGTGCCATCACCCCGAAACCGCGCACGATATGGCCAGGAAAGCCGAACTCGCAGCAGATCGCGCCGATCGCGCCGGTGGCATTGATCGGCAGCTGCTTGCCGGAGGCCGCTTCGGCCTCGGCCTGGATCTTGCCCATCAGTTCGACATAGCGCCCTGCGATGCCGTTCTCCTCGGCGATCGCGAACAGACGCGGGGTGCGCGGATCCACCGGCTTGTGCAGCGGGTGGCCCAACCCGGAAATGATCTGCTTGCGGGCGCGATGATCGGCCACCGTCTGTTTCGCGATCGCATCGAGATCGACGTCACCGGCGTCGGCGGGCAGCACCTCGTAGAGCATCTTGGCCGCGCCTTCCATGCTGCCGACGAACACCGTGCCCAGCCCGCACAGGCCGGCCGCGACCGCCGCCTGCAGCGACTCCGGCGCGCCCGCGTAGGTCATGCGCGCGGCCAGCGCCGACGGCGTGATGCCGTGTTCGACCAGAGCAATGATGATGGCATTGAACACGTTCGACTCGGCCTGGGTCGGCGTCTTGCCGGTCAGCTGCAGGTAGGCCAGATCTCCGAGATTGAAATGCCCCAGAATCTCGTCGGGCAGGCTCTTGCCCCGCACTTCGATGCGGTCCTTCGTGCTCCAGGCGATATCGGAACTTATGGGTTTTTGCTTACGGCTCATGACATTGTCCTGTTCTGGTGAATTGTTGCGCGCGCCTTCAGGACGCCTCGCGGTGGGCCGGCGCATCGCGTAGCGCGAACGAGCCGCGACCGGTGGCCAGCAGGCGCCGATCGGCGTCGAACACGTCGGCAACACCGACCACGACCTGGCGCCCTTTCTTGACGATGGACGCGCTCGAATAGATCCGGCCCTTGCCGGACGGCCGCAGAAAACTGACATTGAGATCGATCGTCAGCGGGCCGATGTCCGTCTGAAAGGCTGACCGCACCGCTGTGCCCAGCACCGTGTCAATGAGCGTGCAGTAGATGCCTCCGTGGACCATGCCGTAGGCCTGTACGAGGTTGTCGTCGATCACCAGCGAAATCTCGCTGTCGCCGCTACCGTCGGCGCTGACGCGCTCGATATCCACGCCCAGAAAAGTCCGAAACGGATTGCGTTTCGTCCACTCGATCTCGTCTTGCTTGGTCCAGGGCATTCTGTGTTCTTCCTTCTGAAGCAATGCCCGCGCGAACCTAATCAGGCGCGACGATCGCTCAACTGATCTCAAATAGGTTAGTATACTGTATACATATCGGAATGAACCGAGAGCGAACGGATGCAGCCGAACTCTTATGTAAAAGGCTTCAAGACCCTGCGCCCGTGCGCAACACGTCCCGCGCCAGCAGGCGTGTACCGGTGAGCGCCTGAACCTCGTCGAAGCTGCTGTCGCCAAGCAGTTCGACTACCCTCAAACCGGCCGGCGTGACGTCGATCACGGCGAGATCGGTATAGATGCGACTGACCACGCCGGCGCCGGTGAGTGGATAGGTGCAGCGCTCGACGAGCTTGGGCGTACCATCCTTGAGCGTGTGGCGCGTGATCACGAACAGCCGCTTGGCGCCCACGGCTAGATCCATGGCACCGCCGACCGCCGGCGGATAGGTCTCGCTGCCGGTGGACCAGTTGGCGAGATCGCCATTGGCGGCGACCTGAAAGGCGCCGAGTACGGAGATGTCGATATGGCCGCCGCGCATCATGCCGAAGGAGTCGGCATGGTGGAAGAAGGCACCGCCCGGCCGCATGGTGACGTATTGCTTGCTGGCGTTGATCAAGTCCGGATCCTCGGTACCCGGCTCGGGTGCTGCACCGAAGCCAAGCACGCCGTTTTCGCTGTGGTAGATCACCTCTCTGTCCGCCGGCACGTGGTTGGCAACCTCGGTGGGCATGCCGATGCCGAGATTGACGTAGGCACCGTCGGGAATGTCCTGCGCGCAACGCGCGGCAATCTGTTCGGGGGTGAGACGGATCATGCGAATACCTGTTCGACTTCGATGACATGGTCGACGAAGATACCGGGTGTGACCACGTGCTCGGGATCGATCGCGCCCAGCGCCACAATTTCGGAAACCTCGGCGATCACTGTCGCCGCTGCCGTGGCCATGATCGGATTAAAGTTGCGCGCGGTCGTGTGATAGTCGAGATTGCCCCAGCGATCTCCACGGTTCGCCTTGAGCAGGGCGACGTCCGCGGCCAGCGGCCGCTCCAGGACATGCCCCAAACCGTCGAACACTTCCGTACGCTTGCCTTCGGCCAGCCCCGTGCCATAGCCCGTGGGCGTAAAGAACCCGCCGATGCCCGCGCCCGCGGCACGGATGCGTTCGGCCAGCGTACCTTGGGGCACCAGTTCCAATTCGATGGCCCTTTCCTCGTAGCGCCGCTCAAACCACACCGATCCCGGCGAACGCGGATAGGAGCAGATCACCTTGCGCAGGCGGTTCTCGCGCAGGAGCTTGGCGATGCCTGTCTCACCGACGCCGGCATTGTTGGCGACGATCGTGAGATCACGCGCACCGTGTTCGAGCAACGCGTCGATCAGGTTGAAAGGAATACCGGAACTGCCGAAGCCGCCACACATGACGGTATCGCCATCCCGGACACAGCCGATCGCCTCGGCCATCGAATCCACAATCTTATTGACCATGCGCTTGTCGTCTGCTGCTTGTGTCGTCTATGGGCCCGGCCATCAGAGCGGGGCGATCGCAGCCTGGCGGTTCTTCTTCCAAAGCGCCTCGAACTCGCGGTCACTCTTGTCCTCGCCGGCACTCTTGGTCTTCTGCCAAGCCCTCTGGAGCACCTTCAAACGCGCCAGACGGTCATCGTTCCACTTCTGCATTTCGTCGGTCCAGATGCCCTTTTCTTTGAGGTACTTGATCGCACCCGGATGGAACGGCGCATCGATCGGCGGCGTGCCGGCGTCGCTGAGTTTCCAGCGCGGCATCACCGATGTGGCGTCCTTGTACATGTCAAAGGTCTCGTCGAGCGCCTTCGTGAAGTTGTAGACCGCCTCCTCCGACATGTCCGCACGCGTTACTAGCACCGGATAGCGGTAGGCCATCAGCGGCACCGGCTTGTCCTTGCTGATGCCGGCGCCCACGGTTTCCTCGAACGATTTGAAGAAGGGCGCCACCTTCTTCACTCGCTTCCAACCCTGCGTGTCGGACTCGGGCAATGGCACCCAGTAGATGCCGCGTGGCGATTCAGCTAATTCATACATCTGGCTCGGCGTAGGCGAGGTGCAGGTAGCATCCGTCTGGCCTTGAGCCATCGAACTCATAGCGGCGCCGTAAGTCGGGAACATCCGCGCATCGACGTCATGCCGAGTCAGGCCGGCGAACGCCAATACTGCGTCGCACTTGACGTTGACCGACGGATTGCCGGCGACGAACGCCACCCGCTTGCCCTTGACGTCAGCCAAGTTGCGAATGTTGGCATCTTTCGCAGTTGGCATGCCGAACGCCGCGGGACGACCGGCAATCACGCGCAGATCCTGTGGCCCCCAACGACGTGCGGCGAAGTCGAACAGTCCTTCTGTAGCGAAATAGGTCTCGGTGGCCAAAAAACCGAAATCTGCGCGCTTCTGCAACACCGGCTGCAGCCGGCCGATCGATGAACCGGAGGGTTGGATACGAACCCTGGTACCGTATTTCTTGCCGAAGGCATCCGCAATCGCAGAAGCCTCCGCATAGCCGGCGGAACCGACGTCATACGACGACCATGTCATCGTGCTCGGCAGGCCCTGCGCAAAGGCCGACGGTGCGACTACCATGCAGCCCATCAACAACAGCTTCTTCGCCATATGGCGCTTCGTTGGCTTGAACATCTCTGCATCCTTTTGTGCGACGCTCTGTGCGCCTGTTTTTCCCTTGGCGCAGTCCACGCGCGCGAGCGCGAGGCTTGCCCTAAAGTGATTCAATCGCCTGCTGGCGCGCCTTAGCCCAGGCCGTGGCGAACTCCTCGTCACTGGCATCGGCGTTGTCGTTCACGGTCTGTTTCCAGGCCTTGCGCAGCGCTTCGAGCCGCGCCAGCCGCTTGTCGTTCCAGGCCTGGTCCTCCTCGGTCCAGATGCCCTTCTCCTTCAGATACTTGATCGCACCCGGATGGAAAGGCGCATCGACCGGCGGATGGCCGGCACGTCCGAGATCCCAGCGCGGCATCGAAGCCGTGGCGTCCTTGTACATCCCGAAGGTCTCGTCCAGGGCCTTGATGTAGTTGTAGACCGCATCTTCGCTCTGGTTCGCGCGCACCACGACCATTGGATAGCGGTAGGCCATCATCGGCACCGGCTTGTCCTTGGAGATGCCGGCGCCCACCGTTTCCTCGAACGGTGCGAAGAAGGGCGCGAGGTCCTGCAGCCGCGCCCAGCCCTCGGCGTTGTCGGCGGGCAGCGGGGCCCAGTGGATGCCGCGCGGCGACTCGGCCAGTTCATACATCTGGCTCGGCGTCGTCAGGGTGCAGGTCGCGTCCGCCTGGTTCTGGGCCAGCGCACTCATGGCCGCCCCGTAGGTCGGAAACATGATCAGATCGACGTCATCGCGGGTCAGGCCGGCGAAGGCCAGCACTGCATCGCACTTGATATTGATCGACGGGTTGCCGGCGACGTAGGCCAGCCGCTTGCCCTTCACATCCGCGATGATGTCGATGTTGGCATCAGCCGCGGTGGGCATGCCGAAAGACGATGGCCGGCCGGCGACGACGCGCAGATCCTGCGGTCCCCAGCGGCGGGTCGAGAAATCGAACAGGCCCTCGGTGGCGAAAAACGTTTCGGTCGCAAGATAACCGTAGTCGACGCGCCCCTGCAACAGCGGTTGCAGCCGACCAATGGCCGAGCCGGACGGCTGAATCCGGATGCGCGTTCCGTACTTCTTGCCGAACGCGTTGGCGATCGCCGAGGCCTCGGCGTAGCCGGCCGACCCGACGTCATAGGACGACCAAGTCATCGTATCCGGCAATGTCTGGGCGCTGGCCGTACCGAGCACCACCGTGAGCAGGAGCACTGCCAGCGCTTTTAATGCTGTATTCATCGCAATCCCCTCCGTTATTATTATTGCCTGCAGTATACTGTATTCCGTCTACGAACGGGTTGTGGGCACACTTCGCCACTCCATCGTTGCTGACCGTCAGTTCATCGCGCCCACTGCGAGCGAGCGGCCAACGCTACGCGCGGTGTCAGCGGGCCCTGCCTTCCTTGCAGCCACGTAATCGTGCAGTACGCGGCCGACCACTCTAAGCGCGTCAGTGTCCAAGGCCATAGACCGTAGGTATACTGTATACCATATTCAAGGATGCCGAATTCCGGCCGGCCGACAAGCCACGACGCCGAACACGCCGGGTTCGAGCTACCAGGTATCGATCATCGGCCGGCGCTTGCCGCTGACCGCCGCAGCAGGCGCGCTGGCGCGCAGCCCACGCATGACCCAGGCACGCGAGTCGGCCGGGTCGATCACCGCATCGATCTCGAGCCCCGCGGCCATGCTCAGCGCCTCGCCGCGCGTGTAGAGCTGCCCAACCAGCTTCTCGAACAGGGCCTGGCGCGCCTCGGAGCTGTCCTGGGCGTCCAGTTCCTTGCGATACCCCAGGTTGACCGCGCCTTCCAGCCCCATGCCGCCGAACTCGCCGCTCGGCCAGGCCGCACAGAAGAACGGCGCATGAAAAGAGCCGCCCGCCATGCCCTGGGCGCCCAGACCATAGCCCTTGCGGGTGACCAGACAGAACAACGGAATCTCGAGACTGGCGGCGGTCACGAACATGCGGCAGGTACGCCGCACCATGGCGGTCTTCTCTTCCTCGGGGCCGACCATGAAACCCGGGGTATCGCAGAAGCTGACCATCGGAATGGCGAAGCCGTCGCACAGCTGCATGAAACGCGCGGCCTTGTCGGCGCCGTTGGCGTCGATGGCGCCACCCAGCACCTGCGGATCGTTGGCGATCAGCCCGAGCGGGCGGCCTTCGACGCGCACAAAGGCGGTGATCATGCCGGGCGCGAAGTCCGGCCGGAGCTCAACGATGGAATCATGATCGGCGAAGATACCGATCAGACTGCGCATGTCGTAGACATGCAGACGATTCTCCGGCACCGCGCGCCGCAGCCAGCGCTGATCCTCGCAGTCCCAGTCGTCGACCGGGCCCTGGAAGTAGCCCATCAGCTTGCGGGCCAGCAACGCGCCTTCCTCTTCGTCGGCGACCACGCAATCGATCACGCCGTTGGCGCGCTGCACCGACACCGGACCGACCTCTTCGGGCCGGAACGTGCCCAGACCACCGCCCTCGATCATCGCCGGCCCGGCCATGCCGATACAGGCATTCTCGGTGGCGATCAGGATATCGCTGCAGCCGGCAAGCACCGCATTGCCGGCAAAACAGCGCCCGGAGACCACGGCGATGCGCGGCACCAGACCGCTCAGGCGCGCGTACTGCAAAAAGCTCGGCCCATCCAGCCCGGCCACCTTGGTGGCGTTGTCGGTATCGCCGGGACGCCCGCCGCCGCCCTCGGCGAACAGCACCACCGGCAGGCGCTGCTGCAGGGCGACCTCGAGAATACGATCGGTCTTCTTGTGGTTCATGGTGCCCTGGGTTCCGGCCAGCACCGTGTAGTCGTAGACGAGCACCGCACAACGGCTGTGGCTGTCCTCGAAGCGCTCGCCGTTGATCGCGGCGATGCCGGTGATCAGGCCGTCGGCTGGCGTGTTCGCGATCAGGTCGTCGAGTTCGCGGCGGGCCCGCTGGGCTGCGAAGGTGAAGGCACCGTATTCGATGAAGCTGCCGTCGTCGCAGAGCGCGGCCACGTTCTCGCGCGCGGTCCGCTGCCCCGTACGGCGGCGCCTGGCGACGGCCTCCGGGCGCTGCGCGTCACGCAGCAGCGCATCGCGTTGTTGCAGACGGGCCAGATCCGGGCGGATATGGTCCAGGTCGATTTCTTCAGCGTCTTCGTCGCCCGCACGCTCCACCGCGCCGGGTTCGACAAAGAACAGCGGCGCGCCTGCAGCCACGCCGTCGCCCGTGGTCACCACGACCTGACGCACCGTACCGCTGACGCCCGCACTGACCTGATGCTGCATCTTCATGGCCTCCACAAAGGCCACGGTCTGGCCGGCATGGACCGTGTCGCCCGCGCCGACCAGAAGATGCGCCACCACGCCCTGCATCGGCGTGTTGATCGCTTCGGTTCCGAGCGGCGCGGCGGCTGCCGCGATTTCCTGTGTTGCCGGCTCGGCGTCGCCGAAATACAGGCTCGGGTGATCGCCCGCCGCGACCAGCGCCGCCATATGTGCGTCCACGTAGCGGGTATGGACCGCGTTCTCGATCACCGCTTCACGGCACAACAGATTTTGTAGAAAACCGATATTGGTCGCTACGCCCTCGATACGGAACTGGCACAGCGCGCGATAAGCGCGACGCACGAGCACCGCATAGTCGGGCCCCTGCGAGTGCACGACAAGCTTGGCGAGAAGCGAGTCGTAGTGCGGGCTGGTCGCATAGCCGCGATAACCGAAGCTATCCACCCGCAGGCCCGGCCCGTTAGGCGGCTCGAAGGTGGCGAGCGTGCCGCCGGCCGGCGTCGCCTCGCCGGCGACGTTCATGGTTTCCATGTTGATACGCAGCTGCATCGCGTAACCCATCGGCGCCGGAATATGCGCGGCGTCGAGGCCGAGTTCGGCCAGCGTGGCGCCGCCGGCGATCTGCAGCTGGGCCTGCACCAGATCGACGCCGGTGATCTGCTCGGTGACGGTGTGCTCCACCTGCAGACGAGGATTGGCCTCGATGAAGGCGAAGCGCGTTTCGTCGGCGTCGACCAGGAATTCGAAGGTGCCGAGGCTTCGATAGTTCACCCGCGCCGCCAGGGTCAGCGCCGCGTCGAGCAGGCGTTGACGCATGCCATCCGACAGGGTCGGGCTGGGCGCGATCTCGACCAGTTTCTGGTGGCGCCGCTGCAGGCTGCACTCGCGCTCCCAAAGATGCACCGGGGCGTCGACGCCGTCGCCGAGCACCTGCACCTCGATATGACGGGCGCGGTCAATGAAGCGTTCGACATAGAGCGCGGCGTTGCCAAAAGCCGCCTGCGCTTCGGCCGCACAGTGCGCGAAGGCTGCGTTCAAATCATCGCCGGGGCCGACAACACGCATGCCGCGCCCGCCGCCGCCGGCGATCGCCTTGATGATCACGGTGGCGCCGTCGCCGAGGCTTTCGCGAAATGCCTGTGCCTGTACCCGCGTCGTATCTGCGCCGGTGCCGGCGATCACCGGCACCCCGCATGCCTCGGCAAGCTCACGAGCGCGCGCCTTGTCTCCCAGCAAGGCCAGAGTGTTCGAATCGGGCCCGACGAATATCAGGCCGGCTTGCGCACATTGATCCGCAAACACAGCACTTTCACTCAGAAAGCCGTAGCCGGGATGCACCGCATCACAGCCCTCGGCCAGCGCGGCGCGAACGAGCTGTTCGCCGTCCAGATAGGCCGCCGCACCACGACCCGCGAGCGTCACGCAGCGGTCGGCCAATCGCGTGTGCAAGGCCCGTTCATCATCGGCAGGCGCCACCGCGACCGTGGTCATGTCCAGCTCCGCCGCAGCGCGCTCGATTCGCACGGCAATTTCGCCGCGATTGGCGATGAGCAGTGTGCGTATCGTCATGACGCCATTTCCGGCGGCCTGGAGAGGGGCCACCGTCGAATGGACGCGTCTTCCACCACCGCCAGACAATCCACGAGATTCAGCGAATCCTGCCTTCCTTGCTGGCCACGTAGTCGTGCAGGGCACGGCCGGCGGTGGCGATATGTTCACGCATGGCCTCGGCCGCGGCCTTGCCGTCGCGCGCCCGCAGTGCCTGCAGGATCGCGCGGTGTTCATGTGCCGCCTGGACCAGACGATCGTCGATGGCCATGGGCGTGAGCGGCGGCAGGCCCTGCCAGAGACCGTAGATCAGGCGTACCAGGCGCGGCTGATTGGCGCTGTCGTAGAGTTCGCGGTGGAAGGTCTGGTTGAGCTCGACATAGGCTTCCTTGTCATCCGACGCTGCGGCCTGTTCGATCTCGCCCTGCAGACGTTCGAGCTCGGCAAGCTCCTCTTCCGTGAGTTGCAGCGTGGCCTTGGCGACGGCATGCGCTTCCAGCATCTCGCGCAGCGCATAGATCTCCTCGACGTCCTCAAGCCCGAAATGGCTGACATGACAGACGCCGCGGTCGTCGGCATCGACCAGCCCGTCGAAGACCAGCCGCTTGAGCGCGTCGCGCACCGGGATTCGGCTGGTGCCGAAACGGCTGGCCAGATCCTCGTGTACCAGACGTTCGCCGCCCTCGATCTCGCCGGTGAGAATGGCCTCACGCATGCGCATGTAGACCTCGTCTTCGATGGAACGTCGTCGGACCGGGCCGAAACTTGATTTGCTGCTCATCTGACTACCGCTGCCGATGGAATGGATACACGTCGGTGCATGCCTTGTTATAGAACACAACGATACAGATGCGGCACCGTGCTGCCCATATCGACGCGCAATGCCGCCACCCGGCCGATGCGCGGGCGGTTCAAAACAGTGCCCACAGATTTTGCGACTCGGCCAGTTCTGCGGGCGTGGCCTCGTGAATGATCTGGCCGCCTTTCATCAGATACACCCGATCCGAAACCGCCAGCGCCTGACCGACGTTCTGTTCGACGAGCAGCACGCTCATGCCTTCTTCCTCACGCAGCTGACCGATCAGTGCCATGATGTCGTCGACCAGATTGGGCGCGAGACCGGTCGAGGGCTCGTCCAGCAGCAACAGCGAGGGTCCGGCGAGCAGGGCGCGGCCGATACTCACCATCTGCTGCTGGCCGCCAGAGAGATTGCCGACCTTGTCGTTCCAGCGCTGCTCGAGCAGCGGCAGATAGCCCAGCGCACGCGCCAGGCGCTTGTCGTATTCAGCCTTGGCGGTGGCACGGCCAACGCCGGACGACCAGAAGCCCATCTGCAGATTCTCTTTCACCGTCAGGCTGGGGAACACACCGCGTTCCTGCGGCACCAGCGTCATCCCCAGCCGCGTCATCGCCCGGGTCGAAAAACCGGCCACCGGGCGTTCGTCGAAAGTGACCCGGCCCGGGCAGCGCCCGAGCACACCGAACAGGCCTTTCATGAGCGTGGATTTGCCCGCCCCGTTGTGGCCGAACAGCGCCACGATCTCGCCGGCACCCACGCTCAGATTCGCGCCGGCCACCACCGGCACGTTCGGGTAGCCGGCATGCAGATCCTCTACGACGAGCATGCGCTGGCCTCCTTTTTCCGATTCGCGGTCCCGAAATACAGATCGGTGAGCGTATCGTCGGCAAAGATGCGATCAGGCGTATCGAACGCCATCACCTCGCCCTTGTTCAGGAACGCGATGCGATCGGACACTTCGCGCACGATATCCAGATTGTGTTCGATCAGCAGCACGGTATGACCCTCGGCCTTGAGCGAACGCAGCAGTGCGTGGAAGGTCTGCCGCGACGGCCCATCGAGCCCGGACGCCGGCTCATCGAGCAGAAACAGATCGACATCCAGCGCCATGATGCGCGCCAGATTGAGAAACTTGCGCTCGGCATAGGACAGCTCGCTGGCACGCGTGTCGCGCTGGGCCGACAGGCCGACGCGTTCAAGTACCGCCTCCGTGTTTTCGTAGTGCTGTTTGCGGCCCCACAGACTCAGACTCGATTCCTGGCCGACCAGCACATTCTCGAACACGCTCATGTCGTTGAACAGGCGCAGATCCTGAAAAGAGCGCGCGATACCCCGGCGGGTGACCTTCTGCGGCGTCAGCCCGACCAGGTCGCGGCCCTTGTAGTGAACCACGCCCGCGTCCGGACGCAGAAAACCGGTGATCAGATTGAACAGCGTGGTCTTGCCGGCCCCGTTCGGGCCCACCAGCGAGGTGATCAGCCCCTGTTCGAGTTCGAGCGTGACGTCGGGGATGATGACGTTGCCGCCGAATGCCTTGCGCAGACCGCGGATATCCAGAGCCGACATGGCCTAGCGCTCCCCGGCCGATGGACCCGCCGCGCGGGTAGTGGAAGCGCGCCCGCGCGCCGGCAACAGCAGCCGCCATACGCTGGCGATACCGCTGGGCCAGAACACCATGAGCAGAACGATCGCGATGCCGTAGATCAATTGCTGGACCGGACCGATGTACTGGCTGGGTATGGCCAGAAATGTCAGCAGCGCCGGAAACACGGTGATGAACACCGCGCCGATGATCGGCCCGGACAACGAGCCGGCGCCGCCGATGATGACCATCGCCAGCACCAGCACCGAGTAGTCGAGGGTGAAACTCTCGGGATTCACGAACGAGATATAGAACGCGTAGAGAGAACCGGCCACGGCCGCGAGCGCACCCGAGATGGTGGTCGCGGTCACCCGCAGCACCAGTGGATCCTTGCCCAGCGCGACCGCCGCCACCTCGTCGTCACGAAACGCCTTGAGTGCGCGCCCGAACGGCGAATGCACCAGCAGCGCGATGATCGCCAGCACTGCGACCACGCACAGGCCGGTGAGCAGCATGTAGTCGACCGGCGAGCCGAGTTGCCAGCCGAGCAGCCGTGCCGGCGGGATACCGGCCAGACCGCCCATGCCACCGGTGACCGCGCCCCAGCTCACGAATACCGTGGATGCCACGATCTGGAAACCGATCGAGGCCACCACGAAGTATTCCTCGCGCACCCGCAGCACGGGCACCGCGAGGATGAACGACACCGCGCCGCTGACCAGCATCGCCGCGGCCGTGGCGAGCAGGAACGAGTCGGTATACCCGAGTGCAACCTTGGCGGCGGTGTACGCACCCACGCCGTAGAACACCGCATGCGCGACCGAGAAGATGCCGGCATAGCCCACCATCAGATTCAGCGACGACGCCAGAATCACGGCGATACCGAGCAGGACCATCATGTTGGCGAGATAGGCACTCATGATCTGCGCGTACGCACGCCGAGCAGACCGTCGGGCTTGATCATCAGAAACAACAGCAGCACGCCGAAGGTGATCGCCGGTTTCCAGCTCGACGACAGTTGCCACACGCCCAGATTCTCGGCAATGCCCAGCAACAGGCCACCGAGTGCTGCGCCCCAGAGGTTGCCGATACCGCCGACGATGGCCCCGGCGATCGCGAGCAGCGTGATCACCGCGCCCATGGACGGCTGCAGACCCGAGGTATAGCTGGTGAGAATGGCCGCCGGCACGATCAGCGCCGAACCGATGGCGAATGCGATCGTGCTGTAGCGGCGATCACCCAGGCCGAAGATCCCGACCAGGGCCGGATCATCCATCATCGCGCGCAGGACCACGCCGGTGCGGGTGGCGTGGATGAACCACTGCAGCGCGAAGATGAGCACCACCGCGACCACGAACGCCAGGATATTGGCCCGCGACAGGAATACCGGCCCGACCAGAAAGCCCTGGCTCAGGGTCGAATTGACGCTGTAGAAGCTGTTGCCGAACAGCAGCACGACCAGATTGGTCGCCACGATCAGCACGCCGAAGGACGCCGCGAATATGGTCAGAAAAGACGCGTCCGTGCGCCGCATCGGCTGATAGACGAACCGGTCCACACCGACCCCGAACACGACCGCCACCAGCAGCGCGGCGAACACCGCCAGTGCGGCTGGCCACTGCCACACCGAAACCGCCTGATAGAAGGCGTAGGCGGCCAGCAGCATGGTCGCGCCGTGAGCAAAATGAAACGTGCGCGTGGTCGCATAGATCAGGGCGAAACCGACCGCCGCGAGCGCATACAGGCTGCCGGCGGCGACGCCTTCGATGAACAACTGCAGCAATACGATCATGGCGTCATCGCACCGGTGATAACTACGCGGCCCGCGGCGAAATCGCGCCCATTCGCTGACGAAGCGCGCATCACTTGAGCTCTACGGTCTTCAGGATCTTCGACTTGCCACCCTCGATGCGATTGATCTCGATCGGCATCTTGACGGTGCCGTCGTCGCGGAAGGTCACCTCGCCGCCGACCACATCGAAGGTACCGATATCGTGCAACGCGGCGAGCAGATTCTCGCCGGTGAACGCCTGACCCTTGTCCTGCAGATGCGCGATCAGATCGGCATAGATCCGCACCGCGTTGTAGTAATTGACCTGGTAGTAATTGGGTTCTTCGCCGTACTTGTTCTTGAAGTCGGCCAGGAACTGACGGGTCATGTCGTTGGCGTCGTAATCGATGTGCTCCGCTGTATAGGTCGCGCCCTGGGCGGCATCGAGTTTCTGCGTGGCCGGAATACCGAAGGCCGAATAACTCAGCAGCGGCGTGCGGATACCGCCGTCGCGCAGCTGCTTTGCGATCACGTTCTGCTGCTGGCCATAGGAGGCGATATAGATCGCGTCCGCGCCCGACACCCGCAGCTTGACCACCTCGGACTGGAAACTGGTCGACGACGGGTCGATGGAGATATCCGAGACCACCGAGCAGCCGAGTTCCTCGCAGCGCTGCTTGATGACGGTGTTCACGCCGTTGCCGAACGGATCGTTGACGTGAATGACGGCGATCTTCTTCGCCCCCATTTCGTTGACCACATAAGGCCAGAACGCGTTGACCTCGTCGTCGGACAGGGGAATGTCGTTGAGAAAATAATCGCCGATCGCCAGTTCCGGGCTCACGCCGCCGCCGTTGACCATGAGCACATGGGCACGATTGCCGATCGGCGCGATCGCCTGACTGACCCCGGAAAAGGCCGACAGCACGAACTTGACGTCGTTGACGTTGACCAGCTTGTTCATGCCGACCACCGCCGGCTGTGGCAGCGCCTGACTGTCGGCGAAGACGATCTTGAGCTTGCCGTCGATCTCGTCACCGGCATTCACGTGCTCGACGGCGAGATTCGCCCCTTCGCTGAACAGCTTGCCGTAGACCGCGTTCGGCCCGGTCAGCGGAAACAGCGCGCCGAGGGGATAGACCTGATCGCCGGCCGCCGAGGCGACGCCGGACAGGGCCGAACCGAGCACTGCGCTCAGCAGGATCAGCGATCGAATGGCACGCCGCGCAGGGCTGGCTGAACGAAAACGCTTCATGGTAAATCTCCTCGGACACGTCGCGCGGTGGCGGCCGTGACGTTCTAGTTGTTATCAAACCGGGCCGTAACGACGGCCCGTACTCGGTCGCACGGCAACGTCTGCCGCGCAGGAACGGTTTCCTGAAACTACTAACGTATACAGTATTCGGTCAACGCGACCATCGTCGATGCTCACACCGCACCGCGCTCGCCGGCCACCTCGATAACCAGCCGCCCGGACGCTTCATTGGCCTCCATGCGTCGATGCACGTCGGCCGCCCGCGCCAGCGGCAGAGCCTCGCCCACATCCACGCTCAGCCGGCCGCTGGAGATCATGGCGAGCGCCTGGGCAACCTCGTCTGCAGTACAGGATTTCGTGCCGATGAGACTGATTTCCTTGAGGATGAAATGCGCGGGCCGGATCTGTGCGGGCAGCCCTTCCACGTTGCCGAGCATGACCACACGCCCACCGTTGCGTACCGCGTGGATAGAGGCGCTGAGCGTGCGCGCACCCACGATCTCGATCACCGCATCGGCGCCGCGCCCGGCGGTCAGCTTCTTCACCGCGCGGGCGAATTCCAGATCGGGCGCGACCACGACCTCATCCGCGCCGGCCGCTTCCAGGCCGGCACGGCTGGATTCGCGGGAGGTGACCGCGATCACCCGCGCGCCCAGCAGCCGGGCCAGACGCAAGGCATGAATCCCCACGCCGCCGCTGGCGCCGGTCAGCACCACGGTCTCGCCCGACTGAATGGCCGCCCGCGTGACCAGTGCGTGATAGGCAGTGCCGACCGTGCAGATCACCACCGCCGCCGCTTTCAGGCTGACGTCATCGGGCACGGCGACCACGGTATCGGCACGGACCTTCACATACTCGGCATAGCCGCCGTTGACGTCCTCGCCGAGAAACCGCGGCCGCTCGTCCAGGCACAGGGCCTGATTGCCCTGCGTGCACGATTCACAGCCGCCGCAGCCGGTATAGATCATGCTCATCACCCGCATGCCGGGCGCGATATCGGCCACGCCGGCACCCGTTTTCACTACATGGCCGCTGACCTGGTGGCCGAGAATGATCGGCAGATTGATCTTGGGGAAGGCCCCGGCCCGGGTGAGCAGATCATGTCGACAAACCCCGCAATAGGCGACTTCGACCAGCACCTCGTCGGCGGCGATGCTGGGCACGGGGACCCGGCGCGCCTCGAGCACCTCGGGGCCACCGAACTGCGTCATTACGATCGCCTGCATGTCGTCGGCTACTGGCGAGGCGCTCACGACAGCGCCCCCTGGCGGTCGACCAGGGCCTGCGCCTGTTCGCGCAGCTTCGCTTTCTGGATCTTCTCGCCGTTGGCGCTGCTGGTAATCGGAAACGCATCGATGGCCTGTATGCGTATCGGCACCTTGAACTTGGCCATGCTGGCCTGGCAGGCGTCGATGATCGCGGCCTCGTCGAACGCCGCGCCTGCCTCCAGGATCACGAAAGCCACCGGGCGCGGGCCGCGCTCGGTATCCACGGCCACGACCTGGGCCAGTGCAATAGCGTCGAAACCTTCGAGATAGGCCTCGATCTCGCGCGGATTCACCAGAAACCCGCCCAGGCGCAGTGTATCGCCGAGGCGCGCCAGATAGACGAAGCTGTCCGGACCCTCGATATAGCCCAGATCGCCGGTACGCACATAGCCGTCCGCGGTGACCGCCCTGGCGTTGGCTTCCGTGTTGTGCATGTACTCGACCATCACGTTCGGCCCGGCGATTTCGAGTTCGCCCGATTCACCGTCGGGCAGCAGTTCGCCGGTTTCGGTGTCGCGTACCCGCACGCGTGTTTCGTCCGAACTCGGCGTGCCGCCGCCCACGGCCCAGCGCCCGGGCCCGGAACCGGCCGGCGCGTAGGTCATCAGCGCCTGTACCTCGGATGAGCCGAAGGTCTGGAACAGCTTGATGCCGAGCGCCTGCGCGCTGTCGACCAGGGCGGCGGCATCGGCGCTGAAATTGGCGAACGCGCCTTCCTTGAGACTGGCAATCCGCGCTGCCGGCTCGGCCACCATGAAGATACGGCGAAACATCTCGTCGGAGCCGCTGGCATGGGTGACGCGGTGACGCTCGATCTGTTCGACCGCCGCGGCCGCATCGAAGGCCGGCATCAGCACCACCGGCCGCCCGGCCGCCAGCGCGCCCATGATCGTGTCGAAACCGAACACGCCGCAGAACGGCAGCGCGCCCAGGATCACGGCGTCTGCGTCATCGCGATAGCCGAAACGGGCGGCGACCGCCAGCGCGTGATGCGTAATCGCGGATTGCCGGTGCAGCACCAGTTTCGGCGCCGACGTCGTACCCGACGAGGTGAACACGTTGCACGGTGAGTCGGACCGGCCGTGGTCGGCCTCATGTGCAGCATGCGTGGTCAGCGCACGATAGGCATACGCCTTGCGGCCCAGGATCCTGCGCTCGGCCACGCTATCGTCCACGAGCAGGAACGCCTCCAGCGCATCCAGACTCGCGGCATCGAACTGCTCGACGATAGACAGATAATCGACATTGCCGAGCTGCGGGCTCAATACCAGCAGGCGTGCCGCCGAGCGGTGCAGAATATCCTCCACTTCGTGCTTGCGGAACTTGGTATTGATCGCCACCGCCACGGCACCCAGCCGGGCCAGCGCAAACTCCAGCACCACCCACTCGGGCATATTGGGCAGCCACACCGCCACCGTATCGCCGGGGCCGATACCCAACGCCGCCAGACCCGCTGCCACCGAACGCACCTGTTCGGCCAGGGCCGTAAACGATATGGCGCGATCCTGGTATATGAGCGCCGTCGCATCGCCACGCTCGGCGACGCGATCGTCGAGCAGGCGATTCAGCGTTATCGCATGGTCACCGTCATCAGACATGTTCTCACTCCGAAACTCGCTCTCTGCCGATCTGCTTGCCTGCCGAACTTCTTGTAATTGCGGATCGGGCAAGAAAGCCGGGCCGAATGGGCCCGGCCGTTATCGCTAGACCGGATCCCAGCTGAATACCTCGCCGGAGACTTCCAGATCGTAGAAGTCGTTCTTGAACGCCGGGATGGCGTGGCTGGCGATGCTGTCCGGGCTCCAGCCCTCGCCGCGGTGCATGCTGCGCAGCGGCCGGCTCTGGCTCATCAGGAAGATCTCGTTGCCGCGCACGGCGAATATCTGGCCGGACACATCCGCGGCGCGCTGGCTGGCCAGGTACACGGCCATCACCGCAATCTTGTCGGGGGTCATGGACTTGAGCTTGTCGACGCGGGCCTGCTGTTCCGGCGTGTCGGTCGGAATGGCGCCGATCATGCGGCTCCAGGCGAACGGGCTGATGCAGTTGGAGCGCACGTTGAACAACGCCATGTCGAGCGCGATCGACTTGGACAGCGCGGCGATGCCGAGCTTGGCGGCCGAATAGTTGGCCTGGCCGCGGTTGCCGACCAGCCCCGAGGTCGAGGTCATGTGTACATAGGCGCCGGATTTCTGTTCGCGGAACACCGGCGCGGCGGCGCGACTGACGTTGAAGGTACCGTGCAGATGCACGTCGATCACCGCCTTCCATTCGTCCGGATCCATCTTGTGGAACATGCGATCACGCAGGATGCCGGCGTTGTTCACCACCGCATCCAGACGACCGAAGGTATCCATGGCGGTGGCGATAATATTGGTCGCACCGCGATAGTCGGCAACGCTGTCGGTGTTGGCTACCGCATCGCCGCCACTGGCCTTGATCTCATCGACCACGGCCTGGGCCGCGGACTGATCGCTGCCGTCACCGGACACGCTGGTGCCCAGATCGTTGACCACGACGCGCGCGCCGTCGGCCGCCATTTCCAGGGCGATGGCCTTGCCGATGCCGCCGCCGGCACCCGTGACCACGACAACCCGCTGTTCCGATTCCTGACTCATTGCAACTCCTCGAACGTCGATACTTGTTTGGATAGTGTGATTTTCAGCCCGGCAGGCGCAGCACCTGCTTGGCCAGAATATTGCGCTGGATCTCGTTGGAGCCGCCGTAGATGGTGGTCGGCAGGCAATTGAAATACAGCGTCAGCACGTCGACCGATTCGTCGCCGGCATCCTGGCCGTCGACCAGCACCGCCTCGCTGTCGGCGGCCTGCAGGGCCAGCTCGGCGATGCGGCCGAAGGTTTCGGTGCCCCATATCTTGAGCCAGGAGATGTCCGCACCCAGCGGCTCGCCCGCACGCACCTGGGCCGCGAAGGACTCGAAAGCCTCCGACAGATCGGCAACATCGAGCGCCAGCGTCGTGAAAGCGTCGGAGAACGCCGGGTCGTCGTGCAGGCCGCGCGCCGTGGCGAACACATCCAGCCGGCTGAGCGCGTTCTGCGACTGCTTGGGGCTACCCAGAAACAGGCGCTCGAAGCCGAGCAGCGCCTTGGCCATGGTCCAGCCGTCGTTGGGCTCGCCGACCAGGTTGGCCTTGGGCACGCGCACGTTGTCGAGAAAGACCTCGCAGAATTCCTCGTGGCCGGCGATGTTCTCGATCGGGCGGATGGTGATGCCCGGCGTGTCCAGATCGACCAGCAGAAAACTGATGCCCTGCTGCTTGCGCGCCGCGTTGGGGTCGGTGCGCGCGAGCACGAACATGTGGGTGGCGTCCTGGGCCAGCGTGGTCCAGGTCTTCTGACCGTTGACGATGTAGTGATCGCCGTCGTCATCCGCCTGGGTGCGCAGACTGGCCAGATCCGAACCGGAATTGGGTTCGGAATAGCCCTGACACCAGATGTTTTCCCAGCTCAGTATCCTGGGCAGGTATTTTTCGCGCTGCTCGGGCGTGCCGTAGCGGATCAACAGCGGGCCGACCATGATCACGCCCTGATCGGGCGCGCGCGCCACGCCCAGACGCTCTTGTTCCTCGGTGAAGATCAGCTGCTTGGACGGGGTCAGGCCGACGCCGCCATGCTCGACCGGCCAGCCGGGCGCGGTCCAGCCGTCGGCGGCGCGCTTGAGATACCACTCGCGTACCTCGTGCCAGCGCATCCGGTGCGAGGGATGGCGCAGATGCTGCGGATATTCCGCCTCCAGATAGGCTCGTATCTGGGCACGGAAGTCGGCGTCGGAGAGTTCGTTCCAGTCGGTCATTTATTGTGTCCTTACGCGGCGGCGCGGGTCAGGCGCGCATATTCGCGGCGTTGAGCGGTGGCATTGCCGAGCCATGCAGCCAGCGCGATCACGCGGCGCAGATAGACGCCGACATCGGCCTCTTCGGTATAGCCGATCGCACCGTGCAGTTGGACGGCCTCGCGGGCGATCTTGAGCGCCGCATCGGCACAGCGGGACTTGGCGCGAGCCGCGGCGCGCTGCACAGCGACCAGATCGGCTCCGCTGTCGAACGCACGCACGGCCTGGCGAAGGGCGTTGCGCATCAGCTCGCGCTGGATATACAGATCCACCGCGCGATGGCGCAGCACCTGAAAGCTCGACAGCTGGGCGCCAAACTGCTTGCGCGAGGCCAGATAATCGCTGGTCAGCGTGAACAGGCGATCCGCCAGTCCGAGCAATTCGGCGCTCGCGGCGACCCGCGCAACGCACAGACCGCGCAGCAGTGCGGCCTCGCCCACGGCACCGGCGGCCAGGCAGTCGGCCGCGCCGAGTTCGACGCCGTCGCAGACGAGCGTAGCCACGGCATGGCCGTCGACCTGGGTCTGGGTCTCGACGGTGACACCGGGCGTATCGCACGGCAGGCGATACAGGGCCAGGCCGTTTTCATCACGTACCGCGACCACGAATACATCGGCGCCGGACGGCTGCACCAGTCGCCGGGTCGCGGTCAGCCGCCCACCCTCCAGCCGTTCGTCGAGCTCGTCGAGCGCAAGGCTCGCCACGGCCGGCTGCCAGGCCACCGCCAGCAGCGTGTCGCCCGTGGCACTCGCGCCGAGCAGTTCGTCGACCAACTCGGCGTTGTCGCAGCCGGCCAGCACGGCCTGGGCAAACGCCGTCGCGACGAATGGCTCGGGCGCGGCTTCGCCGCCCAGCCCTTCGGCCACCACCGCCAGCTCGCCCACGCCAAGGCCCAGACCGCCCGAGGCTTCCGGCACGGCGATACCGAGCCAGCCGAGATCGGCCATCTGCTGCCAGGTTTCACGGTCCAGCGGGCTAGCGCCCGCTTTCACTGCGCGGGCCCGGTGCACGCCGTTGTTGTCCTTGCCCTGCCGCACGAAACCGGCCACGGAATCCGCCAGCATGCGGCGTTCATCGGGATTGGCTTCTGAGAGAACTGCGCTCATCGAACGACCTTTTTAACGGATGGAGGCATCGAAAACGATGCCAATATCTACTCTGTATACGGTGTACTGTAAAGCCGATACTACCCCGGAACGAAGGCCTCGGCCTGTTCCCGGGTCATCGGCTCTTCAGCGATCAATCGCTGCAGCAGCGCCGGATCGACGGTATCGGGCGCCAATGGATCGCGCGGCAATACCCGGTGCGCGAGCACCAGTCCGGCGAGTGCCAAGCGGCGCCAGTCGTCGGCGATCTGCGCGGCCTCCTGGGCGAGAAAGACCGCCGAGGTGACGCTATAGAGCGCGGTGGCGACGACACGCGTGTCGATGGTCGCAGCCCGATCGTCGACCACGTTCGCCACCGCCGCTTCGACCCGCGCCAGCGCGTCTTCGAATACCGCCTGACTCGCGGGCGCCAGTTGGGCTGCGTCCAGACATTCGCGCAGATAGGGCATGAGCGTGGCGAGCGTGTCCTCGCGCTTGATCGAGCGGATCACGTCGAGGGCGACGATATTGCTGGTGCCTTCCCAGATCGAGCCCAGATGCGCATCACGCAGCACGCGCGCGTCCGAGAATTCCTCGATATAGCCGCAGCCGCCGCGCACTTCCATGCCGTCGCCGGCGACCTTGCGGGCATCGCGGGTGGTACGGAACTTGATCAGCGGCGTGAGGATGCGCAGCAGTTTTTGCGCGCGTTCGTCGCCGGCGTCGGCGCGTTTGAGCACGTCCGCGGTATGAAAGACCATCGAGCGGCCCTGCTCGGCCGGCGTCATCAGCTTGAGCAACGTGCGCCACATCAGCGGCAGATCGACGAGCTTGTGGCCGAAGGCCTCGCGGTGACGCGAAAAGAACAGCGCCTCGTTCACGGATCGGCGCATCATGCCGGCCGAGCGCACGCCATTGGACAGCCGCGACATGTTGATCATGTCGGTCATCTGCTTGAAGCCGCTGCCGGGCTCGCCCACGACATAGGCTTCGGCGCCTTCCAGCGTGATTTCGCCGCTGGCCATGGAACGGGTGCCGAGCTTGTCCTTGAGGCGCACCAGCCGGTAGTCGTTGAGCTCGCCGTTGGCCTTGTGGCGCGGCAGCAGGAACAGCGTGAGCCCGCGCGTGCCGTCGCCACCACCGGCCGGGCGCGCCAGCACCATGGCCAGGCCCGCGTCGGCGTTGGAGCAGAACCACTTGTCGCCGTAGAGCTTCCAGACGCCGTCTTCCTCGCGCGCCTCGGTGGAGATCTTGCCGACGTCGGAGCCGGCGTCCTGCTCGGTCATGAACATCGAGCCCTGGCAGAGCGACTCGAAGTCCTGGGTGGTGAGATCGCCGAAGAAGCGATCGACCAAGACCTTGTCGCCGAACTTGGCGAGCGTGCGGGTCAACGCGTCGGTCATGCTCAGCGGACAACACAGCCCGAACTCGGCCTGCACGAACAGATAGGTCAGACCGTACTTGACGATGGGCGGCCATTTCTCGGGCCAGTCGAACACGCCAGGGCGATGCGACATCGCCGCCAGGCCGAAATGCGAGAACGCATAGCGCTCAAGCTCGACATAGGCGGGATGCTTGTCGATGCCGTTGCGCGGCGACGCGTTGCGATGGCGCACGGCGAGCGTCGGCTTGTTCTTGTCGGCGGTCAGTGCGAGCTGTTCCAACTCGTCGCCCACCAGCGCGCCGAGCTCGTCGAAACGCGGCTCGACGTGGGCCAGCTCTGCTTCCGAAGCATAGAGACGCAGCAGACGGGCGAAATCCGGGTCTACCCGATAGGCGTTGTGACCGGCGCTGTCCGGGATATTGCGATAGATAGCGACACTCATCGGTCGACTCCTGAAACCATGATTTTCATAGGCAGCTCGCGGCGAGACCGTAACGACGGCGACGCGCGATTACGGCGGGTTATGCCTACAATATAATCGCGAAACGATATTTCGTATACCGTATTCCGTATGCAAATCCGCGATGGATCGCTTATAACTCAGTTATAGCGCGGCCTGGGCGTGCGCTGAAGACGCTGGAAACCGGGCGTTCACGATCGACCGACCGGGTATGGTCGCGCCATGATCACCGCGTCGACGCTTTCGCGGCGATCCCGAGAGAACACAGGCAGATTTTTCATCGCGCCCGGAGACAGCACATGATCAAGCAGGACGATTTCATCCAGAGCGTAGCCGATGCACTCCAGTACATCGCCATCTACCATCCGCCGGATTTCATTCGCGCCCTGAGCGCCGCGCATGCGCGCGAACGCTCACCCGCCGCACGCGATGCGATGGCCCAGATCCTGATCAACTCGCGCCTGTGCGCCGAAGGCCACCGGCCGGTCTGTCAGGACACAGGCATTGTCGTTGCCTTCGTCGATATCGGCATGGACGTGCAGTGGCAGACCACGCTGACGCTCGAGGACATGGTCAAC
This sequence comes from Salinisphaera aquimarina, assembly GCF_042643355.1. Taxonomy (NCBI): domain Bacteria; kingdom Pseudomonadati; phylum Pseudomonadota; class Gammaproteobacteria; order Salinisphaerales; family Salinisphaeraceae; genus Salinisphaera; species Salinisphaera aquimarina. The sequence continues at coordinate 744,247 of NZ_JBHRSS010000003.1, forward strand.
GAGGGCGTTCGCCGCGCCTGGGGCAACGCCGACAATCCCCTGCGCGCGTCGATCGTCGGCGACCCCGCCGGCGCGCGTCGCAATACCGGCGACAACACGCCGGCGGTGGTGCATGTACGCATGGTCGCCGGCGATCGCGTCACCGTGGAGCTGTCATCCAAGGGCGGCGGCTCGGAGGCCAAGGCCCGTTTCGCCATGCTCAATCCCTCCGACGATATCGCCGACTGGGTGCTCGAACAGATTCCGTTGATGGGGGCCGGCTGGTGCCCGCCGGGCATTATTGGCGTGGGTATCGGCGGCACGGCCGAGAAAGCGATGGTGATGGCCAAGCAGGCTTGCACCGAATCCATCGACATCCAGGAACTGCAGGCGCGCGGCGCGGATACGGCAACCGAACGGCTGCGACTGGATCTGTTCGAGCGCATCAACCAGCTCGGCATCGGCGCCCAAGGGCTGGGCGGCCTGACCACGGTGCTGGATATCAAGATCCGTGACTATCCCTGCCATGCCGCCAACAAGCCGGTGGCACTCGTGCCCAACTGTGCGGCCACCCGACATGTGACCTTCACCCTGGACGGCTCCGGGCCGGCCGTGTTCGATCCGCCCAGCCTAAACGACTGGCCCGAGATCACGAATACAGCCGAGACCGGCCGGCGCGTGAACCTGGATGATCTGACCCGCGACGATATCGCCGCATTCGAACCGGGGGAATCGCTGCTGTTATCGGGGCATATGCTCACCGGCCGCGACGCCGCCCACAAGCGCATCCAGGATCTGCTCGAAGCGGGCGAACCGCTGCCCGAGGGCGTGGATTTCAACAACCGCTTCATCTATTACGTCGGCCCGGTGGACGCGGTCGGCGACGAGGTGGTCGGACCGGCCGGGCCGACGACGGCCACCCGCATGGACAAGTTCACCGACATGATGCTCGCCCGGACCGGGCTGCTGGGCATGATCGGCAAGGCCGAGCGCGGGCCCGAGGCGATCGACGCCATCCGTAGGCACGGTGCGGTCTATCTGATCGCCATCGGCGGTGCCGCCTTTCTCGTATCCAAGGCGATACGCAGCGCGCGGGTCGTGGCCTTCGCGGACCTGGGCATGGAAGCCATCCATGAATTCGAGATCGTGGATATGCCGGTGACCGTAGCCGTGGACAGCCGCGGCGAGTCGGTGCACCGCAGCGGCCCGGCCTATTGGCGCAACGAGATTGCCGGGATTCCGGTAGCCCAAGCCTGAGTGCACAGTCGGCCCTGTTGCAATCAAACGTATACGGTATACTGAAAACCAATATAGACTGCACACTCATCCGCCCCAGCTACAGCACGCCATGACAGAACCCGACCCCAGAAACTGGATTGGCAACACCGTCCAGCATCACGACAGCCTCGCGACCACGCTGACCGACCGCATCGCCGCCACGCTCGGCGCGCCGCGACCGGCGGCCGGCGATGCCCTGCCGCCGCTATGGCACTGGGCGTTCTTCCAGGCTACGGTCGATGCCGACGCGCTGGGCGCCGACGGTCATCCGGCCCGCGGCGGGTTTCTGCCGCCGGCTTCTGACCGCAATCGCATGTGGGCCGGCGGGCGGCTGCGCTTTCATCAGCCGTTGCGGGTGGGCGAGGACGCGGTCTGCGAATCCGAAATCGGCAACGTCGTGGAAAAACAGGGCCGCACCGGCGCGCTGTTGTTCGTGACCGTCAAACACCGGATTCTTCAGGCCGGCGAACTGGCGATCGCCGAAGAGCAGGACATCGTCTACCGCGAACCGAGCGCGCCGAAACTGTCGCTCGACAAGGCCGTGCCCGACGCCGACTGGCGCCAGACGATCACGCCGGATCCGACGCTGCTGTTTCGTTATTCGGCGGTCACCTTCAATGCCCACCGGATTCACTACGACTGGCCGTATGTCACCGACACCGAAGGCTATCCGGGCCTGGTCGTGCACGGCCCGCTGATCGCCACCCTGCTGCTGGACGCGTTCACCCAGGCCAATCCGCGCGCGCGTATCGACACCTTCGCCTTCCGCGGGCTGCGCCCGCTGGTCGCCCCCAAACCCTTCGATGCCTGTGGCCGGATCGAATCCGCCGGCAACGCGGCACTCTGGGCCGGTAACGACGACGGCCCCGCACACGAAGCCGAACTGACTTTCTCCGAGGAACCCGAATGATCGACCAGGAATCTCTCGATGCCATCCGCGACGGCGTGCGCGGTCTGTGCGCCGACTACAGCGATGCCTACTGGCGCGGCGTCGACGAACGCAAGGAATTTCCCGAAGAGTTCGTCAATGCGCTGACCGAGGCCGGCTGGCTGGCCGCGATGATCCCGGAACAATACGACGGCTCGGGTCTGGGCCTGGCGGAAGCCTCGGTGATTCTCGAAGAGGTCAACCGCTGCGGCGGCAATGCCGGCTTCGTGCACGGCCAGATGTACAACATGGCGACCCTGCTGCGCCACGGCTCGGACGAACAGAAGCAGAAATATCTGCCGCGGCTGGCCTCCGGCGAACTGCGTCTGCAGTCCATGGCCGTGACCGAGCCAACCACCGGCACCGATACGACCAAGATCAAGACCACGGCGGTGAAGAACGGCGATCACTATGTGGTCAACGGCCAGAAGGTGTGGATTTCGCGGGTACAGCATTCCGATCTGATGATCCTGCTGGCGCGTACCACGCCGCTCGATCAGGTGGAGAAGAAATCGCGCGGCATGTCGATCTTCCTGGTCGATCTGCATGAAGCGATCGGCAACGGGCTGACCGTCAAGCCGATCGCCAACATGGTCAATCACGAGACCAACGAGCTGTTCTTTGACGACCTGAAAATCCCGGCCGAAAATCTCATCGGCGAGGAGGGCATGGGCTTCAGATACATCCTCGACGGGCTCAACGCCGAACGCACGCTGATCGCCGCCGAATGCATCGGAGACGGCCGCTGGTTCGTCGACAAGGCCAGTGAGTACGCGAAAGAGCGGCGCGTGTTCGACCGCGCGATCGGTCAGAATCAGGGCGTGGCCTTTCCCATCGCCGAGGCCCATATCGAGGTCGAGGCCGCCGATCTCATGCGCTGGCGCGCCTGCGAGGAATTCGATTCCGGCAAGCCCGCTGGGGCGAGCGCAAACATGGCCAAGTATCTGGCCGCCAAGGCGTCCTGGGAGGCGGCCAACGCCTGCCTGCAGACCCATGGCGGCTTCGGCTTCGCCAACGAATACGATATCGAGCGCAAGTTCCGCGAAACACGCCTGTACCAGGTCGCGCCGATCTCGACGAACCTGATCCTTTCTTATGTATCCGAGCATCTGCTCGGGCTGCCGCGTTCGTTCTAGGCCCTAGTCATGACGATCGCGATTCAACAGATCGACCACCTGGTGCTGACCGTCGTCGATATCGACGCGACCGTGGATTTCTACGTCCGCGTGCTCGGCATGAAGAAGGTCGTCTTCGGCGATCCGCCGCGCACGGCACTGGCCTTCGGCGCTCAGAAGATCAATCTGCATCCGGCCGCCGCGCCGTTCGAGCCCAGGGCCGAGTGCGCCACGCCGGGCTCGGCCGATCTGTGCTTCATCGCCGACACCCCGCTGGACACGGTGATCGCAACGCTGCATGACGCCGGCGTGGACATCATCGAAGGCCCGGTCGATCGCAGCGGCGCCACCGGCGGGCTGCGCTCGGTATATATCCGCGATCCGGACGCCAATCTGATCGAAATTTCCAATCGCCAGGAGACCATGGCATGAGCAATCCCACCCGGCGTCTGGCCGAATTCTGCGCCCACCTGCGCTACGAGGATATCCCCGAACCGGTGGTCGCGCGCTGCGAGGATCTGTTCCTGGACTGGCTCGGCTCCGCGCTGGCCGGGGCCAGCCAGCATCCGATCGCAGCCTTCGCGCGCCACGCCCGCCAAATGGGCCCGGCCGACGGGCCCAGCGAGATCGTGATCGACGGCAGCAGCAGTTCGCCCTATTTCGCCGCGTTCGTGAATGCGGCGGCCTCGCACGTGGTCGAACAGGACGACCTGCACAACAGTTCCGTGCTGCACCCGGCCACGGTCGTGTTTCCGGCTGCGCTAGCCGCCGCCCAGGACAAGGGCGTGAGCGGGCGCGAGCTGATCGCGGCCAGCGTGGCCGGCTACGAGGCCGGCATCCGGGTGGGCGAGTTCCTGGGTCGTTCCCACTACCGTGTGTTCCATACCACCGGCACCGCCGGCACCCTGGCGGCGGCCGTGGCCACCGCCCGGATTCTGGGCGTGGACACCGATACCATGATTCATACCCTCGGCAGCGCCGGCACCCAGGCCGCCGGCCTGTGGGCGTTTTTGCGCGACGGCGCCGACTCCAAGCAGCTGCATACCGCCAAGGCGGCCGGCAACGGCCTGCTCGCGGCCTACATGAGCGCGGACGGGTTGACCGGCGCGCAGGCGATCTTCGACGGCCCGCAGGGCATGGCCGCCGGCATGTCCAGCGATGCCGACGCCACCCGCCTCGACGCCGATCTGGGCACGCGCTGGGCGCTGGCCGAGACCTCGTTCAAATTCCATGCCTCCTGCCGGCATACACACCCGGCCGCCGATGCGCTGCTGGCGGCGATGACCGAACACGGCCTGAAGGCCGACGATATCGCTACAGTTACCACCCGCGTGCATCAGGGCGCGATCGACGTACTGGGCGCCGTGGACGTGCCGCACACCATCCATCAGGCCAAGTTCTCGATGGGCACCGTGCTCGGCCTGATCGCCGTGCACGGCGTCGCCGGGCTGACCGAATTCGACCAGCTCGCCCTGACCGACCCGGCCGTCGCGGCATTCCGCGACAAGGTCACGATGACGCTGGACGACGAGGTCGACGCCGCCTATCCGGCGCGCTGGCTCGGCCGGGTCGATATCGAGACCACCGACGGTCGGCGTTTTTCCGGTGCCATCGACGAGCCCAAGGGCGACCCCGGCAACACCCTGTCGCGCGACGAACTGGAAGCCAAGTTCACGCGCCTGGTGCGTTTCGCCGATGCCGCCGACGACACCGAAACACGCGCCCTGATCGATCGCGTCTGGGCGCTGCGCGATATCGAAAGCGTGTCCGCCCTGCGGGCCGCAGGCTGATGCGCACCCTTTTTCAGAGCAAGAAAACCGAGACGACTGATGAGTGACACCGCCGCCCCCCGCCCGCTCGACGGCATTACCGTGGTCAGCTTCGAACACGCCATCGCCGCCCCCTTCTGCACCCGCCAGCTCGCCGATCTCGGCGCGCGCGTGATCAAGATCGAACGCCCTGGCGTAGGTGATTTCGCCCGCGGCTACGATACCCGCGTTCGCGGCCTGTCCTCGCATTTCGTGTGGACTAACCGCTCCAAGGAAAGCCTGACCCTCAACATCAAGCACGACGAGGCCATGAGCATTCTCGACAAGCTGCTGGCCGAGGCCGATGTGCTGGTTCAGAACCTCGCGCCGGGGGCTGCCACCCGCCTGGGGCTATCGTTCGACGATCTTCAGGAACGCTTTCCGCAGCTGATCGTGTGCAATATCTCCGGCTACGGCGAGACCGGACCCTATACCCACAAGAAAGCCTACGACCTGCTCATCCAGAGCGAAGGCGGCGTGCTGTCGACAACGGGCGGAGCGAGCGACGAGGACATGGCCAAGGTGGGCTGCTCGATCGCCGATATCGCCGCCGGCATGTATGCCCAGAACAGCATCATGGCCGCCCTCATCCAGCGCGGGAAAACCGGCCGCGGCACCTCCATCGATGTCTCCATGCTCGAAACCATCGTCGAATGGATGGGCTATCCGATGTACTACGCCTTCGAGGGCCAGGCGCAGCCGCCGCGCGCCGGTGCCTCGCACAGCACCATCTATCCCTACGGCCCGTTCACCACCGGCGACGGCCAGAGCGTCATGCTGGGTCTGCAGAACGAGCGCGAATGGGGCGCGTTCTGCGAGACCGTCCTGGAACAGCCCGCGCTCGCCACGGACGAACGCTTTGCCACCAACAGCGACCGCTCGGCCCATCGCACCGAACTGCGCGGCCTCATTCATGAAGCCTTCGCCGATCTGAGCGCCGATCAGGCGATCGCGCGGCTCGACACCGCCGGCATCGCCAACGCCCACGTCAACGACATGGCCGGGGTCTGGAACCACCCGCAGCTGGCCGCCCGCGATCGCTGGCGCAGCATCGGCAGCCCCGAAGGCGAACTGCCGGCGCTGCTGCCGCCGGCCGTCAACCGGAACTTCGAGCCGCGCATGGACCCGGTGCCGGCATTGGGCGAACACACGCGCGCCATCCTGGCCGAACTGGACTACGACGACACCACGATCGATCGCCTGCACGACGCCGGCGCGGTCTAAGTGTCCTGTAACGCAAATACACTGCACACAACGGCGCATCTTCAAATGCGCCATGCCTGACACAAAAAATCACTCGTAATTCATGTTTGCGAACTTACGTTACAGGACACTAGGACAATGACCGCTCGCACCACCCGGTTTCCCTTGTTCGTTCCGGCGACCTCGCCCGCGCTCATTCCGAAAGCGCTGGCCAGCGCCGCGGATACGGTCATCGTCGATCTGGAAGACGCGGTCGCGCTCGACCGCAAGGACGAAGCCCGCGATGCGCTCGCCGCGTTCCTGCAGGCCCACCCCGACGCCCGGGTGCAGGTGCGTATCAACACGCCCGACAGCGGTGAACTCGACGCCGATCTCGCCCTATGCGAACGCCTGCCCGGCATCGCCAGCATCATGGCACCCAAGGCCGAATCCCGGGGCTCGCTCGAGCGTATCGCCTCGCTGGGCAAACCGGTGCTGCCACTGCTGGAAACGCCGGCCGGCCTGCTCGCGCTCGCCGAACTGACCCGCGTGGCCGGCGTCGAACGCTACGGTTTCGGCGCCCTGGATTTCGCCTTCGAGGCGGGCCTGACACCCGACAGCGACGGTGGCCGTGCAGTGCTCGATCACGCCCGTTACGAACTGCTCATGCATTCGCACGCGGCCGGGCTGTCGCCGCCGCTGGAGAGCGTGTTCCCGGACTTTCGCAATACCGAACGGCTTTATGCCATTGCCCGGCGCGCCAGCGACATGGGTTTCGGCGGCATGCTCTGCATCCACCCGGCCCAGATCGAGACCGTGCGCAAGGCCTTCCTGCCCAGCGACGACGAGTTCGACTGGGCCCAACGGGTCATGGACGCGAGCCGCCGCAACGAAGCCGCTTTTCAAATCGACGGACAGATGGTCGATGCGCCGGTGCTGGCCCGCGCGCGGCGGATTCTGGCGCTGAGCTGACTGCCGAGAACGCTATTCAATAAGCGCCGCGGCCTCGGCCTGAACCTGCCGCCACTGAATCTTACCGGTGCCCGAACGGGGCAGCGTGTCCACGAACTCGATGATGGTCGGAATCTTGTAGGCCGCCATCTCGCCGCGACACCAGTCGCGGATCGCCTCCGCAGTTGTACTGCCCACGCAGCCCGGCCGCAATACCAGCGCCGCCATTGCGGTCTCGCCGCGCTTGGCGTCCGGCACACCCACCACACAGGCTTCGGCCACCGCCGGGTGGCCATACATGATGGACTCCACCTCGGCAGGCCAGACCTTGAATCCCGAGGCGTTGATCATGCGCTTGAGCCGGTCGACCATGAAGAAATAGCCGTCATTATCGACGTGCACCAGATCACCGGTACGCAGGAAACGCTTGCCCTCGATGTCGATGAAAACTTCGGCATTTGCCTCCGGCAGTTGCCAGTACTCGCGCATCACCTGCGGTCCGTTGAGCACCAGCTCGCCGGATTGACCCAGGCGCACCGGCGCCAGGGTCGCGGGGTCGATCACGCGCGCGTCCACGTCGAAGGTCGGAATACCCAGACACTGACGCTTACCGCGCTCGACCGGATTGCCCAGGATGAAGGCGGCAGTTTCGGTCAGGCCGTAGCTTTCGTTGAACACGATGCCGTAGTCATCATGCAGACGACGCGCGACCGCTTCCGGCATTGCCGCGCCACCACCCATCAACAGCTTGAGCGCACTCAGGTCGTGATCGGCGGCCGCCGGATTGGCAAAGAACTCGGTGATCATAGCTGGCGGCGCGGACCACCACGTCACCCGATAGCGTTGCATGAGCGTGAGCGCGACATCGCGGTTCCACCGCTGCATGAGCACGATGGTCGCACCCACATACAGCGGCAGGTTCATCCCACCCTGCATGCCCAGAAAATGAAACAACGGTGCGACCGACAGGCTCACGTCGCTGGCCTGGCCGTCGCGCCAGGCGGCGGAACCGACGACCGGCGCCATCACGCTGGCATGGGTATGCACACAGCCCTTGGGCTGGCCCGTCGTGCCCGAGGTATAGCCGAGCACGCCCAGCGACTCGGGGCCGATATTGACGGCCTCCCGATCGTGACCGGCGACCAGCGCGTCGGACCAGGCCACTGCGACGCCCTGCTCGATCGGCCGCCGCGGCTCGGCAACATCGGCCGGTAGAATCAGATCCGTGTCGGCAGCCACATAGTCGTTATAGGCGTGCACGATGACATGATCCAGCTCGCGCGCCTGCACCAGCGATCGCAAGCGTTCGTGCAGTTCCTGGCCCACCAGCGCAATCCGCGCGCCGCTGTCACGCACGATATGCGCGATCTCGCGCTCGACGTACATGGAGTTGGCCGGCACCACCATGCCGCCGGCGCGCAGGGTGGCGTAGTAGGCGATCACGAACTGCGGGCAGTTCTGTGAATACAGCAGCACCCGATCGCCCACGGCCAACCCACAGGCCTGCTGGAGATAGCCCGCCATGGCGTCGACTTCTCGATCCAGCTCGGCATAGCTCAGGATCGCGTCGTAGAAGATGATCGCGGCCTTGAGCGGGTCACGCGCTGCGGAGGCGCTCAGATTGTCTGCCAGCCCGGTTTGCGGCCAGTCCAGCGTGCGGGGCAAGCCAGTCGGCCAGAACCTGAAATGCGGTGACTCGATATCTTGTGTTTCCGTGTTCATCGCGACCGTCATCTCCGAAAGGCCATTCAGTCGAGCGTGCGCGCGACGAGTTCCTTCATGATTTCGTTGGAGCCGCCGTAGATCTTGCCCACGCGGGCGTCGGCATACAGACGCGCGATCGGGTATTCCATGGTGTAGCCATAGCCGCCATGCAGTTGCAGGCATTCGTCGACCACCTCGCAGTTCTTCTGCGTGGTCCACCACTTGGCCATGGCCGCGGTGCCGCTATCCAGCTCACCGGCGAGCAGTCGCACCATGCACTGATCGACAAAGGTGCTGGCAATGGTCGCAACGGTCTGACATTCGGCAAGCTTGAAGCGCGTGTTCTGCATGGACGACAAGGCCTGACCGAAGACCTGCCGACCCTGCACATATTCGCAGGTGATCTCGATGGCGCGATGCATGGACGCCTGGGCGGACAGCGCAATGATCAGTCGCTCCTGCGGCAGCTGCTGCATGAGCTGGCCGAAGCCCTTGCCTTCCTCGGGCCCGAGACGATTGGTTTTCGGCACGCGCACGTCGTCGAAGAACAGCTCCGCCGTATCCTGGGATTTCTGGCCGATCTTCTCGAGTATGCGGCCGCGGCGAAAGCCGTCGAGCCCGTCCGTTTCGACCATGACCAGCGAAATACCCTTGGCGCCCAGGGATGGATCGGTCTTGGCGATCACGCAGATCAGGTTGGCGTGATAGCCGTTGGTGATGAACGTCTTCGCACCGTTGATGACATAGTCGTCGCCGTCGGCAATGGCCTTGGTGCGAACGCTCTTGAGATCCGAGCCCACACCCGGCTCGGACATGGCGATGGCCGCCACCAGTTCGCCGGTCGCCATGCGCGGCAGCCAGCGTTGCTTCTGATCTTCCGAGCCATACGACAGGATGTAATGAGCGACGATGCCGTTATGCACACCTATGCCGAACTTCACCATCGCCCGGGTCATCTCGATATTGAGTACCGCCTCGTGGCGGAAGTCGCCGCCGGCGCCCCCGTATTCCTCGGGCACACTCGCGCACAGGATGCCCATGTCGCCGGCAGCGCTCCAGGCCTCGCGATCGATATAGCCCTGTTTGTCCCAGCGCGCCTGATTCGGCACGAACTCGGTCTTGAAAAAACGGCCGACCGAATCACCGAACAGCTCGAGCTCCTCGGTCATCCACGGCGAACGATGTCTATCCACGGCTTGTCTCCTCTTGAATCCTGTCAATCCCGACGCAGGCGAGCGGCGCTCAGCCGGCCGACGACATCTGCGGCAGCCAGAGCGCGATCTGTGGAAATGCGTAAAGCACGACGACCACGAATATTTCGGCGGCAAAGAACCAGGTCAGGCCCTTGAATATGGTGTTCAGCTCGACCAGATCACCGACCGTGCCCTTCACCACGAAAGCGTTGAGCCCGAGCGGCGGCGTAATCAGCCCGATCTCGATGAATTTCACCACCATGATCCCGATCCAGATCATGTCGAAGCCGGCATCCTGAAACAGCGGCAGGAAGATCGGCAGCGTCAGCAGCAGCAGACCGAGCGGGTCCAGGAACATGCCGAGCACGATATAGATGGCACCGGCCGTCAGCATGAGCATCAGCGGGCTGGTGCCGCTGTCGGCAGCCAGGTCGGCGACCATGAACGGCAAACCCGACAACGCCAGGAACCGGGTGAACAGCGTCGCGCCTACGGCGATAAAGAAGATCATGCCCGTGCTGCGTACGCTCTCGACCAGGCTGTCGCGCAGCACCCTGAAGGACAGCCGCTGCATGCCGGCCGCGATAATCACGGACGCGATACAGCCGATCGCCGCGGCTTCGGTCGCAGTCGCAATGCCGGCGTAGATCACGCCCACCACGGCCATGATCAGCAGCGGCAGCGGCCAGACCTCGCCCAATACCGACCATCGCTGACGCCAGGTGACCGACTCGTCGATCGGGGGCGCCAGACTCTTGTCGAAATAACAGCGCCCGATAATGAGCACGCCATAAACAAGCGCTGTAAACAGCCCTGGCAGGATGCCCGCAAGCAGCAGCTGGCCCACCGGCTGCTGGGCAAACAGGCCATAGAGCACGAGCATGATGCTCGGCGGAATCATCGAACCGAGCGTGCCCGAGGCCGCGACTACCGCACTCGACAACCCCGGCTGATATCCCGCCTTGAGCATTTCCGGAATCGCCAGCCGGCCCATGGCCGCGGCTGTGGCCAGCGACGAGCCGGACGCGGCGGCAAAACCGGCCGATGCAAAATTGGTAGCGACCGCCAGCCCACCGGGCAGCCCCGAAAGCCACAGCCGGGCGGCACGATAGATACTGGCCGCCAGCCCTGCGTTGAAGCTGATCGCGCCCATGAGAATGAACAGCGGGATGGCCGACAGTTCCCAGCTGGTCACGAAAGCGAAGGACATGCTCTGGGCCGAACCCAGCATGGCGCCAAAGCCACGCAGGTAGTACAGCCCACACATCGCGACACCGCCGAGTGCGACGCCGATCGGCACGCGCAGAGCCAGCAGTACGAGCAGTGCGGCCACGCCGATCATGCCTACGGTTTCCGGCGCCATCATTGAGTTCCTGAGTTGCGGTTCAAGCCAGCGGCGATCGCCCAGGCCACAAGACAAGTGCACCGGTGACGGCACAGGGCATTCGCTGTGCCCGAAGCCCTGCTAATCGGAACCATCGTCATCCGTGCCGTGGTCCGTGCGATCGCGCTGGCCGATCAACTCGGCCAACTGGACGCATACGACGAGGCCCATACCGACGATGCCGAACAGGAATACCCATCGCATGGGCCAGGTCGGCAGATCGAACAGATACAGATCCTGGTACTCGCCCATCTGGAATGCGCTCCAGGCGCCCATCAGGCAAGCCCAGCCGAACACGCCGAGATAGATCAGCGTTACCAGCGCGGCGAACACATCGAGCCGGTTGCGAGCACGCGCTCTGAGCTTCTGGGTGAATACCTCGACGATGACGTGCTCACGGGCCGCCGCGACCGCAGCCAGAGGCAATACGGTCACGGCCACCATATACACATATTTCACGATCTCGATGGTGCCGTAGAGCGGCGCGTTGAACAGATACTTGCTCGCCACATCCAGACCGATGTGCAGGGCCATGGCCGCCAGCGCCACCGCCGAGACAAATACCAACACGCCGCGCGCGATATCGATCAGACGCATGTCACGATTCCTTGCGCTCTCGACTGGGACGACCGCCGTCTCTTAGAGATCGGCCTTGGCATAGATGCGCTTGTTGATCGCCTCGACCAGCGTGGCCTTGTCGCCATCGGCATCCTCGACGATCTTCGTCCACTGCGAGAGCAGATCGAGATAAGTCGTAACGAGATTCTCAGGATCTTTCACGCCGCGTTTTTCAGCCAGAGCCGCCACACGCTTGCGCTCCTTTTCGAGATACGCATCGTAGCTGTCCGTGAGCGGCGCGCCGGGTTCGATGAACTTCACGCCGTCCTTGTGCGCCTTGGTCAGCGACTCTTCGGCGTCCGCGTCGTAGCCGTTCGATACATTGACGATGGCCTCGGCGGCGTGATCAATGAAGAGCTTGCGCTGATCGTCGGTAAGCGCCTGCCAGCGCTCGGTATTCATGTCGATGAACGTCGCCCCCATGTAGGACCCCATCGGCATGTCGACGATGTATTTGACGATATCCGCCAGGCCGTAGCTCTTCAGATACGCCGCGCCCGCGAGCGCGCAATCAACCTGCCCGCGGCTCATGGCCTCGTAGGTTTCAGACGTCGCCAGGCTAACCGGGGTCGCGCCGAAATGGGCGGCCAAACCGTTCCAGGCCGTGGCTGACTTGATGCGTTTACCCTTGAGCGAGGCCAGATCGCTGATCGGCGTCTTGCACATCAGGTAATACGGCGACGTCGAATAGAAGGCGATCGGCGTAACGCCCGCCTTCTTCCACTCGCTCTGACACTGCGGGCAATGCAGCAACACCATTTCGGTCATCGCCGCCGCGGCCGCCGTCGTGTTATCGGCGAACAGGGCCAGTTCGTTGATGGTGGCCTCGGTCGGCAGCGTGCTCGGGATATAGACATCCACAATCAGCCCCATGTCGACGGTGCCATTACGGATACCGGTCAGCGTATTGCTGGCATCCACTACCGTGCCGTCGGACAGCAGCCGAAAACGCATCTCGCCGTCGCTGTCCTTGCGCACGGCCTCGAAATACGGTTCGAGGCCGGCCGTATGAAAAGTATGGGACCGGGGTACATAGCTGCCGTAAACGAAACGCTCGGCGGCGTGGCTGGCGCCACACATCCCGACCGTCAGCAATACAAGCAAGGCCGTCATCATTGTCGATGCGCGCATGAATCTCCTCCTGAACGGCCAATTCCGGTGTCTGTGCACCATTTGCCGTCTTGTTATTGAACCGGATGCCCGGTCTGTTTCTTATCGTTACGACGTGTCCGCCACGCACGCCTGACCCGCGGTCAATCCCGGCCGTCTTGGACAGCACGGGGTAGGCGATACGACACGAACAGGCCGCTATGTACACCGTATACAGCAGGTTCTATCCAGTGACAAGTGCCGTTTTCGAGCGTCCGTAAAAGACCGAATTGCCTGCATTACACGTGTTTCTGGCGTCGATTCGGCAATCGAATAAAAGGGCTACCGACACACAACGTAGAGGCATCAAAACACAACTTGCTTGACGCTGACAAGTAACTGGCGCTAACGTCCGACCACCACGCTAGGGCCATCAAGGCCACTATCGAGCGGACAACACGAACCGCGCCTTTCGCAGGAGACGATCATGATCAAGAACGCCGTCATCGTAGACGCGCTGCGCACCCCCATGGGGCGCGGCAAGGCCAGCGGCAGCCTCGCGCGGACCCATCCGGTCGAACTGCTGGCAACCGCGCTCGGCACACTCACCGAGCGCAACGGAATCGACCCTGCCCTCATCGACGACATTCTCATCGGCTGCGTGGGGCAGGTTGGCGAACAATCGGCGACCCCCGGCCGTATGGCCGCCCTGGCTGCCGGCTTTCCGGAGCACGTCCCCTCGACCACCATCGACCGCAAATGTGGCTCCAGCCAGCAGGCCGTTCACTTCGCGGCCCAGGGCATCATGGCCGGCGCCTACGATATCGTCATCGCGGGCGGCCTGGAATCCATGAGCCGCGTGCCCATGGGCATGGCACGCCAGGGCACCGATCCGTTCGGCCCATCGGTCACCCAACGCTATGGACCCGGCCTGGTCGGCCAGGGTATCTCCGCCGAATTGGTGGCGGCGCGCTGGTCGCTGTCGCGCGCGCAGCTGGACGATTATTCCGCGCGTTCGCATCAGCGCGCAGCCCAGACCCAGCGCGAAGGCGGCTTCGAGCGGGAAATCATCGCGATCGACACCGACGACGGCCCGATGCGCGCGGATGAGACGATTCGTGCCCAGACCACGGCGGATACGCTGGCTGAGCTCAAACCCGCGTTCGTCAACGACGACATCCAGGCGCGCTTTCCCGAGATCGGCTGGCATATCACCGCAGGCAACTCGTCGCAGATTACCGACGGCGCCAGCGCGTTGCTGATCATGAGCGAGGACAGAGCACGCGAGCTGGGCCTCAAGCCGCGGGCACGCTTTGTGGCCTTTGACGTGATCGCGGACGACCCGCTGATGATGCTCACCGCCCCGATCCCGGCCACGCGTCGCGCGCTCAAGAAAGCCGGTATGGCGCCGGGCGATATCGACCATTTCGAAGTCAACGAAGCCTTTGCCCCGGTGCCGCTGGCATGGCAGGCCGAATTCGGCGTCGACGACGCCCGCCTGAACCCGAGAGGCGGCGCGATCGCACTTGGGCACCCGCTGGGCGCATCCGGCGCCCGCCTGATGACCACCATGCTGCACGCACTGGAGGACAGCGGCGGCCGCTACGGCCTGCAGACCATGTGCGAAGCCGGCGGCATGGCCAACGCCACGATCATCGAACGCCTGGACTGAGCAGCCGCAAACCACAACCGATCGAGGAGATACAGACAATGAAGATTGAGAATACGAGTGCCGTGGTCACGGGCGGCGCGTCCGGACTGGGCCTGGCAAGCGCGCATCAGCTGATTGCCGACGGCGCCCAGGTGGTGATTTGCGATATCAACGACGAAGCCGGCGAGAAAGCGATAGCGGCGCTGGGCGACAAGGCGCACTACGTCAACGCCGATGTCACTGATACCGACCAGATGAACGCCGTGTTCGATACCGCCGAATCACTGGCCCCGTTACGTGCGGTGGTGCACTGCGCCGGCCGCGGCGCGCCCGTACGGCTGGTGGACAAGAACGGCGAACCCGGCTCGCTGGAAACCTTCGAGGCGATCGTCAAGCTGAACGTGATCGGCAGCTTCAACGTGCTGCGTCTGGCCGCTGCGCGCATGGCCAGGAACGAACCCGTCGAGCACGAAAGAGGCGTGTGCATTCTCACCGCGTCGATTGCCGCCTATGAAGGCCAGATCGGCCAGATCCCCTATGCGTCGTCCAAGGCCGGGGTGGTCGGCATGACGCTGGTGGCGGCCCGTGATCTGGCCAGCAAGAATATCCGCGTGTGCACGATTGCCCCGGGCCTGTTCGACACGCCGCTTCTGGCCAAACTACCCGAGCCGGTGCGCGAATCGCTCGGCAAATCGGTACCGAACCCGCCGCGCCTGGGCGTGCCGGAAGAATTTGCCCAGCTGGCGGGCCACATCATCGCCAACCCCATGCTCAACGGCGAGACGATCCGGCTGGACGGCGCCCTGCGCATGGCCCCGCGATGAGCGCGACAAACCCGCTACCGGCAACGTCGGGCGCGCGGGCGTTGCCGGAGATTCTACAAGGCCGGCTGAGCCTGCCTGCCGTGGCCGCGCCCATGTTCATCCTGTCCGGCCCGGAACTGGTCATTGCCCAGTGCAAGGCCGGCATCGTCGGCTCATTTCCCGCGCTCAACGCCCGGCCCCAGACCGAGCTGACGAAATGGCTCACGCGGATCGAGACCGAACTCGAACAGGCCCGGCGGGACGACCCACAGGCCAGGATCGCGCCCTATGCGGTCAACCTGATCTGTCATCGCAGCAACGAGCGGCTGGATCACGATATCGGCGTCTGCGTGGCACATCGCGTACCGATCGTGATCACGAGCCTGAGCGCGCCCGAGCGCGTGATTCCGCACGTGCACGGTTACGGCGGACTCGTCTTTCACGATGTGATCAGCACCCGTCATGCGCGCAAGGCGATTGCTGCGGGCGTCGACGGCCTGATTCTGGTGTGCGCCGGTGCGGGCGGTCATGCCGGCACGCTCAACCCGTTCGCGTTCGTTTCGGAGATCCGGCAGTTCTTCGACGGGCCGATCCTGTTGTCGGGGGCGATCACCCACGGCCGACATGTGCTGGCCGCCCGATCGCTCGGTGCCGACATGGCCTATATCGGCAGTTATTTCATCACCGCGCAGGAAGCCAACGCAGACCCGGCATATCAGCAGATGGTTCTGGATTCGAGCGCGTCTGATATCGTCTATACCAACCTGTTCTCCGGCGTACACGCCAACTATCTCTCGGAGAGTATCCGGTCGGCGGGCCTGGACCCTGCGGAGCTGCCGGACGGCGACAAGTCGCGCCTGAAGGTCGCCGAGCACGGCACCAAACAGGTCAAGGCATGGCGCGACGTCTGGAGTGCCGGCCACGGGGTGGGCTCCATCGTCGAGAACGCACCCGCCTCGATGCTGATCAACCGTCTGGTTGAGCAGTATCGACAGGCCGCGCAAGAGATCGCCATCGAATAACACGTATCACGGATGCCGGGAACAACAGATCGATGACCGCAAGGCCTTCCAACACGCCTGTTACGCGCCGACGCACGCAGGCCGAGCGCACCGAAGAATCGACCCGGCGTCTGATCGAGGCCGCCATCGATCTGATTCTCGAGCGCGGCTGCCGGGGTACCACGCTCAAGGACGTCGGCGAGAGAGCGGGCTACAGCCGCGGGCTGGCCAATTATCGCTTCGGCTCAAAGGACGGCCTGTTTCTTGAAGTGGTGCTCTACAGCCGCCACCAGTGGCACGTCGAGTTGAAGCGACAACTCGGCGACAAGCGTGGCCTGGACGCCATTCTGACCGCCACCGATGCTTTCCGGCATTATCTGGCCAGCTCGCCCCGCCATTATCGAGCCTTGGTTCTGCTCTGGTACGACGCCGTCGGGCATCCGTCGTCGCTCAATACCCGGCTGTCCGCGTATCACGACGCCCAGTTGCGCGATGTGCACCGCTGGGTGAAACAGGGCATCGAGGACGGCACCATCGATCCGAGCACCGACCCATCCGGATTTGCCGCCAGCTTCTATTCCTGCATGTTCGGCACGGTCTATCAGTGGCAGCTGATGCCCGATCGCTTCGATCTGGACAGCGTATTCGACAACTACAAATTCCTGGTAAAACGCGCGCTCAAACCGGCCTGACCACTGCCCGAGCCAGGGCGACCGACGGTTATTATTAATCCGGCATCAAAACAGCTGACGCTGTCAGCCGTTTTCAACGCCACCGAAAAAGAACGCCGGCGCGTGTCCGTCGTCCTTTTTCAATGGCTTCGCGGCCGCTGGCCGCGGCAAGCATGCCAAGACATGCTTGCGCTATTAACCCGTCATGAAGGTATTTTCATGCCGGGTTAATAACCCGACTCGCGATAGCGGTCCTTGAGCAGACGGCGCGGGATCTTGCCGGTCTCGGTCCGCGGCGATTGTTCGAGGAACACGACGCGCTTCGGGCATTTGATATGGGACAGGTGCTCGCGGCAGAACGCGATCAGCTCGGCGGCCATCGCGTCCGTGGCCCCACCGTCGGTGGCCGATACCACGCAGGCCATCACCGATTCCCCGTACTCCGGGTCGGCCACGCCAATGACCGCACAGTCGGCTACGCCGGCATGCCGCTGGAGCACGTCTTCGATCTCCTTGGGATAAATATTCACCCCACCGGAAATGATCAGGTCCGCACGCCGATCGCTCAGATACAGAAAGCCCTCGTCGTCGACATAGCCGAGATCGCCGAGTGTGGCCATGCCGTTCTCGCGATAGACGCTGGCCGTCTTGTCCGGATCGTTGCGATATTCGAAGCGCGGGCCGTTGGCGAAATAGATCGTGCCGACTTCGCCGGCAGGCAATGCGTTGCCGTCGTCGTCGATGATATGCAGATCGCCGACCACGGCCGGCCCGACCGAGCCTTTCTTTTCCAGCCACTGGTCGGGGCTGATCAAAGTCTGCCCGATGCCCTCGGAGCCGGCGTAATACTCCCAGACGATCGGCCCCCACCAATCCATCATCTGATCCTTGATATGAATCGGGCAGGGTGCGGCGGCATGCACCGCCAGACGGTGACTGGACAGATCGTAGCGCGCACGCGTCGCCGCCGGCAGATCGAGCAGACGCACGAACATGGTCGGCACCCACTGGCTGTGGGTCACCCGATGGGCCTGAATCGCCGCCAGGGCATCCTCGGCCGCAAAGCGCCCCAGCACGATACAGCGCCCACCGCAGGCGACCGTGCGCATGCAGTACGCCAGCGGTGCGGCATGATAGAGCGGACCGGTGGATAGATAGACCGTAGTGTCATCCACACGGAACAGGCGACGCCAGGCATCCACGTCCGGCTCGACCGTGTCGCGATAATCGGCCGGCCACATGGGCTTGCACACGCCCTTGGGCACGCCGGTGGTCCCGGACGAATACAACAGCTCGCGGCCGATCGGGCGCTCGGACAGATCGGGCCGGGCGTCACAGGCGGCCACGGCCGCATCGAAATCGGCAACGCCGTCAGCGCCCTTCGAATTGATACCGAAATGAGTCACGGTCGCACCGTCAAGACTGCGCACCGCGGATGCCGCGAGGGCCGTGAACGCCGGACTGGAGATCAGATAACACGCCTCGCTGTTGTCGAGAATATAGGCGATCTCGCCGGCCTTGAGATGCCGGCTGATCGGCGTGAAATAGATGCCGGCACGCTTGGCGGCCCAGGTGATCTCGAACAGCTTCGGGCAATTTTCCATCAGCAGAACAACGCCGTCACCGGGGGCGAGCCCCGACGTCGCCATCCAGCAGGCGATCGCCTCGGCCCCAGCGTCGAGTTCGCCGTACGTCAGGCCGTCACCCGTCTGCGGAAAATAATAGGCCAGCCGATCCGGCTGTGTTTCAGCCCAGGCGCGCAAGCTCGACATGCAGTTCTCCTTTCGCGTTTTCTCGTCATCACGTTCGCCGGCTATACGGCCGACTTTATTGTTGTTCGCCACCCCTGCCAGCCGCTGGTCATGAGCGCACGGTTGCGGTCGACGCCCGATAGCACGCGGCACGCCCCGTGACGAATACCCTTGTCCGCTGCGCGACACTTGCATACCCGACCGGACGCGCCCCAGCTTAGTTACACTTGCTTGTCGCAATCAAGTAATTTAATCATCGTGCGGTCGAACGTGTCGGCATGCCTCAGCGGATAGCCGGCTCAACCCTGATCACACCGTCGAAGCGGGCCACCGCCCGCGATTTTTCAACAACAAGAGCAATGCCATGGACGCTGCAGACATCATCACGCCGGGCCCCGATGCAGGTGCTTGCACAACACAGGATTTCGGCCCGGTACGGCTGATCTTCATGAATGAGCCGGGGCATCGCAATGCGCTGTCGATGCGTCTGCGCGAAGGGCTGGAAACGGCCTTGGGCGCAGCGATCGACGATCCGGCCGTGCGCGCCATCGTGCTCGCCGGGACGGGTCCCGTATTCTGTGCCGGCGGCGATATCGGCACGATGAAAAATCTCGACGCCGTGACCGGGCGCCCCCGCCTGCATCGTGTCCACCGGATATTCCGCCAGCTCTACAACGGGCCCAAGCCGGTGATCGCAGCCATCGAAGGGGCGGCAATCGGCGCCGGGCTGTCGCTGGCCGCAGCCTGCGACATCATCGTGGCCGGCACGAGCAGTCGCTTCGGGGCGCCGTTCAATCGCATCGGCGTCATGGCCGATCTGGGCCTGCTGTTCACCCTGCCGACACGTATTGGACTCGGCCGTACCAAGCTCTTGACGCTGACCGGGCGAATCATCGGTACCGATACCGCCGAGCAGTGGGGGCTCGTGGATGAGGTCGTAGCTGGAGGCGACGCAGTCACCCACGCCCTGGATCTCGCGAGCGCCATCGGCGATGGTGCACCTCTTGCACACGCCATGACCAAGCAGATATTGGCCCGGCTCCCGTTGAACAGCGAAAACTTTCTCGCGGCCGAGGCCGACGCACAATCACTGCTCTTCACCACGGAAGATTTCGCCGAGGGGCGGGACGCTTTCTTGGAAAAACGCAGGCCGCGCTTTTCTGGTCGTTGATCTGTAGCCGGCCCGGCGGATCCGCGACCGGCTACATCGACTGCTAGCCCAGCAGGCGCCGATACTCCTTGAGCATGCAACGATCCATGATCACGTCGATGCCGGCGTCGGCCGCCTTCTTTGCCGCGGCTTCATGCACCACGCCTTCCTGCAGCCAGAGCACGCGCACGCTGCGTGCGATGCAGGCGTCCACGATCTCGGGCACATGCTCCGGCGCGCGAAACACGTCGACCATATCGACCATGCCGGTGATATGGCGCAGGTCGGGAAAGGCGTTCTCGCCCAGCACCTGATTTTCGTTCGGATTGACCGGCACGATCTGGTAGCCCTCTTCCATCATGGCCTGTGCCACGCCATGAGAGGGCCGATCGGCCTTGGAGGACAAGCCGATCACGGCGATACGCCGTACCTGGGCCAGGATTTCTCGAATGTGGCTGTCTTCAGTGATCATCGACATGGTTCAGGACGCTGCGTTGAAACGGGCGGGAACTGTCTTTCCGGCGGCGGCCAGCGACGCGATGATGGCGTCCGACAGGGCCTTGTTCGTCCAGACCATCTCGGGCTGGCTCTGCAGATCAGCGTACTGCTGCAGCGTGGCGTCGTCGACGTCGCGATAGACATAGAGCAGCATCAGCGGCACGCGCTGATCGAGCTTGCTGTGGATTCCGTCGCGCGTATTCGCGAGCATGCGATCGATCTGCTGGTCGCCGACCTTCTTGTCACTCGTCACGACCGCGTTGCGCGAGCGGATCATGGTATCCAGCAGGGCCACGTTGAATGCAGTCTGCAGTTGTACGATCTGCATGTCGTCGGACAGCGAGTCGATGATGCGCAGGCGCCGCTTGCGCGCGTCGGTGGCCGGCTGATCGATGAAGGCGGAAAAGCCCTGGGCGAAATTCTCGTCGCCGGTCGCCGATTCCAGGCTGATCATGCGCTGGGCCAGCGGCGACGCCAGATTGTCGGCCGCCGATCTCAGCGCCTTCTGCTGGCCGGCGCTGTCGGCGCTCTCGCGCAGGCGCTCGATGACATCGGCATGCAGCGCTTCGGGCGAATAGGCCTCGTTGACGATGTTGCGCAGGCGCTGGCGATCGGTCGCGGCTACGTCGTCCGGCAGGTTCTTGTCCAGAGACTGCGACACGGCGGGCGCTGCCTGGGCGAGCAGGTCGGGCACGTCATAGGCTTCCAGAACGCGGTTGGACGCGCTCGTCTGGGTGGCCTGTTCACTCGGGCCGGTGGCACAACCGGCGAGCATCGATACGCCCACGAGCGCCATGATCAGATAAGATTTTACTTGCGGTTTCACGTTTCACCTGTGCTTTGAGCAATCTGCATACTGTACGACAAACAGGGCCCGGCCTGCCTGCCACGCCCCCGATACTCAGCGTCGAGGCGCTGGGCGTAGACATCCTGCGCGCGCTGCTGGCGCGTTTCGATCTCGCGGTCGAGCAGGTCGCCGACGCCGCCACCATTCCGGGCAGCTTCTGGGGCGACGAGGAAGCGGGCCTGCTCGGGCATACACTTTACGTGCGGGCCGATACGCCGGTGCACTCGGCACTCCACGAGGCCGGGCACTTCGTGTGCATGGACGATGCACGCCGCCAGGGGCTGGATACCAACGCCGGCGGCGACTACGACGAGGAGAACGCGGTCTGCTACTGGCAGATCCTGGCCAGCGACCTGCTCGACGGCATGAACCGGGCGCGCATGTGCGCCGACATGGACGCCTGGGGCTACAGCTTCCGGCTGGGCAGCGCCGCGGCCTGGTTCGAGCAGGATGCCGAGGACGCGCGCGAATGGCTGGATGCCGCCGGTCTCATCGATACCGACCGCGACACCATTCATTATCGACTGCGCCGCTGAGCCAGGGAAGCACCGCGGCCTGGACACAGGCCGCGGTGCCTGATTACGCCTTGCCCTTGGCCTGATCGGCCACCGCCTGCGCCGCCGCCTTGGCGGCATCGGCGTCGCCCAGATAGCGCGACTCGATCACGTTCAGTTGATCATCGAGCCGATAGAGCTGAGGAATACCGGTAGGGATATTCACGCCGGTGATGACGTCCTCGGCAATACCGTCGAGATATTTCACCAGCGCGCGCAGGCTGTTGCCGTGGGCGGTGACCAAGACGGTCTCGCCGGCCTTGAGCCGCGGCGCGATGGCGTCGTGCCAGAACGGCAGCACGCGCTCGAGCGTCAGTGCCAGCGATTCGGTCGCCGGCAACACCCGCGCATCCAGTTTCGCATAGCGGGAATCAAAACGCGGATGTTCCGGATCGTCGTCGGCCATGGGCGGCGGCGGGATATCGTAGCTGCGACGCCAGATATGGACCTGCTCCTCGCCATGCTTGGCCGAGGTTTCGGCCTTGTCCAGCCCCTGCAGAGCGCCGTAATGGCGTTCGTTCAGGCGCCAGTGACGCTCGACGTCGACCCACGGCTGCTGCAATTCCTCGAGGGCGAGCCAGAGGGTCTTGATCGCGCGCTGCAGCAGCGAGGTGAAGGCGACATCGAACTGCAGGCCTTCCTCGGCGAGGAGCTTGCCGGCGGCACGCGCTTCCGCGCGGCCCTGTTCGGTGAGATCGACATCGACCCAGCCGGTGAAACGATTCTCGAGATTCCACTGGCTCTGGCCGTGGCGAAGCAGTACAAGCTGGCCGGGCATGGCAATTCCTTCAACGAAAATAACCGCCGGCCTGTTCACCGGCGCCGATATTATGCCTGAACACTATGGGGCGACGACCGCCAGTCGATGTAAATCGAATGCCATTCAACGCGCGCATCGCGCACCACCGCGGCGAGGCAAATACGTACTGCGAGCCGCCCACGTCGTGGCTGGCTTGCAGGACAAACGCCAAGCCGACGAGCGCGAGCGGTTAGTTCACCAGGGCTTATTCGACCGGGTCGGCCCAGGTGATCTGGATATTCTTCTGGATACCCCATTCCCGCGCGGCGGAGATATCCTTGCCCATATAGATATCGATCTTCTTGCGCCAGCGGCGGTTCATCTTGTCGCGCACGACATACACGCCCGGCAGGCCCTCGATCTTGACGCGGGCGCCGTTGGTCAGCCCCTGCTCTATCAGGTCTCGCGATACCGCGATCACCCGCATGCCCGGCTTGAGTTCGTCGCCCCAGGCGGCGATCGCCGGCTTGTTCTTGGTCGTCTGCCAAGCCACTGAATTGTAAGCTGTTGCGGAAACGCTCAGTTCCTTCCATTCCACTGAATCGGCGTATGCCGGAAACATGGCGGAACATGTTAGCGTGAGCACGCAGATCGTGATTGCCAGAAGACGATTCATTACGATGAAGCCGCTCAAATAAGCGGTCCAGAATACACGTCGAAGCTTAACGGTGGCTGTCTGTGGCCATTTGTTTGACGAAATCCGCGAAGTCGTCGAGCTCGTCGCCGGTCATGCGAAGCGGCGCAGCAAAGGGTGCGATCAGGCCTACATGATCCACGCCCGGATAGATTTTCAATATCGCCGAGCCGCCGGAATCATTGATCTTTGTTGCCAGATTCCGACTGTTTTTCGGATACACCGTATTATCCGCGTCGCCGTGCATGAGCAGCATCGGCGGCTCGTCGCCGTCCACGAAATTGATCGGCTGTGACCGCGGCCAGTCGGATTTCGGCGCGAAGATCTCCTGTAACACCGGGTCCTTGATCGGCAGAAAGTCGTAAGGGCCGGACATGCCCACGAACCCGGCCAGATCCGAGATCGAGATGCCGGCATCGGCCAGATAGTGCCCGTCGGTCGCCAGCAGCGCGGCGATATGGGCACCCGCGGAATGGCCGGACACGAACAGATGCGAGGGATCGCCGCCGTATTCACTGGCATGCCGGTAGGACCAGGCGACGGCCTTGGCCGCGTCGTCCACGAAGCCGGGGAAGGTGGTCGGCGGGTAGAGCCGGTAATCGGGCAACACCGCGATGATGCCGCGCGATGCCAGCGCCTGGCCGACAAAACGATAGCCCTCCTTGCTGCCGTTCTGCCAGCTGCCGCCGTAGAAGAACACGACCACGGGCGCGCCCGCGGCCCGCTCGTCGGGCACATAGACATCGAGCGTCTGCCGATCCCGCTCACCGTAGGCGATATCGGCATGCCGGTCGTAACCCCAGCGCGGCATGAGCGCATTGGCCCAGAACTGGCCCGAGCAGGCAGCCGTGAGCGTGGACAGCACGCCCATCAGCAGAACAAGCGCGAT
This sequence comes from Salinisphaera aquimarina, assembly GCF_042643355.1. Classification (NCBI taxonomy): domain Bacteria; kingdom Pseudomonadati; phylum Pseudomonadota; class Gammaproteobacteria; order Salinisphaerales; family Salinisphaeraceae; genus Salinisphaera; species Salinisphaera aquimarina. The sequence goes on from NZ_JBHRSS010000003.1 coordinate 768,724, forward strand.
ACGCCGATGCCCACCCCTCACGTCATGGTGACGAATTCTTCCGCACTGGTCGGATGAATCGCCACGGTATCGTCGAAATCGGCCTTGGTCGCGCCCATCTTCACGGCCACCGCGAACCCCTGGGTCATCTCGTCGGCGCCGTCGCCGATCACGTGCGCGCCCACGATCTTCTCGTCATCGCCCATGCACACCAGTTTCATGTCGCTGGGAATCTTGTGCTCGAGCACACCGTGATAGAGCGCCACGTAATGGCTGGTGTAAATCTTGATCGCGTCGTCGCCGTATTGCGCGCGCGCGGCGGCCTCGCTCATACCGACCGTGCCGATCGGCGGGTGGGTGAACACCACCGTCGGAATATTGCTGTAATCGAGCTTGGACTCCGGCTTGCCGCCGAACAGACGATCGGACAGACGCCGGCCGGCGGCGATCGCCACCGGCGTGAGTTCGGCCTGGCCGGTGACATCGCCCAGCGCGTGCACGCCGGCCACCGCGGTATCCTGCCAGGCGTCGACCGGCACGGTACCGTCGGCGGCCAGTTCCAGGCCGATCGCTTCCAGCCCGAGGCCGTCGGTGTTGGGCAGGCGGCCGATCGCCCAGATCAGCTTGTCGAAGCGCGCGGATTCGCCACCGTCCTTGAACTCGACCCGGATCTCGCCCTGCGCTTCGACCAGTTCCGACGCCGAGCGCTTCATCTGCACGTCGATACCGGCCTCGACCATGCGCTCGATGAGCGTATCGCCGAGCATGGCATCGAAATCCTTGAGCACGTGTTCACGCCGCAGCAGCAGGGTCACCTTCGTGCCCAGGCCGTTGAGCACGCCGGCCAGTTCGCAGGCGATATAGCCGCTGCCCACGATCGCAACACGCTCGGGGCGCTCCTGCCAGGCAAAGAATCCGTCCGAATCCGTGCCCAGCGCCGCGCCCGGGATATCCGGCCAGTTGGGCTTGCCGCCGGTAGCGATGAGTACATGGTCGGCGCTGAGTTCGCGCTCGCCCACGGTCACCGTGCGTTCGCCGGTGAAGCGGGCATCGCCGGCCACGAATTCGACGTCGTCCTTGTCGAGATTGCGCGCGTAGATGCCGTTGAGCCGCTGGATATAGGTTTCGCGATTGCCTACGAGTCGGCCCCAGTCGTGCGCGGGCACGGCGGTATCGAAACCGTAGTCGTGCGCCTGCGCGGCGCGCTCGGCGAAATCGGCCGCGTGCCACATCACTTTCTTGGGCACGCAGCCCACGTTCACGCAGGTGCCGCCCAGCCGGCCGCGCTCGATGAGCACCACGCGCTTGCCATAGCTGGCCGCGCGCCGCGCCGTGGCCATGCCACCGCTGCCGCCGCCGATCACGATCAGATCGAAATGTTCACTCATGGTCGCTCGCTCGCAATAGAATGGCCGTCATTGTAGAAGGCCTGCCGCCACCTGTCAGGAAACAGCTTGATTGGGCGTGAGCGGGCCACACATTGATACTGCGCGGGTTCAGGCCGCGCTCTTCAACGAATCGTTTCCGAGAAACCCCATGACCGATACCGCTCCCAATCCTCTTCTCGACATGCTCGACGACACGCGCCTGCCGGACTTCACGGCGATCGAGCCCGCGCACGCCGAGCCGGCCGTCGATACCCTGATCGCGCAGGCCCGGCGTACCGTGGACCGGGCGATCGCCGAGAGCATGGACCCCGACTGGGACACGCTCATCGCGCCCATAGACGCCGCCGGCGACCGTCTCGAACGCGCGTTCTCGCCGGTGTCGCATCTGCATTCGGTGATGGATTCCCCGGCCTGGCGGGAAGCCTTTCAGGCCTGTCTGCCCAAGCTCACCGCCTTCTCTTCGGAGATGGGTCAGAACACCGCGCTGTTCGAGGCGATCCGGCGGCTGAAGAACGCCGACGCGTTCAAGACGCTGGATCAGGCGCAGCAGCGTGTCATCGACGACATGCTGCGCGACTTCAAGCTCTCCGGCGTGGCCCTGGACGACGATGCCAAGGCCCGCTACAGCGAAATCGCTCAGCGCCTGAGCGAATTGTCGACCACGTTCCAGCAGAATCTGCTCGACGCCACCCAGGCATGGAAGAAGCACGTCAGCGACGAAACGACGCTGGCCGGCCTGCCGCCCTCCGCGCTGTCGCTGCTCGCCCAGAATGCCGCCAACAAGGATCTGGACGGCTGGCTGATCACCCTCGATGCGCCCAGCTTCATCGCCGTGCTCACCCACGCCGACAACCGCGAGCTGCGCGCCGAGGTCTATCACGCCTTCTCCACGCGCGCCTCGGACGTCGGCCCCAGCGCCGGCGAATACGACAACAGCGCGCTGATGGACGAAATTCTGGCGCTGCGCCACGAAGCGGCCCAGCTGCTCGGTTTCGACAGTTTCGCCGACAAGTCACTGGCGACCAAGATGGCCGAGAACCCGGCCCAGATCGAAGCATTCCTGCTCGACCTGGCACGCCGCACCCAGACCCAGGCGCGCGCCGAGCTGGCCGAGATCGCCGAACTGGCTGCAGACGACGGCATCGACGAGATCGCCGCCTGGGACGTCGGCTATTACAGCGAGAAGCTCAAGCAACAGCGCTACGACTATTCCGACGAGGACCTGCGATCCTATTTCCCGGCGCCCGCGGTGATCGACGGCCTGTTCCGGGTAGTGCAGCGCCTCTACGGCGTGAAGATCGTGGCGGTGGACAATGTGCCCACCTGGCACGAAGACGTCACCGTCTACGAAATTCGCGACGACGACAGCGTCGGCGGCGGCGCGCGCGGCGTGTTCTATCTCGACCCCTATGCCCGCGAGGGCAAGCGCGGCGGCGCCTGGATGGACGGCTTCCAGAGCCGGCGCGTGCATGCCGACGGTGTACAACTGCCGGTCGCGTTTCTAACCTGCAATTTCTCGCCGCCGATCGGCGACGACCCGGCCCTGCTGACCCACGACGAGGTCACCACGCTGTTTCATGAGTTCGGCCACGGCCTGCACCACATGCTCACACGAGTGGACTATGCGCCCATCGCCGGCATCTCGGGCGTCGAATGGGATGCGGTCGAGCTGCCCAGCCAGTTCATGGAGAACTGGTGCTGGGAACGCGAATCGCTGGATCTGTTCGCGGCCCATTACCAGACCGGCGAGACCCTGCCGCAGGCGCTGTTCGACAAGCTCGCCGCGTCACGCAACCACATGGCCGGCTGGCAGATGCTGCGTCAGGTCGAATTCTCGCTGTTCGACCTTCGCCTGCACCGCGATTTCGATCCCGAACAGGGCGCGCGCGTGCTCGATACGCTGGCCGCGGTGCGCGACGAAGTGGCGGTCATGCAGCCGCCGGAGAGCAACCGTTTTCCGCACAGCTTCCAGCATGTCTTTGCCGGCGGCTACGCGGCCGGCTACTACAGCTACAAATGGGCCGAAGTGCTGTCGGCGGATGCGTTCTCCGCCTTCGAGGAAACCTCGCTGTTCGATGCCGCCACCGGCCAGCGTTTTCTCACCGAAGTGCTCGAACGCGGCGCCACCCGCGACGCCATCGACAACTTCGTGGCCTTTCGCGGCCGCGAGCCGTCGATCGATGCGCTGTTGCGGCATAGCGGCCTGAGCGACGACCGGGCCGCCTGACAGTCACCTGACCGGCACCGGACGCCGTGCGTTTCGACGCCGGCGCCCCGGGCCAGCCTGTCTCAGGCGCCGGCGAGCTCGGCCTTGAACCGTTTGCGCAGATCTTCCACCCGTCGCCTGTTGACGCCGAAGTCGTAGTAGCCGATACGCGATGACGACTTCACATCGATGATGTGGTCGTGGGGCTGGACGACGAAGGTAGCGTCGTCGACAAAGCCGAGCGTAGAGCGGAACGTCGCGTGAATGAAGCGATTGTCGGCCTGCTCCACGGTGGCGTTGTCGTGGCTGTAGAGCGCTTTCAAGAGCGCCTGACGCGCGCCATCGGCCGTGCCCGCGAAGGCGAAGGGCTCGACGTAATGACCGCTATCCTTTTCCGCCTGCGATGACACGCAGTGTGGTGCGCTCGAGCAGGGGGTGAAATCGTTGTCGCTGCGGGTGAACTGCTCGGGCGGCGAACTGGCGCAGCCGACCACGCCCGCGGTCAGTACAATAACCGCCGTCACCGGTTTGAATATCGTTCGAAGCATCGTAGATCGGCTCGTGCTTGAGTAGTGCGCTGTACTCTACACCGGGCCCGCGCGATGCCGCCACGCAGGATACCCGCATGCAAATCGCCACCTGGAATGTCAATTCGCTCAACGTGCGTCTCGACCACGTGCTGGCCTGGCTGGAGAAATATCCGGTCGACGCGCTGGCGCTGCAGGAAACCAAACTCACCGACGACAAGTTCCCCGTCGAGGCCTTGGCCGAGGCCGGCTACCAGAGCCTGTTCACCGGTCAGAAGACCTACAACGGCGTGGCCCTGCTGACCCGCACCACGGCACAGGACGCGGTCTATGCCCTGCCCGGCTTCGAGGACGACCACAAGCGGGTGATCGCGGCCAGCGTCGACGGCGTACGCGTGATCGGCGTGTACTGCCCCAACGGCCAGGACCTGGATTCGCCGAAGTTCGAGTACAAGCTGGCCTGGTTCGAAGCGCTCGCCGCCTGGCTCAAGGAGGAGATCGCGGCCCACGACAAACTCGTGCTCACCGGCGATTTCAATATCGCCCCGCGCCCCGAGGACACCTACGACGCCGAGAAATGGGAAGGCCGTATTCTGTGCTCACCGCCCGAACGCGCTGCCCTGAAGACGTTGCTCGACCTGGGGCTGAGCGACTGCTGGCGTCTGTTCGACGAACCCGAAGGCCGACACCGCTTCACCTGGTGGGATTATCGCAACGGCGGCTGGGCGCGCAACGCCGGGCTGCGTATCGACCACGTGCTGGCCACGCCGGCGCTGGTCGAGCACTGTCGCGAATGCAAGGCCTATGTCGGCGAGCGCGGCCGCAAGCGCCCGTCCGATCACGTGCCGGTGGTTGCCGATTTCGACGTGTAGCGCCGGCCCCGGATAGCGGCGGCCCAAACACGCCAAGGCCGGCCCGCCAATGCCCCGGGGGCACTCAGTAGCGGCTGGATTCCTCCACCGCCGTGTTGATGCGTTCCAGGGTTTCCACCACCGCCAGCGCGCTGACGCCGTCCGAGCGCGGCGGCTGCCGATCGGCTATCCGATCCAGAAAATGCTGCAGTTCGAGCTTGAGTGGCTGCCCGTCGCCGCGATGCACGACTTCGCTGCCTTCGTCGTGATTCTGCAGTTCGTCGTCGATCCACTTGCGGTGATGGGTAACGGTCTGGGCGACTTCGTCGTAGACGAGCATGCCGCGCGAGCCGCGCAGGATCGTGCGGCGGTTGGTTTCCGGCCACAGCCACGACGTATGGATGTTGCCGCGCACGCCGTTGGCGAATTCCAGGTGCACATGCACTTCGTCCTCGACGCCCAGGCCCAGCATGCGATGGCCGGTGCCGCGCACACGATCGGGTGACTCGCCGACCAGATAGAGCATGATCGCCATATCGTGCACGCCGATATCCCAGATCACGTTCTCCGCGCTGCGCGCACGGCCCAGATTGAGGCGCTCGTGACGGATCGAGAACAGATTGCCGATCTCGCCGGCGGCAACATAGTCGCGGATCCAGGCGATCGCCGGCTGATAGAGCAGCAGATGCCCGACCATGAGAATCGCATTCCTGTGATCGGCGGCATCCACCAGCTGGCGCGCCTCATCGGAGCTGTGGGTGAGCGGTTTTTCGACGAACACGTCCTTGCCGGCGGCGAGTGCGGCCATCGCGACCTCGAAATGCGACGGCGTGGGCGTGGCAATGGCAACGGCGTCGCAATCCGACTCGAGTGCGGCGCGCCAGTCCGCGAACAGGGACGCCCCCGGATACTGCTCTCCGTAGGCGTTCAGCCGCTCGGGATTGCCTTCCACAACGCCGGCCAGAACGCCGAGTTCATCCAGGTTGCGGATGATGTTCTTGCCCCAGGCACCGGCGCCGATCGCCACCACTCGCATAACCAGTCCTTTCTCATGACGTTGCTGTAACGCCGTTAGTGTACGCGCCCGATCACGCCGCGGCCTGAATGCGCGGCGCCACTCGGGCTAGAAGCCACTCTCGCGAATCAGCACGCTGGCCGCGTTGCGAACGAAACGTCCCGCGATACTCTCCGGCGGCGCCTGCACGCTGGCGTGGCCCGGTAGGCGCAGCGCGGGCGCCGGCGCGTCGTCGACGGTTTCCAGCACCACGCGATAGACGCCTTCGTCGAGGCGCGGCGCCTCGCCGTCGGCGGCCGCCATCACCGGCAGCGGCCCGCCGTAGGTGCTGGCAAGCACCGGGTACGGCAGACGCTCGGTGCCGACATCCTCGACGCTGACCACGCGCAGATCGACGCTGGGATGCGACCCGTCATTGGGTATGAAACGTGCCTGGGCGCCTTTTTCGATACGCGCCAGATTCTGCTCCCGCACATAGGCGAACACCCTCGCACCGTGCTGCGACACCACGTCGGCCAGCTCCTCCTGCGTGCCGACCCACTGGCCGGCCTGCATATCGGCACGCTGCACCACGAGCCCGTCGATCGGGCTGACGATCCTGAGCGCATCGCGCCGCTGGGTGAGGCCGGTCAGGCGGGTGCGCGACTCGGCCAGTTGGGTACGCAGCACGCCTTCCGACGCCAGGTCCTCAGCCGAACCGGCGCGGCGCGCCAGGCGGGCCAGAATCACCTTGATGGTCGCCTCGGCCTTCTTCGACTCGAGCAACAACTCGGGTTTTTCCAGTTCGACGAGCATGTCGCCCTTCGCGACCCGCTGCCCCTCGACGACGCCGACATGGGTGATGCGCGCCGCCTCGGGCGGGTGCATGGATACGTGTTCCGATGCCTCGATGACCGCGGGCAGGCCGATCGTACCCCGCCAGGGCACCAGCAGCGCCGCCAGCAGTACGATCGCGATCAGCGCGGTGCGCAGCACATTGCGGTTGAATCGCCATTTATGACCCAGCATGGCAGCAATCTCCTGCGTGATCGGACGAACGATGAACCAGCCGATTTCCACCGCGAACAGGAATATCCCGAGCGCCTTGAACGCGAAGTGATAGACCAGCAGCGCAATGCCCAGAAAAAGAAAGAATCGGTAGATCCAGGTGCCCGTGGAATAAGCGATCAGCAAGCGCCGCCGACGTGGTCGGAACGACTCCGGCGGCGGCTCGCCAAAAGCGAACAGCGCCTCGCGCATGCGCCAACGGGTGAGCGCGAACGCCCGCGGCTGCAGATTGCGTATGCCCCAGAAATCGCTGAGCGCATGATAGCCGTCAAAACGCATGAACGGGCTCAGATTCACCAGCAGCGACGTGATCCAGCTGGTGGTGGCCAGAAAGAAGCAGGCCTGACGCAGGGCGCCGTCGGGCAGCAACCCCCAGGCGAATGTGGCGAGCACCGCAATCGCCATTTCGGTGAGGACACCGGCCAGCGATACCCGCAGCCGGTGACGATCGTTGGACAGCCGCCAGGTATCGGTGGCATCCGTATAGAGCATCGGAAACATCACCAGGAACGCCACACCCATCGACGGCACGCGACAACCGTAGTGCTTGGCGACATAGGCATGGCCCAGTTCGTGGGCCGACTTGACCGACATCAGCGCCAACCCGTACCACAGCGCGCCTTCCCAGCTCAGAAAACGCAGGAAGGTGCCGGCGAAATGCTCCCACTGGCGAGCCACCAACCACAGTCCGACCAAACCGATGATCAGCAGCATCCAGCGCGCCGTTCGACCGGCCAGCGGCCGTGCCCACGGCAGCGTGCGCACGAGAAAATCATCCGGATGAACCAGCGGAATCCGGAAGAACAGATAGCGATGCAGCAGCCATTGCCACCAGCGAATCCGGGTTCGTTCATGCTGGGACTGCAGCCGCTGGGTGTCGGCTGGGCTGCGGGCCACGGTCAGGCTGTTGGCGACCATGAACCGCGCCATGCCGATCACTTCATCGGCATCGACATCGGCGCCGTGGCGACTGACCTCTTCGGCCATGTCTTCGGCCGAGGTCCCCGCGCGCCAATGCCGGATCAGGCGCAGGCCCTGCAGGTGCAGATGAAAATACTGATGCCGCAGCGGGTCGAACAGCGTCCACATCGGGCTGCCGTCCTCGTCCGGCGCGCCGCGATCGAGCCGCAGGTCCGAGCGCAGGGGCGGCAGCAGAAACGCTTCTTCCCGTGGTTCGCCAACCGAGAGCACGGTCAGACCCTAAATGCCCAGCGTCTGGCGCAACGCGGTTATGGGCCGGCGGAACAGATAATAGCCCAGCGGCACCTTCGAGCCGGATACCTTGGCCGTGCCACGCAGGCCGATACGCAGATAGTCCCGATTCTCGTTGAGCCGCGCGGTCACCCGATACACCATCTGGTCGCGTGGGGTGACCTCGGGCTTGTAGGACACGCGCTCGACCTCGCCGTCGATCGGGCTCAGCGGCCGCGAGTCGAGGAACAGCTTGATGGGCGCGCCGGCCTGGAGCACGATCGCATCGTCGACGGGCAGCTGTACGCGGACTTCGCGCGACGCCGGATCGGCCAGCTGCATGATGCGCTCGCCGGTACGCACCGGGCGGCCGGCCCAGTCGTTCGGATCGTTGAAGATCACGAGGCCGTCGTGGTCGGCGCGCAGTACGATCTTGTCGAGTTCCTGCTTGGCGAATTCGCGCTGGACCTCACGCAGTCCTTCCTCGGCCTCCAGGGTGGCCAGCTCCGCCCGGCTCTCGGGGTTATCGAAGGATTCCTGCAACGCCTTGCGATAACGGGCCTGGGCGACCTTCAGCCCCTCGTTGGCCACGTCAAAGCGATTGCGGACCTCGAGATCCTGCAGGCGTACCAGCGGCTGGCCCTTCGTCACGCGGGCGTTGGGCTGCACGAGCACCCGTTCCACCACGCCCTCCATAGGCGCGGCCACGATGGTGGGGTTGCGAGCCACGATCTCCGCCGGCGCCAGCGCGGACAGCCGGACCGGAACAGCCAGCACGGCCACCACGAGCACCAGCGCCAGCAGAGCCAGCGAGCCGCGCTTGAAGCGCCCGAGAAGACGCCCCTTGCGCCGGCGCGGCGCCAGCGCCGTGAAGGCGTGACCGATAACTTCGGCCATGTGATCGAGCAGGAATCGGTCCGAGTCGTTCCACGGCGTCTCCCGCGCCAGCCACAGCCAGCCGGCCGGCGCGCCACCCGGCGCTGCGAGCGGAACCAGCCGGCCGATCGCGGGCCCCACTTCGGGCCAGACCGTACGCTCCCATTCGGGCAGCGTGTCATGAGATACATCGAACGCCTTGGCGTCATCGAGCGTCTGCTGCGCGACCACCCGCTCCAGCCACTGGGCATAGAGGCTGTGGCGATCGACGCCGGGCACATCGGAGATGCCGGTGACACGCCAGCCGCGGACAGCCGGCTCGAGCAGAGCCGCCTGGCGATAATCGACAACGCTGCGCGCCTCGTTGACCGCAACGAAGCGCAGCGCGGTCAAAGAATCTGCGCCGCGCGCGCGGTGCTCGAGCTGGAATAGCGCCGACAGGCGCGCGGTATCGAGTGCGCCCTCAGAAGCCAAACCGAACCCACCTGGCCAGCGTCGCTATCACTCGGCGCTCTTGGCCGCCGGCTTGTCCGGAAAACTGGCCGCGGCAGTCATGCCGGGGCGCAGTGGACCGGATTCGTCCAGCGAGGCCCAGATCGGAATGGTATGACTCACCGGATCGACGGCTGCACCGATACGGGTGACGCTGCCGGTGACCGTACCGCCGGTTTCCTCGACCACGAGGCTCACCTTGCGGCCCTTGTCGAGCCAGGTCAGCCAGCGGGCCGGCACGATGATGCGGGCCTCGAGTTCCTGGCCCACGATCTCCAGCAGCTGCTCCTGCGCCTTCACGCTCTGGCCCTCACGTGCGTAAAGGCGCACGACCCGCCCGGAAAAAGGCGCGTTCAGAGAACAGCGACTGACGTTGGTCGAGGCAACACGCAGTTCCGCATTCGATTCGCTGACCGCCAGCCGTGCCAGATCGACGTCCAGCTTGCCGACAGAGCGCAATTCGGCAAGCCGTTGACGGTTTTCATAGGTCCGCCGGGCACTCTGCAGCTTGGCGCTGACCCGGTCGCGCTCCGCGCGATAGAGCGCGCAGTCGATCTCCGCGATTTTCGCGCCTTTCTTGAAGGCATCACCTTCACGGTAAGGCAAGGACGAAATACGGCCGCTGAGTTCACTCGAAATCACGGTGCCCTTGATCGCCTCGATCTTGGCGCGCTGCTGTGCATGCGCACTCGTACACAGCACAGTCGTGGCGACCACGAGAATGGCGATGCCGGCGCCACGCCACCGGCGACAATCCTGGAATGCATGCTTCATTGCTTGATTACCCGGTCAATCGCTTGAAGTTGGTCAACGACTGCCAGTGTGCGTGCACTATCTCGAGCAGCCCGTCGCGCGACCATCGCGCGAGTATGTCATCGTCGAGCGCCATCACGCGTTCGCGGTCGATCACGCGCATACCGGTGATCCGGTTGGCGCGCCGCCGGCCCATGTACATTTCCAGATCGCGCTCGACCAGGACGTCCTGTTCGACCAGCGGTGCCATCTGCTGCGCGATCGCATCGGCCGCCTCCTGGTAACGGGTCAGAAAGGCCACGGCATCATGAACCACCCGGCCCATGACCGGCCGCTCGCCGTCCTTGCCCTGATCGGGCTTATCGAACAGCGGCCTGCCATCGACCGCATCCAGATGCGGCGCCTTGCGGTCGAGCATGACCGTGAGCCGCTCGCTGCCGCCGCCGGGCGAGTGCCCGAACACGAAGGGATAACGGCGCAGGTATGCCGGTACGTAGCCGGCGCGCCAACGGCCGTCATCGGCCACAAAGCTGTTGCGGCCTCGATTCAGACCCAGCAACACCACCGGCCGTATCTGCGCGCCGGTCGGAAACACGATGGGGAAGTGCTTGGCCGCTTCCACTATCTCATCGAATACGATCGGCGCCTGACTGAGTTCGGCGGTGAAGCGAAAATCCTCCACCGCCGTGAGTTTCAGGTGGCCGTGTTGTTCCGCGCTGAGTATTTCGAGTTGCTTAAACACAGAATGATGCTGCCAAGATTGATCGAGACAGCCCGCGGACAGAGCCGCTGATACGCAGTTTGCTCGCGCTCAATTGCATGAACGCTGCATCGCGGGTCGCGGCATGAATGAAATCAAGTGCGATCCGGTGCGGTGGTGAGTACGAAACGATCCAGGGCATAGACACCACGCTGGTTCCTGGCCTTGACGAACAACTGGACGGATTGCGCGGGCGCATCGGCGTCGGCACTGAAAGTGCGCGTGGCCGGGTCGAAACTCAGCCAGGCCGGCAGCGGGCTACCGTCGGCCATCGTGGCCTGATAGTTCACATCGCCCGCCAGCGCAAAGGTATCGTCCGCAAACTGGAAGGTCGCCGGCTCATCCGGCTGCGCCGTCGTGAGCACCGGTTCTTGGTCGGCAATCGGACGAATGACCACGGCAATCTGGCCGTCTTCCCAGGCGGCGCGGCGGCTGGCCAGCGAGCTGGCGAGTTGTTCGGGGGTATCGCCCGGCGCGATGGGATACGGATCCAGACCCATGGTCTTGAAGACACGCGCGAACGAAGTCTGGATCTGCGCATAGGCGAGATCACGACGCAGTTCGGCCACCAGCGCGTTGAGCCGCTCCTTGATCACCTGCAACTCGCCGACGCTGCCGGTCGAGGCCTGGCGCACGACCAGATCGGAGATGCTGCGGGAAACGTCGAGATACTCCTTGGCGGTTTCGAGCTTGCGCTCGGAGGCCTGGAAGTCGAGCGCCGCCAGATGGACCTGGGTGAGCACCGCGAGCGAGGTCGCCAGACGCTGTTCATCGGCAATCTCCACGGCGGTCTTGGCGGCCTTGTGATTGGCCCGCGCCTGGAAGATGTTGAGCAGGTCGTAGCTGACCGCGGCACCCGCGCTGGTCCAGTCGTTATAGCGCAGGAAGCTGTTATCGTCGTATTGATAGCCGGCACTGAAACTCAGGTCCGGAAACATCCGCAGCAGCGCCGCACGCACGTCGTTACGGGAAATACGCTCGCGATAATGCGAACTGAGTATTTCCGGACGCAGCAGCAACGCGGTGCGCTCCATCGTATCCACATCGATCTTGAGTGACGGCTCCTCGAGCGCGTCGCTGTCATACCTGGGCAGATTGATCGCGGTGGTCGGCGGCAGGCCCATGAGGCTCGCCAGCCGTTCCTTCGCGCCCACGAGTTCGGTCCGCAGGCTGCTCAGGCTGCGCTTCACGTCGAGCAGGCTGCGCTGATAGGAATAACTGTTGAGCGGATCGGACAGCCGTTCGCGACCGATCTGACGACTGCGGTCGAGCGATTCGTCCACTTCGGTCATCAACGGTCCGACCTTGGTCAACAGGCGATCGGCCGAAACCGATTTCCAGTAGGCCGCGCGCACTTCTTCGGCGAGATTCTGAATTGCCTTGCGCTCTTCTTCCCGGGCAATCAGATACTCATCCGCTTTCTGCTTGGCGCGCACATATGACAGGCCGAAATCGAGCACGCTCCAGGTGAAGTCGATGCCGTAGGTATAGCGCTCCTTCTCCTGGGCCACGCTGTACGAGGAGGGTCCGGTGTTGCTCAGCGGCGAACCGTCCACGAACGGCACGCTCTCGGTGGCCGAATATTCGCTGCGGGTCGTGTAACCCGCGCTCGCCGTCAGTGACGGCAGCATGTCGAAGTTCGCGGCGTCGAGCTGATGGTTGCGCAACGCCGTCTGCATGGTGCGCACGTGACGCTCGCGGTTATAGAGCAATGCCCGGGAAACCGCTTCCTCGGGCGACAGCAGGCCCGTAAGCGGCGGCTGATCGGCCGCGAGTGTCTGCATATCGCGTTGTGCCTGCGCCTCGATGGCGCTCGCCTCGATCGGATCCGGCGTGATGGCACAGCCGCTGACCGTAATCACTGCAAAGGCGGCGATGGCCGGTGCCATCAGTCGCGCCTTGCCGGCAGCTTTATCTGTCATGTGTTTCCCCAACATGGAAATCCCTGTTTTCACCGACTGTGGGCCGGAGCAGTATGTTTTCGGACCATCTTTTATCAATTGAACCCCAATGCGGCAGCTATCCGTGCACCATGCGTCGACTCGCTGACGTCACCGGAGCTCGCGAGTGCGAGCTGTACCTGCGCGTCGAGTGGCTGCCATGTCGCCGAATCGTTGTCGCTGTTGGACAAGTCCAGATCGATATCGAACACCCGGGCATCGCCGTCGTTGTGATGCGCCACGATGCTGATCGAGAGCCGTTCTGTCCCGGCCGGAATCTCGCCACTCACTCGTCCGGTCTGCGTATCCACCGACAGTCCATCGGGCAACGGGGCGCCGCTGGTGAGCTGGCCGGTGTAGCCCGACACATCCCTGGCTTCCGGGTCGAGAATCCGGATATCCAGATAGTTGCCATCCACCCGAATCGACTGGGCCCGCATGGTATTGCCGGCATCATCGATCGACTCGACCGTCACGCTGCCATCGATACCGACGACCACTTGTACACGTCGATACTCAATGGTCTTGCCGTCCGTATCGGCCTCGCCGCCACCGTTCTGAAGTATGTGGCCATCGGCATCGACCCACACTTCGCGGGTACGCGTGTTGCCGTTGTCATCGATCCCGATCACGGTCAGGCGCGCACGGTCCATGCCGGGCGGCAACTGGCCGGTGATTTCGCCGGTATCGGCATTCACCGTCAACGTGCCCGGCAGCGGGCTGCCGTCGGTCTCGGTCGCCTGGTAACGCAGATTGATCGGCTCGAAGGTCGTATCCAGCGCCCCGGTCGGCAGACCGAGCCCCAGCAGATCGTTGGTGAACAGATCCGGCACCGTGAGATCGACCCCGGACACACCCGACTCGAATCCCGATGCCGTGCCCAGGAAACCTCCAGAGACCAGCGAGTAGCTGCCGATACCCTCGGCACCCGGTCCGGCCCCGAACACGAGGCCCGAATCGTCGCTGACCACAGCAGGCGGCAGCACGCGCAGATCGAACTGGCGGCTGGCCGTGGCACCGGCACCGTCGGTAGCGGTCACAGTGATCGAGAACGACCCGATGCCCACCGGATTGCCGCTGATCACACCCGTATCCGGGTCGATCGACAGACCGGCCGGCAGGCCCTGCGCCGAGTACGTGAGGGTTTCGTTGAGATCGTTGTCGGCAAAAGCATCCGACACATCGTTTTCGTAGCCGGCACCGAACGGGGTTCTGTCGTCAGGAATATCGCCGGCGCCAGGCGCGTTGTTGACACCGTTGACGGTGATCGTCAGCGTCGCGGTGTCCGTGCCGCCGTTGCCATCCGACACCTGATAGCTGACCGTGGTCGTGCGGCTTTCACCAACGCCCAGGTCGTCGAAGTCGCCGTCCGGGTCGAAGCTGTACGTTCCGTCGGCGTTGACCGTGAACTGGCCACCGTTGGAACCACCGGTCGGCGCACCGACGTTATCGGCATCACCTCCGACCTGGGCGACGGTCAGCGTATCGCTGGCATCCGCGTCGGTGTCGTTGACCAGCACGTTACCCGTCGCCGGCGTGTTCTCGTCGGTCGTAGCCACGTCATCGTTGCCTGCCGGCGCATCATTCGTGCCGCTGACGGTGACCGTCAGCGTCGCGGTGTCCGTGCCGCCGTTGCCGTCCGACACCTGATAGCTGACCGTGGTCGTGCGGCTCTCGCCCACCGCCAGGTCGTCGAAGTCGCCGTTCGGGTTGAAGCGATACGAGCCGTCCGCGTTGATCGTGAACTGGCCGCCATTGGCCGCGTTCACCGGGGTGCCCACGCCCGCCGGATCACCGTCGACCTGCGCGACCGTCAGTGGGTCATTGTCGTTACCACCGTCGGCGTCGTTGGCGAGCACATTGCCGGTGACCGGCGTGTCTTCATCCACGCTAACCGTATCCACACCGGCTCTCGGCGCCACGTTGCCTGGCGTCAGGTCGAAGCTGTCGCTGGCTGTGCCCCCGTTGCCGTCGCTGGCGGTGACGGTGATCGTGTATGGGCCGTTGATAGAGGCACCGGGACTGAGCGTGCCGGTGATCAGACCGGTCGCCGGATCGACACTCAACCCCTCCGGCAGGCCGACCGCACTGTAGCGCAGGGCATCGCCTTCACTATCGGTAAACGCATCGCCCGCGGCAATCGACACCGTGTCGCCGTCCTGCGCACTCTGGTCGGAAGTCGGGCGCGTTACCGCGGGCGCGTCATTGGCGCCGGTCACGGTGACGGTCAAGGTCTGCGTGGCGACCCCGCCTTGACCATCGCTGGCCTGATAGCTGACCGTACTCGTACGCGTTTCACCCGTACCCAGATCATCAAAGTCGTTGCCCGGGTCGAAACGGTAACTGCCGTCGGCGTTGACGGTGAACAGGCCGCCGGTGCTGCCAGTGGTCGGCCGGCCGACATTGCCGCCTGAGCCACCCACCTGCGACACGCTCAGCGCATCGCTGTCATTGCCGCCATCGCGGTCGTTGGCCAGCACATTGCCAGTCGCAGGCTGGTTTTCGCCGGTCGTTGCGGTGTCCGCCGACGACACGGGTGCAGCGTTGACCGGCGCCAGCCGGAACGTATTGACCGCCGTGCCGCCGTTGCCATCCGATGCGGTCACGGTGATCGTGTAGGGCCCGTTGGCCGACGCATCGGAGCCGAGCGTGCCAGTGATCAGGCCGGTATCCGGATCGATGGCCAGCCCCGCGGGCAGACCCGTCGCGGTATAGCTCAGGTCGTCGCCTTCGGCATCGACGAAGGCATCGCCGGCCGCAATCGTGACCGCATCGCCGTCGCCCGCGCTCTGATCAGGCGTCGGCCGGACCACAGCCGGCGCATCGTTGGTGCCGGTAACGGTCACCACGACGGTCTGCGTATCCACGCCGCCCTGGCCGTCGCTGACCTGATAGCTGATGGTGGAGGTCCGTGTTTCGCCCGCGCCGAGGTCGTCGAAATCGGCGCCCGGATTGAAGCGATAGCTGCCATCGGCGTTGACCGTGAACGTGCCGCCGTTGCTGCCGGCGGTCGGCGCGCCCACGTTGGCCGCGTCACCGCCCACCTGCGACACCGTGAGCGGGTCGCGATCGTTGCCGCCGTCCACATCATTGGCGAGTACGTTGCCGGCAACGGGGTTGTTTTCGCCACTCGCAGCGATATCCGGCGCCGCGTTGGGCGCGCGGTTTGCCGGCGTCAGGGTGAAGGTGTTGGTCACCGTCGCCCCGTTGCCGTCATCGGCCGTCACGGTGACCGTATACGGCCCGTTGGCCGACGCATCGGAACCGAGCGTGCCGGTGATCAGGCCGCTGTCTGCATCGATTGCCAGACCGGCCGGCAGGCCACTGGCGCTGTAGGTGAGCGGATCCTGATCGGCATCGCGGAACGCCTCACCGGCCGGAATGACCACGCGATCGCCATCGCGCGCACTCTGATCGGGCGTCGGCGCGACGACCACCGGTGCGTCATTGGCACCGTTGACGACCACGACCAACTGGCCTTCCACCGAGCCGCCATCGTCGTCGTTGATGCGATAAGTGACGGTGGTGGCCGCACTCTGGCCCGCTTGCAGGCCGGCAAAATCGCCGTTCGGGTCGAATGTATAGCCACCGTCCGGGCCGATGGTAAACAGGCCGCCGTTGTCGCCGGCCACCGGCTGACCGATATTGCCGGCATTGCCGTTGATTGCGGTTAGCGTAATGCCGTCGCCGTCCGGATCGCTGTCGTTGCCGAGCACGCCGTCGCCACTCTCGGCGGTCACGGTGATCGCGCGATCCTGCGTGGTAGAGCCCATATCGTCGTTGGCGACCGGCGGGTCGTTGGTGATCGTCCAGTCGAAGCTCTGGCTCAGCGAGCCGCCGTTGCCGTCGCGCGCGGTGACCGTGACCGCGTAGGGCCCGCCAACCGAGGCATTGTTGGCCAGGCGGCCGCTGATGACGCCGGTATCCGCATCGATGACGAGGCCCGGCGGCAGGTTGGTGGCGCTGTAGGTCAGCGTGTCGCCATCGATGTCGCGGAAAGCCTCCGAGGCACCGATGACCACATTCTGGCTGTCACGCCCGGTGCGATCGGCCAGCGGCACCGCGCCGGCCGCCGGCGCATCGTTGACGCCGGTGACCGTGGTCGTGAGGGTCTGGGTGTCGACCCCGCCCTGGCCGTCGCTGACCTGGTAGGTGATCGTGGTGGTACGCACGTCGCCGGCCGCAAGATCGTCGAAATCGGTGCCGGGGTCGAAGGTGTAGCTGCCATCGGCATTGATGGTGAACGCCCCACCGGCACTGCCGGCGGTCGGCTGGCTCACATTCGCCCCGACGCCGGCGACCTGGCGGACCGTCAAGTCGTCGCCGTCGTTGCCGCCGTCGACGTCGTTGGCCAGCACATTGCCGGTCACCGGCGTGTTCTCGCCGGTCGTGGCCGTGTCCGGCGACGCCGTGGGCGCGGTGTTGCTCGGGGTCAGGCTGAACCGATTGCTGACCGTGCCGCCGTTGCCGTCGTTGGCGGTCACGACGATCGTGTACGGGCCATTGGCGGAGGCATCCGGACCCAGCGTGCCGGTGATCAGCCCGGTATCGGGGTCGATCGACAGGCCCGCCGGCAGGCCGGTGGCACTGTAGCTCAAGTTGTCGCCTTCGACATCCGCAAAGGCTTCACCGGCGGCAATTGCCAGCGTATCGCCATCGCTGCCGGTCTGATCGGGTATCGGCTGTGCCACGGTGGGTGCATCGTTGGCACCGGTGACCGTCACGGTCACGGTCTGGGTATCGACGCCGCCCTGACCGTCGCTGACCTGATAACTGATATTGGTGGTGCGGCTCTCTCCGGCGCCGAGGTCGTCGAAATCGGTGCCCGGATCGAAGCGATAGCTGCCATCCGCGGCGATGGTGAACGCGCCGCCGGTACTGCCGGCTGTCGGCTGGCCGACGGCGTTGGCGTTGCCGGCCACTTGGCTGACAGTGAGTGCATCGCTATCGTTGCCGCCATCGGCGTCGTTGGCCAGCACGTTCCCGGTCACCGGCGTGTTCTCGCCGGCAGTGGCCGTATCCGGCGCCGCCACTGGCGGCGTGTTACTCGGCGTGAGCTGGAACGTATCGGTGACCGTGCCCCCGTTGCCGTCGTCGGCCGTCACGGCAATCGTGTACGGGCCGTTGACCGCGGCGTTAGCGCCCAGGGTGCCCGTAATCAGGCCGGTATCCGGATCGATCGACAGGCCCGCCGGCAGGCCGGTGGCGCTGTAGCTGAGGTTGTCGCCTTCGGCATCGTTGAAGGCGTCGCCGGCCGGGATAGCCAGCGTATCGCCATCATTGGCGGTCTGGTTCGGCGTCGGCCGCGCCACGGCCGGCGCATCGTTGGCGCCGATCACGGTGACGGTCACCGTCTGCGTGTCCACACCGCCCTGGCCGTCGCTTACCTGATAGGTGGTTGTGGTCGTTCGGGATTCGCCTTCGCCGAGATCGGCGAAATCGGTCCCGGGGTCGAAGGTATAGCTGCCGTCGGCACCGATGGTGAATGCCCCGCCGTTGCTGCCGGCCGTCGGCGTGCCGACGTTGTTGGCACTGCCGTCCACCTGGCTGACCGTCAACGCATCGCTGTCATTGCCGCCATCGCGGTCATTGGCCAGCACATCGCCGCTCGCCGCCCCGTTCTGCCCGGTCGCCGCAGTATCGGCCTGGGCGATCGGCGCGGTATTGGTCGAGGTCAGCGTGAAGCTGTCGGCAATCGTGCCGCCATTGCCGTCGTCGGCGGTCACGGTGATCGTGTAGGGGCCATTGACCGACGCGTCGGAGCCGAGTGTGCCCGTGATCTGGCCGGTATCCGCATCGATCGTCAGGCCCGCGGGCAGGCCCGTTGCCGAGTAGCTCAGGTTGCCGTTGTCGGTGTCGGCGAAGGCATCGCCGGCCGCAATCGACACGGTATCGCCATCCGCGGCTCGCTGCGGCGAGGTGGGCTGGGCCACCACCGGCGCGTCGTTGGTGCCCGTCACCGTCACGGCCACTGTCTGCGTGTCGAAGCCCCCCTGGCCGTCACTGACCTGGTAGCTGATCTGGCTGGTCCGGGTCTGGCCGGTGTTCAGATCGTCGAAGTCGTTGCCGGGGACAAAGGTATAGCTGCCATCGGCATCGATGGTGAATGCCCCGCCGTTGCTGCCCGCCACCGGCTGGCCGACGCCGTTGGCGTCACCGCCCACCTGGCTGACCGTGAGGGCATCGCTGTCGTTGCCACCATCGACGTCGTTGGCCAGCACGTTGCCACTCGCCGGCGTGTTTTCGTCGGCCGTGGCCTGATCGGCCGCTGCTACCGGCGCCACGTTGCTCGCGGTCAGCGTGAACTGGTTGCTGACCGTGCCGCCATTGCCGTCGTCGGCCGTGACGGTGATCGTGTACGGGCCGTTGGCCGAGGCGTCGGCCCCCAGCGTGCCGGTGATGGCTCCGGTATCCGGGTCGATGGTCACGCCGGCCGGCAGACCGGTCGCGCTGTAGCTCAGGTCGTCGCCTTCGACATCGGTGAACGCATCACCGGCGGCAATCGCTACTGCATCGCCGTCGCTGGCGCTCTGATTGGCCGTGCCCTGGGCGACTGTGGGCGCATCATTGGTACCGGTGACCGTCACGGTGACGGTCTGGGTATCGACCCCGCCCTGACCGTCGCTGACCTGGTAGCCGATCTGAGTGCTACGGCTCTCGCCGTTACCCAGGTCGTCGAAGTCGCTGCCGGGGTTGAACAGATAGGTCCCGTCCGCGTTGATGGTGAACGCACCGCCGGCGCTGCCCCCCGTGGGTTGGCCGATGTTGCCGGCCGCCCCATCGACCTGGGATACGGTCAGCGTGTCGGTATCGTTGCCGCCATCGACATCGTTGGCGAGTACGTTGCCGACCGCCGACGTGTTTTCCTCGGTCGTGTTCGCGTCTGCCGCGGCGACCGGGGCAACGTTGCTCGACGTGAGCGTGAAGCTGTCGGTGACGGTACCGCCGTTACCGTCGTCGGCGGTGACCACAATGCTGAACGGGCCGTTGGCCGACGCATCCGCAGCCAGCGTGCCGGTGATCGCGCCGGTGCCGGAATCGATCGACAGACCGGCCGGCAGGCCGGTGGCACTGTAGACGAGCTGATCGCTGGCATCGGCATCGCTGAAGGCCGCGCCGGCCGGGATCGAGACCGTATCGCCGTCGCTGGCAGTCTGGTCGGGCGTGCCCTGCGCAACCACCGGGGCATCGTTGCTGCCGCTGACCGTGACGATCAGCGTCTGGCTGTCGACACCGCCCTGGCCATCGCTGACCTGGTAGCTGATCGAGGTGGTGCGTGTCTCGCCGACGGCCAGGTCGTCGAAATCGGCGCCGGGCTGGAACACATAACTGCCGTCCTCGGCAACGGTGAACGTGCCGCCATTGCTGCCATCGGCGGCCTGGCCAACCGACCCCGCGCTGCCGTTGACCTGGGACACGACCAGGGCATCGCTGTCGTTGCCGCCGTCGCGGTCGTTGGCCAGCACATTGCCATTGGCAGCATCATTCTCTGCGGTCGCCGCCTGATCGCTCGCCGCCACCGGCGCCACGTTGGTCGACGTGATGACGAAGGTTTCGGTGGCACTACCGCCGTTGCCATCGTCGGCCGTCACCTGGATCGAGAACGGGCCGTTCTGGGAGGCATCGGCCGGCAGGTTGCCGGTAATCAGGCCGCTATCCGGGTCGATGGTCAGACCGTCGGGCAGGCCGGTGGCCGTGTAACTCAGATTATCGCCTTCCACGTCGGTGAAGGCATCGCCGGCCGGAATCGATATCGCATCGCCGTCCTGGGCGCTCTGGTCGGCCGTCGGATCGGTAACCACCGGCGCATCGTTGCCGCCGGTCACGGTCACGGTAAGCGTCGCCGTGGCGACGCCGCCCTGGCCGTCGCTGATCTGGTAGGTGATGGACGAAGCGCGGGTATCGCCATCGCGCAGGTTGCTGAAGTCCGTACCCGGATCGAAGGTGTACTGGCCGTTAGCGTCGATGGTGAACGTGCCGCCGTTGCTGCCGTTGGTGGCCGCGCCCACATTGGCCGCGTTACCGGCGACCTGCGCCACATTGACGATATCGCTGTCGTTGCCGCCGTCGCGATCGTTGGCCAGCACGTCGCCGTTCAGGGGGTCGCGTTCAGACGTGTTGCCGGCATCGTCCAGGGCCACCGGTGCGACGTTGCTCGAACTGATTTCGAAGGTATCGGTGACGGTCCCGCCGTTGCCATCATCGGCAGTCACGGCGATGGTGAAAGGCCCGTTCTGCGAGGCATTCGGCCCCAGCGTGCCGGTGATCAGCCCCGTATCCGGGTCGATATCCAGGCCCGCCGGCAGCCCGCTGGCGCTGTACGACAGCGTGTCGCTGTTATCGGCATCGGCGAATGCATCACCGGCGGCGATGGACAACGTGTCACCGTCGCTGGCGGTCTGGTCCGGCGTGCCTTGAGCCACGGTCGGCGCATCGTTGGTCCCGGTGACCAGCACTGTGATGCTGGACGTATCGACACCGCCCTGGCCGTCGCTGACCTGGTAGCTGATGCTCGTGGTGCGCGTCTCGCCCACGGCCAGGTCGTCGAAGTCGGCGCCCGGATCGAAGCTGTAGGCGCCGTTCGCGGACACGGTGAACGCGCCGCCGTTGTCGCCCGCTGTCGCCTGGCCGACATTGCCGGTCGCCCCGGCCACCTGAGCCACGCTCAGGGTATCCGTATCGTTGCCGCCATCGGCGTCGTTGGCCAGCACATTGCCCGTTGCCGAGCCGTTTTCAGTCGCTTCGCCCTGGTCGGCGATCGCTATCGGGGCCACATTGGTCGAAGACAAAGCAAACGTGTCGCTGACCGTGCCGCCCTGACCATCGTTGGCGGTGACCTGAATGGTGAAAGGCCCGTTCTGCGAGGCATCCGGCCCCAGCGTGCCGGTGATCAGGCCGGTATCCGCATCGATCGTGAACCCGGCCGGCAGACCCGCGGCGCTGTAGGTCAGTTGATCGCTGGCGTCACGGTCGCTGAATGCGCCGGCCGTGGAGATCGATACGGCATCGCCGTCACTGCCGGTACGATCCGGCGTGGGCGCGACGACCGTGGGGGCATCGTTGGTACCGGTAACGGTCACGGTGAGCGTATTGGTATCGAAACCGCCCTGGCCGTCCGACACCTGATAGCTCACCTGGGTGGCGCGTGTCTCGCCGACGGAGAGATCGTCGAAGTCGGTGCCGGTCGCGAAAGCGTAGCTGCCGTCGGCGTTGACGGTGAACAATCCGCCATTGCTGCCGGCGGTCGCCTGACCGATATTGGCGGCGCTGCCATCGATCTGCGAAACGGTCAGCGTATCGCTGTCGTTGCCGCCATCGACATCATTGGCCAGCACGCCGTTGGCGGCGTCGATCGACAGATCGTCGTTTTCGTCAGTCGCCGCGGTATCCGGCGCGGCTTCCGGCGCCGGGTTGTCGATCTGCCAGACGAACTCGTCGCTGACCTGGGCGCCGGCGGAATCGGTGGCCGTGATGGTCACCGTGTACGGCCCGCCAACCGAGGCATCCGGGCTGACGGTACCGGTGATACGGCCCGTACTGCTATCAAGAACCAACCCGGGCGGCAGAGTACTATCGCCGTTGGTATCGAGTGCGCTATAGGTCAACGTATCGTTGGTATCGGCGTCCTGGAATGCACCGGCGACCGAGGCCGAGACCGTATCGCCGTCGCGGCTGGACAGATCGTTGAGCGGGGCACCGACAGTCGGCGCATCGTTGTCACCGGTGACGGTTATCACCAGCCGGGAGGTCGCGGTGCCGCCCTGGCCATCGCTGACCTGATAGCTGACCGACGTATTACGGCTTTCGCCAACGCCGAGATCCTCGAAGTCCGCGCCCGGATCGAAGGTATAGCTGCCGTCGGCGCCGACGACGAACGTGCCGCCGCCGGTGCCGACCACCGATTGGCCGACGCCGGCTGCGGTGCCGCCGACCTGGGCCACCGTGAGCATATCGGTGTCGCTGTTGCCATCGGCATCGTTGGCCAGCACACCGTTGGCCGCATCGCGGGTGACGGTCGCGTTTTCGTCCGTGGTCGCCATATCGGTGGCGGCGGTCGGGCTCGGATTGGCGATGGTCCAGGTGAACGTGTCGCTGACCGTCGCGCCCTGCGAATCCACCGCGGTCACCGTCACGTCGTAGACGCCGCCGTTTGTCTGCGAGGCTGACGGGCTCAATCGACCGACGATCTCCCCGGTATCGGCATTGATCGAGACGCCATCGGGCAGGCCGGAGACCTGATACGTCAGCGTATCGTTGGCATCCAGATCGGCAAATGCGCCGGCCGTGGCGATGTTGGTGTTGTCGCCATCGTTGCTGGCGAGGTCGGGCAACGGGTTGTCGACGGTCGGATCGTCGTTGGTGCCGGTCACGGTGACGGCCAGTCGGGCGCTGTCGAAGCCACCCTGGCCATCGCTGATGCGATAGGTGATCCCCGTGATGGCTGTTTCGCCGGCGGACAGGTTGTCGAAATCGGTGCCGGGCGCAAAATCATAGCTGCCGTCGGCGTTGACGGTGAACGTGCCGCCCAGGTCGCCGGTGACGCTCGCCGGCTGGCCGGCAGCGACCGCGGTGCCGTCTACATCGACGACGGTCAGCGTATCGGTGTCCGCACCGCCGTCGCGATCGGCGCCCACGCCGTCGACACCTGTGATGACATTGCCGCTGGCCGCCTGGTTTTCGGTCACGGCCGCGCTGTCGTTGACCGCCACCGGCGCGCTGTTGGTCACCGTCCAGGTGAAATCGGTACTCGCCATGGCGCCCGCGGCGTCCGTGGCCGTAATGGTGACGGTATAGACCCCGTCTCCATTGGGGCCACCCTGCGAGGCCGCCGGCGTGAGCGCACCGCTGATGCGCCCGGTAGCGGCATCGATCGTCAGACCGGGCGGCAACGTGGTGCCGGCGCTATAGGTCAGGCTGTCATTATCGTCGACGTCATCGAAGGCCCCGGCGGTCGGCACCGAGATCGCTTCGCCGTCGTTGTTCGACTGGTCGATCAGATCGGTGGTGGTTGGCGCATCGTTGACACCGGTCACCGTGACGGTGATCCGGGCTTCGTCCACGCCGCCCTGGCCGTCGCTGATCTCGTAGACCACGCTCGTGGTGGCCTCGTCGCCCGCGCCGAGGCGATCGAAATCGCTGCCCGGGTCGAAGGTGTAGCTGCCGTCGGTATTGATGACGAAAGTGCCACCATTGCCGCCGGTGACATCGGCGCCGATGTTCGCAGCCAGCCCGTCGACGCTGGCCACGGTCAACGGATCGGTATCGTTGCCGCCATCGCGATCATTGGCACTGACCGAACCAGTCGCCGTGTCACCCACGGTAACCGTATCGACATCGTTGTTGGCGATCGGCGGCCGGTTGACCGCAGTCCAGGTGAAGGTGGTATCCACCGTGCCGCCGTTGCCGTCGGCGGCCGTCACGGTGACGGCATAGACACCGTCGTTGTTGTCGCCCCCGGCCGAGGCAGCGGCGTCGAGGCGGCCGCTGATGATGCCGGTCGCCGAATCGATGGTCAGACCCGGCGGCAGGTTGGTGGCGCTGTAGGCCAGGTTATCGCTGTCGTCGATATCGGTGAAACTGCCGGCCGTGGGCACGCTGACGGTGTCGCCATCGTTGCTGGAGACCGGAGCCGGCGCGTGTACGACCGTGGGGGCATCATTGGTGCCCGTGACGGTGATCGTCAGCCGCCCCGTATCGGACGCGCCCTGACCATCGGCGATCTGATAGGTCACCGAGGTGGTGGACTGCTCGCCCTCCGCGAGATAATCGAAATCGGCATTTGGCAGAAAGCTGTAGCTGCCGTCTTCGTTGACAACGAACTGGCCACCATTGCTGCCGTCGACCGTCATGCCCACGTTGGCCGGATCGCCGCCCACACCGGTGACGAAGATACCGCCGCCGTCGGCGTCGTCATCGTTGGAGGTCACGCCGTTGGCCGCGTCGACATCCAGACGTTGGTTCTCGTCGGTCTGGCCGACATCGTCATGAGCGGAAACCGCCAAGTTGTCGATCGTCCAGCTGAACTGGCTGGTGGTCTGCGCCGTCCCATCGCTTGCGGTCACCTCGATGAGGTACACACCATCGTTGTTGGGCCCGCCACCGGAGGCGGTGGCCGATACGGTGCCGCTGATGATGCCTGTATTCGGGTCGATCGTCAGACCGTCCGGCAAGCCCGCGACGCTGTAAGTCAGGGTGTCGTCGGTATCGGCATCGGAGAATGCACCCGCGGTGGGTACCGACACGCTTTCGGAATTATTGCTCTCGAGATCCTGCAGGCCATCGCCGACGACGACCGGAGCGTCGTTGGTACCGGTGACCGTGACACTCAGACGCGCGCTATCGAACCCGCCCTGACCATCGCTGACCTGATAGATCACCGACGTCAAGCGCGTCTCGCCCGCCGCCAGATCGTCGAAGTCCGCCCCGGGTTCAAACGTATAGCTGCCGTCGGCGTTGATCGTGAATGCACCGCCGTTGCCACCTGGCACAGCCGTGCCGACCCCGGCGGCGTTGCCATCCACCTGGCTGACGATCAACGGATCGGTATCGCCAGCGCCATCGCTGTCGTTGCCGAGCACGTTGCCCGTGGCCGCGGCGTTTTCGGTGGTGTCCGCGGTGTCGTCGCCGGCAACCGGGCGTCGATTGGTGACCGACCAGGTGAAGGTATCGGTGACCGTGCCACCCTGACCGTCGCTGGCGGTGACGGCGACCGAATAACTGCCGGCGTTGTTCTGGGACGCCGAGCGGTCGATGGTGCCGCTGATCACACCGGTCTGCTGATTGATCGTCAACCCGGCCGGCAGGCCGCTCACGCTGTAGCGCAGCGTATCGTTGGCATCCGGATCGCGGAAGCTGCCGGCAGTCGATACCGACACTGGGTCGCCATCGTTTGCGGCAAGATCAGGCAAGGGCGTGCGCACGACCGGCGCATCGTTGGTACCGGTCACGGTAACGCTGAGCGTCGCGGTATCGGTGCCGCCCTGGCCATCGCTGATCTGATAGGTCACCGCGGTGGTGGCCGTCTGCCCCTCGGCCAGACCGTCGAAATCGCCCGCGCCATCGAATGTGTAGCTGCCATCGGCGTTCACGGTGAACGTGCCGCCATTGCTGCCGGCAATCGCCTGGCCGACATTGCCGGCTGTCATGTTCACTTGCGTAACAGTCAGCGCGTCGGTATCGGCGCCGCCATCGGTATCGTTGGCGCTGACATTGCCGCTGATGGCCGCGGCATTCTCGGTGGTGGCCGCGCTGTCGTCGTTGGCGATCGGCGGCCGGTTGCTGATCGTCCAGTCGAACTGGGCGCTGGCCTGGCCACCGTCGTGCCCGTCGTCGGCGGTAACCGTGATGGTATAAACCCCGCCGTTGCCGCCCTGCGAGGCATCAGCGGCAAGCTGGCCGGTGATTTCGCCGGTCGCGGTATTGATCGACAAGCCCGGCGGCAGACCGGTGGCCGAGAACGTCAGACTGTCGTTGGCATCGACATCGGCGAAGGCGCCGGCCGTGGGCACGGACACCGTCTCGCCGTCGGAATTGGCCAGATCCTCTGGCGGTATATCCACGGTCGGGGCATCGTTGGCGCCGGTGACGGTGACCGTCAGTCGCGCGGTATCCAGACCGCCCTGGCCGTCGCTGACCTGATAGATCACCGACGTCGTCGCACTCTCGCCTTCCGACAGATACTGGAACTCGTTGCCCGGATCAAAGCTATAGGAGCCGTCCGCGTTGACGGTGAACAGGCCACCGTTGCTGCCGGTCACGCCGGCGCCGACATTGGCGGCATCGTTCTCGACCTGGGCCACGCTGAGCGTGTCGTTGTCGGGATCGATATCGTTGACGAGTACGCCCTGGCCGGCCGCGCGGCTGATGGCGGCGTCTTCGGTGGTGGTGTCGGTATCGTCCACGCCGCTGACCGGCGGGTTGGCGACGACCCAGTCGAAGGTCGTGCTCGTGGTGCCGCCCTGGCCGTCGTCGATGCTCACGGTGACGCTGTAGGTGCCGTTGTCGCCACCCTGCGAGGCGTCGCTATCGATCTGGCCGCTGATGACGCCGCTGTCCGGATCGATACTCAGCCCCGCCGGCAGGCCCGTGGCCGCATAGCTGGGCGTATCGTTGGCGTCGGCATCATCGAAGAAGCCCGACGTGGGTAGCAAAATGCTCTCGCCATCGCGATCGCTCTGAGCCGGAATCGTACCGGCGACCGGGGCATCGTTGGTCCCGGTCACGGTGACGGTGAGCACACTGCTCGATGTACCGCCCTGGCCGTCGGAAACGGTGTAGGTGACGCGCGTCGACGCGGTTTCGCCTGCCGACAGATAATCGAACGCCGCCCCCGGGGCGAAGCTGTAGTCGCCATTGGCGCCGATCGTGAAGGTACCGCCATTGTCGCCATCGACAGCCGCACCCACGCCGGCCGCGTTGCCGCCGACCTGGCTGACTGCGAGCGTATCGCTGTCGTTGCCGCCGTCGACATCGTTGGCCAGCACGTTGCCGGCGGTATCCACGTTTTCGCTGGTCGTACCGGTATCGCCGTTGGCCACCGGCGGCGGATTGGCGACGGCCCAGTTGAAACTGGAACTCGTCTGCTCGCCACTGCCGTCGGTCGCGGTGACCGTCACGTTGTACGGCCCGGCCTGGGAGGCATCGGCGTCCAGCGTGCCCGTAATCTCGCCGGTGTCGGCATCGATTGACAGCCCAGGCGGCAAGGCCGTGGCGGTATATACGAGGGTGTCGCTATCGTCGAGGTCGTTGAAACCGCCGGCCGTGGCGATGGACACGGTTTCGCCGTCCTGGCTGGACTGATTGTCCAGCGGCGCGACAACCGTCGGTGCGTCATTGGCGCCGTTGACGGTGACGGTGAGCGCCGTGGTATCGGTGCCGCCCTGACCGTCGCTCACCTGATAGAGCACTTGCGTGGTCAGGGATTCGCCCGCCGCGAGATTATCGAAATCCGCGCCCGGATCGAAGGTGTAACTGCCGTCGGCGTTGATCACGAACGAACCGCCATCGCTGCCGGCCACCGGCTGACCCACGCTGGCTGCGGCGCCGGCCACCTGACTCACGGACAGCGTATCGCCATCGTTGCCGCCGTCGACATCGTTGGCCAACACATTACCCGCGGTCGTGTTGTTTTCGCCCGTTGATGCCGCATCCTGGCCGGCCGTGGGGGCCACATTGGTGCTGCTGATCGTGAACGTATCGCTGACGGTGCCACCGTTGCCGTCGTTGGCGGTCACGGTGATGCTGTAGGGGCTGTTGACCGAGGCATCGGCCGGTAGATTACCGGTGATCTCGCCGGTAGCCGCGTCGATGACCAATCCGTCCGGCAGGCCGTCCGCGGTATAGGTCAACGTATCGTTGTCGGCATCACTGAAGGCGCCGGCCGCCGCGATCGTGATCGGGTCGCCGTCCTGCCCGGTCCGATCGGGCAATGGGTCGCTTACGGTCGGCGCATCGTTGATCGGATTGACCGACACCGTCACCGTCGCGGTCTCGGTGTTATTGGCGCTCGTCACCGTGTAGTTGAAGCTGGTGTCGCCGTTGTAATCGGCGACTGGCGTGAACTGCAGCTGACCGTTGGCCAGCAGACGCACGCTGCCGTTGGCTACGGCCACCGCGTCGCCGCCGGCGGTGATCGCGCTGCCGTCGATCGCGCTGATCGCGGCGTCCGGGTTCTCGAAGCTGTCGTTGGCCAGCACGTCGATCGTGACCGAGGTATCTTCGTTGGTGGTCGCCGTGTCATCGGCGATGTCGGCCACGGGCGTATAGCTGATCTGCAGCGTATCGGTATCGGTCAGCGCCGGAGAACCGCTGCTGGTCTGCACCGTCAGGCTGGCGTTGCCGATGTAATCGGCGTTCGGCACGAGCCGAGCCCCTTCCAGGGCCGCGTTGACAGCCGAGATGGTACCGCTGAACGTCATCGCACCATCGGCGGCGCCATCACCCTCGGAAAATGTGAGGCCGTTCAAACCGCCCAGCGTGATGAGGCCGTTGGATGCAGACAGTCGCACCGTGGCGCTGTTGTTGTCCACGTCCTGAATGGTGATCGCGTTACCGTTGGCCTGCGAAAAGATAATGACGCTGTCTTCTCCCACTACCTGGCTGTCGGGCAGGTTGTTCTGCGGTGCGTCATCGATCGCGTTGACCGTCAGATCCAGGGTGGATGTCGTGCGACTGGCCACGCCGGCGACCACGGTATACGTCACCTGCGGCACCACGCCGTTGTAGTTGGCGGCCGGCACGAAATCGTAGGCGCCATCGGCGCGGATCGTCAGGGTGCCGATGCCGCTGATCGTGGTGGTGCCGCCGTTGACCGGATCGACCGTCACGCTGCGGCCGGCGACCGCGAATTCCGAGATGGTCAGCACCTGACCGGCCGGACCGGAGTCGTTGGCCAGCAGGCCGGATGCCGCGTCCACGTTGAGCGTGACGTCTTCGTCCGTGCTGCCGCGATCAGGCTGCGCCACCAACGCCGCGATGTTGTCGCGATAGTCGAGATCGGACACCGGCGGCGACGCATCGTTGCTGGTGCGGTTGGGCACCGCCTCGTTGGCATTGGTGTCGCCGTCGGCATCCCGGAGCGTGAAGTTGCTGTAGTCGCCGTCGGCGCCGCCATTATCGCCGGCGATATTGTCGTCGTTGACATCGAAACCCTGGACGGTGTCGAACGCGTCGTCCAGCCCATCGTGGTCGGAATCCGTGCCGGCCAGGGTGGTCGTGGCGTGCCCGGCCTCCTCGATGTCGGAGGTGCCGTCGTCGTCGCTGTCGGTATCGATATAGTCGGGTACACCGTCGCTGTCGGTGTCTACCGGTGTCAGACCGATACCCCCGGCCGCGCCGAGCGCGCCGGCATCGTAATTGTCATCCAGCCCGTCGCCGTTGGCATCGCGGAAGGCGGCCGTGCCGCCCATACCGGACGGTGCCTTGTAGCCGGCCGTGGTCTGGGCCTCGACGTTATCGGTGATGCCATCATTGTCCGAGTCGATATCCAGACTGTTGATCAGACCGTCGTCGTCCGGGTCCGCAATATTGGTCCCGTCCTGGTTGTAGAACGAGCCACTGGCGCCGTCGAACCGAACGATATGTTCGTTCGAGAAGCCACCCGTGGATGCAGCCGCCCCGAAGAACACGCGCTCGGCGCCGCCGAAGTAATTGGCGACAAGGTCCGTGGTGACGCGTGCCTTTTCCTGGCCGTTCAACGTGACAACCATCGTCTGCGTGCTGGCATTCCAGGTCACGACGGCGTCGTGGAACTGACCGTCCTCGATATTGCCGACCGACTGTGCAGCGCTCAGATAATCGAAATTGGTCGAATCGGTATCGAAGATCGAAACGTGATCGTCCGGTATGTCACCGCCGCCGGTACCGTTGTCGAAGGTGTCGAACTCGATCGCGATGCCGTTCTGCAGGCCGCGGGCGCCTATACCCTGGCCCGTCTGGCCTGTCGCATTCTGGCCTGCCGGGTCGTTATGGAAGAAAATCGTGATGCCGTCGGCGCCGGCCCCGTCCTTGATGCCAAGATAGACGCCCAGGTTGACAGTGAAGTCGCGCGAAAAGTCGATTAACTCCTGCGAGTTGATCGAACCGACCTGCCCCCCCAGATCGGGCGTGAGGCGGAATTCATTCTGGTCAAGTGTCGGGTCATCGTTGACCGACTGCGCGGAACCGTTATTGATGAAATCCGCGGGCGTAAACACCGGGTGGCTGTTTTCGACCGTATCGACAATGCCGTCATTGTCGTCGTCGATGTCGTCGACGTTGGCGACGCCGTCGCGGTCGTTGTCGATGACCGCGCTTACCGTCGCGGTGGAGGAGCGACCATTGGCATCACGGATGGTATAGGTGAACGAATCGGTGCCGCCGAAACCACTGGCAGGCGTATAGATCAGATCGCCGCCGGCAGTCAGCTGCACACTGCCGTTGGGCACGGCCACGGCAGCTCCGCCCGCGGTTATGGCTGTCCCGTTGACCCGGGTGATCGTGGTCGCGGGCACACCCAGATCGTCGTTGGCCTGCGGCCGGAAGGTGACCGCCGTGTTTTCGCTCGTGACGACTCGATCATTGGTCGCTGCCGGCAGCTGCGTGGTCACCGGGTCGATGAAATTGATGTTGGCCGAATTGCCGGTATTGACGTTCTCGAACAACAGCGCGGTCTGTCGCGAGGTGTTGCCATCGACGCCGGCGCGGTAGGTGAACCCGGTCACGTCGGAGTAATTGGCGGACACGATATAACGCGTATCCGTTCGCGAGGTCGGGAATGCCCCCGGCCCGCCGCCACGAACATTCACGTTGCTGTTCGTGGCGTCGACGGTCGCGGTTACATACGTGTTGCTTTCGACCGTATAGTTATTCGTACCACGAAACTGGATCGTTTCCGACGTGGCGTCGACATCGAGCGAACTCGCGGTAAAAGTAACGACGCGCGCATTGTTCGTGCCGCTGTCCACAAAGCGGAAGGAAAACTGGACGTAGCCGTTGGCGCCCTGCCCCTGGATAGTCGGCGAAAACCCCTCGGCCACGCCGTTGGCATTCTCGTCCAGTGCCGACACCTGGGCATTCGACCTGCTGTCGATCGTGACCAGCGCATCGATACCCGGGGACACGTTGGAAAAACGATAGACAGCGCCGGGCTGATTCGCGGTGCCGCTGACCAGCGTCGGCGGATTGCTGAAATTGAGATTGACCGGGTCCGCCAGGCGCCCGGACCAGGCCGAAGCATCAATGGCGCGTGCCTCGATCTCGCCGATATGGGTTTCCAGATCCCAGTCGCCGTTGAGATCCACGCTGCCGGTATCGTCGCTGGACGCAGCGACATCGGCGCCGGTCTGGCGGGCCAGCAGGGAAGCAGCCTCCCTACCCGATTCGCCCACGGTGAAATTACAGCCGTAGATCAGAATGTCCGCGCGCTCGGATAACGAGGCACCAATGTCCTGCAACTCATCGGCATATTCGCCGCGAATCGATTCCGCGTTCAGCGTGGCCGTGCCCAGCGTGACTTCGCCTTCGCCGCCGTGCGAGATGATATGAATCGCACCGATATTCGTGCGGCCGTCGAGCGTGCGCTGGATCTGCTCGACACCATCGCTGTCGCGGTCGATGAGCACGACTTCGGCCGACGGGTCGAACTGGTCGACCAGGCTTTGGTAATTGTCGACGCCCGTGTCGACAAAGATGATGCCCGGCTGGCTACTGTCGGCCGAATAATCGTTGACGGAGGCGGCAATACCGGCGTCATCCGCGGCCGCGTCGCTGCCATCTTGATCTGCCTGCAGAACGAACAGCGGCTGCACATCGCTGCTGTCCATCCAGGAGCCGTCGGCCAGTGTGTTCTGGGCGGCGTCGTCGAGTATGGACTGATCGAAAACCCGCAGTTCGCCGTCCCGACCGGCCGCGGCATAACGCTCGGCGAACGCATCGAGACCCTGCTGTGACAGCTCGGTCGTGCCGAGCGACAGTTTGTCGCCGGCTTCGTGGCCGATAATGGTGACGGCCTGATAGTCGGACTGTGCATCGAGCGTCTTGCTGATCGTGGCCAGGCCGTCATCGGCAGCATCGACGACATACACGTCGGTATCGGCACGTTCATTCGCCGCGGACACCGCCGCGCGGTCGCTGCCCGCGGTTTCAGCGTCGATGAAGATTGCCGTGCGCCCTTGATCGGCACGCGCCGACTGGCTGGCCTCCAGCGCGCGCGCGACCGGAGATTGCGCGGCCGGCGGCACGCTGGCATCGGCCGCATGGCCATCTCCGGATTGCGCCGCACCGTCGTGATGGGCCGCAAAAGCCTGGTCCGTCGCAGTATCCGCGGCGGCGGCAGTGACCGCGCCGTCGAAGAGCAGACGTGGCTCCAAAGCGCGGATAAAAGGCGAACGAGGGGAAACGTGATTCTTGTTCATTGCTTGACCGGGCTTTTTTGAGCGACTAGGCAAAACGCGTACAGGCAGCTACAGGTTTATCCGTTATCGGCCGAGACCAATCGAAACTGAACCTCTTGGAAAAATCCCCAACCTTCTAATAGTAGGCTAAAAATACGACTCCTCGACGCGAATGTCATCCAGTTTTGAATTGAGTGCTGCACGCATATTTTTTCAAGCAGATGTGCCGATATGCGGGTCACCTGGATTAGCGTGTTGCTTTAAAAGAGCACTCCCATCACAGTTCGACGAAAATCCACCACACTCACCGCTGCATTAGCTGCGTGGCGCCCACCACAAGCGGCAACGCCAGCGTGTAAATCGAAATTTTTACGGCGCGACCATACCTACGAGCAAAATCATGCGCGCGCAACACCGAGCGGCAAATCAGAAACAGGCGCGACGCGTGCGGCATCGGTGGCCGACCGGCCGACCAACACACGCCGAAAGCGCCCAACCACGTGTCCTGCAGACAGCCGCACGGCTGGTACGGCATCGGCGCTGAAGAAACCGCCCGGGATTTTTTCCCGAATCGCGAGCAGTAGGCTCTCGACGCCACCGCGCGCCCGAATACGCAACCGGGGCCGATCGATATCAAAGCCTGGGCGTCGCCGGCTGCCTCGCTGCACACGATTGACTTGCCCCGACAACCCGAAACCGGATCTCCGGACTTCCGAGATTTTTACACCGTATTTTTATTGTGTTGCCCCTCCTGCAGAGCGGGTTATTTACCGTTCCTACGGCCAATTGGAAACAGGCTATGGATTTGTCGGGCCGACAGCGCCGTTCGACGCGATACATGCACAGAACCGGGCGCCTGTGCAGGGTGCCCGGCTATTCCGAAGCCCCCAATTCGCGACAGCCACGACCTGAAAACTTGTGATGATTTATTGCTAACACTCAGCGCGACGCGACACTGCGCGTCGGCCGTACGAGCGATCTTCAACACACGCTTGAACGCAAAAGTCAGTGGCATGCCAGCAACCTCCACTCCACAGGCCAATCGGCTTCTCGCGGCGCTGCCGAGCGGCGTCAAAGCGAGGCTGTTCCCGCACCTTGAACTGATTGCACTGCCCCTGGGTGCTGTCCTCTACGAATCGGGGGATGCGTTGACCCATGTGTACTTCCCCACCGACAGCATCGTCTCGCTACTGCATGTCATGGAAGACGGCGCCTCGGCGGAAATCTCGGTCGTGGGTAACGAAGGCCTCTTGGGCGTTACCCTCGTCATGGGCGGCGAAAGCACGCCTAACCGGGCTATTCTGCAGAGTGCCGGTTGGGCCTACCGGCTGGACGGGCAGCGCGTAAAGGACGAATTCAGCCGCCACGGCGAACTGCACCATTTGATACTGCGCTACACCCAGGCTCTGCTCACGCAGATGGCCCAGACCGCGGTCTGCAATCGGCATCACTCGATCGACCAGTAACTGTGCCGCTGGCTTTTGCTGGGCCGACTGCTGGGCAACAATGTGACCATGACCCAGGAGTTGATCGCCAACATGCTCGGGGTACGCCGCGAAGGCGTGACCGAAGCCGCCGGCAAGCTCCAGGGGGTTGTCCCCCGTCGTTACGGACGGTTAGAAAGAGGCTAACTGATACCGCCGATCTTCTGCTTGAACTCGGCGCTGTATTTCTTGCGTTGTGACGTAACACTCCCTGGACTCCACGATGAAGCTGCTCTGGAATGAATGTTGGCACTAACGGGGGATAACCCCCCCACAACGTAGTACCGATGGCACACCGTGGCCCTGTGACCAGGCCTCTATGGAAAACCCGGATTTACGAGGAAAACCGCGCCGGAGTAAGTACGCTGCGGAAAGGCACGCGAATAAACTCGTGTGGCACCCACATTTCATTTCTGGATAGCGACGTGCGGACAGGTTCAGGCTGATCTCCATGAAAGAGGCCGAGCATAACGCCCGGCCTCTTGGTCTGGTCGGAGTGTCTTATGCGACGGCTCTACTGGTCTGTTCCGGTTACTTCGTGCCAGCGCTGCATGAGCTGCGCCCCTGCTTCGCCATTATCTTCGACATACGACTCATAGATCGGCTGCATCTGCTTGCGCAGCTCCGCATTCTGTTCTGCCGAGACTTCAACCACGTTCTTCGCTTGATCAACTACTTTTTGATGGAGTTCGTCTTGCTCGGCGGCAAAGTTCTTGCGTGACCAGTTCACCGTGTCTTCGACTGCTTCGGTAATCGCTTTTCGCTGCGCATCATTCAGCGCATCGAATTTAGCCTTGTTCATAAGCAGAAGATAAGGAGCGCGCACCACCGTCGCTGCCAAGTAGGTCGGCGCCACATCGGCCAAGCCATAGTTCACATAGGAAGACCAGGTGGTCGAAATGCCATCCACCGTCCCTGTTTGCAGAGCCAGGAACTGCTCGGCCGCACTAAGCAGAACAACTGAAGCACCAAGCTTCCGCAATGCAACATCTGAAAGACCACCGGCACCGCGTAGTTTTCGCCCGGAAATATCCGTCACCGATTCGACCGGATTGCGCAGGAACAATTGGGCCGGTCCGGAGGAGTTGATTACGCCAAGATATTTCACTCCGAATTTGGCGAACGTCTTGTCCATCAGCGCGACGGTTTTCGGATCAAGCGCCAGCTTGTACATGGCCTTGTCGTCATACGCTGGCGGCGGGAAAGGCAAGGAAAACACATTGATCAACGGTACCTGGCCCGATAGATAGCCTGCATAAACCGAATAGATGTCGACCACCCCCTGGGAGGTGGCTTGCAATGCTTCACGCCCCTTGACGAGGGACTCGTTCGGATAGACCTCCACGTTCAAGTCGTCCGCCCGCTCATTTACCTGGTCCGCAAAATGCTGGGCGGTGAGCCCACGAAAATCCTCGGTCGCAAAATAATGCCCCAACCGGAGCGTCTGCTGTGCCCACCCATTGGTTGCCGTCAATGTCGACATAGCCAACAGCACCGCAGATAAAAACATTTTCTTAGCCATAACCCATCTCCTCCTATTTTGTTTTCAATAGATCGTTTTATTTTCAGTAGATCGCCAGCCCCGGAATGAAGCAAAGGGCGATCAGAACGATGATGTACATCGCCATCAATGGAGCCGTGCCCCGGATCACCTCTCGCAGCGATGTTTCGGGAGCACAAGACTTCACGACATAGAGACAGAGTCCGACCGGCGGTGTAACCACGGCGAGACTCATATTCACCATCAGTACGATCGCGAACCAGACGGGGTCGAAATGTAGTGCAAGCACGGTAGGGAAGATCACCGGCAGGGTGATCAGGATGATCGACGTCACCTCAAGAAACATGCCCAGTACGAAATAGGCGAGCATGATCAAGGTAAAGATGACCCACCGGGATACGTCGAGGTCGACCACCAGTGCAGTCAACTCCTGGGGCATTCGCGTAATACCGAGCAGGTAGCCGAAAAGCATCGCCCCGACAAGCACGAACAGCAGCATGGCGCTGGTCCGCGCAGACGAATAGAGCAGTGCGATTACACGGTTCCAGGTCAATCGACGCTGGATACCTGCAATGAGGAAAGCTCCGACAGCACCGACAGCTGCGGCTTCGGTTGGTGTCGCGATACCAAGATATATGGAGCCGATGACCAATATGATCAGCAGAACAACAGGTAACGAGAGCTTGATCGAATCCACCACACTGCCTGCCTGCACCGGCTCGCTGCGCACATTCGCACGACGCACCATGAAGCTCACACAGATACAGCAGAGAACCGTGATGATCAGGCCGGGTACTATGCCGGCAAGAAAGAGGTTGGCAATGGGTGTCTCGGTGACCACACCGTAGATGATCAAGGGCAAGCTGGGCGGGATGATCATTCCCAGCGGACTGCCTCCGGCCACTGATCCCGTTGCAATATGGCGCGGATAGCCGCGCGAGAGCATCTCGGGAATCGCGACCCCACCGATAACCGCGGCGACCCCCACGGCGGTACCGCTAACCGCTCCAAAGATGGCGCAGGCGACCACGGTAGCGACGGCCTGTCCGCCGCTGATCCGACCGAGAACACGCTCCACCGCAATGAATAGGTCACGACCAATGCCCGTGGCTCCGATCACCTCGCTCATCAAAATAAAGAGCGGGATCGCCGTCAGCACAAATTCGGACGTGGTGCTCCATGCCGTGTTGGACATGGCAGCAACTGCCCCCCATCCCCCCATGGCGAACAGACCCAGCAACGTGGTTCCAGCCAGCGAAAAAGCTACTGGAACACCGAGCAGGATCAGCAACAGCAGCAGCCCGAGAAATACAAACCCTAAGAGCACAGCCTTACTCCCTTTTATCCCGCGCACCGGTGAGCGTGTCCCACACGCCAATCAGCGATTGAATGAGAAGCGCAAGAGAGCCCAGAGGTATAAGGGATTGCGGCATCCACAACGGAGTGCCCAACGCGCTCGACGCCCGCCAGCCGAAGTTGTAGTTCGCCAAAGTCATATGCCACCCGCTCCATAGCAGCGCAGCGGAGACAATGGCTGCAACTGCAAACATGGCCAGATCCGAAACACGCTGACCAAGCCAGCCCCCTGTTTCACGCAGCAGATCCATCCGGATATGCCCGTCAATACGCAACGTCCAGGCGGCCCCAAGAAAAGTCACTGCTACCAGCAAATAGCTGGAGATCTCGGTTACCCAGATCGTCGGACGACCCAGGAGGTAGCGACTGACCACTTCGTAGGTGACAGACAGCGCCATGATGGCGATGACTAGAGCACAGAGGGCGAACAGCAGGCGGCTGAACCCTTCCAGAATAGTTCGTACGGCTGCCATCGATCTCCCCTTCGGATGACTACTCCGCCAAGTGTTAACTCAGCACAAAGGTATTCTGTCGTTTCCAGACGTTACACAAGGTTTGTCATTCTGTATACTGTTTTGAGTTTACTGTGCTCGCCTTAATGGCTCAACCCGCGGAGACCGGACAGTTATGACGGATAAATACGCGGCAAAACCAGATAAGCAACCCAATGTTTCTCAAGCCGAAATAGTTCGTCACGGCTTGGCGCGAGACATCATGGTGGGGCGGCTTACACCCGGCGATTTCCTGTCGGAGTCGCAAATAGGCCAAGAGTATGGCGTCTCGAGGACGCCTGTTCGTGAAGCGATTCGCAGCTTGGCTGCCGATGGGCTCGTCACACTCCGCCCTAGACAGCGTGCCGTGGTAAAAGGCCAGACAGCTGCGGAAATTCTCGATCAATTCGAGGCTATGGCGGAGTTGGAAGCGGCATGTGCGCGCCTAGCGGCTCGCCGACGCGGTCGCGATGAACTTGCGCGGATGGAAAAACATCAGGCGGAGTGCCGCACTCGATGCATTGACGCCGATCCGACGCATTATTACGAAGCGAATGTAGGTTTTCATGAAGCGATCTATGCCGCTTCGGGCAACCACTATCTCTGGACTGAGACATTGCGACTACGCGACCGAATGTGGTTCCTGCGTATCACCCAGGGCCGACTACCAGGCCGGCTCGCTGAATCATCCTCGGAGCACGATGCGGTTCTGGCTGCGATTCGCACACAGGATGAGGAGGCCGCCGCCAATGCAATGCGTACGCACCTTATCCTGCAGGGAGAGAGTCTCCACACCATGCTCAGACATACGAACGCCGCAGGCATCGTTCATATTTCAGAGATGCATGACTCGGTCGTTGAACAGCTGGCCATGGAAACGGGAATTCGTGATGAGTGAGACCAAGACACCGCATGTGGAACTACAGCTAGAGCACGGCATCGCCCGACTAACGCTCTGCAATCCTGAACACCGCAATGCAATAACGCGCCGCATGTGGGAGGAACTAACCCAGATTACCAGCGATCTCGCGATACGCCGGGACCTACGCGTGGTCATGATCCGCGGCGTGGGCCCGGACGCATTTGCATCCGGCGCCGATATCAGCGAGTTCGGCGAGAATCGTCGCAGCTCGGAGCAAGCTGCTGACCATACGGCCGCGATCCAGGAAGCCATTGACGGGATCGAGGCCATACCGGTACCTGTCGTTGCCCTTATTCATGGGTTTTGCATTGGCGCAGGCACAGCTATCGCTCTTGCCTGCGATCTGCGTTATCTGGACAACAACGCCCGTTTCGGGATCCCGGCTGCGCGGCTCGGTATTGGCTACAGCCCACTTTGGATCAAGAGACTGGTCGACGTCGTCGGCCGCGCCACCGCGGGCGAGATTCTGATGACCGGCCAGTTCCTGAGCGCGGACAAGGCGCTGCGGTGTGGCTTTGCGAATGAAGTAGTACCGGCAGCAGACCTCGACGAGTTCGTCGAAAAACAGCTTGCGGTAATCGCGGCAAACGCTCCCTTATCGGTGGCGGCAGCCAAGGTCAGCCTGCGCGAGATTGCGGCATTCGATCGAGATCGAGACTGGCAGGCGCCGTTCGCCGCCGTCCAGGCATGTGCTGAGAGTAGCGATTACCAATCAGCACTAACCGCTTTTGCCAACAAGCAGACGCCGGTCTTTTACGGCGAATAACGAGGAAGGAATACACGGTGACTAATCTGAAGCAATTCCCCACGCTGTCGCAGGCGCTGGCACACCACGCTGCCACGCGCCCCGACGCACCGGCGTTGTCTTTCCATCCTGCCAACGACGAGGCCGGAAGCGATTGGATGACCTTCGGCGAGGCGAATGCGCAGGTAAGCGCGATTGCAGCAGCGTTGCGCCAGCATGGGGTCGCTTCGGGTGACCGCGTGGCGGTACGCCTTGGCAAATCGGCTGTCGGACTATTACTGTTTCTGGGCGTACTGCGTGCCGGCGCGATTTACGTACCCGTCAACCCCAAATTCACCTCGCGAGAGACAGGCATCCTGCTTGAGGATGCGACGCCGTCTCTGCTGATCGACAATAAATCCGCGGAACTGGACGACGCGGTGCGGGAAAAAGTCAGAGTACTCGGATTTCGCAACGGCGAATCAGACGACTTGATGAATAGTGGGCGAGCCACCGGAGCCGTTGCCGAAGAACCCGGCTCGAATGACTATGCCGCCATGCTCTTCACATCCGGCACGACCGGCCGTCCGAAAGGCGCTCCATTAACCCACGGCAACCTGATGTCGAATATCGGCGCTCTGGGGGCCGTTTGGGGCATCAGTCCTGGCGATCGCGTTCTACACGTCCTGCCCGTATTCCACGCGCATGGTCTGTTCATCGCGGCTGCGCTTCCGCTCGCTCACGGCGCGAGCGTCATCGTTACTGAGAACTTTGACGCAGCTCAGACTATCCGCCTGCTGCCCGAGGCGACCGTATTCATGGCGGTCCCGGCGATTTATACCCGGCTCGTCCAACGCGAGGACTTCAATCAAGCAGCATGCCGCCATCTGCGACTCGCCACATCGGGATCGGCGCCGCTCTCCCCCGAGCTCTTTCAGACACTCCGTGATCGGATGGGAATTTACGTAGTCGAGCGCTACGGCCTGACCGAGACGTCCATATTAACCACCAACCCGATCGACGGATCGGCCCGGGTCGGCTCCGTAGGCAAACCGTTGCCGACCGTCGAATTGCGCATTGCGGATGAAACCGGCGCAGCCCTGCCGCCCGGCGAAGTCGGGCAACTGCACGCAAGAACCCCGTCGACCATTCGAGGCTATTGGAATCGCCCCGAACTCGGCGACGAATGGTCTGAAGATGGCTTCTTCGACACCGGCGACATGGGCCGTATCGACGAGGATGGATTCGTCTGGTTGGTAGGCCGCAAGAAAGAACTCATCATTTCCGGCGGCTATAACGTTTATCCGAGAGAAGTTGAGAATGTGCTTGAAACAGTGCCCGGAGTCGATGAGGCCGCCGTACTAGGCGTGCCACATCCGGATTTCGGCGAAGGCGTCGTCGCAGCGATCAAGTGCGATCCTGCCCATCCCGTCAGCCGCGAGGAAATTGACAAGCTCACGGCACGCGATCTTACGAGTTACAAGCGCCCCAAGGCAGTCGTCTTCCTTGAGGAATTTCCGCGCAACGCGATGGGCAAGGTGATGAAGAACGAACTTCGCCAAATCTATGCCACTATTTTCAGCGATAACGACGCATCTTCCTGAGATCGAACACGCAACAGCCTAGGTTATTTGCTTAACCGCTTTAAACCCAAGAGTTGTAGTCACGCGAGCATACTCATGGGCTCAATTTTTGACGGACATTAATGTCTGTCATCGACCCCAATGCACTGATTGATCGCTATTCCACAGTTACGGATTTCGCCAGGTTGCGCGGCTGATCGACGTCGGTGCCCTTGGCGACGGCGACGTGATAGGCCAGCAGTTGCAAGGGCACCGTGTAGGCGATGGGCGCCAGGGTATCGTCGACGTGGGGCATGTCCAGCACGGTCATTCCGGGGCCGGTATTGAGGCCGGCATCGGCGTCGGCGAAGACATAAAGCTTGCCGCCGCGGGCGCTGACTTCCTGCAGGTTGGACTTCACTTTTTCCAGCCAGTCATTTTTGGGCGCAACGGCAATAACGGGCATATTCTCGTCGACCAGCGCAAGCGGGCCGTGCTTGAGTTCGCCGGCGGCGTAGGCTTCGGCGTGCAGGTAGGAGATTTCCTTGAGCTTGAGCGCGCCTTCCATGGCGATCGGGTACATCGGCCCGCGCCCGAGGAACAGGGCGTGCTGCTTGTCGACGAATTCTTCGGCGAGATGCCGAATGGCGTCGTCGAGTTCCAGCACCTGGCTGACCGCGGTATGGATCTTGCGGATATCGGCGGCGAGGTGGCCGCGCTTTTGGGCGTCGCGGTCGAGCATTCCGGTCAGCAGCAGCAGGCAAAGCAGCTGCGTGGTGAACGCCTTGGTGGAGGCAACGCCGATTTCGGGGCCGGCGCGGGTCATCATCACGAGGTCCGACTCACGGGTGAGCGAACTCTCCGGCTTGTTGCATACCGCCAGCGTGGCCAGGTACCCCTGCCCCTGCGGCAGGTCCTTGGCATAGCGCAGTGCCGCGAGCGTATCCGCGGTCTCGCCAGACTGGGACAGGGTGACGAACAGACAGTTCTTGGGCACCACCGGGTTGCGATACCGGTATTCGCTGGCCAGTTCCACGTTGCAGGGAATCCGCGCCATGGCTTCGAGCCAGTAACGCGCCACCAGCCCGGCGTGATAGCTGGTACCGCAGGCGACAATATGGATCGCTTCCACCTGCGACAGCAATGCCTCGGCGTCAGTGCCGATGCTGGAGGCAAGAATATCGTCGACAGACAGGCGCCCTTGCCAGGTATCGGTCAGGGCCTGCGGCTGCTCATAGATTTCCTTGAGCATGAAATGCCGATAGCCGCCTTTCTCGGTCGCCGAGATCGACAGGCCCGACTCCTTGACCGGCCGCTCGATCGGCGCGCCGTGTAGGTCCGTGATCGCGAACGTATCCGGCGTGATCACCACCAGATCGCCTTCCTCGAGATAGACGAAATTGCGCGTGACCGGCAAAAGTGCAGCCACATCGGAGGCCACGAAGTGTTCACCGATACCGACGCCGAGCACCAACGGCGAGCCGCTGCGGGTGGCGACCAGGGTCTGCGGATCGTCGCGACTGACTACGGCGAGCGCATAGGCGCCGTGCAGTTCGGCCACCGCGCGGCGCACCGCCTCGGCGAGATCGGCGCTGTCATCCAGATAGCTCTCGATCAGATGGGCGACGACTTCGGTGTCGGTCTGCGAGGTGAAGGCGTAGCCGGCTTCAATGAGCCGCTGCTTGAGCGATTCGAAATTCTCGATGATGCCATTGTGTACCACCGCGACCCGATCGGCCGACGTATGCGGGTGGGCATTGATTTCGGACACGCCACCGTGGGTTGCCCAGCGGGTGTGGGCCACACCCAGTGTACCGGGGCGCGGCTCGGCTTCGAGCTTGTCGGCGAGCGCCTGTACCTTGCCGACGGCACGCGTACGATCAAGCACGCCGCCGTTGACGAGCGCCATTCCGGCGGAGTCGTAGCCGCGGTATTCGAGACGCCGCAGCCCCTCCAGCAGAATGGGTTCGACGTTGCGCTGAGCGCTGGCTCCGACAATTCCGCACATGGTGTTATTGCTCTCGTATTCCGAAAACCCGGCTCGGCCGCAGCAGGCGACGCCCGCTCAGTCGTGCCCAGGGTTGTCTTTGCGCGGCCGTTTCCAGCCCTCGACCGTGAATTGTTTCGGCCGCGACAAGGTCAGGCTGTCGGCAGGCGCGGTCTTGGTGATGGTAGAACCCGCGCCGATGGTGGCGCCCCGCTCTACCGACACCGGCGCCACCAGCTGGCAATCCGAGCCGATGAAGGCGTCGTCGCCGATCGTGGTGACGTGTTTGTTGGCGCCGTCGTAATTGCAGGTGATCACGCCGGCGCCGATGTTGACGTTATCGCCCACGCGGGCATCGCCGACATAGCTCAGATGATTGATCTTGCTGCCCTTGCCCAGCTTGATCTTCTTGGTTTCCACGAAATTGCCGATCTTGGCACGATCGCCCAGTTCGGTATCGGGACGCAGACGCGCGAACGGCCCGATC
This sequence comes from Salinisphaera aquimarina, assembly GCF_042643355.1. Classification (NCBI taxonomy): domain Bacteria; kingdom Pseudomonadati; phylum Pseudomonadota; class Gammaproteobacteria; order Salinisphaerales; family Salinisphaeraceae; genus Salinisphaera; species Salinisphaera aquimarina. Next base: position 812,134 of record NZ_JBHRSS010000003.1, read on the forward strand.
TGGCAGCGCGAGCCGATCACGGCATGTTCGATCACGGTATGCGACAGCACCTGGGTATGGTCGCCAATGGTGCAGTTGCGCAGCACGCAGTGGGGGCCGATGCTCACGCCTTCGCCCAGCACGACCTCGCCCTCGATCACCGCGTTGACATCGATGATGGTGTCGCGGCCCGCGCGCAGCGCGCCCCTGAGGTCGAATCGTTCGGGATCGCGCAGGGTCAGGCCCTGGGCCATCAGTGCTTCGGCCTGGCGGCGCTGCAGCAGGCGCTCTGCCACCGCCAGATCGCGCTTGTCGTTGATGCCCTGGGTTTCCTCGACGCTGCCCGCCTGGCCGGCAATGATGTTCACGCCGTCGCCCGAAGCCATGGCGATGCAGTCGGTGAGGTAGTACTCGCCCTGGGTATTCTCGTTGGTCAGCCGCGACAGCCAGTCGCGCAGATGCGAGGCCTGCGCACAGATTAGCCCGGTGTTCACTTCGCGAATGTAGCGTTCGTCGGCGCTGGTGTCCTTCTCCTCGACGATGCCGACGACGCGGTTGTCGTCGTCGCGCTTGATCCGGCCATAGCCGGACGGATCGTCGAGCACGACCGTCAGCAGCGCGAGCGCCGCATCACCGGCAGCATCCACCAGGTGCGACAGGGTGCCGGCACGAATCAACGGCACGTCACCATAGAGCACCAGCACCTGGGCGCCGTCGGGCACCGCGTCGATGGCCTGATTCACGGCGTGTCCGGTGCCCAGCTGCTGTTCCTGGAACACCCAGTTGACGTCCAGATAACCCAGCGCGGACTGCACCTGCTCGGCACCGTGCCCGTAGACGACATGGATGCACTCGGGATCCAGCGTCTGCGCGGCCTCCACGACATGCTTCAACAGAGGACGATCACCCAGCGGTTGGAGCACTTTAGGCAACGCGGAATGCATGCGTTTGCCTTTGCCCGCCGCCAATACGACGATATGTAGACCCATTTTTGGCTGCACTCGAATACTGTAACGGGACTATACAGACACGGTCGGCGCTTGCGTAGGCACAGCGTCGAGCCATTGCCCCCAGGCTGCCGGTGCATCGGCCCAGACGCGCTCGTGCAGCCACTGCATCCGCGCCGGATCGGCCAGCAGTGTGCGCTGTTCACCGGTATCGACCGAGTCCGGGCCCTGCTCGAGCGCGCGCGCGGCGAGTTCGCACCGGTAGCCCTCGAGTTCGGCAGAGTAATGGCGCGCGCGCCCCTGCAGGCCGATATGCAGCGCGTTGAGCACCGGATCGACCACCGCATCCACAAACCGCCCTTCCGGCGCCGCATTCGCCTCCAGTTCAACGACCCGCGCCAGAACCGGCGGCGGATTGCGCTCTTCCGGAATCAACTGTAGATCCTGATTACGCAGCCAGATCCCCAGATCCGCGCGTGATGTGATCACGGTAACCGCAGGCGCCAATATCAACGGCACCAGAATCGGCGCCAGCCACGGCGCGAATCCGGGCGTGTACCAGACCAGAAGTCCGCCCCAGACAAGTGCCATCAGCATGCCAGGCAGATGAAAACGCAGCGCGCGCAGCCAGGCGACCTGGGCATCGGCGCGCTGCTGCGAATCCCATTTCACCTGCAACCCGACCACGGTCATGAACACGAACCGGGTGTGCGCGAGCATGCGGATCGGCGCCAGCAACGAGGTGAGCACGATCTCGATCAGCGTGGAGCCGATCAGGCTGCCGACCCCGCCGAAATCCCGCTGGCGCCCGCGCGCCACGATCATCACCACGCCCAGAATCTTGGGCAGGAACAACACCACGAGCGTGGCGATGAACAGGCTCACAGCCCAGATCGGCTGCCAGACCGGCCATTGCGGAAACAACGAGCCGGCAACCGGGAAATAATCGGGCGTACGCAGCGCTTCGAGGATCGCCTCGGTGCTCGACAGCAGCAGGAACAAGAACCAGATCAATGCCGAGGTGTAGGCCATGACGCCATTGGCGAACAGGGCGCGATGCGCCGGCGCCAGATTGTCCGAGAACAGCAGCCGGATATGCTGGATATTGCCCTGGCACCAGCGTCGATCGCGGCCCAGCTCGTCGAGCAGCGTCGGCGGCACCTCCTCGTAGCTGCCGGCCAGATCGTAGGCGATATACACGCCCCAGCCGGCGCGGCGCATGAGCGCCGCCTCGACGAAATCGTGCGACAGAATCTCGCCCGACAACGCGCCCCGCCCGGGCAGGCGCGGCAGCGCGCAGTGGGCCATGAACGGCGCAATCCGGATGATCGCGTTATGACCCCAGTAGTGGGCGTTGTCGAGATGCCAGAAATGCAGCCCGGCCGCGAACATGCGCCCGTAGACACGGGTCGCGAACTGCTGCACACGGGCGAGCAGGCTGTCACGGTTGACCGCGGTCGGCGGGGTCTGGATCAGGCCCGCGCTCGGATTGGCCTGCATCCGATCGACCATGGCGGTGAGCGTCTTGCCGACCATGATGGAATCGGCGTCGAGCACGATCATGTAGCGGTAGTGCCCACCCCAGCGGCGGCAGAAGTCGGCCAGATTGCCGCTCTTGCGCTTGACCCGCGCGCGCCGGCGCCGGTAATGGAGACGATCGAAGGCATCCAGATCGCGGCAGGCATCGGCCCAGGCCTGCTGCTCGGCGACAATGGTGTCGGGCTTGACCGAATCACTGAGCACGAAGAAATCGAACTCGTCGAGGCGCCCGGTCGCCTGCAGCGACTCGAAGATGGCGCGCAGCCCCGCGAAGGTGCGCGAGACATCCTCTTCATAGATCGGCATGACGATGGCCGTACGGGCGCCGTCGTCGGCATCGGGATTCTGCTCGCCGCGCACCAGATAGCGATCGCCGCGCCAGAGTACGAAAAAGCCGGACAGCGCGGTCCAGAAACCGACCAGAATCCAGGCGAACAGCATGAAGGCCGCGCCCAGAATGAAGGTTTCCAGCAGGGTGGCGCCGCGATGCGGCAGCACCGTACCCATGTAGGCGGCGGCACTGCCCGCCGGCACCGCAACCATCAGCGCGAGCAGGCATTGCCGCCAGCGCACGATGGATTTCAATCGACTGGGCACCGCACGCGGCAATCCGCCCGCGCCCCGGCGCAGCCAGGGCAGCAGCGGCGACAGCACGCGCCACGGCCGGCGATCGATATCCGACGGCGACATGGGCCAGCGGTTGAGCCGGGGCATCGAGGCACCGCGCAGCACGCCACTCGCGGTGCTCGATTCGCGCGGGCCCAGCCCCGGATAGCCGGCCTCGACGCAGGCCGCGAGCGATTTCTCGTCATCGCTGTCCTCGCGGCCGGGCGCGCCGTGCTCGTCGCGACGCAGATGCCGGCGCAGGCAGGTCAGTGCATCGCCGCGATTGGCCGGCGATGTGGCCAGGACCGCCTTTCGCAGTGCATTGCGACGATCCGCGCCGATCGGCAACCGTGCGAGATAGGCATCGAGGCCCTCGGCGACCGCGGGGTCGATAACGTCCGCCTGACTCACGGAGAGAGCGCGTAGGTCCAGGTTTCCGTCAGCGCCCCTCCGTTAACGTCGGCGAGAAAGGCGCGCAGCTCCAGCGGCGAATCCAGCGAATCGGTGGGCACCAGGAACGTCAGGCGCCAGCCGCCGGTATGCGGGTTGCGCACGGCCTGGATGTTGTTGATGGTCGCGTCGCGCATGGCGTTCACGCGCGGCTGCACGGCGTTGGGATCGGTTAGATTGCCCAGGTCGCCGCCGGCGAATTCGATCGCCACGCGAACCGTGTTGCGCGGCTGCCCGGGGACGACCGCGGCGCGGCCGATACGCGAGGCCACGGTATGGCCGAACGAATCCGGCGCGGCCAGCTCCGAGCTCCATTTGATGTCGTAGGCGAAATGCAGACGCTGATTGGCCGTGACCGGCGCCTTCGGTACCCAGTACAGCGCGATGTTGTCGTTGACTTCGCTGTCGGAGGGAATCTGCACCAGCTCGAGATGACCTTCGCCCCAGTCGCCCTGCGGGGTGATCCAGGCATTCGGACGTTTCTCGTACTCGTATTCGAGATCCTGATAATGATCGAATTTACGGTCCCGCTGGAGCAGCCCGAAGCCGCGCACGTTGCCGGCGGAAAATTGATTCATCCACAGCTTCTGCGGATTCACCAATGGCCGCCACAGCCACTCGCCGTTGGCGGACGCAATGAGCATGCCGTCGGAATCGTGCGCCTCGGGCCTGAAATCATCCAGCCGCCGCAGGCTGTTCTCGCCCCAGGAGAACATGCTGGTCAGCGGTGCGATACCGAGCTTGGCGATCGGCTTGCGGGTGAACAGCGTGACTTCCACATGCGTGACAGTCGCCGTGCCGGGCTTGATCTCGAACCGGTAGGCGCCGCTGACACTCGGCGAGTCCAGCAGCGCATAGACGGTCATGCTGTCGCCGTCTTTTTTTGGCTCCACCAGCCAGAAATCGGTGAACAGGGGAAATTCCTCACCCTTATCGCTACCCGTGTCGATCGCCAGGCCGCGTGCGGACAGGCCGTAGTGTTCGTCGGCGCCCAGGCCGCGAAAATACGAGGCCCCGAGGAAGGACTGTATCTCGTCCAGCTTGTTCGGATCGTTCAGGGCATGCAGCAGCTTGAAGCCCGCATAGCCCAGATCGTCGGGAATACGGTTTTTCAGATCATCGCTGGGATAACTGTAGCGGTTCTTGTCGAAAGCGAACGGCATGACGCCGTTGGCGTTGACCAGATTCATGTGCACGGGATAGGTGTAGTACGAGCCCGGGTGGTAGAACATGGCCTCGAAACCCAGCCCCGCGTCCCGCCACAGGGCCTGGTCGCGCTTGTACTTGATCTGGTCGAGACGGGAGAAGTCGAAATCCTTGAGGAATTTCGGAATCTGGGCCGGTGGCGTATAGGGTTTGCCCGCGCGCGTCTGGGCCTGGGCCACGACCTGATCGTAGCCGAACCCTGTCGGGGCGGGCGCGGCTTCGGGCGCGTCGGCGTTCTGAGCCGGGGCCGCCTTGGCCGGCGGCGTCTTCGACGCCTGTTTCTGGGCCTGCGCATCCGAGCCGGATTGTGCGAGTACCGGCGTCGCCACCAAGGCCATACAGACAAACCCGGTCTTCAGCAGGCCAATCGGCCATTGCCTTGTCATCATTCGCTCCACAGTGTCTCGACGCCCGCTTGGTGCCGTCCAGAGACAACACGACAACGCCCACGGTTCCGGCCGGCGACTGTTAATCTAACAAAATCGCGGGGAAACCGTTTAAAAACCAATTCAAGAAATCAATAACGACGCTGCCAGGGCACGCGCAGGCTGTTTGCCATCGAGCGCAGACCGGGCATGATGGCGGCCGTACTCTGGGTGAAATTCAACGTCATCTGCAGGTCGCCGCGGGTCGTGGACGACGGGCTCCAGCCGGCTGACAGATAGTCGAGGCTCAGATCGATATTGTCGCTGAGTTGGGAAAACCCGAGGCTCAGGCCCGTGCGCGTGCCCATGACAACGTTGTCGTACTGGCTGCCGCCGAGCGAGAAGCTCGGCGAAACCAGCGTATTCAAACCGGCGATACTGAGACCCCTGCTCGCCGATACCTGCCACATCGTACCCTGCACCGGCAGGGCCAGCGGCGCCGGCTGCTGGGCGTCGTACCAGCCCAGGCTGCTGTCGACGCGCCAGGATCGCCAGCGCGCCGTCTGCGATGCCAGCTCGAGTGCGATCGGCATCTCGCGGCCGTTGTCGTTGGCAACGGGCGCCCCCAGCTGGGCGCTCAGCCGCCAGGGCGTGCCCACATCGCTAAGCCTGGCGCTGCGCGACAGCACCAGTTTCTGCGCCAGGGCCGCCTGGCTGCGCTGCTGCGTGGCCTGGTGAAAACGCAGCTCGTGCGCAAACTGCCAGTTCGTGCCGAGACCGTACTCGCTATCCAGTTCCACGCCGCGATCGCCCGCGGCGATACTGCTGCCCAGCGCGCTGAACTCCGGATCGGCCTGGAAATAGCCCAGATTGTAGTTTGCGCCGCCCAACTGCTCGCTCAGGCCGATGCGCGCGGCACGACCACCGAGCGCCGTGGTGTCGGCACCGGTGTTGCTGACCTGGGCGAGCTCGGTGGTCAGATCCGGCAGATACCAGCGCCCCCCCAGATCGAGCTGATTCTCCGCGCGCACCAGCGTCTGGCTGGCTCGTAGTGTCGTACCGTCCCCCTCGGTCCGCAGCGCCGACACGCGCAGCAAGGAGGCATCGCGCTGGCCGGAGCGCCATTGCAGCCCGCTGGTCAGATACTGACGATCCTCGGTACTCAGCGAATCCACGCCGAAGAAGGCTTCGGCGCTGCCCAGCCCGCGCCCCAGACGGGACAGATCGAGCGTGCGCTCATCGCCGTGAATCGTGCGATCGAACGAGGACGACATGAACGGCGAGATGGACTTTGTAGGGCCAGCGAGTACGGCGAGCGGAAACAGCAGCGCAATCAAGGCGATTGCGGACAAAGCAGGTCGGATTCGCGGACAGCGACGCTGCATGGCGTGCACCGAGGTCGGTTAAACGATTGCGACGCAGAAATACGGCACCGCAACAATTTAAGCGATGCTCGCTTAAACCGCAAGTTACGCGTGAAAGCTCAGAACCCTACTGAGCTTTCAACGCGGCCTGCGGCGGCGCTAGTGGCCCGAGCGCAGTTTCTTGACCAGACTCAGACGCGCAGCGGCTTCCGCAAGCTCTGCCTGGGCACGCGCCATGTCGATACGATCGTCGGCCTTGGCCAGCGCCTCCTCGGCGCGCTGCTTGGCTTTTTCCGCAGCGGCCTCGTCGATATCGGCCGCGCGCTCAGCGGTATCGGCCATCACCGTAACCAGGTGCGGCTGAACTTCGAGAATACCGCCGGAGACGAAAAAGCTCTCCTCGTCCTTGCCGTCCTGCTGGATACGGACCTGGCCGGGGCGAATACGGGTCAGAAGCGGCGCGTGGCGTGGCGCAATGCCGACCTCGCCCAGCTCGGCGGCCACGAACACCATGGAAGCCGAGCCGGAATAAATCTGGCCTTCAGCGCTGACGACGTCGACGTGTAGTTTCATATCGCTGCTCTATGGGGTACGTGGCCGGCCCGCGTGGGCCGACCGTCCGGATTGTGGCGGGCGCGAGGGCTGTCAGGCCGCCTTCTTGCCCATGTCCTCGCCCTTCTTGACCGCTTCGTCGATGGTGCCGACCATGTAGAACGCCTGCTCGGGCAGGTGGTCGTAGTCACCGTCCACGATACCGCGGAAACCGCGGATGGTCTCGGACAGGGCCACGTACTTGCCAGGCGACCCCGTGAACACTTCGGCCACGAAGAACGGCTGCGACAGGAAGCGCTCGATCTTGCGCGCCCGCGATACCGACAGCTTGTCCTCTTCGGACAGCTCGTCCATGCCCAGAATCGCGATGATGTCCTTGAGCTCGCGGTAGCGCTGCAGGGTCTGCTGAACGTCGCGGGCACACTGGTAGTGCTCGTTGCCGATGACGTTCGGATCCAGCTGACGCGAGGTCGAATCCAGCGGATCCACGGCCGGGTAGATACCACGCTCGGCAATACCACGCGCCAGCACGACGGTGGCGTCCAGATGCGCGAAGGTGGTAGCCGGTGACGGATCGGTCAGATCGTCCGCCGGCACGTACACGGCCTGGATGGAGGTGATCGAGCCGGTCTTGGTGGAGGTGATGCGTTCCTGCAGCAGGCCCATTTCCTCGGCCAGGGTCGGCTGGTAACCCACCGCCGACGGCATACGACCCAGCAGCGCGGAGACTTCCGTGCCGGCCAGCGTGTAGCGATAGATGTTGTCGATGAACAGCAGCACGTCACGGCCTTCGTCGCGGAAGAACTCGGCCATGGTCAGGCCGGTGAGTGCCACGCGCAGACGGTTACCCGGGGGCTCGTTCATCTGGCCGTAGACCAGGGCCACCTTGTCGAGAACGTTGGACTCCTTCATTTCGTAGTAGAAGTCGTTGCCCTCGCGGGTACGCTCGCCGACACCGGCGAACACCGAGTAGCCGGAATGCTCGGCGGCGATGTTGCGGATCAGCTCCATCATGTTGACGGTCTTGCCCACGCCGGCGCCGCCAAACAGGCCGACCTTGCCGCCCTTGGCGAACGGACAGAGCAGATCGATGACCTTGATGCCGGTTTCCAGCAGTTCCTGGCCGCCGGCCTGGTCTTCGAAGCTGGGCGCGGCGCGATGAATCGGTGCGTTTTCCTCAGCGCCGATATCGCCCTGGTTGTCGATCGGATGACCGAGCACGTTCATGATGCGGCCGAGCGTCTTCTGGCCGACCGGCACCGAAATCGGGGCGCCGGTGTTCTCGACCTCGGCACCGCGGGTCAGGCCCTCGGTCACGCCCATGGCGATGCAGCGGACCACGCCGTCGCCGATCTGCTGCTCGACTTCCAGCACCAGATCGGCTGCTTCCTTGTCTTTGGCCTTGATGGTCAGCGCATCGTGAATGTGGGGCAACGATTCGCGATCGAATTCCACGTCTACCACGGGACCGATGATCTGTATGACTTTACCGCTACTCATATCCGATTCCTCACGTGGACAGCCCCGCGGGCCGCCAATCTGTGTCTTTAGTTAAGCTTCGCCTGCGCGCTTTTTTACGAAACCGCCGCGGCGCCCGCCACGATTTCCGACAGTTCCTGCGTGATCGCGGCCTGCCGCGCCTTGTTGTATTCCAGCTGCAGGTCTTCGATGATCTCTCCGGCGTTGTCAGACGCCGATTTCATCGCCACCATGCGTGCGGCCATCTCACAGGCCACGTTCTCGACCACGCCCTGATAGACCTGCGCCTCGATATAGCGCACCAGGATCGATTCCAGCAGCTCGCCGGCCTCGGGCTCGTAGATGTAATCCCAGTAATCGGGAAGATCGTTGTCTTCCTCGGCCGGCACCGGCAGCAGCTGCTGCACTTCCGGCTGCTGAGTCATGGTGTTCACGAACTGGTTGCCCATCAGGAACAGTCGATCGATATTGCTTTCGCGATAGTCGTCGAGCATGACCTTGATGGTGCCGATCAGGTCTTCCAGATGCGGCACGTCGCCCAGATCCGCGACTTCGGCCTTGAGATCCTTGAAGCGACGGAAGAAGCTCGCCGCCTTGCGCCCGACCACGACAACGTCCACCGGGACATTCTGTTTTTCCCAGTGGCGCAGCTCGGCCATCACCTTGCGGAACAGGTTGATGTTCAGGCCGCCACACAGGCCGCGATCCGTGGAGATCACGATCATGCCCACGCGCTTGACCTCGCGCTCGACCATGAACGGATGCTCGAAGTCCGGATTCGCCTGCGACAGATGCCCGATCGTACGTCGAATCTTGTCCGCGTACGGGCGCGCCGCCTCGACGCGCTCCTGAGCCTTGCGCATCTTGGAGGCAGCGACCATTTCCATGGCCTTGGTGATCTTCTGCGTATTCTCTACGCTCTTGATCTTGCCTTTGACTTCCTTTCCGCCGGCCATTACAGGACTCCGTTAGATAGATTCAGGAAACCGTTCCGGGCGAGGTCCGCGGACCTCACCAGGTATGCGTTTCCTTGAATTCCTTCATCGCCGCATGCAACTCGGACTGGATTTCGTCGGAGAAATCGCCCGTGTCGTTGATCTTGTCGACGAGCGCCTTCTGCTCGCTTTCCATGTACTGATGCAGCGAGGCCTCGAAATCGACGACCTTGTCGGCATCGACATCGTCGAGATAGCCCTTCTCGGCCGCAAACAGCGACGACGCCATCAGGGCCACCGACAGCGGCGAATACTGCTTCTGGATCATCAGCTTGGTGACACGTTCACCATGTTCGAGCTGTTTGCGCGTAGCTTCGTCCAGATCCGAGGCGAACTGGGCGAAGGCCGCCAGCTCGCGATACTGGGCCAGGGCCAGACGAATACCGCCGCCGAGCTTCTTGATGATCTTGGTCTGGGCCGAACCACCGACACGCGACACCGACAGACCGGCATTCACGGCCGGCCTGGTGCCGGCGTTGAACATGTCGGTTTCCAGATAGATCTGGCCGTCGGTGATCGAGATCACGTTGGTCGGCACGAACGCGGACACGTCACCGGCCTGGGTTTCGATGATCGGCAGCGCCGTCAGAGAACCGGTCTTGCCGGTGACCTTGCCGTCGGTGAGCTGTTCCACGTACTCGGCGTTGATGCGCGAAGCGCGTTCCAGCAGACGTGAATGCAGGTAGAACACGTCGCCGGGATAGGCTTCGCGGCCCGGCGGGCGACGCAGCAGCAGCGAGATCTGGCGATAGGCCACGGCCTGCTTGGACAGATCGTCGTACACGATCAGGGCGTCTTCGCCCTTGTCGCGGAAGAATTCGCCCATCGAGCAGCCGGCGTACGGCGCAATGTACTGCAGCGCAGGCGAGATCGCGGCACCGGCGGCGACCACGATGGTGTGCTCCATCGCGCCCTGTTCCTCGAGCTTGCGCACCACGCCGGCGATCGAGCTGTTCTTCTGCCCGATGGCCACATAGATGCACTTGATGCCCGTGCCCTTCTGATTGATGATCGCGTCGATCGCGATGGCGGTCTTGCCGATCTGGCGATCGCCGATGATCAGTTCACGCTGACCACGCCCGATCGGGATCATGGCGTCGATGGACTTGAGGCCGGTCTGCACCGGCTGATCCACCGACTGGCGCTCGATCACGCCCGGGGCGACCTTCTCGATCGGCGACGTCTGGGTCGTGCCCAGTTCGCCCTTGCCGTCGATGGGCTGGCCCAGCGGATCGACCACGCGGCCGAGCAGTTCGTCACCCACCGGCACTTCCAGAATACGGCCGGTCGTCTTGACCTCGCAGCCTTCCGAAATATGCGTGTATTCGCCCATGAGCACCGCGCCTACCGAATCCCGCTCGAGGTTGAGCGCGATCCCGAAGGTGCCGCCCGGGAATTCGAGCATTTCGCCCTGCATGGCATTGGCCAGACCGTGGATCTTGGCAATACCGTCCGCCAGGCTAACCAGCGTGCCGACGTTGCGTGACTCGGTAACGGACTCGAAGTTTTCGATCCGTTTCTTGATCAGGTCTGAGATTTCCGACGGATTGAGTTGCATTGACCTTATTCCTCTATATCCAGATCGCCGCGACGCCGTGCCGCGAACGGTTGATCGCCTGTGTTCGGGCTAGTGCGCCAGCGACTGACGCATGCGCTCGAGCTGGGCACGCAGCGATCCGTCGATAACCAGATCTCCGGCCCGGATCACGGCGCCGCCGATCACGTTTTCGTCCTGCTCGAACGTCAGTCGAACGCTGCGTGCCAGACGTTTTTCCAACGCCTTGGCGAGCGCGTCCTGCTGCGCGTCCGAGAACTCGGTGGCCGACGTCACATTGACGTCGACACGATGTTCCGCTTCGGCCTTGAACTGCTCGAACAGCCCGGCGATTTCCGGCGCCAGACGCAGACGATCGTTCTCGACCAGCAGGCGCACCAGATTGGTTGCCCCCTTGTTCAAGTCATCGCCAGCGACTTCCACGACCGCATCCGCGAGCTTGGCGTCCGATACTTCCGGATTATCCAGAAGCACGGCCACGTCCGCATTGGACACGATGGCCGACAGCGCAGCGAGCGCGACCGACCAGGCGTCGAGTTCGCCATTTGCCTCGGCGAGCTCGAACACCGCATCCGCGTAGGGACGGGCGAGCGTTTGCGTCTCGGCCATGACTAACGAATCCCCGCGACGAGATCGTCGATGATGTCGTTATGCGCCTTGGCGTCGATTTCACGCTTGAGAATGCGCTCGGCGCCGACCACGGCCAGCGAGCCCACTTCACGACGCAATTCGTCCTTGGCCGACAATACAGCCTGATCGACTTCCTCTCGGGCTGCGGTAACGATGCGCTCGCCTTCGACGCGCGCCTCTTCCCGGGCCCGATCCAGATTCTCGCTGGACTGGCGCTGTGCATTCGACAGGATCTCCTGCGCCTGCTCACGCGCCTTGGCGATCATCGCTTCGGCCTTGTCGGTAGCTTCGTTGAGCTCACGGACGCCGCGCTCCGCCGCCGCCAGACCTTCGCTGATGCGTTTCTGGCGGTCACGCATGGCCTGCATGACCGGCGGCCAGATGAACTTCATCGTAAACCAGATGAAGATCCCGAAGACGATCATCTGGGCCAGCAGAGTGGCGTTAATGCTCATGCCCGACTCCTGTTATGTGCCTCACGCGATACAAAAGCGTATCCGCTGTTAGCCGCCGGCGGCCGACTGCGCCGCCGCGATGAACGGGTTGGCGAAGGTGAAGAACAGCGCGATACCCACACCAATCATGGCCACGGCGTCGAGCAGGCCCGCGATCAGGAACATGCGGCCGGTAAGCATCGGTGCCATTTCCGGCTGACGGGCGATGCCCTCGAGAAACTTGCCACCCAGCAAGCCGAAACCAATTGCGGTGCCCAGCGCGCCGAAGCCGATGAGCAGGCCTACGGCCACCGCGGTCAAACCTACAACAATTTCCATAACTACCTCCTGCGAGAAAACAGTCTTAACAGACCCAGCCAATACCGACGACGAATTCGCCGACGCCAATCAAAATTCAAACGACCAGAAACTAATGGCCCTTTTCGTGCGCCATGCTCAGGTACACGATCGTCAACATCCCGAAAATGAACGCCTGCAGCGTGATCACGAGAATATGAAAGATGGCCCAGGCCGATGCCAGGGCAACCTGCAGCGCGAACAGCGGCACCGCGACCAGGCTTGCGCCGGCCTGCAGGGTGAACAACGCGATCAGAATGAACAGCAGTTCACCTGCGTACAAGTTCCCGAACAGTCGCAGGGACAGCGAAATCGGCTTCGCAATCTCCTCGACCAGCTTGAGCATCAGATTGAACGGGGCCAGCCACCAGCCGAACGGATGGGTCAGAAACTCTTTGACGTAGCCCCAGCCGCCCTTGATCTTGATCGAGTAGAAGATCACCAGCGCGAACACGGTCAATGACATGCCGAAGGTCATGTTCGGATCGGTCGTCGGCACCACGCGCAGATGCCCGATGCCCGCGCTCTGAGCCAGCAGCGGCAATGCATCGACCGGGATCAGATCCATGAAATTCATCAGGAACACCCAGATGAAGATCGTCAGCGCAAGCGGCGCGACCAGGCGCGAATCGCCGTGGAAAATGTCGCGCACCTGGGTATCGGTGAAATCGACGACCATCTCGACGAAGTTCTGCAGCTTGCCCGGCTCGCTGGCCGTGACCTTGCGTGCCGCCAGGTGAAAGAAGAACAGGAAGAACGCGCCCAGCACGATGGCGAAGAACAGGCTGTCCACGTTGAGCACCCAGAAACCGGAGGCGTGCGGATCGAACGAAAAGCTGCTCAGATCGAACGTCAGGTTCGTCAGGTGATGCTGGATATATTCGGTCGCGGGGTTGCCCCCTTGTTCCGCACTGGCCATGCGTGACTCCTCAATCCGATCCTGCAACATGCCACCAGCGACCCTGTGTCGCTAGCGCGTCAGTATCATGGCCAGCCAGTAACAAGCCAGGCAGGCCGCGTATGTGGACAGCAGCGGCAAAAGCTGCGGCCCAAACAAAAGGGCTGCCATGATAAACAGCCCCGTGGTCAGTACTAGTTTTCCGATCTCGCCCCATAACAGAGCGCGCCCCATGCTTTCGGCCTGTGCGCGACGACCGCGCGGCAGGACACAACATGCCATCCAGAAACCGGGCAAGGCTGCCGTAAAAGCGCCAAAAAGCGCGGCCCCCGCCGCTCTACCCTCATCCGCCCAGCCCCAGAGTGCTGCACAGACGATCCCGATACCTAGCTGTCCGCCCAACACCGCGCCGGCGAGGCGCATGTGGCGAAGACGTGGCCGGCTGATCACTTTTTAAGGAATCTCCCGACCGTAAGTCGCCGCGCGACGCTCAATTATGCTGCGTCAATCGCGGCCCGAACCGGACTATAGACAAACCCCAAACACAGGTCAATCTTCTTGAGAACGATTGTTATCTACACGTAGTGGCGTGCTTTTTCATGACGTCGACTATTTCAAACGTTCGAGCAATGCGTCCAGTTCGCCGGCGTTGGAATAGTCGATGACGACCCGCGCGCGACCGCCGCGCTGGGACAACACGGTGACCTTGGCGCCGAGCGTGTCGCCGAGCTCGCGCTCGAATCGCACCATTCGATTGCTTTGCCGCGGGGCGGTCTCGCCGTCGTGGTCGGCCATGGCCGAGGCCACCAGCGCTTCGGTCTGGCGCACGGTCAGCTGCCGTGCCGCGACCCGAGCCGCGAGATCGGCCTGCAGCGCGGCGGGCGCGCCCAGTAGCGCGCGGGCGTGGCCCATCTGGATATCGCCGGCACGCAACAACGCCTGCGCCTCGGCCACCAGTTCGGACAGGCGCAGGAGATTGGAGACACTGGCGCGCGACCGGCCCACGGCCTCCGCACAGGCCGCATGGGTCAGGCCGCACTCCTCGATCAGCCGCCGCAGGGCAGATGATTCCTCCAGCGGGTTGAGATCCTCGCGCTGGATATTCTCGATCAGGGCGACCGCCATGGCGGTTTCGTCGGGCAGTTCGCGCACCACGGCAGGCACTGTGTCCAGCCCGGCGATCCGGGCCGCGCGCCAACGCCGTTCGCCGGCCACAATCTCGTAACCACTGCCGGACTGGTCGCTGATCTGGCGCACGACCAGCGGCTGGATGATGCCCTGGGTGCGGATCGATTGTGCCAGCGCCTGCAAGGCGTCGGCGTCCATGTCCCGGCGCGGCTGGTAGCGGCCCGGGCGCAGGGCATCGAGTTCGAGCTCGATCAGTTCGGATGCGGCCGGCGCGGCGTCGTCGAAATCCTTGGACAGCAGGGATTCCAGACCGCGGCCGAGCCCTCGTTTTTTTTGTGCCATAGCTCGATTCTTTCCGTAAAGAGACGCCCGGGAGGCGCTCGGTGCCCGTGGATCTACTTGCGCCGTGTGCGCCGACCGAACAGGGCGGATACCGCGCGGCGCGCGCCGGCCTTGGGCGCGCCGATCACCTCGGCGTCGTCCCGGCCCAGCAGCTCGGCGGCCAGCGCGCGGTAGGCCGCCGCCCCCGAGGCCGTATTATCGTACTGCATGATCGGCAGGCCATGACTCGGCGCCTCGGCCAGACGCACGTTGCGGGGAATCACGGTCTTGTAGACGGCATCGCCGAAATAGTCGATCAACTGTGCCGATACATCGCCGGTCAGGCGATTACGCGGATCGTGCATGGTCATCAGCACGCCTTCGATGATCAGCTCGGGGTTCATCATCCGGCGCACGCTTTCGATCGTCTCCAGCAGCGCCGAGAGCCCTTCGAGCGCGTAGTACTCGCACTGCATCGGAATGATCACGCCACGGGCCGCGGCCAGCGCGTTGATGGTGAGCATGGACAGCGCCGGCGGGCAGTCGATGATCACGTAATCGAAACTGTGCGAAATCTCGGCCAGCGCGCTCTTGAGCGCGAGCCGGCCGTTCTTGCGGTCGCGCAGACCGACCTCTGCCGCGGTCATGTCGCCGTTGGCGCCAAGCAGGTACATCTCGCCGTCGAGCACCACCTGCAGCGCCTCGGACACGCCCTTGTCGCCGAGCAGGAAATCGCAGACGGTGGCTTCCAGTGCGCCCTTGTCCACGCCCACGCCCATGGTGGCGTTGCCCTGCGCGTCCATGTCGACGAGCAACACGCGCTGTTCGGCCTCGGCGAGGGCCGCAGCCAGATTGATGCTCGTGGTGGTCTTGCCCACGCCGCCCTTCTGATTGGCGATGGCGATGATATTGCTCATAGGCGCTTATCCTAAAGCACTGGAGGCCGCTCGCGCCGACTGACGCGAAGCCCGCTAGATCAATCCCGGCTCCAGAATCGCCAGATGCCGCTGGGCCTCGAGGCCCGGCACCGCCAAAGCAACCGTGTCCACATGCCGGAAATCCAGCGGCAGATCGGCCAGTTCCGCCGCCGGGTCGCGCCCCTTCATCAATAGGAAACGCCCGCCGGGGGCGATCAGATGGCCGCACAGGCGCGCGCATTCGTCGGCCGCGGCAAAGGCACGGCAGATCACGCAGTCGAATCGCGCCTCGGGCTGCCAGTCCTCGACGCGCGCCTGCACGATCTCGACGTTGGCCAGGCCCAGCCGGCGCCGCACATGGCGCAGAAAAGCGGCCTTCTTGCCATTGGTCTCGACCAGGGTCACCTTGAGCCCGGCGCGCGCGATGGCGAGCACGAAGCCCGGCAGCCCCGGGCCGCTGCCGACATCGGCGACGCTCTTGCCGGTGACGAAATCGAGCACCGCGAGGCTGTCGAGCAAATGGCGCGTGACCATC
Organism: Salinisphaera aquimarina; assembly: GCF_042643355.1. Lineage (NCBI taxonomy): Bacteria > Pseudomonadati > Pseudomonadota > Gammaproteobacteria > Salinisphaerales > Salinisphaeraceae > Salinisphaera > Salinisphaera aquimarina. Next base: position 828,391 of record NZ_JBHRSS010000003.1, read on the forward strand.
GCCAGCGGATCGCGCACAGCGGTCAGGTTATAGGTGGCGTTCCATGCCACCAGTTCCTTGAGATAGGCGATCAGCTGCGCCTGCGCTTTGGCGGACACCGCCAGGCCGAGCGTGTCAACACCCGCGGCCAGGCGCTTCTCGCAGGCGCTCCAGTCGGTCATTGCCATCCGGCGTTCCTTGTTGCCGTGGCCATCAGCCGGACGCTTCGATCTTGGCCCAGGTATCGCGCAGCGGCACGATCCGGTTGAATACGGGCGCGCCCGGTGCGTGGTCGTAACGATCGGCGACGAAATAGCCGATGCGTTCGAACTGCACCCGGGTTTCGGGCTCGACCGTGGCCAGATCCGGTTCGATCCAGCAGCCGGCGAACACCTGTAGCGAGACCGGATTGAGGTTGTCCAGGACATCGTCGCCGCGGCCGGGATTCTCGACCGCGAACAGCCGGTCGTACTGGCGCACCAGCGCACGCTTGCCCTGGCTGGCCGACACCCAGTGGATCACGCCCTTGGGCTTGACGCCGTCGGCCGGGTTGTTGCCCAGGGTATCGGGATCGTACGTGCAGTGAACTTCGACGATCTCGCCGCGATCGTCCTTGACCACATCCGTGGCCTCGATGACGTAGGCATTGCGTAGCCGAACCCGCTTGCCCAGCACCAGCCGCTTGTACTTCTTGTTGGCCTCTTCCCGGAAATCCTCTTTCTCGATGAACACTTCGCGCGTGAACGGCAGACTGCGCCCGGGCAGATCATCGCGATTCGGATGCCCGGCGGCGGACAGCGTCTCCACCGCGTCTTCCGGGTAGTTGGTAATCACCAGCTTGAGCGGATCCATCACGCACATGGCGCGCGCGGCATTGTCGTTGAGGTCCTCGCGCACGGCATTTTCGAGCACGGTGGCATCGACCACGCCGTCACCGCGCGATACGCCGATGGTGTCGCAGAAGTTGCGGATAGAGGCCGGCGTATAGCCGCGGCGCCGGATACCCGCGAGCGTGGGCATGCGCGGGTCGTCCCAGCCGTCGACGATGTCCTCGTCGACCAGACGCTTCAACTTGCGCTTGCTGGTGATGGTGTAATTCAGATTCAGGCGGCCGAACTCGGTCTGTACCGGCCGGCACGGGACCGGCAGATGCTCTAGAAACCAGTTGTAGAGCGGCCGGTGGTCTTCGAATTCCAGCGTACAGATGGAATGGGTCACGCCCTCGAGCGCGTCCGACTGGCCGTGGGCGAAATCGTAGGACGGATAAATGCACCACGTACTGCCGGTCTGGTGGTGCGCGGCATGGCGGATACGATAGATGATCGGGTCGCGCAGGTTCATGTTGCCGGCGGCCATGTCGATCTTCGCGCGCAGCGCGGCTTCGCCCTCGGCGAACCCGCCGGCACGCATCTTCTCGAATGCTGCCAGATTGTCCGCGACGCTGCGATTGCGAAACGGGCTGTCGGTGCCCGGCGTGTTCCAGTCGCCGCGGTATTCACGCGCCTGCGCCGAACTGAGTTCATCGACATAGGCATCGCCGTTTTCGATCAGATACAGGGCATAGCCGTGGAGCGTCTCGAAATACTCCGAGGTAAAACGGACCTCGCCGTCCCATTCGAAACCCAGCCAACGCACATCGGCCTGAATCGAGTCGATGTACTCCTGATTCTCTTTTTCCGGATTGGTGTCGTCGAAGCGCAGCCGGCAGCGGCCGCCGAAATACTCGGCGAGCCCGAAGTTCAGGCAGATCGACTTGGCATGCCCGATATGCAGATAACCGTTGGGCTCGGGCGGAAAACGCGTCACCACCTCGCCCGAGTGCTCGCCGCGCTCGATCTGCTCGGCGATCATGTTGCGAATGAAGTTGTTGCCGCCTTTGGCTTCGGACGAGGCGTGATCAGTCATAGCGTGCCACCGGCGCTCGAGCTCGCAAGCCAAGCGACTGGGAAGTAAGTCAGCGCCGGATTATAACGACTCGGCGCCGGTCTTTGATCGGTACTGGGCCGGAGACATGGGTGGCACGCCCCTGATGTCGCCACCGACGCGACCATGCTGCCTGTCGTGCAGCCCACAACGGCCGACGAACTGTTACGCGCCCGGCACGAAACGTGTCATGAACGCGCTGAAACTCTGCCAGTTGGCCTTGTGACCGGCCGGATCGCGATCCGGGTCCAGCGTGGACGCACCGTGCACCCCATCCTCGGGTTTGTAACGCACGACCGCCGCCGAATCGGCGCGTTCGAGCACCTCGTCGACGCGATTCTCCTCCGCCGGATCGGTGGTGATATAGAGCGGAATGTCGATATCGGCGACCGCGTTCTTGACCCTGTCCGTATCGTCGAAATATTCGCCCGGCGAGAACACGGCCACAGCCGAGAGCGCATCGCCGTGCTCGGCGGCCAGCTGCAGACTCAACGAGGCCGAATACGAACTGCCGACCGCAACGATGGTGTCGTAGCCCTGCGCCTGCGCCCAGTCGAGCGCGCCCTCGAGATCGGCATAGGCCTCGTCGTAGGAACCCGACGCGCCACGCCGGGCCACGGTTTCGTTATCGCCGCCGAACTTGCGACCGACCGCGCGCTGATCGACCGCGAGCGTATCGAATCCGAGCGTGTTCAGACGGGGCGCGATGCTGTCGTACTCGTGGCGATTGGCGCCCGCCTGATGGAATAGCAGCGCGACCGCGTGGGTGTCTTGTGGGGCCTTCGAAAGCGTCGCGTAGACGGCCGCCCCGTCCGCTGCCTTGAAGCGCATGCTCGCCGCAACCGCGGGCCCGGCGAATACCAGCAAAGACAGAAGAGCCAGGACAGCGTGGCGAGCGCTGACCAAAAGCAGGGCGTTGTTCATGACAATCACCTGTTCTGTAGATCTGTCATCGATCCTGCCTCAATCGGGACGACCCATTCATCACGATCTCGATACAACAACGCTGTCGTTATCGCCTGCGCGGTCACCGGTCAGGGCTCGACGCGTCCCGGAATGGTGTCGGCGCCGGTAAAATGCGCGTCCAGGCTCGCCAGCCCCTGGCGCACCATCTCGTCAAAAGCCTGCGTCGAAAGCCCGCCCGTGTGCGGCGTGAAAATCACGTTGTCCAGCGCCCGCCATGCGTCGGCCACTTCGGGTTCGCCTTCGATCACGTCGAGCGCCGCACCGGCGATCCGGTCATCGGTCAACGCTGCGAGCAGGGCGTCGGTATCCACCACCGAACCGCGCGCCACGTTGACCAGATAGCCCGACGGCCCGAGAGCGTCGAGCACCTCGGCGTCGACCAGGTGGTGGGTCGCCGGCCCGCCCGGACAGCAAAGCACCAGCGCGTCGCATTGTCGCGCCAGTTCCAGCGGCGACGCCGCGTAGGCGTGGGGACTGTCGGCCACCGGCCGGCGCGAGTGATAGACGATCTCGCAATCGAAGCCGGCGGCGCGCTGGGCCACGAGCTGGCCGATGCGGCCGAAGCCAAGAACGCCGACCCGCTTGTGGGTGAGGATCGGGTCCAGTACGCGTACCTCCAGCCACTTGCCGGCGCGTACGTCGCGATCGTAGCGGGGCGTGCGCCGCAGCAGCGACAACAGCAGCGCCATCGCATGATCGGCCACCGTGGTGCTGTTGACGCCCTGCCCGGCGGCGACGGCGACACCGCGTTCGGAGGCCGCGGCCACATCGACGGCATCGTAGCCGACGCCCTGGCAGACGACGATCTGCAGATTCGGCAACGCGGTCATCGCCGCTTCGCTCAGGCCGACCATACCGTTGGTCCAGACCACCTGCGCGCGCCGGCAGGCGTCGTGGGCGCCGTCGAGTTCATCGACCGCAAGACGCACCACCTCGTAGCGCTCGGTGAGCAGCCGCTCGTAGGCGGGCGGCAGCGGCACCAGCAACAGGATCAGAGGCATTCGACGGCTCGCTTGGCAATACAGGTATATCCGACCATTATCGTATAAACGAGCGCGACGGGCAGGCCGGGCAATGTGCCAACGCGGCACGAACCATCAAACCGGGCAGAATCACGCCTGCTTCACTTGGTGGGATGCGCCGTACACGGTCAGGCCGCGTCGCGCCGTGTGCGGTCGGCATCCGCGTCGAATACGAGCACGCCGTCGTCGATGGGTTCGTCAATCAGCATGTCGCGATCGCGCTTGTAATGATTGAGCACGCGCCAGGGGAGTCTATCGCCCTGGCGCGGCAGCTTGGCGCTGGCGCGTTTGACATAGCCGGAGTTGAGCGCGTCCATGATCGACGCGTCCTCGGCCCGGGCATCGGCGGCGCGCGGCGTGGCACTGACATGGCCGTGGGCGCGCATGTGCTCGAGCAGTCGACAGACATAGGCCGCCGCGATGTCGGCCTTGAGCGTCCAGGACGCATTGGTGTAGCCGAAAATGGCCGCGAGATTGGGCATGTTTTCGAGCAGCACGCCCTTGTAGGTCATGTGCTCACTGGGAGTCTGGACTTCACCGTCCTTGGCGATCTCGATATCGCCGAGCATCTGCATGTTCAGGCCGGTGGCCGAAATCACGATATCCGCGTCCAGCGAGGCGCCGGATGTCAGTTGCAGACCGCTCTCGGTGAAGGTCTCGATATGGTCGGTGACGATGTCGGCCCGGTCCGAGCGCAGCGTCTTGAACAGGTCTCCATTGGGCACGACGCACAGCCGCTCGTCCCAGGGGTCGTAGGAGGGGGTGAAATGACGCATGTCGATATCGCCGCCGACCTGACGGCGCACGCTGCCCAGCAACAGGCGCCGCATCAGCTTCGGATATTTTCTCGACGCCACGTACATCAGCCGCTGGATGCCGATATTGCGGCGGCGCGCCATCGCAAATACCCAGTCATCGGGCAGCCAGCGCTGCAGCCGCTCGGAGATCCGGTCCACGGCCGGCAGCGACACGATATACGACGGCGAGCGCTGCAGCATCGTGATATGAGCGGTGGCCTGCGCCATCGCCGGCACCAGCGTGATCGCGGTGGCGCCACTGCCGATAACCACGACTTTCTTGCCCGCATAATCCAGGTCCTCGGGCCACTGCTGCGGATGCACGAAAGTGCCCCGGAACCGATCGAGACCGGGAAAATCCGGAGTGAAGCCGGCGTCGTAGCGGTAATAGCCGGTGCACAGGATCAGATAGCGGGCACGCCAGACCTGGCGTTCGCCGCTGGCTTCATGCGTTGCGGCGAGCGTCCAGCAGGCCTCGGTGCTCGACCATTCGGCACGCGTGGTCCGGACGCCGAAGCGGATCCTGTCCTCGATGTCGTACTCGCGGGCGGTATCGACCAGATAGTCACGGATCGACGCGCCGTCCGACAGTGTTTTCGGCTCCTGCCAGGGGCGAAACTGATAGCCGAAGCTGAACATGTCGGAATCCGAGCGGATGCCGGGATAGCGGAACAGATCCCAGGTGCCGCCGATGGAATTACGTCGCTCGAGAATGGCGAAGGTCTGGTCCGGGCAGGCCTGGCGCAGATGACAGGCCATGCCAATGCCGGAAATACCGGCGCCGACGATCAATACATCGAGGACACGATCCTGCTCACTTGTATGCGTCACAACCACACCACGTTGTCATTTTACAATGGCAACATTATGGCCGTCCGACCCGCTCACGCCAAACACGCGCTGCGGCACTCTACTTCGCGTCGCTGAAATACGCCGCCTCGAGATAATCGGCGAGCTTGGCGTAGCTGGCGTCGTCCATCGCCTTGATCACTTTCTGCATGCTTGAGCGGATGATGCGCACCGCGCCCTTGAGGCCGACGTCGATGCCCTTGCGCGTGGTGAAGCCCACGCCCAGATCCTTGAGCGGACGAATGAAGTGATAATCGAACGAGGCTGCAGTGAGATCGCCCACCAGGTCCACCACTTCGCTGCGCGGTACGCGGTCCGGCTCGGTGCGCAGCCGGTCGATGAGATCACGGGTGCGCTGTGCCAGCGCATCCTCCACCGGGCAGCCAATGACGACGTTGGGCATGTGGTTTCCTTGTAGCGGGCAGGCGATTCAGCTCGACTTGCGGCGGCGGGCCGTGGTCTTGCCGGTGTTGGCATCTGCCGTCGTCTTCCCGGCGGCCTTCTTGTCCTGCTTTGTGCCGTGCAGGGCACGGATTTCATCCAGTGATTCGCCGGCATACACCGCCAGACGCTGCAGCGAGGGCAGGGTTTCGCGGCAGCCCATGAAGCCGAAGCCGAGCGTGTCGGCATAGCCGTGGACGGTGATATTGAGCGCCTGGCCGTGGGTTACCAGCGAAGTCGGATAGAACGCCTCCATCTCCGCGCCGTGAATGAACAACGGGCCTTTGGGGCCGGGGACATTGGACACGGTGACATTGAACACCGGCCGCGTGCGCCCGCCCATGCCCGTGACCAGCGACAGTACATACGGCGCCATCAGGGCGACGGTGTACTGCGTGATCGCGGCCGCGGACAGTCGGCTCAGCGATTTCTTCGCGCGCAGCGTGGAGGCCGCGATCGCGGCCAGGCGCTCGCCCGGATCCTGGATATCGGTCGCCAGGCTGGCAACGATGAAGGTGATCGCGTTGCCGGCCTCGTCGTCGTCGGCCGGGCGTACCGACACCGGAATACCGGCCGTGAGCGGCTTGTCCGGTAGTTCACCGATCTCGCGCAGGTAGCGGCGTAATGCCCCGCCGCAGACGCCGAGCACGATGTCGTTGATCGTCACATGCGCGTTTTTCGCCAGTTCCTTGAACTCGGACAGCGAATACATCTGGGTGGCATAACGGCGCTGCGTCTCTATGCGATTGTTGAGCACCGACGAGGCCGACGAGAACGGCAGCCCCGCCGCGCCACTCTGCGTGCGCGCCGACTTGAGCATGTCGCGCACGATGCGGGCGAAGCCGGGCAGCGAGCCGACCTGATCACGCGCGTCGCCCATGAGCTCGGCCACCGCGCGGTACAACCCCGGACTGAGTTCGCTGGGCGCACGACGCCGGCGTTTTCTGGGCTCGATCGCCCAGAACGGCGGCCGGTCGTGATCGTCCTTGGTCTCCGCGAGCGCCCGGGCCAGCAGCTTCATGCCGGCAATACCGTCGACCAGCGAATGGTGCACCTTCACGTAGATGGCAAATCGGTTATCCGACAGCCCCTCGATCAGATGGGCTTCCCAGGGCGGGCGATGAAAATCGAGCGGGTGGCTGTGCAGGCGAGATGCCAGCATGCCCAGTTCCAGTTCGCCGCCCGGCGCGGGCAGGGCCGAATGCCGGAAGTGATACTCGACGTCGATCTCCTCCAGCAATTCCCATTCCGGGGCCACGTTCTGCAGCCGCCCGGCCTTGAGCCGATGATTCCACGGCGAATGGGCCTTGGTGAACTGGTGATAGTGCTCGACGATACGACGCGGCAGATCGGCGGGCGCATCGTCCGGAATACGAAAGGTCAGCAGGCCGCCGACATGCATGGGGGCACGTTCGGTCTCGACGTTGAGCCAGGCCATATCGACCAGATTGAGCCGTTTAGTATCCATTCCCGCAGTCTCCTGTTCGCACGGCGCGCCCAACACCGTGGCGGCGGCTTGTCCTGCCGCCTGGCGGATCAGTCTACGCTTTCACGCGTTTTCGAAAATATATATTTTCTGTGGCGATGATTATGGCTGACCAATCGATCCGACACCCCGCATGCCGATCGGTTCTTGCTTACTTTGCACCTACTCGCGCGTGAACGCACGACTCTGTTGGAAAGCAGCGGAACGTAACCCTGCCCTCGGCCGCCGGCAGGGCGGTTTCCCGGACTCGAGCACCGGCTCGGCGAATAAAGGCGATCATCGAAAGGAGTCGTCGGGGACGCCAGCGAGCAACCGACTGGCCGCCGATCAGTACCCAGGGCGGACGATCAGCCAATCGCGGCCACGATAAACAGCAGCACCGTGCAGGCGGTCGCCGCAAACCAGACCAGGCTGCGCGCGCTGGCCTTGTCGCTGATATAACACCAGCCGTAGGCCAGGCGCAGGAGAATGAAAAGCACCGCCAGCAGGTTGATCGCGGTGATCGAACCGCCGGAAATCACGGCGATGATGACGCCGGCGGCGAACGGCGGGAACGCTTCGAACGCATTCAGTTGCGCCCAGTACGCGCGTTTCTGTTCGCCGTCGGTTTCCTCGAGCCAGCGCCGCGGATAACGATTGCTTTCGAGGTCCATCTTCTTGCCACAGAAGAACTTGGCGTAGGCGACAAAGCCAACCGGCATGAATGCCGCGATCAGAACACACCAGTACGCCAGTATCATCTGCATCTCCCCAATTCCGTTGTCGGCTGTTTTGATTCGATCATACGCGTGGCACGGGCGCACGCAAGAAGACCCGCCCCCGGTAGAGACGGGCCCTTTTCACGTGCTTTGGCCGGCAGAGTCAGCCGTTGGAATCGAGTCGCCCGCTCAGCCCTGGATATCGACGACCGTGCGGCCGGTGTTCTCGCCGGCCATGATGCGCTCGCAGACCTCGAACACGCCGGCCATGGCGACCGTTTCGTTGGCGATCGTCTCCAGATGGGCCGGCTTGTACTGGCCCGACAGATCACCCCATATCTGCTCGCGCCACGGCTGCGGGCATTCCACCGAATGGATGCCGACCAGCGATACGCCACGCAGAATGAACGGCATCACGGTGGTGGCAAGCTTGGGCCCGCCGGCCAGGCCGATGGCCGCCACGTTGCCGTAGGGCTGGATCTGGGCCACGATCTGGGCCAGCAGATCGCCGCCCACCGAGTCGATCGCGCCGGCGTAGACCGGCTTGCCCAGCGGCTTGCCCTCCAGGTCCAGCGCATCCGGCGTGATCACGTCACTCGCACCCAGTTTCTTGAGGGCATCGCCTTCGCTGTCGGCCTTGCGCGAGACCGCGATTACTTCGTAGCCGCGGCGGGCCAGCAGATCGACGGCAAACATGCCCACGCCGCCGGTCGCACCGGTGACCAGTACCGGGCCGTCATCGGGTTTCTGGAAATTGTCCTCCATGCGCTTGATTGCCATGCCGGCGGTGAAGCCGGCCGTGCCCAGCGCCATGGTTTCCCACAGACTCAACCCGTCCGGGCGCGCGATACACAGATCGCCCGGCACGCGCACATACTCGGCCAACCCCCCGTCGCGGGTTTCACTCAGGAACCAGCCGGTCACGATCACCTCGTCGCCGGGCGCGAAGCGATCGTCCTCGCTGGACTCGACCGTGCCGGCCACGTCGATGCCCGCGTTCAACGGCCGCTTGCGGGCGATCTTGCCCTTGCCGGTGATCGCGAGCGCATCCTTGAAGTTGAGCGAGGAGTAGTGAGACTTGATGACGACGTTGCCGTCGGACAGGTCGGCGATCTCCATGTCGGTGATATCGGCGGAGGTGCCGTTGTCGGTATCGACGATACGGATTGCTTTCATGTCGGAGCCTTGTGGATGGCGGATACAGTCGGTGTTTGTATCATACTGAACGCCTGTTCGGCAGGCGCGCGGCCACCGATCCGGAATCCGGAACGCGGGCCGGGGCGACGGGTGAGAACCTCTGGTTTGGTGCCCGTAGCCGCCAGGCGGCGAATCCATGCCTCCGGGCGCGGAGGGCCTTGCGGTGGTCGTGCACAAATGCCGAAACCGCGCCGGCGGCACGGCCGGGACAGCACCCGTGGCGTCTTGAGACACGGCCGCCTGCGGCGTAGGCTTGCGGCAACTTACATTTGCACAAGGATTCTTCAATGAGCGACAACGTATACAAATCGGTGGAATTGACCGGTTCCTCGGAAACCAGCCAGGAAGACGCCGTGCGCAAGGCGATCACCGAGGCGTCCAAGACGATCAAGCACATGCGCTGGTTCGAGGTTACGGGCACGCGTGGCCATATCGAGAACGGCGAGATCGCCCACTGGCAGGTATCGATCAAGGTCGGCTTCACCCTCGACGGCTAGCCGTCGACCAGGCACAGGGACATCACGATGGCCGACCGGCCCAGTGCCTGGCAGGGCGATCTCGACCGTGACGATCTGATCGAGGCCAACGCCCCGACGGATCCGCTGGCGCTGTTCGCCGACTGGTACGCCGAAGCGCAGCGCTCGCCTATGATCGAGCCGACCGCGATGACGCTGGCCACGGTCGATGCGGATGGGCGGCCATCGGCCCGGGTGGTGCTGCTCAAGGGTGTGGACGCCCAGGGCTTTCGTTTCTACAGCAACTACGAGAGCCGTAAGGGACGTGCGCTGGCCAGCAATCCGCAGGCCGCACTGGTGTTCTGGTGGGAGCCCTGCGAACGTCAGGTTCGGGTCAACGGGCGCGTGCACAGGCTGCCGGCGACGATATCGGACGCCTATTTCGCGCATCGCTCGCGCGGCAGCCGGCTGGGCGCGCATGCGTCGCCCCAGAGCCAGGTGCTGGCCGGCCGCGACGAACTCGAGCAGCGCGTTGCCGATACCGAGGCACGTTTCGACGGCCGCGAGGTCGAACGTCCCGAGCACTGGGGCGGCTACGCACTGGTGCCCGACACGATCGAATTCTGGCAGGCTCGGCGCAGCCGGCTGCATGATCGGCTTCGTTATCGAATGGTGGCGGGCGACTGGCAGCTGGAACGCCTGGCCCCCTGAGCGCCCCGACCGGCCTCTGGCCGCGTCGAACGCATGACTTGCATGGATACCGCTATGAAAATTCGCGCGCTACGACCCACCGGCCTGACACTGGCCGCCTGGATCCTGGCCCTCGTGGCTCTGGGCAGCTGTGGCACGGCCGTCGGCGCGATGTACGATCTGCCGCCCGAGCATTCGGATCTGGTCGGTGAAATCCAGCACATCAAGACGAAAGAGTCCGACACTTTCGTCAAGCTCGCGCGCGAATACAACGTCGGCTACCGCGAGCTGCGCCTGGCCAATCCCGAGGTCGACCCGTGGCTGCCCGGCGACGGCACGCCGATGATCATCCCCACGCGTTACGTGCTGCCGGACGCACCGCGCCGGGGAATCGTCATCAATATTCCGGAAATGCGTGTGTACTACTACCCGGCCAAGGGCAGCAAGTATGCCGGCAAGGTGGTCACCTATCCGCTGGGCATCGGCCGCGAGGGCTGGTCCACGCCGCTGGGCAAGACCACGGTGGTGCGCAAGAAGGCCAACCCGACCTGGACGCCGCCGGCTTCCATTCGCGCCGAACACGCCAAGTCCGGCGATTCGCTGCCTGCGGTGGTCGCCGCCGGTCCGGACAACCCGCTGGGCCAGCACGCCCTGTATCTCGGCATTCCCTCCTACCTGCTGCACGGTACCAACAAGCCGGCCGGGATCGGCCTGAAAGTGTCCCACGGCTGTATTCGCCTGTACCCGGAAGACATCGCCGCGCTGTTCGGGATGGTACCGGTGGGCACGCCGGTGGATATCGTCAGCCAGCCCTACAAGATCGGCTGGGAAGGCAATACGCTCTATATCGAATCACACCCGCCCGATGCCAACGGCGACGCGCCGGTGCACTCCTATACCCCGTGGGTCGAGCAGCTGATCGCCGTCACCAAATCTCACGACCAGGCCCCCGTGGACTGGGACCGGGCGCAAAAGGTGGTGGAAACCGCCGACGGCATTCCCGAGCCGATCGGCGTGCAGATCACGTCGAACTAGGCCTGTAGGCGTTTGGCGCGACCGGGCGTTGAGCATAAAAAAGCCCCGCACAAGACGGGGCTTTTCCTCTGGCGGCCTGCGCGGGGCAGAGCCACCCGCGAAGCGCCTACTTGCGCTGCGAGGTCTCGAACATGCGCTCGATGCGCTGCGAGTTCGCCTGGCTGGAGGACTTGGCCTCCTGGGCGGTCTGCATGGCGCGATTGGCGGTCCGCTGCGCTTCGTTGGCCGTCGTCTGGGCCGACTCCGCCTTGCGCATGGCCTGGTCGATCTGGGACTGAGTGGCGTCCCCGTTGCTCGCACAGCCGGCCGCAGCAGCGACAACACCGATAGCGAACGCGGATTTCAGCAGCGTTTTGGTCATAGTCAAAACTCCTGTTTTAAGATGAACAATGGCCGGGAACCGCCCGACAGCGTGAGACAAGCTACCACAGACGCTGATTTTTGTAGATTACGTCTTTCTAGCGTACTTGCCGTGAGCCACCCACTCGGGCGAGCATCCGCGGCATGGCAAGGCGTCCCACCCCTTTTTCGAGATAAGCGACCGACCGATGAGCGAACAACCGATTCTGTTTGACGAGATCGAAGCCACCGGCGGCAAGCGCGTGGGTCGCGTGACGCTCAACAACCCGGACGCCCTCAATGCCTTGACGCTCGAGATGATCGAGCCGCTCTACAAGCAACTCACGACCTGGGACGCGGATACCGAAATCGCCTGCATCGTGCTGCAGGCCAACGGCGAGCGCGCCTTCTGCGCCGGCAGCAATATCGTCGCCCTCTACAACGGCATGACCGGCCAGGGCGATCCGGATTATCCGCAGCGCTTCCTCACCCTGGAATACCGGCTCTGCCACGCTATCCACCGTCTGACCACGCCCTGTCTCGCCTGGGGCGACGGCCTGGTGATCGGCGCCGGCATGGGCCTGTTCTCGGGCGCCTCGCACCGCGTGGTGACCGCGCGCTCGGCGCTGGCCATGCCGGAAATAAAGATCGGCCTGTTCCCGGACTGCGGCGCCACCTGGCACTTCAATCGCATGCCCCCCCGGCTGGGCCTGTTCGTGGCCCTCACCGGCGCCCGGCTCAACGCCGAGGATGCGCTGGTCTGCGGCCTCGCCGACCGCGCCATCGCCCACGAGGCCAAGGACGACGTGGTCGCCGCGCTCACCCGCGTCGACGACTGGAGCCAACCGCACGCCGCCGTCAGTCGGGTCCTGCGGCATATGTCGCGCGAGCAGCCGGCGACGCTGGCCCCATCAAAGCTGCTGGCGCATTCGACCACCATCCGCGAAGCCACCGACGCCGCCACGCTGGCCGGCATCGTCAGCGGTATCCGCCGCCTGACCGGCAGCGACGACCCCTGGCTGGCCGAATCCGCCGCCAATCTCGCCGGCGGCTGCCCGGTCACCGCGCATCTGATCCATCGCCAGCTCGGCGGTGGCCGTTATCTGTCGCTCAAGCAGGCGGTGATGCGCGAACTCAAGATGGCCCTGCAATGCTGCCGGCATCCGGATTTCGCCGAAGGCGTGCGCGCGCTGCTCATCGACAAGGATCGCGAGCCGCACTGGCATTTCGAGTCGGTCGCCGAAGTGCCGGCCGACTATGTCGACGCCCATTTCCGCGCGCCGTGGGACGGCGATCATCCGCTCAAGGATCTGCCGGATGTGAAGCCGTGATTCTAAAGGGCGCATCAGCCCCCTTTCCGCACCAACTGAAGACATTTATCCGCAGATGAACACAGATTGAGACAGGGCTTTTGTTGCGAACAGACCACCGCGTCGAATCCAATGCTTCAATCTGTGTCTTGGTCCGGCACGAAGCTCAGCAGGGATGAGCTCGCAAGTCATCGAGTTGCCAGCCTGACAACGCCGATTAACGATCAGAAGTAAGCCGGCTCGGCTTGCAGATCGTTTGCTTTACGGCGCCAAGAGACACGCCCATGCGAGGGCTCTGATCTTTCCGACGTCAATCAGGCCAAGGTTTCGCGCAGCTGCGCGACTTACCTTGGTTTGCTTGCCCCAAACCAGAAGGTGAATTGGCCCCTGCGGCCCTGCACACGGCGCCTACGAAGAACAGCTCAGCACCAGGCCGCGCGCCCAGTCGGGCGGCAGCCGCGCATAGTCGGCATTGTCGGGCTGTTCGTCGAACGGCCGGCGCAGCAGCGCATGCAGGCGTTCGAGCTCGCTGAAATCGCCGTCCTGGGCGCGATCGATTGCGTTCTGGGCCAGATAGTTGCGCAGGATGTACTTGGGATTGGTCAGACGCATGCGCTCGGCGCGCGGGGCATCGTCGGCGCCGGCGTCGCCCAGGCGCTGGCGCCAGTCGGCCAGCCAAGCCGAGGCCGCGTCGCGATCGGCGAATTCGTCGATGAACGGCGCGTCGCCCGCATCCGGCGCGCTCGATACATGCCCGAGCGCGCGGAAGGTCCGGGTGAAATCGGCGCCGTCGCGGGCCATGGTCTTGAGCAGTGATTCCAGCAGCGCGCGGTCGTCCTCGCGCGCATCGATCAGCCCCAGCTTGGCGCGCATACGGGCCATATAGGCGTTGTCGTAAATGCCGCGATAGCGTTCCAGTAGCTGCTGACCCATGGCGACGGCGTCATCCGGCACCTCCGAAAGCAGCGGCAGGATCGATTGCACAAAGCGGCCCAGATTCCATAAGCCGACGTGCGGCTGCTGATCATAGGCATAGCGGCCGCCTTCGTCGGTGTGGTTGCAGATCCAGCCCGGATCGAAGCTGTCCATGAAGCCATAGGGCCCATAGTCGAGCGTCAGTCCCAGCACCGACATGTTGTCGGTATTGAGCACGCCATGACAGAAACCCACCGCCTGCCAGTCGGCGATCAGCCCGGCGGTGCGCTCGATGATGATCTCCACCCACGCCTTGTAGCGGGCATAGTCGTCCTCGATGCCGGCCAATTCGGGGAAATGCTCGCCGATGACATGATCGGCCAACGGCGCCAGATCGTCGAAACGGCGGGCCTCGAACAGCACCTCGAAGCTGCCGAAGCGCACCAGGCTCGGCGCCACGCGGGTCATCACCGCCGCGGTCTCGACGGTTTCGCGATAGACAGGCGCGTCGCTGCCGACCATGGCCAGGGCCCGGGTGGTAGGGATGTTGAGCGCGGCCAGCGCCTCGCTGCCCAGATATTCGCGGATCGCCGAGCGCAGCACGGCGCGGCCGTCGGCGAAGCGCGAGAACGGCGTCTTGCCCGCGCCCTTGAGTTGAATCTCGTAGCTCTGGCCACGCGCATTGCGGATATCGCCGAGGGTGATCGCGCGGCCGTCGCCCAGCTGCCCGGCCCAGACCCCGAACTGATGCCCGCCGTAGCGGTGCGACGTCGGTTCGGCACCGTCCGGCAGGCAATTGCCGGCCAGCGTCTGCGTGTAGCCCGCCGCGCGCGCGGCGTCGGCGTCGATATCCAGCAGCGCGGCAACGTCGTCGTTGAACGCGATCGGATAGGGCGACGACAAAGGCGTCGGCGTCTGCGCAAAGAACCAGGGCTCGCCAAGCCGGGCCTGGCGATTGACCCAGTTGAGCGCAAACACATCGACGGTCGAGACAGCTGCAGAATCATTCATGGCTTGAACATGGCGACGCGCGCCGCGCCGGTCAAGCGAGATAGCTCTGCGCGACTATTATTTGGTGGCGTCGGCTGGCTGGCAATACACCGCATTCGGGTCGCCGCTGCCGTCCTCGATGGCGACCTGGCGCGAGTCCGAACGCTGCCGACACTCGGCCTGCTCGCGCTTCATCTCGGCGGATAGCCGTTGTTGTTCGTGCTCGTAGGTGTCACGGGCGTTCTGTAGGCGCTCGATATCGCTGGACAGCGTTTCGCGCTCGCTCTGTGGCGCCCCGCCGGCACGCTGCGGTGCTCCGACCGCCTCGAATGCATCGATGGGCTCGTTGAGCGGGCTGACATCGGCCTGCTTCGGCTCGTTCGCACAGCCGGCGAACACGGCACCCACCAATGCAATGCACGGCAGCATCCATCGCGTCTTTCGCTGAGACATGAGAGTTCCCCCATAGATAGGCCCAAGGCCCGGCCAGTTTAGAACAAAAGTGCGCGCCGCGGGACCGTCATCGGCCTGTCATTACAGCCCGTTACAAGCAGATACAACAATTTGAACGCAACGGCACCCCCATGTTCGCTTCCGATGCCCGCCTGCTCATGCGCCTGTGGCTGCGCGCGCCGCGCGCGATTGCTACAGCTGCCCCCAGTGGCCGTGCCGTATGCCGCGCACTCACCGTCGATGTGCCGCGCCCGGGCCATGTCGACGGCTGGATCATCGAACTCGGCGCCGGCACCGGGCCGGTGACCGCGACATTGCTCGAACCGGGAGTGAGCGCGTCCCGGCTGCTGGCGGTGGAAGCCAATACCCGGCTGCATGCGCGTCTGTGCCAGCGTTTCGGCAGCCAGCGCGTGGCCTGTCATGACGCAACCGATCTCACGCCCTTGTTCGACGCCCGTGGCGTGGACCGTATCGATGCGGTGATATCGACGCTGCCGATTCTCAACATGCCGGCCGCGGCCCAGCGCGCGATACTCGATGCCTGCTTCGCGCGCGCCGCGCCACAGGCGAGTTTCACCCAGATCACCTATCTGCCGGGCTCGCCGGTGCGTCGGCGCCGGCTGCACGCCTGGGGTTACCAGGCCGAGGTGGCGCGCTTCGTCTGGTCCAATCTGCCGCCCTCGACGATCTGGCGCTATACCCGGCGCTGCGGCATGAACCTGACACCCGCGACTGGCTGAAACGCGATAGCATGCGCGCCTGAATTGTTTCGCCACCCGCTAGTGCCAACACCATGCAGAGCATTCACATAGACCAGATATTTGCCTGCGACGCCGCCACGGTGTTCGATGTCATCTCCGATCACGCCGGCTATGCCAGCCTGCCGGGCGTGCGCTCCGCCACCCTGCGGGTCGAGGGTTCGCCGCAGCGCAACGGCGTCGGCGCCGAACGGGTGCTGCGTCTGCCGGGCGTGTCCATCGTCGAGCTCATCACCGAATACGAACCGGGCGTGTCGCTGGCCTATCGGATCATCGAATCGCCGCTGCCGATCGAGCATATCGGCGCCCGCATGCTCATCCAGACGCTGGACAGTGGCACGCGCTGTCGTGTGCACTGGACGTCGCGCCTGCGCGCGACCACGCGTATCGCGCGCACACCGGTCGAAATCGCCATCGCCAGGCAACTGGCCTTCGGCTACAGCATGGCGCTGAAGGTCTGGGCACGACGCCTGCGTTAGTGCGCGGGGCGCCGAGGCGCCGCCGACAACGGAGAGTCGCATGACGGTACGCCGCATCGTCGCCAACATCGCTGTATCGGATACCGCGAAAGCCACGGCGTTCTATCAGAACTTGCTGGGTCTCGACCTGCGCATGGATCACGGCTGGATCAAGACATTCGGCTCGAACGAGACCATGACGGTGCAAGTCAGTTTCGCCTCGGAGGGCGGCTCGGGGACCCCGGTTCCCGATCTGTCGATCGAGGTTGATGATGTGCTCAGCGTACTCGAGAGAGTGAAGCAGGCGGCCATCGACATCGAGTACGGACCGATCGATGAGCCCTGGGGCGTTCGCCGCTTCTATGTACGCGACCCGTTCGGCAAGCTCGTCAATATTCTCGAGCATCTGTGACGAACCTTCGATAGGCCGCGCCGGCCGCTAGCTCGCACGGGCCCGCGCAGCGCATCGATTCAGGCAATACGCGCCTAGTCGCGTTCGGCGTCGTCGTGATGCTCGCTGCGGCGCGCACGAATCCGCGCGGCGTGCTCGAGCCGGGTTTCACGGCGCAGGCCGGCCTCCTCGAAGCGATCCTGTTCCTGCCCGGTTTCCGGAGCGATCGGCGGTATGCGGGCCGGCTTGTGATCGTCATCGAGGGCCACGAACGTGGAATAGGCCGACACCACATGCCGACGCCGGCGCGTATAACTGTCCTCGGCGATCACGCGACAACCGATCTCCATGGAGGTGTCCCAGGCGCGGTTGCATACGGCAGAGAAGATCAGCGTATCGCCGGTGCGCGCCGGCGCCATGAAATGCACATCGTCGACCGACGCGGTCACGCACACCCGGCCACTGTGGCGCTCGGCCACCACCAGCGAGATACGGTCCATGGTCGCCATGATCATGCCGCCGAAGACGGTGGCATTGGCGTTCATGTCATTGGGAAAGACCTTGTAGATATGCTCGCGCACCATCGACAGCGACGGTGCGCGAGCGCTCGGCGCGTGCTCCGAATCAGCCACCGTCAGACGGGCGTCTTGCGCTCGCTGAGCAGATCACGGATTTCGGTCAGCAGCACTTCCTCGGTCGACGGCGCCGGCGGCGCACTCGGCTCCTCGGCTTCCTTGCGCTTGAGCGCATTGATGCCGCGCACCACGATGAAAATCGCGAATGCGACGATGATGAAGCTGATGATGGTCTGTATGAAGATCCCGTAGTTCACCGTGACCGCCGGTGCTTCGCCCGCGGCCTGGCGCAGGGTAAGACTCAGATTGGAAAAGTCGACCCCGCCGATCAGGATACCCAGCGGCGGCGAGATGATATCCGCCACCAGCGATGCCACGATCTTGCCGAACGCCGATCCGATCACCAGACCGACCGCAAGATCAATTACGTTGCCGCGTACGGCAAATGCCTTGAATTCACCCATCATGCTCATTTCAGCCCCCTTTTATTGACCTAGATGACTGGCCAGAGCATAGCCGGTGAAAGCGCGCAGCGGTAGTTATTCGAGTTCGACCCGGCCGGCAACCGTGGGACGCCGATCTGAAAAAGGCCGCGCCCGACGGGGCGACCGCTCAGTCCCAGCCGATCGGCTCGTAGCCCTGGTCGGCCAGACAGCGGTTCACGTAGGAACGATAGACCGGGGCCGGGTCATTACGGGCGAACAGGCTTCGAATCAGCCCGGCGGTCGCACCGCCGGCGGCACCGGCCGCGGCACCACGACCGACGCTGCCGTAGATCGCCCCGGCCACCGCACCGCCGGCGCCGCCCACGGCGCCGCCTTCAGCGGTACGCCGTACCGTGCCGCCCTTGGAGTAATCCAGACCGGCGGCCTCGGCGCGCTGCATGCACGCCCTGATCGCCTGATCGCCGGCGGCTTCGCCGCGCTGCGACAGCGTGCTGTTGGGGTACAACACCGGGCGCTGGCTAGCACAGCCCGCCAGCATCAACAGCACGATCACAAGACCGGAAAAGATTCTGTAGTGGTCATTCATGAGTCCAGCCCCTGCTGTAGTCAGCCGTAGGTGGTCCGCAGATAGCGCTCGATATCGGCGGATTCATACATGCGTGTATCGGTATTCG
This sequence comes from Salinisphaera aquimarina, assembly GCF_042643355.1. Classification (NCBI taxonomy): domain Bacteria; kingdom Pseudomonadati; phylum Pseudomonadota; class Gammaproteobacteria; order Salinisphaerales; family Salinisphaeraceae; genus Salinisphaera; species Salinisphaera aquimarina. The sequence goes on from NZ_JBHRSS010000003.1 coordinate 847,238, forward strand.
GGTCGATCAGATAAGGCACCTGCATGCGACCGGTCTCTTCCATCATCCGCTTGCGGTTGCGGCCTTCGACCGGCGTATCGGCGAAGAATTTCTCGCGCACCCAGGGCGGGCCCATATCGGCATTCACGGCCTTGCCCATATTGCGAAGAATATAGGGTACTTCCAGTTCGCAGAGTGTTTCGCGCACCAGCCGGGAGAACGGACTGGATTCGAAGCTGTAGAGTTCCAGCAATTCGCCCGGCGCGCGCGTCGCGCCCGAGGCGCGGATACCGGCAAAACCGCGCAGGGCGGTGGCGGCATTGGCACCGATCGCAGCCAGCGCGCCGGGCGCGGCGACGCCGCGATTGCGGCCCTCTCCGTAATGTTCGCGCAGGTAGGCGATGATCTCGCTGGACTCGTAGAGCAGGGTGTCGGTGTTGTCATCGACCAGCAAGGGAAACTGCTGGCGCCCCCCAATCGCTTCGGCCTGCGGCCGGAATCGCGTGCCTCCTCTGGGGCAGGGATAGATCACCGCGTCCAGATCCAGTTCGGTCAGCGCTTCGCGCACCAGCCGGCAGAACGGACAGCCTTCGTATTCGTAGAGTTGCAGCATTTCTTCGGGTTGCCGGGAACGCTTTGCACCACGGGTACCGCGCCAACCGCGGGCCGTGCTCGCCAGCGTGGATGTCAGAGCGTTTATTGCGTGCATGACGCACCTTGACTAGGAAAACACACACTTTACTCGCTAAAGTGAACTCGAGCCTGAACGACCCCTGCGGTGGCATACCACTTGCCCGCGAGTCCGGCACTGGCCAGAATCCGCGGCCTGGACTCCGCGCCCGGCCGACGGGCGACCACCACCGGGAACGATGGACAAGCGCGATTTCGACTATCATCTGCCCGAGGCGCGTATCGCCCAGCGCCCGCTGGACACGCGCAGTGCCTCGCGGCTACTGCAACTCGCACGCGCCGACGGCACGCTCACCGACCGCGCGATCGCCGATCTGACCGCGCTGCTCGGCCCGGGCGATCTGCTGGTGTTCAACGATACCCGCGTGATCGCGGCGCGTCTGTTCGGGCACAAGGCCAGCGGCGGCCGGGTGGAGGTCATGCTCGAGCGCATCCTCGACAGCGGCCGACTGTCGGCCAAGATTCGATCGAACAAGCCGCCCCGGACGGATACACGCATCGACATCGGCGATTTCCAGCTGCGCGTGGCGGCGCGCAGCGGTGAGCTCTATACCCTGGAACTCACCGCCGGCGAGAGCATTTCGGCGCTGCTCGACGCCCACGGCCATGTACCGCTGCCGCCGTATATCCGGCGCGACGACACCACCACCGATCGCAGTCGCTATCAGACCGTATGGGCACGTTACGACGGCGCCGTAGCCGCGCCCACCGCCGGCCTGCATTTCGACCGACCCCTGCTGGATGCACTGGCCGAACGCGGCGTGAGCTTCGATTACGTGACCCTGCATGTGGGCTCGGGCACCTACCAGCGTCTGCGCGAGGGCGACGTGCGCACCCAGTCACTGCACGCCGAGCGGCTCGAGGTCGCCGCGCCGCTGTGTGAACGTATCGCCACGGTGCGGGCGCAGGGCGGGCGCGTGATCGCGGTGGGCACGACCGTGGTTCGCAGCCTGGAGAGCGCGGCGCGCCAGCCCGGACACGAAGGCGAGCTGCGACCGTTCTCCGGCGAGACGGCGCTGTTTCTCAAACCCGGCGACGATTTTCATGTGGTCGATGCGATGCTCACCAATTTCCACGAGCCGCAGTCGAGCCTGCTGATGCTCGTCAGCGCATTTGCCGGCCGTGAATCCGTGCTGGCCGCCTACGACCATGCGATCCGGGCTGAATATCGTTTTCTGAGCTACGGCGACGCCATGTTCATCGGCTGATCAGCCGACGCTCAAACCCGGCCCAGACCGACCCGGCGCACAAAGGCCTCGATCAGGCTGTAGGCGCCGAACGCCATCACCCCGAGCGCGAGCACGCCCAGCAGAATCCGCCCGTAGGCACGGTCCTGCACCCACAGCATCACGCCCTCGATGCCGCGCGCGTCGGACGGGTCGAGGGTGACCGCGGAGTAGATCACGAACGCGCCCATGCCGATGAACAGCAGCCCGCGGGCGGACAGGCCGAAACGACTGACCGGATCGATCCAGTTCATCGCCGCCGGCGAGGCATCGAACCATTGTCGATAGCCGCGCTTGGCGGCCTTGACGAGATGGGCGATACCGGCACCCACCACGACGATACCGCCCACGGCGACCGCCGCGCGGCCGAACGGCCAGTCGAGGATGCGCGATACCGCCTGCTGCACCGGTTTGCCATCGTGGCTGGACCAGCGCATCGCGATCTGGACACAGCCCCAGGCCAGCGAGCCATGCAACAGGGCACTCACGAGCAGACCGCCGCGCACCGCCAGCGCCCGCGCGCCCCAGCCGTGCTCGTCGACGTCCAGCAGCGTCTGTACCAACCGCCACAGACCGTAGGCCAGCAGACCCGCCGCGATGCCGCCCAGCGCAATCTGGCCACCGGCATGGGTGCTGACTTCCCGCATCGCGCCGCGTACATCGCGCGCCTGCTCGAACTCGAGCGCCGCATGCAGGGCCAGCGCGCCCATCACCAGATAGACCAGGCCGCGCGCGCCGTAGCCGACGCGCGCGAACCAGCGCACGGTCATGCGTGTGTAAATCATCGAACGGTTGCCTCGTTATACTCGCTGCAAGTCTATCTGCTTTCATGGAATCAATGACGTCACTGCCCTTCTGGCAACTGCTGCTCGCCCTGATCGGCCTGCTGGTGGTGGGCCATATACTCGCCTGGTGGATCTGGCGTGCATTGGTCTTCTCGGGGCCGGTGCTCGGCCGCGGCATTTCCGGCATGGCCAAGCGCCGCCGCCTGCTGCACTGGTTCCAGCGGCGCCTGCCCGCCACCAGCCACTTCGTCGCACGGCGACTCGCCGTCGACCGCTTCTCCGGCCTGCCGCTCACGCTGATGGCCGCACTGGCGGTGTATCTGATGTTTCTGGGCGGCGGCCTGCTCGAGGACCTGTTCGAGGGCGAGGAGCTCACGGCGTTCGACCAGCAGGTCAACGCGGCTCTGAGCGTGCTGCGCGACCCGACCTTCCTCAAACTGGTGGGCATAATCACCGCGCTCGCCAACCTCGAGACGCTGATCGCGATCACCATCGTGGCAACCGGCTTTCTATGGGCCGATCGGCGCTCGCGCTATATCCCCGGCCTGCTGCTCACCGTGATCGGCTCGCAGACGATCACCTATATCGGCAAGTACGCGATCAACCGCGACCGCCCGGATTTCCTGACCTTCGCCACAGCCAGCACGCCGTCCTTTCCCAGCGGCCACGCCACCGGCGCCATCGCTGTGTATGGCTTCATCATCTATGCCATCGCCCGTGACCTGCCGGGCGCACGTCAGCGCTTCGAACTCGCCTACTGGGGCTGCGCGCTGATCGCGATGATCGCCGCAAGCCGGGCGGTGCTGTCGGTGCATTTCGCCAGCGATATCGCCGCCGGCCTGCTGGTCGGCGGCTTCTGGCTGCTGTCGGGCTTCGCCCTGACCGAATATCTCAACGAACGCGGCGTCGGACGCATCCCGCCCGGGGGCTAGCCTGCGCGCGGCTCAGGCACGCCGGGCCTCGGGCTCGGCATCGCCGGCGTGATCACGGGCGTCGCGCTCGAACTGTTCCTCGAGCTCCTGCGCGGCCTCCATCACCAGTTTGGCGTAGCGGGTGTCGTCGTCCGCGGCGTCGTGGTGTTCGAACAGCCGTTTTTCGTCGTGGCTGCGGAACAGCCGCTTGGCGCGATCGACCTCCTCCGATTTCATCCCCAGTGCCTTGAGCGCATCGCCGGCGAGTTCCAGGCTGGACAGGAACGTCTCCCGCTGCAGCACGGTGATGCCCAGATCCATGAGTTCGTAGGCATGATGCCGATTGCGCGCCCGGGCGATGATGGTCAAGTCCGGAAAATGCATGCGCACCATCTGCGCGGTGCGAATCGACGCCGCCTCGTCGTCGATCGCCAGCACGAACAGCTTGGCCTCCTCGGCGCGAGCGGCACGCAGCAGGTCCAGCCGCGATGCGTCGCCGTAATAGACCTTGTTGCCGTACTTGCGCACGAAATCGACCTGGTCCGGGTTGATCTCGAGGGCGGTGAAGCCGACATGCTTGGCGCGCAGCACACGGGCGACGATCTGGCCGACGCGGCCGAAACCGGCAATGACCACCGGATGCTCGGGGCCGTCCATGGTGTCGAACACCGGGTCGCTTTTGGGCGTGCGCAGGCGGTTGTAGGTGGCCACGAGCGCGACCAGCAGCGGGGTGAGCACCATCGACAGCGTGACCGTGGCCACCAGCAGATCGGCCTCGGTCTGCACGAACAGCCCACCGGCGACCGCGGTCGACAGGATCACGAACGCGAATTCACCGCCCTGGGGCAGATACGCCGCCAGGCTGCGCGATGCGTTCCAGTTCAGACCGTTGCGGCGTGCCAGCACGAACAGGATGGCCGCCTTGATCGCCACCAACCCAACGGTCAACTCCAGCAGATACAGCGGCTGGGCGATGATCAGCCCGACGTTGATGGACATACCCACGGCGATGAAAAAAAGGCCCAGCAGCAAATCCTTGAACGGGTCGACATTGGCTTCCAGTTCGTGGCGGTATTCGGAATCGGCCAGCAGCACCCCGGCCACGAACGCGCCCAGCGCCACCGAAACGCCGGTGGCCTCCATGACCACCGCCGTGCCGACCACGATCAGCAGCGTCATCGCGGTGAATATCTCCGGCATGCGCGTGGCCGCGACGAGCCGGAAGATCGGGCGCAACAGATAATGGCCGCCCACCACCATCACCCCGAGCACGGCCGCGATCTTGGCGGTTTCCAGCAGCGCGCCGACGAAACTGACCGACTCGCTGCCGTAGGTCAGCAGCGGCAGCAGGGCGAGGATAGGGATGACCGCCAGATCCTGGAAAAGGAGGATGGCGAACGCCGCCCGACCGTGCTTGGCGGTCAGCTCGCCGCGCTCGGCCAACAGCTGCAGGGCGAACGCGGTCGACGACAATGCCAGTGCAAGGCCGGCCACCAGCGCCGGCGCGAACGGCATGTGCATGACACTGGCGGCGGCGATGGCCAGCGCCAGCGCGGTAGCGCCCACCTGCAGACCGCCCAGCCCGATGATGGTCTTGCGCAGCGCCCACAGGCGCTTGGGCTGCATTTCCAGGCCGATGATGAACAGCAGCAGCACGACGCCGAATTCGGCGATATGCAGCACCTGCTCCACTTCGCTGATCAGCCCCAGGCCCCACGGCCCGATGGCGACACCGGCGATGAGATAGCCCAGCACCGACCCCAGCCCCAGACGCTGGGCGATCGGCACGGCGATCACGGCCGCCGCCAGGAATATGGCAATCTCTTCGAGTAGCGGACCCACGGCATCTCCCAAGTCGCGCAAGCGCGAACGCGCCGGCTTTGAGACATGATTCTAGCGAACTTCGAGCGCCGTTGAGGTCGCTGAAGGAGTCGATATGGCCGCAGCGCGAATCCATCACCTCAACTGCGCGAGCATGCATCCGCAGGCCGGTTTCACGCTCGAACATCCGAGTCGATCGAGCAGCTACCGTGGCCTGGTCTGCCACTGCCTGCTCATCGAGACCGAAGGCGGTCTGGTGCTGGTGGATACCGGCCTCGGACTGGCGGACGTCAGCGGCGGGCCCGCGCGCCTGGGCCGCATGTTCTGGCACGTGGTGCGACCGGCATTGGCCGAGCATGAAACCGCGCGGCGGCAGATCGAGCACCTCGGTTTCGACGCCGACGATGTGCGTCATATCGTGCTCACGCATCTGGACGTGGACCACGCCGGCGGGCTCGGCGACTTCCCGCGCGCCAGGGTGCACGTGCTCGCCGCCGAACACGAGGCCGCGCAGACACGCCGGCATTTCAAGGAGCGTGACCGATACCGTCCGGCCCAGTGGGCGCACGCACCGGACTGGGCGCTGTACGCGCCGGAGGGCGAGCGCTGGCAGGGTTTCGAGTCGGTACGGGCGCTGGTCGATCTGCCGCCCGAGATCCTGCTGATACCGCTGGCCGGCCATACCCGCGGCCATGCCGCGATCGCGGTTGCCCAGGGTGACGGCTGGCTGCTGCACGCCGGCGATGCCTATTTCCACCGCGATCAGATGTCGACCCGGCCCTGCTGCCCGGTCGGGCTGCGTCTGTTCCAGGCCGCCATGGCACTGGACAACAGCCAGCGCCGCGCCAATGTGGTCCGGCTACAGGAACTGGCGCTGGGCGACAACGGCGTTCAGGTCTTCTGCAGTCACGACGCAGTGGAACTGGCGCGCGCCCAAGCTCAGCAATGACACCCAGGCAGGCGCCGAATTGCTAAGCTCGGACCGAGCACGCTCCAGTCCGGAACTCCGATGCACACATACGTCACCCCGATGAAAGGCCTGCGCGTGATCGGCCCTGCCCGTACAGGTTTCCGCGCCGGCGAGCCGGCGGCATGAGCGCGCCCGCAGACAGAGACAAAACGCCCGCCATCCGCGATCGCCAGCAGGCCATCTATTCGGCCGGCATGGCCGGCCGCCGGCCGCGTGTACCGGTAGACTACGCCGCGCTCGAGAGCGAGGCGGGCGCGCGGATGTCGGCCGAAGGCTTTGCCTATATTGCCGGCGGCGCCGGCCGTGAATCGACCCTGGCCGCCAATCGCGCCGCCTTCGAGCGCTGGCGGATCGTGCCGCGCATGCTGCGCGACGTAGCCACGCGCGACACCCGCATCGAGCTGTTCGGGCACCACTATCCGCAGCCCTTTCTGTTGTGCCCGATTGGGGTGCTGGAAATGGCCCACGTCGATGCCGACGTGGCGGTGGCCCGGGCGGCCGCCGCGCGCGGCGTGCCAATGGTCTATTCCAATCAGGCCAGCCGCTCGATGGAGGAATGCGCGCAGGCGATGACCGCGGTGAACGCCGACGCGCCGCGCTGGTTTCAGCTCTACTGGTCCAAATCCGATGCCCTGGTCGAATCGCTGGTGACACGCGCTGAAGCCTGCGGCTGCCAAGCGCTCGTGGTCACGCTCGATACCACGCTGCTGGGCTGGCGCTCGCGCGACCTGGATATGGCGCATCTGCCGTTTCTGCTCGGCCAGGGCATCGCCCAGTACACCTCCGACCCGGTGTTTCGCGCCGCGCTCGCCGATATCGGCGACGAAGGGCCGCGCCCGCCGATCACCACAAAGACCCTGCGCAACGTGATGGCGGCGGCCCGGCATTTCCCCGGCTCCAGCCTGCGTGCGCTGACCAGCGGCGACGCGCTCGCGGCGGTGCGCCATTTCATCGCCACCTACTCGCGGCCGAACATCACCTGGGCCGATCTGGCCTGGCTGCGCGAGCGCACCCGCCTGCCGATCGTGCTCAAGGGCGTGCTCGACGGTGCCGATGCCAAGCTGGCGGTGGAACACGGGGTGGACGGGCTGATCGTGTCGAACCACGGCGGTCGCCAGGTCGACGGCGCCCGCGCCAGTCTCGATGCGCTTCCCGAGATCGTCGCCGCCGCGCCCAATTTGCCCGTGATTCTGGATTCCGGCATTCGCGGCGGCGCCGACGTGTTCAAGGCGCTGGCGCTGGGCGCGACCGCGGTGGGGCTGGGCCGGCCCTATGCCTACGGATTGGCGCTGGCGGGCGAGGACGGGGTGGGCGAAGTGCTGGATAATCTGGCCGCCGATTTCGAACTCACCATGGCACTGGCCGGCTGCACCGATGTCGCGGCGATCCGGCGTGGCGACACGCGGCTGGTGCGCGACGAAGCGGTGGCTGGCTGATGCGCCACCGCCGTTGCTGATTAACTGATGTTCGATGCGTTTCCGTGGCTGCTGGGTCTGAGCGTGGTGGCGCTGGTCTGGTGGCAGGCCATGGGTGCCAAGACCCATGCGCGCAACGCCGCACTGGCCGCCTGCGAGGAGGCCGAGGTGACCTTCATCGACGAGCTCGCCTTCAAGGGTCTGTCGATCGGTCGCGACGCGCACGGCCGGCCGTGCATCAAGCGCCGCTACGGCTTCGAATTCTACCGGCGCGGCGATCGCCGCTATGCCGGTACCATCGAGATGCACGCCGAGCGCGTCGCCCATGTTCAGCTCGACCCGTATCCGATCTGAAGCCGTTCAGCGAACGGTCGGTCGCCTGCCCCCAAGCTGATGCTACAACCCGAGCATCGAGATCGCGATGACCCTATCCACGCCGACAACGAACACCCGTTCGCCACATTTCGGCCGCCAGTCTTGTTTTTTGGCGGCAATCGCTCTTTCCAGCCTGATGCTCTGGGGCTGTGCCCAGGCGTCCACCGACGAGGCTTGGGACACATTCCGCGCCGAGGTGGCCAGCCGTTGCGAGCGCGCCGCGGCCGATCAGCTCGACGATATCCAGATCAGCGTGGATCCGTTCGGCTCGGCGCATTACGGCCTGGCCCTGCTCAACGGCACCGAGCACGGCGCGGACGCGTCGCGATCGCTGATCTGCGTCTACGACAAGCAGGAGAAGACCGTCGAGCTCGGCACGCCGTTCGATCCCGCGGCCGCGCAGCCGGCGGCCGCCATGCCGGCGCAATAAGCGGCCGCCAGCGGCTCTGCTCCACGTGAAACCGCTGCCGGGCAAGGGATCACGCGGCTTCCACGCTCAGGCGTCCGGATCGCCCGCCTTGATCTTGTCCACCCATTCGTCCTCGGTCAGATAGCCCTCACGTAGCGCTTTTGTCTGGTCCGCCGTGTTCAGCACATCCTGCATGCCGTCGATACGCTTCCAACCCGCCAGCGGCGCGGGCCGATCGGTCTGCGGCACGTAGCGCGACGACGACACACGCTGATATTTGTGAATATAACGTGGGCAGTTCTGCCAGAGCTCGTGGATCTGTACGCGGACGAGCAGATCGGCCCCGGGCCATTGTTCGAGCAGCGGATCGTCGGCGCTGACCTGTGCCCGGCCCTGGACACGCAGCCGGTGCGGGTGCTCGAAATCGATGAACAGCAGGCCCACCTCGGCGTGGCTGCTGGCATTGCCCATCGACAGATACATGCCGTTGCCGTCGTAGTTGGGAAACGCGATCGTGTGGGCGTCGAGCACGCGCACGAAGCCCGGCGCGCCGCCCTTGTAGGACACGGTCGGGCGGCCGCGATCATCGACGGTGCTCAGAAAGAACAGGTCGCGCGATTCGATGAAGCCGGCCGCCTCGTCGTCGATGACCGTGTTCATGGCCACGTCCTCGATCCGATCGGCCAGCGCCCGCGTCTCGAAACGATCCTGCAACGCGCGCTGGGCATCGCCGTAGAGTCGGCTCATGGCATCTCCTCGGGTATCGCTTGTTGGTTGTTATCCGACCCGGTCGAGATTGAGCCGCGCCCCGCGCGTCGTCAAACGCCTCAGCCGGCGTTGCGCGGGTCGGTTTCGGCCACCATCGGCTGCTGGCGATGGCGTTGGCGCACCTCCAGCAGCGGTTGGTGGGCACTGAAATCGAACAAGTCGCGCAGCTCCATCCAGTCGACAAGCGCATACACGCACATCGCCGGATAGTGCCAGTCGTCGAACGCGCCGGCGGCGGCCTGCTCGGACAACGCATCGAGGGACAGACGAATACGCTCATGCTGCAGGTTGTAGAACAGTACATCCGCCGCGATGTCGATCCCCGAGCGCTTGGACAGGGCCAGGGTGACGCCGGAGTCGTTGACCGCGTCGATGAGGGTCAGCTGATTTTCCTGGGCCCAGCTCAACGGCGCCAATGCCATCTTGTCCGCCAGGTAGCGGGCGATTACCCGCGAATCGTAGATGCCGTTATCGCCGTCGATGAGCATGGGAATCTTGAGCGCGGGATTGTGCCGACGCAGCTGATCACGATCGGCCCCGTAGATATCCATACTCGCGAACTCGCAGGGCGTGTCACCCAGCAGCAGGCGGATGCGACGAACAAAGGGCGAAGTGCCCGAACCCAGAAGTTTCATGGCGACAGACCTGTGCAGAATACAAATGGACCCCAAGTCTACAACGGCCGGCCCCGGCCGCCGCGCGGCTGTAGACTGACGGCTACCGCCCTTATGCCGCATCCGCCATGAATCCCACGCCCGCCACCGATATCACGCTGCGTTTTCTCGCCGAGCCCTCCGACGTCAACTTCGGCGGCAAGGTGCACGGCGGCAACGTCATGAAGTGGATCGACCATGCAGGCTACACCTGCGCGGCCAACTGGAGCGGCAGCTATTGTGTGACCGCCTATGTCGGCGGTATCCGTTTTCTGCAGCCGATTAACGTCGGCGACCTGGTCGAGCTCAAGGCCGAGCTCATGCATACCGGCCGCACCAGCATGCATATCTCGGTGAGCGTGCATGCACGCAACCCGCGTAACGCCGAGCGCCGCTTCACCACCCACTGCATTCTGGTGTTCGTGGCCACCGACGACAGCGGCCAGCCGACACCGGTGCCGGCTTTCGTGGCCGAAACCGCGCAGCAGAAACGCATGAGCGACTATGCGCTGAAGATGATCGAACTCAGGCGCAACATGCAGGCCGAAGCCGGTTCATTCCTGGAGAGTCTGGAAGACACGCAGCCGTGAGCACAGACGACTGAGCCCGATGCGCCATGCGCATCGGGCTCGGCGACGCCGCGCGCCATCGCTAGGGGCTGGTGGTCGCCGTGTCGTTGTGCTCGGCCTTGACCGATTCGACCACGGCACGGCTGTTGCCCGGGCCGTGCGTTACGTAGAGCGCACCGGCGGTGAAGACCAGGCCGCCGACGATATTGCCGAGCGTGACCGGGATCTCGTTCCAGACCAACCAGTCCCAGACGGTGAGTTCACCGCCCATCATCATGCCCAGCGGAAACAGGTACATATTGACCACGGCGTGCTCGAAACCGAGTCCGAAGAAGATCAGGATCGGCATCCACATGGCGATCACCTTGCCGCCCACGCTCTTCGAGAGCATGGCCCCGATCACGCCCGTGACCACCATCCAGTTGCACAGAATGCCCTTGACGAACACGGTCAACATGCCGGCGGCGCCGTGCGCTTCATAGCCGAGGGTGCGCGCATCGGCGGCCTTGGCGATGGCCAGACCCGCGGCCGGCGGTACGTCGGTGAACGCCTGGGTCCAGGCGATGGCCAGCAGAAAAGCCACCGCGACGCTGCCGATGAGATTGCCAAGAAAGGCATAGCCCCAGCTTTTGAGCATGCCGTTGAGCGTGATCCCCTTGCGGCCGGCGATCAGGGGCAGGGGCGCCAGCCCGAACACGCCCGTGACCAGATCCAGGCCCAGCAGGTTGAGCGTGCAGAAGCCCACCGGGAAGATGACCGCGCCGACGATGGGCAGCCCGGTCTGAACCGCCGCGGTCACCGCCAGCGCCACCGCAATACCGAGGATGGCGCCGGCCATGGCACCACGCAGAATCATGTCCCGCGGCGACATGTTGATCTTGGCCTCGCCCACGTCGATCATGACGTTGGTGAATTCCCTGGGGGTGAGATACGACATGAGCGAACTCCCGGTAATGTCGCCGCAGCCTGCGGTTGCAAGCTGAGACATCGTTGTCTAAAAATCGTTGTTACCTCCAAGCAATTAACGCGCCAGCCGCCTTTATCAATAAAAACCGCGTGTTACCGGATCTGATCCGATCGCAACCTGCTTCAGGATCGTGCGCTGCCGCACCAACGGCGCGCATCCCGGGGCGCCGCGAATTTCTATTTCCGGGCGCCCGACGGGATTTACCGGCGCAAACGCGCGATGATGGAACCCTTGTGCGAAATACCTGTCCTTAGCGAGACGCTACTCAAGGCAATTAAATGCAACGACGTACATTGTTGAAGGCATCGCTGGCGCTGGCATCGATGGGCCTGCCGGCGATCCCTGCATTCGCGCAGCCGCGGGAGGCCGAAACCGACGAGCCGACTTTCGATTTCGACTGGCTCAAGGCGCACGCCAAGTCGCTGGCCGGCGAGCCCTATCGCTCGCGGGTCGAGGATCTGCCCGAATCGCTGGCAACGCTGGCGCCGCTGGATTACCAGAAGATCACCTACGATCGGAACAAGGCACTCTGGACCGGCGATACGCGTACCGACCTGCGCATGCATTTCTTCCATGTCGGCATGCAGTTCGACAAGCCCGTCACCATGCATGCGGTGGACCCGGACAGTGGCCGTTCACGGGTCATCCATTTCCGCCCGGAACTATTCGACTATGCCAGCAGCGGCATCGATCCGGCCACGCTCGAAGGCCGCGACCTGGGCTTTGCCGGCTTCCGGCTCGCGGTCAATGGGGAAGGCAATCCGATCCAGGAAGTGGCTGCGTTTCTGGGCGCGAGCTATTTCCGCGCCATCGATGAAAACAAGCAGTATGGCCTGTCCGCGCGCGGGCTGGCGGTCGACACCGCCCTCGATCGTGCCGAGGAGTTTCCGGACTTCACCGATTTCTGGTTCGTCCATCCCAAGGACGGTTCGCAGCAGGTCACCGTCTATGCGCTGCTGGATTCGCCCAGCGTGGCCGGCGCCTATCGCTTCGATATCGACTGTCAGGACAAGGGCGTGGTCATGACCGTGGCCATGGACATCTACACCCGCAAGGATATCGAGCGGCTGGGCATCGCCCCCATGACCAGCATGTTTCTCAAGGGCACCAGCCAGCCGCAGGCGCGCGACACCATTCATCCGCAGGTGCACGACTCCGACCGTCTGGAAATGTGGCGCGGCAACGGCGAGTGGGTCTGCCGCCCGCTGTTCAACCCCAAGTCGCTGCAATACAACGCATTTACCGACGAAAACCCGAAAGGGTTCGGCCTCGTGCAGCACGATCACGATTTCAACAACTACCGCGACGACGTCGCCTGGTACAACAAGCGGCCGAGCCTCTGGGTCGAGCCGATCGGCGACTGGGGCAAGGGCGATATCGCACTCATCGAGCTGCCCACGGTCGGCGAAACCATCGACAATATCGGTGCCTTCTGGATCCCCGAGGCGCCGGTCAAGGCCGACCAGCATCTGTCATACGGCTACAAGCTCTACTGGTGGCCGCTGCCGCCGGTCGGCCCGACGCTGGCGCAGGTGGAAAAGACCTGGACCGGCATGGGCAACGTACCCGAAGGCTGGATTCCCGGGGACAAGTCCCCCGACCAGTACGCCCGGCGTTTCGCGGTCGATTTCGTGGGCGATCCACTCGATAAACTGCCCGGCAATACCCCGGTCGAAGTGCAGGTGGAAGTCTCGCGCGGCAAGCTGGGCATGGTTCAGGCCCGACGTTTCGAGCCGATCAAGGGCTATCGCGCGATCTTCGACTGGGTGCCGGACGATCCGTCCGACGCGGCCGTGTCGATCCGCCTGTTTCTGCGCACCGGCGATCGCCCGCTGACCGAAACCTGGCTCTACCAGTGGGTACCGCCCAAGGCCGACGAGCGTCACTACGCGGATTCTCCCGAGCCGTAGCGCTGCAGCGCCGCGCGTGTTTTCGCTAGCATGGCGCTTCGATTCGCGCCCAGCGGGCGCCCGCCCGGGATCAACCGCCATGACCGACCCACGCCTGCGCCCCGGTGCGCACGCCCATGCCTGAACTGTTGTTGAGCCTGCTCTGGCGGCTGCCGCTGGCCCTGGTTATCCTCGCACTGGCCGCCTGGGGCGGATTGGCGCTGTGGTTTCGCGGCCCGGCGTCGGTGATCGGCGCGCTGGTAATCGTGGCCGTCTGGACGCTGCTCGCCGTGGGCGTGCTTGTCGTGCTGTTCGTACCGGCATTGCGCGAACTGCGTCTCGGTGCACTGGTGGTCTTCGGACTCGGCTTTGCCGGCCTGTGTCTGTGGTGGAGCACGATCCAGCCGCAACAGCAGCGCGACTGGGCACCCGACGTGGCCCGCCTGCTCGATGCCCATATCGACGGCGATATCGTCACCCTCCAGAACGTACGCAATTTCGCCTGGCATGCCAGCCGCGACGATTTCACCCCGCGTTGGGAAAAGCGCAGCTACGATCTGTCGACCCTGCGCTCGGTGGATCTGGTGGTGTCGTACTGGATGGGCCCGGCGATCGCGCACACACTGGTCAGCTTCGGGTTTGCCGACGGGCGTTATTTGGTGTTCTCCGTCGAGGTGCGGCGCACCCGGGATCAGCAGTTCTCGCCGCTCGCCGATTTCTTCAAGCAATCCGAGCTCGTTCTGGTCGCCGCCGACGAGCGCGACATCGTGCGCACCCGCTCCAATGTGCGCGGCGAGGACGTGTATATCTACCGCGTAGGCATGTCGCAGGACGCTATCCGCACGCTGTTTCGCTCCTATGTCGACGAAGCCCACAAACTGCAGCGCGCGCCGCGCTTCTACAACACGCTCTATTCCAACTGCACGACCATCGTCTACGACATGGTCAAGCGTATCGTGCCCGGCCTGCCGCGCGATATCCGCCTGATTCTGTCGGGCTATCTGCCCAACTATATCTACGACCTCGGCGCGCTCGACACCTCGCGCGACTTCGACGAACTCGAGCGGCGCGGCTATATCGACGAACGCGCCAACGCTTCCGACATCGACGGTCGTGCGAGCGAACACTTCTCGCAGGCCATCCGGCGCGGCGTTCCCGCCCCCAACGGCAAGCTTATCGAACCGCAGTAATCGAACGCCGATGTCCGTGCACTGGCGCCTGCACCCGATTCGCGCCAACATGGACAGGCCAAGACAGCGCTGGAACGACAGCACCAAGACTGCCGCCAGCCCATTACACTCCGGGGGACTGCCATGCGTTCGCATCGATTCGTTGTCGTAGCCCGTTTCACGCTCGCGCTGCTGCTGTTCGCCGCCGCCGGCCACGCCGCGAGCAGCGGCCCGTCGCCAGAGCTCACGCCCACCGACGTGGTCCGCCTGCAACTGGAAGCGTTCCGCGCCGACGATGCGCGCGGCGCCTACCGTTTTGCCTCGCCGGGCAACCGCGGCATGATCGGCAGCCCGGCCGAGTTCGCGCAGCTGATCAAACGCCAGTACGCGGACATGCTCACCCAGACCAGTGCCCGCGTCAGCCTGAAACAGCGTGACGACGACACCGCCCAGGTGCTGGCCGAGTTGCAGCAGGTCAACGGCCAGGAAACCGCCTATGTCTTCTTTCTGTCCCGGCAGCAAGAGGGCGACTGCAACGGCTGCTGGATGACCGACGGCGTGTTTCCGCTGCAGCCGGCGAACGACCAGCCGCTCTACAGCATCTAGTAGGCGAGTCGGCCTGTTGGAGCGGTGAGGCAACGATGGCCCTGAAGCCGATCGAGCAACTGTTCGGCGCCCGGCGGCCTGTAGCCGAAAGGCTGTATTTCGACGATGACGGGCGTACGCCCAACAGCCGCTATCCGGTGCTGGTCTATCGCGGCGAGCCGAGCGGCCAGGGCTCACTCGCCGAACCGCTCGAAGCCCTGTTCGCCGCCAACGCCTGGCCGCCGCAGTGGCGCGGAGGTGTATTCGATTTTCATCATTATCATTCGGTTTCGCACGAAACCCTGGGCGTGGCCCGCGGTCATGCCGTACTCATGCTCGGCGGCGAAGACGGCTCGCGGCTGCGAGTCACGCGCGCGGACGTGCTCGTATTGCCCGCTGGCACCGGCCACTGCCGAATGCAGGCGAGCACCGATTTCGAACTGGTGGGAGCCTATCAGCCGGATCAGCAGCGATGGGATATCTGCCGCAGCGATTCTGCAGCCGACCATGACGCGGCGATCGCGCGTATCGCCCGAGCAAGCACACCCGACCACGATCCGGTCAACGGTCGCAACGCCGGCGTACCTGTGCTCTGGAGGTAGGGCGTGCTGCCGTTTGGCGCGGCGTCGGGCCAAACCGCCCTGGACCGCGGGGCTCAGCGCAGCTGGCTGTCCTTGCTGCCGCGGCGATTGAAGCCCGAGGCATTGGCGTTGTGCTTGTCGACCTCGGACTGGCAGGCCAC
Organism: Salinisphaera aquimarina; assembly: GCF_042643355.1. Classification (NCBI taxonomy): domain Bacteria; kingdom Pseudomonadati; phylum Pseudomonadota; class Gammaproteobacteria; order Salinisphaerales; family Salinisphaeraceae; genus Salinisphaera; species Salinisphaera aquimarina. Next base: position 863,161 of record NZ_JBHRSS010000003.1, read on the forward strand.
GCACAGCCGCACGCCCTTGATGAGTTCGCGGCGACGCTCGGGAATGGGCTCGCCGCATTCCTCGCAATGGGTCAGGCTTTCGCCGGCGCCCTCGAGTTCACGCCGTGCCTGATCTACGCCGTCCTGCACGGTGCTGTCGATCTGCTCCTGTACCGCGCCTTCCTTGGCCCAACCGGTTGCCATCGCATCCTCCCGCGTTCGGAAATGGTCCGCGCCCCGTGAACCACCGTTTCCAGCGTATTTCGACGCTGTGCGTCGGCGCTCGGGCGCTGATCCGCTAGCAATCCCCAATATCCGGCCCTCGGCCGGCGATTGCAAGCGACCGCACGGAATACGTCAGCTGCCGCTGTGATCGATAACCTGGCCGACCGCCCCGTCGCCGAGCGCGGCCCGCAGATCATCCGGCACCGGTGTTTTCTCGAACGGGTCGGTGGTCATCATCACGTAGACCGCTTCGGCCGTGCACAGAACCCGATCGGTTGCCGCGTGCACGATTTCATAGGCCATGGCGAAAGAGGTGAGCCCCACGTGTGGAGAGCTCACGCGCACCTCGATGACTTCATCGAAACGCGCCGGGGCCTGCCATTCGAGAGTCAGCTTGACCACCTGATTGTCGAGCCCGCGTGCGAGCAGGGCAGTATAGTCACGCCCGATCGCACGCATGAACTCGGTCATCGCCAGATCGACGTAGTCGGCGTAGCGGGCGTTGAACACGACCTGCTGGGCATCGCATTCGTTGTAGCGCACGCGGAACCGATAGCGGAATGCGTTCGTCATCACCGCAGACCCCGCGCGCGAGAACGGTGCAACTGATCAATATCTGGCATGAACTCGACCCCTGCTTGTCGTGACTGGCCGCGCACGGCCGGCAGACAGACAGGGTAATGCCTCACGCCGCTTTTCGCGTCGCGATCGTTGCCGGTCGTGCGATGTCGGTGCTGCGTCAGCCGCGCAGAAACGCTTCGATCTCGTCGATGCGGGCCTGCGCATCGCGATAACCGATATCGATCAGCGCGCGGGTATATTCCGGGTCAAACAGCAGATAACTGGTCAGATCGGCGCTGGTCGGGTCGGGCCGGCCGAGGCCGTCCAGCATCAGCCGTACGCCCATCGGCATGCGGTGGGCCAGCGTGCTGGCGATGCCGGCGAAGTCCTCGGAGGGCGAGATCACGAGCGGCTCGATCACGCGCATCGGCTCGCGCACGCTCGATGCCGTCGCTTCGTCCGCCGCGCCGTGGGTATAGGCCTTCACCAACTCGTTCATGCGCAGCAGGTGATCGATATCGGCGTCCAGATGATCGAGAAAGATGGCGTTGAGAAACACGCCACAGATCTGGGCGAGCGGTGGCCGGCGCGGCAGGGCGGCAGTGTCGACGTCCGGCGCGGCGCTCGCCAGCTCCTGTTCGGTCAGCGCATCGGCAGCCTGATGACAGCGGATGCCGATCGCCATCACGCGGTCCGCGCCCAGGCGAATCGCCGGGCTCAGGGGGTTGGTCAGGCGCATGGCGCCGTCGCCGAACCAAGCCATGGTGGCGCCCGTCGACAGCGCGACCGGCGCAAAGATCAGCGGGATCGCGCTGGAGGCACAGACATGGTCCACGCCCAGCGTGGCCGACAGCGCGATACGCCGACTCTTGCGCCAGAGCGGATGGCCGACTGCGCCCTGAATGAAGGTATAGGACTTGCCAGAGTGATAGCCGGCCGCGGTGATCGCCAGGGCATACAAGCGCTGCTGTTCGATGGCACGCGCAATATTGGCCATCGGCAGTTCCCGCGTTAGCAGTTGCCGTAACGGGGTGGCGTCGAGCAAGGCCTGGGCGTGGCTGTCGCCGGTGATACGGCCGAGGGTGAAATCGACGGCGAGCCGGCGCGCGTTGGCCAGCATCGGGCGAACGCCGGTGCGATAGACACGACGCGCGCTGAGCCCGGCCCACAGACCGGCCAGGCGCGAGGTACCGAGACCGAACCGCTCGCTGTACGCCGCCACCGCCGCGCCGTTGATCGCACCGGCCGACGCGCCGGCGATGATCTCGAACGGCATCGGCGCATCAGTAAACGCCTTCAACTCGCCGACGCGCTTGAGTACACCGGCCTGGTAGGCGCCGCGCGAGCCGCCCGCGGTCAGCGCGAGCGCGGTGCGCCCGTTCGACGCGCCCGCACTCATCGAGAGCAGCCGTCGATAGCGGCTCGCCGGTGGATTTGAGCACTGCAACGGGCGTTGTTCATCGGCAGGACCATTCAGGAAGCGGCGGGAGCGCCGGGCGCGATGCGCGGATATCAGATCGTTGCAATATGAATGCCAGTCGTTGCAGGAACCGGCTTTCGGCGCTGCGTTTGCCTGCCGCCCTATTTGCCTTACTGTGGGGTCGGATCACGCGAGGCTGCTGCGATGACTGTGCTTGAAAACTGGTTCGACATCATCGCCGACGGCGGCTGGAACGGCCTGCTGATGGGCGGTTTTCTGGTGCTGTGCGTGATGCTGCTGCTCACCGTCATCACCAACAAATATGCCTGGGGCGTGTTCATCGTGGTTGCCGCCGTTTTGATCGGCGCGCGCTACACCGGCTATATCTGAGCCGCCGCCCGACATCACCGCCTACGAGTCCGACGCGTCATGCCCAACGAACAGGAATATCGCCACCTCAACCGCTGCATCGAGCTGGCCCGCGAGGCCCTGGCGGCCGGCGACGAGCCGTTCGGCTCCGTGCTCGTGGACGGCCGTGGCGATATGCTGGCCGAGGATCGCAACCGCATTGCCGAGGGCGATGCGACCCGGCATCCCGAGTTCGAGCTGGCACGCTGGGCGGCAGCCCACATGAACCCGGCCGAGCGCGCAGCGGCCACGGTGTTCACCTCGGGCGAGCATTGCCCGATGTGCGCGGCCGCCCACGCCTGGGTCGGGCTGGGGCGCATTGTGTATGCCAGTTCGGCCGCACAGCTGATGGATTGGCTCGAGGACATGGGCGTGGAGGCGCCACCGGTTCGGCCGCTGCCGATACAGCAGATCGCACCGGCGGTGCGCGTCGAAGGACCGGTGGCCGGGCTCGACGAACAGGTACGCGCCCTGCATCGCAGCCGGCACGCCGGCCGAGGCTAGGGACAGCGCTTCATAACCTGTTCAACCGGCTCCACAGGACCGCGTTGGATCCTTGCCGGCGCCTCAGGCGTCGTCCAACGGCTCCAGCAGAACCCAGGTCTGGGCGTGCAGGCCCGGCACCAGCTTGATCCGCTTGACGATGCGCAGCCCGGCGGCAGCCACCTCGGACTCGAAGCGCGCCCGCGGGATCATCTTCACCCGCACCTTCTTGCCCTTGAGCCACATCGCCAGGCGCTTGCTCCAGTAGTGCAGGCAGCCGTCGTCGTAATAGGTCATCACGATGCGGCGGCGATTGGCGCCCAGGGTGCGCAGGGCCTGAACGCGCAGTTCACCGTGATGCAGGTGCTGGAACAGACGCACGCACAGCGCCCGGCTGGCCCGATCGGCATCCGCCGGCAGCGGCTTGAGCACGTCCGCCTGCTGGGCATGATCGTGATCCGGACGAAAACCGTCCATCTCCTGATAGAGCTCGACCATGGCTTGCGACTGATCCATCGCGCTCACTTTCATGTCCAGCTGCCGGAGCAGCGGATAGAAACGACCGTAGCCGCAGGGAATATCGACGATATGGCCGTTGCAGCGCGAATACGGCACGTCGAGCAGACGCCGGGCGAGCACCTGCTCGCGCCGTGCCACCATCTTCTGGAAGAAACCACGGTAGCGGCTGTCCTTGTAATGGCGACCGCTGCTCTGCTGGCGGAACGGTTTCGTCGATTCGGCTTGCTGCACGCACAGGCTCATGGTTGAAGAACATGGCTAGCCTAACGTGGCCCGAGCCAGACTGTCCCGGCTAATTTGCGAAACCGCGACCGCTCGCACGATCCGCGCCGTAACAGCAAGCGCGGATCGACCGTATTTTTCTGTTTCACAATATTTTTTCGCAAACGGCTCGGGGACTGGCGCGGCCCGCCACGCAGCAGGTCTGCGCCGCAATCGCTGTCTGAACGCCGAATGATCGCTTTATCCGCGCGAATCCGATCATATTTAATTTTTATGCTACATACAGTCTGATTTCGCCGGGTTAGCTGCTCTCGTTGAACATCGAGATCCGGCCGCCGTCGACCACCAGATCGTGGCAATTGATGAACGAGGCCTCGTCGCTGGCCAGAAAGACCGCCGCATTGGCGATATCCACCGCGTAGCCGGCGCGGGGCTGCGGCGTGGCCTGGGCGAGATTGCCGGTGAGCTTGTCCATCTTGGCCTGGTTTTCCGCGTCCGAAAGCGTGGCCGCACGGGCCGAGCCGCCCCAGAAGATGGGCGTGGCGATCGCGCCCGGGGAGATCGCGTTCACGCGGATGCCGTGCGGCCCGAGTTCGACCCCGGCGATGCGGGTGAAGTGGGCCACTGCCGCCTTGGCGCCGGAATACAGATAGCCGCCCTGGCCCAGCCGATGACCGGCGATGCTGGCGTTGTTGATAATGCTGCCGCCGTGGTCCTTCATCACCCGCGCGGCGTGCTTGATGCCGAATGCCACGCTGCCGGCAAGCAGGCGCATGGTGTGGTCGAAATCGCCTTCGGTAATCGTCTCGGCGGTGCTGCGCTCGCCGGCGCCGGCGTTGTTGAACAGACAGTCGAGCCGGCCGAAACGTTCGATCGTGGCATCGACCAGCGCCTGCATCTCGGCCTCGTGGCTGACGTCGGTGCGCTTGAACACCACGTTGTCGCCCAGCTCCGCGGCCAGGCGTTCGCCGACGTCGACGCTGCGCGCGGCGAGCATCAGACTCGCCCCTTCCTCGGCGAAGCGGCGTGCCGTAGCCTCGCCAATGCCGCTGGTGGCGCCCGTGATGATGGCGATCTTGCCTTGCAATCGTGCGGTCATGGAAATCCCTTGTGTGCATATGGATGTCGTCGCGCATCATAGGCATGGGCAGGCCGCCACGACACCCGACCTTCGGTTATCCGGTGTAGCGCGCGCATCGTCGGCCGAGTGTGCGATGCTCGAATAAACGGCCGCGAGCGGCGTGGTCGGCACTGCGGAGAGACATCGATGCGGCAATGGCTCAAGCGATTCGGCCCCGGCCTGCTGGTGGCGGCCGCGTTCATCGGCCCGGGCACCGTGACCACCGCCAGCGTGGCGGGCGCGGGCACCGGCTATGCGCTGCTCTGGGCGCTGGTGTTCTCGATATTCGCCACTATCGTGCTGCAGGAAATGAGTGCGCGTCTGGGCATCGTCGCGCGCCTGGGTCTGGGCGAGGCGCTGCGCACCACCTTCGACAACCGCCTGCTCACCGCACTCGCCATCCTGCTGGTGATCACCGCGATCGGTTTCGGCACCGCCGCCTTCGAGACCGGCAACATCACCGGCGCGGCACTAGGCCTGACGACCATCGTGGGCCTGCCGACCCAGGTCTGGGCGCTGATCGTCGGCGTCTGTGCGTTCGCCCTGCTGGCGACCGGGCGCTACAAGCTGATCGAACGGGTGCTGGTCGCGCTGGTGCTGACCATGAGCGTGGTGTTCATCGTCACCGCGCTGATGGTGCGGCCGGATATCGGCGCGCTGGTCGCCGGCCTGTTCGCGCCCTCGGTGCCCGCCGGCGCCTGGCTGACCGTGATCGCCCTCGTGGGCACCACGGTCGTCACCTACAACGTCTTTCTGCATTCGGCCGCCGTGCAGGACAAATGGAGCGCCGATGAGCCCACCGGCCGTGCCCTGGGCGAATCCCGCATGGATACGATCGCCTCGATCCTGCTCGGCGGGCTGATAACGCTGGCGATCATGGTGACCGCGGCGGCGGCCTTCTTCGGCCGCGACATCAACATCGAGGACGCCGGCCAGATGGCGCAACAGCTCGAGCCACTGCTTGGCCCCGCGGCCCAGTGGTTCTTCGCCATCGGACTGTTTGCCGCCGGCATGACCAGCGCGGTCACCGCGCCGCTGGCCGCGGCCTATGCCACCACCGGCGCGCTCGGTTGGCCGGCCGATCTGCGCAGCACGCGCTTCCGGCTGGTCTGGGCCATCATCATCATCGTCGGCACGACGTTCGCCCTGTTCGGCCACAGCCCGGTGCAGGCGATCCTCGTGGCCCAGGCCGCCAACGGCGTGCTGCTGCCGTTGATCGCGCTGTTCCTGCTTATCGTGATGAACCGGTCCGACCTGCTCGGCGCGCACCGCAACGGGCCCGTCGGCAACGTGCTGGCCGCGATCGTGCTGCTCGTGGCCACCGGGCTGGGCGGTTACACGCTGCTGGGTGTTTTCGGCCTGGTCAACGGCTGATCGGGACCGGCCGTCGCCGGGCGCTGGGCAGGCGCTGGCCGGGCGCTGGGCAGGCGCTGGCCGGGCGCTGGGCAGGCGCTGGCCGGGCGCTGGGCAGGCGCTGGCCGGGCGTTGGCCGGGCAACAAACGCGCACCGGCGCCGCCCGCGGTTGCAAAACGCGCCCCGAGCCGGCAATTTGCCCGGCTGTTCCCACTGATTGCGCCGCCGCGACATCGCCGGTCGGCCCTGTGCTGCGCATAGACGATGATCAACCTGTCCGTTCTTTCGGTATTCGTGCCCACCTTCTTTCTGGTGTCGCTCACGCCCGGCATGTGCATGACGCTGTCCATGAGTCTGGGCATGACGCTGGGCGTGCGCCGCACGCTCTGGATGATGATCGGCGAGCTGGCCGGCGTGGGCCTGACCGCGGTTTCGGCCGTGGTCGGCGTGGCGACGGTGATGCTGCGCTATCCGGCCGTGTTCGAGATATTCAAATGGGTCGGCGGCGCCTATCTGATCTATCTCGGTGTGCAGATGTGGCGCTCCAGGGGCAGCCTGGCGATGCCGGAAACACAGGGCGAGGCGCCCCGTGCAGCACGCGGGCAACTCGTCGCCCAGGGTTTCGTCACCGCCGTGGCCAACCCCAAGGGCTGGGCCTTCGATATCGCCCTGCTGCCGCCGTTCATCAATCCGGAACAAAGCCTGGCGCCGCAACTGGTGGCGCTGGTCGGCATCATCCTGCTGATCGAACTCATCGCCCTGCTGATCTATGCCGGCGGCGGCAGCACCGCGCGCTTTTTCCTGCGCGACGCCCGCAACGTGCGTCTACTCAACCGCGTGGCCGGCACGCTGATGGTGGGCGTCGGGGTGTGGCTGGCGCTGGGTTAGGGCGCGCCACGGCCCGGCGACCGCGCGCGGCTGAGCCATCAACGCGTGCGCGAATCAGCGGCGATCACGCCGCGTTCAATCGAGATTGCGGTGCGGTCGAAAGCGATTGGGCCCAACGAGAGCTGACGCCCCTATCGTCGCGGTGACGAGCCGCTAACAGCGCGCGAACAAAGGGCGATCTGACTTTCGTCCGCAGCTGTCCACCGCGTTAGCGGATACCAAAGGCGCTGTACGGCCCGCCGCCATGCGCGACTCTCGGCAGGGACGCGCTTGCCTGCAACCAACAAATGCGTGTATATACACGTAATGAAAGATCAAGCCTGTATCTGCACCCACGTTCGCCGCGGCGCGCGGTCGCTCAGCGCGCTCTACGACGAGGCGCTGTCGCCGGCACACATCAACGTGGCCCAGTTTTCACTGCTGCGCTACGTCGAACGGCTCGCCCCGATCGCGGTCTCCGACCTGGCCCGGGCCACGGGCCATGAGCGCAGTACGCTGGCGCGCAGCTTGCACCCGCTGGCCGCCGACGGGCGGATCCTCATCCGGCCCGGGCGCGATCGCCGTCAGCGCGTGGTCACCCTCACCCCGACCGGGCGCGTAACGCTGGACACGGCGCTGCCGTACTGGCGCGAGGCACAGCGGGAAGTCGACACGCGCCTCGGCGGCCGCCAGCGACAGCTATTGTCGTTGTTGGCCGATCTCGAAGGGGTGACACCATGAATTCGCTGGCCGCCCCGCAGCGGGTCTCGCCCTGGGTGATGGTCGCCTGCGGCGCCACGATCGTGACCCTGTCGATGGGCGCGCGCCAGGCGTTCGGGCTGTTCATGCTGCCGATGGCGCACGATATCGTGGTCAATCGCGAGACCTTCGGCCTGGCGATCGCGATCCAGAACCTGCTGTTCGGCCTGGTGCAGCCCTCGGTGGGCGCGGCCGCGGATCGTTATGGCGCCGGTCGCACCATCGTCATCGGCGCGCTGGTCTATGCCGCCGGCCTCGCCCTGACCGCCACCATCGGCACCTCGATGGGCGTCAACCTGACCCTCGGCCTGCTGGTCGGCGTGGCACTGGCCGGCACCACCTTCGTGGTCATCCTTGGCGCGGTCGGCCGCGTCGTGCCGGCGCACCAGCGCGGCAAGGCATTCGGCATCGTCACCGCCGGCGGCTCGATCGGCCAGTTTCTGGTCGTGCCGTTCACCCAGGAAATCATCAACGTCAGCGACTGGCGCACCACCATGCTGGTGCTCGCCGGGATGATGCTGATCATCGTCGCGCTCGCCCGTGGGGTGACCGGCCGGGCCGACCCCCACGCGCTGAATGACGACGGCAGCGTCGGCGAGAGCTCGTGGGCGGCACTCAAACGGGCCTCGAAGCATTCCGGTTTTCTGCTGCTCAACGCGGGTTTTTTTGTCTGCGGCTTTCATATCGCCTTCTTGTCGACCCATCTGCCGGCCTATCTGTCGGACGCCGGTCTGAGCGGCTCCATCGGCGCCGGCGCGCTCGCGCTGATCGGCCTGTTCAATATCTTCGGCTCGTTCTTCTTCGGCTACTGCTCGGATCGCTACAGCAAGAAACACGTGCTGTCGTATCTGTACTTTGCCCGCGCCGTGGTCATCGTGATCTTCCTGCTCGTGCCGCTGTCGGCCACCAGTGCGCTGGTGTTCGCCTCGTCCATCGGTTTTCTGTGGCTGGGCACGGTGCCGCTGACCAGCGGGCTGGTCGGCCAGATCTTCGGCGTTCGCCATCTGTCGCTGCTGTTCGGCGTGGTGTTCATGAGCCACCAGTTCGGCAGCTTCTTCGGCGCCTGGGCGGCCGGCTGGTCGTATCGCGTGACCGGCAGCTACGACGAAGCCTGGATCGCCTCGATCGCGCTCGCCCTGCTCGCGGCGGCCCTGCACTGGCCGATCCGCGACGCGCCGGTCGTGCGCACGCCGCAACCCGTCAACGCCTGAGCCTGGACCCATGCCCTACCTGCAACTCGATGTGAACGATCACTATCCCGCCGAAACCAAGCGCCTGCTCGCAGCCCGCTTGAGCGAGACTTACGCCCAGACCATGTCGATGGACATGCGCCGCATCAGCGTGGCAATCCGGGAACTCGGCGCCGGCGGGCTGTGGCGGATGATCGACGGCGAGCCCGAGCCGGCCTCGATCCTCATGTGCGATATCCGCCAGGGCCGGCCCGCCGAGCTGCGCATGACGCTGGCGAAACAGCTGATAGCGATCTGCGTGGACACACTCGGCTTGCGCGAGGACCGGCTCAACGTCGAATTCACCCAGCACGCGGGCGACGAGATGTATCACCCGACACTGGGCGGATACAGTCCGGAATGGAGTGACGAAGAGGGCAAGTGAGTCGCGAGGAAAGTGCGGCTACCGACCGAACGGCCAGAACACACAGGACACCACCGCACTCACCAATACCATCGCGGCGATCGGAAAATAGAAACCGAAACCGGGCCGCTGGATCACGATATCGCCCGACACATGGCCGAGCGGAAGCCGTCCCGGCCATGGCTAGAGCAGACCGAGCGCGACCGCGATCAAACCAACGACGATTACGTTCGCGACATGGTTGTTCTCTTCAAGCAGCCGATCGCCATCAGCCGTCCTGGCCGTCGCGCTCGGCCCGTGTCGCACTGACGCCGCGCCCGAACGCAGCCGGGAACGTTCACCCGGGCCCGGTTTCGAGCGCGACCGCTCAGGCCATGGCTTTCTTCACTCGATCCGCGCGGAACGGCGTCTGGCGCATGCGCACACCGATGGCGTCGTACAAGGCGTTGCTTACCACCGCTGCGGTCGGGCAGGTCGACGGCTCGCCGCCGCCGGTCATCTTGCGGCCCGGCGTGTCGTTCACGAACACCATCTCGATACTGTCGGGGATTTCGTTGAAGCGCAGAATCGGATAACCGACCCAGTCGCGGCTGGTGATGTGCGCATTGTCGAAGGTGACTTCCTCGTGCAGCGTACGGCTGAGCGACTGGATGATGTTGCCCTCGATCTGGTTCTTCAGCGCATCGGGATTCACCACCAGACCGCAGTCGTGGGCGACAACGACCCGTTTGACCGTGATCTGACCGCTTTCCCGGTCGACGACGATATCGGCAATGGTCGCCACATAGCTGTCATCGCGGTTCACCCAGGCGATGCCGCGGCCGATGGCCTGGCCATCTTTTTCCTCGGCCTTGTCCTGGTTGCTGGCGCGCGTCGTCCAGCCGTATTTTTCCGCGGCCGCCTGCAGCACGCCGATCGCCCGCGCATCCTCGAGATTCTGCAGACGGAACGTGAGCGGGTCGATCTGGCCATCGGCGGCCAGTTCGTCGATGAAGGCTTCCATCGCGAAGGTGGTCTCGAACTGCGCCGGGGAGCGCAGCCAGGCGGTGATCACCCCGACCCGGCCTTCGCCGTGATAGGACACATCGGCGTTCTGGAACGTGTAGGCATAGCTGATCGAGCCACGGCCGGCCCCTTCGTCGCCCACCGGATGACCGATCAGGTCGGCGGCGATGAGATTGGTGTTGCCGGTGGTCGGCACCCACATGTGATGGCGCCAGCCGATGACCTTGCCGTCTTCGTCGATCAGGCCTTCCAGATCCTGCGCGATCGGCGGGCCCTTGGGCTCCCAGCCGTGCTCGTCCCAACGCATCCACTGCACGCGAACCGGTTTGCCGACCGCCCGGGACATGACCGCGGCATCGGCGATCACGTGTTCGAGGCCGTTGCGCCCATAGGCGCCGGACGCACCGTGCCAGTGCACGGTCACCTTGTCCTCGGGCACATCGAGCATCTTGGCCATGTCGCGGCGTGCCTGGTGGGGCATCTGCGTGCCGGCCCAGAAGATGGCGCGCTCGCTGTTCACATCCGCGATGGCGCAGGACGGGCCGATCGAGGCGTGCATCTGAAACGGCGTCTGATAAGTGGCCTTGATGGTCCGGGCCGCGTAATTCGCGGCCATCGAATACGCGCCGTTGGAGGCGACCGACACATCCTTGCCGGAGGTCTTGCGCACGGTATCCCAGACCTTGTCCTGATCGGGCAGCGTGTTCGCGTCGGACCATGTCGCCTGACCGGCTTTGCGGCCCTTCGGATGCAGCGTGGAGCCGAGCCGGCTGGCCGCCTTGATCGCCGCCCACTCGGTCTTGGCGACCACACCCAGGAAATTGCCTTCGCGTACGACCTGCACGAAGCCGGGAATGTCCTTGAGCCCGCTTTCGTCGACGTCAACGAGCTTGGCGCCGACCCCGTACGGGCGCACGACGCGCCCGTGCAGCATGCCGTCGACCTTGATGTCCTGGATATAGCTGTACTGGGCGAACATCTTGCCCGGGATATCCTTGCGCGGCACCGACTTGCCGACGATCGAATAGTGGGTCTGATTCTTGAGCGTCGTGTCGGGCGCAATCTCAAGCCCGAAGCTGTTGCCGCTGGCACCGATCTCCACGTCGAAGCGATGCCCGTCGACCAGTTCACCGTACGATATCTTCTTCGCGGGATCGCCGATAACCGAGACCGAGCCATTCTGGGTGGCCAATTGATGCGCCGGCAGCTTGAAGTGCTTCGCGCCCAGCGACAGCAACGCCTGGCGACCTGCGGCGGCCGCATGGCGGATCTGCGGCCCCGCGTAGGGAATGGTGCGACTGCCGTAGGTCGGGCCCTGATCGATGGTCTTGTCGGTGCTGCCCATGACCACGATCAGCTGATCGACCGGGAAATAGAGTTCCTCCGCGGCGATCTGCGCGAGCGACGTTTCATTGCCGTTGCCGACTTCGACCTTGCCGGTGAACAGCGTCACCGTGTTATCCGGATGCACGGCCAGCCACGCGTCCAGCTGTGCCGCGGCGTTCTTGTTGGTCTTGCCGGTGGCAATGCTTTCGGCGGCCCAGGCCACGCCCGAGCCCATCAGCGAAAAGCCGAGGACGAGACCGCCAGACGCTTTCAGGAAATGACGACGGCTTTGGCCCAGATCGCCGAGCGTTTCGTCCGAGCTGGGCTCGCTCACGGCAGCGGTACTGGAATCGTGTTTCATGCCTTGTCTCCGATTCTGGCGGCGCGTTCGACCGCGCGCACTATCCGCATGTGGGTGCCACAACGACAGAGATTGTTGTTCAATGCCTGCTTGATGTCGTCACGGCTGGGGTTGGGGTTATCGTTGAGAAACGATTTCGCCTGCATAATCATGCCGTTGATGCAGTAACCGCACTGGGCCGCCTGTTCGTCGATGAACGCCTGCTGCAGCGGGTCCGGGTTGTCCGGCGTGCCCAGGCCTTCGAGCGTGGTCACGTGCTGGCCCTCTGCCGCGGTGGCCGGGGTGACACAGGAGCGCACGGCACGGTCACCGAGCAGCACGGTGCAGGCACCGCACTGCGACAGCCCGCAGCCGAATTTCGGCCCCTTCAACCCGAGATTGTCGCGTAATACATACAACAGCATGGCGTCGGGCGCGATGTCGACGGTCTGCTTGTCGCCGTTCACCGTCAGCGTGGTCGATTGCGTCATGGGCTTGTCATCCTTGGCTGTCCAGACGAGCGGCCGCGGTTGAAACGGTATATCGGTGCCACCTGCAGCCGTTTTTACTGTAATCGGCTGTCGTGTCGAACACGACCTGCCCGGCGGCTCGTCCAGTGTGTCGATCCCACCGTGGTCGGCCGGTCGCCCACCACGATAGTTGTTATTTGCACACAATACTAATACGAAAGCCCGTATCCGTTTCAAATCGACCCGGATAGGGGTTCTGCCGGCTGGAGTCGCCGAGTGGAACTATTGGACGGCATGGACCCTGGACGGTGCGGGCGGATACACGGCCGGGCCGGATCAATACAGTCGCGATATGCCGCCCACCTGCCCATGATCTTTCAAGACTCCGGTTGAACCTGGCGACACCCTGCGCGCCATTGATACCACCCGTTTCGATCGAACAGTTGATCAGCCCGTGCCCCGCCGGCCGTCGATGCCCGACACTTCACCGCGCTCAATTCTCTATTCCCGCGATCGAGCACACAGGCGCGGTCGTTGCGGCCGAAGGTCAGCAACAGTTCGCGAAACGCGCGCCTCTATCGTCCGAACAGCCAGCACAGAAACGACACCACCGCGCTCACCAGCACCATCGTCGTGATCGGAAAATAGAAACTGAAACCCGGCCGCTGGATCACGATATCGCCGGGCAGATGGCCGAGCGGCAGCCGCCCCAGCCACGGCCACAACAGACCGACGGCGACGACGATCAGACCGATGATGATCAGCGTTCGCGACATGCTCGTTCTGCCCTCATTCCAATCATTGCAACCCGTGTCAACGCGCAGCCAGCAGGCATTCGACCATTTCCACGAACCCTTCGCCATGGCTGGCGTGACACAGCCAGCGCGGCCGGGCCTGCATCAGTTCCAGATGCGCCGCAATGTTGGCCACGCCCACCGACAGCGGGTAGCGCTCGAACAGCGATTCGTCGTTCGGCGCGTCGCCGATGAACAGCACGCGCCGATTCTGTGCGGCGGCGTCGAGGTCGAAGTCGGACTCGAGCATCCATGCCGCCATGCTGGCCTTGTCGTGATCGCCGAACCAGGCGTTGACGTGGATCGAACTCGCCCGCGCGCGCGCGCCCGTCGCGCGCATGCATTCCATCAACCGAGTCACCGTTGCGCGGGGCAGCGGCGGATTCACGTCCTGGGCATGATCGATCGCCACGTCGGCCAGGCGGTAGGGCTGATCGGCGGCCAGGCGGGCCTGGGGTTCCATTGCCAGCGCGCGTTCGGCGAGTTCCAGCAGGCGATGCTGCTCGTCGCGCAGTTGCTCGCGTGGGCGCACGAAGTGCTGGTCGAGTCCACCGTTCGCTGTCTTGCGAAAACGAAAGGCGCCGCTCTCGCCGATCACCGCCGCGACCGGCCAGGCACGCACGATATGGTCACACCACCCGGCGCAGCCGCCGGTCACCGGCACCAGGGCAATGCCGGCGTGGCGCAGCCGCTCCATGGCCGCGAGCGTGGCCGCAGCGACGCGTCCATGGCGGGTCAAGGTGTCGTCGACGTCGGTCAGCACCACCTCGACATAACGCAGGGCATCGGCATCGGCGTCCCGCAAGCGCTGGATGGCTTCATCCATGATCGGGGCGTGACCGGGACAAACTGGCCGCGGCCGCTGGATCGGTCGTGGATGGGGACTCGTCGGCAACATGAACGGCGACGCCGACCTTGTCGAGTTGCCGGGCCAACGGGCCCTGCGGGGCACGGTCGGTGACGATGCCGTCGAGGTCGTCCAAGGGCGCCACCACTTCCAGCAACCGCGTATCGAACTTGCTGTGGTCCACCAGCAGATAGGCGCGCTCACAGCGCGCAAGCATCGTGCGCTTGACCCACGCCGCCTCGCGATTGACGTCGGAAATGCCGTCCGCGGCGATGCCGCTGGCGCCGATGAAGGCGATGTTGCCGTTGAACCGGGACAGAAAATCGCTGGTATCCTGACCGAACACACCGCCCTCGCGACCGTTGAAGTCGCCGGGGCATACGATGGCCCGCAGGTTTGCACTCGCCAGCGCCGAGGCCACGGGATAGCTGTTGGTGATCACGCGCAGCCGCTCGCCGACCGCGTTCAGGTGCCATGCCAGCTGGCTCGTGGTCGAGCCCGCGTCGATCATCACCACCTGCCCCGCGGATACCAGCTGCGCCGCCGTGGCCGCGATGCGTCGACGCTCTTCAACGGTCGCTTGTTCGCGCTCGCTGATCGAGGGCTGAAACGCCATCGGGCGGGCCACCGCACCGCCATGCGCACGGTCCACCAACCCGGTTTCGCTGAGCGCGTCGATATCACGGCGCACCGTTTCCGTGGTCACCGCAAAACGCTCGGCGAGCGACGTGATGCGCAGATGCGGCGTATAGCGCAGGGCATCCAGGATCTGTGCGCGCCGCTCATCCTTTCGCAGACGGTGGGCCATGCTCTTCTCCCTCGTTCGACCGACGATCTACGACCGCGTCATGCGACCAATGGATAATGTTGAAATAGCCACAAATTCCGTGGCTTTTCCCACATTGTCGCCTATCTTTATTGTAAAGACCAACTGAATTGCCTACGCTCAAGATGACTTCGATTACAAGAAACGCTTGCAAGCCGCAGGGGAGCCACGCCATGACATCGACCAAGCCGCCCATCCACGCACTGATCAGCCACAGCCGCGATCTGCTGTTCGGCATCGGCCTCGTCGCGGCCCTGTTTGCAAGCGCCGCGAACGCTCAGCAATCGAAGTCATGCGAACATCGCGGCGATCTCGCCTCGATCTACTGCGACGCGGACGGCGACCTGGTGGCCGACGCGCCGAGCAATCCCGGTGAACTGCAGGACCCCGACACGCTGGTATTCGCCTATACGCCGGTCGAGGATCCGGCCATCTATGCGGATATCTGGGAACCGTTCATCGAGCATCTGTCCAAGGTCACCGGCAAGGACGTGCGTTTCTTCGCCGTGCAGTCCAACGCCGCGGAAATCGAGGCGATGCGCAGCAACCGTATTCATATCGCCGGCTTTTCCACGGGTCCGACTCCCTTCGCGGTCAATCTGGCCGGCGCCGTGCCCTTCGCCATCATGGGCACCGACGAGGGCGAATTCGGCTATACCCTGCAGGTCTATACCCGCAAGGACAGCGGCATCGATACGCTCAAGGACCTCAAGGGCAAGCGGGTCGCGCATACCTCGCCGACGTCCAACTCCGGCAATCAGGCACCCCGGGCCCTGTTCCCCAAGCAGGGCATCGTGCCCGGCAAGGATTACGAGGTGGTGTATTCCGGCTCCCATGACCAGTCCATGCTGGGCGTGGTCGCGGGCGATTACGACGCCGCACCGGTGGCCTCCGAGGTCGTCGACCGCATGGCCGAGCGCGACCTCTACGACCCGGAAGACGTCAAGATCATCTTTGAGTCCAGCCGTTTTCCGACCACGTCCTACACCTATGCGCACAACCTGAAGCCGGAACTCGTCAAGAAGATCCGCGAGGCCTTCCTCAGCTTCGATTTCAAGGGCACCGCGCTGGGCGAGGAATTCAGCGGTGTGACCCAGTTCGTACCGATCACCTACAAGAAGGACTGGCAGATCATCCGCGATATCCAGGAAGCCAACGGCGTGTCCTATACGCCGCAGGATCTGGACAAGAGCTGAGGCTGTCCCCCGGGCCGACAGGCCCGGGTCGGATCACGGAGTCGAACGCATGCTGCGGATATCACATCTGGTAAAGCGCTATGGCAACAACCCGCCGGTCCTCAAGGATCTGGCGCTGGAGGTGCCCGGCGAATCGGTGACCTCCATCATCGGGGCCTCCGGCGCCGGCAAGAGCACGCTGCTGCGCTGTATCAACCGGCTCGTCGAGCCGACCGCCGGCAGTATCGAGCTCAACGGCGTCGAGATCACCACGCTCAGAAAGCCGGCGCTGCGGCATACGCGTCGTCGTATCGGCATGATCTTCCAGGGGTTCAATCTGGTCGACCGGCTGTCGGTGATGGAAAACGTGCAATGCGGCCGGCTCGGCTATATCCCCTATTGGCGGGCGGCACTGCGGCGCTACCCGCAGGAGGACATCGAGCGCGCCTTTCACCTGATGGAGCGGGTCGGCATCGCGCAGTACGCCAACAAGCGCGCGGATGAGCTCTCCGGCGGCGAGCGCCAGCGCGTGGGCGTGGTACGCGCCCTGATGCAGGACCCGGAAATACTGCTGGCCGACGAACCCACGGCGTCGCTGGATCCGGTGACCTCGCGCCAGATCATGGAGCTGCTGCAGAAGCTCGCGGCCGAGTTCCAGCTGCCGGTGTTGATCAATATCCACAACGTCGGCGAGGCCCGCGAATTCACCGAGCGCATTGTGGGCATGCGCTTCGGCCGTCTGATCTTCGACGGGGCCCCGGCCGATCTCGACCAGGCGGCGATGGACGCGGTCTACAGCGGCACCGCCGAAAACAAGGAAGATACCGGCGACCATGAGCCACGGGCCCGCGCAGCGGTAACGACATGAGCGAGGCCGCGGGCACACCACGCCGCTGGCGCAAGACGCCGTTCATTGCCAATCCGTGGCTGCGCTGGACACTGATGCTGGGGGCGCTGTGCTACGCCGTGTGGGCCTGTTCCACCCTGCCGTTCGACTGGGCGCGCGTCGCCCAGGGCATGGAACGCGCCGGCCGCATCTTCGGCGGCGCCTTTCCACCCAGTTTTGCGCGCTATGAGTTGCTCATGGACGGCTTTCTGGAGAGCCTCAAGATCGCGGTGCTGGCCACGTTGCTGGGGGTCGGTTTGAGCATCCCGATCGCGTTCATGGCCGCCCGCAACATCGCCATCAAACCGATCTACGCGCTGGGCCGGGCGTTGATCGTCATCGCCCGCAGCTTTCACCCGGTAATCGTCGCGATCCTGTTCGTCAAGGCGGTCGGCTTCGGGCCGGTGGCCGGCATTCTCACCCTGACCCTCTATTCGATCGGCTTCGTCGCCAAGATGCTCGCCGAACGCATCGAGGAGATCGACTGGGGTCAGGTCGAGGCCCTGCGCAGCAGCGGTGCCCGCTATATCACGGTGCTGCAATACGCCGTGCTGCCGCAGATCATGCCGCGCCAGATCGGTCTGACCATGTATCAGCTGGACAGCAACCTGCGCGCCTCGGCGGTGGTGGGCATCGTCGGCGCGGGCGGTATCGGATCAACGCTGATGAACGCCTTCGGCCGCTACGACTATGACTTCGCCCTGGCGATCACGCTGGTGATCATCGGCGCGATCCTGATCAGCGAAGCCGTCAGCGGCCGCATGCGGAAGATGATCTGGTGAACGACTCGGTCGCCGATCGCGCCTGGCGGCGCTACAGCTCGAGCCAGCGCTGGTGGCGCCTGGTCGGCCTGCTGGTCGTCGCCGTGGCGGTGAGCTGGTCGGTGGGCACCATCAATATCGTCTGGCCCTGGGTATGGGATGCCCCGAATCAGATCGCCGATCTGTTTTCGCGCATGGTCCCGCCCGACGTCTCGAATCTTCGCACCATCATCCGGGTGCTGATCGAGACGCTCAACATCGCCACCATCGCCACGTTCTTCGCCGTGTTCCTGTCGTTGCCGGTGGCCTATATCTCGGCACAGAACACCACCCCCAACGCCGCCACGCTGTGGCTGGGCCGGTTCATCCTGGTGTCGAGCCGTTCGGTGAACACGCTGATCTGGGCGCTGCTGTTCGTGGCCATCTTCGGCCCCGGCGTGCTCGCCGGCATTGTCGCCATCATGTTCCGTTCGCTGGGGTTTCTCGGCAAGCTCATGGGCGAGGCGATCGAGGAGATCGACCGGCGGCCGGTGGAAGCACTCGAGGCCACCGGTGCATCCCGGGCCAAGGTCATCGTCTATGCCATCGTGCCTCAGGTGGTACCGACCTTCTTCGCGGTCGGCATACTGCGCTGGGACATCAATCTGCGCGAATCGACGGTGCTCGGACTGGTCGGCGCCGGCGGCATCGGCGTGATCCTGCAGAGTGCGATCGACACGCTGGACTGGCGCACCGTGGCCACCATCCTGCTCGCCATTCTGGTGTTGGTCATCGCCGGGGAAGCGCTGGCCGCCTGGCTGCGACGGAAAGTGATCTGACAAGGGCCGCCCGACGTGTCCCGCCAACTCTGTGCGGCACGATCAACCGCCCCGCGTCGAGATCACCGACCAGGCAGCGGTATCTCAGCGACCGCCAGTGTGGCCACCGATGAGGACACGCGGCTCGACGCAGACATCCGGAGCGAGCGTCTCCCACCGCTGACGGCGAAGCAATCGCGCTAAGCCGGCCGCTGTTGTCGAGCGAGCGGAAAGCGGCTATCTGCCCGCCGATTCGTTCTTGTAGATCTCACCGCCCTTCATCACCAGCTTGAGGCATTCGGCGGGTCGCTCGAGGATGGAAAGATCTTCCAGCGGATTGCCGTCGACGAGCAGCATATCGGCCCGCGCCCGTGGCTGGATAACACCCAGTTCACCGGTCTGTTGCAGGATCTCGGCGTTGATGGAAGTCGCCGACTGCAGGATCTCGAACGGCGAAAGCACCTCCGCCCGGATACTGAACTCGCGCAGTTGATGGACCTGCATCTCACCGAGCAGGTCGGTGCCGAAGCCCATCCGCACACCGGCGGATTTCAAGTGTTCCAGTGACGTCACGCCGGCATCGCGTACGACCTTGAGTTTGTCCAGGCTGACCGCCGGAAAACCCTGCGCGCGGCCATAGGTTTCCAGCGCTTCGTAGGTGACCAGCGTGGGCACGACGAACGCCTGCTGCGCGGCCGCGAAAGCCGCGGTGTCGGCATCGATCAGGTTCGCGTGTTCGATCGAGCGCACGCCGTATTCCAGACAGCGCCGAATCGCCTCGGGCGTATAGGCATGGGCCAGCACGTAGCGCCCCCAGGCGTGGGCCTCCCAGACCGCGGCGCGGATCTCTTCTTCCGAGAACTGCAGATTCCAGATCGGGTCGGAGGGCGAGGAGACCCCACCCGAGGCCATGATCTTGATCTGGGTCGCGCCCCGACGCAGTTCCTCCCGCGCCGCCTTGCGGATTTCGGTCACGCCATCGACCACGTGCGAAAGCACCACCCGCGAGGAACCACAGCCACATACACAGCCACCGCTCTCGAGCCCCCGGGAATCGCCGTGGCCGCCGGTCTGGCTCAATGCCTTGCCGGAATAGAACAGGCGCGGGCCGCGGATATAGCCCTGTTCGGTCGCCAGGCCCAGGCCATAGTCGGCACCGGCGGCGTCGCGCACGCTGGTAAAACCGCGTTGCAGCATCGATTCGAGCGAGGCACGGGCAAACTGGCTGAGATAGGACGGCGCCATCGTGTCCACGAGGGCGAGGTTCGCCGTGGCCGCATAGGCATGCACATGGGCATCGATCAGGCCCGGCATCAGCGTCCGACCACGGGCATCGATCACCTCGGCCCCTGCCGTCTTGTCGCCGGCCGCGCCGATATCCTTGATCCGGCCGTCTTCCACAACGACCTGCGAGTCGGCCCGCAGACCATCGTTAAGCCCGTCGAATATATGACAATTGTCGATAATCAGCATGAACTTCCTTACTCCGTTTGCTCGCCGATCAAGGGGGTGCAGCGCTGCTGGGTCAGCAGGCTCACGACGATCAGGGTCAAGACCGACAGCGGCAGCGAAATCAGTACGCTGTTCAACTCCAGCGGCTTGCCGAGCGCGATCTCCCAGATCAGGGTCGCGGCACCGCCCACGAGGATCGACGCCACCCCGCCGGGCACGGTCGCGCCCCGCCAGACCAGCGCCGCAATCAATGCCGGCGTGATGGCCGCGCCGTACATCGTGTAGGAATACATCTGGATCGCCAGTACCGAGGGAAAGAACGTGCCCAGGCAATAGGCGAAAACGCCCAGGGCCACGACCGTGCCCCGATCCACCAGCAGGCGACGCGACTCGGCGATACGGCGCCCGAAGACGTTCACATAGAGGTCGTGCACCAGATTGCCGGCCGAAGAGAGCAGGTAGGAATTGCCGGTCGTGATGATCAGACCGACCGTCGCCGCCAGGATGAAGCCGCCCAGCAGGTCGGGCACACCGCGGGCGCCCAGCACCAGCACCGCGGTATCGGGCTTGATGTCGGGAAAGGCCACTATTGTCGTAGCGACCAGCAGAATGATCAGTGCGTTGATGAGTATCGCGCCGATGAAGAAACCGGCGGCCGAGCGACGGGCGGTGGTGGCGTCGCGTGCCGCCGAGAACCGCTGGTAGATATTCTGATCGCCGAGCAGCAGCAGGAACAGGGGCAGGAAATACCCCAGCAACTGCACCGTGGTCAGACCACCGGTCCAGCTCTGTTTCGCGGCCGGGAGCGCGGCGAACATATCCGACAGCCCGCCGACGTTCATCAATGCGATCGGAAGCGCGATCAGCAGGCTCAGGAAGATGATGATCGAGCTGATGAAGTCGGTATAGGCCACGGAGACGAGGCCGCCGATCATGGCCAGGAAGATCATCACCACCGCGCTGATCAGCGCGCCCTCCCAGACCGGCAGACCGAGCGTGACGTTAAGCGCATAGCCGCCGCCGATGAACTGGTACGACACGATGCCAACATAGGCCAGCAGGATGATCAGGGCCGCCATGCCGCGGGCGAACCGGCCGTAGCGCTTCTCGATGATCTCGGGGATCGTGTAGATCGCCGCCGCCCGGATGCGGTGGGCGAGAAAGAAATACAGGATGAGAATGCCGATCGGGGTACCGGCGAAGAAGAAGATGGCCGCCAGCGGACCATGCTGATAGACGAAACTCGCGCCCCCGATGATGGACCCGGAGCCGATGAACGTTGCGACGAGCGTGCCGATGAGGACCCCGTAGGAGAGGCTGCGTCCCGCAACCATGAAATCGGCGCTGTCCCGGACCCGCGACTTCGCAAAATAAAGACCGAGCACAACCATGATAATCAGGTAGCCGACGATAATTGCAGATTGCATCAGGTCTCCCGGGGCTGGATTGTCCAAAGATCACGGGCCAGTCGAGTATGGTCGAACAAGCAGCCCGGGCACAATTCGTATTGATCGTAACCGACTCTGGCTATTGGTTTAATCCGGTCGCGGGCCTCGGCCGATCCGCTCGACACCCGTGTCTTTGCAGGTTCCCGCAACGATTGGCAGCGCCGCGGAAATGGTTCCGTGCGCTGTAGCGCAATGTCTACAACCCGGCCGTCAGTGCCGTAACGCATAACGCTTCTCGACCTGATCGAGCACGGCCGTGACCAGCGTCACCAGCACCAGATAGATCAGCGCCGCGACCACGAAAATCTGGAAATACAGAAATGTATTCGCCCCGATCATCTTCGCCTGACCCATGAGTTCGGGCACGCTGATGGCAAATGCCACCGAGGTGTACTTCAACTCCAGGATCACTTCGTTGGACCATTGCGGCAGGGCGATGCGCAGGGCCTGGGGCAGTATGATGCTGCGGATGGCCTGGCCGCGGGTCATGCCGATGGCGCGGGCGGCGGCCATCTGGCCGCTGCGAATGGCGCGGATACCGCCGCGGAAATACTCGGCCTGGTAGGCGGCGGTGTTCAGGCCGATGGCAACCATGGCCGCGACCAGCGGCGACAGCACGAGCCCGACTTCGGGCAGGCCGAAATAGACGATGAACATCTGGGCGAGCAGCGGCGTGCCGCGGATCAGTTCGATATAGCCGATGGCCAGCCACCGCAGCGGGGTGTTGCCATAGACACGGCCGACCGCGAGCAGCAGGCCGAGGACGAAGCCGAAGGCCACCGCCACGATCCAGATGATCACCGTGTACTGCAGCCCGTCGAGCAGGGCCGGCAGGTTCTCCCAGGCGAAGACGAAAAACGCGTTCATCGCGCGTCGCGGACGTTGTCTGGCTCGGCGTGCGACAGGCCCTGGATGAATTCGCGGGTGCGCTCGCCCTGCGGATGCTGGAATATCTGTTCGGCCGGGCCTTCCTCGTGAATTCCGCCGTCGACCATGAACAGCACGTCGTCGGCCACCGCTTCGATGAAGGCCATTTCGTGGGAGACGACCACCATGGTCATGCCTTCGCGCACCAGCTCGCGCATCACCCGCAGCACGCCGCCGACCGATTCCGGATCGAGCGCGGAGGTGGGTTCGTCGAAGATCATCAGTTCCGGTTCCATGGCCAGCGCGCGGGCGATGGAAGCGCGCTGCTGCTGGCCGCCGGACAGTTCGGCCGGATAGGCGTCGAGCTTGTCTTCCAGTCCCACGCGGGCCAGTTCACGACGGACGATCGCCTCGGCCTCCGCGCGCGCCATCTTCTTGACCTTGGTCAGGCCGATGGTGACGTTGCGGGCCACGGTCAGATGGGTGAACAGGTTGAAGTCCTGGAACACGAAACCGATCCGCGCGCGCAGCGCGTCGAGCTTCGTGTGGCGGTCGCCGAAACGGATATCGTCGAGCCAGATTTCGCCACCGTCGATGGCTTCCAGCCCGTTTAGACAACGGGCGAGCGTGCTCTTGCCGGCGCCGGACGGACCGATCACGCCCTTGACCTCGCCCTGGCCGAGGGTGAACGACACGTCGTGCAGCACGGTCTTGTCGCCGTAGCGTTTGCACAGGCGCTCGACGCGCATCAGAGGCAGGTTGGGCATGGCTAGCGGGTATCGAAGCCCGGCACGGCCAGACGCCGGTCGAGCTGGGTGAGCGCGAGCGTGGCGGCCAGGCTCAGAAGCAGATAGACGAAGGCGGCCGCGCCGTAGAAAGCCAGCGTATGGCCGTAGTTGTCGGACACCAGATACGAGGCCTGGCGCATGAGCTCGACCACGCCGATGGTGTAGGCCAGCGAGGTGTCCTTGAGCTCGGACAGGGCTTCGTTGCCCCAGGGCCCGATCGCCTGTCGAAACGCCTGCGGCAGAATGATGCTGGCCACCGCCATCGCCCCGCTCATGCCGATCGCTCGTGCGGCAGCCATCTGCCCGGAGGGGATCGACAGGATCGCGCCGCGAAAGATCTGTGACTGGTAGGCCGCCGACCGCAGCCCCAGCGCCAGCGCCGCGGCAGGAAAGGCGCCGATGTCGTAGAAGATGGAGATGCCGTAGTAGAACAGGAACAGCAGCACGATCGCCGGAATGCCGCGAAACAGGCGTTCGACGAGTGTGGCCAGCAGCGGCAGGCCGAGCCGGCCGTAGACCTGGGCCAGTGCGAGCGCCAGACCCACCACGATGCCGATCGCGAGCAGGGCCACGGCGAGCAGCACGGTCACGCCCGCGCCTTCCAGCAGATAGGGCAGGTTGAGCCAGAGGGTCTCGACAATCACCGGAGCCTCCCCGCGGCTGCCCCTTCAGTCGCCCGCAAACGAAACGGACGGCTCATATGAACCCTCCGCCGTGCGATGACAGAACCTGCCTGACGCGGGCCGCCACCGCTGCCGTCAGGAACCGAGCCCCGCAATCGGTGTTTCATAGGAAGGCACGTCCGCCGGCATCTCGGTGGGCACCTTGCCGACGGCCGCGTCCGGCATGTACTTGTGGATGATCTTGGCCCAGTCGCCGGACTCGTACAGTTCGACCACGCCCATGTTGAGGGTCTTGAGCAGGGTGTCGTCGTCGTTCTTGGCAATCCCCAGCGCATAGACCTGGGCCGGATGCGGCGCGATCTGGCCGGCGATACGTATACGCTCGGGATTGTCGCCCACGAACGCGCGCGCGGTGTCGTCGTCCAGGAAGGTCGCGTCCAGGCGGCCGATCAGCAGATCCTGCAGGGCGGTGGTATCGGTGTCGTAGGTATGGATGCTCAGATCCACATCCTGGCCGACCACGTTGTCCTTGAGCCATTCGTAGTTGGTGGTGCCGGTCTGCACACCCACGTTAGACCCGCAGCACAGCGCGGTGATCATGTTGGTATCGGAATCCGCGGGCACCAGCACATCCAGCTTGGTCTCCCACCAGGGCACGGTGAAATCGATCTGCTTGGCGCGCTCGGGCGTGACCGTCAGGCCGGTGACCAGAATATCGATCTTGCCGGCCTTGAGTGCCGGAATGAGCGAGGAGAACGACATCGACTTGAACTTGACGTCGAAGCCCTGCTGCTTGGCGATCGCACGCACGGCGTCGGGCGCGATGCCCACGTATTCGCCGCGCTTGACCGACGCCCACGGCGGGAACGACGGCTCGATGCCGGCGACATAGGTCTGGGCAAGGACCATCAGCGGCAACAGCGTCAGGGCCATCAACGCCATCAGGCGCACCATCATTGTCTTCATTCGTTCCCCCGGGGCGTAATGACAGCAATCGGTGCCGGCGCCATCCCGGGCCCGCGTCGCGATTGCATCAATTCGTGATACAGCTTTCATGCTAGCAAATTCATCGTCGGCGTCGGAGACGGGCCTGCACGGTTCGTGCCGACCGCGGACATGATCAGTGGTAATCCAACGGCCGCCAACGATTCTCCTTGCGGGCCGCCCTCCGACGATCGTCGCATGGGCAAGACCGCGGCCCTCTGGGAGCCTGTGCAGCCTGCAGCCGTTCTACGCGGGCGCGTCGACGCGCCCGGGCCGCAACTATTTTCCGCCGTCGGCCTTGCCGCCGCTGGCCACCGGAGCGCACAACCATGGAAAACTGGTCCCAGACCATGACGGCCGGGCCGCTGCTCGGCATCGCGGTGGTGGCGGTCGCGCTGCTGCTCGTGCTCGTGATCCGCTTCAACGTGCACGCGTTTCTGGCGCTGGCGATGGTGAGCCTGGCCACCGCCTTCGCCACCGGCATTCCGTCGGATTCGATCGTCGATGTGCTGGTCGACAACTTCGGCAGCACGCTGGGCTCGGTGGCGCTGCTGGTGGGCTTTGGCGCCATGCTCGGCAAGCTGGTCGAGCACTCCGGCGGCGCGCGCGTGCTCGCCGAGAAGATGGTGTCGGTGTTCGGCGAGGCGCGGGCACCGTTCGCACTGGGGCTGGCCTCGCTGTTCATGGGCTTTCCCATCTTCTTCGATGCCGGCCTGGTCGTGATGCTGCCGATCATCTTCGCGGTGGCTCGGCGCCTGGACGGCCCGGTGCTGCTCTACGGCCTGCCGGCAGCGGCCGCGTTCTCGGTGATGCATGTGTTCGTGCCGCCGCATCCCGGACCCGTCACCGCGATCGAACTGTACGGTTCCAACCCCGGCCTGGTGCTGCTCACCGGCATCGTGATGGCGTTTCCGCTGTGGTACGTGTCGGGCTATCTATGGGGCCGCTACGCGGCGCGCAAGCATCCGTTCCTGGTCGGCGCCGGGCTGTTCGGCGGCCGCGACGACGACGTGATCCACAACCCGCCGACGGTGGCCACCGTCATCGGCATCCTGTTGCTGCCGCTGGTGCTGATCTTTGCCAACACCAGCCTGCTGTTCGCGGCCTCGCTGGGCTGGGTGGACGACGGCCAGGAATGGTTCAAGCTGCTGGTGCTGGTGGGCAATACGCCGATCGCGCTGCTGATTTCGGTGCTGGTGGCCTCCTACGTGCTCGGCTGGCGGCGCGGCGAACAGGGCAGCGCCCTGGAGAAGATCCTGGATTCCTCGCTCGGGCCGATCTGCTCGGTGGTGCTGATCACCGGCGCCGGTGGCATGTTCGGTGGCGTGCTGCGCGCATCGGGCATCGGCGATGCGCTGGCCGACTCGCTGGGCGATATCGGCCTGCCGCTGATTGTGGCGGCCTATATCGTCGCCGTCGTGATCCGGCTCGCCCAGGGCTCGGCCACAGTCGCGCTGGTCACCGCGGCCGGACTGATGGCGCCGGCGGTGGCCGCGGCCAACATGGCGCCCATGCAGGTCGTGGCCATCACCCTGGCCACAGCCGCGGGCTCGGTGTTCGCCGGGCACGTCAACGACTCCGGCTTCTGGCTGGTCGGCCGGCTCATGGGCATGGATGTGAAGACCACGCTGAAGACCTGGACCGTGCAGCAGGCGCTGGAATCGGTAGTCGCATTCGCGTTGACCTATATCCTGTTCATCCTCTTCTGAGCCGATTGTCCCCATGGCCGATTCACTGTTCGATATCACCGGCAAACTGGCGCTGGTCACCGGCTCCTCGCGCGGGCTGGGCAATGCCCTGGCGACGGGGCTGGCCGAACGCGGCGCGCGTGTGATCCTGCACGGCCGAAATGCCGACACTCTCGCGGTCGTGGCGCGTGCCATGCATGAAGCCACCGGCGCCGAAATCGAGATCGCCTGCTTCGATATCACCGATGCGCAGGCGGTGCGCGAAGGTGTGGCCGCGCTGGTCGAGGCCCACGGCACGCCGGATATCCTGGTCAATAACGCCGGTCTGCAACGGCGCGCGCCGTTCGCCGAGTTCGACCCGGCCGACTGGGACGCGCTCATCGCCACCAATCTGTCCGGCGTGTTCTATGTGGCCAACGCGCTGGCCGCGAAGATGAGCGAACGCGGCTCGGGCAAGATCGTGAACATCGGCTCGGTGCAGTCGATGCTCGCTCGCGAGACCATTGCGCCCTACGCGGCGAGCAAGGGCGGCGTGGCCATGCTCACCCGCGGCATGGCCGCCGACCTGGCCCGCTACGGTCTGCAGATCAACTGCATCTCGCCGGGCTATTTCCAGACCGACATGAATACCGCGCTGTGGCAGGACACGGAATTCGACGCCTGGATCAGAAAACGCACGCCCGCACAGCGCTGGGGCCAGCTCGAGGAACTGGTCGGCACACTCGTGTATCTGTGCAGCGATGCCTCCAACTTCGTCTCCGGCCAGAATATCTTCGTCGACGGCGGCATGACGTCGGTGGTATGAGCACAGCATCGTCAGACGAGGGCCTCGTACCGCCGCGCCGTATTGTCGTCATGGGGGTATCGGGCTGTGGCAAGTCGACGCTGGGCGCGGCCCTCGGCAAGCGGCTGGGCGTGGCCTATGTCGACGGCGATCATTACCACCCGCAGGCCAATATCGACAAGATGGCCGAGGGCACGCCGCTGACCGACATCGACCGTCATGGCTGGCTGGAGACGCTGGCCGAACTCATCGGCGCCAGGCGTACCGCGGACGAATCGCTGCTGATTGGCTGCTCGGCGCTCAAACGGCGCTACCGCGACCAGCTGCGCCAGCACGACCCGGATCTGATCTTCCTGTTCCTGGACGGCAGCTACGAAGTCATCCTCGAGCGCATGCAGGCACGCGCGCATTTCTTCTCGCCGGACATGCTGCGTACCCAGTTCGACACGCTGGAACGGCCCGACGAACGCGAGGCGATCGCGATCCGCATCGACGCCGAGCTGGACGTCGTCGTCGAACACTGCGTAAGCGCGTTGCACCGTCGCATCGCCTGATCGCGGCTAAGAGTCAGCGCACCCGTCGAGCCTCGTGTTGATCGTCGTTTCGAAACGGCGGAAAAGCGCCAGCGCCTCGGGATCGGCAAACGGCAGGATCTGGGTCATGAACAGGCCGCAGCTGGCGCGTGCCCGGTCGATCCAGTAGTAGCTGTTGGCCAGCCCGGCCCAGCCGACGCTGGCCGCACTCCGGCCTTCGGCGCTGCGCTCGGGGTTGATGGCAAAACCCAGTCCCCATTTCTGCGCCATGCCCGGCAGCAGATCGAAATCCCGGGTGATGCGCGGCTGGGCCGAGGTGATCCAGCCGCCACGATAATTACCGATCTGATTCTGCTGCATCGTCTGTACGCTCTCGGGCGCGAGAATCCGCCGGCCTTCGAACACGCCGCCGCCCGCCAGCATGCGCAGAAAACACAGAAAATCGCGGGGCGTGCCGTACAGGCCGCCCCCGCCGGAAACAAACTCCGGGCGCGTGGTCGGCGCCAGCATGGTCATGGGCTCGAGCCGACCGTCCTCGTCGCGCCGGCTCATCGGCGCGCGGCGCGCAGCCTGTGCCGTGTCCAGGGTGAAGCCGGTATCGGCCATGCCCAGCGGCGCGAGGACGTGTTCCTCCAGATAGGTATCCAGCGGCTGACCGCTCGCGGCCTCGATCACCGCGCCCGCCCAGTCGACGCCGATGCCGTAGTGCCAGTCGCTGCCCGGCTCGAACAGCAGCGGCAGATTGTAGGAGGCGCGCGTGCCGCTGCTGCGCGGCGGCAGCCCCGCCTGTTTCACGTAACGACCCAGGGCATCGCTGCCGAAGGCATAGCCGTGACCCGACGTATGGGCGAGCAGATCGCGCAGCGTGATCGCCTGCCGCGCGGGGCGCAGGATCGGGCCGTTGTCGCCGAAGCCTTCGAGAATAACCGGCGCCGCCAGTTCGGGCACCCAGTCGCCGGCCGGAGTGTCGAGCGTGAGCACGCCGCGCTCGACCAGTTGCAGGGCCGCGGTCGCGGTGACCGCCTTGCTCATCGAGGCGAGCCAGAAGATCGAGTTGCAATCGATCCCGCTCGGCTCGGACGCGCCCGCGTACTCGAACAGCACGCCCTTCTCATGCGCGGCCATGGCGGCGGCGCAGGGCAGGCGGTGCGGCGCTTCGACGGCGTCGCTGAGCAGTTTGGTCAGGTTATCCGGCATCGGCGTTCCACGGAGCGAGAGGCGCGCTCATGTTACTCGTGCCGCGGCGCGGCGAGCGTCTTGTACAGGACATGGGCATCGACATGCCCCTCGCGCGGATGACGAAACGCCCCGGGCAGCGTGCCGACGATGGCAAAACCGAGCTTCTGCCAAAGGCGGATCGCGCCGGCGTTGCTGGCCACGACGCAGTTGTACTGCATGGCCGTAAAACCGCGGCGTACCGCCTCGGCCTGGCTGTGCTCGCACAGCGCGCCGGCCACACCGCGCCCGCGCGCTGTCTCGGCCACGATATAGCCGCAGTTGCAGACATGATCACCCGGGCCCGGCTGATTTGCCTTGATGAAATAACTGCCCAGCAGCAGGCCATCCCCGTCGACGACCACGAATGTCGCCGCCGGCTGCCCGACCCAGTAGCGCCGGGCCGCGGCGGCATCGATATCGGTGGCGATCGCATAGGTCTCGCCGGCCCGGAAGACCGGCTCGATGATGGCCCAGAGCCCCGGCCAGTCCGCGTCGGTGGCATGGCGAATATGCATGAGACGATCCATCTTGTGGCGTTTCGCCGACCCGGATGACCGGCGGCGTTCACTGTCGACAAATGGTACAAAAATGGCCGCTGTATTGCCCACACACTACCGCCCCGGGTTACGCTGCACAGGTCATTTCCACCAAGGATTCAGCATGGCATTCGCCCCCACCGAGATGAAACTCGAGAGCAGCGCCTTTTCCGCGCACGGCAAGATCCCGGCCAAGCACAGCGCCGAGGGCGAGAACATCTCGCCGGCCTTGGCCTGGACCAACCCGCCCGAAGGTACTCAGAGCTTCGCCGTGGTCTGCCACGACCCGGACGCCCCGCTGGTGCAGAACGGCATGTACGGTTTCGTGCACTGGGTGCTCTACAACCTGCCGGCCTCGACCACCGAACTCGCCGAGGGCGTGGACACCGGCACGGTCGGCGGCAACGATTTCGGCGAGCAGGGCTACGGCGGCCCCATGCCGCCCGAAGGCCACGGCGTGCATCATTATTATTTCTGGGTTCTGGCATTCGACAAGGCGCTGGATCTGCCCGCCGGCCTGAGCCTGGCCGACCTGCTCGAAAAGACCGAGCCGCACCTGCTGGGCATGGAACGGCTGATCGGCACCTACGAGCGTAACTAGGACTTTGAACCTTGCCGTGCGCGTCTCGGGCGATCCGTTATCGGCGGATCGCCCGGTCTTCGCGTGCCCGAATCAGGACACCGTGCGCCACGAGCCCGTCAGCTGTTCTCCCAACGGTCAGCGAGAGGAGGCAGGGTGCAATCGACTATGCTGGGCCTTATCGTGAATAGCCCTTTCGCCCGGCCATGAAGACACTCTGGCAGCACTACGCCGGCGCCTCGCTGGTCCTCAAGATTTCCATCGCGCTCGTGCTTGGCGTGGTCGTGGGCCTGGTCTTCGGCGATCAGGCGGCGATCCTGGCGCCGCTGGGCGAACTGCTGCTGCGCCTGCTCAAGTTCCTGATCATCCCGATCGTGTTGTGCACGCTCGTCGTGGGCATCAATCAGGGTGAGTTGGGCAGCATGGGGCGCATCGGCCGCAAGATCTTCGGCTATTACGTGCTGACCTCGGCGCTGGCGATCGTCGTCGGCATTGCCGTCGCCACGCTGTTCGCGCCCGGCAGCGGCATGACGCTGGAGGGCGCCGGCGGCTTCGACGTCCCCGCCAACCCGGGCGTGGCGAACGTGCTGCTCTCCATCGTGCCGGACAACATCTTCACCGCGTTCACCCAGCTCAATCTGCTCGGCATCATCTTCACTGCGATGGTGTTCGGGATCGCGCTATTGCTGATGCGCCGCTCCGCCGAGCATCGCAGCGCCGCCGACCATGTATTGACGATGGTGGAAGGCTTCAACGAGGCCACCATGACGATCATGCGCGGCATTCTGCAGTACGTGCCGATCGGCATTTTCGCGATCGTGGCCAAGACTGTCGGCGAGCAAGGCACGGACACGATCTTCTCGCTGGGGCGCATGGTGATCGTGCTCTATATCGCCCTGTTCGTGCACGCCGGGCTGTATATGCTGTTCATGCTGTTGTTTCGCGTACGACCGGGCGCGTTCTTCCGACACGCGCGGACCCCGATCGTCACCGCTTTTGCGACCCAGAGCAGCTCGGGCACGCTGCCGCTCACGCTGGATGCCGCCCGCCGGATGGGGCTGGCCCGGCGCATCTACGGCTTCAGCCTGCCACTGGGCGCAACCGTCAACATGGACGGGGCCGCGATACGGATCGCGATTTCCGCGGTATTTGCCGCGAACGTGGTGGGCACGCCGCTGGATCTGATGCAGATGATCGAGATCGTGGTCATCGGCACGCTCGCCACCATCGGCACCGCCGGAGTACCGGGCGCGGGCATCATCATGATCGCGACCGTGTTCACCCAGATCGGGCTGCCGATCGAGACGGTCGCGCTGCTGACCTCGATCGATGCGCTGGTCGGCATGGGCTGCACGGCGCTCAACGTGACCGGGGATCTCGTGGGTGCGTCGATCATCGACCGCAGCGAGCGCAAGCATGAATGCCCGGCCACCGACGCGGCTCACGAACCCGCGTAGTCAGTCGCGCGAGGTCCAGCCGATATCGGCCACGCCGTTGGCCTGGTTGTCGTAGCGGGCGGCGGTGAACAGATAATCGCTCAGGCGATTGACATAGGTTCGTGCCGGCGCGGGTACGGTTTCGGCCTGATTCAGGCTCTGCAGATGTCGCTCGCAGCGCCGGCAGACGGTGCGTGCCACGTGCAGCTGGCTGGCCGCGCGGGTGCCGCCCGGCAGGATGAAGTTCTTGAGCGGCGTGAGCTCGGCGTCCATGGCATCGATCCAGCCTTCCAGCTGCACGGTGTCGTCGGCTACCAGGCTCGGGATTGGAAAGCCGACCTCATCGGGCCTGGGCACCGCGATCTGCGAGCCAAGCACGAACAGCGTGTTCTGGATCGCGCCCAGCTGCTGCGCCAGCGATGCGGCCGGCTCAAACGCCATAGCCAGGCCGATGACGCTGTTGAGTTCATCCACATCGCCGTAGACGGTCAGGCGCAGATGATCCTTGGGCACGCGGCCCACGCTGAGCAGCTGGCTGCTGCCTTCGTCGCCGGTCCGGGTATAGACCCGCGCTTTCTTCATGCCGGCACCCGCGTGTCTGCGCGCCCCGGCCGCGCCGACCGGCTCAGGAGGAGGCCGCGTCGGAGGCGGCACCACTGCGCGCGGTCACCACGCCGACATGAATCAGCGCGCCTGCGCCGATCCAGAACAAGAGAGTGGCCAGATAAGCCGGGAAATACTGGGCTTCGCGTGCCATGAACTCGCCTAGGCTGGGCTGGGCGAAACGCTCGGACAGCCAGTAGAAGCCGCCACTGGCGAACGCTTCACAGGCTATGGCAGCGATCAACGCGCTGGCGACCAGCGGCAGTAGCGTGCGCATGGCAAAACGATGCTGACCGGCATACCAGCGGCCGGCGGCCCAGAGACAGCCGTAGGCGGGAATGAGCATGCCGTAGGCGGGGGTGAAGCAATAGGCGCTCACACCACTCCACCCCAGCGCCATCGCGTCGAGTACGAACGCCAGCAGCAGCAGGGCGGGCAGCGCCAGCGCCGACGTCAGATACACGCCGGCGGCGAAGAACACCGCCCAGGAACCGCTGTGCAGCAGTTCGGTGCCCGGCACGCCGGGGCTGCGCGTGAGGATCATGAACAGCGCGAGTGCGGCGGCGATCAGGCTCTGCTGTTTGATGGTCAACGACTGCATGGGGTGTCTCGCTTACGGCTGATAGCGCAGCGTGAGGTATACGCTGCGACCGGGCTGATTATAAAAGGCCACGGTTTCGTAGTCTTCATCGAACAGGTTACTCAGTCGCACCTGCGCTAGCCAGTCGGGCGCGAACTCGACGCCGCCGCGCAGGTCGACGAGCTGATAGCTGTCCAGCCGGCGGGTGTTGGCCAGATCGTCATAACGCGAGCCGGCCGCGAACAGGCTCGCCCCCGCGCTGAACGCACCGAGGGCGCGATCCACGTCCAGCTGTGCGCTGTAGCCCGGCCGGCGCGGCAGGTCGTTGCCCCGGTTGGGGCCGTCCGCCCGGTTCTCTGCGTCCAGCCAGTTGGCGTTGGCGCTGATCGTCCAGGCGCCAAGCTGGGTGGCGATATCACCCTCCACGCCGCGCAGGCGGGTTTCGCTGATGTTCTGCGGGGTGAACACCGCATCCAGGGCCACCAGATCGTCGACCCGGGTTTCATAGGCGTGCAGCGACCACTGGCCCCAGTCGGGTGTGGCCTGCAGACCCAGTTCGTAGCTCTTCGACTCTTCCGGATCGAGATCCGGGTTGGACGACGGCGCGAATCCGGGGAAGCTCGGATAATAGAGCTCGTTGAAGGTCGGCGCCTTGAAGGCGGTGCCGAAGGACGCGGTCGCGGTATAGACATCGCTGAGATCGAAGCCGTAGGTGGCCGACCCCGTGGCGTGCTCGCCGAACTGCTCGTTGTCGTCGCCCCGGGCGGCGAACTGGACATGATGACGGCCGTAGTCGCCAAGATACTGGCCGAACACGCCCTTGTTGTCGCGCTTGGTCTGCTCGAACACGAGCGAACTGGCGACTTCCTCGCGGCGGTAATCGAGCCCGAGCACCACCGTGTTGTGCGCGTCGAGCACGATATCGTTCTGCAGGCTCACCGTATCGCGCACGGTCTCGAAATCGCTGGCGAAGGTGCCGTTAAGCGTATCGTCGGTGCTGTCGCGGCTACGTCCCAGCTCCAGCGTCGTGGTCCACGGGTCGGCCAGCCGGCCGGCCAGCGATACGCCGTAGACTTCCTGGATGATATCGGACTGGTTGGCGGTGGTGCCGTCGTATTCGTTGTCGGCGTCCGCACGCAGGTAATGGCCGTTTACCGTAAGGCCGTTGTCGAAGCGATAGCCGCCATTGAACGAGCCGGCCGCCCGTGCATAGCCGTCTTCGTCGGCCTGGTCGGCAAAACAACCCGCGCCGCCGCCGGGCGCGCCGAACGGCCGTCCGCTGCAGGAGTCGAAGCCGTCCGTGTTCTCGCCGGAAATGCTCAGGTTATAGTGGCCGCGTTCGGTGCGTCCGGACACGCCGGCCTGGCCGTCGTAGCTGTGGTAAGTGCCCGCCCCGGCGCTGAAATAAGGCTGCGGGCCACTGCCGGCCACATTGGAGCCGTCACGGGTGAAGATCTGGATGACGCCGCCGATCGCATCCGATCCGTACAGCGACGATCTGGGGCCGCGCACGATCTCGATACGCTCGATCTGGCCCACCGGCAGATCCTGGATCGCCGGAATGCCGCTGGTCGCGGAGCCGTAGCGCACACCGTCGACCAGCACCAGCACGTGATCGGACTCGGTGCCGCGCATGAAGATCGAGGTCAGCTTGCCGGGTCCGCCGCTGCTGGCAACATCGATGCCAGGCGCGCGCGCCAGCAGCTCGGTGACCGAACGCGCCTGGGTGCGTTCGATCTGCTCGCGGGTGATGACGGTGGTGGCGGCCAGCGTGTTGCTGCGCGCCAGCGGCGTCCGGGTGGCCGTGACCACGATGCCGTCCAGGCCCTGCGGCGAAGCCGCATCGATAGGCGCCGCATGCAGGCCGAAAGACGCGCTCGATAGCAGCGCACCGGTAAAAACAAAGAACTTCATTGGTTTTTCTCGAGCAACAGCGCACTCACCCGTGCGCCCGACATGATGTCGAAGCCCGGACCGCGGATAACGAAGACAAGAAAAACCGGCGGGATCACGCGGACAGCACGCGCGGTGAACACAACTCGCCCACCATCGATTCCCCCAACCCGTCGTTCATCGCCCGCCGCGACACCAGACCTCCCCTACCTCAGGCCGGTCTCCGGACTCACGAGTGACTTGCGTCGCGTGACTGCGCCTTCCCGGATCGAAAACCCTCGTTCCCGAATCCAGTGACTCCATGCAGTCACGCCGCAGACCACGCCGATAATCCCTCTCGAGGATTCATCACGCGTGATCCCGACTCGCCTACCGTTGCGGGGGCAGCGCCGGCCTGGCCGAAATCGCGAGACTTCGACGCACCGGCTTCCCGTTTAATCCGGCAACCCGACATCAAAGTCAGCTCGCAGGACACCTGTGGCAAGGCAAGCGTAGATAGGCCACATCACTGCGTCAACTGCGCCGCGCAAGGGCCATGAGCCGCCCGGCCACCGTATTGGGACACGCTGGACACGGTGATGCCAGACGCCATAACGCATCGCCGTTTTCTGCCTATCCGGATAAGCGGATACAATAGTGGGCTGATTTTGCCGGGTGACTCGCGATGACCGACCTGATAACCGCGCTGGGCGACCGTATTCTGGTGCTCGACGGCGCCATGGGCACGATGATCCAGAACCACGACCCGGACGAGGCCGAGTACCGCGGCGCGCGCTTCGCCGACTGGGATTCGGATCTCAAGGGCAACAACGACCTGCTCACCCTGTCCAATCCGGACTTGATCCGCGAGATCACCGCTCAGTACGCGGCCGCCGGTTCGGACATCCTCACCACCAACACCTTCTCCGCGACCACCATCGCCCAGGCGGACTACGGCATGGAGGATCTGGCCGACGAGATGAACCGCGCCGCGGCCGCCGTCGCGCGCGACGTGGCCAAGGAATACGCGACCGCCGACAAGCCGCGCTTCGTGGCCGGCGTGATCGGGCCGACCAACCGCACCGCCTCGATCTCGCCAGACGTCAACGATCCCGGCAAGCGCAACACCAGCTTCGAGGAACTGGCCGCCGCCTACGGCGCCTCGGCCGCCGCGCTGCTCGACGGCGGCGTGGACATCATTTTGTTGGAAACCATCTTCGACACGCTCAACGCCAAGGCGGGCATCTATGCCGTGCGCAAGCTCATGCGCGAGCGCGGCGTGGATATCCCGTTGATGATCTCCGGCACGATCACCGACGCCTCGGGGCGCACGCTGTCCGGCCAGACCACCGAGGCGTTCTACAACTCGATCGCCCATGCCAAAGCGCTCACGGTCGGCCTGAACTGCGCGCTCGGCCCCGATCTGCTGCGTGAATACGTCGCCGAGATATCGCGAATTGCGCCCTGCTATACGCACGCCTATCCCAACGCCGGCCTGCCCAACGAATTCGGCGAGTACGATCTCACGCCGGACGAAATGGCCGAGCATATCGGCGAATGGGCTGAATCGGGCCTGCTCAACATGGCCGGCGGCTGCTGCGGCTCCACGCCCGAACATATCGCCGCGATCGCCGAGGCCGTAGCCGGCAAGGCCCCGCGCAAGCGCCCCGAGATCAAGCGCGCCATGCGCCTGTCGGGGCTAGAGCCGTTTACCGCGTCGGCCTGAACACAGGCAATTTATCCGCAGATGAACGCAGATAGACACAGATTTGAAGAATGGATGAAAGAGACCCGGAGAGTTACCGAATCATCGGCGCTGCGATAGAAGTCCATCAAACGCTGGGAACCGGATTTCTGGAGCTCGTTTATCAGCAGGCGCTGGCATTCGAATTTGGCGAGCGCGACATTCCTTTTGTTCGGGAACGCGGCCTTGAAATCGAATACAAGGGGCAGCTTCTCGACTGTCGTTATCGCGCTGACTTCATCTGTTTCGAAAGCGTCATCGTGGAGATCAAAGCAATCAATCATCTGACCACTCGCGACGATGCCCAGGTACTGAAACTATCTCAGAGCAACGCGTTTCAATCGCGCGCTCATACTCAACTTCGGACAGACACGGCTCCAGCATCGCCGTCTCGTACGCTCACATGAACAGCATCGCTCTTCATCTGCGTAAATCTGCGTCCATCTGCGGATAACTTTTCCTATGACCTCAACAGCCAACTTCATCAACATCGGCGAACGCACCAACGTCACCGGCAGCGCCAAGTTCCGTCGTCTGATCAAGGATGAGCAGTACGACAAGGCACTGGCGGTGGCCCGCGACCAGGTCGACAACGGCGCCCAGATCATCGACGTGAACATGGACGAGGGCATGCTCGACTCGGTCGCTGCGATGCGCCAGTTCCTCAACCTGATCGCCGGCGAGCCCGACATCGCCCGCGTGCCGGTGATGGTGGATTCCTCCAAATGGGAAGTCATCGAAGCCGGGCTGCAATGTATTCAGGGCAAGGGGATGGTGAACTCCATCTCCATGAAGGAAGGCGTCGAGAAGTTCCTGGAACAGGCCCAGGCCTGTCTGGACTACGGCGCGGCCGTGGTGGTCATGGCCTTCGACGAAGACGGCCAGGCCGATACCGAGGATCGCAAGGTCGAGATCGCCGAGCGCGCCTACAAGCTGTTGATCGAAAAGCTCGACTTCCCGCCCGAAGACATCATCTTCGATCTCAATATCTTCGCCATCGCCACCGGCATCGAGGAACACAACAACTACGGCGTGGACTTCATCAACGCGATCAGGCGCGTGAAGGAAGTCTGCCCGCACGCGCATTTTTCCGGCGGGCTGTCGAACGTGTCCTTCTCCTTCCGCGGTAACGAAGGCGTACGCCGGGCGATGCACTCGGTGTTTCTCTACCACGCCATTCCTGCCGGGCTGGACATGGCGATCGTCAACGCCGGCCAGCTCGAGATCTACGACGATATTCCCGAACAGCTGCGCGAGGCCTGCGAAGACGTCGTGCTGAACCGGCGCGCAGATGCCACCGAGCGCCTGCTGGATCTGGCCGAGCAGTATCGCGGCGACGGCAAGGCGAAAGAGAACAAGCAGGATCTCGCCTGGCGCGAATTCGAGGTCAACAAGCGCCTCGAGCACGCGCTGGTCAAGGGCATCGACACCTACGCCGTCGAGGACACCGAAGAAGCGCGCCTGGCGGCCGACAAGCCGCTGCATGTCATCGAAGGCCCGCTCATGGACGGCATGAACGTGGTGGGCGATCTGTTCGGCGCCGGCAAGATGTTCCTGCCGCAGGTGGTCAAGTCCGCGCGCGTGATGAAGAAGGCCGTGGCCCATCTGCTGCCCTACATCGAGGAAGAGAAGGAAGACGCCGACAAGGGCCAGTCCAACGGCAAGATCATCATGGCCACGGTCAAGGGTGACGTGCACGACATCGGCAAGAACATCGTCGGCGTGGTGCTCCAGTGCAACAACTTCGAGGTCATCGATCTCGGCGTGATGGTGCCGCTACAGAAGATCCTCGACACCGCGGAGCAGGAAAACGCCGACGTGATCGGCCTGTCCGGGCTGATCACGCCGTCGCTCGATGAAATGGTCAACGTCGCTGCCGAAATGCAGCGCCGCGGGATGACCACGCCGCTGCTGATCGGTGGCGCGACCACCTCGCGGGCGCATACCGCGGTCAAGATCGACCCCGTGTATGACGGTGCGGTGATGTGGGTCAAGGACGCCAGCCGCTCGGTGCCGGTGGCCGCACGCATGACCGGCAAGGACAGCCGCGAAAAGCTCACCGCCGAGCTCAAGGAAGAATACGCCCAGGTACGCGAACGCCATGCCTCCAAGCGCAAGGAAAAATTCCTGACCCTGGAGGATGCCCGCGCGAACCGTGTCGAGCTCGACTGGGCCAGCTACCAGCCGCCGCGCCCGGCGCTGCCGCAGACCACGACATACGCCGAGCGTCAGGCGCCGCCGTATGCGCCCGAAGGCGACGGCACCGAATCCGCGCTCTATGTCCTCAATGATTTCCCGATCGAGGAACTGATTCCGTTAATCGACTGGACGCCTTTCTTCCAATCCTGGGAAATGCGCGGCCGCTATCCGGACATCCTCAACGATCCGATCAAGGGGCCCGAGGCGAAGAAGCTGTTCAACGACGCCCAGGCCATGCTCAAGCGGATCGTCGACGACAAATGGCTGACCGCGAACGCGGTGGCCGGCCTGTTCCCGGCGCAAACCGTGGGCGACGATATCCACGTGTTGAGCGACGATCGCAGCGAGACGGTCAACGTTATCCACAATCTTCGCCAGCAGAGCGAACACCGCAAGGGCGTGCCCAACCGCAGCCTGGCCGACTTCGTCGCACCGGCGGATGCCGACAAACAGGACTGGGTCGGCGCCTTTGCGGTAACCGCCGGCATCGGCGCCAAGGAGCGCGTCGAGGCGTTCAAGGCCGAGCACGACGACTACAACGCCATCCTGGTGGAAGCACTCGCCGACCGGCTGGCCGAAGCCTTCGCCGAATGGCTGCACAAGCATGTACGCACCGAGCTCTGGGGCCACAGCCCGGACGAATCACTCGATAACGCCGCGCTCATCGGCGAGAAATACACCGGTATCCGGCCGGCGCCCGGCTATCCGGCCTGCCCGGAGCACACTGGCAAGGACACGATCTGGGAATTGCTCCACGTGGAACAAAACACCGGCATCGAGCTGACCGACTCCAAGGCGATGTGGCCGGGCGCGGCCGTGTCGGGCTGGTATTTCAGCCATCCCGAATCGCGCTACTTCGTGCTCGGCCGCGTCGCCCGCGATCAGGTCGAGGACTACGCCAAGCGCAAGGGCTGGGACGTGGCTACCGCCGAACGCTGGATCGGGCCGAATCTCGGCTACGAGCCGGAACGTTAGCTTGTCGCAGACCCGACCCGCTAGGTCCTATGACTCCGGGGCTGCCAGCGCTTGGCGGTTCATGCCGTCAGTCGAGCAGATCGGCGACCGAGTCCAGCACTTCGCGCGGACGAAACGGAAAGCGCTCGATATCCGCGCGCGTCGCGATGCCGCTGAGCACGAGGATCGTGTGCAGGCCGGCCTCGATGCCGGCGACCACGTCGGTGTCCATGCGATCGCCGATCATGCCGGTGCGCTCGGAGTGCGCGCCGAGCTTGTTCATGGCCGAGCGGAACATCATCGGATTGGGCTTACCAACCACATAGGGCTCGCGCTTGGTGGCGCTGGTGATGAGCGCCGCCACCGCGCCGGTGGCGGGTAGCGGCCCTTCCGGGCTCGGGCCGGTGACGTCCGGGTTGGTGACGATGAAGCGCGCGCCGGCGTCGATCAGGCGAATCGCCCGCGTGATCGCCTCGAAGGAATAGGAGCGCGTCTCCCCCAGAATGACGAAATCCGGGGACGTGTCGGTCATCACGAAGCCGGCCTCGTGCATGGCGGTGGTGATGCCGGCCTCGCCGATCACGAACGCGGAGCCGCCGGGCGCCTGATCCTTGAGAAAAGTCGCGGTCGCCAGCGCCGACGTCCACAGCTGATCTTCGGGCACATCAATGCCGCTGCGCGCCAGGCGCGCGCTCAGATCGCGCGGGGTATAGATGGAGTTGTTGGTCAGCACCAGAAAGCGCTTGCCCTGCGCACGCCACTGATCCAGCAGTTCGGCCGCGCCGGGCACGGCCTTGTGCTCGTGCACAAGCACGCCGTCCATGTCGGTCAGCCAGCAATCGATTTCCCGTTCCAAGACAGTGCTCCGTTGACGATCCTCACAGGCGTCAGCCTAACGGGTCGGGTGCCCGGTTGTCCGCCCAACGGCAGGAACACAGCCCGCAAAGCCCGCGGCCAGAGCCGGCCGCTCGTCGTGGATCAGCTGTCGGCCGTGTTTGTGCTGTCCTCGGCCCGACGTCGGCGCTCGTAGATCGCCAGCTGCATGAACGCGGCCGACAATCGCGGCACGGTCAGGCCCGCGGCGGCCGCCCTGGCGACGAGATCACCCAGAATATGCTCCGCCTCGACCGGATCGCCCGCGCACAGATCGCGGTACATGGAAGACGTTCTGTTCGAGCCCCTCTCGGTCAGCAAGCGTGTCGTGGTCGCCAGAAACGCTTCGCCGGGCGGGATGCCGACCACGCGCACCACGCTCACCACTTCGTCGAGAAACGCGTGAATGAAATCGAGGCCGCCGGGCGCGGCCACGACCTCGCCGACGGTCGCCCGCATAAGACTGTTGACGCCGCCCAGAGTCGCCAGCAGAACCCATTTCTCCCACATGTCGCGTTCGATGGTCGATGACAGGCGCGCGTCAAAACCGGCATCGCGCATGACGCCATCGAGGCGCGCGATACGCACCGAGGGTCGGCCGGATAACTCACCATAGCTCAGCCGCTGGAGTTCGCCGTCCTGGATAACCCGACCCTGGGCGTCGACGGATGCGGCGACCATGCACACGCAGCCCACGAGTTTGTCGCCACCAAAACGCGCTCGAAGCACGCCCATATGTTTCATGCCGTTAAGCACCGGCAGGATCACGGTGTCCGGGCCGACCGCCGGAGCGACGTCTTCGAGCGCCTGGGCGAGCGAATACGCCTTTACCGTCAACAGAATCACGTCATACGGGCCGCGGATGTCCCCGGCGCACAGAAGCTGCGGCGTGAGGGTAATGTCGCCATGCGGGCTCACGATCTCCAGACCGCGAGCGCGCAGCTGTTGCGCGCGGCCGGGCCGCACGAGGAAGGTGACATCACGGCCGGCCTGCAGTAGCCGGCCGCCGAAATAACCGCCGGTCGAACCGGCGCCCACGACAAGAATGCGCACTCCACTGCCTTATATGCATATGCCAATATTGCAGTATCTAGTTGTATATGCATATTTTGTCAACAAGAGACCGCCCGTCCAGGAGAACGATCTGATGAGCTCGCCGACAGGAAAAAACGCAGAGCGCGTACCGGACGCGTCGTCGCGGTCGGCAAGCGAGGACGCTCAGCCCGCGCCGAGCCCTTGCAACGGCCACGCCCTGCGCCGGGCCTCGCGCCGCGTGTCCCAGCTCTATGACGCCGTGATCGCACCCTGCGGTCTGCGCTCGACGCAGCGGTCGATGCTGGCCCAGATCTCTCGCCTCGATGCCCCAACGATGGGTGAACTCGCCCGTGCCCTGGTGCTGGATCGCTCGGCGCTGGCACACAACATCAAACCGCTTGAGCGCGATGGCTATCTCACGATCACGCCGGACCCGCAGGACAAGCGCACCCGCCGCGTGTCGCTTACAGCGCGCGGCGAAGCCAAGCTCGAGCAATCGATTGCGCTCTGGGAAGATGCGCAACAGCGTTTTGAATCGGTCTTCGGGGCCACGCAGGCACAAGAGCTGCGACGTACACTCGCGCTGATTTCGTCGAGCCGTTTTGTCGAAGCATTCGAGCAGGCCGAGCCCGACGACTACAGCGGCGACTGAGCCCGCGCCTGGTATCACGCCCACCGACACGGCGGGCGTCTTGCCGGGCACGCGCGTCGCCTGAGCAGCATCGCAGTCGCGGCGACGCGCCTTTTGCGTTCATGCGCAGGTATCGGGCCGAACACGGCTTCAGCGGAGCTTTCTGTCCTCAAGCCGGCCGCGTCGCACCATCGGATCTGGAGCAAAGGCTGATGCGCCAAGGGCTCGCATGCTGTCGCCGCCACGCCGATCGGGCGTAGCACGGACGGACAAAAGATACAGCAGTGCTTGACATACAAGCGTCTTGAAGCTCAGATAACCTTCGGCATTGATGCCATGCGATCGCTATCGCATTGCAGTGGTCGGGGACACAAGAACAACGAAAGGACAGCACAATGGCGAAACTCAGCGAAATCGAAGGTATCGGCGCAGCATCCGTCGAAAAGCTAGCGGCCTGTGGTTGCAAGAACCAGGCGCAGTTGCTGGATATGTGCGGCAAGGCGGCCGGGCGAAAGAAGCTTGCCGCTGATAGCGGCATCAGCCCCAAGCTGATTCTCAAGTGGACCAATCGTGCCGACCTCGCGCGAGTGAAGGGCATCGGCGAGGAATATGCCGACCTGCTCGAGGCCTCGGGCGTCGATTCGGTGCCCGAGTTGGCCCAGCGCAAACCCGAAAATCTGCACGCCAAGATGGTCGAGGTGAACGAGGCCAAGAAGCTGGTACGCGGGCTGCCCGGTCTAGGCCAGGTCGAGAAATGGGTCGCCGCTGCCAAGGACATGCCGCGCGCGGTTCATCACTAGACCGATTCGGCCGCGAACAAAAACGCGCCCGGCACGGCTTGCCTCCAACCCGGGCAGTTAGCGGGCCTGTCACCGACATATCAGTCATCCAGCGGCCTCGCGGCCGGCCGGCGATATGCTGTGCGTATTCGAGGCGCGATTACGACAGAAAAACACGACACCTCGCGCGCCGCATTCGCTTGCGCTGCGTCCTATACTGTCGGCCCACCCGCCGGAGAACCCGATGAGCTGGTCGGCTGCGCAATACCGCCGTTTCGAAGACGAACGCAACCGTCCGATCGGCGATCTGCTGGCACGTGTAGCCGAGCGCGACGTGACGCGCGTCGCCGATCTGGGCTGCGGACCCGGCAACTCCACCGAACTGCTGCAGGGCCGTTTTCCACAAGCGAGCGTGACCGCCATCGACAGCTCGCCCGACATGATCGCCGCGGCCCGCCGGCGCCTGCCGGACGTCGCCTTCGAGCTCGGCGATATCGCAACCTGGGCCGATACCGGCCCCTTCGATCTGATCCTGTCCAACGCAGCGCTGCACTGGGTGCCGGACCATGCCGTCCTGCTGCCGCGCTTGATCGACAGTCTCGCGCCCGGCGGCCAACTCGCCGTACAGATGCCGCACAATCTCGACGCGCCGACCCATCGCCTGATGCGCGAGCTCGCTGCACAAGCCCCGTGGGCCGAGGCGCTCGCCGGTGCCGCCGACACACGCGCGCCGCAGCATGACGCCGCCTGGTATTACCGCACACTGCGCCCGCTGACCACGCGGCTCGATATCTGGCTCACGGTTTATCACCATCCACTGGCCGACGGACTGGACGGTATCGTGGAATGGTTCAAGGGCAGCGCCCTGCGGCCGTTTTTGGACCGGCTCGACGCACGGCAAGCCGAGCTTTTCCTGGCCCGCTATCGCAGTGCGCTCGAGTCAACCTATACGCCGTTCCCGGACGGCAGCCTGCTGCTGCCGTTTCCACGGCTGTTCATTGTCGCCACGCGCTAGTGGCGCGCCGGAGGAGTGTCCATGAACGCTATTCCTGATCGGTCAGCCGCCGTCTTGTTCGTAGCGCTCACGGCCGCTGCCGCCGGCTGTATGCCAGCGCAGCGGCCTGTCGAGACGACGCCGTCGAATGACGCGTCGTACGCGAACGCGGCCTATGGCGTGACCCTGCGCTATCCGGCCGACCTCACCGCCAGTCGAGGTTTCTCCAGCGACTATCTGCTCGCCCAGCGATGGAATCCCGACGCGCCCGCCGACCAGGCGGGCCAGGCATTGCTATCGCTGACGCTGCCCGAATCCAACCATCTGCTCGACGCGCGGCTGCGCCTTGGCGCGAGCCAAAGCGCACAGGCCGTCAGTGACTGTGTCCGGGCGACGGCCGCGAAGGCAGCCAATGCAAACCAGCCGATACCGGTGACCGTCGGCGGCGAGCCGTTCCAGCGCGTGGACAGCGGCGATGCGGCCATGAGCCATTTCCTGTCGCGGCACAGCTATCGCGGCGTCGTCCACGGACGCTGCTACGCAATCGATCTCGTGGTCAGCGGCGTGCGCCCGGAAGTCTATCCGGACAATCCGACGCCGCCGATGACCCAAGACGCAGCCTTCCAGCGGCTTGCCGCCTTGCTCGACGGCCTGTCGTTTTCGCAGTAGTGGCGCCGCGGGTGCCATTCATCCGCGGCCGCCGCCAGGCTCCCTCGCCCCAGGCGCGGTGGCACAGTGACCCGTATTCGGCGTTTCCCATCATCGGTCTTATCGCTCACAATCGGGCTCATTGATCTTCGACACAGGCGTTGCGATGGCACTGTCCCCCTTTCATCTGGCGATCCCCGTTCACGACCTGCCGGCCGCGCGTCGTTTCTACGGCGAGACCTTCGGGCTCAGCGAAGGCCGATCCAGCGCGCAGTGGGTCGATTTCGACTTTTATGGCCATCAACTGGTCATCCACGAGCATCCGAAGACCCCGGCCCAGGATCATGCTCATACCAACCCGGTAGACGGCCACGACGTACCGATCCCGCATTTCGGCATCGTACTGGAAT
This sequence comes from Salinisphaera aquimarina, assembly GCF_042643355.1. Lineage (NCBI taxonomy): Bacteria > Pseudomonadati > Pseudomonadota > Gammaproteobacteria > Salinisphaerales > Salinisphaeraceae > Salinisphaera > Salinisphaera aquimarina. The sequence goes on from NZ_JBHRSS010000003.1 coordinate 908,157, forward strand.
GGGCCGAATGGGAAGCCCTGGCCGAGCGGCTGCGCGCCCGCGATACCGATTTCGTGATCGAACCCTATGTCCGCTTCAAGGGCGAACCCGGTGAACAGGCCACCATGTTCCTGCTCGACCCCTGTGGCAACGCGCTCGAGTTCAAGGCCTTTGCCGACCGCGGCCAGCTGTTCGCCAAATAGAACGGACCCGCACGCGCCAGTCGCGCCACCCATCGATTTGCTAGTCAAAGTCTGTCATGTCCGATTTCAATATCCGCCCGGCGGTACCCGCCGACGTGCCGCTGATCCTGCGACTCATCCGGGAGCTGGCCGAATACGAAAAAGCGGCCGACGAGGTGATCGCCACCGAGGCGACGCTGGCGCATTCGTTGTTCCATGCGGGCGCTAACGCGGCCGCCGTGATCTGCGAGCGGGACGGCCAGCCGATCGGCTTTGCACTGTATTTCTTCAGCTATTCGACATGGCTGGCGAAACAGGGCCTGTATCTCGAAGACCTTTACGTCACGCCGTCCGCACGCGGTAGCGGCGCGGGCAAGGCACTGCTCAAGTATCTGGCGGGCCTCGCCGTGGAACGCGATTGCGGTCGCTTCGAATGGGCGGTTCTGAACTGGAACACGCCGGCAATCGATTTCTACGAAGCCGCCGGCGCGCGGCCGCAGTCGGAGTGGACCACCTATCGCCTGACCGGCGACGCCTTGACCGCCTTCGCCGGCAGCTGACGATGGCGGCCTGACGGCCCGGCCCGTCGCGCGCCAAGCAAGCCTGCACCGGCGATCGCAATCACTCTCGCAGGCGCGCCAGACTCAGTGAGGGCGGCGCGCCGAAAGTGCGGCGAAAATCGTGGTTGAAATGGGACTGGTCGGAAAAACCCGCGACATGCGCTGCCGCCGTGAAATTGGCGCCGGCCACGATCGCTTCGATCGCCACCCGCATTCTTGCCCATGCACGATAGCGGCGGAACGGCACGCCGACCTGGCCGCTAAAAAGATGCTGAAAACGGGAAACAGATAAGCCGGCGTCGGCCGCGAGCCGTGCTATCGGCAGCGACGCCTCCGTGACCCGCGCCAGGGTCGCCACGCTGGCGGCGATCCGCGTATCCATGCGCGCCGGCGCACGAATACTGGAAAAACACAGCAGATCGTCCAGCAGCAGCCCGGCCGACGCCACGCCCGTACGGCCCTCCCAGAGTTCGCGTATCGGCGCGTATTCCCCGCCAGCACTGGTCAAAACACCGTTGATTTCATGCCGATGTCGCAGCAACGGCAGCAGGGCATGAACGCCGTCGATCGACGGTTCGATATACAAGCCCGCGACCGGGTTGCCGTGCACCTGCAGTTCATGCGCCACGCCGGCAGGAATCACCGCCGACCGACAGGATTGCCAGCTGCCACCCGCGATGCGCAGTTCGAAACGGTCGTGCATACCGGTCAGAAAAATCGGCGCGCCGTGCTGATGCATATCGTTTTGCCACAGCGGGGCGATGAACAGCATCCGCCCGGCATCCAGATGCCACAGCGCATCGGCGCTCTTGCGCTGGCCGGCAGCAGGTTCGTACAAGTCACGGGAGGCATTCATCGGCCAATCTCCAACCCATGCGCCCGCGCTGAGCGATGCGCAGCACCGGTAACCCGGCCAACAGAAGCCGGGCAAGTGTGCGACTCAAGACGATAGCAGCTGCCACGCACTGTGCGTCCACGAAAGGAGAGAGCCGATGTTCAAAACCCGCCCCGACATCACGCGCCGCCGTATTCTCGGTGCCGGCGCCGCCGTTCTCGCGTTGCCTGCCATCGGCCGGCAGCTCGTACGCCCGGCGCAGGCGGCCGCGCCGGCGCTCGGCCCGGCACGCCCCACCCATTACCGCTTCCAGCTCGGCGACTTCGAGGTGACCACGCTTCTCGACGCCGGCGCGATGCTCGACGGGCCCTGGCCCGTGGTGGGCGAAGATCAGCCGGCCGAGAAGGTACAACAGTTGATGCACGCCAATCTGCTGCCGAAGACGCGATTCCAGCCCGGTTTCACCCCGGCGCTGGTGAACACCGGCAAGGAACTTATTCTGTTCGATACCGGCAATGGCGCGGATGGTTTCGTGCCGCCACCCGACGGCGGCTGGCTGGCGCGTATGCTCGCCCCCGCCGGCTACAGCCCCGAGCAGATCGATGTCGTCGTGCTCACCCACGGCCATGTCGATCATATCGGCGGCATGCTTCAGGACGGCCGGGCCGCATTCCCGAACGCGCGCTATGTCATGGGCGCAAAGGAGTTCGAGTTCTGGGCCGCGACCGAAGACCGGCTGCGTAAGCCCGAGGGGGATATCGAGAACCTGTCGGCGCGCCTATTCGCCACCCATGTCGCCCCCTTCGCCGAGCGGATGCGTTTCATAAAGCCCGGCGACGAAGTCGCCTCCGGCATCCATGCGATCGAAGCCTATGGCCATACCCCCGGCCATCTCGCGTTCCATATCGAGAGCCGGGGCCAGCGCCTGTTGCTCTGGGGCGACTGTGCCCATCACGAAGTCGCCTCGCTTGCCCGGCCCGAATGGCATGCGCTGTTCGATCGCGACAAGGCCCAGGGCGCACGCACACGCGAACGCATCTATGCCATGGCGGCCCACGAACGCATACCGGTGATCGGCTATCACACCTCGTTTCCGTCCGTCGGTTTCGTCGACAAACAGGCGAGCGGCTATCGCTGGATACCAGTCAGCTATCAGCTCGACGTATCGTCAGCCCATAAGAAAGATCCGGCGTCCCGGCCAACGTGAATCCGGCTCCGCGCTACGTCAGTGAACTCGGCCACCACCGATAGCTACGGCTTACGCCCCGGCCACCGCCCAGGCGCCCGATCGGGTACGCAGTACGACCGCGATCATGCGGGTGACCAGGAACAGGGTCAGACCGATCCAGATTCCGGTCAGGCCCCAGCCAAACGCCCAGGACAGCCAGATCAGCGGCAAAAAACCGCCGAGCGCACAGGCCAGGGTCGTGGTACGCAGAAAACGCGTGTCGCCAGCGCCGAGCAGCACGCCGTCGAGCGCGAACACGACGCCGGCGACCGGCTGCTGGACGACGAACAGCCACCAGGCGTGCGGAATCTCGGCGAGCACGGCGGCATCGCTGGTGAAGGCATGCGGCAATACGCCGGCGAGGGCCGCGAACAACGCCGCAAGCAGCACACCGAGCGCAACCGAATAGCGGGTGATCTGCCAGGCCACTACCCGCGCCCGCGCCACCCGTTCCGCGCCCAGCTCGGCGCCGATCAAGGCTTGCGCGGCAATGGCGAGCGAATCCAGAATCAGGGACAGGAACACCCACAGCTGATAGACGATCTGGTGGGCGCCGAGCGCGGCCGTGGACGAGCGCGCCGCCACCGCCGCGGCAGACAGAAAACAGATCTGGAACGACAGGCTGCGCAGGATCAGGTCCCGCCCCAGCGCCATCTGCGCGGTCATGATCCGCCAGCGCGGCCGCACGATCGCCCGCTCACGGCGCAAGGCGAGCAGAAACAGGGTCGCGGCCGTGTACTGGGCAAGCACGTTGGCCATGGCCGAACCCACGAGCCCGAAGCCCAGCGGGTAGACCAATAATGGGCAGGCGATGGCCGACAGCAGATTGCCCGCGAGGATGTAGTAGAGCGGGCGCACCGTGTCCTGGACGCCGCGCATCCAGCCGTTGCCGGCGAGCGTGATCAGTACCGCCGGCGCGCCCAGCAGGGCGATGCGCAGCCAGGTGGCGGCCGCATCGGCCACCGCCGGATCGCCGGCCAGCGCCAGGGCGATCGGATGCGCGAACAGCTCGCCCAGGCCCAGCACGATCAGCCCCACGAAGATCGCCAGCCAGGTCGCCTGCCCGCCTTCGGTCACCGCATCGTCGCGCCGGCCGGCGCCGAACAGGCGGGCGCTGCGTGCGGTGGTGCCGTAGGACAGAAACGTCAGCTGGCTGGTCACCACCGCCAGCATCGTGCCGCCGAGCGCCAGCCCGGCCAGCGGCAAGGCCCCCAGATGTCCGACCACGGCGGTATCCACGAGCACATACAACGGTTCCGCGGCCAGCACGCCGAGCGCGGGCACAGCCAATCGCAGCACGGTGGCTGCGGAAATCGCGGGGGTCGCGCTCATGCGCTGCGGTTATAGCCGACAGCTGTCATCGATGATCCATCGGAAAGGACTGTTCGGCGGCGCAGTGTGCCACAGCGACAGGCCGCGCCCCATGCGTAGGCATTCGGCGAGCGGGGCGGCTTGCCCGCGCGCGCCACAGACCCCGATCGGGCCGGAGCACCTAGCCTACAGCGAAGCCCTGCCCACCGCGCTCCGGCCGTCAGTTCGCAGCGCTATGCCAGCGCGGTTCGTGGCGCCGGCTGCGGGTCGCGATCGGTCATGTCGCCGGCCCGGTCCACCCGCCGGTGCAGATAGATGGCGCAGGACACACGCAGCATCGAGGTGAGATTCCCGACTTCGCCCTGGCAGCTCATGACCTCGTCATAGAGCTTGCTGATGAAACCCGACACCGAATAACCGTCCTCGGCGGCCAACGTTTCGAGTATCTCCCAGAACTCGTTTTCCAGTCGCACACTGGTAACGAACCCCTGCAATCGCACGGAACGCGTCACGCTCTCGTAGCGCTCGGGGTCGACGGATGCGTACATATTGCACATGGCGCGTCCTCCGTTCTTGTTTTGCCGCCGACAGCGATTCACCGCCGGCCATAGTCGAAACTAGCCTGTTCGTCGATTGTGGGCAATGTAGTAATGACCTAATACCACCGCGCGGACAACGCGGGGCTAGTCTGAGTGAACATAATAAAAGGCGGACACGCATTGATCCGCCGCCCGGAGGAAGATCGCCATGTCCGATATCGCCCTATCGCGGCGCCGGTTTCTGGCTGCCAGCGGCAGCGTGCTCGTGGGCACGCTGGCCGCATCCAGCGGCGCCATCGCGCTGCTCGCCCCCAGTCGCAGCTGGGCCGTCGAACTCAAGAGCCTGAGCACGCATCAGAGCAAGACGCTGCTGCAGTTCATACGCTATCTGTACCCACACGACACCCTGGACGACGCGGTCTACGCACTGGTGGTGAAGGATCTGGACGACGGCGCGGCCGCCGAACCGGCGACCCGCAAGCGGCTGGTCGAGGGCGTGGCGCATCTGGACGACGCCACCGATGGCAACTGGCTGGCCGCCGACGACGATGCGCGTTTCGAACAGGTGAAAGCGCTCGAGGGCACGCCGTTCTTCGAGAACGTGCGCGGCACCGCGGTCGTATCGCTCTACAGCAATGAACTCGCCTACGCCCATTTCGGCTATCCCGGACCCCGCGGCGACAGCGGTTATCTGTATCGCGGCTTCAACGATCTCGACTGGCTGCCCGATCCGGCCGATGAAGCCAGCGGCCCGATCCCCAACGCCAAGCGTTCGTGAAGGAGGACATCATGGGACAGTACGACAACAAGAAGACCTTCGCCGCGGACGACGACAGCGTGGTTGTGATCATCGGTTCCGGCGCGGGTGGCGGCACCCTGGCCAACGAACTCGCACAGAAAGACATCGACGTGGTTCTGCTCGAGGCCGGCAAGCTCAACACCCCGGCGGATTTCATCGCCGACGAGTGGCCGTCCTTCAAGCAGCTGGCATGGGCCGATCCGCGCAGTGCATCCGGCCCATGGCAACTGGCCGACGATTTTCCCAATCTGCCCGCCTGGATCTGCAAGACGGTGGGCGGCAGTTCCGTGCACTGGGCCGGCGCCAGCCTGCGATTCCAGGAACACGAGTTCAAGGCGAAAAGCACCTACGGCGATATCGACGGCGCCAGCCTGCTCGACTGGCCGATCACCCTGGCCGACATGGCACCGCACTACGACAAGGCCGAGAAGAAACTCAACGTCACCCGCACCAACGGCCTGCCGGGTCTGCCCGGCAATAACAACTTCAACGTCATGTACGCGGGCGCCCAGAAGCTGGGCTACAAGGAGTGCTCGACCGGGCGCATGGCGATCAACAGCATCAACAAGGATGGCCGTTCCCACTGCATGCAGCGCGGTTTCTGTTTCCAGGGCTGCCGGTTCTCGGCCAAATGGTCGACGCTCTACACCGAGATTCCCGCGGCGCTGGAGACCGGCCACGCCGAGCTGCGCACCCAGACCCACGTGGCTCATATCGAACACGACGATCAGGGCCGCGCCACCGGCGTCGTCTATTTCGACAAGAACGGCAAGCAGCAGCGCCAGAAAGCGCGCGTGGTCGCGGTGGCCGGCAATTCCATAGAAACGCCGCGGCTGTTGCTCAACTCGGCCTCGAGCCAGTTCCCGGACGGCCTGGCCAACGGCTCCGGGCAGGTCGGGCGAAACTATATGCGCCATACCACCGCGTCCGTGTTCGGCAAGTTCGACAAACCGGTGGAAATGTACAAGGGCACGGTGATGGCCGGCATCATCCAGGACGAGGCGCGCCACGACACCAAGCGCGGTTTCGTCGCCGGCTATGAATTCGAGACCATCTCGCTGGGTCTGGCGTTCACCGCGGCCTTTCTCAAGCCCGGCGCCTGGGGCGCCGACTTTGCCAGCGCCATGGACAACTACCGCAACATGGCCGGCATGTGGATCGTGGGCGAGGACATGCCGCAGGAAAAGAACCGCGTCACCCTCAACAACGATCTCAAGGACGAATACGGTCTGCCGGTGGCCGATGTCTGGTACGCCGACCACGCCAACGACACCGCCATGCGCGAACATGCATTCGAGCAGGGTACGAAGCTCTACGAAGCGGTCGGCGCCACGCGCGTCCACCGCACGCCGCCCTATCCGTCCACCCACAACATGGGCACCTGCCGGATGAGCGCAGATGCGGCCGATGGGGTCTGCAACAAGCACGGGCAGACGCACGAGGTGGCCAATCTGTTCATCTCCGACGGCAGCCAGTTCACCACCAGCGCGGCGGAGAATCCCACCCTCACGATCGTGTCGCTGGCGATTCGCCAGGCCGGCTATATCGCCGACCAGATGAACCGGCGGGCGATCTAGATCTAGACGCGCGCTGCGTGGCGGTCCGGGGCCTGTTCGAGCAGGCGCCCGAGCCCCGCCACGCGGCTCGTCCGTCACGACGGCGCATCCGGCAGCCACCAGCACCAACGGGGCAACCGATATCGTCAAAAACGATCGTCCAGGACGCTTCGCGGGCATCGATACACGTCAATCGAGCCTGCGAATCGGCCGGGCGTCGTCGAACGCCCCCATGCCGGCCACAACCGACATAAGATAGGCATTGGACACACTCGGCACGGCGTCACTCATCCCATGAACCGACCGTGAAAGCCGGGCGAGAGCAGCGTTTTCGACCGTTGGCAGATGTAATGTCGCCGGGCGATCGATCCATTCAGCCAAGCCGGGCTCGAGAACAACCAATGAACCGGATGACGGTCGCCATCGCCTGCATGGGTCTTGTTATGACACTGCTTTGCAGCTGTGTCGCAGTGGCCGACGCACCGACGGGTACGCTGCGCCTGCCGGCGTCGACGCTGGATCGCAGCGGCCCGGTGACAGTGGTCTACGATCTGGGTGAACGCTTCAGCGGGCACGCCACGCTGCGCCTTCGCTGGACCGACAGCCTCGGCCGGCGGGTCGCAGACCGGACCCTGTCCGCCGAGCTGACCGATGCGACCCGCATCCCCTTCGATATCGACATGACGCATGCGCTGGCGATGAAGAATCATCTGCGCGTCGACGTTTCGCTGAGCGGCCGCCGAGGTGGCGTCCGCCTGGAGGGCGAACGGGAAAGCGCCGAGGCCGATTTCGTGGCCCGGCCGCCCTTCACCGGCTGGAAGGACTACATCATCATGATGTGGCATCCCTATCCGGCGGACCTACTGCCCGCGCTCAAGCGGCTGGGCATTAACGCGGGCCAATATTCGGGGCGCCTCGAGGCAGCCCCGGATTTCCTGATCGACAACAACGTGCGCTGGTACTCGGAGAGCCTCGTGCCGCGCTTCTACGCCGAATACCATCGCTGGCGGCGCAACCAGCCCAAGGACCTGTCCTTCACCCGCGCCAAACAGGAGTACCAGGAGAACCCCGACAGCCTGGACGCCTTCAAGCGCCACCCCGGTCTCGAGGATCCGGTCTGGCGTCAGCGCGTGCACGACCGCAGCCGGGCCATGGCAAAACGCAACGCGCCTTACCGACCCTACTTCTACAGCCTGTCGGACGAACCCGGCATCGCCGAGCTCGCAGCGCAATGGGATTTCGATTTCTCCGAAAGCTCGCTGGCCGGCATGCGCAGCTGGCTACGCAGCCAGTACCACAGCCTCGCGGCCCTCAACGCCGAATGGGGCATGGATTTCCCGAGCTGGGATCGGGTCATGCCGATGACCACACGCCAGGCGATGACGAAGCAGGACCACAACTTCGCGGCCTGGGCGGACTTCAAGGCCTGGATGGACGTGTCGTTCGCGGGCGCGCTCAAGATGGGCGCGGATGCGGTCCGCGAAGGGGACCCGGACGCGTTCGTGGGTTTCGGCGGCAGCCAGATGCCGGGCTGGGGCGGTTACGACTATGCCCGGCTCACCAAGGCGGTCACCGCCATCGAGATCTACGACATCGGCCGCAGCGTCGATATCGTGCATTCGCTGGATCCATCGATACCGATTCTGGGCACCGGCTTTTCCTCGGGCCGCTGGGAGAAACACCGGGTCTGGCACGAGCTGCTGCATGGCAATCGCGGCCTGATCCTGTGGGATCCGGACCGGCGCTACGTGCAACCGGACGGTCAGCCTACCAAGGCGGGCCTGCGCTCCGGTCGGTACTACAACGAAATTCGCGACGGCACCGGCGCGCTCATCATCAACAGCCCGGTGGTCAACGACCCCATCGCCGTCCACTATTCGCAGCCCAGCCTGCGCACCCAGTGGCTGCTCGAACGCCGCGCCGACAGCGACGGCGACGACACCGCCTGGATGCGCCGCGGCGCCAAGTACGAGCGCACCCACAACCTATTCATGCGGCTGCGTGAATCCTGGGCCAACCTGATCGAGGATCAGGGCCTTCAGCACCGCTTCGTCTCCTATCAGCAGCTGGAACAGGGCGAACTGCGCAAGCGTGGCTATCGCGTGCTCATCCTGCCGCAGTCGAGTTCGCTGTCGCCGGCCGAGGCCACCGCGATCCGCGACTTCGTGACAGCCGGCGGGGTGGCCATCGCCAGCGGCATGCCCGGGACCTATGACGAGCACAGCCGCAAACGCGCAACGTCGGTGCTGAAAGATATGTTCGGGCCGAAACCCGCGCCCGCCGAGCCATCGCCGACAACCGACACCCAGAACCAACCGGCCATGCACGTACGCCGTATCGGCCAGGGCAAGGCGATCCTTCTCGGCATGGATATCGCCAGCTATCTGCAACGCCGGCTCACGGGCGACGAAGCCGCGATGCATCGAACAATCGAGCAGTTGCTGCGCGCCAACGATATCCGCCCGCGCTTCGCGGTCGAAGACGACAACGGCCACGCCGTCGTCGGTATCGATACCCATGTGCTCGCCAATGGGCGCGTACGCATCATCTCGCTACAGTCGAATCCGCAGCTGCGCGTGGACGAGCTCGGCCCGCCCGATTTTCAGTCGAACAAGCGCTTCGAGACGCCGATCAGGGTGCGCCTGCGGCTGCCGACATCAATGTATGTCTACGATATCCGCGCGCGCACCGAGCTGGGTCGCCGGAACGACCTGGCGCTCACCGTCGATCCCTACGAGCCCACGCTGCTCGCGGTGAGCGACACGCCGCTGCCCGGGATGCAGGTCACGGCACCGGCACGAGCCCGGCGCGGATCGATCGTGGAAGTCGGTATGCGGACCGCACCGACCCAGGCCGACGTTAACGTGTTCCACGTGACGGTTCGCAACCCGCAAGGCGAACGCATGCTGGCCTATTCGGGCAATGTCATCGTCCGCGCGGGCGGCGGCCGCAAGCGCATCCCGCTGGCGCTCAACGACCCCACGGGCACTTGGCGCGTCACCGTCCACGACCTGCTCAGCGGACAGACGGTGACCCGCAGGCTGGATGTCGAATAACGCCGGGCCGTCATGCGCGCTTGACGCGCGCCGCGAAAAGCGCATTTCATGGGCATCGAAACAGCGCCGGAGCAGGCCGATGGCAGCCGATCTCGTGTTCTATACCCATCCCATGTCGCGCGGGCGGATCGTGCGCTGGATGCTCGAGGAAACCGGGGCGACCTACAAAACCGAGATCCTCGACTACGCCACGAACATGAAAACGGCGCCGTATCGGACCATCAACCCCATGGGCAAGGTGCCCGCCATCGTCCATAACGGGCATATCGTGACCGAATGTGCAGCGATCTGCGCTTATCTTGCCGATGTATTCCCCGATGCCGGGCTGGCGCCGGAGACCGATGACCGCGCCGAATACTATCGCTGGTTGTTCTTTGCCGCGGGCCCACTCGAACACGCCGTGACCAACAATACACTCGGGTTCGCGCCGAGCGCGGAGCAGGGGCGCATGGCCGGCTACGGCAGCTACGACCTGACGGTCGACGTGCTGGCGCAGGCGGTCGCCGCGACCCCGTACATCACGGGCAAGCGTTTCACAGCGGCCGACGTCTACCTCGGGTCGCAAGTCATCTGGGGGCTGCAGTTCGGCTCGTTGCCCGCGCGCGAGGCGTTCAAGGACTATGCCGAGCGTCTCACGGCACGCGATGCCTACCGACGCGCGACGGCCATGGACGACGCCCTCATGCCCGACACCTGAGACGACCTCGGCGGGGCACGCAGGCGTCGTCGTCGACGGCGAATCGCGTGCGCAAGTTGAATTCCCGCCCTTCGGCACACATTTCAACCGCTGATTCCGGAGTTACCCGAGCCGCCGCCATGCCTTCCGACCAACTGCAACGTTTCCTGTTCGACGACACCCAGGTGCGCGGTGAAATCGCCCAGCTGGAAGACACCTACCAGCAAGTGCTCTCGCGGCACGACTATCCGGCGCCGATCGAACGGCTGCTGGGCGAACTGCTCGCCGCCTGTGCCCTGCTCACCGCGACGATCAAGCTCGACGGCATTCTGAGCATCGAAATCCGTGGCACCGGGGCGTTGTCGCTGCTGATGGCCGAGTCCAATCCGGGCAGCATCGAAAGCGCACAGCGGCTGCGGGCGATCGCCCGTTTCGACGAGGCCGCGGTCGCCGATATGGATGATCTCTCCTTGGCCACGCTGACCGGCGAAGGCCGCCTCATGATCACCCTCGATCCACACGAAGGGCAGCGCTATCAGGGCATCGTCGCGCTCGACAGACCCACGATCGCGGGTTGTCTGGAAGAATACTTCGCCCGTTCGGAGCAGCTGCCCACCCGGCTCTGGCTGGCCAGCGACGCCTCGCGCGCCGCCGGGCTGTTGATCCAGAAGCTGCCGGAAGAAACCCACCCTCAGGATCCGGAGGCCTGGGAGCGTATCAATCATCTGGCCGATACGATTACCGCCGCGGAACTGACCGAGCTCGACGCCGAACAGGTGCTCTACCGCCTGTTTCACGAGGAACAGGCCCGACTGTTCGAGCCCGCGCCGGTGATCTTTCGCTGCAGCTGTTCACGCGAACGCTTCGGCCGCGCGCTGCATCAGCTCGGCGCCGAGGAGCTGCGCAGCGTGGTCGAGGAGCAGGGCCAGATCGAGACCCAGTGTCATTTCTGCAACACCACTTACGTGTTCAGCCCCGCGGACGTGGAGGCACTGATCGAGGACCCGGACGCCGCGCCACCCAAGATTCACTGAGCGGCAAGTCCGCGGAGCAGTCGGCCACAGGCTCCTGGCGTTCGGCTCTGGCGTGTACGACACATCACCCGAGCCGCGCGCCGAATGCGCGCCACCACAGTGCCTCGACAGGCTCGATCGCGCCGTGATAGACAGGCCAGACAGGCTTTACCGCGGGGATTCTCGAGATGACGCAGACGAATATTTTTGCAGGCACGCGCACCGGTCTTCTCGCAGCTCTGTTGCTGATCGCGCTGTGCGCGGCAAGTGGTTCCGCCCTGGCAGGCGACGATTCGCCGGTCGCCGACGGCGCAAAGCTCAGGCTGGTGTCCGATCAGTTCGAGTTCACCGAAGGTCCGGCCGCGGACCGCAACGGCAATGTGTTCTTCACCGACCAGCCCAACAATCGGATCTGGGAATACGATACCGACGGCAAGCTGTCGCTGTTCATGGACGGCGCCGGACGTTCCAACGGTCTGTTCTTCGACGCCGACGGCAACCTGGTCAGCGCCGCCGACCTGCACGGCGAGCTGTGGTCTATCGGCCCGGACAAGCAGGTGTCGGTGCTGGTCAAGGACTATCAGGGGCACCGGCTCAACGGCCCCAACGATCTGTGGATCGACCCGCGCGGCGGTATCTATTTCACCGACCCCTACTATCAACGCGATTACTGGACACGCACCCAGCCCGACATCGATCAGCAGCGGGTCTATTACCGAACCCCGGATGGCCTGCGGGTGATCGCGGTCGCCAGTGACCTGGAAAAGCCCAACGGCATCATCGGCACCCCGGACGGCAAGACCCTGTACATCTCCGACTTCGGCGGCAAGAAGACCTATCGCTACACCATCGACGACGACGGCCAGCTGTCGGACAAGACGCTGTTCACGGCGATGGGGTCCGACGGCATGACCATGGATGCGAATCACAACCTGTATCTGACCGGCCACGGGGTTACCATATTCAATCAGGGCGGCGACAAGATCGGACATATCGCGGTCGACGAGGAATGGACGGGCAACGTGACCTTCGGTGGCGCCGATGACCGCACCCTGTTCATCACCGCCAGCGATTCACTCTATACCCTGCGCATGAACGTGCGTGGCGCGAGCGCACCCTGAGCGCGTCGCATCCGACCGTCGCTACGCACCACAACCGTCACACCATGCGCTGCACCGGCTGATTACCGGCCACCCGCACCCTTACGCCAACTCGAAGTCACCCTATGCACAACACCCGCGCCTGGTCGCCCTCACGACTGCTCCCCAGCCTGATCGGGCTGTTTCTGCTCGTCGTCGGCGTGGCCATGGCGGCGGGCGGCATTCGCCTGATAACGCTCGGCGGGTCCTGGTACTACCTGATCGCCGGCGTCGCGTTCGCCGTGAGCGGCGTACTGCTGATCGCTGCGCGGCGCAGCGGTCTGTGGCTGTACGCGGCCATCCTGCTGGCGTCCGTGGTCTGGTCGCTGTTCGAGGTCGGCCTCGACTGGTGGCCGCTGGTGCCACGCCTGGCGATGTGGGCGGTGATCGGGCTGGTTCTGCTGCTGCCCTGGGTGCGCCGGCCGCTGGCCGAACACGCGGGAAAAAACAGCGGCACCGCCACGCCGGCCCTGGTGGTGGCGGTGATCGTCGCGTTCGGCGTGGCACTCGCCAGCCAGTTCACCGCGCCGCATACGCTCGAGGGCACGATCGACAGCCAAGCCACGCACCCGGTCAAGCCGGAATACGCGGCTGGCGCCGACTGGCCGTCCTATGGTGGCACCCAGGCCGGCAGCCACTATTCGTCGCTGGCTCAGATCAACACCGACAACGTCGACCAGCTCGAGGAGGCCTGGCGCATCCGCACCGGCGACCTGCCCGGGCCGAACGCGCCCAAGGAGATCACCGACGAGGCCACGCCGCTCAAGGTCAACGACACGCTCTATACCTGCACCCCGCACAGCCAGGTGCTCGCGCTCGACCCCGACACCGGCGACACCAAATGGCGCTACGACACCCAGCTGAGTCAGGAAGGCGCAAAGGATTTCTCCGGCTGGGCGCACATGACCTGTCGCGGCGTCGCCTATTACGACGAGGCTGCCTATGGCGGCGCCAGTAATAGCCCCGACAACAGCAACCTGACTACCACCGGCAATGCCACCAGCAACGACAGCTGCCCCAGACGCATCTTCCTGCCCACCGCCGACGCGCGCCTGATCGCGCTCGACGCCGATACCGGCAAACCCTGCCCGGGCTTCGGCGACAACGGCGCGGTCGATCTGACCCGCAACGTACGGCCCTTCGATCCGGGCGGCTACTACGCCACCTCGCCGCCGGTGGTCACCCGGAATCTGGTCATCATCGGCGGCCATGTCACCGACAACGCCTCCACCGATGAACCCTCCGGCGTGGTGCGCGCCTTCGACGTACACAGCGGCGAACTGGTCTGGAACTGGGACAGCGGCAACCCGACCGAGACAAAGCCGATCGGCCCCGACGCCCACTACACCCGCAATTCGCCCAACGTCTGGGCGCCGATGAGCGTGGACGAAGAACGCGGCCTGCTGTATCTGCCGGTCGGCAACCAGCCGCCCGACCAGTACGGCGGCGACCGGCCGCCGGCGACGGAAAAATACAGTTCTTCGCTGGTCGCGCTGCATGTGGACAGTGGCCAGGTCGCCTGGCACGCCCAGCTCGTGCATCACGATCTGTGGGATATGGATCCGCCGGCCCAGCCCGTGCTCACCGACATGGCCACGGCAGACGGCACCCAGCCGGTGGTCATCCAGCCCACCAAGCAGGGCAGCCTGTATGTGTTCAACCGCAACAGCGGCAAGCCGGTGGTGCCGATCGAAGAAATCCCCGCTCCCCAGGGCGCGGTCGACGGCGACCATACCGCGAAGACCCAGCCGCGCTCCGCGCTCAACCTGCTGCCGCCGAAACTGACCGGCGCCGACATGTGGGGCGCCACGCCGCTGGATCAGATGATGTGTCGGATCCGTTTCAAGTCGCTGCGCTACGAGGGCCAGTACACGCCGCCGTCGTTGCAGGGCTCGATCTCCTATCCCGGCAACGTCGGGGTGATGAACTGGGGCGGCGTGGCCGTCAATCCGGCTACCCAGACCCTGTTCGTCGCGCCCAAGTATCTGGCCTTCACGCTGAAGCTGGTGCCGCGTGAACAGGCCGACGAGATGGAACGCGGTGCCTCCGAAGGCTCCGGCCTGCAGCCCAACGCCGGCGCGCCCTATGCGGTGAAGATCGGGGCGCTGCTGTCACCGCTCAAGCTGCCCTGCCAGGCGCCCTCCTGGGGTGATGTGGCGGGCATCGACCTGCAGCAGTCAAAGGTGGTCTGGCGGCATGCCAACGGCACCGCCCGCGACCAGATGCCGGTCGTGCCCCTGCCGCTGCCCATGGGCGTGCCCGCGCTCGGTGGCCCGATCACCACGGCCGGCGGCGTGGCGTTTCTCAGCGGCACGCTCGACTACTATGTGCGTGGTTACAACGTGGCCACCGGCGAGCAGCTGTGGAAGGCGCGCCTGCCAGCCGGCGGCAACGCCACGCCCATGACCTATACCGGCAACAGCGGCCAGCAGTATCTGCTGGTCACGGCCGGCGGCCACGGCACGTTCGGCACCAGGATGGGCGACTACGTGATCGCCTACAAGTTGCCGAAAGATAAAGAGTAGTGATGAGAAGCAATAGCTTACGCAGCGGCCGCTCATTACGCCCGCTCCAAACGTGACCGCGTTCTGGGGCGGGCGCCCGCGTCACCCTGTCAGGCGTCTTTTGTTTCCAGAATATCCCGAACGGCATGCAGATCCCGCATGACCCACTCCGCGTCGGCGGCGAATTTCTCGTCGCTCATGCCGGGGAGCCGGAAGAGCGTGAAGATCAATTCGCAGCCGCTGCCGTTCCGAACCACTCGCATCGGAATATAGATCGTTGTATCCGGCGCGGGACACACCCAGTGATCGAGCACACCGAAGTCGTTGCGCTGCGAAAAACAGACCTCCACGGGACCATCGGGGGTTTGCACTATCCAAGCGTCATCGACCCGACGCAGTTCGCCCAACCCCGACGCCCACTTCGGAAAATTCTCGGGAACGGACAAGAACGCATAAGCCTCGGCCAGGTCCCGGTTGATGGACACGCTCAGGGTTCGCGTTTCAGTCGTGTCTTGCATGAGAACGTCCGTTTTGATGCCTGCCTTGGGCGCCGCGCCGCAGCTCAGTATTCACGGGCATTCTCCAGCCCGCCTTCATACTTCGGCGTACCACCGGTGGCGCGTATGAGTGCTTCCGCGATCGGCCGGACGGATTCGTCGTTAGTCGTGTAGGGCACCTCGAAATCCGCGGCATCCGTTTCGCTGGGATCGGGAAAACTGGTCGCGCCCTTGAGATTGAAGGCACGGATGAAGCGTGTGCCTTCGAACAGGCGCGCCGAATAGACCGCTTCGCCGACCTTTTCCGCCTTGACCGCGACCTCGCCGTCGCGGTGCGGGAAGGCATTGTCGACATCCACCAGGATCTTGTCCTGCATGCGTTCGCCGTATTGCTGCGCGATCGGCGGTTCCGCGCGATACGGCACCGCAAGCACCACGATCCCGGCACGATCGATCGCGTCACCGACCGCGGCCGCCTCGGCGCCATGGCCCGCGCTCGCGACCACGTCATCGAGCTCATCCGGATGTCGGCTCGCGAACAGCACCCGATAACCCGCCGCCGCCCACAGATTGCCCAGCGCCTGGCCCATGTTGCCGGCGCCGATCATGGCGATCGTCTTCGCCATCGGCGGCTTCCCGGCCGGGGCCGCGGCAGCGGCAATACTCGCGGTGAGCATGACGGCCATGCACAACGCCAACACCGCGCGGCAACGCCGGTGGCGGCCGACGATCAGAGACCGGTCACAGGTGGATCGTTTCATCGCACATCCCTCGGGCTGAGAACGCCAACCCTGAGTCTACCCATGGTCCGTGACGAAACGCGACTGATCGGAGCGTGCGTCGTCTGTACGCCGAGTCCGGGCAGCGTGGCGCAGCGACCACAAGGCGCCGGGATCGAGACACCACGACCCGTGGTCGTCGAATCGACCGGCGGAGCGGCTCACAGCGTCGCGGCAAGCCGGCCCACCTCGGCCAGCACCGTATCCCGGTCACCATCGGACGCATCGCGGCCGACATAGTAGGCCGTGATCACCAGCGGCGCCCGTTCCGGCGGCCAGACCACGGCGATGTCATTGGCCTCGTGGTTCGGCCCGGTGCCGGTCTTGTCGCCCACGCGCCACTGCGCCGGCAGGCCGGCGCGCAGTCGCTTGTCGCCGGTCTGGTTGGCGCGCAACCAGGTCTGCAGCTGATCGCGCGAGGCCACGGAGAGAGCCCTCCCGAGCACGAGGCGACGCAAGGTGTGCAGCATCGCGACCGGCGTGGTGGTATCGCGCGGATCGCCCGGCTCGACGTAGTTGAGCTGCGGTTCGCGACGATCCAGACGCGTGACGTCGTCACCCAGCGAGCGCAGATAGGCCGTCAACCCGGCCGGCCCGCCAAGGCTGGCGAGCATCAGGTTGGCGGCGGTATTGTCGCTGAGCGTGACCGCCGCTTCGCAGATATCGCGCAGACGCATGCCGTCGCCGACATGCTTTCCGGTCGCGGGCGAATAGTCGACCAGATCATCCTGATCATAGGCGATGCGCCGATCCAGGCGCTCCTCGCCGCGATCCACGCGCGCGAGCACGTACCCGGCAGCCAGTACCTTGAACGTGCTGCACAGGGCGAATCGTTCGTCGCCGCGATGGGTGGCGATGTGACCGCTGCCGGTATCGAAAACCGCCACGCCGAGGCGGCCACCGTAGCGACGTTCGAGGTCAGCCAAGGAATCAACCAGCGAATCAACCAGGGAATCGGCCGGCGCGCCTGTCTGCGCGCCGTCGCTGTCGCGGGCCAATGCGCCGAGGCTGATACCGGCAGGGCCCAGGCTGAGCAGCCCGGCAACGACGACGCGTCGAGAGATCATGGGCGGTCATCCATCGGTCGGTCCATTGGCTCGGGCTCTTGGTCTTGTCTGCGTGCCAGAAGGCGTGGAGTCCACCTGTCCGCGGACAGGATTGTAGAACGCAGCCGACCGCGCGAGCTCATGCAGGGGCGTTGTCATGGTTGGTCAGGCAGAGCGCAGTCGCGCATCAGCTGCCGTGTCCGATCGAGCACGGCGGCGCGCGCCGATTGGCCGACCGCCAGCGTGGATACACGAATCGGTGCGCCGAAAACCACGCGCACGGTGACGTCGGCAAGCGCAGGCACGAGCATCTGCAGGGTCGCCGCCAGCCATTCCCGATCGCGCTGGGCATGCCGCAGCCGGGTAACCGGATGATCCAGCGCCCTGCGTGACAGCACGCCGCTGACGACCACGGGCACAATCGTCAGGTCGGGCGCCAGACGAGCGAAGCTGTCGACGCAGGGCGACCACTGCGCCAGGGCCGCGATCGCGTCGGAGCGAATGGCGGGGTCGGGCTCGATGCGGCCGGCGGGAAACGTCAGCAGGGCGCCACCATGACGCATATGACGCGCGGCCTGACGCACGACCGGCAGACGATTTGACCCGTCCTCCGGCACGAACAACAGCTGGCGGGCGGTCGCCGGCAGCGCGGCCAGCAACGGCCGGCGGGCGGCGATCACACGCAGATCCACCCGCGGCACATGGGCGAAGAGCGCGGCCGCATCGGCCAGGCCCGGGTGATTGGATACCAGCAGCAGCGGGCCGCGCCGCGGTATGTTCGCCTGGCCGTGGACAACGGCGTGACGTGCCAGCGTCGGCAGCGCGTAGGCACCGCCGCGCTGCAGGCCCTGGTCGGCGACGATCGCATCGTAGGCCAGTAAACGCTCTGCCACCCGCCGTACCGGCAGGCGCAGCAGCCCGGTCAGAACACGCCGGCGCAGGTGGTAGCCCGACGACGCCACTCCGAACGCGCCGATCGCATCGGCCAGACAGGCTGCGACCAATTTGTCTCGCGCAGACGCGCTTTCCGGCGCGGTGCCGCACGCCAACGGCTTCGCCGCGACCGGTACCGGCGCCGATGGAAGCAGCGCCTGCTGTCGGGCCGGTTTGTCGACGAGATCGTCCACGAGTTACCTGCGCACGATGGGGACCTGATGCCATTGTCAGGCCAAGCGTTCCGCCGGTCGAATCGGTGGATTCATCCCGCCGT
The DNA here is from genome assembly GCF_042643355.1 of Salinisphaera aquimarina. Taxonomy (NCBI): domain Bacteria; kingdom Pseudomonadati; phylum Pseudomonadota; class Gammaproteobacteria; order Salinisphaerales; family Salinisphaeraceae; genus Salinisphaera; species Salinisphaera aquimarina. The sequence continues at coordinate 927,066 of NZ_JBHRSS010000003.1, forward strand.
GGCCACAGCGGGCATCAAGGCTCGCCGCATGATCTGCCGAACCGCTAACGGCCGTGGCAGCCGGCAGATGCTGCAGCGTATGCGTTTAGCTGTTTATATAGGTCGAGAGAACGCTTTTCATTTGCCCCGGCGTATCGGCCTTCCGGGCCCACGCCACGCAGGCAGAGGATCATCACGATGAATACCATTGGCACGCGCTCCCCGGCCGGCATAGCCGTAACGATCGGCACGCTGATGCTTGGCATGATCGGCCCCGGCACCGGCCACGCCGACGACACCGCGTCGTGGGAGACCATGGAAGTCACCGCCACCTCGTTCACGCTCGCCGAGGAGGAAACCAAGCGCGGCAACGTCGGGTTGACCGCGTTCGGCGACCAGCTCAAGCCCACCTCCAAGGCCGTCGCCGTATCGCGTGACCTTATCGACGAAGGCCTGACCCACGGCACAAAGATCCGGATCGAGGGTCTGCCGGGCACCTACACCGTTCAGGACAAGATGCACCGGCGCTGGCGCGACAAGATCGACATCCTGTTCGCCAAGAAACAGCGCGCCCGCAACTGGGGCCGTCAAAAGGTCGAGATCCAGTATCTGGTGCCGGATGGGGAATGACGGGCCTTCGATAAGCCGCGCCTCGTGTTTCCCTGAGCGTCAAAGCCAGCAGACACAACGCACATGCGCCCGGTCGTGACCGACACCGGACCGGGCCGGTTCAATAGCCGCGGGATCGATCGACCTCGCCTTGCATGGGTTCGCCGTGTTCGAAGCGCTCGATGTTGGCCAGCAGCGCGTCGAGCGCGGTTTCCGGCTGCGTCGCGCTGGCGACATGCGGCGTGAGCCATACGCGCGGGTGTGTCCACAATGGGTGATCGGCCGGGAGCGGCTCGGGATCGACCACATCCAGCACCGCGCCACCTAGCTGTCCCCGATCCAGCGCCGCCAGCAGATCGTCAATCACCAGTTGCGGCCCGCGCGCGACGTTCACCACCGCAGCACCCCGCGGCAACTGATCAAACAGGGTCGTATTCAACAGGCCACGGGTCGCCGGGGTCAGCGGCAGTAGGCAGATCAGAATATCGGTGCGCGCCAGGAACGCGTCCAGCGCCTGATCGCCGCTGGACACCGGTACGCCGTCCATCTGCTTCGGCGAACGATTCCAGCCTTCGCAGGCAAAACCAAAGCAGGCCAGTCGCTCGAGCACGCTGCGCCCGAGTTCGCCTACGCCCATCACGCCCACGCGCGTGCGAGCAGCAGGCCGCTGCGCAAGCGGTTGCCAGACGCCTGCGCGCTGTTGCGACAGATACGCCGGCATATCCCGCTGCAGCGCCAGCACCGCTAACACCACGTACTCGACCATGCCCTGTGTGAGGCCGGGATCGATCATACGCACCACCGGCAGCTCGGCCGGTATGCGGTCCAGATCCAGCTGATCGACGCCCGCACCGGTCGAAAACAGCACCTGCAGGTTCGGGAAACAGGCCATGACGTGTTCCGGCGGCTGCCATGCCACCAGATACCGCACCGCCGCCGGATCCCCGTACTCGGGCCAGAGATGCAATCTGCGCTCGGGCGCCTTCCCCGCCAGCAGCGCCTGCCAGCGCTTGCCGCGAACCGGATCCGCTTTGTAGACAATACTCATTGGAAAGCCTCAAGACCCGAAGCTGAATTTCATCAACACCGGAACCGAACCCGACACCCGTGCTCGCTCCATGCCGCTGTATTATGGAGAGATATTGCGAGACGCGCCCACGATCGCACAGGAATCCACCCCTGGCGCAACGCCACCACCGTCAGGTCGACCCGGGCAAGATCGGGCAACCGAGGCAAGGACGTCTTGTTATGCGTTGCTTTGGCTACGCCCAGACCGCCGGCTCTGGCCTGAATAAGTGTAGGTCCCGGCGACACGGCACATGGCGGCCAACCCCGCGCCCGCAGCCAAACAAGCATAGGGAAGCGCGTGTTGCACCCGTCGCTCATCTCTTGGACCAATCGATCTGGCCCATGGCAGGGAGCGGATAGCCAAGATTGAACCGAGCGCCGATTGAATGCTCGCGAGCAGCGGCAGGTTCTCGCGCTACATGATCGGCGCCAAAACCTTCGCCGCCCGAGGCCGTGTCTAAGACCCAAAATGCAATGTCCCGCGATCCTGGCCGATTGCGGGCCGATTGCTGGCCCAGGGCGGGAGCACGGCTCAACGTGGAACTTGACTATGTAGCAGGTTCAGTTCGTTTGTCTTACTTCATTCTGCCCCGGATGCCGGAGCCACAACGGTTTCACGTGAAGGCGCAAAGACGCGAAGAAGCCAAAACAGCGCGCCATCGAAAGGCGTGCTTCATCTTTCCGGCTTGGCGGCTTTGCGTGAGAAATGCTTTCTTCTCAAGCTATCCGCCCGTTGCGCCAGGTCGGAGCCTGCTGCGTCTCGTACATAATCAAGATGTGGAAAGCCGGGCCGGGCTGGCAAAGGCCGCGGATGTTGTCGTGACACGGCGTGCGCGGCCCGACCGTATAATGCGTGCTCCGTGCATTACCCCTCACCCGACACCACCGACTCGCCTACTACTTTTCGACGCCGATCAGCTACCGATGCGCCAGCATCAATACCTTGAACAGGATCGGGCATGCAAATAAAAACGGCATCGCCCGAAGAGCGATGCCGAGAATACTTCCTCCCTGGACCGTGTCGAGGCTTTTGCGATGCTCGACTTCGGCCTGTCAGCTCTGTATCAGAGGGACTGTCTGCGTCGTACGCTGATGCCCATGAGCAGCAACGCCATACCAAGCCCCATCATCGCCAATTCGCTCGGCTCGGGAACGGCAGCCAACGAACCACTGTTGATCAGATCCGCCTGGTTGACCGTGCCCGAGAAAGCGCCGGTCGCCAGATTGAAGCTGGTGGTACCCAGTGCGATGGTGGTATTGGCAAAAATGAACGAGGTCGCCGGATCGATACCGAAGTAGGCCAGCAGATCCGGGTTGTTCGTATCCGTGCCGAAGCCATTGAAATTGATCGTCGCCGGCGGGGTACTTGTATTAACGTTCTGCCGCGTGGCCGTCGGCTGGCCGCTGAAAGCGCCGCTCAGCAGTAACCCATCCACGATCACCGTACCGCCCGAATCCACGGCCTGTCCGCTCAGCGAGAACGAACCGCCGTTACCGAAGATATAGTCCACACTGCCACCGGACGGTTCGGAGACATTGTTGCCGGTCGTGAAGTTCAGAAGACAGCCGTTGCAGGCCAGCGAGCTCTCGTTAGGAGCCACGCCGCCCCCAAACTCAATGCTGCTGAATCCCACATTACTTCCGATCAGTGCCCCTCCGGCGCCGTCGTAGCTTACCGTGCCGCCCGTGCGAGGGCCGACATCGTCAAAGGCGAGCGTGACTGCTGCGAACGCAGTACCGGTCAACCCTGAAAACGCCAGGAGGGCGCCACCTACTAATACTTGTTTGAGTTTCATGATGTCATCACCTGCTAAAGATTCAGCCTATAACGCACCCAACCTTCTAATCACATCAACGGAACCTGCTTTGCCTAGCATCCGTTCTCGCTTTTGTCAAAAGCAAGGAGCGGGCCATGGCTTATGGCGTCATGGGTTGGTCCCGCAGGCACTCGAAAGACGGCACGAAAACGGTGGAAAATCACACCTCTTGTAATATGTTTCGACACTTAGTGCCCAATCAGGCCGCGACCATGCCGTCATGTCGACCAGCCATACCCGCATACATTGCGTTGACGGTCGTGCACCGGAAAGAAAATTTTTATATTTCAAGTAATTAACATCGACGAGAAGTCTGCAGCCCCCGTCTCCTCCGAACTACAGCTGTATCGAGTGTCAAGTATCCTGACACTTGGTGACTATTCGCTGTCGACCGAGGCTATGCTCCGGTACCGTCGGTTGTCGCTTGTCGACTTTTGTACCGTCGCTCTCATCGGCGGTTACGGACCGCTCGAAAATGGTGATGTCCAGGCGGGACGACGGCCGGCTGCGCTACCGCAGGGGCCGCCGCGTCGCGCCGACGATGGCGTGGTTGTCCGCACGCTGGGCGAAGGCGACCACGGCCAGATCGGCCCGATCTACTCCGGACGGCAGCGTTAACGACGCCCGGTAATGCGTGGCCTGGGTGGCATCCGAACCGCTGGCTCGAGCCTGGATGAGTGTGCGTACCAGACCGTCCTCATGCAGCGTCCGGCCGCCGTTTTCGCCGGCGTCGACCTTCGCCACCACGTTGTCCTGAACCAGGGCGACCCAGATCTGCGAGAGATCGTCTTCCGGCGCCCTCGCGAAATCGATCTGCACGGCCAGCATCTGCTCTTGCGTCGGCTCGAAGCCGATCGAGACCGGTCGATTCGCCTGCGTTGCCAGATCGCGAATCGCGGCGTGGACGTCGTTCTCCCAGGTGCCGACCGTGGAGCGGCGGCCGTCGATGATCAGCTGTGGGGTGTAGATCTTGCCCTGGAAATTATCCCAGCCGTAGATTTTCTGGCGCTCGGTGAACTGGGCACTGGAATAGCGATCGACCCAGCCGTACGGATTCCAGTAATCGACATGTTCCGACAACAGGATAGGCTCGATCCCGGGCGGCGGCGACGCCTGCAATCGCCGCATGAATTCATTGGCCGGCGGGCATTGCTCGCAGCTGTTGGAGGTAAACAACTCCAGCACGACCGGCTTCGGCGCGTCGGCGGCTGATGCCGAGCACGGCAAAGCGCTCAGGCCCGCAAGGCACAGCATCAGCGCGAAAAATGCGCGACCCATCCGTATTCCTGTCCACCGCCGGTTCGCTGCGACTGTAGCAGACTGTCGCGCGGCTCGAATTCTGCAGGGAAAGGGCGTCGAACGCTGCTGAGTCATGCGAACTAGAGTGACAGCGGGCGGCAGATCGCAGCGGGCGGAATCACATCCGCCTGTCGTGCATCACGCCGCCACGCATCGGCCTACAACTGCTCGAGATAGGACCAGAGCTCCTCGACCCGTTCGTAGACCAGGGCATTGCGGGCACTGCCGACCGTCAGTACCGACGAACTGCCGTGCGACTCGCGCGTGAACGCCTGATTGAGGAACGCATACTCGGCGTCCCGGTATTTCAACCATTGCCGCTGCGACGCGCGCAGGGCCGATTTCTGCTCCGGCGACAGCCGCGTCATCAGCTTGCGATATGCCGCGTTCAGCTCATTGTCCAGCGCCTTGGCCATGGCAACACCGGCCTGATCCATGGCCAGCGTCGTCTGTCCCTGAACGATCCGCTCGTGGTAGGGCGCCATACGCTGATGAAACGCATCCACATAGCGTGGCGCGTCCGGATTGGCCACCGCCCCGGCGGCAGTGGCCAGGAACAGCAAGGCAAACGGCAGGTATTTCATGGTGGCGTCTCCAGTTGCGGCGTTGTCACGACAAAAAGCAATTAAGGGACCGGCACAGCCAAGTGCGCGCTTTCTCGGTGAATCGTGTGATCAGCCGGGACCATATATGGCCCGACTACAGAAAAAACCGACGGTAATCGGGCCGGCTTCAAGGGCTGTCGAGTCACAGTTCAGGCCCCGACGCTGGCACAACTGAAGCATCGCGCTAAGTCTCGTCGTCCGTGTCGCGTGTCGCATGCCGTGACAACTCGGCGTTGAAACCGAACTGGGTCATGTCGTCCATGCGTTCGGTATAGAGCACGCCCATCAGATGGTCGTATTCATGCTGGACGACGCGGGCGTGGAAACCTTCGGCCTCGCGCTCGATCGGCACGCCGGTCTCATCCACGCCGCGATAGCGAATCCGCTGCCAGCGCGGCACATAGCCCTGCAAGCCGGGTATAGAAAGACACCCTTCCCAGCCACCGACCCGCGTGTCGCCGATCGGCTCGATCTCGGGGTTGATCAGCACCGTCAACGGCACGCCGTCGTCGGCCTCGTCTTCCGTGGTGCGCGACGGCGGCACGAAGAACATCATCACCGCCCTGGATACATACACCTGCGGTGCGGCCAGGCCCACGCCCTCGGCGTCCGCCAGCGTATCCTTCATGTCGGCGATCAGGCGCTGGACCTCGTCATCGGTCGGGTCTTCGACCCTCGCCGCGACCTGCCACAACACCGGGTGGCCCATACGGGCGATCTTGAGAATGGCCATGCGAATCGAAACCCCGGAAACTTGAAACGACGCGAACAGGATACCGACGAACGCAAACTAACGACCGGCCCGCAGTGGGTCGAGCAATGCACTCAGGCCGTTGTGATCGATTTCGTGCATGAGCGCCAGCAGGCGGCCGATCTCACCGCGGGGAAAACCCTCACGGGCGAACCAGTTCAGATAATGGCCGGGCAGATCGGCGATCAAACGCCCCTCGTACTTGCCGAACGGCATGCTGTGGGTCACCAGTTTGCGCAGGTCTTCCGGATTCATTGCCGCGACATCACGAGAGAGCGGAAAACGCAGGATGCATCAGCCCGAGCCCGAAATCCATGGCGCATGAACGCTGCCCAAAACCGGCGACCATTAGACCACCGGCCGCCTCAGTAACCGGGGCGGTGGCCTCTGCCGGCGCGATACCAAGGTCGATAACGGGTTCAAGTCAGCATACGGGCCGGCCCTCGCAAGACCGACCTCCGATTTCCAATTGCCGGTCTACGCTTCCAGCTCCTTGATGCGTTCGAGCGCCTGGGCCTCGCTCCAGGAGTCGTCGAACGCCACACCCGCCTTTCCGCACAGGCGCTGCAGGTAGATGCGCTGGGCGCCATTCATGGTTTCCGAACTCTCCGGCCAGATGTTGTCGCTGCCCGTGTTATTGCCATCGGTCATGGATAAAAATTCCGTTAAATCAAAGCCGAACAGTACGCCTGAATGCGAGATACCGGATGCGTACGGGCTGTTCGGCAGGGTGGTTGCCATCGCCAGACCACCGCATCCTTAACACCCGACCGCGGCAAGCGCCGGCGCATCCGCTACGATGCACCCCCGGCATCGCGGGAGCGACGAAACACGTAGTGGGCAGTCATGAATATTAATACCGAAAACAGCCGCGTCCGGCCGGCTCACCTGCCGGGACTGCTCATCGCAATGATGATTGCGTTGAGCGGCTGCTCGACTCTGGGCTCCGGCAGTCTCGGCTCGTCGCCCGCGTCATCGTCTGTCGCCGCCCAACCTTCGGTGCGCGACCGGCTCAACGACGACTACAGCGAGTTGTATTCGACCGCGGACGGGCTGTCGCAGGTCGACAGGATTTTCTATGTGAAGATCGAGTCCGATGACGTGCAACACGTCGTTCGGGACATCACCGATTACAGCGGCCAGTTGGCGCAGCGAATGACGACCCTCACCGGCGAATTCCCGGCGCTGGCCATCGACCACGACAATACGCCGCCCATCATCCAGGCCGCTCACGACGCCCAGAAGAAAGCCACCCTCAAACGCTTCGCCCCCGTGGTTGGCGACACGGGCAAGGTGTTTGAACGCGGTATTCTCATCCGCCTGCTGGGGGCGGTCGACCAGCAGCACTATCTGGCCGCTACCCTCGCCGAGCGCGAGCCGGACGCCGCACTCGCGAAGATCATGGCGAATGTCAGCAAGCGCTACGCCGGTTTCTACGAGGAGATCGACACGCTGCTCAAGAAACGCTTCTACCGCTGATTGCGGCCGCACAGCGGTCTCGGCCGCCCTCCGGAGCTGTCTACTCATAACGCGCTAGCCCGAGTTGGCGTCGCCCTGCCGCACGCACAATGCGAGACTCCACCCCAGTGTCGGTCCCGCGGAGCTTTGATGCGCTATTCCATGCCGGCGGCGAGCGTCGACTATCCTCATACCGCCACGCTCGAAATACAGAAAAGCCGCTTCATCGGCTGGTGTGCCGGCATCGACGGCGTCAAGGACGCACAGCGGCTGATCGCCCGTGCGCGTGAACAATACCCGGATGCCTCGCATCATTGCTCGGCCTATATCGCGGGCGCGCCCGGCGAGGATCGCGCGATCGGCTTTTCCGACGACGGCGAACCCGGCGGTACTGCCGGGCAGCCAATGTACCGCGTGCTCGAAGGCAGCGGCCTGGGGCGAATCGCCTGTATCGTTATTCGCTATTTCGGCGGCACCAAGCTCGGCACCGGCGGTCTGGCGCGGGCTTATGGCCAGACGGTGACTGCGTTGATCGCGGAACTGCCGACGCGACAGTACGTGCCGCGCCGTCGCGTTTCGCTGGCTCTGACCTTTGCCGATGAGCAGCCTGCGCGTGGGTGGCTGGCGGAACACGAGGGCGAGATCGTGGCGGCGGATTATCACGCCGCGGGCGTGACGCTGGATGTGGGTTGGCCGCTGGATGCCGACGCGGAACTGGGCGAGCTTGATGCTCGGTTGAATGGGCGGTTGGTTGTTCGTGACGCCCAAGTGTAGCCCTTGGCTGAGCAGTTGATTAGCAAGGAATGAGCGACTACTGCTTACGAATTCGACCTGATCGCCGGCTGTTTACTTGGGGTTTCGCACTGTTGTGCGACTGTCTTTCGTTTGCTTGTCCAAACGAAAGACAGCAAAGGAAAGGACACCCGGGCACACCGCCGGCTGCGCCGGTGTACTCCGATGCTCGCGGCGAAAGGATGCGGCCCCTTGAAAATCTGACTAGGTCGGCCCGCTTTGGCGGTCCTCAGACAGGCTGGCCGCACCGGCGCAGTGCGCCGGACACCCTTCGGCGCTGCGCTTCTCGTCGCTTCACAAGGGCCCGAATACAGAGAAGCCAGGTCGGCGCCTTTCGACGCAACAACTTTTAGGTAGAACTTGGCGAGCGTGGCTGTGTTCGCGTCCGATTCCACTTTAGGCGCACTCAGATCAACAAGGATCGCGAAGCGACCCTGAGCGAGCGATAGCGAGCTTGCCTGTATTGGGTCCCCTTGGCGAAGCGCCGAGCAGCGCAGCCAGGAAGGGATTAAAACAGCCGGATGTCTGAGTCGCGCGTAGCGCGGCGAGTTTCCGGCTGTTCCCTTCCTGGCGAGCAGCGCAGGGAACCGATGCGAAGCATCGGCGCGAAGAGAGGGTGTCTTTTGTGTTGGCGACTTATATTTGGACAAGCAAATATAAGTCGCTCGCACAGCAGTGCGAAACCCCAAGCCGACCGAACCGCTGTCATTGATTCAAAATTCGGTGGTTTCAAGCCAAGCGTCTTCCGGCACTCGCGAGCCCCTCGAACCTTTTGTTTCGCACTGCTGTGCGACTGTCTTTCGTTTGCTTGTCCAAACGAAAGGCAGCAAAGGAAAGGACACCCGGCACAGCGCCGGCTACGCCGGTGCACTCCGATGCTCACGGCGAAGGGATGCGGCCAGAACTCGGCCCGCTTTGGCGGTCCTCAAACAGGCTGGCCGCACCGGCGCAATGCGCCGGACACCCTACGCCGCTGCGCGTCTCCGTCGCTGTGCAACGGGACCTGATACAGGCAATACGGCCCGCCATAGCCATAACGGCTACCGAGTTGTTATTGAAGCGTGCGCCTGCGTTCCCGTCGGATTACGCCTTCGGCTAATTCGACCTACGAAGATCGCGACGCGACCCTGAGGCTTATCTGTATTGGGCCCCTTGGGCGTAGCGCCGAGCAGTGGAGGCCGAAAGAGAAGAAGGCAGCCGGATGTTTGAGTCGCGCGCAGCGCGGCGAGTTTTCGGCTGGCCCCCAGTGAAATTTACCAGGCGGCCGGAGCCGCGCAGGGAACCGATGCGTAGCATCGGCGCAAGGCAGGGTGCCTTTTGTTTTGGCTACTTTTATTTTGGGCAAGCAAATAAAAGTCGCTCGCGCATCAGCGCGAAACCCCAAGCCGACAGAAAGCAAGCCGCTACCCGCAAACGAGCTACAGCCGAAAAATCAAGGCCGGCGCGACGCAACTGGCCCCGATATCCCTAACCGCGCTCGGTCACTTCCAACAGGTGATAACCAAACTGCGTTTTCACCGGACCCTGCACCTCGTTCAACGGCGCACTGAACACCACCTCGTCGAACTCGCGAACCATCTGGCCGGGGCCAAACGTACCGAGATCGCCGCCCTTGCGGCCGGACGGGCACGAGGAATGCTCACGCGCGACTTCGGCGAAGTCGCTACCGCCTTCGATCTGGCTCTTGAGTTCGGCGCACTTCTGCTCGCTGTCAACGAGAATATGACGGGCACTGGCTTTGGCCATGGCTGGCACTCCTGCTTTAAAAAATCACGGGCCGCCATATTACGGGAATTTCAGTATGCCGGGCCCCGCTTCGCTGCCGCGTTGTAAAGAGACCGGCCGGGCAGAACCTTATTTGAGTGAGCTCAGCTCGTTCTCGGAGGTGAGTCTTGGCTTTCGAGTCGTAATGGCTGCTTGAGGCAAAACGCAAGACTGACCCTCAATTCCCCTAAAGCTCCTCTAAAGCCGCCAAGAGCTGGCGCGACTAGCCTTGCAACGACGCCACCAAACCAGTAGTGGGCTCCCTATCTAAATCGTCCAACTTAGTATTGAGTCTTTCCATCAAATAATTATTAGTCAGATCGAATTCGTCGAAAATCGTAAACCAATCTTTTACGTAACACTTAACCTTACTATCCGTTACCAGACCCATCTCTCCCACACTTTTAACGCTATCCAACCTCGAGCCGATATGGCTATCGTCTTTCGAAATCTTTCGACCGATCAAAATTAACTCAATCTTGAGCTTTGAACTCGAAAACGTCCCATGTTTCGATAGTATCTCTGCGTAATCGTCCAGCTGACGTAAGTGCTTTTTGTTTAGGGAAATTCCCGGCCTCTTGATCTCAACTATCACGCACCTGAAAAATTCCTCACCGGATGAGTCGTAAGCAGGCAGTTTACGCGCCAAGAAAAGATCTACTTGTCTTTGAACACCATCAAGCTTCGCGTCGTCCGCGATTTCTTCCACGCCGACTGAATTGATACCCGGAACCTCGTCACGTAGCTTTCTAGAAATTTTCGTAAACGTATCCTCTTCTGCTCCAAGCGTCGTATATTGCGGCCCGAACAGCCACGTATTATTTTCTACGATTCCCTGCAAATCAGGCGTTTCTAAGACATCAGCGTACCTGTTCTCCATAATTTCTCTCAGCTTATGCACCGCAATTTGCCGTCGCTGAAGCGTTTCAATACTACTTATAATATTATCTAGCGAAGTGCGTCTAAGCTGACCCGAAAACGTTTGCAAGGACTCCTGGTCAAGATCTAAGACTCCATCTAAAACATCCATTAATCCGTCATTTTCGTTTGACACTAAGACCTTATCCAAGAGTCTGATGACGACCCTCGCTTGTTTCGAACTCAGGGTATGGAATATAGACGGGTCAGCTACATATAGCTCTTTAATGACCGTTTTAGTGTTATTTTTCCTCCAAGCCGCATAAAATTTATCAAATCCTCTATACTCCGGAAAAAAACCCGCTCGGTCGTATTTCTCAACTTCTTCGGCCGCATGCTCCCGAAGAAAGTCCTTGTATAGTTCCCGCTGGAAATTCAATACCTCCGAAAAAACCTTACGGACGATCCGATTATCATCCTGATGGATGGGATCCATTTCCAGTCCGCTAGAGTCGTAGCTGTCTAACCATGGAGACGAGACATACGCGCTAGTATAAAACGATATTTTATTGTTTAACTTACTAAGCTCTTTGGTTATGATTCTATCTTTGCTATTTGTGATATAGGTGTAAGATTTTTCAGTTTTTGGACGATCTTTCCACTGGATTATGTCGACTCGAAATTCTACACCCTCTAAGTCGAACTGCTTCCTAGTTAAGGAATGATGCGGAACGGGCACAGTGCGTTCATTTACGTTGATTTCCCGTGATTCGTCTAGGGCAAGATACCATCCAAATTCACGTGAAATCTGTTCGATTAGGCTTTCGTGTTCCGGCAAATTTCCGTGTATATTCCGAAGCTCGACGCATGTTCCCGAGTTGAGACCTGAGAGCGAAGCATGTTGGTCGCTAGAGTTTAGATTCTCCCCCGAATAATCTTTAATAGTTGCGCTATTTATGGTTATTTTAGCGTTCACGGAGGCGTACTTCGTATACCACTCGGCTATTTCACTTAATTTATGGAATGCAAGCCTGCCTCGACCTTGGGACCCGTGAGTTTCATCGTCGCCTTTTTTCGAAGATTCATTAAATCTTTCAAAACTCTCTGCCAGCCGCTCTAAATCGATCCCGTCGCCATTATCAGTAACGGCGATTTGTTCTAATCCATCTAGGTCGTTATAGACCGTCCGAATGTTTACCTTAGTCGCATTCGCGTCAAATCCGTTCCAAATAAGTTCGTAGATCGCCCTGACCGGCTCATAACTCTCAAAGTGTTTTTTTATGCCTCGACCGGTTATTTGAGCCGAGCCGAAGAAGCTAGGATTAGGCATAGGGTTTCTTAGCGGGTTTTATAGGATCGATTGCTTCGTGCAGACTAGAGCAGCAAAGGACGGGGTCACAGCAACGGACGGGGTCAGGTCTCGCATTGTGCAGCCAGTGCGTCGTAATCCGACTGCAATCCCACCCAAAACTGAACCGACGTGCCAAAGTACCGGCTCAGTCGCAGAGCGATATCGGCATCCACCTGACGGCGTCCTTCCATCAGCGCAGTTAGGTCGTCCGGTGAAAGACCGGTCGCACCCGCAACTTTGCGAAGGCTCAAGCCCATCGGCGCGATAAATTCTTCGCGCAACACGTCGCCCGGATGAATGTTCGCAAGCTCGGCCATGTTCCCCCTCACAGCAGCATTGATAGCCACTGTCTAGAACAATAGAGAAGGGGATGGGCCGAGTAAATGCAAAATGCATAAAAAAAGGCCGGCAAATTGCCGGCCTTTAGTCGTAGGAGATAGCGGCTGAGCTACTTCTTCTTCGGTATATACAAATCCGTGAGCGTGCCCGCGGCCGCCTCGGCGGCCATGCCCACCGTCTCCGACAGGGTCGGATGGGGATGTACGGTCAGGCCGATGTCGTGAGCGTCGCAGCCCATTTCTATGGCCAGACCCAGTTCGGCGATCAGTTCGCCGGCGCCGGGACCAACCGCACCGGCACCGATAGCCACACCGCTGTCCTTGTCGAACAGGATCTTGGTGAGGCCCTCGGATACGCCCATGCCGAGCGCACGGCCGCTGGCGGCCCAGGGGAAGGCGCCCTTCTCGTATTCGACGCCGTCCTTCTTGGCCTGGGTTTCTGTGACGCCGGTCCATGCCACTTCCGGGTCGGTATAGACCACGGACGGGATGACCTTGGCGTCGAAGGCGGCTTTTTCGCCGGCACAGCATTCGGCCGCGACCTTGCCCTGATGGGTGGCGCGGTGGGCCAGCTGCGGTTCGCCGGAGACGTCGCCGATGGCGAAGATGTTGTCCACACTCGTGCGGCACTGCTTGTCGATGCCTATGAAGCCGCGCTCGTCCACTTTCACGCCGACGTTCTCGGCGCCGATCTTCTTGCCGTTGGGCTTGCGGCCGATGGCGGCGAGCACGCGATCGTAGTCCTTGCTCTTGGGGGCGTCCTTGCCCTCGAAGCTGGCTTTCAGCGACTTCTTGCTGGCCTTGATGCCGGTGACCTTGGTGCCGGTCCAGATATTGCCGCAGCGGCTGCTCATGCGTTTCTGCAGAGGCTTGACCAGGTCGCGATCGGCGCCGGGGATGAGCGTGTCGGTCATCTCGACGATGTCGACATCGGTGCCGTGGGCGGCATAGACGTTGGCCAGTTCCAGGCCGATGATGCCGCCGCCGATCACGAGCAGCGATTTCGGGATTTCGTCCGGCGACAGCGCCGCTTCGGAATCCCAGATGCGTTCGTCTTCGGGCCAGTCGGGCAGGATGACCGGCTCGGAGCCGACCGCGATGATGCAGTTGTTGAAGCTGATCTCGCTGGTGTCATCGTTGCCTTCGATGGACAGCGTGTGCTCGTCCTTGAAGGTGCCCGTGCCGGTGACGATGTTGACCTTGCGCTTCGAGGCCATGGACTTGAGGCCGCCGGTGAGCTTGTCGATCACCGACTGCTTGAACTCCATGAGCTTGGGCAGCTCGATCTTGGGCTTGCCGAAGGACACGCCGTGGTTGGCCATGTCGGCAGCGTCTTCGATGACCTTGGCCGAGTGCAACAGGGCCTTGGAGGGGATGCAGCCGATATTCAGGCACACGCCGCCGAGCACGCTGTGGCGTTCGACCAGGGTGACGTTCAGGCCCATGTCCGCGGCGCGGAAGGCGGCGGTATAGCCGCCGGGGCCGGAGCCGAGCACCAGCACGTCGCAATCGTAGCCGTGGTCTTTCTTCGACGCCGACTTCGATTCGCTTTTTTCGCTGCTCTTGTCTTCCTTTTCGGATTTTTTCGACGACGATGGCTTCTTTTCGTCGCTTTTCTCTTTGTCTGAGGTCTTCTTCTTGTCGCCGGAATCGGCCTTCTTTTCTTCGGCCTTGTCCTGCTTCTTGTCTTCACCGCTATCGGCCTCGTCGCCGTCACTCTCGGCGGCTTCGAGCAGGGCGATGGCGTCGCCTTCGGAGACCTTGTCGCCTTCCTTGACCTTCATCTCGGTGATCTTGCCGGCCGCAGACGAGGGCACTTCCAGCGTGGCCTTGTCCGACTCCAGCGTGATCAGCGCCTGCTCTTGCTCGACCTCGTCGCCTTCGGCGACCAGCACTTCGATGACCTCGACCGCGTCGAAATCGCCAATGTCCGGAACCTTGATTTCCTGCGCCATGGTTTAACTACCTTGACCGGCCTGCGGGCCGGATTGTGCGTTCAAGAAGGAGCGATCGAAGCGACAGGGCCTCAGACCGCCCGGCGCGAGTCATGGGGCTGCAAGACAAGACGCCGCGCCTGCGGTGTAGCAACGCTACACAAGCGAGCGGCAACGCCGTATTGCAGTCCCATGGCCGCGGCCTCCTAGAGAAGCAACGTACGAAGATCAGAGAGTTTCTCGCTGATGAAGCCGGTGATCCTCGCCGCCTTGGCGCCGTCGATCACGCGGTGGTCATAGGACAGCGACAGCGGCAGGATCAGGCGCGGCACGAAGGCGTTGCCGTCCCAAACCGGCTGCCACGCGTGTTTGGACACGCCGAGGATGGCGACTTCCGGACTGTTCACGATCGGCGTGAACGCGGTGCCGCCGACGCCGCCGAGGCTGGAGATGGAGAAGCAGGCGCCCTTCATCTCGTCGCCCTTGAGCTTGCCGTCGCGGGCCCGGCCGCTGATGCCGTCGAGTTCGCGCGCCAGCTCGTAGATGCCTTTCTGGTCGACGTCCTTGAGTACCGGCATGAGCAGGCCGGCGGGCGTATCCACGGCCACGGCAATGTTGCAATACTTTTTGTGAATCAGCGACTCGCCGTCCGCGGACAGCGAGCTGTTCATGTCCGGGAACTGCTTGAGCGCGGCGGCGCAGGCCTTGAGCATGAAAGCCAGCGGCGTGAGCTTGACGCCCTCCTTCGCGGCCTTTTCCTTGTTGGCCTTGCGGAAGGCTTCCATCTCGGTGATGTCGGCGGTGTCGAACTGGGTGACATGCGGGATGAGCAGCCAGTTGCGATGTACGGCCTTGGCCGAGATCTTGCGGATGCGCTCGAGCTTGACCGTCTCGACTTCGCCGAACTGGCTGAAGTCGATATCCGGCTGCTGGGGCACGCCGCCACCGCCGGCGGGCGCGGTGCCGGCGCCGCCGCCCTGGGTCGATTCCAGCGCCTTTTTCACGTAGGCCTGGACGTCGTCCTCGAGAATCCGGCCCTTGCGGCCGCTGCCCTGGATACGGCCGAGATCCGCGCCCAGCTGGCGCGCGTAGCGACGCACGCTCGGCGAGGCATGGGCCTTGTTGAAGCGGTCCTCGTCGATGCTCTTAAGCTTGCTCGAGTCGTCGCTGTCGCCGGACGGGGCAGGCTTGCTGTCGGCGGACTTGGCCGGCGCATCCTTCTTGCTGTCGTCATCCTGCTTTGGCTTGTCCTTCTTCGCCCGGTCGCCGTCGGAAGACTTCTTGCTGGCCGCTTTCTTGTCGTCCGATTTGCCGCCGGATTTCTTCTTGGCGGCGGTCTCGAGCATGGCGATCACGTCGCCTTCGGAGACCTTGTCGCCTTCCTTGACCTTGAGTTCACCGATCTTGCCGGCGGTGGTAGAGGGCACTTCCAGCGTGGCTTTGTCGGATTCCAGCGTGATCAGCGCCTGTTCTTCCGCGACGTCGTCGCCCTCGGCGACCAGTACCTCGATGACTTCGACCTCGTCGAAATCGCCGATATCCGGCACCTTGATCTCGACCGTCTCGCCGCCGCCGGATGCCTCTTGCTCATCCGCGGCGTCGTCATCATCGCTGTCATCAGCCTCGTCGGACTCGCCAGTGTCGTCTTCGTCGGCAGCATCCTCGCTGTCGTCATCGGCCTGGTCGTCGTCGTCCGCATCGTCGCTATCGTCACCGGCATCATCACCGGCCTCGATCATGGCGATGACGTCACCCTCGGAGACCTTGTCGCCTTCGGCGACTTTGAGATCGGTGATCTTGCCGGCCACGGTGGACGGCACCTCGAGGGTGGCCTTGTCCGATTCCAGCGTGATCAGGGCCTGTTCTTCCTCGACCGTGTCGCCTTCGGATACCAGCACTTCGATGACTTCGACCGCGTCGAAATCGCCGATGTCCGGGACCTTGATTTCCTGCGCCGCCATAAAGCGTATTCCTTGATCGGGGCGCGGCCGGCAAGCTGCCGACCGCGCCTAACTCGGTTCTATCGTTCGTGCAATCGTACCGATGCGTATCAGTGCGTGATCGGCTCCGGCTTCTCCGGATCGATACCGTATTTCTGGATCGCGTCCGCCACCTGCTTGCGCTCGATCGTGCCTTCGTCGGCCAGTGCCTTGAGCGCGGCCACGGTAATCCAGCGCCGATCGACCTCGAAGAAGTCGCGCAGCGCGTCACGCGTGTCGGAACGGCCGAAACCGTCGGTACCCAGCGTGTGATACGCCACCGGCATGAACGGACGGATCATCTCCGGCAGCGCTCGTACATAATCGGTTGCGGCGATGGCCGGGCCCTTGGCGTCGGCAAACTTCTTGCCCACGAAGCTCTGACGCGGATTTTCCTGCGGATGCAGCATGTTCCACCGTTCGGTGGTGAGGCCGTCGC
This sequence comes from Salinisphaera aquimarina, assembly GCF_042643355.1. NCBI lineage: Bacteria > Pseudomonadati > Pseudomonadota > Gammaproteobacteria > Salinisphaerales > Salinisphaeraceae > Salinisphaera > Salinisphaera aquimarina. The sequence continues at coordinate 944,107 of NZ_JBHRSS010000003.1, forward strand.
GCTTGAGCTGGGTGAAGCTGGGCACGCTCCAGACCGTGGCGCCGACGTTGTACTCCTTCTCGAGCATTTCGGCGGCGGCGATCGACTCGCGCAGGATGGTGCCGGAACCGAGCAGATTGACCTGCTTCTTGTAACGCTTGTTGCCTTCGGCGAACTTGTACATGCCGGCGATGATGTCGTCTTCCACGCCTTCCGGCATGGCCGGGTGGCTGTAGTTCTCGTTCATCATCGTCAGGTAGTAGTAGACGTCCTTCTGCTCGACGTACATCTCTTCCAGACCGCGATGAATGATCACCGCCATCTCGTAGGAGAAGGTCGGGTCGTAGGCACGGCAGTTGGGCACGAAGTCGAACATGACGTGCGAATGGCCGTCCTGATGCTGCAGGCCTTCGCCGTTGATGGTTGTACGCCCTGCGGTGCCACCGAGCATGAAGCCCCGCGCGCGCATGTCGCCGGCGGCCCAGCAGAAATCGCCGATACGCTGGAACCCGAACATCGAGTAGAACGCATAGAACGGGATCATCGTCTTGCCGTGGTTGGAATACGACGTCGCCGCGGCGATGAACGAGGACATGGCCCCGGCTTCGGTGATGCCTTCTTCCAGAATCTGGCCGTCGACCGCTTCCTTGTAGAAAGCGAGTTGGTCCGAGTCTTCCGGCTTGAACAGCTGACCCACCGGGGAATAGATGCCCAGGCTGCGGAACATGCCTTCCATGCCGAAGGTACGCGCCTCGTCCGGAATGATCGGCACGACGCGATCCTTGATGTTCTTGTCGCGGATGAGCAACTGCAGGCAACGCACGAAGACCATGGTGGTGGCCATTTCGCGGTCGCCCGAGCCCTGCAACAACTTGTCGAAGATCGACAGCGGGGGGATCTCCAGCGTATCGCCCTGGGTCCGGCGCTGCGGCAGGTAGCCGCCGAGTTCCTCGCGACGGGCGTGGAGATACTTCATCTCCTCCGAATCTTCGGCCGGCTTGTAGAAAGGCGCTTCGTTGATCTTGTCGTCGTCAACCGGGATCTCGAAGCGATCGCGGAATTCCTTGAGGGAATCCTCGCCCATCTTCTTCTGCTGATGGGTGATGTTCTGGCCTTCGCCGGCCTCGCCCATGCCGTAGCCCTTGACCGTCTTGGCCAGGATCACGGTCGGGCGCCCGTTGTCGGTGTTCACCGCGCGATGATAGGCGGCATAGACCTTGTGCGGATCGTGACCGCCGCGGTTCAGGCGACGGATGTCTTCGTCGGACATCGAGGCCACCATCTTCTCCAGCTCCGGATACTTGCCGAAGAAATGCTCACGCGTGTAGTCGCCGCCATGAGCCTTGTAGGCCTGGTATTCGCCGTCGACGGTCTCGTTCATCAGCTCGACGAGCTTGCCGTCGTGGTCCTGGGCCAGCAGGCCGTCCCAGAGCGCGCCCCAGATGACCTTGATCACGTTCCAACCGGCGCCGCGGAACGAGCCTTCCAGCTCGTTGATGATTTTGGAGTCGCCACGCACCGGGCCATCCAGGCGCTGCAGATTGCAGTTGACAACGAAGATCAGGTTGTCGAGGCCCTCGCGGGCGGCGATATCGATCGCGCCCATGGATTCGGGCTCGTCCATCTCGCCGTCGCCACAGAAACACCAGACATGACGCTTGCTGGTGTCCTCGATGCCACGATTGTGCAGGTAGCGCATGAAGCGCGCCTGATAGATGGCGGTGATCGGGCCGATGCCCATCGACACGGTCGCGAACTGCCAGTAATCCGGCATCAGATAGGCATGCGGATAGCTCGACAGGCCCTTGCCGCCCGATTCCGAACGGAAGTTGAGCAGCTGGTCTTCGCTGATCCGGCCTTCCAGATAGGACCGCGCATAGATACCGGGCGCGGAATGGCCCTGGATATAGACCAGATCGCCGCCGTGATCCTCGCTGGGCGCGTGGAAGAAGTGGTTGAAGCCGACTTCATAGAGCGTCGCCGCCGACGCGAAACTGGCGATATGCCCGCCCACGCCTTCATGATGGCGGTTGGCCTGGATCACCATCGCCATCGCGTTCCAGCGGATGAACGAACGGATCCGCCATTCGATCGCCGGGTCGCCCGGCGAGCGGACTTCCTGATGCGGCGGGATGGTGTTGACGTAGGCTGTGTTCGGCGAATAGGGAATATAGGCGCCGGACCGACGCGAACGCTCGATGAGCATTTCCAGCAGAAAATGTGCCCGCTCGGGGCCTTCGACTTCGATAACGGCATCGAGCGCATCACGCCACTCGCCGGATTCCTGCGGATCGACGTCTTCCACGTCGTCGGCGTGCTCCGGGTGCGAACTCGCCTGGGCCATACGGCACTCCTTATGAAAGTCGGTAGAAAAGCGATTTGGGCTTGATACTACGCCCGCTCACGGAGGGCCGACAACTAGCTCCGGGGGTGCGCCAATGGCATGCTTGCAGGGTTTCTCAATTATGTTGCAGTGCACGATACAATGACCCCATCCACGACCGCCTCAGGCAACGCCCCGCTGCGCCAACCTTCGCGCCGCAATACGGCGGCGAACGGTGAGCGCCGGGTCGGTGTGGAACTTGAGTTTACGGGCCTGACCATCGAACGCATCGGCGAGACACTGCGCGCCTGTCTGGGCGGCGACATCCGCCCTCACAGCGCATACGAATACACGGTCGAGAACACCACACTGGGTGATTTCGCGGTCGAACTCGACTACGCCTTCCTCAAAGAACGCGGCCGCCGCGAACACGAACCCGGCCTGCTCGATGAACTGGAGCAGGTCTCGGAGGACGTGCTCGGTGCCCTGGCCAAGCGGGTGGTGCCACTGGAGATCGTGTGTCCACCGATCGCGATCGGCGAACTGCACCGGCTGCACCCGATGCTCCAGGCGCTGCGCGACGCCGGCGCGCGTGGCACCAGCCAGTCCGCGCTCTATGCCTTCGGGCTGCACCTGAATCCGGAACTGCCGGATCTGGAAACCGACACGCTGCTGGCTTATATCCGCGCCTTCGCGGTGGCCTTCGACTGGCTCAAGCGGGTCAGCGAGATCGATATCAGCCGGCGCGTGTTTCCCTATATCCAGCCCTACAGCAAGGTTTATGTGCGTACCGTGTGCGACCCGAGCTACACCCCCACCAAGGCACGCCTGATCAGCGATTACCTCGCCGAAAACGCCACCCGCAACCGCGCCCTGGACATGCTGCCGGTGTTTGCGCATATGGACGACGACCGCGTGCGCGCCGCGGTGCCCGACGATCTGGTCAACGCCCGGCCGACGCTGCATTACCGCCTGCCCAACTGCGAGATCGAACAACCCGGCTGGGATCTGAACCCGGCCTGGAACCACTGGCTGGTGATCGAGGAACTCGCCGCGGACGCCCCGCGGCTGATCCGTATCTGCGAGGACTACTGCAGCGCGCTCGACAAGCCATTCGGCGACTGGTTGGGGCGCTGGGGCGACGGGTTCGAACGTTATCTGTGATTCGAGCAGGGCCGTAAAACCGGCACGACCGCGGATCGCCGTTACCGGCAAGGCCAGCCGTTGGGCGCCCGGCTGGTGGTTCGCCTGGCTGGCGATACGGCTGGCCGGCGGCCAGGCCGTGCGGGCGACGCCGCGCCGGCCCATGCCGGCGAATATCGACGGCCTCGTGATTGGCGGCGGCGACGACATCGCCAGCGACCTCTATGCGGCCAGCCCGGTGTTCGATCGCAGCGCCGATCGCGAGCGCGACGCCTTCGAACTCGCTGCGATCAAGAGCGCGCTGGAGCGCGGCCGGCCGCTGCTGGGGATCTGCCGCGGTGCCCAGCTGATCAACGTATGCGGCGGCGGCACGCTCTATGAGAGCATCAGCGCGATGCGCCGGCATACCTCGAACCGGGCCAACCCGCTGGCCTGCAAGCCGGTGGCGCTGAAAAAACACTCACACCTGAGCGCGGTCACCGCGCGCACGCGTCTGCGCGTGAACAGCCTGCATCATCAGGCCGTACACCAACTCGGTCAGGGGCTGAGCGCGAGCGCGCGCGATGCCGACGGCTTCGTGCAGGCCATCGAGGCCCGCGCCCGCGGTTTTGTCATCGGCGTGCAGTGGCACCCGGAATATCTGTTCTACCGACCCGCCCAACGACGGCTGTTCCGGGCGCTGGTCGCGGCCGCGATCGACCACCGGTCATGAACAAGGCGGCCCGGTTCGACCGCGCCGTTTCATGCAGGACCCCGTGCCTAGAGATGCTTGCGCTCGAAGTCCTTGCGCATCTCTTCGACCTTTTCCTTAGGTGTCGCCGTATTTTTCCTGGACCTTGCCGAAGGCGTGTTGTCCTTGACCCGTTGCCAGCGGCCTTGCCATTTATCATCGGATTCCGACGTGAAATATCTTCCGCTCAATGGCATGACCACCATGCTGCGGCGCAACATCCCATTCAGTAGAGACGGCCGTCGTCAATCCCGGTTGTAGACCTCGCCGCTGTTGCTGTCGGCCTTGCGGTCCACGTCGCTGTCGTCACGGTCGGAATCGCTATAGGCCACCTGAGCATAATTGACCACGGCCACCAGCATGATCCCGCCCACCATGTTGCCCAGCAGGGTGGGCAGAAAGAAGGTGCCGAAGAACGCGCCCAGCCCGTGGGTGCCGGAAAACACCGCGTACAGCGCCGCCACCGAGCCGGCGATGATGTGCGGAAAATGCGCCAGCCCGATCAGAAACGTCACCAGAATGATCACGCCGACGCGGGCGGTCTCGGCGAACGGCATCAGCCAGAGCATGAGCGCGACCAGCCAGCCCGCGAAGATGGCGCGCACGAACATGGTCGAGAAACCGTACTCGTATTCCTTGGCCGCGATCTCGGCCAGCGCTTCGTTGACCTTAGGGTCGAGCACATCGAAATGCGACATGGCGAAGGCGAATATCGCGGTGCCGATCATGTTGCCCAGCAAAACGACGATCCAGAGAATGAGCGTGCGTGTCAGCACGCCCAGGGAGCGCACCCGCAGCACCTCCAGCACCGGGGTGAGGGTGTTCTCGGTGAACAGCTGCTGGCGACCCAGGATCACGAACAGAAAACCCATGGAATAACCGAAGCTTGCCACGATCGGGCGCCAGGCGGACTCGGGCGTGTAGTTGTAGAGCAGCGCTTGGGCAATGAAGGAAAAACCCATCGACAGCCCCGCGGCCAGGGCCGAGAACCACAGGCCCGGCAGCGGCCGCGTGAGCTCGGACTCGGCCTCGCGGCGGATGGCCTCATAGACCACCGCCGCGCTGGGAGCCTCGCGACGGCGCGCGTCACGTTTCTGGCTGTGATCCAGATCGTGTTCGGTATGTTGGGTCTCGGCCATTGAATCGTCTCGGTCGAAGAAACAGTGTCTTATCTTAAATTGTTTTGCGCACAATACGTATTGTCGACAGCAACTTTTTTAGCGCCTCGAAACCGCCAGGCGGGCCGGCGTTCGTATCGCTATGATGGCGCCATGAATAAGGGTATCCGAGGCCTCATAGTCGCCGTTCTGCTGGGCGCGACCACGGCATGCAGCGCCTCGATCGTGCCCGCCGAGCCGGCGCGGATACTCGCCGCATACCCGCACGACGCCGACGCCTTCACCCAGGGATTGCTCGTCGACCGGGGCGAGATGTTCGAAAGCACCGGCCAGTACGGCCAGTCCAGCCTGCGCCGGGTCGATCTCGAAAGCGGGCGGATCCTGCAGGCGGTGTCTCTGCCCGCTGAATACTTCGGCGAAGGCCTGGCCCTGGCCGATGGCCGACTCTACCAGCTCACCTGGAAGGCCGGGGTGGTGTTCATCTATGACCGCAACAGCCTCGAACGCCTGGGTGAACTGCATTACAGCGGTGAAGGCTGGGGCCTGACCTGGGACGGACATCATCTGATCATGAGCGACGGCAGCGCCGCGCTGCGTGTGATCGACCGTCAGGATTTTTCCGTGGTCGGCCGGATCGCGGTGACCGAACAGGGCCGACCGCTCGACAACCTCAACGAGCTGGAATACATCGACGGCGGCATCTGGGCAAACGTGTGGCACCAGAGCCGGATCGTACGGATCGATCCGGTCAGCGGCCAGGTGACCCGCGCCATCGACGCGACGGCACTCAAAGCATCACTGCCGCGGGACGCGACGCCGAACGTACTCAACGGTATCGCCTGGGACGCGGCACAAGAACGACTCTATCTGACCGGCAAGTACTGGCCGCGATTGTTCGAGATCGCCAGGGCGTCCGGCGATGCCGCCGCATCCAACCACTAACTGCAATCAGGCCGGCCCGATCGGCGTCATCTTCTGAGCACGGTGCCATCGTCGTCCAGCAGGGTATAGCTGCCCTGTTCGTCATGCGACTCCGGGCCCACGAGCGCGGGCGAGAACACACAGACCACGGTCATGCCTTTTTCGCTGGAGAGAATATGCTGCTGGTTCTTGTCCAGCGCATACAGCACGCCGGGCTCGAGATCCCACTGGCCGCCTTCGGTTAGATCCTCGATCCGGCCGCGGCCCTGGATACAGAGCACGGTTTCCTTGTGATTCTTGTACCACATATGCAGCGACTGGCCGGGCTTGATATAGGTCTCGTGTAGTGAGTGGCCCATACCGTCGGCACGCAGCGTGTAGCGCTTGCTGAGCCATTTGTCGTCTTCAACCGCGTCCTGTTCGGCGTCTTTGCGAGTACGAATGAGCATGTTGTTTTCCCAAGCCGGAAATTGAGTCGTGAGTGAACGGATGCGCCGCCGCGCACACTTTTTGCCAGGCGCAGGCAGTAGTGCAGCGGCCTAGCCGTTGCAAAAGCGAAGCGGATTCTAGGCAACCACCGGCCGGCCATACATCCGTGCGACTACGGAAACGACCCGGGCACCGCCTGGCAGGCTAGAAGCGGTCGGCGCGCGCGGCCTGCCAGTCGCGGCGATATACATCCGGAACACGTCCGTCGAGAAAATCGCCGGATCCAATGCGCGGTTCGATATCGGCGAACGTGCTGGCATGGCCATGTTCCGGCCGGTGCTGGATATGCGCCGGGGTGAGCTCATCCGGATCGTCCAGGCCGATGGTGCCGACGATATCCAGAAACGACTTGATGGTCGCGTCGTGGTAGTTGCGCACCTGCAGCGACTTGCTCATCACGTCGAGGGCGGCGGCCCGGCGTGGGTTCTGGGTGGCCACGCCCGTCGGACAGGTATCGGTATGACAGCGCCGTGCCTGGATGCAGCCGACCGAGAACATGAAGGCGCGGGCAGCGTTGCACATATCCGCACCCAAGGCGATCTTGAGCACCATGTCGAAGCCCATGACCACCTTGCCGCTGGCGATCACGCGCACCTGATCACGGACGCCGATGCCGAGCAGGCATTCGTGTACGAACGGCAGGGCGTCGTTGATATAGGTGCCGATGAAATCCGAGAACTCGGTGGGCGCGGCGCCGGTGCCGCCCTCGGCGCCGTCCACGGTAATGAAATCCGGGACGATGCCGGTTTCGACGATAGCCTTGCAGATACCCATGAATTCGGCGCGATGCCCCAGGCACAGCTTGAAGCCGACCGGCTTGCCGTGAGTGAGTTCGCGCAGTCGCTGCACGAACCGCAATAGGCCGATAGGCGTGTCGAACGCGCTGTGCGCCGCCGGCGACAGACAATCTTGTCCCTGCTCGATTTCACGCACACGGGCGATCTCCGCAGTCACCTTGGAGCCGGGCAGCAGACCGCCGTGGCCGGGCTTGGCGCCCTGGGACAGCTTGATCTCGATCATCTTGACCTGATCGGTGTTGGCCTTGCGCGCGAATTCCTCGGGGTCGAAACGGCCGTCGTCGGTGCGGCAACCGAAATACGCCGAGGCGATCTCCCAGATCAGGTCACCGCCGTGTTCCCGGTGATGGTCGCTGATCGCGCCCTCGCCGGTGTCCTGGGCGAAGTTGCCGAGCGCGGCACCGCGATTCATGGCCGCCACCGCGTTTGCCGACAGCGAACCAAAGCTCATCGCCGAGATATTCAGACGCGAGGAATCATAGGGCTGGCGGCACTGTGCGTTACCGATGATCAGTCGTGCGTGTCGGCGATCGACCGTCTTTGGCGCCACCGAGTGCATGGTGAAGTTGTAGCCGGCGTCCTCGTAGTCACGAATCGTGCCGAACGGCGAGGTATCGGGCGCGCCGGCTGCGCGTCTATACACGATCTCGCGCTGCTCGCGCGAAAACGGTCGGCCGCTGGTTTCGGATTCGAAGAAGTACTGGCGCAACTCGGGGCGCATGAACTCGAGCATGTAGCGCAGGTGCCCGAGGATCGGAAAATTTCGCAGCACGTTGCGATGCGAACACAGATCGGACGCGCCCAGTACCGCCAGTGCGACCAGGATCAGCCACGCCCACAGCCACACCGGCGCCATCCACGCCAGCACCACCCCGAGCAGCAGGGTAAAAACGACATAGCCGGCATAGATCAGCCGTGGATAACCAAGCATGGCAGCGCCTCGACACAGGTGGTTCCTGCATCATGCACAGGACGCGAGCGACGCTCAATCCGTAGTTGCGGCTAACGGGAGGACGTCACTACTTGCCGATGCAGAAACTCGAGAAGATCTCGCCGAGCAGATCGTCGCTGGTCACCGCGCCGGTGATCTCGCCCAGCGCGTTCTGGGCCAGACGCAGTTCCTCGGCGAGCAGGTCGCCGGTGCCGTCGGCGAGTCGCTCGTGGCCGCTTGCAAGCGCCGCCGCGGCACGGGCCAGGGCATCCAGATGCCGGCGGCGCGCCACGAAGGCGGGTTCACCATCGGCGGCAAGCCCGGCTTGGGCCTTGAGGTGGGCGGCCAGCGCATCGAAACCGGCGCCGGTGGTCGCCGACAGCCGTACCCGGTCGTGGCCGTCCAGGCCATCCAGCCCGGCGTCGGCGCCGCTGATATCGATCTTGTTGGCCACCAGGGTGATCGCGCAGCGCGCGCCGATGTCATCGATCATGGCCTGTTCGGCGGCGCCCAGACCGGCCGCGTCGTCGAATACCAGCAATACGCGGTCGGCGCGGTCGAGTTCCGCCCGGGCGCGTCGCACGCCCTCGGCCTCGATCGGGTCGTCGGTTTCGCGCAGACCGGCGGTATCGATCAGCGTCAGCGGCAGGCCGTCGATGGACAGATCCTCGGTGAGCACGTCGCGCGTGGTGCCGGCGATCGCGGTGACGATGGCGGTATCACGGCGCGCCAGCCGGTTGAGCAGACTCGACTTGCCCACGTTCGGGCGCCCAAGGATCAGCAGGCGCAGACCTTCGCGCAGGGCTGCGCCTTCACGCGCCTGATCGGTGAGCGAATGCAGTCGCTGGCGGATGTCCTCGAGCCGGGACGCAATGGCGCCGTCGCCGAGAAAATCGACGTCGTCTTCATCCGGGAAATCGATTGCGGCTTCGGTATAGACACGCAGCGCGGTCAGATCCGCCACCAGGGCATCGATCTGATGCGAAAACACGCCTTCGAGCGAACGCATGGCCGCGACCGCGGCCGCGCCGCTGCCCGCATCGATCGCGTCGGCGATGGCCTCGGCCTGATCGAGACTGAGCTTGTCGTTGAGAAAAGCGCGCTGGGAGAACTCGCCGGGGGCCGCCAGCCGCGCGCCCAGTTCGACCACGCGGGCCAGCAGCATATCGACAAGCATCGGGCTGCCGTGACCCTGCAGTTCGAGCACGTGTTCGCCGGTGAACGAGGCCGGGGCCGGGAAATAGATCGCCAGGCCATGGTCGATAGCCTGGCCATCGGCCGCCCGGAAGGCGGCCAGGCCGGCCAGCCGCGGCTCGGGCAGGCGCCCGATCAACGCCTGGCACAGCGCCGGCACATCGGGGCCCGACAGCCGTACGACCGCGACTCCGGCGCGACCGGCGGCACTCGCAAGTGCGACGATCGTGTCGGAGTCCCCCACGCCGTTCAGGTCAGCTGTTGGCGGCCTTGTGGCCCAGGCCCTCGGCGTCCAGCTTGCGGTAGATATACCACTGCTGGCCGATCGAGAGCATGTTGTTGGTGCACCAGTAGAGCACCAGACCGGCCGGGAAGAAGGCAAAGAACACGGCTAGACCGACCGGCATGATCTGCATCATGCGCTGCTGCATCGGGTCCATGGTCACGTTCGCGGTCAGACGCTGCTGCAGGAACATGGTCACACCGAACAACACCGGCAGAATGTAGTAGGGGTCGGGCGCGGACAGATCCTGAATCCAGAGCATGAACGGCGCGTGACGCAATTCCACCGATTCCCGCAGTACCCAGTACAGCGAAATGAACACCGGCATCTGCACCAGCATCGGCCAGCAGCCGGCCAGCGGATTGAAGCCCTCTTTCTTGTAGAGCTCCATCATCTTGGCCTGGAGCTTCTGACGATCGTCGCCGTACTGTTCCTTGAGCTGGGTCATGCGCGGTGCGAACTTGCGCATGCGCGCCATCGCCCGGTACTGCGTCTCCGACAGCTTGTAGAACACGAGCTTGATCAGGAACGTCAGCAGGATGATCGATACACCCCAGTTGCCGACCAGCGCGTGCAGGTGTTCCAGCACCCAGAAGATGGGCTTGGCGAGCACTGTCAGCCAGCCGTAGTCCACCGCCAGGCCGAGGCCCGGCGCAACCGAATCGAGCTGATCCTGGAGCTTGGGACCCACGAACAGGGTAGCGTCGAAATCGGTCTGCGAATGCGCCGCGACGTCCTGCTGGGCGCCGATGAAGCCGGTGGCGAAACCACCATTGGCATTCGGCACATCCTTCTGACGACCAAAGAAACGCGCCTTGGAATCGGGCGGCGGGATGGCCGCGCCGATGAAGTAATGCTGGATCATGGCGACCCAGCCACCCTGCTGGGTCAGCTCGAGCGGCTCTTCGCCGAGGTCGTCGTGATCCTCGGTCTTGTAGCTGTAATTGTCGCCGCCGTCCTTCTTCTGATACCAGCCGATCCCGAAGAACGCCTTGGCGAAGGGCACATCGCCGGTGATCTCGTAGGGCGCGCGCCAGAAACGCACGTACTGAGACAGCTTCCAGTCGCTGTCGGCGTTGTTCACCACCTTGTGCTGCAGGCCAATGCGATAGCTGTCGCGCGTGAAGGTGTAGGTCTTGGTGACCTGATGGCCGGAGTTGTTGGTCCAGGTCAGCGGCACTTCGAGGGTGTTCTCGCCGTCGGCGAGTTCGTACTCGGTCTTTTCGGCCTGGTAGGTGCTGTTGTGATCGGGCGCCTTGGCGCCGCTGGCCACGAGCCCGCTCTGGGCAATGAAGAAGTTGGGCGCGCTGTCGTTGATCAGCCGCAGATTGGTATCGGGCTTGTCGGACGACAACGGCACACCGCGCAATTCGACCTTGCGCAGATCGCCGCCCTTGGTGTCGATGATGATATCGAGCTTGTCGGTGACGACATGCACGCGCTTGGCCTGCTCGACCACCGGTGCACCCGTGTCGCGGGCGATATCCGAGCCATTGTCGGCGTTGCCGCGATCGTTGTTTTCGGAGACACCGCCGGCCTCCGGCGCGGACGACAGCGACGGCACATCGTCATCGTCGCTGCGGGTATTGTTCTGGGCGGTGGCCTGCGAGTTGCTCGCGGTGGCATCGGCATGGGTCGGCGCGTAGTCCGTCTGCCAGGCCTGATAAAGGAAGAAGCAGATGACGCCGACGGCGCATAGCAACGCGAAGCGAATATTTTCCATGCGCGGCAGAATCCCTAACGTTGACCACGCCCGCCCGGCGGCAACCGGTCGGGGCGAGGCAGACTGTCCAGCCGGGCGATTTGCGGCCAGATTCCAGCCAATTGAGCAAACAGATCGGCGTTGCTCATTGCACCAGTGCGACTACGTGCCAACACCACGATATCGACTGCGGCAAGCACACTACGGTGGTTGCGAAAGGATTCCCGCAACACCCGTTTAATTCGATTGCGATCCACCGAGCGCGCGATACGGCGCTTGGCCAGCGCGAGTCCCAGGCGTGCCCGAGGTGTGCCGGCCGGTGCTGCAATCAGTACGAATCCGGCACAGACAAACTTGTGCCCGCCGGCGAATACTGCCTTGAATTCGCCGGATTTACGCAGGCGCGCAGTTTTTGGGAACGCCGCCTGCGACACGAAAAATTCTTACGGCGCCAGACGCTTGCGGCCTTTGGCACGACGCGAGGCGAGCACGGCGCGGCCGTTCTTCGTGGCCATGCGGGCACGAAAACCATGGGTGCGCTTACGGTGCAGATTACTGGGCTGGTATGTTCTTTTCATGATGTGTTCGACCCGGCGCCATGTTTGGGCGCTGCTTGCTGAAAGACCGCGGATTCTAGTCGCCTCGGGGTGCGACTTGCAAGCCGGTCACAAGCTGTGGATAAGTTGTGGTTGGTGCGCTAGGGTAGTGCACCGACGCGCTCCGATGAACGCGTCCTCCCCGGTTATGGAGTTCAAGACTTGGCTGACTCGCTTTGGCAACGTTGTCTCACGCACATAGAAACACGACTGCCGGAGAAAGACGTCAATCTCTGGCTGCGACCGCTTGAAGCCAGTTTCAGCGACGACGGCCTGGACCTCATGGCACCCAACGAGGTGGTACGCGACCAGGTCGAGCGCGAATTGCGCACCCCGATCGCGAACGCACTCAACGATCTCGGCGAGCAGCCCAAGCGCATCCGCGTGCTGGTGGGCGGCGGGCGCAAACCCGCGCCGTCGGCGGTCGCCGAGATGCCGGCGGTTACCCCGGCCTCGCGCCACAATCTGGACAGTCGCTATACCTTCGAAGCATTCGTTCAGGGCAAATCCAATCAGATCGCCCGGGCCGCGGCCGAACAGGCCGCCAACCCCGACAACATCGCCTACAACCCGCTGCTGATCTACGGCGGCGTCGGTCTGGGCAAGACCCATCTGATGCAGAGCGTGGGCAACCGGCTGCTGACCAACAATCCGCGCGCCAAGGTCGCCTACGTGCGCTCAGAGCATTTCGTCAACGAAATGATCACCGCCATCCGGCATAACCGCATGGATCGCTTCAAGGCCCATTACCGCTCGCTGGACGCGCTGCTGATCGACGATATCCAGTTCTTCGCCAACAAGGATCGATCGCAGGAAGAGTTCTTTCATACCTTCAACTCGCTGCTCGAGTCGAACCAGCGGATCGTGATCACCTGCGACCGGTTTCCAAAGGAGGTCGAGGGACTCGAGGATCGGCTCAAGTCGCGTTTCTCCTGGGGGCTGTCGGTTGCCGTGGAACCACCGGAACTGGAGACACGCGTCGCGATCATGCTATCGAAGGCGGAATACCTCGGCGTCACGCTGCCCCAGGAAGTGGCGTTCTTCATCGCCAAGCGGGTGCGTTCCAACGTACGCGATCTGGAAGGCGCCCTGCATCGTCTCAAGGCCTCGGCCCAGATCACCGGTACCCCGATCACCGTCGACTTCGCCAAACAGGCGTTGCACGACATGCTGGCAGTCTACGATCGGCTGGTCACGCTGGAGAATATCCAGAAGACCGTGGCCGAATATTACAAGATGCGCCTGGGCGACCTGCTCGGCAAGAAACGCACACGGTCGGTCGCTCGTCCTCGCCAGCTGGCGATGGCGCTGGCCAAGGAACTGACCAATCACAGTCTGCCGGAAATCGGACAGGGCTTCGGGGGTCGCGATCATACGACCGTTCTGCATGCCTGCCGCAAGATCAAGGAACTGCGCGAGACCGACGCCCGCATCGAAGAGGATTACATCAATCTGAGCAGAACGCTCACCAGCTAGCTGTGGATAACCCGGGGACAGTATCCTGGCGCGCACTTCGGCGGCGTCGCAAGCTCAAAAGGCACACATGCTGTCCACAGGCCAGGCACAACATCTCCGCTGCTTTCAAGCAACCTTGTTAAATTCGCAAGCAATTGATTTTAATGTTGAAAATAGAGATACGCACCGGTTAGACACAACCCTATTGCTACTATAACTAGCTTTTCTTAAGAGATATAAAGACAACAAGACCGACTGCTTCGGGAGCTGTCCATGCAATTTTCAGTACAACGCAGAGATCTGCTCTCTGCTCTTCAGACCGTCATCGGCGTCGTCGAACGACGCCAGACAATGCCGATCCTGTCCAATATCCTGATCAAGGCCGAAACCGATCGCATCGTGATTACCGCGACCGATCTCGAACTCGAATTGATTACGGACTGTATTGCCGTCATCGGCGCACAGGGGTCCGCCGCGGTACCGGCACGCAAACTGCTCGACATCTGCCGAGGCCTCCCCGATGATGCAGAAATCAGTCTGCAGCAGGATCAGCACCAAACCCGTGTTCAATCCGGCCGGTCGCGTTTCACGCTGGCGACAATGTCGGCCCAGGATTGGCCCTATCTCGACGAAGTCGAAGAAGGCCAGCAGTTCACGCTGGCCGAAGGCACGTTCAAGGGACTTCTCGATCGAACCCATTTCGCAATGGCCCACCAGGACGTGCGTTATTACCTGAACGGCCTGCTGTTGTCGCTGCGCTCGGACCGCGCGCGCTGTGTTGCCACCGACGGTCATCGACTGGCGCTCAGCGATGCCGCCGTTGATATCGCACTCGACGAGCCGATGCAGGCGATCGTGCCGCGCAAGGCGATCACGGAACTGGTCCGTCTTCTGAGCGACGGCGAAGCCGAAATCACCGTGCAGCTGACAACGAAACATCTGCGTCTGCAGCTGCCGGGACTGGCGTTCACCACCAAACTGATCGATGGACGCTTTCCGGATTACGAACGCGTTATTCCCGACAACGCCGACAAGCAGATGCACGCCGACAGAGACATGATTCGACAAGCCCTTTCACGTACCGCGATTCTCTCGAATGAGAAATTTGGCGGCGTGCGGCTCGCGCTCGGCGAACACACATTGCGTCTGCAGGCCCAGAACGTCGAGCGTGAAGAAGCAGAAGACGAAATCCAGGTCAGCTATGACAGCGACCCGATCGAGATCGGGTTCAACGTCAACTACCTGCTCGAGGCCCTGGGCGCCATGGTCGGACGTGAATTCACGCTGTCGCTGTCAGGCCCTGACAGTTCCGGCCTTCTACAGGCAATTGATGACCCGGCTACCCGTTATGTCGTCATGCCGATGCGACTTTAGACGCCTGCGACGGCGCGATGCATATTCAGCGTTTGCGGCTTCAGCATTTCCGGTGTTTCGAATTCGCGGATATTGAGCCATCCCACGGCATCAACGTCATTACCGGCGATAACGCCTCGGGCAAGACCAGTCTGCTCGAGGCGATTTTCTTTCTGGGCCGCGGTCAATCGTTCCGACAGTCCGGGCCGCGACCCGCCATTCGCCAGGGCCAGGATGCATTCACCCTGAACGGGGACATCGGTGTCGAGGATGGTCGTTCCCATCGTATTGGCATACACCGCACGCGGAATCGAATCGTGTTCAAGCGCGACGCGCAAGCAGAAACGACGCGCTTGGACCTGATCAACACCTTGCCATTGCAACTGGTGGATCCGAATGTGCACCGGTTGCTCGAACAAGGCCCGCGTTTTCGTCGCCACTTTATGGACTGGGGCGTGTTCCACGTGGAACACGCGTTTTTTCCGGCGTGGCGTCGCTATAGACGCGCTTTACGACAGCGCAATCGCGCGCTCAAGGCACGATTGCCCAAGAAGGACATCATCGCCTGGGACGCCGAGCTGGTTCGCAATGCCGAAGTCGTCGACGCGTCGCGTCGCGCCTATATCGAACATCTTTACCGCGGCCTGCCGGAGCGCACCAATCGCCTGCTTGGAGACGAGCCGGTCGTTCTCGACTACACGCCAGGCTGGCGCGGCGATGATGGTTTCGGCATGGCGCTCGCTTCGAGCCTCGACCAGGACCAGCGCGCCGGATTTACCCAACAGGGCCCCCATCGGGCGGATCTTCGAATCACGATTGCCAGTGCGTCGGCACGCGACTGGGTATCGCGCGGCCAACAGAAAGTGTTGACTACGGCGCTGTTGCTGGTTCAAGCCCAACTGCTCCAGCAAAGACGTGGATTGCGCCCGGTTCTGCTGATCGACGATCTTGCTGCCGAACTGGGCCCTCATTATCGGGAAACGCTGGCCACGGAAATTGAAGCCGTTGGCGGCCAGTGCTTCATGACGTTCCTCGAAGCGTCACTGGTGCCCGAGGGGCTGGGCGACGTCAGAAGGTTCCACGTGGAACATGGTCGGGTTGCAGCCGTCTAGAAACGGCCAGTCGATCCGGTTCGTATCCGCCGGTATTAGGGGTGAGGTCACAGCTTAGTCCAAGTGCTTGCCGCGGGATCGAGAGCACCCCGACAGGCGTGTCCAGAGCGAGCGTACGGGCTTTTCTTTCATTTGGCCTGATAGGGCGCTCTGAGCCTGCAAGCCGCCTGCGTGGGAGCAACGTGGTAAACTCGCAGGGTTTAGTCGAACGAATCCACTCTGAGTAACGGGCCGCCATGACGCAATCCAACGGCGATTACAATTCCAGCAGCATTAAAGTGCTCAAGGGCCTTGAAGCCGTCCGTAAACGACCGGGTATGTATATCGGCGATACGGACGACGGCACCGGTCTGCATCATATGGTGTTCGAGGTCGTCGACAACGCGATCGACGAAGCGCTGGCCGGATATTGTAACGAGATTCAAGTCCTTATTCATCGCGACCAGAGTGTTACGGTCACTGATGATGGTCGCGGCATACCCGTCGACATGCACGAAGGTGAAGGCAAGCCGGCCGCCGAAGTGATCATGACCGTGCTGCACGCAGGTGGAAAGTTCGACGCGAACTCCTACAAGGTGTCTGGTGGGCTGCATGGGGTCGGCGTGTCGGTGGTCAATGCGCTTTCGGACCGCCTGGAGCTCAATATCCATCGCGATGGCGAGCACTTTCGTCAGAATTATTCGATGGGTGATCCGCTCGACGAATTGACCGTTATGGGCAAAACCTCGCGTACGGGGACGTCGATTCATTTTCATCCCAGTCCGGACGTGTTCGCCAATATTGCCTATAGCTACGATATTCTCGCCAAGCGTCTGCGTGAGCTGTCGTTCCTGAATTCGGGGGTGCGTATCCGTCTGACCGAAGAGGCCAGCGAACGCGACGTGGTGTTCGAGTACGAAGGCGGTATCCGGGCGTTCGTGCAAAATCTCAATGAAAACAAGACTCAGCTACACGATACGGTTTGCTACTTCACCGCGGAGCGCGACGACATGGTCGTCGAGGTGGCGATGCAGTGGAACGACTCCTACCAGGAGAGCGTGTTCTGCTACACCAATAATATTCCGCAGCGCGATGGCGGCACCCACCTGGCCGGTTTTCGCGGTGCGTTGACGCGCACTCTCAACGGCTATATCGAATCCGAGGGGCTGGCCAAGAAAGAGAAAGTCAGCCCGGCGGGCGATGACGCGCGTGAAGGTCTGACAGCGGTCGTTTCGGTCAAGGTGCCCGATCCCAAGTTCTCCTCGCAGACCAAGGAAAAGCTGGTGTCGTCGGAAGTTCGCACTGCTGTGGAATCGTCGGTCAACGAACATCTGAGCGATTTCCTGCTCGAGAATCCGCGCGAAGCCAAGGTCATTGCCGCCAAGGTCATCGATGCTGCGCGCGCGCGCGACGCCGCGCGCCGGGCGCGGGATATGACGCGCCGCAAAGGGGCGCTGGATATCGCCGGTCTGCCCGGCAAGCTCGCAGACTGTCAGGAAAAGGATCCGGCGCTGTCGGAACTGTTCCTGGTGGAGGGTGACTCCGCCGGCGGCTCGGCAAAACAGGGCCGCGATCGGCACAATCAGGCGATTCTGCCGCTCAAGGGGAAGATCCTGAACGTCGAGAAAGCGCGCTTCGACAAGATGCTCTCTTCGGTCGAAGTCGGCACGCTGATTACCGCGCTGGGCTGTGGTATCGGTCGCGACGAATTCAATCCGGCCAAGCTGCGCTATCACCGCATCATCATCATGACCGACGCCGACGTCGACGGTTCGCATATTCGGACGTTGCTACTGACGTTCTTCTATCGCCAGATGTTCGCCTTGATCGAGGCCGGTTACGTCTATATCGCGCAACCGCCCCTGTACAAGGTCAAGAGCGGCAAGCAGGAATACTACGTCAAGGACGATCGCGAACTCGGCAACTATCTGCTGCGTCTGGCCCTGAGCAAGGCCGAGCTGCGCGTGGCGGCCGATGCCCCGCCGATCGCCGATGATGCCCTGGCGGATCTCGCCCACCGTTATATGGGCATGCACGAGGATATTGATCGGCTGACGCGCCGATTCGATCCGGCGACGCTGGTGGAAATGACTTATCTGCCGCCGATGACGCCGGAGCTGTTCGGTGACGAAGCCAGGATCACGGCCTGGGCGGATTCGCTTCAGCAGCGCCTGGACGCCCGCGGCGAGGCGCGGCACCGCTACGAGGTGCAGATCAAGCCTGCGGCCGACGACAAACCTCTTCATCTGCAGGTCACGCGCTACAGCCACGGCATTCCGCATACCTTTGTCTGGCATGAAGACTTCTTCACTGGCGACGCCTACAAGCGTATGGCGGCGCTGGGCAACGAGTTGCTCGGGCTCATCGGCGAGGGTGCGACGATCACCCGCGGTGAGCGGAGTCAGCCCATAGACGGCTTTCAGGCGGCCTATGACTGGCTGCTAGCCGAAGCCAAGCGCGGCCAGCACGTGCAGCGCTACAAGGGCCTCGGCGAGATGAATCCCAGCCAGCTGTGGGAAACCACCATGGACCCCGAGAATCGTCGCCTGATGCAGGTGAAGATCGACGACGCGGTGGGCGCGGATCAGATATTCACCACGCTCATGGGCGACCATGTGGAACCCCGCCGCGAGTTCATCGAACGCAACGCGCTGATGGTCTCGAATCTCGATATCTAGCGGGACTAGGGCCTGAGCGGTTGGCACAGCGCGAAAACCAAAACGCGGCCGGCTCAGTCGGCCGTTTTGGTTTTCTTTCCAGCGTTGTACCGGGCGATGATCTGGTCGGCGGCCTGCTCGAGATTGTCATAGACCGCAATCGATTGGTCCTGCAGGAAGCGCTCATCGAGCGGCTTGCCGGTGCGCACCAGAATCGGCCGGGCGCCGGCGGTGCGCGCCGCGTCGACATCGCTTGCGCTGTCACCCACAAAGGCACATCCCTGGATCGGCCGGCCGAATCGACGCGCGATATCGTCCAGCAGCCCCGTGCCGGGCTTGCGACAACGACAACCATCCTTCGGGCCGTGCGGACAGAAGAATATGCCGTCGACCTGGGTGCCGAGGTCGGCCAGCATGCGCGTCATCTTGTCGTGGATCGTGAACAGCGTGTCGTAGTCGAATAGCGCACGCGCAAGGCCCGACTGATTGCTGGCGATCACGACCCGAAAGCCGGCGTGCTTGAGCTTGACGATCGCTTCCAGGCTGCCCGCGATCGGCCGCCATTCAGCGGGCGACTTGATGAAGTCGTCGCTGTCTTCATTGATGACGCCGTCGCGATCGAGAATGACCAGTTTCATGTCGGCAACCATGGGGATGTCCGCCCTAGTCTAACGACAGACAGGAAATATCGGCGACCTGGCGGCACAGAACGTCGAGTTCCCGCAGCAACGCGACTCTATTTCGCATCAACTCGGGGTCGTCGGCCATCACCATGACCTGATCAAAGAACGCATCGAGCGGTGCGGCCAGGCGCGTGAGACTGGCCAGCGCGCGGTCATAAGCGCCCTCACTGCTCGCCTGCTCGACCTGTTCCCGGTTGACAGCCAGCGCATCCGCGAGCGCTTTCTCCGCCGGCTCGCGTACGCCTGCGGGCTCGAACGTCTTGGCTTCGACGGTGTCGTTCTTGCGCAGGATGTTGCGAATACGTTTGTGGGCGCCGCAGACGACGGCTGCGTCGTCGAGAACAACGAAACCCGCGACCGCGTGTATACGCTGATCGAAGTCGACGATATCGGTGATGTCGAGCGCAGCGACGGCCTCGAATCGATCGCCGGCGATGTCTTGGTCCGCGTAGTAGCCCCGCAGACGTTCCATGTGGAACATCCACAGCGCGTGGGCCGTGTCATCGGCGGTTTTTACAGGCTGCTGGGCTATCGCGAACTCCAGCTCGGTGGCGAGATCGATGGCTATCGGCGCTTCGATAAGCGTACGCAAGACGCCCAGAGCGGCGCGTCGCAGGCCGAACGGGTCCTTGTCTCCACTGGGCCGCCGGTTGATGGCGAATATGCCACTGAGCGTATCGAGGCGATCCGCTACGGCCAGCACCCGGCCGACGGCGTCCGGGGCAATAGGTGCTCCGGCGCGGGCGGGCGCGTACTGGGATTCCAGGGCATCGGCGACCGCGGGCTCCTCGCCTGCGGCCCGTGCGTAATAACGACCCATGACCCCTTGCAGCTCCGGGAATTCGCCGACCATTTCGGTGAGCAGGTCCGTCTTGGCGAGCATGGCTGCGCGCTCGACTGCGTCGGCATCCGCACCGGCCGCAGCGGCGAGCCGTTGTGCAATGGCCCGCACGCGTTCGCTCTTGTCGGCAAGAGATCCCAGTTCCTGCTGAAAACTCACCCGATCGAGGCCGTCGATGAGCGCGGCCAGCCCCTTGTTCTTGTCCTGTTCCCAGAAGAACAGCGCGTCGGAGAGCCGCGGGCGAACCACGCGTTCATTACCGGCGACCACTTGGGCGACGTCGCGGCTTTCGATGTTGGCAATCGTCACGAACCCGGCCTGCAGCTGCCCGGCCTCGTCCTCGATCGGGAAATAACGCTGGTGGCCCTGCAGGGTTGCGACCAGCACTTCGCGTGGCAACTGCAGAAAGCGCGTGTCGAACCGGCCGGCTATGCCCACCGGCCATTCCACGAGCGCAGTCACTTCGTCCACAAGCGCCGGGTCGACCATGGCGCGACCGCCGAAGTCACGCGCCGCGGCCTCGATCTGCTCGACCACTTTCGCGCGGCGTGCCTCGGGATCGGCGATCACGTAGCCCGGCGCTCGCAGACGCTCGGCGTAGGCGTCCGCGTTGTCGAGCGTGATCGTGTCCGGGTGATGAAAACGATGACCCCGGGTGATGCGGTCGGCGTGTTCGCCGAACACCGTGAGATCAAGCACCTTGTCGCCGTGTAACGCGACCACCCAGTGCACCGGCCTGACGAACGCCGCCTCCGAGTCGCCCCACCGCATGAGCTTTGGAATCGGCAGTTTTTTCAAAGACTTGTCGACGATCTCCTGGAGCATGTCGGAGAGCATCTTGCCGTCGTCGGTGGCCCGATAGACCAGCCGCTCGCCCTTGTCGCTGTCCTCGCGCTCGAGCGCGTCCACACTGGTGCCCAGCGATCGCGCAAAGCCCTGCGCGGCGGCGGTCGGGTTGCCGTCGGCATCGAAGGCGATCGCCACCGTCGGGCCGGCTTTTACCACCGCGACCGGATCGGTCTTGTCTGTGACCGCCGCGATAGCGACGGCCAGACGCCGCGGCGTGGCATAGAAGACGGTCTCTTCATGCGTCAGCCCGGCTTCGGTCAGTCCGTCGGTCACGCCCTTGGCGAACGCATCGCCGAGGCGCCACATGGCCTTCGGCGGCAGTTCCTCGACGCCGATTTCAATCAGTAGCGTAGCCTTCATGCGGCCTCGTTCTTATTGAGCATGGGGAAACCGAGCGCTTCGCGGGACGCGTAGTAGGCCTGTGCACAGGCACGGGCCAAGGTGCGTACGCGCAGGATATAGCCCTGGCGTTCGGTGACCGAAATGGCATGGCGGGCATCGAGCATGTTGAAAGTGTGCGAGCACTCGAGCATGCGCTCGTAGGCCGGCAGCGCCAGCGCCTTGTCGATCAGTGCCTTGCACTCGGTTTCGAGTACGTCGAAGCGCGCGAACAGCGCACCGACATCGGCGTGCTCGAAGTTGTAGGTCGACTGCTCCACCTCGTTCTGGTGGAACACATCGCCGTAGCGGATGATGCCCGCGGGCGACTCCGACCAGATCAGGTCGTAGACGCTCTCCACGTTCTGCAGATACATGGCGATGCGTTCCAGGCCGTAGGTAATCTCACCGGATACCGGCCGGCAGTCGAGCCCTCCGACCTGCTGGAAATACGTGAATTGGGTGATTTCCATGCCGTTGAGCCAGATTTCCCAGCCCAGCCCCCAGGCACCCAGTGTGGGCGATTCCCAGTTGTCCTCGACAAAGCGCACGTCGTGAATCGACATGTCCAGGCCCAGGGTCTCCAGCGACTCCAGATACAACGCCTGAATATTTTTCGGCGACGGCTTGAGCAGCACCTGAAACTGGTAGTAGTGCTGCAATCGGTTGGGGTTCTCGCCGTAGCGACCGTCGGTGGGACGTCTGGACGGCTGGACATAGGCCGCGCGCCAGGGCTCGGGTCCGATCGAGCGCAGGAACGTGGCCGGGTGGAAGGTCCCCGCGCCGACCGGCATATCCAGTGGCTGAACAATTGCGCAGCCACGCTCGGCCCAGAATTGCTGCAGCCGGAAAATGAGCTGTTGGAAATCCATGCAAAACACCCTTTAAACGCAGGGCGAAGTATAACGGAACGCCGTTGGTTCACGGCGGATAGCCGCGCGCACCAAAAAAGCGCGCCACTAAGTTTGTGCAATATAGTGGTGCGATTACCGCACTAAAATAGAGCGCTTGCGCCCATCGCAAGCCAGAAACCCGGTTTACGTGACGTGGCACGGAATCTGCCTTTATAGTGGCTGTCCTCGTTGCCCTGCGTTTTACGGGCCAACCGAGTTTCTTATACAAGGAGTCATCAATGTCGAGTAGCGAAGCGATCAAACTCATCAAGGAAAGTGAAGCGAAGTTTGTCGACTTCCGCTTTTGCGATACGCAGGGCAAGGAACAGCACGTCACGATGCCTGCGCACATCGTCGACGAAGAGTTCATGGAAGAAGGCAAGATGTTCGATGGCTCGTCCATCGACGGCTGGAAGGGCATCAACGAATCCGACATGGTACTGATGCCGGACGACAGCACCGCGATGCTGGATCCGTTCTTCGAAGAGCCGACCGTCATCGTCCGCTGTGACGTGCTCGAACCCAACACGATGATGGGCTACGAGCGCGATCCGCGCACCGTGGCCAAGCGCGCCGAGGCCTATCTGGCCTCGACCGGCATCGCCGATACCGCGTTCTTCGGCCCGGAAGCCGAGTTCTTCGTGTTCGATTCGGTCAACTGGCAGAACGAGATGAAGGGTGCCGGCTTCGCCATCGATTCCGAGGAAGCGGCCTGGAACAGTGAAAAACAGTATCCCGACGGCAACATGGGCCATCGTCCGGGCGTCAAGGGCGGCTATTTTCCGGTGCCGCCGGTTGATGCCCATCACGATATGCGCTCGGCCATGTGCCTGGCCATGGAAGAAATGGGCCTGACCGTCGAAGTGCACCATCATGAAGTGGGCACCGCCGGCCAGGGCGAGATCGGCATGCTGTTCAACACGCTGGTCAAGAAGGCCGACGAGACCCTGATCTACAAGTACTGTGTCCACAACGTCGCTCATGCCTTTGGCAAGACTGCGACCTTCATGCCCAAGCCGCTGGTCGGCGACAACGGTTCCGGCATGCACGTGCATCAGTCGCTGTCCAAGGATGGCAAGAACATCTTCTCCGGCGACGAGTACGGCGGCCTGTCGGAGGAAGCACTGTTCTATATCGGTGGCATCATCAAGCACGCCAAGGCGATCAACGCCTTCGCCAATGCCTCGACCAACAGCTACAAGCGTCTGGTCAAGGGCTTCGAGGCGCCGGTGCTGCTGGCCTACTCGGCGCGCAACCGTTCCGCATCGATCCGTATTCCCTGGGTCTCCAGCCCCAAGGCGCGTCGTATCGAGGTGCGTTTCCCGGACCCCACCGCCAACCCCTACCTGGCGTTCTCGGTCATGCTGATGGCCGGCCTCGACGGTATCCAGAACAAGATCCATCCCGGCGAAGCCATGGACAAGGATCTCTACGATCTGCCGCCCGAGGAAGAGAAAGCCATTCCGACCGTGGCCCAGTCGCTGGAAGAAGCGCTTAACGCGCTGTCCGCCGATCGCGAGTTCCTGACCAAGGGCGACGTGTTCACGGACGATCTGATCGATGGCTATATCGAGCTCAAGATGGAAGAAGTGCTGCGTCTGAAGATGAGCACGCATCCGGCCGAGTTCGACATGTACTACTCCTGCTAGCGCAGTCACGCTGACTTGGGGGAGACCGGTGCACCTCGCACCGGTCGGCGGGGCGTATCCGATTACCGGGTACGCCCTTTTTCATGCGCGTCGTCGGGCCCTTGATTCACATCGCGTCGTATCCTCGGTGCCTGCTCTACGCGCCTTGCCTCCGAGCGCTTGTCATCTCGCCGACGCGGTAAAATAGAGCGAAACAACCGACTCAGGCATGATGAGAGGCATGAACAAGGCACTGCTGCTGACTTTGTTGCTGCTCGCCGGTGCGGCGCAGGCAGAAATCTACACCTGGGTGGATGCACAGGGCGTGCGTCACTACAGCGATAACGCCGCCAGCGGTGGCGCCAAGCGCGCCGATCTGCCCGGCATCCAGAGCGTGGACGGCAACAAGGATGCGTTGGCCGAACTGCAGGCCGTTGCCGGCATGGGATCAAATCCGGGTGCTCAGGATATGCCCGAGGCGCGCACACCGCAGCTCAGTCAGCCCGAGGCCGGCGCCACGTTCCGCGACGCCCAGGGTATCGTGCCGGTGGCGCTGACCATTGGCGGCAGCAGTGAGCTGCGCTCGGGCGAACAGGTGACCTACTATCTCGACGGCAGCCCGATCCCACAGTCGCCGACCGACCAGACCCAGCTGCAACTGGGTAACGTGCCGCGTGGTTCGCATACGCTCAGCGCTGCGCTGATTTACCAGGGCCGTGAAATCCGGCGCACCGAACCGGTGACGTTCTACATGCAGCCGCCATCGGCGATTTCGCCGCTCAACACTGGCCAGGCCGGCAGCGACGGTGACGCGGGCAGCGGCATTCCCGGGACATCCGTTGCGCCGCCGGCCGGCAATTCCGCGGGCGTTCCGGCCGCGCCGCGGATCAACAGCAGCAGCGCGCCCGCGGGTCTGAACGCGAGTTGATGCACCCGTTTGGTGCGGTGCGCGCGCCACTGGGATAGGCTCAAGGGCTGTTATGTGGCCCGAGTCTTGCTTCTGCACCATGTTATGAGTCCCCGCGACAGTATCGGCGTTCGTCCCGACACCCTTCTCGACAACCTGAAGACCGCGGTGGTGTGCCTCGATGCCCAGCTTCGTGTCACCTATCTGAATACCGCCAGTGAAATGCTGTTCGGTGTGTCGGCGCGTCATTGCGGCAGCGAGCCGTTCGACAAGGCGCTGCCGTATCTGATCGATCACCGCTCAAAGCTGGAGGCGGCGCTCAGGAAAGGGGCAGCGTTCACCGAACGCGAACTGTATCTGCGTGCGGGCGGCGGTGACCCCATGATCGTGGATTGCACGGTGACGCCGTTCAACGACCGCAACGGCGACGCCTCGCTGGTGCTCGAGTTCCTGTCGCTGGATCGCCAGCTGCGCATCTCCCGGGATGACCAGATGCGGGTGCAGAATCTCGCCAATCGGGAGATGCTGCGTGGGCTCGCTCATGAAATCAAGAATCCGCTGGGCGGATTGCGCGGCGCCGCCCAACTGCTCGAACGCGAGATATCCGACCCCGATCTGCGCGAATTCACCACCATCATCATCCGCGAGGCCGACCGCCTGCATAACCTCGTCGACGGGATGCTCGGCCCGCGACGGCCACCCAACAAGCAGCCGCTGAACATCCACGAGCCGCTCGAGCACGTGCGCGCGCTGGTCAGCGCCGACCTGCCGACGGAGGTGACCCTGCAGCGTGATTACGACCCCAGCATTCCGGATATTCAGGCCGACCGGGAGCAGCTGATCCAGACCCTGTTCAATCTGGTGGGCAATGCGGTCACGGCCCTGGGCGAGCGCGGCGATATCATGCTGCGCACGCGCACCCAGCGGCTGTTCACGATCGGCGGCACCCAGCATCGGCTGGTGGTGCGTATCGACGTCATCGACAACGGGCCGGGCATTCCCCGCGATCTGCTGCCGCGGATCTTCCATCCGATGGTCAGCTCGCGTGCCGAAGGCACCGGCATGGGCCTGCCGATCGCACAGTATCTGATCCATCTGCATCAAGGGCTTATCGAGTGCGAGAGTCGCCCGGGGCAAACCATTTTCAGCGTGATCCTGCCATTGGAGGCCAGCGATGATGAGCACCAGCGCTGACGCATGCGCAGGCCGATATCCTCAGATCTGCACAGCGGTGCGATGAACCATGAATAGTGCAAAACCGACGTCATTCACCGCGTGGATCGTGGACGACGACGAGTCGATCCGCTGGGTGCTGGAGCGTGCCCTGACCAACGCAGCCATCGAGGTCCGCAGTTTCCCCGGCGGCGCCGAACTGCTCGACGCCATCGAAGACCACGTGCCGGACGTGCTGGTCACCGATATCCGCATGCCCGGAATCTCCGGTCTCGATCTGCTCGACCGGGTGCGCAAGGTACAGCCCGATCTGCCTATCATCATCATGACCGCGCATTCGGATCTGGACAGCGCGGTGTCGGCCTATCGCGGCGGTGCGTTCGAGTATCTGCCCAAGCCGTTCGACCTCGACGAGGCCGTTGAACTGGTCACCCGGGCGGCGCGACTGGCGCGGGAGGTCAGGCCGGCCGGTGCCACGGAAAAGCCCCAGCAGTCGATCATCATCGGCGAAGCACCGGCCATGCAGGAGGTCTTTCGTGCGATCGGCCGGCTATCGGCCTCCAACATCACGGTGCTGATTACCGGCGAGTCGGGTACCGGCAAGGAACTGGTTGCCCACGCCCTGCATGAACACAGCCCGCGCGCCGAGCGGCCGTTCATCGCCGTCAATACGGCGGCCATCCCGAAAGATCTCATGGAATCGGAGTTCTTCGGCCATGAAAAAGGCGCATTCACGGGCGCCGCCGCTCAGCGCCGCGGGCGCTTCGAGCAGGCCCACGGCGGCACGCTGTTTCTCGACGAGATCGGCGACATGCCGGCCGATCTGCAGACCCGGCTGCTGCGCGTGCTGCAGGACGGGCAGTTCTACCGTGTGGGCGGGCATACGCCGGTGACCGTGGACGTGCGCATCATCGCGGCAACCAATCAGAATCTGGAAGTCGAGGTCCGCAAGGGGCGCTTTCGCGAGGATCTGTTCCATCGTCTGAACGTCATCCGTCTGCGTGTGCCGCCGCTGCGTGAACGCAGCGAAGACATCCCGCTCTTGCTCGAGTTCTTTCTCGGTCGCGCGGCGCGCGAACTGCAGATGGAAATCAAGACGCTGAGCGCGGCCACCAGCCGTTTTCTCAGTGCTCTCGACTGGGCCGGCAATGTCCGTCAGCTGGAGAATCTGTGTCGCTGGCTGACGGTCATGGCGCCCGGGCGCGAAGTCGTGCTCGAGGATCTGCCGCACGATCTGCGCCAGGGCGACACGCTGCCCGCCGTCAACACCGTAGCGCCGCCGGCCCCGACGGGTCCCGCGCCGACCGGTGTCGACCCGGCAGCGCCTGAACAGCCGGCCTCTGCTGCCGGCGCGGCATGGGATGAACTGCTGGCGCGCTGGGCCCGAACACGTCTGGCCGAGGGCGCTGATCATCTGCTCGACGAGGCCATTCCGAGTCTCGAACGCGTCATGATCCATGCCGCCCTCGACCAGACCGACGGCCATCGTCAGGAAGCGGCGCGCCTGCTCGGCTGGGGCCGCAACACGCTGACCCGCAAGATCAAGGAGCTGGGTCTGGAGTCGAGGTCTGGCTCGACGCCCTGACGGTGTCCGGGGTAGCCGCCGCGCTGCCGTGCTCCTGCTGAAGACGGCGCGTATTGGGCGGCCGGCCGGTGATCAGGCGGTCGCCGGTACGGCGGGTGAAATATTTCCAGACCCATTGCAGCATTACGCGCAGGCGCCGCTCGCTGCCGATCAGCGCATAGATATGGATCAGCACCCACAGCAGCCAGGCGCTGAAGCCGGCAATCGTGAACCAGGGCAGGTTGCCCACCGCCCGATTGCGCCCGATCACCGCCATGCTGCCCTGATCCTTGTAGGCGAAGGCCGGCGTCTGCTTGCCGGCGGCCCGTCGTTTGAGCATCTTCGCGAGATATTCGCCCTGCTGGATCGCCGCAGGTGCCAGCCCGGGCACGTCCTTGCCCTTGCGGTCGGTACAGGCGGCGAGATCGCCGATCACGAAGATATCCGGATATTGCGCGAGCGACAGATCTGATTTCACCCGCAGGCGGCCGCCGCGTTCGCGCGTGGCTCCGGTCTTGTCTGCCAGGATCTCGCCGAACACCGACGCGCGCACACCGGCCGCCCACAGCACGGTGCGCGCCGGCACCCGTTGTTCGCCTTGCGGGCCTTTCATGACCACGCCGCTCTCGTCGATGGCCGAAACCAGGGTGTCGGTGATGATCTCCACGCCGAGTTCGGCCAGCATCGCCGCGGCCTTGCGCGAGAGTTTTGCCGGATACACGGGCAGTACCCGGTCCGCGCCTTCCACCAGCAGAATGCGTGCCTGTTGGGGATCGACCTGGCGAAAATCGTCGACCATCGTGCGATGGGCGAGTTCGGCGATCGCGCCGGCCAGTTCGACGCCGGTCGGCCCGGCTCCCACCACCACGAAGTTCAGCCAGGGCGCGCGTTCGGCTTCATCGCTGATAAGCTCGGCGGTCTCGAATGCATAGAAGATCTTGCGGCGCATGCGCAGCGCGTGCTCGACGGTTTTCAGGCCGGGAGCGACCTCCGCCCACTGGTCGTTGCCGAAATAAGCGTGCTTGACGCCGGTGGCCACGATCAGCGTGTCGTACTTGAGTTCGCCGTGTTCGTGGTAGAGCGTGTGCGTGGCCGGATCGATGTCGTAGGCGGTGCTCATCAGAGTGCGCACGTTCTTCTTGCGGCGCAGAGTCACCCGATGCGGCGTACAGACATCGCCGGTGGTGAGCATGCCGGCGGCGACCTGATAGAGCAGAGGCTGGAACGTATGAAAATTGCGCTTGTCGAGCAGGGTCACGTCGAAGCCGCTGCCGCCGAGTTTACGGGCCGCGAACAGGCCGCCGAAACCGCCGCCGACGATCACCACACGATGTTTTTGTTGTTGTTCCATTGTCATGATGTCTAGCCCCCGGAATCCGATGCACAGCTTAGCAAGATTGGAACCGCGCTCTGATCGCGCGACGGGATCGCGGCCATGTGCCTGATCGCCTTTGCCTGGCAGGTCGCCGCGGATCGGCCGCTGGTGGTAACCGCCAATCGCGACGAGTTTCATGCCCGTGCTACCGCCGCCGCGCAGTGGTGGGATACCCCGGCAGGGTTGTTCGCCGGCCGCGATCTGGAAGCCGGCGGCGCCTGGTGCGGCATGGATCGACAGGGCCGGTTTGCGGCCGTCACCAACGTGCGCGAGCCGGCCGCGGCCGGTGTTCGTCTGTCGCGCGGCTGGCTGGTGCGTGATTATTTTGCCTCCAGCGAGAGCGCCGCTGGCTGGGCCGATCGGATCCCCGCGGGTGCACAGGCCTATGGTCCGTTCAACCTGCTGATCGGCGATCTCGACACGCTCTGGTTCGTCTCCAATCGCGGCGATGTACGCCGTACCCGACTCAGGCCCGGCGTGCACGCCATCTCCAACGGCCACTGGGGCGACCACTGGCCCAAGACCGAACGCGCCCAGACCCGCCTGCGGGCGTTGATCGAGCGCGATGCGTTCGATGCACAGGCGGGTTTCGAACTGCTGGCCGATGCCGACCCGGCGGCCACCGAAACCCTGCCCGATACCGGCATCGGCCCGGAACACGAACGCTTTCTATCGTCGCTGTTCATCCAGAGTCCGCGTTACGGCACCCGGGCCTCGACCGTGATCACCCGCCGTATCGACGGGCGCGTGGATTTTCATGAGCACGGTTTCGATGCCGATGCCGCGATTGATCACCGGGTTCACGAACACTGGCTCGTCGCCACGCGGACGCACGGGCCCAAGCATTACGGACCCAGGCAGAGGAAAGACCGCGCATGACCAATATCCGTCCCTACGGCAGCTGGCCATCCGCCATCAGCGCCGATCACGTGGCCGCTGCCGGCCGCAAGTTCACCGATCTGCGTATCGATCACGGCGTGGACGCGCCGCTGCTGTACTGGCTGGAAAGCTGCCCGGACGAGGCCGGGCGCAACACCATAATGCGCCTGAACGACGCCGGCGAGGCCGAGTCGTTGCTGGACGCGCCGGCGAGCGCGCGCAGCGCGGTCCACGAATACGGCGGCGCGGCGTTCACCGTGCACGCCGGGGTGGTCTGGTTCGTCAACGCGGCCGATCAGGCGATCTGGCGGCGTGAACCCGCGGGCGATCTCGCGCCGCTTACCGACGTCGACGATGACGTGCATTTCGCCGATCTGCAGTACGACGCCGGCCGTGATCGGCTGATCGCGGTTGCGGAGACGCCGCGCGCCGACGCCGAACCCCAGGCCGCGCTCGAGATGATCGACGCGCAGGGTCGGCGCACCGGGATCCACAGCGGCCACGATTTCTATGCCAGCCCGCGCCTGTCGCCGGCCGGCGATCGGCTGGTCTGGCTGGCCTGGAATCATCCCGATATGCCCTGGGATGCCACCGCGCTCTGGCAGGCCGAGATCGATGCCGACGGGCGTATCGGCGCGCCGTCGTGTCGCTGGGCACCTGAGCGGGCGTCGTTGTTCGCGCCGGTATTCGCGCCCGACGGACGCCTGCATATCGTCTGCGACGCCGACGACTGGTGGAATATCTATCGCGAAGACAGCGCCGGTGGCGGCTTTGCGCAACTCACCCGCGAGCAGGCCGAGTTCGGCGTGCCGCAATGGGTGTTCGGTCAGAGCACGTACGCCTTCACCGCCGACGGTCGGCTTTATGCCATGGCGACCCGCGCCGGCCGCTGGCAGCTGGGCGAGGTCGATACCGAGGACGGGTCCTTCACGCCCTGGCCGCTGGCCCAGGATTTCTTCGAACATCTGCATGCCATCGGCGACGATCTGGTGGTGATCGCGGCCGATGCGGCGACCCCGAAAAGCGTTCTGTATTTTGCCGCGCCGGCCACGCCGTCTCGCAGCGCCCGCGTCCTGCGCGCCGGCGACGGTCTGCCGGACGGCGTGTCGTTGTCGCAACCGCAGGCGATCAGCTGGTCGACGACGGACGGCGACCGCGCCCACGGTTTGTTCTATGCGCCGGTCAACGCCGACTGTGCGGGCCCGGCCGACGCCCGCCCGCCGCTGATACTCAAGTGCCACGGTGGGCCGACGGGTGCGACCAGTACTGCGCTGGATGCACGTATCCAATACTGGACCTCACGCGGCTATGCGTTGCTGGATGTGAACTA
Source organism: Salinisphaera aquimarina (assembly GCF_042643355.1). Taxonomy (NCBI): domain Bacteria; kingdom Pseudomonadati; phylum Pseudomonadota; class Gammaproteobacteria; order Salinisphaerales; family Salinisphaeraceae; genus Salinisphaera; species Salinisphaera aquimarina. The sequence continues at coordinate 975,369 of NZ_JBHRSS010000003.1, forward strand.
TCGCGGCAGCACCGGCTACGGGCGTGCCTATCGCGGCAAGCTGGACGATGCCTGGGGTATCGCCGATGTGGCCGATTGCGCCACCGGCGCGCGATATCTGGCCGACCGCGGTGATATCGACGGCGAGCGCGTGCTGATCTCCGGCAGCAGTGCTGGCGGCTATACCGTGTTGTGTGTGCTTACGTTCACCGATGTCGCCGCGGCCGGTGCCAGCTATTACGGGATTGGCGACCTGACCCGGCTGATGGCGTCCACGCACAAGTTCGAGTCGCGTTATCTGGTCGGGCTGATTGGCGCCGATCCGGCGCGCCTGGTCGAACGCTCGCCCCTGCCCCACGCCGAGCGACTGGCCTGCCCGGTGCTGTTCCTGCAAGGCCTCCAGGACAAGGTCGTGCCGCCGGATCAGGCCGAGACCATGGTGGCTGCGCTGCGCTCGCAGGGTGTGCCGGTGGCGTATGTTACGTTTGCCGATGAACGCCACGGTTTTCGCGACGCCGCCAACATCCGGACCGCGATCGAGTCCGAGCGCAGTTTCTACAGCCGCGTACTGGGTATTACCGGTATCGATGATCTGATCGATCTCAGAATCTACAATTTTGGGGACTGAGAGCGGCTGTACCGTCATCCAGAGCCCCGCGAGCCGCGTAAGTGTTCGTCATGTACCGAGGTGCTACGCTTTCGGTACGGTCCGGGTTCTGGGGTAATCTGGGCGTCTTGCTTGGGGTCCGTGTGTCTCGGCCAGGCGATCGATCAAGGGGTTTGACGCGTTACCCCGCGTCAACGGGTACAACCTGGCAGGTGTTTCGGGCCACGTGATTCAGCATTATCGCAAGTATCTACAGGGCCGGCGCGGGCGCCATATCCTGGTGATCGCTATCGCCGGGCTGCTCATCCATCCGGCCATTGCGGACACCGTCAATATACGTATCGACGGTATCGATGATCCGTTGCTGACCAATGTGCGCAAGTCGCTGTCGGTAGCGGGTGAGCACGACGAGCCCTGGTCCGGTGGCCAGATACGACGCCTGTATCGCCTCTCCCCCGATGAGATCAAGAACGCGCTCGCGCCCTTCGGCTACTACAACCCCGTGGTCACGACCAATCTCGACGCCCCGAACAAGGAAGACGACAAGACCTGGCAGGCGACTTTCAAGATCGACCACGGGCCGGTCACCAAGGTCACAACCGTCAATCTTGCGGTCAATGGCCCGGGCGACGAGTACCCCGACATCAAGGAAGCGCTCAGGGACACCCAGCTCGCCGAAGGCAAGCGTCTGGTGCACGCCGACTACACCGCGACCAAGACCGCGCTGTATAACGCCGCCTACAACGCGGGTTATCTCGATGCGCGTTTTTCGCAATCGGCCATTCGGGTCAACCCGGCCGACAATACCGCCCAGATCGATCTGGTCATGGACACTGGCGAGCGCTACTACTTCGGTGCGGTGACGCTGGATCAGGACGTGCTCAACGATAACTTCGCCCAGCGCTTCGTGCCGTTTGCGGCCGGCGAGCCGTTCAACGCCGAGCGTCTGGTCGATCTGCAGCTGATTCTGGGCGATACCGATTATTTCAACGAGATCGAGATCCAGGCCGATCGCGGCAAGGCCGAGCGTGAAGGCCCGATCGAGGACTGGCTGTTCGATATTCTCTATCCGCCGGAAGACCCGCTGATCAGCGTCGGCCGGCTGCAGATTCCGGTGACCGTCAGCGCCCAGCCGAGCAAACCGCAGAGTTATACGCTCTCCGGCGGTTATGGCACCGATACCGGTCCGCGCGTGGGCGTGGGCGTGAAGTTCCGGCATCTGAACAAGCGCGGCCACCAGTTCTCGACCGATCTGCGTCTGTCCGCGGTCAAGCAGAGCCTGCAGTCGTCCTACGATATTCCGATTTCCAACGTGGCCCAGGACAAGCTCAGCTTCACCGCCAAGGTCACCAACGAGGATTTCGGCGATATCAGCTCGTTTCTGTACGGCGTGGGCGCGGTGCGCGACACCGGCTGGTCGCTGGGCCGCAAGCGTGCGTATATCAATCTCGAGCGTGAAACCTACGACTTGAATGACGGCGCCGGTGATCGCACCTCGACGCTGCTGTATCCGGGTTACACCATCACCCTGCAGAAGGCGGACAACCTGCTGGATACGCGCAAGGGCGTGAGCGCGTCGCTGGACGTGCACGGGGCCAGCGAAACACTGGGCTCGAGCACCGATTTCGTCCAGGCGAAGTTCACCGGCCGGGCCGTACTGCCCATGACTTCGCGCAGCCGCCTGCTGCTGCGTACCGAGTTGGGCGCCACCGAGGTCAACGACTTCGAGAACCTGCCGCCGTCGCAGCGGTTCTTCACCGGCGGCGACCGCACCGTGCGCGGTTATTCCTACCAGTCGATCAGCCCCACCAACGGCAAGAAGGAAGACATCGGCGGCCAGTATCTCGCCGTGGGCAGCATCGAGACCGACTATCGCGTCTACAAGAAGTTCGGCGTGGCCGCCTTCTTCGATGCCGGCGACGTGGCCAATACCACCAGCTTCGATTTCAAGCGCGGCGTGGGCATCGGCTTTCGCTATGCCTCGCCGGTGGGCATGATCCGGCTCGATCTGGCGCACCCACTGGATGATCCGGACAGCAACTTCCGTATCCACTTCAGTCTCGGCCCCGATCTGTGAGCGAGCAGCCCGACAACACGCCGGATCCCAAGGCGAAGAAGCAGCGCAAACCCAGGAAACGGCGCTCGCGCGTCTGGCGCGTCATCAAGTGGACGCTGCTGATCGTGCTGCTGCTGGTGCTGATCGTCATCGGCCTGGTGGCCTGGGTGGCGACCACCCGCAGCGGTCTGGATTTCGCCTGGGGCCAGATTGGCCCGCGCCTGCCCGAGGGCATCGAGGTGGCGAGCGTCGAGGGCCGGCTGATCGGGCCGCTGGAAGTGCGCGGTGTGAAGGTCGACACCGACAGCCTGCATCTGGCGGTCAACGCGGTCGATTTCGACTGGACCGCGAAGGAACTGCTGTCGCGGACCGTCCACGTCAGGAATCTGGCCGTGCGCGGGCTCGACTACGAGGTCACCCAGGTGGTCGAGGCGGCGCCGGAACCGGAACCGACCGGCGAGCCGTTCTCGCTGCCCGACGCCATCGACCTGCCGGTGACGGTCCAGATCGATCGTGTCTCGCTCGACGATCTGTCCGCGATCACCGCGCCCGAGGCCGAGCCGATCGTGGTCGACACGGTGCGCCTGGTCAACGCGCGCCTGGACGGCGAGAACTGGAAGATCGAATCGCTCACAGGCAACGGCCCGTTGTTCGATATCGACGCCAACGCCGCGCTCAATCCGCGCGGTGGCTATGCCACCAACCTGGGTTTGAACGCGACCCTGCGGCTGCCCGATCTGGCCCCGGTCAAGGCCAAGGCCGAGATCAAGGGTGATCTGTCGAGCCTGGGTTTCGCCGCGCAGGTCAACGCCCCCTATAACGTGTCGCTCAAGGGCGCGGTCGCCGACGCGCTGGATGCGCCTGAAGTAGATGCCACCGTCACGCTCGACGACACCCACCTGCAGCAGATCAAGAAGGATCTGCCCGAGGCCAGCGTCAGCACCACCGTGACCGCGAAAGGCCCGATCGACAATCTCGCGGTCACCCTCGACACCAACGCCGACAGCGCCGACTACGGCAAGGCCGTGGTCAGCGCGCTGGTGCACTACACGCCGGCCGCGGTGATCATCGACCGGCTGGATCTGAGCAGTCCCGACATGAGCGGCAATCTGTCCGCCAAGGGACAGGTGGCGCTGGCCGAAGGCAACGCCATGGACCTGACCGTGGACTGGTCTGAGCTGCAGTGGCCGCTCAAGGGCGCGCCGGCGTATCGTTCGGACAACGGCAAGGTCCGCCTGACCGGCGAGATGACCGCCTATCAGCTCGATACCGCGCTCGCCTGGCAGGTCGTCGGCCAGACCGAGGGCAAGCTCAGCCTCGACGGCAGCGGCACCATGGAGTCGTTCGATCTGGCCAAGCTGAATATCAGCGGCGGTCCGGGCGATATCAGTGGCAACGCGAAAGTGATCTGGGCGCCGGCGCTGGACGTGGTCGCCCATCTCGAGGGTCGCGGCATCAACCCGGGTGCGATCGTGGCCGACGTGCCGGGCGATTTCGATCTCGACGCCGACGTGCGCGCCAAGCAGGATGGCGATGTACTCACCGCCAACGTCGACACACTCACCGCCAACGGCACCCTGCGCGGCCAACCGCTACGGCTCGACGCCAAGGCCCGGTATCTGGGCGATCATGTGCTCGTGGACAAGCTTCATCTGGTGTCCGGCGCAACCACCGCGGATATCGTAGGCCGCTTCGGCTGGACCCCGGACGCGCTGCTCGACGGCCGCTGGGATATCGATTCCACCGACCTGTCCACCGCCTGGCCGACGCTGGCGGGTACGCTCAAGACCAGCGGCACGGTCAAGGGCAAGGTCGCCGCGCCCAACGTGCGCGCCACCCTAGACGGCCGCAATATCGCCTTCGAGGCCAACCGCGTGAACAGCGCCGCCCTCGATGCCCGCGTGGACTGGTCGGGCGCCAGCCAGTCGAAGGTGGAACTGAACATCGACGGTGTCGACGCCGGCGGCCAGAAGATCGACGCGGTCGTGTTGAACATGGATGGCACGCCCTCGGCGCACTCGATCAGCGCCAGGGTCGATAGCGATATCGCCAAGGCCGACCTGGGTCTGGACGGCGGCCTGAACAAGAAGACCATGAACTGGCGCTTCACCCTCAATCGCCTGACCGCGGCCTACGACAAGCTCGCCCCCTGGTCGCTGGCCGCGCCGGCGTCCGGGCTGGTGTCCGCCAATGCCCAATCGATCAAGGATGCCTGCCTGACCTCGGGCGGGTCGCGCGTGTGTCTGCGCGGTTCGCACGACGCCAAGGCCAGCGCGGCGCATGTCCAGCTGTCCGATTTCGCCTACGATTACGCCCGCCCGTTCTTCCCCGAGGGCCTGGATATCGACGGCTCGATCTCCGGCACCGTCGATGCGCGTCTGCCGACCAACGGCAACCCCGACGTCAACGCCCAGCTGACCACCAGCAACGGCAGCGTGGACATGACCCAGCCGGACGACAGCGTGGTGCGCATCGTCGACATGCAGCCGGGGCGCATCAGCGCCGTGCTCAACGACTCCGGGCTGGATGCGTCGGTGAATCTGCCGCTGGCCGACACCGGCGGTATCCGCGCGGACATGAACGTCGGCGGCGGTTCGCAGCCGCTGACCGAACGCCCGCTCAGCGGCAGCGTGAACATCGATATCGCCAAGCTGAGCGTGGTGGAAAAACTCTCGCCCGAAGTCGACGAGCTCAATGGCCACATCGCCGGCGATCTGCGCCTCAACGGCACCCTGGCCAAGCCCAATGTGCTCGGCAACATTACCCTCGATGCCTCGCGCATCGTGCTGGTCACGCCGGGGCTGGTGCTCACCGGCGTCAAACTCGCGGCGGTCGGCCGCGGCGATTCCATCGATATCGATGCCGCGGCCACCTCCGGCGGCGGCCAGCTCAGCGCCAACGGTGCGATCGCGCTCAACGACGAAGGCCAGGATGTCGACCTCACGATCGAGGGCGATCGCTTCCAGGTCGTCAACATCCCCGACGCCAAGGCCTTTGTCAGCCCCGACCTGAAAGTGGCGGTCACCCCGACGCGGGTGGACGTCACCGGCAGCGTGACCATTCCCGAGGCGTCGATCACGCCGCGCGATCTGCCCGCGGCCGGGGTGACCACGGTCTCCGGCGATCAGGTGATCGTCAGCGACGACGGCACCACCCCGGAAGCCGCGGCTATTTCGCGCGCCATTCATGCCGACGTTCGGGTCATTCTGGGTGACAAGGTCAGCATCGACGGCTTCGGCCTGACCGCCAATCTCACCGGTGATCTGCGGGTGGTGCAGCAGCCGGGCGACGTGCCCACCGGCACCGGCGAGATCCGTGTCGTCGACGGCGCCTATCGCGCCTATGGTCAGAGCCTGGATATTCAGGAAGGCCGGATTCTGTTCGCCGGCGGACCGGTGAGCTCGCCGGGTCTGGATATCAAGGCGGCCCGCTATCCCAGCGAGGACATCACCGTTGGCGTTCAGGTGCGCGGGCCGATCAGCCAACCCAGGCTGACCCTGTTTTCCGAACCCGGCATGAGTCAGTCGCAGCAATTGTCCTGGCTGCTGCTGGGCCGCCCGCTCGACGGCACCAACAGCAAGCAGGCCAGTCTGGTCGCGCGCGCGGCCCTGGCGCTGGGCAGCAGTCGCGGCAACAAGGTGCTCAACGATGTCGGCGATCGTCTGGGTGTCGACGATATCGGTATCGGTAGCGGCGCCGGCGAAGGCAGCGATCAGGCTGCATTCACGGTCGGCAAGTATCTGTCGCCCAAGCTCTATGTCAGCTACGGCATCGGGCTGTTCAACCCGGTCTCGACGCTATCCATGCGCTATACGCTGAGTTCGCACTGGCGTCTGGAGACCCAGTCCAGCGGCGCGGCCACCGGTGGCGATATCGTCTATTCCATCGATCGCTAGTGGTGTCCGGCCAAGCGTGCCGGCGACGTGTGCTCGCCGCCAGCAATGGCTAATTTCGTGGAACCGGCGGGCGAGATCCCTGCCGGCGCTACTGCGACGGCGGCGTTGTCTTCCTGCGACGGCGCAGCCGATAGATGCCGAAGCCGACCGCGGCCGCGATCACCAGCACGATCACGAGCAGCTGTTCGACGTTCTGGATATGCGCCAACGCTCCCTGCACGGCATCGGCCAGGTACACGCCGATCAAGGTGATGGTGCCGGCCCAGATGACCGTGCCGATGGCATCGAGAATGAAGAAGCGCAGCGGCGAGATCCCCAGTGAGCCGAACACGAACGGGGTGACGTAGCGCAGGCCGTAGAGAAAACGAAAACCGATCATCATCGGTGCGCCGTAGCGCTGCAGCAGTTCCTCGACGCGGGCGACCTTGGGCCGCCATGCCGGGCGTTTGTCGAGCGCCGGCCGGCCCATGCGACGGCCGATATGAAAGCACAGGTTGTCACCGATCATGGTGCCGATGATGGCCGCGATCAGCACGCCATTGACGTCGATAATGCCGCGATGGGCCGCGAACACCCCGAGCAGGATCGCGGTCTCGCCTTCCAGAAAGCAGCCCAGTGCGACCGCGAAATAGCCATACTCACCGATCAGTTGCTGCAGCGTGTCGATCATGCGCCGATCAACTGCCGGTCAGACGCGCGCGCAGCCAGCGCCCGATTTCGGCGATCTGTGGCAGACACACCTGGTGCTGCATCGGATACTCGTGCCATGCCACGTCGTAGCCGGCCTGTTGCAGATGATCGCGGCTGGCCTGGCCCAGCGTGATCGGCACGACCGGATCCTCGCTGCCGTGGGCCATGATGATGGAGACGCCGCGATTGGCGTCGCTGGCCTCGTCGGCCAGCGTCTCGGCAAGCGGCAGATAGGTCGACAGGGCCATGATCCCGGCCAGTGCGTCGGCGTGGCGCACGCCGGCGTGCAGGGCAATGGCACCGCCCTGGGAAAACCCGGCCAGCACGATATGGTCGGCGGCCACGCCACGCTCGGCCTCGCGCGCGATCAGCGCTTCGATCTCGGCGGCGCTGGCGCGGATACCCTCGGCGTCCTGCTTGTCCGCGATCGCCATGCCCTTGATGTCGTACCAGGCCCGCATCGGCATGCCGTTGTTGATCGTGACCGGGCGTACCGGTGCATTCGGAAACACGAAACGGATGCCGTGGTCGGCAGGCAGGCCCAGTTCCTCGACGATCGGTACGAAGTCGTTGCCGTCGGCGCCCAGGCCGTGCAGCCAGATCACACTCGCGGTGGCCTCGGAACGGGGTTCGATTTCGATACAGTCGAGCATGCGGTGACCGGATTGCGGTAAGCCAAGCGCGCAAGTCTGGCCAGCGGCGCGAATGCTTGCAAGGAAATTTTGGTTGCGTATAAGCCCGACCAATGCGATAGACTCGAAGATCTGTGTTTCATACAAGAACGAACACGCGTCTAGCGCGTTGAACGAGGAGAACCTATGAAATCTCGTGCTGCTGTTGCCTGGGAATCGGGCAAACCCCTTTCGCTCGAGGAAGTCGAAGTCGCGCCGCCGAAGAAAGGCGAGGTGCTGGTTCGGATCGTGGCCACCGGCGTATGCCATACCGACGCCTACACGCTCTCGGGTTCGGACCCGGAAGGCCATTTCCCGATCATCCTGGGCCACGAAGGCGGCGGTGTGGTGGAGGAAGTCGGCGAAGGCGTGACCAGCGTCAAGCCTGGCGATCACGTGATTCCGCTGTATACCGCCGAGTGCGGCGAGTGCAAGTTCTGCAAGTCGGGCAAGACCAACCTGTGCAGCTCCGTGCGCGAGACCCAGGGCCAGGGCGTCATGCCCGACGGCACGTCGCGTTTCAAGTGCAACGGCAAGGAACTGTTTCACTACATGGGAACGTCCACGTTCTCGGAATACACGGTGGTGGCCGAGGTATCGCTGGCCAAGGTCAGCAAGGAAGCCCCGCTGGACAAGATCTGTCTGCTGGGCTGCGGCATCACCACCGGCATCGGCGCGGTGTTCAATACCGCCAAGGTCGAGGAAGGCTCCACCGTGGCCGTGTTCGGTCTCGGCGCGATCGGCCTGGCCGTGATCCAGGGCGCGCGCATGGCCAACGCCTCGCGCATCATCGCCATCGACATCAACCCGAGCAAGTTCGAGTTCGCCAAGCAGCTGGGCGCGACCGAATGCGTCAACCCCAAGGATTACGACGACCCGATCCAGCAGGTCATCATCGAACTGACCGACGGCGGCGTGGACTACTCCTTCGAGTGCATCGGCAACGTCAACATCATGCGCAGCGCGCTCGAGTGCTGCCACAAGGGCTGGGGTGAATCCACCATCATCGGCGTGGCCGGCGCGGGCGAAACCATCGAGACGCGTCCGTTCCAGCTGGTCACCGGTCGCGTATGGCGCGGCTCCGCCTTCGGCGGCGTCAAGGGCCGTACCCAGCTGCCGGGCTATGTGAAGCGTTATATGGACGGCGAGATCAATCTGGACGATTTCGTCACCCACGATCTGCCGTTCGAGAAGATCAACGAAGCCTTCGACCTGCTTCACGAAGGCAAGGCGATCCGCTCGGTCCTGCACTTCTAGACCCACGACGATACGACACGTCACGCCGCGGCACCGATACCGGTCGTCGCGGCGTTTTTGCTCGACGATAAAGAGAATCCGGTGATGGAAAAGATCGACGAACACAAGGCTTTCGGCGGCTGGCAGCGGCGCTACACGCACAAGTCCGAGGTCTGCAACTGCACGATGACGTTCGCGCTCTATCTGCCGCCGCTGGCGGATACGCGCCGCGTGCCGGTGGTGTACTGGCTGTCGGGGCTGACCTGTACCGACGAGAATTTCGTCAACAAGGCCGGCGCCCAGCGCGTCGCTGCCGAACTGGGCATCGCGATCGTGGCGCCCGACACCAGCCCGCGCGGCGACGACGTCGCCGACGAAGACAGCTATGACATGGGCAAGGGCGCGGGCTTTTATGTCAACGCCACTGAAGCACCCTGGGCCTCGCACTATCAGATGTATGACTACGTCACGAGCGAGTTGCCGGCCTTGCTGGCCGACGAGTTCGGCACCACGCTGGATCTGTCGCGCGAGGCCATTTCCGGTCATTCCATGGGCGGCCACGGGGCACTCGTTGTGGGCCTGCGCAACGTGGATCGCTTTGCCGCCATCTCGGCGTTCTCGCCGATCTGTGCGCCCAGCGAAGTGCCATGGGGCCACAAGGCACTGCCGAAATACCTCGGCGACAACCGCGACGCCTGGCTTGAATACGATGCCACCGCGATCATGGGGCGCGCGAGCAACGGCGAATCGTTGCCCCCGATCCTGATCGAGCAGGGTCTGGATGACGGCTTCTACGAAGAACAGCTGCATCCGCATCGCCTGGAAGAAGCCGCCGATCAGGTCGGTGCCCAGGTAGAAGTCCGTCGGCGCGAAGGCTACGACCACAGCTATTTCTTCATTGCCAGCTTCATGGAAGACCACCTGCGCTTTCTCGCCAAGCACTTGGGCGTCTGATCACGGGCCGCCTGCGCTGTTAGAATCGGCGTTTATTCCTTCGGTCGCCGGACGATGATGAAAGCGAGCTGTATCGCGTTTTTGCTGAGCCTAGTGGCGAGTGCCCTGCTGACCGGCTGCGGTCAGAAAGGGCCGTTGTTCCTGCCGGGCGAGGCGCCCGAATCGCAGACCGACGGCCCGTTCGGCATGAACAGCAGCGATGACGACCAGGCCAGCCGGCCGGCGCCGCAGGGCGCCGGCAACGCGGACGACTCCGATAACGACAGCCGCTGATGGACCATTTCCAGTATCGAGACGGCGTGTTGCACGCCGAAGGCGTGTCCCTGTCCGCGATCGCCGAGCGCTTCGGCACGCCGTGCTATGTCTATAGTGCGGCCACGCTGACGCGCCATTACCGCGTGTTCGACGATGCCTTGGCCGGCATCGATCACGACATCTGTTTTGCGGTAAAGGCGAACGGCAATATCGGCGTGCTCGGACTGCTGGCCGATCTGGGCAGTGGCTTCGATATCGTCTCGGTGGGCGAATTGGAACGGGTGATCACCGCCGGCGGCGACCCGGCCAAGGTCGTGTTTTCCGGGGTCGGCAAGCGGGTCGATGAGATAGAACGTGCGCTGGAAGTCGGTATCGCCTGCTTCAACGTCGAATCCGAGGTGGAGCTCGCGCGTATCGACACGGTCGCCCGGCGCATGGGCAAGATCGCCCCGATTTCGCTGCGCGTGAATCCCGACGTCGACGCCCAGACCCACCCCTATATCGCCACCGGCCTGAAGGACAACAAGTTCGGGGTCGGTATCGAGCGCGCCGAGGCGATTTATGCACAGGCGGCGACGCTTGCGGGCATCGCCATCCGCGGCGTGGATTGTCATATCGGCTCGCAGCTGACCCGCCTTGCGCCGTTCAAGGATGCGGTGCAGCGCGTGCTGGCGCTGATCGACCGTCTGGCCGAGTGCGACATCGTGATCCGGCATCTGGATGTCGGCGGCGGCCTGGGCATTCGCTATCGTGACGAAACGCCGCCATCGCCGGCCGAATACGCCACTGCGATCCGCGACCTGGTGGCCGGACGCGATCTCAAGCTCGTGGTCGAGCCCGGCCGCGTGCTGGCAGCCAATGCCGGTGTGCTGCTGACCCGCGTCGAGCTGCTCAAGCCCGGCATCGAGGCCGACGACAAGCATTTCGCCGTTGTGGATGCAGCCATGAACGACCTCCTGCGCCCGGCGCTCTACGATGCCTGGCAGGCGATCGTGCCGGTGACCGAAACCACGGGCACCGTCGAGGCGCGGCGCTGGGAGATCGTCGGCCCGATCTGCGAGACCGGCGATTTTCTCGGCCGCGACCGCGAACTGGCGCTGACCGAAGGCGATCTGCTCGCGGTGCGCAGCGCCGGCGCCTATGGTTTCACCATGGCCTCGACCTACAACGCGCGCCCGCGGGTCGCCGAGGTCATGGTCGACGGCGACGTGCCGCACGAAGTGCGGGCCCGCGAGACCATTGCCGATCTGATGCGCGGCGAGCGGCGTCTGCCGAGTTGACTAGCCGTCCGGCGACTCGGATGTGGCTGCCCTCGCCGCGCCGCTCGCGTACAGGAACCTCTGCTTTAGTCGTCGCGGTCGCGCCGGAGTCCTTTGCGCGCGTCTGGCAAGGAAGAAGAGCGGTGTGCTCATTGCACATGAACGACTGATGACGCCGTCCAGGCGCGCGCAAAGGCCCGGCGCCATGCTCCGCATGGGGTTTGGCCCCAAAGACGCCGTTACGGCGTTGCGTAGCTTGACCCGGGAATGACCCGGGCGAGGCGCCACGCGTCTTGTATCGACGTCTTTGGCCTAAAGCATTTCTAGGGTAAACGCGATCCGTGACAACTAGAGCAGAGGTTCCTTAAGCTGTGCTCCACAATTCCCTGCGTCGACGTGACGCGGCACGATCCGTATTGCCCATGCCCAATGCCGCTCCGAAAGGCCCGCTGATTCTTATCGACGGTTCGTCCTGGCTCTATCGCGCTTATCACGTGCTGCCGCCGCTGACCAACGGCGACGGCGAGCCGACCGGCGCGATCTATGGCATGACCAACATGCTGCGCAAGTTCCTGCGCGAGTACGAGGCCGATCGCATCGTGGTGGTCTTCGACCCCCGCGGCGGCACTTTCCGCAACGAGCTGTTCGCCGACTACAAGGCCAATCGCCCGCCGGTACCGGAAGAACTCTCGACCCAGTTCGAGGGCATCAAGGCCGTAATCGCCGCCCTCGGGCTGCCCATGCTGCAGGTCAAGGGCGTGGAAGCGGATGATGTCATCGGCACGCTCACCGCGCGCGACTCGGGCGAGGTGTTGATCGTCACCGGCGACAAGGACATGGCGCAGCTGGTCAACGCCCGTGTGGCGCTGCTGGACACCATGCAGGATCGGGTCACCGACGAGGAACGCGTGCGCGAGAAATTCGGCGTCGGTCCCGAATTGATCACCGATTACCTGGCGCTGGTGGGCGACTCCTCCGACAATATCCCCGGCGTGGACAAGGTCGGCCCCAAGACCGCGGCCAAATGGCTCAACGAATACGGTTCGCTGCAGGGCGTGATCGACAATGCCGACAAGATCGGCGGCAAGGTCGCCGACAACCTGCGCGCCGCGCTGGCCGATCTGCCGCTCTACCAGGATCTGGCCACCATCCGTACCGCGCTGGAACTCGACGAGGATGCCGATGATCTGACCCGGCGCGCGCCGGACAGTGCGACCCTGGCCGAGCTTTATCGCCGCTTCGAGTTCCACCGTTTTCTCGAGGACATCGACGTACCGGCCGCCGAGAGCACGGCCGAACCGGCCGAAACCGATTACAGCACCGTGCTCGACGAAGATGCGCTCGAGGCGATGATGACAAAGCTGGAGGCCGCCGCGCTGATCTGCGTGGATACCGAAACCGACGCCCTGTCGTCCATGCAGTCGAATCTGGTGGGTCTGTCGTTCGCAGTCGAACCCGGCCAGGCCTGGTATGTGCCGATCGCACACGACTACATGGGCGCGCCGGATCAGCTGGCGCCGAAGACGGTTCTCGATCGGGTCCGGCGCGTGCTCGAAAACCCCGACATCCCCAAGCTCGGCCAGCACATCAAATACGATATCAACGTGCTCAAGCGCCACGGCGTGGATATCCAGGGCGCGGATTTCGACACCATGCTCGAGTCCTATGTATTGGATAGCACCGCCACCCGCCACGACATGGATTCGCTGGCGCAGAAGTATCTAGAGCGCAAGACCACGAAGTTCGAGGAAGTCGCGGGCAAGGGCACGAAACAGATCACCTTCAATCAGGTGGCGCTGGATATCGCTACGCCCTATGCCGCCGAGGACGCCGACGTCACCCTGCAGCTGCATCAGCTGCTCTACGCACGGCTGTCCGAAACGCCGCAGCTGAAAGCGCTGTATACCGATATCGAGATGCCGCTCATGCCGGTACTGGCCCGGGTCGAGGCTACCGGCGTACTCGTCGACCGCGATCTGCTCGGCCGCGTCAGCCAGGAAATGGCCGAACGCATGGAGCAGATCAAGACCCAGGCGTATGACGCGGCCGGTGGCGAGTTCAATCTCGGTTCGCCCGCCCAGCTCAAGGAAATCCTGTTCGACAAGCTCGGGCTGCCGGTGATTCGCAAGACGCCCAAGGGCGCGCCCAGTACCGCGGAGGACGTGCTGCGCGAGCTCGCCGACCGCCACGAACTGCCGGCCATGATCGTCGACTGGCGCGAGCTGTCCAAGCTGCGCTCGACCTATGCCGACAAGCTGCCCACCCAGATCAACCCGCAGACCGGACGCATCCATACCTCCTATCATCAGGCGGTGGCGGCGACCGGGCGGCTGTCCTCCTCCGACCCCAATCTGCAGAACATCCCGATCCGGACCGAGACCGGGCGCCGGATTCGCGAGGCTTTCATTGCCCCGCCCGGCCAGCAGATTCTCGCGGTCGATTATTCCCAGATCGAGCTGCGCATCATGGCGCATCTGTCCGGCGATGAAGTGCTGCTCAAAGCCTTCAACGACGGGCTCGACGTGCATGCCGCCACCGCGGCCGAGGTGTTCGATGCCGCGCTCGACGATGTCAGCAACGATCAGCGGCGTGCCGCCAAGGCCATCAACTTCGGCCTGATGTACGGCATGTCGGCCTATGGCCTGTCCAAGCAGCTCGATATCGGCCGCGACGAGGCCGGTGCCTATATCGAGAAATTCTTCGATCGCTTTGCTGGCGTGCGTCGTTTCATGGACGATACCCGCAAGGCCGCGGCCGCTCAGGGCTATGTAGAGACGCTTTACGGCCGCCGGCTGTATCTGCCCGAGATCAATGCCAAGAACGCCCAGCGCCGCCAGTACGCCGAACGCACGGCCATCAACGCGCCCCTGCAAGGCACGGCGGCGGATCTGATCAAGAAAGCGATGATCGAGATCGATGCCTGGCTGCACGAAACCGGCGAGCCGGCACGCATGATCATGCAGGTACACGATGAACTGGTCTTCGAAGTGCCCCGCGAGGAGGCCCAGCGGCTGGGGAAGCTCATCAGCGAGCGCATGGGCGCGATCGCGCAGCTGGACGTGCCGTTGCTGGCCGAGGCCGGGATCGCCGACAACTGGCAGCTGGCGCACTGAGCGCGACGTCAGTTTCGGCAAAGAGTTGTGATGGCGCTGTCAGCCGATGAAATGCCGGGGTCGGCAATAGGTATTCGTGCATGGGCGATCTGTGCGCAGCCGTTGTCACCAAGATGTGCAAAGCGATTTGGAAGCGGGGGCTGTCGACGGAAAAAACACCCCGAAATCAACACGGTCAGCGGGGCCGGAAATTATTTTCGTTTTATCGGGAACTCGGCCGACAGGCGCCGGTCTGACCCTGCATAAGCGACGCATAGCGCTTACACCGCTTTTCTCCCTTAGCGGGCTTTAAAAATCCGGTTCCCCCCAAGGCCGGTAACGCTTACCCCGACGATACTCCCCCTATCGCCGGGGTTTCTTTTGGCCTGCGTTTCCGCTCAGGCCAAGTCCCGATCCGGCGTCGCGGCTTCGTCGGCAGCGGTCCGATTCCCTGTTCCCCAACAGGTGCATCGGTCCGCCGTAAATTTTTTCGAATTCGTTGGAACTTCGCTCGCCATGGCGAGGTCTTATTCTTCGCAAGCTTCGTGCTTGCCCGCTTTTCTCCCTGAGCGGCAAACAATTCCGGTTCCCCCCAATGACCGGAAAATTACCCCGACGATACTCCCCCTGTCGTCGGGGTTTCTTTTTGCCTGCGTTGTGCCGACCACGTGTCGGGCCTGCGTCGCAGAGCTGTCGGCAATGGGCCGATGTCCTGTTCCCCAACAGAAAATTCGAACTGCCGAAATTTTTTTGAATTCGCTGGAACTTCCCTCGATACCGCGAGGTCTTACTTTTTGCAAGCTACGTGCTTGCCCGCTTTTCTCCCTGAGCGGCAAACGATTCCGGTTCCCCCCAATGACCGGAAAAACTACCCCGACGGTATTCCCCCTACCGCCGGGGTTTCTTTTTTTGTATCCCTGTCGACATGTGCAACCGGTGTGCTGCGTGGTGTTTCCAGCTTGTGCTAGGCCGGCCGAAAAAAATCCCAAATTTTTTTCGTGAACCCTGGAACTAAGCTGTCAGTGACCGGTCTTATTCCATGCAAGCTACGTGCTTGCCCGCTTTTCTCCCTGAGCGGTAAACAGGTCCGGTTCCTTCCCCCAAGGCCGGACCGGCCGCCCCGACAGTATTCCCCCTGCTGTCGGGGCTTTTTTATCCCTGAGCAATCAGTGATCTGGACACTTTATGCCATAGAAAATCCGCCGCGTCGAATAAACGCGCCGGATTCCCGACAAATGGTTGGTCCGAGTCGACGAGCGCGCTGTCTCGATCAGCCCGGCTGTCGTTGACGAGTCAGTTTTTCCCTTACACTCAGTAACATAAGCTCGTGGAACAACGATTTCAGTTCGCGCGAACGATGCTTGCGAGGCGCCCAGGCCACGTGCACGTCGCCCGACTCGATATCGATGATCTGCAGTTGCGGCGTGCCGTCGCGGTCCAGCCACGCGCGGATGTCGTATCCCATGTCGATGCCCAGAGACGAATTGTTCATCGATCTTATATGCGAATGATTCGCATTTGCAAATAATTACTGGTCGGGCGCGCTCGCCAGTGTCGCGATCGCTGCGCGTGCCTCGTCGATGCCCTGGCGCTTGCTCGCCGAAAACAGCTGCATTGTCGCCCCCTCGATTTCCTGCTCCACGCCACGCAAGGCCTTGATCTGCTGGTTGCGCGACAGTTTGTCCGCCTTGGTTAGAATAAGATGGAAAGCCAGACCGAAGCGGGTGCCCCAGTCCAGGAACTGGCGATCGAACGCGGTGAGCGGGCGTCGCGCATCCATGATCAGAACCACGCCGGTCAGCGTCGTACGCCCGCTGAGATAGCCTTCGATGAGCGCCTGCCAGGCGGCCTTGGTGGCCGGCGGCACGCGCGCGTAGCCGTAGCCGGGCAGGTCCGCAAAGCGCAATGGGCCGCTTTCGAAGAAGTTGATGGCCTGGGTTCGCCCCGGCGTCTTGCTGGTGCGCGCGAGCCCGACGCGCTCGCAGATCGCATTCAGCGCGCTCGATTTTCCGGCGTTGGAACGTCCGGCGAAGGCGATTTCCGGGCCTTCCGGGTCGGGAAATGCGCGCGGGGTCGGCGCCGAACATACAAACTGCATGTCCTTGAAATCCGTTGGCTTGAGCAGGTTCATGAAAAGCTACCGGCTGGGTGTGAGAAGAGCGCGACGCAGGCGGCGCCATGCATGCAGGCTGTGGCCGGCCGATCGGGTGGTATACAATAAATACGATTTCCAGATGGACGGTCGTGTTCCGGTATAGCGTCGGACCGCCGCCATTGTGCTTCCGTTTTGCGTCGGAGACGAGTACGACATGACCAAGCGCTTTATTGTGTTGTTCGGGCTGATAGTTTGTGCGGGGGCAGTCAGCGCCGATCCCTTGATGGACGGCGATGTGGACGCCGGGCAGCAGAAGGCTGCGGTCTGTGCCGCCTGCCACGGCCCCAAGGGCAACATGGTCTCCCCGCAGTTCCCCAAGCTCGCCGGTCAGGGCGCACCCTATATTTACGAGCAGCTCAAGCTGTTCAAATCGGGTGAACGCAAGAACGGAATCATGATGGGGCAGGCGTCTGGTCTCTCCGACGAGGACATGAAGAACCTCGCGGTGTATTTCGCCTCGCAGCAGACCCGGCCCGGCGCGGCCGATATAGCCGTCGCTCCGGCGGGTGCCGCGTTGTATCACAGCGGCAAGGCCGACAAGAACATTCCCGCCTGCTCGGGTTGCCACGGCCCCTCGGGCATGGGCAACGCAGCGGCCAAATTCCCGCGCCTGTCCGGTCAGAATCCGCAGTATATCGTGACCCAGTTGACCGCATATCGCGACGGTACCCGCAGCGACTACCACAACGCGACGATCATGAACGGCGTGGCCGAGAACCTCTCCGACACCGATATCAAGGCACTGGCCTCGTATGTCGCCGGTCTGGGGCAGAGCGACGGCAAGTCGTCCAAGAAGGACTATGGTGCGCTGATGCAGAACGCTGGCGGCCCGGGCGCGGCCAAGGCGAGTGGCGACGAGGCCGGCAATGACGGCAGCGACAACAAGGCCGGCGGCGATACCTCCACTCAGGCCGGCGGTGCGGCGGGTGGCGACGCCAAGCAGGCGGACAAGGCCGATGCCGCGGCCAAGCAGAAAGCCGGTTCGGCGGCAGGCAATGACACGGCCGCGGACCAGGGCGGCAACGCCGATACGTCCAAGCCCGCCGATGACGCCGGCAAGAAAGCCGGCGCCGACTCCACCCAGCAGTAACAGGCCGAGCCCAGCGGCCAAGGACCGGAATCATGACGCGACGTATTGCGGCGTTCATCGCGCTCACGCTGACCCTGTTTGCCGGCGTGGCAGCCGCCCAGAGTCTGATCACGCGGTATGTCGCGGGTGATCACTATCAGGTCATCGATAATCCGGTCGCACAGCCGGAGGACGGTAAGATCCAGGTGGTGGAGTTTTTCCTCTACAGCTGCCCGCACTGCTACCACCTCGAGCCCGAACTCAAAGACTGGCGCAAGACGCTGGGCGATGACGTCGAGTTCTCGCGGGTGCCGGTGCTGTTCGGCGCCGGCGGTCAGGTCTATGCACGTCTCTACTATGCCGCCGAGCAGTTGGGTGTTCTCGACAAGGTGCATGAAGACATCTTCACGGCCATCCACGAACAGGGCCGGCGCCTGCTGTCGGAGGACGACATCCGCGATTTCATGGAAGACCACGGCGTGGACGGCGATCGGTTTGCCGAAGCGTTCGACAGCGACGCGGTCAGCGACAAGGTGCGTGCCGCGGGCGAGACCATGCGCGCGTTCCGGGTGACGGCCACGCCGAGCTTGGGCGTGGCCGGGCAGTATTACCTGAGTGGCCGCAGCGCAGGCAGCAACGAAAAGATGTTCGACGTGGCCGACTACCTGATCGCCCAGCAGCGGGCCGCCAACGCCGACTGAGCGACGCTTGGCGGCGCTCGCCAACAGCCGGCCGGAGGCTCGCCTCGGCGCGTCGGTTCCGGCCTGAGCAGCCGCGGATGGCGTGACGCGCGCGACAGCCGTGACCATTCCGCCGGCTACGAAATCCATTCAGTGATCGTTGAATAATCGGGCCGGCGCCACGGATGCCGCTGCCAGGCGGCGGTCGGCGTCCGCCCCGAAGCGCTAATCCGGTGCTGTCCGGCGTGATCTCGATCGGGCAGGGTGTCCGCCTTGCCGTGGCGCGGTCCCGTACCGGCTTTCAGCGCTGTCGCGCATCGCACGGCTCGGGGCCGGGCCGACCCCTGCCGGAGGTCAGTCGTCTTCGGTCTCCAGCACGATCTGCCAATCACCCTGGTCGTTCTGATGCCAGTACTGGGCCTTACGGTCCTCGGAGTGGTAGTTGTTGCTGCTGTAATCCTGGGTGAAGGCGACCTTGACCATTTTGTCCTCGCCCGGATAACGAAACAGGCTGATCTGGCTCAGATCGACCGAGATATCCGTCTTCACGGCATTGACCTGCTTCTTGTAGGCGGCAAACGCGGCCTTGTCGCGCCCCGCGGCGCTGACGAAGCTGGGCGCGTAATAGGCCAGATAGGACTGGGTATCGATCGACTGCCAGCTGTGCCGCCAGTCTTCCACCGCCGCAAGCAATGACGTGCGCTGCGATTCCACGGCGCCGACCGATACCCAGTTCAGGCCCGCGGTCATGATCACCGGCGTCTTGCCGATGGTTACGTTGGCCTTGAGGGTCTCGAAATCGTCGTTGGCGATCACCACGCAGCCTTCGCTGGCCCGCGGCGTGCGCGAGTAGGTGGTACGCGGTACGCCGTGCAGCCAGATCCCGTAGCCGGTTCGGCCCTTGGCGCGATCCAGGGCGTTGGGATAGTTCACCGGCAGCGCGCCGACGCCGTAGAGCTCCGGCAGCATGTTGTCGTTGAGATACTTGGTGATGTGGTAGATGCCGATGGGCGTGCGCATGTCGCCTTCGACCTGCTTGCCGGCGCCGCCGCGGCCGATGGTGGTATAGAAATCCGATACCAGCCGTGGCACGCCCTGTTCGTTGGCGAACAGGTACAGCCGGTTGTTGGACAGATCGACCACGATCACGTGTTCGTACTGCGGCGCGATCTGCAGGATCACATCCGGCACCTTGCCGTCGGTCGAGGCGGCCATGCGATGCGCCCAGCGGGTCTTGGCCTCGTCGAGCAGGGCATCGCGTTGATCACGCATGTTCGCGCTGATCTGCGGGTCGATCGAACGACCGGTGCGGGCCACCATCAGTTCGCCGTAGACAAGCTGGGCGAGACGGAAATTCGGCCGCGCCTGAATCAGGTCGGACAGATCGTCGATCGCGCTGTCGTAGTCGCCCTGCTGGGCGAGGTTGAGCACCGCAAGCAGCTGTGATTCCGCGTCCGAATGCGGCGCATTGCCGGACGACACCGGCGCATCGGCGGCCAGTCCGGCGACCGGCCATGCGATCAGCCAGACGCAGCACACGAGCAGTAGCGGAGCACAAAAGCGCAGCATGGTCATCAGTTCGAGGCGCTCGTTTCCCTGAGAATGCGCCAGCCGGCGCGGGTTCGCTGCATGAGCAGACGTTTTTTCACCTGATCACTGTAGCTCGGAGACTCGTAGCGTTGCACGAAATCCACCTGCACACGGTCGTCGGATACCGGCGTGATCGCGGGATCCTCGATACGGATATGAATCTTGTCGGGCTTGGCTAGGCGCGCCCGGCGCAGCGCCAGCCATTGGGACCGGTTCATGCCGTCGCCGGGATCGAAGGCGTCGGCATAAAAGTCGGTATAGCCGTCGAAATCCTGCGACGACCACGCCAGCGCCCAGGCGCGCAGGGTCTGGACGATGCTCAGATTGTCGTCGGCCGGCGGGGGCGCCTCTACGGTTTTTTCCGCAGCCTCGTCAGTCGGCGTCGATACGGGCTCGGGCGGTGTTTCGGGTTTGGGCTCGGCTTTGGGCTCGGGCGCCGGCACCGACTCCGGAGCCGGCTTGGGCGGCGTGGGCGCCGGTTTGCTCGGATCGCCCGGGGCGACCGATTCCTGAGCGTAATAGAGCCGGTCGAGCAGGGTCAGCGGGACTTTCCGTGCGCTGTCGCTGCTGCCGAGCGCGCGCCGGTAGGCCAGATCCGCGAGTGCGGTATAGACATCGCCGAGGTTGCGATGCGCAGTGGCATAGGCCGGCTGGGTCGCCAGTGCCTTGTCCAGCCATTTGCGTGCCTGGTCGTAGTCGCCCTGGCGGGCATAGAGCACGGCCAGGTTGTTGGCGGGTTCGGCGCGCAGGGGAAAATCATCGGCCAGCGCCTTGAATTCGGCAATCGCGGCGTTTGTCTTATCCATGCCGGCGAGCGCGCGCGCATGCAGAAAACGCGCATCGCGGTTGCCCGGATGATCGGCGAGGTAGGCGCTGCTCTGGTCGCGCGCGTCGGTGAAGCGACCGGCGTCGACGTCGGCCTGCAGGTCGTCCAGGGTCACGGCCAGCGCCGCGGGCGAGACGATACTCAGCGCACAAAGGATACAGGCGAGCGGTTTCGCGGTTTGTCGTCGAATCACGTGTGCTTGGTCCCGTCCTGCTGGATGTGGCGCGCGGCCCGTCGCCGCTGCGGCAGTCGCCCGCCGGACGATTGCCCGCGCCCCCAGGTTCGCCACAGTAATATCTTGAAATTATACTAGACTTGCGCAATTGCCTCGCGTTGCGCTGGATATTATCGATCGGCGATCACGCCCGTCGCTTTCAATGGTCCGTTCAAGGGCCCCGTGGAGAAACACATGTTGATACCGGTATTGCTGGCCGGCGGCGTGGGAAGCCGCCTCTGGCCGCTGTCGCGTCAGAGCCGCCCCAAGCAGTTTCTGGCCCTTGCCGGCACCAGCGACCGCAGCCTGCTCGAGCAGACGCTCGGGCGCGTCAGGCAGCTCGACGACCTGGGTCCGGCGCTGATCGTGGGTAATGACGAGCATCGTTTCGTGATGGCCGAGCAACTGCGCAGTTCGGGCATCGACGGCCGGGTGATGATCGAGCCGGTAGGGCGCAATACCGCGCCCGCGGTCGCTGCTGCCGCGTTCGAGATCTGCGCCCGCCACGGCGGCGACGCCGAACTGCTGGTACTGCCCACGGACCATGCGATAGGCGACGCGGCCGCCTTTGCCGACGCCATCACGCGGGCACGCGCCAACGCCGATCGCGGCCGCCTGACGCTATTCGGGGTCACGCCGGATCGCGCCGAGACCGGCTACGGCTATATCCAGGCCGGCAGCGTACTGGCCGACGGCGTGCGCACGGTGCAGCGGTTCGTGGAAAAACCGGATGCCGAACGCGCCGCCGAATACCTGGCCCATGGCGACTATTTCTGGAACAGCGGCATGTTTCTGTTCGGCGCCCAGGATTATCTGGACGCCCTGGCCGAGCAGGCGCCGGATATCCACGCCGCCGCCGCGGCCGCCCATGCCGCGGCCCGCACCGATATCGATTTCCTGCGCCTGGACGCCGACGCGTTTGCCGCCAGTCCTGCCGACTCCATCGACTACGCGGTCATGGAGGGCACCGACCGCGCGGTCATGGTCGAGCTCGACGCGGCCTGGAACGATCTGGGCAGCTGGTCGGCCGTGGCCCGCGCGGCGGGCCGGGATGCGCGCGGCAACAGCGCGCGTGGCGATGTCTGGCTTGAGGACAGCGACGATTGCGTGGTCCACAGCCAGGGCCGGCTGGTGGCCACCCTGGGCGTGCGCGATCACGTCATCGTGGAGACGGCCGATGCGGTGCTGGTGGCCGATCGGTCTCGCGAGCAGGATATCAAGACGCTCGTGCAGCGCCTCGCCGTCGAAGGCCGCAGCGAGGCGGTGGAATACCGCAAGGCCTATCGGCCCTGGGGCAGCTACGAGCAGATCGCCGCCGGCGAGCGTTTTCAGGTCAAGCATATCCGGGTCACGCCGGGCGGGCGGCTGTCGCTGCAGAGCCATCACCACCGCGCCGAGCACTGGGTGGTGGTCCACGGCACCGCGCTCGTCACCTGCGACGAACGCCAGATGCTGCTCACCGAAAACGAATCCACCTTCATCCCGCTGGGCGCGGTGCATCGGCTGGAAAACCCCGGCAAGGTCGAACTCGATCTGATCGAGGTCCAGTCCGGCAGCTATCTGGGCGAAGACGATATCGTGCGCTATGACGACGTCTACGGCCGCGCCGATGTCGAACCCGACGCAAAAAATACTGTCGATGGCGAGGGCGCCGCGGCGGCTGTCTCGCCAGTATCCGACGACAAGGAGTAATGCCCGATGGGCCAGTATTATCCGTTCTTCAAAGCCTATGATGTCCGTGCACGCGTGCCCGATGAACTCGACGCCGACCTCGCGCGCCGTATCGGCAGCGCGTTCGTGGCCGAGATCGGCGCGAAGACCGTGGTCGTCGGCCGCGACATGCGCCTGTCCAGCCAGGAACTGGCCGATGCGCTCATCGAGGGCCTGACGGCGGCCGGCGCCGACGTGCTGGATATCGGCCTTTGCGGCACCGAAGAAGTCTATTACGGCACGTTCTCGCAGAATGCGGACGGCGGCATCATGGTCACCGCCAGCCACAACCCCAAGGATTACAACGGCTTGAAGTTCGTGCGCGAGCAGGCGCGGCCGATCTCGGCCGATAACGGCCTGTTCGATATCGAAAAACGCGCCTATCACAACGATTTCACCCTGGCCGACCGGCCGGGTGAGCGGCGCGCGCTGGATCAGCGCGCGGCCTATGTCGATTTCCTGCTCGCCCAGATCAAGCCGGACAATCTCAAGCCGCTGCGGATCGTGGCCAATCCGGGCAACGGTTGTGCCGGACTCGTGGTCGAGCTGCTCGAAGAGCGCCTGCCGCTGGATATCGTGCGCATGCATTTCGAGCCGGACGGGCACCTGCCCAACGGTATTCCCAACCCGCTGCTGGTGGAAAACCGCGAGGCCACGGCCGCCGCGGTGCGTGAACACAAGGCGGATTTCGGTGTTGCCTGGGACGGCGATTTCGATCGCTGTTTCTTCTTCGACGAGAACGGCGAGTTCATCGAAGGCTATTACATCGTCGGCCTGATCGCGCAGATGCTGCTGGCGATGAATCCGGGCGAAGCCATCGTCCACGATCCGCGCCTGACCTGGAACACGCTGGCCCAGGTCGAGGAGAACGGCGGCCGCTCGGTGCAGTCCAAATCCGGCCACTCGTTCATGAAGCAGACCATGCGCGACGTCGACGCCCTCTACGGCGGCGAGATGAGCGCGCATCACTATTTCCGCGATTTCTCCTACGCCGACAACGGCAATATTCCGTGGCTGGTGATGGCGCAGCTGATCTCGGAGAGCGGCAAGCCGTTGTCCACGCTGGTCAAGGAACGCATCGCCGCCTATCCGGCCTCGGGCGAGATCAACCGCGAGATCGGCGATCCGGATGCCGCGCTGGCCGATCTGGAATCGCACTACGGAACAGCCGCCGAGGCGGTCGAATACGTCGACGGCCTGTCGATGGATTTCGGTAGCTGGCGCTTCAACCTGCGCAAGTCCAATACCGAGCCGGTGGTACGCCTGAACGTCGAGACCCGCGGCGATATAGCCCTGATGCGGGAAAAGACCGACGAGCTGCTCGAGCGACTGGCGACCCACTGACTCGCCGGCTGGCAGCCTGTTCCGCAGGCCCGCAGGAAGGAGCAAAAACAAAGACTATCCGCAGATGACGCAGATATAAGAGAAGGGCAAGCGAGTGTCTGTAATCATCTGCGTCTTTCTGTGTTCATCTGCGGATTGCCTGCCTGTATTCGCCAGTATTGGCCCGCGACGCATTGCTGTTGAGAGGACGCGACTCATGGTGACCTGCTATCTGCGCTACGAGATCGACCCGTACAAGAAAGCCGAATTCGAGCACTACGGGCGCCTGTGGATTCCGCTGGTCGAGCGTTTCGGCAGCGCCCATCACGGCTATTTTCTGCCCTACGAGGGCGCTAACGATATTGCGGTCGCGATGTTCACCTTCGCTAGCCTGGCAGATTACGAAGCCTATCGGCGCAAGGCGGCCGACGACCCGGACTGTCAGGCGGCGTTTGCCTATGCCGAACAGACCCGCTGCATCGTGCGCCATGAGCGCAGCTTCATGCAGCCGGTATTCGGCAAGGGCGAGGCCAGAACAGGATTCACACCATGAACGATTGTGACTGTCTCGCCCTGCGCCTGAGCGACGACCGCCTGCAACTGCTGGATCAGGCCCAGCTGCCGCATCGTGAGCACTGGTTTGCGGTCGACGATGTGGACACGCTGATCGAGGCGATCCATGCGCTGCGCACCCGCGGTGCGCCGATGATCGCGATCGCCGCGGCCCTGCTTGTTGCCGTGCGCGTGACCATGGGCGACGACCGCGATCGAATTGTCGTTGCCATCGAGCGCCTGCACGCGGCGCGGCCGACCGCGGTCAATCTCGCCCATGCCATGGACGGGCTGCGAGCGGCGCTGGGCGCGCCGGACTGGCGTGCCGCCGTGATCGACTGCGCCGAGCGGCTGTTCGACGACGACCGCGCGCTCTGCGATGCGATGGCTGAGTACGGCGCCGCCCTGATCGACGACGGCGAACGAATTCTTACCCACTGCAACACCGGCGGACTAGCCACCGCGGGCATCGGTACCGCGCTGGGCGTGATCCGCCGTGCCCACGAGCAAAACAAGGGGATCTCGGTATGGGTCGATGAAACCCGGCCGTTGTTGCAGGGCGGGCGGCTGACCGCCTGGGAACTGGGCGCCCTGGGCGTGCCGTACCAGCTGATCACCGACAACATGGCGGCGAGTTTCATGGCGGCGGGGCAGGTCGACCGGATCATCGTTGGCGCCGACCGGATCGCCGCCAACGGCGATTTCGCCAACAAGATCGGCACCTACGGGCTGGCCGTGCTCGCCCGCTATCACGAGCTGCCGTTTCACGTCGTCGCGCCGCACACCACGCTGGATGCGGACTGCGCCACGGGCGCCGCGATTCCAATCGAGCAACGGGCGGCCGCCGAGGTGCGTGGCGTCAGCGGCGCGGCCGGGGATCTGTGCTGGGCGCCGGCCGATGCGCCGGTGGCCAATCCCGCCTTCGACGTCACCCCGGCGCAACTGATCACCAGCTGGATACTCGATACCGGCGTGTTCGATGCGGCGGATGTTGCTGCGGGGGCGCTGCGCGAGGCCGCCAGCGCGGCGTGACTGGCGTGTTCGGGGTCACTGAAGACGTCGCTCAGTCGGTATAGGCCGCCACGAGCGCGGCCGTGTCCTCGAACATCTTGTAGGAAATGATGCGCCCGTTGGCCAGCCGGCAAACCAAAGCCCATTCGCAGGCAAAGGTCCGGTCGGTTCGGCGTACCTGATGCTGCATTCGGCCGTGGGCAAAAACCGTGTCGCCGGCTTCGGCCCACTGATGGATGTCGAGGGCCTCGGTATCGAACAGCTCGCCGAGAGTGGCAAGGAAACGCCGTACGCCCGTATGGCCCTCGAACACGCCGTAGATCGGTACGCGCTCGGGTCCCTGGGCTTCGAACACGGCCTGTTCATGCACCTGTGCCAGCGCGCCCTCGGCGTCGCCGTCGGCAAGACAGGCAAAGAATGCCTGGACGGGGTTTTTCATGTTGGGTCGCCTCGGAAGGGAATGACGCTGCGATGATTGCCCGGCGCTCAGTCGTCGATCAGGCCGCGCTCGGTGAATACGTCCTTGGCGACGGCCATGCCCTTGAGCGCGGCGGGAAAGCCGGCGTAGACCGCCATCTGGATGATCGTTTCCACGATCTGCCCAGGCGTGCAGCCGACGTTGAGCGCGGCGTTGATATGCACGTTGAGCTGGGGCTCGCAGTGGCCGAGGGCTGTGAGTGCCGCGACCGTGATCAATTCCCGGCTGGGCAGATCCAGGCCCGGGCGCTGGTAGATATCGCCGAACGGAAATTCGATGGTGTAGCGGGCGAGATCCGGCGCGATGCTCTGCAGGCTCTCGATCACCCTGGCGCCGGCCTCACCGTCGATCTCGCGCAGTCGCGCCAAGCCTGATTCATAGCGTTCGTTGGTCATGCGATGGGCTCCATAGGGGGCCGCGGAAAGCGGCATGGAGTCGACGCTACAACTTCGAGTGCGCTCAAGGTCAAGCACAACAACCGAGCCCGACCGGCACCGCTCATAAAGCCTCAGTGAAGCAGGCTATGCATCCGCAGATTACGCAGATCAGAGAAACAAGCAGGGTGTCTGTGGATCAAGTCTGCGGATATCCTGAGACTCTCATGCGTGCTCGCAGACTCGCGGCTTTCCTGGGCGAGCCACGATGCAGTGCCGATCTGGAAGGGGCAGGCTCAGAGCGAACGGTAGTAGGCGATCTTGTCGTGGATGGTCGCCAGATGATCCTGCGCGGTGGCTATTTTCGCGGCCATCGCGGTGGCGTGTTCCTGTAGCAGGATCATACGAGCATGTGCGGTACTGTCGCCCTGGGCGCGCAGTTGCGCATAACGGCGTATCTGGGCGAGCGGCATGCCCATGTTCTTGAGCCGTGTGATGAACGCGACCCAGTCCAGATCGCCCTCGCTGAATTGCCGGTGCCCGCTGACGTTGCGCGCGATCGCCGGCAGCAGGCCGATGCGCTCGTAATAACGCAGCGTATGCACGCCCACGCCGGAGCGTTCGGCGAATTCGGCAATCCGCATCGCCGGCCGCGCTGCGCGAGCTTGCGTCTACTGGCCCAGAATCTGCTCGCCGGCGGGCCGGAATTCACTGGCAATATCGGTGCCGGTGAATTTTGCCACCCAGCCTTCCTGGTTGTTGAACAGACGGATCACCTTGAAATGCGGCGCCTCGCCCATGTCGAACCAGTGATGGGTGTCGGCCGGCACGCTGATCAGGTCGTTGGCTTCGCACAGCGTCGCATAGACCTTGCCGCCGATATGCAGGGTGAACAGGCCCGCGCCGTCGACGAAGAAACGCACTTCGTCCTCGCTGTGACTGTGCTCGTCCAGGAACTTGGCCCGCATGGCGTCCTTGTCCGGATGCTGCGGGTGAATGCCGATCACGTCCCAGGTCTGATAGCCGAACTGGGCCTGCAGACGTTCGATATCGGCGGCGTAGGCCTCGCCGATCTGCTCGGCGGTGGCGTCGGCGGGCAGCGCGTGTTCCGCGGGCCAGCGCTCGAACAGTACGCCGACCTTGTCCAGTTCGGCGCTGATCGCATCGGCGTCTCGGGTATCCAGGATCGGGGTCTCGGTATCGTTTTCGTTGTAGACGGTCAGTCGGCTCATGGAACTCACTCCTGCGATATGGCGTGGGCGCCGGGGTCAGATCAGCTCGATTTCGTCGAACGATTGCACCACCCGATGCGCTTCACTCATTCTAGCGTTTTCCTGGGTTTTTTCATCGCGCGCGACCCAGCAGGTCTGCATGCCGGCGTCGGCGGCGGCGTCGAGCTCGTCGCCCACGTCGGAGAGAAACAGCAGCGACGACGGATCTTCGCCCAGTTCGGCCGCGATGGCCTTGTAACTGCTGCGCTTCTTCTTGGGCCCGATGCGGGTATCGAAATAGCCCGAGAACAAACTCGTCAGATCGCCGTGATCGCTGTAGGTGAACAACAGCCGCTGTGCGGCGACCGAGCCCGAGGAATACACATAGAGCGCGCGCCGGTCGTCGGCCCAGGCCTGCAATGCGGCCACCGCATCGTCGTAGACGTGGCCGGTGAAATCGTTGTCCTCGTAGCCCTGTTGCCAGACCATGCCCTGTAGCGCCTTGAGCGGCGTGGCCTTGCGGTCGGCGTTCATCCAGTCGCCGAGGATATTGATCACGGCGTCCAGGTCCGCCGTCGGCTTGTCGGCTTCGGCGCGAACATCGTCGAGCAGGGCAGCCACTTCGGGCTGATCGGCGCGGGCGCGCACGAAATCGGGCAGATACTCCTGTGCGTAGGGGAACAGCACGTCGTGGACGAAGGCGATGTCGGAGGTCGTACCCTCGATATCGGTGATGATGGCCAGCACCTCGGGCGTAGGTTCCTCCAGGCGCAGGCGGGTCGGGTCGCTCATGATCGTGTCTCCAGTTGCCGGCGGGCCAGTTCGCAGGCGAGCAGAAATTCCCAGCCTTCCAGGTGACGGCGGGCGGTGGCGATATCCGCGCCCCAGGCATAGATGCCGTGGCCGCGCACCAGAAAACCGTAGGCCGGGGCGGCTTCGTCGAAGCGCGCATCGAGCGCGGTCGCCAGCGTATCCATGTCCTGGCTGTTGTCCAGCACCGGCAGCCGCAGCACGCCTTCGTGGCTTGGGTTGCCGCTGATCGCCTTCTGCATCTCGTAGCCGTCGAACGTGAGCACGCTCGGCCGGCCGAGCCGGGACAGCAGGGTGTTGGCGATCGAATGCACGTGCAGCACCGCGCCGATTGCCGGATCGCGCCGGTACAGGGCGAGATGCAGTCCGGTTTCGGCCGACGGCCGACCGGCGCCGCGCAGGGTGCCGTCGAGGGCGATGGGCAGCAGGTCCGCGGGACTCAACGTGCCCTTGTCGAGACCCGACGCGGTGATCAGCACCTCGCCGTCGTCGGCGCGGGTCGAGAAATTGCCGCCGGTTGCCGGGCACAGGCCGCGGGCCGCGAAAAAACGCGCGGTGTCGCACAGCTGCGCGGCCCGGGCCTGCATGTTCGGCGCGATGTCATCGGCCATGGCGGTGTCGAAGCAAGGATTCTGCGCGCAGGTTAGCGCCGCTGGCGCCGGCAACCAAGCACCGCGACGCGCCCGCGTCAGGCTTTGGCGCTATCCCGCGCGGAAACCGCGTCGTGCCAGCGCTTGAGATGCGGCTGATCCTCGCCGATACGCAGCTTGACCACGCGCGCGAAATCCACCGCGCACAGGGCGGTGATATCGGCGATCGAGAAATCGTCGCCGGCGATATAGTCGTTGTTGGCCAGATGCTGATCGAGAAAAGTGAACATCTTGGTGGCCCGCTCAAGGCTGATCTCGCCGAACTCCTTCGAGCACTTCTCACGATCGGCGAATGCGCGGCTGATGTTGCGAAAGGCAAGCGCGACCGGCAGCAGCAGCTTCAGCTCCATGCGCCGGTTCCACATCTCGATCGCGGCCTTGCTCTTCGCATCGCGCCCCATGAGCGCGGGTTCGGGCTGGATCTCCTCGAAATAACGGCTGATGGCAACCGATTCGCTGATACAGGTGCCGTCGTCGAGTTCAAGCGTGGGCACGCCACACATCGGATCCTTGCGCCGGTAGTCGGCACTGAGATTCTCGCCGGCAACCAGATCCAGGTTGATGATCTCCATATTACCGAGATCAAGGCCTTTCTCGGCCATGAAGATGCGCACACGGCGCGGGTTGGGGGCGCGGTCACTCTGGTAAAGCTTCATCTTGATTCTCGCGGTTGGGTCGTTGTTCGTATTGTTCGTGAAAAGAGCGGTGATTCGTCTTCAGCCCGAACTCAGGCGGCCGCGATGACGCGTTCGCACTGTGCGGCCAGCACCGCCACCGATGTCCCGAACGACTCGAAGCGCTTGTCGCGGGTCTTGCCTTCGACAAAACGCTTGTAGATCTGTTGCAGGATCGCGGCGAGCCGGAACAGGCCGAAGGCCTGATAGAACGGCCAGTCGTCGATCGATTCGCCGGTCGCCTGGCGATAGCGATCGATCATCTGTTCGCGGGTCAGCATGCCGGGCAGATGCGTCGGCCCCATGCGGATCTGCTGCATGTCCTCGGGGTCGTCGGCCTGCACCCAGTAGGCCATCGAGCAGCCGAAATCCATGACCGGATCGCCCAGGGTGGCCATTTCCCAGTCGAGCACGCCGATGATGTGGCCCAGGCCTTCATCGAAGACGACGTTGTCGAGCTTGTAGTCGTTGTGGATGATCGCCGCGCGGGTGACGTTGGGAATCCGCGATTCCAGCCAGGTCATGATCGCCTCGCAGTCCGGCACATCGTCGGTGCGGGCGTTGCGGTAGCGAGTGTTCCAGCCGGTGACCTGGCGCTCGATATAGCCCTCGGGCTTGCCGAAATCGGCCATGCCGGCGGCGTGGATGTCGGTGGTGTGCAGGGTCGCCTGCACGTCGAGCAGCTGCTCGCACATGCGGGTGGCCTCGGCCGGCGACAGGGTGACGCTGTCGGGCAGATCGCGGCGCAGGATCACCCCGCGCAGGCGCTGCATCACATAGAACTCGGCGCCAATGACGTCGTCGTCGGTGCAGTGGACGATGGGCTTGGGGGCATAGTCGTAGACGCCGTGCAGGCGTGAGAGCACGCCGTATTCGCGGCCCATGTCGTGGGCGGATTTCACTTGGCTGCCGAAAGGCGGGCGGCGCAGCACGTATTCGGCGTCGTCGACGCGCAGCAGATAGGTCAGGTTCGACGCGCCGCCGGGAAACTGGCGGATGACGATATCGCCGTCGGCCGGCACCAGTTCCGGGGCGTGCTCGCGGCAGTAGGCGGTCAGCGCCGCGGCGTCGATGTCCTCGCCTTCACGAATGTCCTTGGCCTGGTCGATCGCACTCATGGGGTCTCCGGGGTCGTTGTCAGATAGGCCTGGATCGCTGCCGTCACGATATCGGCATAGGCGTCGACCGTCAGGCCGCGTTCGCGGTGCTTGCCGTGCTTGAGATACCAGTCCTGCAACAGCGATTTGAGCAGGCCGGCGGCGACCGCGGGGTCGGTGGCGCGGTACAGGCCCTGGTCCTGCCCGGCCTGGATGATGTCGGTGAACACGTGCTCGGAGGCGCGTTCCATGGCCACAGCCTGATGGCGTTCGTCCGCGGCCAGATGATGCGCCTCCATGTACAGGAAGAAAAACCACTCGCGCAGGGCCTCGGTGGTCATCAGATGCGCATGGATCGCGCGTGCGAGCATCGCGCCGGCGTCCTCGCCGCCGGGCTGCACCGCCGCCATCACATCGCCCAGGGTGCGCGCGATGCGCCGCTGGATCAGCTGGGCGAGTTCGTCCTTGTTGCCGATATAGGCGTAGAGACCGCCCAGCGACAGGCCGCTGGCGCTCGCCAGTTCGCGCAGGGTCATGGCGGCGAAACCCTTGCGGTTGGCCAGTTTCAAGGTGGACTGGATGATCCGGGTGAGATTCTCGCTCGCGACCTGGGGGCTGCGTACCGAAATGGAGGGCTCGCCCGCCGCCACGATCGCTTCGCACAGGCGTGCGGTGTCCAGCCCGTGGGTCTGCACAAAGGCCTCGTATGTGGGATAGGCGGCCGTCATGCTCAGCGAAAGGTCACGAGTGCGGGGTCGCCGGCGCCGTGCAACGCACTGATATCGTTGAAGCCCAGCAGTCGCCAGCCGGAGCGCGTGGAGCGCAGGTCGCTGATGCTGGCGTTGTAGATGCTCCAGTTGAGTTCGATCGTCTTGTCGTCGCTGGCGGCCATGGCCGCACTGATAGCGACCGCGATCGGCCCGCCGGAACTGAACACGCCGATGCGGCAGTCGCGCGGCAGCTCGTCGCGCAGGCGCGCGAGCGCGGCGCCGACCCGCGCGCGGAAATCCACCCAGCTTTCGCAGCGTGGATGCTCGTGGGATGTACCCGCAAGCCAGTGGCCCATGACCTGTTCGAAGGCTTTCTGGAACAATCGGCGGTCGGCACTGATCCCGTCGCGCTGGGCGGCCAGCGCCGTATCCTCGTCCAGCACTCGCGGCAGATAGGCCGCGAACAGTGCATCGGCGTCGTATTCATTGAAAGCGGGGTCGGTGCGCAGCGCTGGTGGCTGTGTCCAGGCGTTCGCGGCGAGCGTGGCGGTTTTCTGCTGGCGAGCGAGACTGCCGGCCAGGAGTATGTCCGGAATCAGGCCGGCGGCGGCCATGTGATGACCCACAAGACGCGCCTGCCGTTCGCCGGTCGGCGACAGCAGGTCGTAGTTGTCGGTACCGAAACTGGCCTGGCCGTGTCGGATGAGCAGAAGCTGTGACATGGCGCGACTATAGGCAGCGCCTTCAATGCCGGTCAACGTCGAACGATCGTTCGTTCGGTATGCTAGCTTTTCACGAGTACAGGCGGGACAGGCATCGATGGCGGCAGACAGCAACAGCGAACGGCTCGGCGGCAAGCGCATCGCCATCACCGGCGCCGGCAGCGGGCTGGGACGGGAACTGGCGCTGTCGTTTGCCCGCGCCGGCTGGCGCGTGGCGGTGACCGATATCCAGACCGGTCGTGCTCGTCGCGTCGCCGGTGAGGTCAATGACGCCGGCGGCGAGGCGATGGCGCAGACGCTGGATACGCGTGAATCCGATGATTTCGACGCCCTGGCCCGGCGCGTGAGCGATGAATGGGGCGGGCTCGATGTTTTCGTCAACAACGCCGGCGTCTCCAGTGCCGGCCTGGTCACCGATACCTCGGAAGCGGACTGGGACTGGATGCTGGACATCAACCTGATGGGCACGGTGCGCGGCAGCCGGGCAATGCTGCCGATGCTGCGCGAAAGCCGCGGTCACCTGGTCAATACGGCGTCCTTCGCGGCCATTGCCAATGCGCCCGGCATGGCGGCCTACAATGTCGCCAAGGCCGGGGTGCTGTCGCTGTCGGAATCGCTGCGCGCCGAGGAACACGCCCACGGCGTCGGCGTCACGGTGGCCTGTCCGGCGTTCTTCGCCACCAATCTGCTGGACTCCTTTCGCGGTACCAACGATCGCCAGAAGGCGATGGTCAGGAAACTCATGGACCGGGCCAAGATCACCGCCGCAGATGTGGCTGCCGAAATCCACGATGCCGTGCTGGAGAATCGCTTCCTGGTCATTCCCGGCCGCACCGCGCGCTGGCAGTACCGCATGAAACGGCTGTCCCCGGATACGTTCTTCGACGCCGTGCTCAAGGCCACGCAATCGTTCACCCGATCCTGACCCCCTCTTTATCTCGAGAAATCATCCGCGATGACCGACCACTCCTTCATGATTTACGGTGCCTATGGCTACACCGGTGAGTTGATTGCCCGTGAAGCCGTGGCGCGCGGATTACAGCCGATTCTGGCTGGTCGCGACGACGATCGCGTTCATGCGCTGGCACAGGAACTGGGCCTGGAATCGCGGGCCTTCGGACTCAAGGAGGCCAGCGAAATCTCGCCGCAGCTCGCGGACGTCGACGTGCTGCTGCACTGCGCCGGGCCGTTTTCGGCGACCGCGCCGCAGGTGATGGCGGCCTGTATTCAGGCACATACGCATTATCTGGACATCACCGGCGAAATCAGTGTCTTCGAACATGCCTTCTCGCGGCATGACGATGCCGTCACGGCGGGGGTCGTACTGTGCTGCGGCGTGGGTTTCGACGTGGTGCCTACCGATTGCCTCGCGGCTTATCTCGCCGAGGCCATGCCCGACGCCACCGCGCTGGCGCTGGGCTTCGACTCGCGTTCGGGGTTTTCGCCGGGCACGGCCAAGACCTCGGTCGAGGGCCTGGCCGAGGGCGGCAAGGTTCGGCGCGATGGCCGTGTGACCACTGTACCGCTCGCCGACAGCGTGCGCGAGATCGATTTCGGTGACGGACCCAAGCAGGCCATGACCATCCCCTGGGGTGATATCTCCACCGCCTGGCGCACCACCGGCATCGGCAATATCGAGGTCTACATGCCGATGGCGCCCAAACGCATCACCCAGGTCAAACGCCTCAACTGGGTTCGGCCGCTGCTGGGCCTGGCGCCGCTGCAGGCGCTGCTCAAGTCGCGGGCGGGACGTGTCCAGGGTCCGGACGCCGGCCAGCGGGAAAGTTCGCCCACTCACGTCTGGGGCGAAGTACGTAACGCCGAGGGCGAGGTCCGCGTGGGGCGTCTGCTGGTGGCTAACGGTTATACGGTGACCCTTCACGCCAGTCTTGCGATCGTGGCGCAGCTGTTCGCCGGCGACACCGCGGGCGGCGCGTACACGCCGTCGCAGCTGGCCGGGCGAGATCTGGCCGAGCGTCTGCCCGGCAGCGGCAAGGTGACGATCAGCGCGGAGTAGCCTGTGTCTGCGCGTCGGTGAAATGCGGCCTGCAGCGCGCGGTATCCAGATCGAAATAGGCGGCCATCACTGCATGCAGATCGGGATGTGCGTCGGCCAGCTCGGCGCCGCGCTGAAAGAACGCTTCCACGGCCACGGCGAAGAATTCGGCGGGGCTCTCGGCGCCGTATATATCGATTACCGGCGAGCCCTGGGCACGCAGAGTGTCGAACGCACGGCTGAACGGCCCCGACCAGCTGTCGACGCCGGCCATGGGCGGTGCGCCTTCGGTATCGGGCGCCGCGAAATCCAGCAGATGCGCGAATTCGTGCAGCACGACGTTGTCGGCCGCGCCGGCCAGGGCCTGGCGGATATCGCTCCACGACAGCACCACCCGGCCTTCCTGCCAGGCTTCGCCGGCGGCCAGCAGCGGCAAGTCGTCGACCAGACCGTGCTCGTCGGGCAGATCGCGCGGGATATAGAACGCATCCGGGTAGATCAGTATCTCGCCGGGCAGGGCGAACTCGGCCGGCTGCGCGCCCAGGCACAGCAGGCTCGCCTGCGACGCCACGACCAGCTGCATCTCGCCTGTCAGCACCAGGCCACCACAGCCTACAAAGCGGACGTCAGCCAGCAGGCGGGCGCTCAGACGCAGTAGCTTGTCGCGCTGACGCGCGGTGAGCAGATCACGCCAGGGCAGGCGCTCCAGCAGCAGACGCTGTTCGGCGGCGGTCAGCTGCGCCGGTTTGCGCCAGCGGCGACGCAGCCGGGGATAGGCCATAATCGACGCAGCCGCCGCGAGGGCGCCGGCGATCACGAGTATCGCGGCGATTATATTCATGGCTTGGTCACGGGCTGGTCATGAGCGGGCGGGCAGCGATGAAGCGAACATGATAGATACGAACCGGTGGGGTGCGTGACCCAATTATGACGTGGCTGAGCATACTGCAGAGCATTCTAGGGACCGTGACCTCGTTCATCATCTGGTCCCTGCTGGTCTATCTGTTCTACGTCTTGCGCAACCGCAGCCTCGAGCACCGGCTCAAGCGCCTGATCCAGCCCGAACGCAGCGACCCCGACGAGGATCGCGTGCATGTGGTCTGCGCCAACGGCACCGACGTGCGGGTGACGGTGCGCGATGTGCGCCTGATCACCCGTAACGATACCCACTTGAGCCTGACCTACCTGGGTGATACCGGCGATGTCATCCGCCCGAGCCGGCCCAACGACATCATCGCGCGTCGCCGCAACAGCGTGGTCACCCGCCACGAGAAAGCCGGCCAGATCGAGCGCAGGTTCGTCGAACTGCCGGCCCAGACCGCCGGCATGTGGGCGCTCACCGCCGATCAGGTCGACGACAGCGACTGGCAGTTCGTGGACTGTCTGCTGGTGATCGACTATCCCACCCTGCTCAACACGCGCAAGCTCATGGTCGTGACCGCAAAAAGCGAGATCGTCGACGATCTGAACGCCGATTTCCGGGCCTATATCGTCGGTCGTGAGGCCCGGGAAGATACCCGCCACGTCTGACCCGACGGTCGACTACTCGTTGGCGACGCCGTGTGGCACATGCCCGGCGGCGACCATGCCGGCGGCCTTGCCGATATGGGTGGCCTGGTCGTCGAAGAAGATATCCGCGCCGAATGCCTGCAGGAATCGGGCCTTGGTCATGCCGCCGAGGAACAGGGCCTCGTCGATACGAATATGCCAGGCGCGCAGCGTGCGAATGACGCGTTCGTGTGCAGGCGCACTGCGAGAGGTCACCAACGCAGTGCGTATCGGGCAGTCGGCCGGATCGAATTCGGCCTGAATCCGGGTCAGCGCTTCCAGAAACGCCTTGAACGGGCCGCCCGGCAGCGGCTCGCCCGCCGAACTGGCCTCGCTGGCGGTGAACGCCGCCAGCCCCTGTTCCTTGAAGATGCGCTCGGCCACGTCCGAGAACAGCACCGCGTCGCCGTCGAATGCGATTTTGAGCGTGCCGTCACCGCTGTCGATCGAATGGCCCGGCACGATGGTGGCGGCCGCACAACCCGCGGACAGGGCCGCGCGCACGTCGTCGGAATCGGCCGACAGGAACAGATCGCCCCCGAACGCGCCCACATAGCGATAGGGCGAGGTGCCGCTGGTAAACGCGGCGCGCGTGATCGGCAGCTTGTGATGGGCGATGGAGTTGAACACGCGCAGACCGGTGTCGGCGCTGTTGCGCGACAGCAGAATCACTTCCACGCGTTCGTGCTCGGTGTCGTTGAGCGCGAGCAGCTTGCGTACCAGGCCGAACGCCACGCCCGGTTCGAGCACGTCTTCCTCGTGCTCGATCTGGTAGTTGCAATAGGCCTCGCGCCCGGATTCCTCGAATACACGGTGGCTGTCCTCGAGATCGAACAGGGCGCGCGAGGAGATACCGACGACGAGTTTGTCTTTTGCTTGGCTCATGCGCGAAGTGTAGCCGTACCCGCAATTAGTCGCATGCCGCTCGGCCAGATGGCACTCGGCCGCGGTTGCCGTGCCGGTACATGGCGCGGGACTTGCTTGGTCTATCGGGGTTGTGGCCGAAAGCCTGTTTTTTCAGTGTCATGCGCCCATCGCTGGAGTATGGATTGTTTCCCGGATATCCGGTATGGCCGATATCTGCGTCGCATTCATGAAGCTCTGCATGCGATCTCGCGCGTAATCGATTGAACAATATCGATTGTGGCACCTGTCTTTATGTTCGGTTACAGTTCGGCCATCAGAATCGTGTGGGGCACGTTTCTGGGGGATTCAAGTCAATCAGGGAGAAAAGTCATGAGCACGATTCCGTTTCGTTCCACCACGGTGGGCGCGGCAGTCAAGAGCGTACTCGGTACCGCAGTCGCGGTACCCCTGCTGGTTGCAGCTATGCCCGCCGTGGCGCAACAGAGCCAGCAGGAGCAGATGCAGGAATTGCAGCAACAGATCGAACAACTGCAAAGCAAGTTCAACCAAATGCAGTCCGACCAAGTCCAGAAGGATGCGCGCATCGAGCAGCTCCAGGCACAGCAGGAGCAGATGTCCGAAGGCAGCATGGTCAGCGATACTGAAGAGTCGTCCTCCGACGGCGAGGGTTTCAAGGTTGGTAACACCACGATCCAGCTCAACGGCTACTTCAAGCTCGATGCGATCTATGACTTCGAGGATGATCACGGTACCTCGCTCGGTCCGTCCGATGCCATTGGAACGCTAAATAACAAGGGCACCGACCGGCCTGGGGACGGCAACATTGGAGCGACCGTTAAGCAGACGCGCTTGAAACTGTCGACGACGACCTCGACTGAAACGTTCGGCGATATCGGCGGCTACATCGAGATGGATCTGTATGGCAGCCCGTATGACGGTAGCTTCGGTGGTGGTCCATCGCCGCGCGTGCGTCGTGCGTATCTAACTATCGGCAACTGGTTGATTGGCCGCGACTGGTCGACTTTCTCGGACTTCAATTACGGCACCACGCTCAACTTCTACGGCCCGCAGGGACAGTTGTTTGAGCGCCAGGCGCAGGTGCGTTATACCTTCCACTTGCCGGACGAAAGCACCTTCGATGTGGCGCTGGAAACTCCCACCGGTGACGGTGTTACATCAGGGCCGGTACAGGACGATCTGCCGTTCAAGCAGGCCGACAAGCAGGGTAACGAGGACAATCCTTTACCGGACTTCGTTGTGCGCTACCAAGGCTCACAGGGGCCGGTCAGCTTCCAGGTCGCCGGTATCGCGCGCTATCTGAAGGCCGATATCCAAGGCTTCAACGGCGCGGATTCCAATAGCAATGACTCGGTGCTCGGTTGGGGCCTGGATGCCGGAGCCACTTTGGCGTTGCCGACCGGCACGACCCTCATGGGTACGGTCGCTGGCGGCGAGGGCATCGGCAAGTATATCTATGCGCCGGCAGGTGGCACCGACACCTACGTCGACGACAACGGCAATCTGGAAGCCTTCCAGCGCTGGGGTTATACCGCTACCATCTCGCAGGCGCTGACCTCCGAACTGACCGGTAACGTGGTCTGGGGGCAGGCATTCTCGGAAAGCCCGAACAACGTGGACTACTCGACCGATGGCCTCCACGACAACTCGGACACGTTGGCGGTTAATCTGTTGTATACGCCCGTCGATCCACTGACCTTCGGTATTGAATACAATCGCTCTTTCTACGAGCAGCAGGACGGTACCGACGCCCAAGCGCAGAACGTCCAGTTTTCGACGATCTACAATTTCTAGAGAACGGTCGTGATTGCATGCCCGGCCATTTGCCGAGCATTACGTCAAGGCCCCGGCATGCCGGGGCCTTTTGCGTGTGGCTTTCCATCGCGTGGGACATGACCGGTAAGATGCAGGAATGACGCGTGCCTTCTTTCCCCGTCCGAAAAATACGCCTGCGGGTTATCCCGCCCACCATCCCGCGCTCGCTGAAGGCATCGTCCACCATCGTGCCGGCCGGCTGGAAGCTGCTGAGCGTTGCTATCGTGCGCTAAAACGCCGTGATCCCGGCTACCCCGAGGCGTTGCGGATGAGGGCGGTTCTGGCGCACCAGCAGGGGCGCGCGAATGCCGCGGTCAAACTGATGCGGCGAGCGATCGAACAGCAGCCCAGCAATCCGGTTTATCACCATAGTCTCGGTGAACTGCTGCGCGCGTTGGGCGATGCAAACACCGCCATCACGGCTTATCGGCGGGCGTTCGTCCTGCAGCCGGACCGCGTCGAGAACGGGCTTGATCTTGGCGATACGCTGGCACAGACTGGCCGCAGCGAAGACGCGCTGATGGTTTATCGCGCGCTGCTAAAGGCACGTCCTGCGCTCGGCGAGGCACATGCGCGGGTCGCGGCGCTGTTGTTCGAGCGCGGCGCCCCGGCGGATGCTGGCGAGCAACTGCTGGCTTGGGCGCAGCAGGGCACCGAAGACGTCGAAAGCCAGCGTGACTTGGCCGCCGCTTGGGCGGTTATCGGAGAATACGAGCGCGCGGTCCGTATCCATGACGCAATACGTGTGTCGAATCCGGAGGACGCACGCGCCTATGCCGGGCTCGGCAGCATGCGCCAGAGCCAGGGACGCTTCGACGAGTCGGCCAGCTTTCTGGAACAGGCGCTTGATGTGGATCCGGGCCTGGAATGGGTCTATGCGGCGCTGATGAACAATCGCGATTATTCGATGGCGCAAGCGCGCGTAGACGCCATGCGCCAGCGCTTGAAGGATCGGTCGCTGGGCGACGAGGCGCGCAGTCATCTGCACTTCGCGCTGGGCCATCTGCACGATGGGTGTGGTGACACCGCCGAGGCGTTCGCACATTTTCGGGACGGCAATCGACTGCAGGCGCGCCGCCACCCCTTCGATCCAGCGGCCTTTGGCCAGCGTATCGACCGGATCACACGACATCTGGACACCGCCTTTTTTGCTGAGCATCGAACGTCGGGCGATCCGTCCCAGCGACCACTGTTTATCGTCGGCATGCCGCGCTCGGGCACGAGCCTGGTGGAGCAGATCGTGGCCAGTCATCCACAGGCACACGGCGCAGGCGAGCTGAGCGATATCGGCCGCATGGTGCGGGAACTACCTGCGATCGTCGGTACGCCGAGCCAGCGCTACCCGGAATGCCTGCGCCGGCTCACGGCCGAGCAGGTCATCACGCTATCGCAGCGCTATCTAGGCGCGCTGTCGGCGCGGGACCCCGAGGCCCAGCGCGTGACCGACAAGATGCCGTTCAACATGCTCTGGCTGGGCCTGATCGCACGCCTATTCCCGAATGCACGCGTGATCTATTGCCGTCGCGAGGCCATGGACAATTGTTTGTCCTGTTATTTCCAATTGTTCAACAAGGGACTGCGGTTTTCCTACGATCTCGCGCACCTGGGGCGTGTCTATCGCCAGCACGAACGACTCATGGCGCATTGGGCGGCTTGCTTGCCGCTGTCGATGCTCACCGTCGACTATGAATCACTAGTCGACGACGAAGAGCTTGAGATACGGCGTCTGATCGATTTCACCGGTCTGCCTTGGGATGATGCCTGCCTGCGTTTTCACGAGTCGTCACGCGCGGTACGCACGGCCAGCGTCTGGCAGGTGCGCCAACCTGTATATCGCTCTTCGGTGGCGCGCTGGCGCGCGTATGAACCGTGGCTCGGTGATCTGCGTGACGCGCTTGCAGCGCACGCCCCACCGACCGGATAGGCGACAGCCGGGAGCGATCGCAATGGCAGCCGTTATAGAACTGACCGAGCGCGGTCTGTACTGCGCCGCCGGCGGGTTCTATATCGACCCGTGGCGGGCCGTCGACCGGGCCCTGATCACCCATGCGCACGCCGATCACGCGCGCGCCGGGCATGACCGCTACTGGGCGCAGGCGGCCAATCGCCCGATCCTGCACCAACGCCTGGGCCGTACCATCGATCTGACCGATGTCGACTACGGCGAACCGCTACGCTTCGGCGATGCGCAGGTTTCATTTCATCCGGCCGGTCACGTGCTGGGCAGCGCCCAGATCCGGGTCGAGGTGGACGGCGAAGTCTGGGTGGCCTCGGGCGACTACAAGCGCGACGCCGATCCGACCTGCGCTGCGTTCGAGGTCGTACCCTGCGATACCTTCATCACCGAAGCGACCTTCGCGCTGCCGGTCTATCGCTGGCAGCCCACGCAGGTCGTGGCTGCCGATATCCATGCCTGGTGGCAGGCCAATGCCGCCGCCGGCAAGACCAGCGTGCTGTTCTGCTATGCCCTCGGCAAGGCCCAGCGTCTGCTCGCCGAACTGGCCGCGTTCAGCGACAGCACTGCCTATCTGCACGGCGCGCTGGTACCGCTGACCGAGATTTATCGCCATGCCGGCGTCCGGATGCTGCCGACCGAGGCGGTCAGCGCCTGCGACAAGCGCCATGATTTTGCCGGCGATCTGGTCATGGCGCCGCCGTCGGCGGCCGGCTCGCGCTGGATGCGGCGCTTCAAGCGTCATGACACCGGTTTTGCCTCCGGATGGATGCGAATCCGGGGCAATCGCCGTCGGCGTGGTTATGACCGCGGCTTCGTGCTCTCCGACCATGCCGACTGGCCGGGCCTGATCCGCACCATCGAACAGACCGGCGCTCGCCGCGTGCTGGCCACCCACGGGCGTACCGACGTGCTGGTGGCCTATCTGCGCGAACAGGGCATCGACGCGGCGCCGCTGGCCACCGAGTATGCCGACAGCGCCGAGGCCCAGGCGCTGGTCGAGTGAGACGCAGGGCGACACTCCTGCGGTATGCTGGTGGTCTCATCCGACAATCCCGTGGGGCTGCAATATGGCCACCGCAACCGTTGCCATGGGCTGTTTCCGGACGCCTGAGATATTATTTTGTGCCGCTGACGGCGGGACCCAAGCCACGGTGGGCCCTGTCAGTCGGCGTATGGATAACCGGGCCCACGGTCAGGCGCGTCGGACCGATGCCGGTCAGGGGGAAGTCTTCCAGGCCGAGAGCGTGCGTACCGGCGTAACCACCGGACGCGATCCGCGGGCACAGACGATCGGAACCGCAATCACGCCGCTGAAGACGGCCGCTGCGGTATGCGCCTAGTGCCCGCCAGCGCCTGCTTCCGGCGTGACGCCGCCGCCCGGAACGCGGCCTTGCGGCTGTACGCCGTCTGCTGCGACCGCGATATCGGCCGATAACCTGGTCGCGGGCAAGACAATTGTGGGGATCATTCGATGAACAGCGCCGTGCTGCGCCCGGCCGTGGGCGAGCATCCCGACGCCGAGCGCGACGAACGCGAGCGTTTGCAGCTGCAGCGCATGGAGCGCGCGCTGGTGCGCGCGTATCTGGCTGCGCCCGCCACCATCACCGATCGCGACTATGAATGCCTGCGCTACGCGCTGGGCCTGGCTCGCCTGCATGTGTTTCGACCGGCGCAGGGCGTGGACGATGTCACCGTCGACGCGGCCCGTATCGCGCCGCTGCGCGCCTGGATGCTGGAGCATCTCTACGATCGGCTGCGCGGCTCGGCCACGGCCGAGGAAAAACTGGTGTACTGCGTGGACGCGGTGCCGGCCCTGCGTGCGCGCTGTATCGAGTTGCGGCGTCAGCTGCTGGTCGACCACAGCAACGATTTCGATGCCACCGCACTGGATCGCGAGGCCGGCCGCCGCGCGCTCGTGATCGTCGCCGGCGGCGGTGGCGGCGCCGGTTATGTCTATGCCGGCGCGTTCGCGCGGCTCATGGAAGACGGGCTGATACCCGATTACATCGTCGGCAACTCGATTGGCGCGATCCTGGGCCTGTTCCGCGCCCAGCGCCGCCACGGCGATGTAAACGAGTACACCGATTTCGCCCGCAAGCTCAAGAACGGCGATATCTTCAGCGCCGCGCGTCGCCGCCGTGAATTCTGTCTGCCCGGACTGCTGCATCTGCACCTGCGCGCCCTGCATCAGCGCATGTCCGTGGGCGACCTGCGCCGGCCACTGCGCCTCGACGAAATGGAGATACCACTGGATCTGGTGGTCGCTGGCATCCGGCGCCGTCCCTACGAGCGCATGGCCGCGGACAAGCACGGCGCGGCCCGGGCCGCCGATCGCTGGCTGCCGATGTGGATGCGGGTGGCCGCGCGTACCACCCGCCTGCTGCAATTCTTCAGCGCAGACCTGGTCGAGCCGATCGTGCTCGGGCGAGACAGCGACACGCGCCAGGTGCACGCGGTCGACGCCGCCGGTTTTTCGGCCGCCGTGCCCACCATCCTGCAGTACGAGCCGGGTCCCGGCGCGGGCGTGACCCGCGAGATATTCTCCGAGCTGATGGCCAGCCGCGAGCTGGCGGCGATCGTCGACGGCGGCGTCGCCGATAACGTGCCCGCGCGCGCGGCCTGGCGCGGGGTGGCGGCAGGCCGCGCTGCGAGCGCGACGCGTAACGCTTACTATCTGGCCTTCGACTGTTTCTTTCCGCGCTTCGATGCAAAGAATATGTGGCTGTGGCCGATCACTCAGACCGTGCAGCGCCAGATGCGCGTGAACCGCGTCTATGCCGACACCATGGTGCGCTTCGACAAGACCCTGTCGCCGCTGAATATCGTGCCCAGCGGCGATGCCATCGATCTCGCGGTCGGCTGGGGCTATCAACAGATGGATGGCCAGATCGCCGAGGTGCATGAAATGCAGCGCACGGTGTCGCTGAACCGACAGTCGGCAGCCACATCG
Organism: Salinisphaera aquimarina; assembly: GCF_042643355.1. Lineage (NCBI taxonomy): Bacteria > Pseudomonadati > Pseudomonadota > Gammaproteobacteria > Salinisphaerales > Salinisphaeraceae > Salinisphaera > Salinisphaera aquimarina. Next base: position 1,019,071 of record NZ_JBHRSS010000003.1, read on the forward strand.
TGAGTGCACACGACGAAGGCCCCGACGTCACCAATCCGCTGGATGTGGTCGCCGGCGATCGTACCCTGAGCGAGCGCCTGTTTCTGTTGTGGGATCTGGGCATCATCGCGCTGGTATCGCTCAATCTGGCCTTGATCATCTTCGATGCGCTGTTCGCCGTGGGGCCGTTGTCCAATGCGTTTGCCGCGATCTGGCAGGGCGGGCACGACTGGTACGAAAGCCGTATCCACGACAATTTCTTTGCCATCGATCTGGCGTTTGTCGCTATTTTCGTGGCCGACGTGCTCGCCGGCTGGACGCTCGCGATCGTGCAGAAACGCTATTACCGCTGGTTCTTCTATCCGTTCGCGCGCTGGTACGACGTGCTCGGCTGTGTCCCGGTGGCGGGTTTTCGTTTCCTGCGCGTACTGCGCGTGATCTCGATCGTCATGCGCCTGCAACGGCTGGGCGTGATCGATATCCGCAACTGGGCGGTCTACAAGACCGCGATGGTCTATTACGACATCGTCGTCGAGGAGATCTCCGACCGGGTGGTGATCAAGGTACTGGCCGGTGCCCAGGAGGAACTGCAAAGCGGTGGCCAGGAACTCTCGCGCAAGGTCGTGCAGGACGTGCTCCAGCCGCGTCAGCAGCGCCTGGTCGCCTCTGCCAGCACTCATATCGAAAACGCCATCATCAGCGCCTACCAGGCCAATCGCGAGGAACTGCAGGGTTATGTCGCCAACGTGGTCAACCGGGGCGTGGACAACAACGCCGCGCTCAAGAACCTCGAGCGCGTGCCCATGCTCGGCAGCTTCGTGTCGCGGGCGCTGGACGACGCGATCAGTGAGACCGTCAACAATGTGCTCGACGAAGCCGTGGCCGGCCTGTCGTCCTCCGATTTCGACAATCTGGTGCAGAACATCACCGACAGCGTGCTCTCGCGTCTGCTGGCCGACGATATCGGCCAGACCTCGGAAGTACGCGACGCGGTCGTCGAGATTCTCGAGCTGGTCAAGGAACAGGTCGCGGTGCAGCGCTGGCGCGGGCATTTCGAGTAGGCTGAGGGTCGGGCCCGGACGAGGTATCGGTCATGACTTGCCAACCACGTACTCGTAGAGACCGTATTGCGCTCTGGCTGCTGCTGGCGCTGAGCCTGGTTGTCGTCGCGGCCTGCGACTGGTCGTCGGAACTGGGCATCGGCAACGACGATGACGACAGCAAGGACGTCACCGCGCCGGTCGAGGATACCGATATCGCTGGTCTGTCCGTGGCCGTGTCCAGCAGCGATTTCGACACCACGCTGTCGACGCTCCGGCAGGACGTCGCGTCCGTGTATCGCGCCGATTACGCGCAGCTGATCGATCATCGGAATAACGCCGACAGCGGGAATCTGACCCTGCGTCCGACCACCGTGGTCTATTTCGACGACCCCAACCGTTCGGCGGCCCTGATCGCCGCCGACGCGCGCGTGGCGCTGGATCTTCCGGCCAGGATTCTGGTCTATCGCGATAGCGACAACGCCGTCGGCGTGGCCTATACCAACGTCGATTATCTGGACGCCCGCTACGCGCTCGACGATGCCGAGAACGATACCCTCGATGGCCTCGAAGACGATATGCGCACCCTGGCCGAAAGCGCGGCCGGCGACGATATCCGGCGCGAGGGCAGTGCCGCGAAGGTGAGCGACGGCGAGGGTATCGAAACCGTCGACAGCGACAACGACTTCAACACCACCGTGAACAATCTAGCCACTGCCATCAATGCGCGCGACAACCTCGGTGCGCCCGTGATCATCGATGAGGCCACGCGCGCCGTGCAGGTCGGCCGGGCTATCAACCCCAGCACGCTGTTCTTGTTCGGCAACCCGACGGTCGGCACACGCTTGATGCAATCGAGCCAGACCGCCGGCGTCGATCTGCCGCAGAAGATGCTGGTCAGCCAGGACGACGACGGCGACGTGCATATCTACTACAACGATCCGGGCTATATCGCCGATCGCCATAACATCGGCGATCGGGACGACGAAATCGAGGCGATCGCCGATCTGCTCGATGACCTGGCCGACGAAGCGTCGGGCTCGGGCACCAACCGTGGCACCGGCGCCGGAACGGTCACGACGCCGGGCACGGGTGGTACGTCGCCCACCAGTCCGGGGATCGGCAGCGGGTCCAACGTCAGCTCCGGCATCGGCACACCGTAGCCGAGCCCGGATGACGCTGGCGCGCTGCGCCTCGATCAGCTACCAGCGCACCGCCACCCCGCGCACGTCCACGTGCACGAACGGGCCGTGGAACCGGTTGCCGGGATAGGCGCTGAGGCCGCCGGCAAGCTCGGGCGCCTGCGCGGTGAGTGTTTCCACCAGATCGGCGAGCCAGCCGGCGTCGGCGGCCGTGATCGAACCGTCGGCGTCGAGATCGTCCATCTCGCCGTCGGCATCGGCGTCGACGAAGATATCGGCGGCGCTGCCGAACAGATGCTGGCTGTAGACCGTGGTATTGCCGATATCCGCGTTGTACCAGGGCGTGCGATAACCGCTCATCACCACCAGCCCGTTGCCATCGATGCCGGCGTTGATCAGGGCCGTGCGTATCATTTCCAGCTTCGCGATAAGGCGCGGGCGGATCAACACATATTTGGGCCAGTATTGTGGCTGTTGATGGCACAGAAAATCGCCGAGCGTGAAATGCGGCGAGACATGCACGCCCGTGGTGCCGGCGGTGACCTCGACCAGTCCGCGCGGCGGCGCGCTGCGCGGGTCCCTGGCGCGTGCCGTTGGTTGGTAGCGGCCGATATCGTAGCCGTTGAGTTGGCGCGCGGCCGGGTCGAACGGCGTCTTGACGAATACGTTCAGCCGCATCTGGCCGCCGGTGGCCCGATTGCGCAGCGTGATCGGGTACAGGCCGGGCTGCCGCGGCGCGCGCCAGCGCCAGCTGTGGTCGTTGTCGCGCCGGGCCGCGCCGAAGCCGTTGACGTCGAGCGTGAGGTCGGCGCCGGCGGGTATCTCCCGAGCCACGACGGACAGCGTTTCGCCGGGCATCGCGAATACGCCGGCGACGTCGCCGGCGAGGCGTCGGTCCTGGATGCGTGCGCTGAACTGCGGCGCGGCCCCGAAAGGATCGCCGTCCAGTGCCTGCGTCATCGTCAATCGCTGGGCATCGGCGCCGCCGGCGAGCAGCCCGAGGACCGCTCCGACCAACAGCCGATAGCCGCGCAGACGAATCAACCAGCCTCCGGCTGCGTCGCAAAGTGGTTATGCGCGCGCTGCATGGCTTTCTCCAACTGCGGGTCGTGATTGTAGAGATCGTTTCTGAACTGCACGCCGCCGTCGTTGACGAACGCGGTCCAGTAGATCAGATAGACCGGCAGCGGTTCGGCCAGGCTCACATACTCGCGCCCGCCTTCGTGCAGCGCCTTGTCGATACGCTCGGCGTCCCAGTCGGGCTTGCCCTGCAGCACGAATTCGGCAAGCTCGGCCGGAAACTGCACGCGCACGCAGCCGTGGCTGAAGTCACGTTCGGTGCGCGAGAACAGCCGCTCCGATGGGCTGTCGTGCAGATAGACCGAAAACTCGTTCGGGAACATGAACTTGATCAGACCGAGCGCGTTGTGTGGCCCGGCGGCCTGGCGCATATGCAGGTGTCCGGCCTCGACCGCGTCGAGGTTTTCCGGCGTCGCCGGCAACGGTTTCGCATTGGGGCCGAACACCTTGACGATCTGGTACTGGCGGCGCGCCAGATAGCCCGCGTCGCGGCGTGCCTTGGGCAGGATCTCGTCCACGGCAATGCCGTGCGGGATATTCCAGTAGGGCCGGAAGATCACATAACGCATGCGATCCGAGAACACCGGCGTGGCGCGGTCGTCATAGGACTTGCCCACGACCACGTTCATCTGCAGCACCGTGCGGCCGTGATCGAAGGCGCGCAGACGGTATTCGGGGATGTTGACCATCACATAGCGATCGCCCAGATCGCCGGGCAGCCAGCGCCAGCGCTCCAGGTTGAGCTCGATCTGATGCACGCGCGTGGCGGCGGGCACATTGAGCGCGGCGAGGGTGCTCTTGCCGACGGCGCCGTCGGTGGCCAGGCCATGACGGGCCTGGAATTGGCGCACGGATGCGGCCAGCCGCCGGTCGTAGCGGGTCGATGCGAGATCGACGCCGTCATCCCGATCCAGGCGCTGCAGGGCATGGACGCCGTCGTCCAGGCTTTCGCCGGTGGCCGCACCCAGCGGCAGATCGCCGGTGATATGCAGACGCCGGCGCAAGGCGGGCACGCGCCGATCCCGCATGCCGACTTTCAGCAGCGGGCCGTCGGCGACACTGGGCCAGCCGCCGTTGGCGGCGATGGCGCGATAGTCGGCCAGTGCCTTGACCAGCAGTGCATAGCCGGCATGTGGCGGGCGCAGTTCACCCAGCGCGTCATCGACGTTGCCGGCATCCGTGGCGCGGGCCAGGGCACCGGCATAGTCGCCGGCTGGCAGCTCCTGATACCAGCGCGGACGGATATTGCGGCTGTCGTCGACACGGCCGCGATGCAGGTCGATGGCATAGGCCACGAACGCGGTGCTCAGGCGCACGTCCAGCCGTGCCAGTGCCGCCGGTGCCAGCGAGGCGTTCATGTCGTCGAGTGTCTCGACGCGCCGGGCCAGATCCTCGTACCCGTAGTCGGCAACGGTCAGGCCCTGCCGGTCGGCGCGTGACAGCGCGTCCAGCAGCGATTTGATTGCCGGGCGCGCGCTGTCGTCGTGATCGAACCAGGCCGGCTGGTTGTCATGGCTGGCGTAGAAGTCCGTCACCGCGCTGCCGACGGTCGTGGCCGGCAGGGTCTGCAGCTGGTCGGCGATCGCGATCGCGCGCTGATCCACCGGCGGCGGCGTGGGGCTGGCGGTGATCTCGGGCGCGCGCGTGGGCTGGCTGCTGCATGCGGCAGCCAGCAGCACCACGGTGATGCAGGCCACCCGGTAGACGGGGTTTTTCACGGGACGACGACGGTTGCGGAACAGCTGATATGCATGCTAACCGATTGTGCACGATCCGAATAACGCCGGCCGTGTCGCCATGCCCCGTCAGCGCGTGTTTTCGATCTCCACCATCGGCCGGATACGCCGCAGCCGTTCGAGCGGGTCGTTGGTCGCCAGCAGATCGTGCTTGGTGGCGGCATCGAAGGGCAGCAGTTCGGTCAGACGCGCCGACAGCCAGCTGGCCGAGTCGTAGGCTGTGCCCTTGGTTTCATAGGGCAGGCCCACTTCCTCGATCAGCGCGGCCGCAATCTGCTTGAGCTGCGAGAATTCGATCGGGCAGGCGCTGTCGGCCTCCTCGGTGATGAACGAGATCTCGCCCCACCACAGGCCGTTGTCGGCCTGGCGGGTGGAGACCACCTCGAAGCGGCGCTTGCCTTCCACGGTGATGCCCAGCTGGCCGTCGTCGAGCCGGTCGAAATCGATGATGTCGACGAGCGTACCCACCGCGCGCGGCGCGCTGAACTCATTCTTGTCCGCAGCCGGATGGGCCGCGCACACGCCAAAGCCGGTCTGGCCCTTCATGCACATGGCGACCATGTCCAGATAGCGTGGCTCGAATATCCGCAGCGGCATGATGCCGCCGGGGAAAACCACGGTGGACAGGGGAAACAGCGCGAAATCGGGATGATCCATAGAAAGCGATGGGCTGGGAAATACCGGCCGCGCGTGGCGCACGGCAACTCGACATAATAGAGGCGGTCGAGCCCCCTCATCTTACCCGCTCGCCCGATGGCGCGCCGGATCACGCGCGTGGACAGGCCCGCAGCCAGCGTCTATCGTCGCCCGCCATGAACAGCTCGCAGACCGCCGAACTCCTCGACAAGCGCGATCCGGCCGTGCGCGCGCAGATTGCGCGACGTTTCAACGAACAGATTCCGCATAATCAGGCGCTGGGACTGACAGTAGTTGACGTCAGCGGCGAACGCATCGTCACCGCGCTCGCCTATCGCCCCGAGTTCCTCGGCGATCCGATCGCGCGCCTGTGGCATACCGCCGTGGGCACCACGGCCGCCGACAGCAGCTGCGGGCTGGCCGTGTTTCTGGCACTGCCGGGCCTGGAGTCGATCGCGACCCTCGATCTGCGCATGGATTACCTGCGCCCGGCAGTGGCCGATCAGACGCTCACCGTCGAGGCCGAGTGTTACCACGTGACCCGTTGCGTGGCGTTCGTGCGCGCGACCCTGCATCAGGGCGATCGCGAGCGCCCGACGGCTTTGTGCACGGCCGCGTTCATGCGCACCGGTCAGGCGGTGATGGCATGAACGCCAGTGCCGAGCAACTGCAGGCCGCGCTGCAGGCCCGCGATTTCGCCGCCGTGGCCGGCGCGATTCCCTATGCCGTGTTCTTGGGGCTGGCGGTCGAAGACGACCGTAACGGCGACGGGCGTATCTATCGCATGCCGTTTCGCGAGGCCCTCGTCGGCAACGTGCGCCTGCAGGCGCTGCACGGCGGCACCGTCGCCGGGCTGCTGGAAGTGTCCATGCAGCTTGATGTGCTGATCGCCGAATCGCAGCTGCGCCTGCCCTATCCGGTGGATTTCTCGATCGACTACTGGCGCTCCGCGCAGGCGCGCGATTGCCTGTGCCGTTGTCGTCTGATTCGCTCCGGGCGCCGCATCGCGCAGGTGCAGGCCGAGTGCTGGCAGGACGACCCGGACAAGCCGGTGGCCTTCGCCCGGGCCGACTTCCTGCTGCGCGCCGCCGACTCCGGGGAGGCCGACTGAGCCGGCGCCGGGCCGATTGGCGTAATCCTTTAGACTGATGCTTTTGCATCTGCAAGCGGGGGATATCAACTATGGCGTCAGACGGCGAACGTCTGGTCGGCGATCTGCTCGACCAGCTGGATCTGGAACCGTTGGAACAGCGTCTGTTCCGCGGCAGCTCGCGCGATCTGGGCGGCAAGAGCGTCTTCGGCGGCCAGGTCGCCGGTCAGGCCATGGTGGCGGCCACGCGCACCGTCGACCCCGAGCAGCAGGCCCATTCCATGCATGGCTATTTCCTGCGTCCGGGCGACATGGAGGCCGCGATCGTCTACGAAGTGGACAATATCCGCGACGGCCGCAGTTTCGCCACTCGCCGGGTGCAGGCGATCCAGCACGGCCGGCCGATCTTCTCCATGCTCGCCTCGTTTCATGTCGAAGAACACGGCTATACCCATCAGATGGCCATGCCCGACGTACCGGATCCGGAAACCCTGGCCAGCCACGACGAACTGCGTCGCAACTGGGTCGACGAACTCGACCGGGTGCCGGAATCCCTGCGCGAGGCGGTCGGCCGCGAGGTCGCCATCGACATGCGCGCGGTCAAGCCCTGGAACATGCTCGCCCCGGACAAGCGTGACGCCGTCCAGCATGTCTGGTTCAAGGCCAAGGCGCCGTTGCCCGACGACCAGGCCGTGCACCGCGCGGTGCTCACTTATGCCAGCGATTTCAATCTGCTGGCGACGTCGCTGTTTCCGCACGGGGTATCGTTCTTCACGCCTGGCATGCAGATGGCGAGCATCGATCACGCGATCTGGTTTCATCGCAATCTGCAGATGGACGAGTGGCTGCTCTACAGCATGGACAGCCCCGGCGCCCAGGACGCACGCGGCCTGTCGCGCGGGTTGATCTTCAATCGCGCCGGCGAACTGGTGGCGTCAGTGGCCCAGGAAGGCCTGATCCGTCAGCGCGACAACAAGCCGCGCTCGACACCCGAAAACGGCTGATTGTCGGTAGCAGAGCGCCGGCTGTCATACGCGCGTCATTCGCCGTGGCTAGCGTCGAGGGCACCCGCTTGGTGTATTTGTCCTTGACCCGGAGCATGCCATGGCCCGTTCACGCCGTATTCGCCGTTCGATCGATCTGACGATACTGTGTCTGTGTATCGCGCTGGCACTGGCCGCCGCGCCCCTGTTCGGCGCACCGGGCCAAGGCGTCGATCACGGCCACGCTCCGGAACACGTCATGCCCAAGCATAAGAAGCACGACAACAAGAACAGGGACGACAAGATCGTCATCGCCCATCGCGGCGCGTCGGGCTATCTGCCCGAGCACACGCTGCCGGCCTATGCGATGGCCTATGCCCTGGGCGCGGACTTCATCGAGCCGGACGTGGTGATGACCGCCGACGAGCGCCTGATCTGCCTGCACGATATCCATCTGGAATCCACCACCGACGTGGAACAGAAATTCCCCGACCGGGCCCGGGCCGACGGGCGCTGGTATGCCGCGGATTTCACCCTGCCGGAGATCGAGACGCTCGCGGTCACCGAGCGCACCAACCCGGACGGAACCCGGGTGTTTCCCGGCCGTTTCCAGGCCGAGGCCAACGGCTTTCACGTGCCGACCCTGCGCGCCGTGATCGAGATGGTGCAATCGCTCAACCGCGAGACCCGGCGCGATGTCGGTATCTATCCGGAGACCAAGGATCCGGCGTTTCACGACGCCGAGGGCCTGCCGCTGGAACGCAAGCTGCTGGATACGCTGGCTGAATACGGCTACGCCGGCCGTGACGCGAACGTGTTCGTGCAGAGCTTCGATGCCGATAATCTCAAGGAGATGCGTTCGGTGATGGGCTCCGATCTGCCCCAGATCCAGCTGATCGAGGGCAGCGGCGATGCCTTCGACGCGATGGTCACGCCCGACGGTCTCGACGAGATCGCCACCTACGCGGACGGTATCGGCCCGGACAAGAACCGGATCGCCGATACCGACGGAGCGCTGGTCAGTCAGGCCCATCAGCGCGGCCTCAAGGTGCATCCCTATACCTTCCGCGCCGACCAACTACCGGCGGGCACGCGTCGTCTGGAAGACGAGCTGCGTCTGTATTATCACCGCTACGACGTGGACGGCCTGTTCACCGACTTTGCCGACATCGCGGTCGGCGTGATACATCCGGGCTACAGGCCGCGTCTTTATCCCGAGTAGGTTACCCGGCCGGGGCTAGCTGCTGCGCCCGCCGCGGGCACGCTGGGACATGCGCTTGCGCCACTCCGGTGCCAGCGCGCCCAGTTCGGTGAGCACGCGCATCTGCGCGCGGTCGTCGGCGTCGGGCTGGCGCTTGGTGAGCAGGGCCCACATCTGCGCCATGGTGATGCCGTGTCCGGCGCGTTCGATACAGGTCAGCGTATCGCCGGCGCGGATATGGCCGGGCTCGATCACGCGGTAGAGCCAGCCGGCGCGGCCTTCCTTGATCACCGCGGTCGCCAGGCCCCCGATACCCACGCGCGCGCCGATCTTCCAGCAGGGCTGGCGCGGCTGGGCGATCTGGATCGTGGCTTCGCCCAGCGTGAACACATCCCCGACCCGCACATCCGCCTCGGTGATGCCGTGGGTGCTGATGTTCTCGCCCAGCACGCCGGGGACGAACGCGTCGTCGAAGCCGGGATAGCGCGATCGCCAGCCTTCGTAATGCTCGGCCGGATAGTGATTGAGTGCGCGGTCGCGGCCGCCGTGGTGGACGTGGTCCGCCACCGTGTCGCCGGCCACGCCGTCGCCGTCGAGCCAGCGCGCGTCGGTGACCGCCCGTTTGTCGATGGCCGAATCGGCGCCGTCGTTGGCGAGTCGGCCCACGCTGCCGACGAACAATGTATCGACGCAGGCGTCGGGAGAGGCCGTGGTGTGGGTATTGCTCATGGGTCGATCTTAGGCGTTGTCTTTCGCGCCGCCAATGCCTGGTCGCGACCGATGTGGCGTTGTGCGTTTCGTGGTGATGGGGTCTGGTTGCTGGACAGCGCCGCAGTGCATGGCACACTCGCCGGTCTTTATGCTGCATGGAACATCAATCATGAGTGCGCAAGCGACGCGGCGGCGGGCGGGCCATGGGTAGCGCGGGGCAGAGTTCGGCCACGCGTCTGGGGCTGGCCGGCGGCGTGGCAACGCTGCTGGGCATCGGCATGGCCCGTTTTGCCTACACGCCGCTGATTCCGGCGCTGGTGCAGGCCGACTGGTTCTCCACCCATGCCGCGGCCTATCTCGGCGCGATCAATCTGCTGGGTTATATGTTCGGCGCGGCGCTGGCGCACCGGGCAACGCTGATCTTTGGCGTGCGCAACGTGCTGGGCGCCTGTCTGCTGATCACGGTGGCCAGCTTCTATGCCTGTGCGCTGGACTGGGGCGTGGTCTGGTACGGCTTCTGGCGGCTGGCCTGTGGTGTGACCGGCGCGGCCCTGGTGGTTGTGGGCGCGCCGGCGGCGTTGTCGCGGGCCACTATCCAGGAGCGCGCGCGAACCAGCGCGCTCGTGTTCACCGGTATCGGCATCGGCGTGATGGCCAGCGGCACGCTGGTGCCGTGGCTGGCCGGACAGGGCGTGGCGATCACATGGCTGGCGCTGGCGCTTGTGGCGACTGGGTTGGCTTGGTGGAGCTGGCGAGCCGTCTGGCGTGATCTCGTGCCGCTGGAGAAGACCCGGGCGCGGACCACGTCCGACGCGCGCCTGCCAATGCTCGCGATCGGCCTGATTATCGTGGCCTACGGCCTCGATGCGATCGGTTTCGTGCCGCATACGCTGTTCTGGGTCGACTATATTGCCCGCGAACTGGGTCAGGGGCTGCAGGTCGGCAGTCTGTACTGGGTGCTGTTCGGTCTGGGCGCGGTTTGCGGGCCGTTGCTTGCCGGCGCGGCGGCCGCGCGTATCGATTTTCGGCCGGCGCTGGTGCTCGCACTCACGCTCAAGGCCGTTGCCGTCGCGTTGCCGTTGTTCTCCGACAGCGTATGGGCGCTGGGCCTGTCGTCGTTCGGTGTCGGCATGCTGGTGCCGGGCACGGTCACGCTCACCTCCGGGTCGATTGCGGCGTTGAGCACCCCGGAGCGGCAACAGCAGCTGTGGGGCTGGGCGACGCTGTCGTTCGCGCTCGCACAGGCGGTCGCGGCCTACGGCATGTCCTGGGGGTATGAGCAACTCGGCAGCTATCTGCCGCTGTTCGGCATGGCGTTTGTTTCGCTGGCGCTGGCTACCCTGTGTGCCGGCACGGCAGCCACGCGCCGCGTCACGTGAGGCCGGCGGTGTCCAAGGCGCCACCGGCGTCGACCTGGCGCCTGTCGCTGGCCGGCGCGGTGGCACTGTTGCTGGGCGTGGGGCTCGGGCGCTATGCCTTCACCCCGTTGATCACTCCGCTCGTGCAGCAGGGCTGGTTCACGCCGCAAGCCACGGCCCAGCTGGGCGCGATCAATCTGCTCGGCTATCTGCTGGGGGCGGCGAGCGCTGATCGCAGCGGCCGGCTGCTGGGCGAGCGACGCGCCATCGCGCTGTGTCTGACCACGCTCACGCTGAGCCTGTTCGGCTGCATGTTCGATGCCGGATTTGTCTGGTACGGATTGTGGCGATTGCTGGCCGGCTGGTCCGCGGCAACGCTCACCATCGTCGTCACCCCGGCGATCATGGCACGCGTGCCGGCGGCCCGGCGTCCGGCCGCCTCGGCGATCATCTTCACCGGCATCGGCGTGGGCACGATCACCGCGAGCTTGATCGTGCCGTGGCTGGCGGCCGCCGGCATTGCCGCCACCTGGGCGGCGATCGGCAGCGTGGCGGCATTGCTCGGCGCCTGGAGCTGGTTTGCGGTCTGGCGCGATCTGGCCGCGCTGCCGGCAACCACGCACAGCGATCAGCGCGCAAACGGCGCGCCGGTGCCGTGGCTTGCAATCGCCCTGATCGTGCTCGCCTACGGGCTGAACTCGGCCGGTTACGTACCGCATTCGTTGTACTGGGTGGACTATATCGCCCGTGAACTGGGGCGCGGACTGGCGGCGGGCAACGGCTACTGGCTGGTGCTCGGCGTCGGCGGCATGCTCGGCCCGGCCGCGGGCGGGCTGGCGGCCCAGCGGCTGGGTTTTCGCAGCGCGCTGGTCGCTGCCTTCGTGCTGATGACCACGGCGACCGCGTTGCCGCTGTTGTCCTCGACGAGCGTCGCCCTGGGGCTGTCGTCGCTGCTGGTGGGTGCCATGGTGCCGGCCATTATCACACTCACCGCGGGTGCTGTGGTCGAACTTTCGCCGCCGGGCCGGCAGCGCCAGATCTGGGGTTGGGCGACGCTGTCGTTCGCGCTCATGCAGACCATCGGCGGTTTCGCCATGGCACAGCTGTATGCCCAGGTCGGCAGCTACCGGGACACGATTGCGGCGGGCGCGGTGATTCTGGTGCTGGGTACGCTGTGCGTGAGCGTCGGGGCGGCGCAGCGTCGGCGCTGAGGTTTAGCGCCGGGGCCGACGGATCTGCGGTCTGAATCCGGGCGGCTTGCCCGCGATCCAGTCCACGAATGTGGCGATATCCGGCTGTTCGAGCAGGGCCTCGCGGCTGTTGTAGACCTCGGCGAGTTCCTTCTCCCCGAGCACGGCGTGGATATGGCTGTGGCAGGGGCGACAGATATGCAGGATGCGCCCGAGCCGGTCATCGCGGCCGAAGCGCTTGCGAATACGCTTGAGGCGGTGGGTGCGGCGCGGAATCAGGTGATGACGCGTGGTGCGTACGTCGGCCCGGCCGCACAGTTCGCAGCGGCCGGCGGTCATGGAGTACGGCGGGTGGTCGGGTCCATGAGTACCGTTACGCCGCTTTTGCGTGCGTGGATCCTGCGCGCCGTTCCGTGCCGCGTCAGCCGCCGTCGACGACCAGCTCGTCCGCGCCGACGTGGGCCGTGTCCACGGGTTCGAGTTCGTCCAGCGCATCTTCGAGATACTGCAGCATGTGCTGCATGCTTGGCAGGGACTTGCGGCAGGCGATCAGGCCGAACTCGAGCGAGTCGCGATAGCTGGCCATGCTGATATTGAGCGCCTGCCCGTCGAGTACGATCGACACCGGGTACATGCCCTGCATTTCGGCGTCGCCGCAATACAGCGTCTCCTTCGGGCCGGGCACGTTGGAGATCACCACGTTGAAGGACTGATGGCGCGGTGCGGCGCCGCTGAGCAGGTTCACGCCGGCCGGTGCCGACAGTGCGGCGATGAACGCCATGATCTGCTCGGCGGACATGTCGCGATAGCGGTTTTTCCAGTGGTTGACCGAGCGCCGGATGGCATCCAGGCGCTCGACCGGATCGGCGATATCGGTGGCCAGACTGGCGAAGATCATCGCGATGCGGTTGCCGGTGTGGCTGTCGTCCTCATGCAGCGAAACCGGCAGCATCGCCACCAGCGGCTTGTCCGGCAGAGCGTCCTGCTCGGCCAGATAGGCACGCAGGGCGCTGGCGCACATGGCGAGCACGATGTCGTTGACGGTGGCGTCGTAGTGGCCGGCAAGGCGCTTGATGCGGGTCAGCGAATACGACTGCGCGGCAAACCGGCGCGAGCCGCTGACCCGACGGTTGAGCAGGCTCCGCGGCGCCTGGGTTATCGACGTGAAATCGGGGTCGACGCCGGCGTCCTGCCATGCGTGATAGAGCTCCTGAGCCGCGCGCGGCAGGGCGGCGGTCTGGCGGGCGGTCGCCCGCAGCGTCCGCCAGGCGCCACCCCAGGGCGTGGCCCTGGCGTTTTCTGGCTGGCCGGGTTTCGGCGGCAGCTGCCAGGGGACGCGCATGTTGCCGGTGTCCGGTTCGGCGGTCAGCGAGCGGCGCAGGATACGCATTGCGCTGACGCCGTCCATCATCGCGTGATGAAACTTGCTGTAGATCGCAAAGCGTCCCCCGGTCACACCCTCTATCACGTACACCTCCCACATCGGCCGGGAGCGATCGAGCAGGGCGCCGTGCAGCATCGATACCAGTGCCAGTAGATCGCGGATGGCGCCCGGCTGGGGCAGCGCCAGATGGCGCACGTGGTATTCGAGGTCGAAGCTGGTGTCGTCGACCCAGAACGGCTGGCCCAGCCGATACTTCAGGCGGCGGTTGAACGGCGGCGTGACCTCGTCGAAGGTGCGTGCCCTGGTGACCAGATCGCGCACATAGTGCTCGCCGGCGTTTTCCGGCAGCGTGAACAACTGCAGCCCGCCCACGTGCATGGGCTGGTTGCGGCGTTCCAGCCGGAGAAATATCTGATCGACGGGGTTGAGCAGTTGCATGACGTCTCGCACGGCAGCGAAGCCGCGCCGTGCGTGCCCCGCCTCAGGATAGATCGATAGCGTGGGCTTTCAGGTCGGCCATGTCCACGATTTCGAGGGCTGCTTCATGGGTGGCGGTCAGGGCCACGCGCGGTGCCGCACCCGCCGCCAGTGCTTCGGCCCAGCGCGCCGCGCACAGGCACCAGCGGTCGCCGGCCCGCACCCCGGGGAAATCGAATTCCGGCCGCGGCGTGGACAGGTCATTGCCGCGCTCGGCGGAAAACGCGAGGAACGCGTCGGTGACCACGGCACAGATGGCGTGCACGCCGGGATCACGGTCGTCGGTGCGGCAATAGCCGTCGCGGTAGAAGCCGGTGACCGGCGCGCTGCAGCACAGTGCCAGCGGTTCGCCGAGGACATTACGGGCCGGTGTACTCATCGATTCTCCATTTCCCTGCGGCGCATCGGCATCTGGTCTATGTCGGCGAACAGTGTATTCACATCGAGTGTCTCGGTCTGACGTGATTTCACGCCGCCATCCTTGCCTACCAGCACGGTCTCGAAACCGTCGGTCTGATGCAGTGTCTCAAGCGCGTCGCGGTCCAGCGGCGTGTCGATATTCGACTGCAGGGCCCCGGGGCCGACCACGAACCAGGCGATATCGCGATCGTCGATGCCGTCGGCTGCGCGCTTGAGCGTGGCGGCGGCATCGGCTGCCACGGTCTCGGCCGGCGCAAACACCACGATCACCCGATAGCGGCCCTGCAGATCGTGCAGCGTAGCGGCGTCCGCGCTTCCGGCAGCGCAGGTCAGAGCCGCGAACAGGCTCCAGCGCAGAAAACTAGGCATGATCAGGCTCGCGTACGCGCACGGCTTCCAGGCGCGCCGACCGGGTGCCCGGCACCGGCGCGTTGTCGGCGCCGTAGTAGGTGGTGACCACGGACAGCTTGCGCTGGTCGGTGGTGTTCGCGCCCGCGGCATGCAACGCGCTGGCATCGAAGAACAGGACATCGCCCGGCGCCAGTTCGGCGTTGACGGCGGAGTCGATCAGCGCGGCGTTGTCCTCGCGGTCCTCGCGCAGGAACTGGTCCGCGTCCATATGTTCCTGATCGAAGCTCATGCGGTGGGTGCCGGGCAACAGCCGCATGCAGCCGTTGGCCGGCGTCTCGTCGCCGAGCGCCAGCCAGGCATTGACCAGACGCGGTGATTCGAACGCCCAGTAGCGCAGATCCTTGTGCCAGGCCGTGGCGGTGGAAAAGCGCGGCGATTTGGTCATCACGCAGTTGTGATGATTGCGCGAAAGCCAGACCGTATCCGAGTCGAGCAGCTGGGCCACGATCGCGGTCAGGCGTGCATCGGCTGCCCAGTCGGCGAACAGCGGGTCGCGATCGTAGGCCTGGAGCAGGCGCCGCGGGGTATCGCCGCCGGCGGCTTCGCGGCTGGCGGGGGCGCCGGGATAGGCGACGTCGGCTTCATATTCGATCGGCGCGACATGGGACTCGGTGTGTTCGAGCGCGACGCTACGCATCGCACCCAGGCGCTCGACGCTGGCGAGCTGGCGCATGATCAGAAAGCCGTCGCGAAAGAACACCTCGCGCTGGGCAGGGGTCAGGGTGGGTTGCAGAGGTGTTTCGATGCGTGTGTTCATGACTCTAACCAGCGGTCGATCGACTCTATTGTAGAGGGCATTGCCAGCCTGCGCAGAACCGTCACGCCGGGTTTCGTGATCTCGGCGTGACGCTTTGCGATACCGATCCCGGCATGATGACGGCGCGACTTGCCCTGTATGCAGGCCAACCCCATTTATCGATCGATAACATGAACAGACGACAATTCATCGGCATCGCGGCCGGCACTGCAGCCGGATTCGGCCTGTGGCGGTTCACGCGCTCATCCGCGTCGGCCGGGCCGCCGGTCGGCCATGCCCGGCCATCCACAGCGAGCGAGGTTCAAACCGTGGAAAAAAGTGATAGTGAATGGCGAGAGGAACTGGCGCCGGACGCCTACAAGGTGTTGCGCAAGGAAGGCACGGAAGCACCGGGTTCGAGCGCCCTGAACGCGGTCAAGGCCAAGGGCGAGTTTCAGTGCGCGGGCTGTGGCCTGGCGTTGTTCCCGAGCGACTATAAATACGAGTCCGGCACCGGCTGGCCGAGTTTCTACGACTACATCGACGGTCATCTCGAGTTCAAGACCGATTTCAAGATGCTCATGCCGCGCAAGGAATATCACTGTGCCCGCTGTGGCGGTCATCAGGGCCATGTGTTCAAGGATGGCCCTGATCCCACGGGGTTGCGTTACTGCAACAACGGCGTGGCGCTGAAATTCGTGCCCGCCGACGATAGGGACGATCAACCGGCCTGACCTGTCTCGTCGATCCGAAAGCAAAAAACCCGGCATCGCCGGGTTTTTTGCGAGCGGTCTACGACTGACTAAAGCCGGGCGACCGGAATCCGTTACTCGAGCAGATCCTGGTGCACGTGTTCGGCGTTCTTGTCCACGCGTTTCCATGTCTGCGACTTGCCGATCAGGCTGATGCCGATATAGCCACGCACATCGAGCGTGTCGGGATCGGACTGGCTGGCCTTGGCCTTGTAGGTCTTGCCGTTGTTCGGATCGTAGATGGTGCCGCCTTCGAACTTGCCGTCGCCGGCATAGCTGAGACCGTCAAGCACGGTGACCCCGAGCAGGCGACGGTCGCGCTTGGATTCATCGGGGTTCTTCTTGTCGTAGCGCGCCTGGCCGTCTTTCGAGCCGACGATCTTGCCCTTCCAGTGGTCGCCGTCCTCATAGAGCTCGACATAACCGCCGCTGGCGGTTTCCCAGACGCCGGCGGCATCTTCGGCTTTCTGGTCGGCCGCGAAGGCCATGCCGGCGGTAGCCAACAGAGCAGTACAAAGCAACGCACGTTTCAGCATGATGTTTCTCCTCTCATTCTCAAAATAATCTATTTCACATTGGCAAGATTAGCATGCTTGCGAGGGCCTGTTGCCGTTTCATACGGCCCCGCGTTGCACCCCAAAATCACGTCAAACAAGGCGCAGAGCGCCGGCCGCAGTGATTCTGCGGTCAAGCTCTGCTACGACGGATGGCGCGATTTTGGGCCGCAACCCCCAGTAAATAAAGATGGGACGGCCGCTATTTTTCCGCAATCCGGCGTTGCAGCTCGCTCATGTAGCTCGGCTACATCGCGCTCCCTGCGCCTTGTCTTGCAAAAAAATAGCCGCCGGCGCGGCGTCGTATGAAACGGCAACAGGCCCTAGAGCCGAACGCACGATGAACGCACGGGTCGTAACACTCGGCGATGCTAGACTCGGCGGTCTGTTCACGCGCGATCGTCGCGCTCCTGCTGTAGAGAGACCGCCATGTCCGGCGAAGCACTGATTGCTGTTTTCATCGATTTCGAGAATCTCGCCCTCGGGGTCAAGGATGTGCCCGGCGGCGATTTCGACATGAGTCTGATCCACAAGCGGGTGCTGGAAAAAGGCCGGCTGGTGTTCAAGCGCGCCTACTGCGACTGGGGCCGCTATCGGGATCAGATGCGCTCGTTTCATTCCATGGGCATCGAGATGATCGATATCCCGCAGACCCGTATTTCCGGCAAGAACAGCGCCGATATCCGCATGGTCGTGGACGCCCTGGACCTGTGCTACGCCAAGGGCCATATCGACACGTTCGTGCTGGTGTCCGGCGACTCCGATTTCTCGCCGCTGGTCTCCAAGCTCAAGGAAAACGACAAGCGCGTGATCGGCTGCGGGGTGAAATCATCTACCTCGGAGCTGCTGGTCGCCAACTGCGACGAATTCATCTACTACGACGATCTGGTGCGCAAGTCCGGCCGTCAGCGCAAGCGCAAGGCCGAGTCCGGCCAGAAGCAGGACAAGGGCGCGGAGGCACGCGAAAAGCTGTTGGAAATCGTCTCCTCGCTGGAGTCCGACTACGACCCGGTCTGGGGCTCGCTGGTCAAGCAGACCATCAAGCGCGTGTATCCGGGCTTCAATGAAAGCTATTCCGGTTTCAAGAGCTTCACCGATCTGCTCAAGTCGGCCGAGCAGCACGGTCAGATCAGCCTCGAATACGACGCCGAGCGCGGCAACTACAAGGTCGCCGTGGCTTGAGTTGACTCGAGAGAGTCAACGTTTCTTCGTTTCAGGTTCCCGGGGCTTGTTGTCGCCTTCCGATTCCGAGGGCGACGACGTGGTCTGGAGTTTGCCGCGCTTCAACTTGCCGGCGCCGCTCCAGCTGCCTTCTACAGAATCACGCCCCACGCCTTCGGGAAGCACCGTTTTTGTGTCATTTGAGCTCATAGGTAAGAAAACCCGCTTAACGCACTGAATCCGATCCCGACTCTGAATGACCAGAGCGCGATGAAATCGAGCCGCTCCAGTACAGGATCCGAATCCGTGTCCGTGGTGAGGATTGTCGTCAGATGGTCTGCGTTTCGCTGAAACACTTCCAGCACACAGAATATCGTGGTCACGAACGCTGTAAGCGCAATCGCGAACAGGAAGTTCTGGTAGGCGCATTGGGTTTCGTATTTGCTCAGTATCACGACAATGACCCCGATCCCTGCGGACGACAGGGTCACCAGCTGTTTATCCAGTTCAAGCCGTGTCGTCAGCCACGCGTTGATAATCGCGCTTCGGAAGATTTCATCTTCGTCGTCCGATCCGGGCATACGTCAATACGGTAACGAGACCCACGGTCGAGTATAGAACAGCTGTGAACAATAGAACCCGGCATCGCGTAGCGACGTCGGGTTCTGTTCAACCGCCTTGGAGGAGCGGCCCGGGGGCGTCCGCGTTGCGGTTCAGGGCTTGGCGATACCGATCACGCCACAGGCCTGGCGTGAACCGGCGGCGCCGATCGGCGGCTGGCTCGGGTCGTTCGCCTTGGCGTGGATGATGACGCCGCGACCGATGATCGATTTCGCGCCCGTCAGCGACGCCCCATCGATCATGCCATCGGCATTCGCGCTGCCGTCGTCGCCCACCTCCAGATCACCGAGATCGCCGGTGATGCGGTCGATATCCTTGGGCGGGTTCTCGGAGCTGCCTTTCAGATTGAAGTGGGTGCCGGCCGATTTGCCGTCGCCCGAGGAGCAATCGCCGTAGAGATGGATATGGTAGCCGTGCTTGCCGGGCGCCAGACCGGTGGCCGTGGTGGTGTAGGCCACGCCGCCGTCCTTGGGGGTGAAGCGAATCGTGGCAGTGGCGTCGTCATTGCCCTGGGTGCCATGCAGCACCGCGATTGCCGCCCTGGGCATGTCCTCGCTGGACGACTGACTCGAGGCCATGGCCGAGGACTCGTCGCCGTTCATGTCCTGTTCGCCCTGGTCCTCGCTCGACCCGTTGTCTTCGGGCATGGCCTGGCTGTTTTCGCTGGCCGTGTTGGTCTGCGCATTCTCGCTGGGCTTGTTCTGGGTGTCGCTGTCGCCACAGGCGGTCATGCTGATGGCCAGCAAAACGGCGGCTGATATGGAAAGTACGGGCTTCATCTTGATGCTCCTGCGTAGGAAAAAGAGTCCGGTCCGGGGTCGGCGGGGTCTCAGCTGCGGCGCGCGCTGATGTCGTCAACCACGGCGGTGGCGTCGCGGTCGGCGCCAAATACCTGTTGATAATGCGTCTGCAGCCAGGGACCGAGCGGCGTGCTGTCGGATGTGTCGAGCAACTGCGCGAGCGTGTCGACGTGTTCGCCGCCGCCTTGCGCGGCCTCCCGCTGGAGCTGGTCGCGCTGCGAGCCGACGAATTCGACCGCCTGCGCATAACGGGGCACATCGGGGTCGGTGACCGATGCATTGGTCGACGCGCGGCTGGCCTTGGAGATGCCGTGCGAGATGGTGGCGGCGGCGTCCGCGGCTACATTGGTCGTGCTGGTGAACGCAGCGCAGCCGCCGAGCAGGGTAATCGCGGCGCCCATCAGGCAGACAGCCGTCAGGCGATTATTCGAATACGAAATGATTTTCAATGGTAACCGCTGTTCTTGGAGGGATGACGACCACGCTATCGCCTTGGTCCGCGCAGCACAACAGGTCACCGCTGCCGGCGTCGTCCGCCGGATACAGCCGGGATTAAGCCGCCTTACGGTTTCATGAGTCGTATAAATACAACAATTTGCCGGTGGCGATGAACGCCACCGCATTGCGGCGATGGGGTCGCCGCCAGGGACGTTTCCGATGAGAACGGTCTATCGCACGCCGGAAGAACGCTTCGCGCGGCTGTCCGGTTTCAGTCTTGCGCCGCGCTATGCCGAGGTCGACGACATGCGCATGCAGACATGCGCATGCACTATGTGGATGCAGGGCCGCGCAATGCGCCGGTCGTGGTGTTGCTGCACGGCGAGCCGAGCTGGTGCTATCTGTATCGCCACATGATCGATCCGCTGGTGGATGCCGGATATCGCGTGCTGGCGCCCGATCTCATCGGTTGCGGCCGCTCCGACAAGCCGGCCGCCATCGTCGATTACAGCTATCAGAACCACGTGGACTGGACCTGGAGCTGGTTCGAGCAGTTGGAGCTCACGGATGTGACCCTGTTCTGTCAGGACTGGGGCTCGCTGATCGGGCTGCGGCTGGTCGCCGAGCATCCGGAACGTTTCGCGCGCGTGTTCGTGGGCAACGGCTTTCTGCCTACCGGCGACCAGAACATGCCCTGGCTGTTCTCGGCCTGGCGCGCCTTCGCGCTACGCAGTCCGGTGTTTCCGGTGGGCGGCATTCTGCAGGTCGGCAGCAAGCGCTGGTTGTCACGCGACGAGCGCGCTGCCTACTGGGCACCGTTTCCCGACAAACGCTATATGGCCGGCATCCGTGCGTTTCCGGCGCTGGTGCCGATTACGCCCGACGATCCCGCTACGCCGGCCAATCGCGCGGCCTGGGCGGCGCTGGAGCGTTTCGACAAGCCGTTTCATACCTGTTTTGCAGACGGCGACCCGATCACCCGCGGCGCCGACAAGGCATTGCAGCGACGGATTCCCCGCGCGGCGCACGCCGAGCACACCACGATCCGCGGTGCGCGGCATTTCCTGCAGGAAGATCAGGGCCCGGCGATCGCGGCCTTCATGCTCGCGCAGATGAAGGCGTCGGCAGCCGGCTGAATAGTCGCGTCGGTGCTCAGGCGAGTGTCTTGTAGAGGGCCCGGTACTGGCTGGCGGCCCGGCTGCGCGGCGCGAAGACCGCGACCGGCGCCCGATGCTCGCCCATCTTCTCGACGTGGGTGGCGTAGTCGATGAATGTCTTGGGCGCCTTCTTCATCGCCGCCGGCGGTGCGGCGATCAGATCCTTGTGCATGCGCCGGCGCCGATCGGCCATCGAGAAGAATGGCGTGATATTGGTCTTGCCGACTTTCTTGGCCTCGACGTGCGCGTTGACTTCATCGAGCGCGCGCAGCGACAGCGGTGTCGGCACCACCGGCACCAGCACACGGTCCGCCGCCCGGAGGATCGCGGTCGCCAGGGCGCCGATGCCGGGCGGGCAATCCAGAATCAGCAGCGAGTAGGTTTCGGAGAACGGCTCGATCAGGGATTCGAGCACCTTGCGCGGCTGCTTGGAGGCGTGGATATGGGCGTCCCAGTCGCGGTAGCCGCGATCGCCGGGCAGCACATCCAGACGCTCGAATGCGCTGGGGCGTACGTATCGGCCCAGCGGCTCCTTGCCGGCGACCACGCGTTTGGCCGATATCTCCGGGCTCTCGTCGATGCCCATGTACCAGCTGGCCGCGCCCTGCGGGTCCAGATCCCACAGCAGCACATGCTTGCCGCTGGCAGCCGCCTCGTAGGCCAGATTCACCGCAGCGGCGGTCTTGCCGACCCCGCCTTTCAAACTGTAGAGCGCCCAGGTTTTCATGGTGGCGAGCCTACCCAACGAATGTGACAGAAATATGGCATGACCATGACGACGGCTGGCGACGGCATGGGCGCGCATCTCCAGCACCGCAGCATGCCCGAATTGACGACCGTCCGTCATCGCGTAGGCTGCGCGCATGCGGATTGCCCTGATTGCCGACACCCACGGCGCGCTCGACGCGCGTATCGCCGACGCCGTGCGCGGCGCCGATCTGCTGGTGCATGCCGGCGATGTCGGTGTCGGCGTCGAAGCCGAACTCGCGCCGCTCGCCAAAGACGTCGTCATCGTCCAGGGCAACAACGACCCGGCCGACAGCGGCTGGCCCGAATCGGTGCGTCTCGATTTGCCCGGCGGTGAACTTGCGGTCATGCACGGGCATCAATGGCCGGCGAAGACACGCCACGGAAAACTGCGTGACGCGTTCCCGGCTGCGGCCGCGATCGTGTGCGGCCACAGCCACCGTCGTGTCCTCGACGACACGACCGACCCCTGGGTGCTCAATCCGGGCGCGGCGGGTCGAACCCGGGCCTACGGCGGGCCGGGCTATATCGAATTGACCGCCAACAGCGGCCGCTGGAGCACGCGTCTATTCGAATATGCGCCGTTATCGAAGCGTCGGCGCTAGCGAGGGCGACGAGTCCCGGTTGCCGGTGATGATTCGGGATTGCCGTGCATCTTGAGAATGTCACGGTCTACGCATGGAAACGGTGCGGCTAAGGGCGAAGCCGCCATGGTGGCCAACTTTCGGGTTGTCCAGCTGCTTTTTCACGCTGGGTTGGGCGCAATTCGGGTTGATTGCTAGGCTCTTGCCCACGACTATTTTGTAGTGGTCAGCGCTGGCCGGCCGTGTCACGGTATTGTCGCGGCGCTGGTGGGGGATTGATGCGCCACTAATCGCCGTGGGCATGATGTTGGGCCGGGAGGGCCTTCGAGCATTGATACAAGTCGATAACATTGCCAAGTCGTTTGGCGGCATCAAGGCCGTCGACGCCTGCTCCTTCGAGGTGGCCGAAGGCAGCATCACCGGGCTGATCGGGCCCAACGGGGCCGGCAAATCGACGCTGTTCAATATCGTGACCGGGTTTCTCAAGCCCGATTCCGGCCGGATTCTGCTCGACGGCGACAACGTCGCGGGCGTGCCGCCGGAACAGCTTTTCCACCGCGGCCTGGTACGCACGTTTCAGACCCCGCACGAATTCTCGCGCATGACCGTACGCGAGAATCTCATGCTCGTACCCGCCGGTCAGCGCGGCGAGAATCTGCTGCAGTCCTGGCTGCGCTGGGCGCGCGTGAAGGATCAGGAACGCCAGCTGCTCGACCAGGTCGACGATGTGCTGGCGTTTCTCAATCTCGATCATATCGCCGACACGCTGGCCGGCAATATCTCCGGCGGCCAGAAGAAGCTGCTGGAACTGGGCCGCACGATGATGACCGATGCGCGCGTTGTACTGCTCGACGAGCCCGGCGCGGGCGTCAATCGCACCCTGCTGGCAACGCTGGCGGACGCGATCACCCGCCTCAATCGCGAGCGCGGCTATACCTTCTGCGTGATCGAGCACGACATGGATCTGGTCGCCCAGCTATGTGCGCCGGTGATCGTCATGGCCAACGGCAGCGTCATCGCCCAGGGCGATTTCGATACCATCCGCCGCAATCCGCAGGTCATCGATGCCTACCTCGGCGGGGTGCCGGCCTGATGAACGATAAAGACGGCGTGCGCCCCGTGCTGGAAATAGACGACGTCCGCGGCGGTTATGGCGGCGTCGATATCCTGCACGGGGTCAGCCTCACGGTGAACCCGGGCGAACTGGTGGTCATCGTCGGCCCCAACGGCGCGGGCAAGTCCACCCTCATGAAGGCAGCGTTCGGCCTGCTGCAGATCAACAGCGGGCAGGTGCGCCTGGCCGGCGCCGATATCACCAATATCAGCCCGGATCGGCTGGGGCATCGCGGCATGTCGTACGTGCCGCAGGAACGCAACGTGTTCCCGACGATGAGCGTGCAGGAAAACCTGGAAATGGGCGCCTATATCCGCAAGGACAGCGCCAGCGCGCAGATGGAGCGCGTGTTCGATCTGTTTCCGCGGCTCAAGGAGCGGCGCAAACAGCCGGCCGGGCTGATGTCCGGCGGCGAGCGCCAGATGGTGGCCATGGGCCGTGCCCTGATGATCGAGCCGACCCTGCTGATGCTGGACGAGCCCACCGCTGGCCTGTCGCCGGCGTTCGTGCAGCAGGTCTTCGAGTGGATCCGGGCCATCAACGCTCAGGGCATCAGTATTCTCATGGTCGAGCAGAACGCCAAGCAGGCGCTGGGGATCGCGGACCGCGGCTATGTGCTGGCCACCGGCGAGAATCGCCACGAAGACAGCGGCGCGGGCCTGCTGGCCAACCGCGAGGTCGCGCAGATGTTTCTTGGCGGACGGTAGGGAAACCTGAATGCAAGAGTTTTTACAGCTCACGTACAACGGCATCATTCTCGGCAGCATTCTGGCGCTGGGCGCGATTGGCGTGACCATGATCTTCGGCGTGCTGCGCTTCGCGCACTTCGCCCACGGCGACATGATGACGGTCGGTGCCTATTCCACCCTGGCTTTCGTGCAAGGCTTCGGCTGGCCGGTGTGGCTGGCGGCATTGCCGGCGCTGGTGACGACCGCGGCGGTGGCCGTGGTGCTGGATCAGATGTTCTACCGGCGTCTGCGCCGGGTCGCGCCGGTGATTCTGCTGATCTCGTCGTTTGCCACGGCGCTCATGCTGCGCGCGGTGGTGCAGATCATCTGGGGGCCGGATAATCAGGTCTATGCGACCGGCATCAGCATTCCCTATCGCGTACTCGGCCTGGTGATCACGCCCGACAGCCTCAAGGTGCTGGGCGGGGCGGTGCTGATGGTCATCATCGTGCACCTGTTTCTCAGCCGCACGCGCATGGGCAAGTCGATGCGGGCGATGAGCGATAACGTCGATCTGGCGCGTATCTCCGGCGTGCCCGTGAACCGCGTGATCTTCTGGACCTGGGTATTCGCCGGGGTACTGGCCGCGGTGGCCGGCATCCTGCTCGGGGTCAACACCCGCCTGATTCCCACCATGGGCTGGAATGCGCTGCTGCCGATATTCGCCGCGGCCATTCTCGGCGGCGTGGGCAAGCCGTACGGGGCGATCCTCGGCGGCCTGATCATCGGCCTGGCGATGAACTATTCGGTGCTGTTCATACCGTCGGCCTACAAGCTGGCGGTCGCGTTCGTGATTATGATCGCGGTCCTGATCCTGCGGCCGCAGGGCATCCTCCGGGGGATCCGCCTATGAGTGCCATCGGGCTCTATCACTACGGGCTGTACTTTCTGACCACGGCCGGGATCTTCGGCATTCTGGCGCTGGCGCTGAATCTGCAGTGGGGCTTGTCCGGGCTGTTCAATCTCGGCATTGCCGGCTTCTTTGCGGTGGGTGCCTATGCCAGCGCGCTGGTGACCGGTCCGGCGACGCCCGACCACTGGGGTGGCTTCGCGTTGCCGTTGCCGGTGGGTGTGGCCGTGGCCATGTTGTGCTCGGCGGTACTCGCGTTCGTGATCGGCGCGGCCACCATGCGCCTGCGTTCCGACTACCTGGCCATTGCCACGCTCGGCATCGCCGAGGTGATACGGCTGGTGATCAAGAACGAAAGCGAGCTGACCGGCGGTGTACGCGGCATGTCCGGCATTCCGTCGCCGTTCGATGCCCACAGCGGCCTGGTGATGCTGATCATCGTGGCGATCACGCTGGTGCTCATCTATTGGCTGGTGGAGCGGGCGCGCGTGTCGCCCTGGGGGCGCGTGCTGCGCGGCATTCGCGAAAACGAGGACTCGGCGCTCGCGGCCGGCAAGTCCGTGACCCGCTTCCGGTTGCAGGCGTTCGTGGCCGGGTCCGCCTTCATGGGTCTGGCCGGCGCGCTCTATGCCAGTTCCATCGGCTTTATCAGCCCCGAGGCCTTTCAGCCGCTCTATGGCACGTTCGTGATCTGGGTAATGCTGATCGCCGGTGGCAGCGGCAACAATATCGGCACCGTGGTGGGCACCTTCCTGGTCTGGTTCGTATGGTCGTTCAGCAGTGTGCTCACCGACCTCTTGCCGGCCGACATGGCCACCCAGGCCGGGGCGATCCGGATCTTCCTGATCGGCCTGCTCCTGCAGGTGATTCTGTTGACTCGCCCCGAAGGCCTGTTCCCGGAGCGGCCGCCGCCGCTGATCGGCCGGCCACGCAAGGCCGCCGACGTGGACAAGACCGGCACGCGGAACTAGCCGAATCGCCGACCCGATACTGCGCGGATCAGAGGCGGCCCGGACTCGGCCGGGCCGCCCGCTACGGTTGCCTTATTTGGACGGCGTGAACACTTCCAGTGTTTCGATCTTGCCGTCCTTGATCGTCCATTTGCCGTAGGTGCCGGCGACATCGCCATGTTCGTCGAAGTCCTCGTCACCGGCGGCGCCGACCCAGTCGATATCCTTGCCCTGCTTGAGCAGGTCGGCCGCCTTGGCCCATTCGCCGGGATAGACTTTCTCGCCGGGCGGGCCGGCCACGTCGCGCAGGGCGTCGCGGATCTTGGTGCTGTCGGTGGTGGTGCCGGCCTTCGCCGCCGCCAGGGCCAGCAGATAGGTCGCATCGTAGGCGGTGTCGATATAGGGCTGGGGCGGCAGTTCGCCGTTCGCCTTCTTGTAGGCGTTGGCGAAGTGATTGGCGGCTTCGCTGCCGGCCTCGGCCTGCGGCACCGTTCCCAGCGACCCGTTCAGGTACTGCGCGCCCAGATTCGTGATCAGATCCGTCGCTTTCATGCCATCGGAAAAGAAGAAGCGGTCGAACTTGCCGCCTTCCAGTGACTGGCGCAGGATCGTCTGCCCGTTCTGCGGATAGCCGATCAGCACCAGCGCCTGGGTCGAGCCGTCGCCATAGGCCCTGCTTACTTCGGCGTCGTATGACGACTGTTTCTGTTCATAGGCCGCCGTGCCCACGACACTGCCGCCGCTGTCCTTGAACGCGGTCGAAAACGCGTCCTTGAGGCCTTCGCCGTAGTCGTTGTTGACGTAGATGATGCCCACCTTGTCGACGCCGGCATCCTTGACCACCTGTGCGAGCGCGACGCCCTGGAAGGCATCGGACGGGATGTCGCGGAACAGGAAGTCGTTGTCGTCGAGCGACGTGATCTTGGGTGAGGTCGACGCATTCGAGATCTGCGGTATGCCGTTGGGTTTGCTCACCGACAGGGCGACCGGAATGGTCACGCCGCTGGACATGGCCCCCACCAGACCGACCACGCGATTGAGGTTGACCAGCTTCTGGGCCGCGTCGACCCCGGCCTGCGGCAGGGTCTGACTGTCGCCCGTCGAGATCTCGATATCGGCCCCCAGCACACCGCCGGCGGCGTTGATTTCCTGGGCTGCCAGCTTGGCGCCCTTGAGGCCCGGCACCCCATACGACTGCAGGTCGCCGGTCAGCGGCACCACCACGCCGAGACGCAGCGGCTCGGCCGCCTGTGTCGTGCTCGCCCCGAACGCCAGCACCAGTGCGGCTGCCGCAATCCATTTCTTTCTTAGCATCGTTGTCTCCCGGTCCGGATGAATATTGCAAACGGACTGCCATTGATTATTACGGCGATATGAGCACAGGCGGCTTTGCCCCAGCCGACTCCTGGTAATACCACAGCCGTCGCACGCGATCGTGCTTGGTCTCGAATTTACCTTATCAGCCGGGGAAAACGCACGCCGCTATCCACTGCGACCGAGCGATACTGCTTGGCGCTGTTCTGATATTGCGTCGGCGATGAACATCGAGGATCTTGCGCCTTACTTTTTTCTTACCTGCTGAGTTTCTGGTCAAGCGTGTCGAGTGCGAGTTGGAATACCGAGTCGTGCACCAGCAGCACGAGCGTCAGATCGTCCTGAACGGCCGCGGTCCAGTCGGCCTGCCAGACTGCAAGCGTGGCGCCGCTGCTGGTGACGGGGTACAGCTGCACGCCGGCACAATAGTCCAGCCAGGGCTGCGGCCCGTCGAGCATGCGGTAGGCAAACGCATAGCGGCTATCGTCGAGAAAAGTCAGCTGCTCGCGCAGGGTATCGCCGCCGAGTGCGAATCGTCGCACGCCGCCCACCGTGTCGCAGGACACGCCGTCTTCCATGTGCATGTCCTCGATATCCGGATGCCAGCCGTCCATGCCCGAGAAATCGCGCATGGATTGCCATACTGTATCTATTGGAGCCGCGAGAATCGACGAGCAAAATACCTTGGCCGGTTTCATGCCGGGCCGTGGCGGGCCGGTCTCGTCGTGGCTGTTGCCCGCGATGGCCTCTTGCAGTGACGCCAGGCCGGCGGCGAACACGTCGTTGGAGATGATGTGCGCGTACTTGCCTTCGTCCTCTGCGGCCTCGTCGAAGTGTGCCGACCACTGCACGAACGTCGCATTGTTTTGGGTGACCGGGATCAGGGACATCTCGGCAATATAATTGCGAACCGGAAACGCCGGTGTCTCGAAGCCGTAGGAAAACCGGTAGCAGCGATCGTCGAGCGACAGCAGCCGTTCTCGCACCTGGCTGCCGTCCGCCAGCGAAAAGCGACGAATCGCACCAACGGCATCGGCACGGCGGTCGTCCTCGATCATGCTTTCAGGGATCGCCGTGTGCCATTTCGGCATGGCGTTGAAGTCGCGCACGAGCGCCCAGACGATGTCTATCGGCTGCTCGATAACGATGCTCGCATAAGCTTTGGCCACTGCTCTCTCCGGTGGAGGCTAGAACGATAAATCCTTGAATTTCCGAGTCTGCTCAGTCAAGGCGGTTTCCACCGGGAAGCGTTCCATTGAGCTCGCGCCGTAGAAGCCGTGACAGTTGCTGCATTTGCCGAGCACGTAGCGGGCATCCTCAGGCATGGCGATGGGGCCGCCGTGGCAAAGGACAATCACATCGTCGCGGATGGCCAGCGCCGTGTCGGCGATTTCGTCGATCAGCGCTACGCTGTCGTCGAGCGAGCGCGCTGTTTCGGCGCCGATGGTCCCGCCCGTGGTCAGCCCCATATGGGCCACCAGAATATCAGCGCCGGCCTCGGTCATGGCTCGGGCATCGTCGGCGTTGAATACATACGGGGTGGTCAGCATGTCTTTTTCACGCGCGAGTCGAATAACCTCGACTTCGCGGTCGTAACCCATGCCGGTTTCTTCCAGGTTGGCGCGGAAGGTACCGTCGATCAGCCCGACGGTGGGGAAATTCTGAATCCCGGAAAAACCGGCCGCCCGGACTTCGTCGAGAAAGCGGTCGAAATTGCAAAACGGGTCGGTACCGTTGACGCCGGCCAGCACCGGCGTGTGCTTGACCACCGGCAGTACTTCGCTGGCCATCTCCATGACGATCTCGTTGGCATTGCCGTAGGCTAGCAGCCCGGCTAGCGAGCCGCGCCCGGCCATGCGGTAGCGCCCGGAATTGTAGATGACGATGAGGTCGATGCCGCCGGCTTCCTCGCATTTCGCGGACAGGCCGGTGCCGGCGCCACCGCCGACGATAGGGCGCCGCTCGGCTTTCATGGTCTGGAAGCGCTCGAGCAGTTGGCGGCGTTCGATATGGGCCATGGTCAGGTCTCGTTGGTAACCGATTTGAATTCGGCGACCAGTGCGTCGGCGAATTCCGGGTCGTTGATATGAAGCGGGTGGCGGATCAGGCGGCGTTTCGAGGTTTGCTTCACGGTGTCTTCGAGCGCGCCGAACAGAGCCGCGTCGGCTTCGGGATCATGAAACGCCATGCCGGGCGCGTCCAGCGCGGATACGCCTTTTTCCGGTATGAGAAAACGCAGGTCGCCGTCGCAGGCATTGAGCTTTTCGCCGATCCAGCGGCCCATGCGGGCGTTTTCCTCGGCGGTCGTGCGCATGAGCGTGATCTGGGCGTTGTGTTCGTACAGGTTGCGATCGCTGTAGTGGGGCGGGACCGTGTCTCGGGCGGCGAAGTTGACCATGTCGAGCGCGCCGCAGGATCCCACATAAGGAATCTGCGTGCGTGCGATCACGCCGAAGCGGTCGTCCGTGCAGGCGAAGATGCCGCCCATGAACAAATCGCAGACCTCGGTGGTGGTGATATCGAGCACGCCGGCGAACAGGCTGGATTCGGCGAGCTTTTCCATCGACTGGCCGCCGGTGCCGGTGGCATGGAAGACGATGCAGTCATACTGGGGGTCCAGCCGCTCGACCACCTGGTTTACGCAGGAGGTGGTCACCCCGAACATGCTCAAGCCGATCGCGCGTCTGCCGTCGGAGGGTTGGGCGTCAATCGGTTGGTAATCGCGGGCCATGCCGGCGATTGCGTGTGCGGCGTTGGCGAATATGACCCGCGAAATCGGGTTCACCCCGGCGACATCGGTTACCGAATACATCATGCAGATATCGGTCGGCCCCACGTAGGCGCCGACGTTGCCCGAGGCGACTGTGGACACCATTACTTTGGGGACGCCGATCGCCAGTTCGCGCATGGTGGGGGTGATCAGCGCGGTCCCGCCAGAGCCGCCGAGGCCGATGATGCCGGCGAGATCGTCGCGGCCCGCGATGAACTGCCTGAGCGCGATCGCCATCGCCGCGATCGATTGCCCGCGGTCACCGGTGAATACCGCATCGGCGCCGGCGGGATGACAGTCGGCGACCGTCTTCGGGACCACGTCGAAGTCCGCACTGTGGCTGCGTTCCAGCGTTGAGACGTCGACCAGGCAGGTCGCCATGTCGGCGTCTGCGATCCGATCGCGCACAAAGCGCAATTCGTCGCTTTTGGTGTCGCCGGTGCCGACGATATAGACCGTTCCAGCCTTTGCCATGGCCACCTCTCGCACTTTTTATCGTTCGTGCGATTCGTCCACGCCACCTTGGGCGGCGGTCGCGACCGCATCTTTTTCCCGAATATCACACTGCCTGTGTTGCGCCGATGCGCGCAAGCGATCCTTCGTATGCGAGTCGAGCAGCGGCAACCGGCATCGGATTCTGCGGCGGGCATACAGGGCAGGACGCTGTCTCGATCATGCGTGTCCATCGCTCCGCTCGTCGCGGCGGCTGCAGGGAGCACGATTTCTCTCCATTGCGCGGCCGTCGCTGGCGTTGTTGCACCACTATGCAGCGTGGATGCCGCGACAAGATGCCGCCGGGCGGGCGCGGACGGCGTGGCATGGGATTGGGGCGCAGGGGCGGCTTGGCTGGCGCTAGGCGTGGAACTTGCTTGTATGGTGAAGGCTTGAGCGCCGCGCTACAGCGGTCTATGGTGAAAAACAGTTCCGGCACCGCAGTTTGCCCCCGGCCGTCTGCGGTGCCGATCCAGACCAACAGGGTCCGATGCGCGTTTCGTTGCGTGCGAGCCGATCCGGCTTGTGTCGATCGCGACAGGACCGCAGGGAGAGACAGTAGATGCAATCGATCATCCGGCTATGGGCTTTGGTACTGACCGCCGCGCTATTTGCGATCGGCCCCGCGCCGGCGGCTTTCGCGGCCGGCAACATCATCGTCGGCACCACCGACACGGTGCAGACGCTCGATCCGGCCAAATGTTATTCGTTCTACTGCGCCAACGTGATGCACAACGTAGGCGAGACGCTGGTGACCTATCCTCCGGGCAGCAGCAAGCTGGCACCACTGCTGGCCAAGTCCATGCCCGAGATCAGCGACGACGGGCGTACTTATACGTTCAAGCTGCACGAGGGCGTGACCTTCCAGGACGGCTCCAAGCTGACCAGCGAGGACGTCAAGTTCTCGCTCAACCGCAGCCTGTGGATGAATCATCCGGAAGGCGCGGGCTTCCTGCTGTCGGGCATCCGGTCGATCGATACGCCCGATCCCTACACCGTGGTCATCCATATCGACACGCCGGATATCACTTTCGTGTCCAAGCTGGCCTATGTCGAGGCGACGATCCTGCCGTCGGATGCCTACAAGTCGCCGGACAAGCCGATCCCCAACGATGCCAAGCGCGGCACCTACGAACAGTATGTGCAGGAAGACCTGATCGGCTCGGGGCCCTACAAGATCGAGAACTTCCGCCAGGACCAGTCGCTGCTGCTCGACAGCTATGACGGCTACTGGGGCGACAAGCCCAGGAACGACAAGGTGCTGGTGCGCTTCTTCGCCCAGAGCTCGCAGATGCTGGTGGCGCTCAAGTCGGGCGAGATCGACGTGGCCTTTCGTCACTTCACGCCCGAGCAGCGCAAGAGCCTGAGAAACGCAGCGGATATCAAGACAGTCGAGGGCGACGGCGCGTCGATCCGCTACATGGTGTTCAACCCGCGCCTGGAGCCGGTCGGCGACAAGAAGGTGCGCCAGGCGATTGCCGCGGCCCTGAATCGCAAGCGCATCATCGATGACGTGCTGGGCGGCGACGCCGAACCGCTGTACTCGATGGTACCGCCGGCGTTCGGCGAGGCCGCCAAGCCCGACTTCAAGAAACTCTACGGCGCCAAGAAGGCGTCCGATTATCTCGATCACAAAGTCGATCTGACGCTCTGGTACTCGCGTGGTCACTACGGTGACACCGAGCCGGCGCTGGCCCAGACCATCGCCCGCACGCTCGAGGAGACCGGCCTGTTCAACGTCGATCTGCAATCCAGCGAATGGGCCCAGTTCACCGCCAATGCCTATCCCGGCCCGAGCGGGCAGTACGCGGCCTTCCTGATGGGTTGGTATCCGGACTACCTGGATCCGGACGACTATCTGGCGCCGTTCTATCACTCCGAGCACAGCTTCCCGCGCGTCTATTCCAACAAGCGCATGGATCAGCTGCTGGCCGACGAGAAGACAGCCGACAGCCCGAACAGCGATGCGCGCCTGAAGTCGCTGGCCGAGATCCAGCAGTTGGCCGCCGAGGACACCCCGATCGTGCCGCTGTATGTGCTCACGCCGTTCGCCTTCGCGCGCAAGGGCATTGCCGGCGTCGAGGACACCATGGGCGCGGAGCAGATCTTCCGTTATTCGCTGCTGTCCAAGAGCGGCGGTTGAGCCACGCGGGTCGCGCGCGGTTCGATTCGTGAACGGTATGACGCTGAAGTGAGCGAGCGCCAGGCATGAAGTCCGGCTCGCTCGGTCACTATCTGCTCATGCGGGTGCTGCTCAGCATTCCCATGCTGCTGATTCTGCTGACGTTGGTGTTCGTGCTGCTGCACGCCGCCCCGGGCGATCCGGTGACCGCGACCGTCGGCTCGCGCCTGCCGCCGGCCGAGATTGCCGCGCGCAAGGAGGCGCTCGGGCTCAACGATCCGGTCTATGTGCAGTATTTTCGTTTCGTTGGCAACGCCCTGCGGGGCGATTT
Source organism: Salinisphaera aquimarina (assembly GCF_042643355.1). Classification (NCBI taxonomy): domain Bacteria; kingdom Pseudomonadati; phylum Pseudomonadota; class Gammaproteobacteria; order Salinisphaerales; family Salinisphaeraceae; genus Salinisphaera; species Salinisphaera aquimarina. The sequence goes on from NZ_JBHRSS010000003.1 coordinate 1,052,130, forward strand.
CGGGCGCCCGGTCACCGACAGTCGCAGCGTGCTGCGTATCGTGCTGGATACCGCGCCGGCCACGCTGGAACTGGTCACCGCGGCCATGCTGATCGCGGTGACCGTGGGTATCGGTATCGGCGCGCTGGCCGGGCGAATGCGCGACACGCTGTTCGATGTCGGCGGGCGTTTCTTCGGCATCCTCATCTATGCCACGCCGCTGTTCTGGACCGCGCTGCTGGCCCAGCTCTATTTCAGCGTCGATCTGCACTGGCTGCCCAGCAGCGGCCGCATCGGCGGCTTCTATGTGCCCGACCACATCACCGGCTTCTATGTGATCGACTCGATCATCACCGGCAACTGGCAGGCGCTGGCGAGCACGCTCAGTCACTTGGCGCTGCCGGCGATCACCCTGGGCCTGCTGGTGGGCGGCGTGTTCATTCGCCTGGTGCGCGTGAACATGCTGCAGAGCCTGCGCTCGGACTACGTCGAGGCTGCCCGTGCGCGCGGCATTCCCGAGCGCAACGTGGTGTTTCGGCATGCCTTCAAGAACGCGCTCATTCCCGTGGTCACGATCATGGGCCTGCAGTTCGCGCTGCTGATCGGCAACGCCACGCTCACCGAGACGGTGTTCTCCTGGCCCGGCATCGCCCGGGCGCTGGTGCACTTCATCGGTGCGCGCGACTATGCGGCGGTGCAGGGCATCGTCACCTTCATCGCGCTGGTGATCGTGCTGCTGTCATTGCTGATCGATGTGATCAACGCGTTCATCGACCCGCGCGTGCGCTACTAGTTTCTTATGGCCTCAAGCAGTGAAACCGTCTCCACAGCAGCCGTCCCCAGGCTCGGCCTGCGTACCCGCCTGAGTCATTTCTGGCGGCCGTTCCGCCAGGCCAGCCGTACCTCGCGGCTGCTGATCTTTCTGGGCCTGGCGATCGTCGTCTTCTTTGCCGTCGTGGCCCTGATCGGGCCGTCGCTCTACGGTATCGGCGCCACCGAGTACCGGCTCGAGACCGCGCCCGGCCAGTTCCAGTCCATTCCCCGCCTCGCGCCGCCTTCGGATGCGTATCCGCTGGGCACCACGCGCGACGGTTTCGACGTCATGGCGCGGATTATCGGGGGCGCCAAGTTGGCGTTGCTGGTCATGCTGCTGGCGGTGTCCATCGCCATGCTGGTGGGCGTGACCGTGGGTCTGGCCAGCGGCTATCGCGGCGGGCCGGTCGACCGCACCCTGGTGACCGTGATGGACGCCATCTATGCGTTCCCGCCGCTGGTGCTGGCGATCATCATTTCGTTCATTCTTGCGGCGTATATCTCGCCGGGGGTGTTCTCGGCGGCGGCCGCGGTCGGGGTGGTCTATATCCCGCAGTACTTTCGCGTGGTGCGCAATCAGACGCTTGCCATCAAACAGGAGTCGTTCGTCGAGGCGGCCCGCTCGCTGGGCGCGCGCGATTCCATCATCCTCGGGCGCTACGTGTTCTTCAACGTCGTCCACACCGTGCCGGTAATCCTGACCCTGAACGCGGCGGATGCCATCCTTACCCTGGCCGCGCTTGGCTTTCTCGGCTACGGCGTGCAGCCGCCCACCCCCGAGTGGGGCTACGACATCTCGCAGGCGATCACCGACGTGTCGGCGGGCATCTGGTGGACGGCGTTCTGGCCGGGGTTGGCGATCGTGCTGCTGGTAACCGGCCTGACCCTGATCGGCGAGGGCCTGAACGACGTCATCAACCCGCTGCTGCGCTCGCGCGGTACCTCGGGCCCGCGCATGCCCAGACGCCAGAAGCTGTCGGCGGACGCCATGTCCGCGCCGGCGAAAACCGCGGCCGCGTCGGTGCGGGAACTGCGAGTCGGCTATCGCACGCCGGACGGGCCGCTATGGGCGGTGGACGGCGTCAATTTCGATATCGCCCCCGGCGAGAGTCTCGGCCTGGTCGGCGAGTCGGGCTGCGGCAAGTCCACGCTCGGGCGTGCGCTGATGCAGCTCATGCCGCCGGGCGGGGCGACCTACGGCAGCGTGAGTATCGGCGGCGAGGAACTGATTGGCGCCAGCGCGCGCCGCCTGCGCCAGCGCCGCGGCGAGGATATCTCGCTGATCTTCCAGGAGCCGATGACCCGGCTCAACCCGCTGATGCGTATCAGCGATCACTTCGTCGAGATGATCCGTACCCACAAGCCCAGGACCTCGAAGAAGCAGGCGCGTGCCATGGCCCGCGCGGCGCTCTCGCAGATGGGGGTGCCGCCGACCCGTGCCGATCACTATCCGCACGAGTTCTCCGGGGGCATGCGCCAGCGCGTGATGATCGCGTTGGGCATCGTGCTGCGGCCCAATCTGCTGGTCGCCGACGAGCCCACTACTTCGCTCGACGTGATCGTCGAGTCGCAGATTCTCGACATTCTCGACGACCTGCGTGGCAAGGAAGGTGCCGGTCTGCTGCTGATCACCCACAACCTGGGCATCGTCGCCGAAACCTGCGATCGCGTGGCCGTGATGTACGCCGGCAAGATCGTGGAGATCGGCCCGGTCGACCAGATCTTCACCGACCCCAAGCATCCCTATACGCGCGGCCTGCTGGCCTCGACCATTTCCCTGGATACCACCGAACTGCACTCGATCCCGGGCTATCCGCCGAATCTGCTCGACCCGCCGCCGGGTTGTCGCTTCGCCGCGCGTTGTCCCTATGTGATGGATCGTTGCCGTGACGCGGAGCCGGTGCTCACCGAGGCCAACGCCGGCCAACAGGTGGCCTGTTATCTGTATCCGGGCGCCGGCGCCGAGGTGCCGGCCGACATCACGCCGCCAAGCGGCCATCCGCAGGTCACTGGCGTATGAGCGAATCCAGCCAGAACGACGACAACCGCGCGCCGTCCGACGCCGACGCGCCGTTGCTGTCGGTCGAGAATCTACAGACCCATTTTCCCGGTCGCGGCAGCCTGTTCGGCGGCGCCGGCGATCCGGTGCGCGCGGTCGATGGCGTGAGCTTCGACGTCGCCAAGGGCGAGGTGTTCGGCCTCGTCGGCGAGAGCGGCTCGGGCAAGACCACACTCGGACGCTCGCTGCTCAAGCTGATCCAGCCGACTGGCGGCCACCTGCACTATCGCGGCATCGATCTCATGCCGTTGTCGGAAAAACAGATGCGCCCGCTGCGCAGCGAACTGGGCCTGATCTTCCAGGACCCGAACGCGGCCCTGAATCCGGCCATGACCATCGCCGAAGGCGTCGGCCATCCGCTGCGTATCCATGGCCTGGCCGAAAACCGCGCCGACGAGCGCCGCCAGGTGGCCGAGATGCTCGACCGGGTCGGCCTGCATCCGCCCGGTTCGTTTCTGGACCGCTACCCCGAAGAACTTTCGGGCGGCCAGAAGCAGCGTCTGGTGATCGCCCGTGCGCTGATCACCCGGCCCAGGCTGGTGATCGCCGACGAGCCGGTGGCCGCCCTCGACATGAGCGTGCGTGCCCGGGTGCTGGAGCTGATGCTCGAGCTCAAGCGCGAGCTCGATCTAACCTATATCCTCATCACCCACGATCTGGCCACCGCACGCTTCATGTGCGACCGCATCGGCATTCTCTATCTCGGCAATTTCGTCGAATGGGGCGGTGCCAAGACGCTGTTCGACGACCCGAAGCACCCCTATACGCGCGCCCTGCTCGACGCCATCCCGCTGCCCGAGGCCGGGCGCCGCGCCCGCACCAAGCGCCTGCCGCGCGGCGAGATTCCGGACGCCGCGCGTCCGCCCGCGGGCTGTCGTTTCCACCCGCGCTGTCGCGAGGCATTCGAACTGTGCGGCTGGGAAGGGCGCGATCTCGTCGAGGCGCTGGAGCGGCGCTGGACCGAGGTCGATGCCGACACCTTCGAACAGGAGCTGGCGCTGGTCGGCAAGCTCGCCGACGCCGAGGTCGGCCGCGATCGCGTGCGTTTTCCCAGCGGCGATGCCGACAAGCTGGCCGCCTGGCTCAAGGAACAGGGCCCGAATCTGCCCAGCCGCGTGTTCTCGGCCGTCACCGATGTGACCGCCGAACGCGGCGGCGTGACCGTGCGCCTGCGCGCCGCCCCCGAACCGGTCGCCCAATGGGGTGCCGGCCGGCATGTGGCCTGCCATCTCTACGGCATCCATGCCCGGGCCGACGGCGATCACGTCGGCGAGCCCGATCTGGAAGCGCTGCGCGATTATCAGCCGCCAACGCCGAGCTGGCAGCAGTAAGTCGGCGGCGTATGGGCACAGTGTGCAGGCGTGCACCGAATCGACGGCTTGAACCGGTCGTGCTAGGACTGAAATCGACTCGATGACTGACCGGTGTTCGACCGAAAGCGTGCCAGGCGACGATGCCGTTCATTGGCGCCAAACCGAATAAACGGAACTATGGTTGCATTGTTTTTAAAGTGTTTGCTCGGTGCCGCAGCCGTGTTGTTGATTGCTCTGCTTTCCAAGAGCAAAAGTTTCTTCGTATCCGGGCTGGTGCCCTTGTTTCCCACGTTTGCGCTGATCGCTCACTATATTGTCGGCACCGAGCGAAGCATGGAGGATTTGCGAACAACCGCGCTGTTCGGTCTTTATTCTCTTGTGCCCTACGCCGCGTATTTGATGGCAGTCTATTACTGCAGTTATAAATTCAATCTGGTCTGGACGTTATCAATGGCGACCGTCGTGTGGCTGTTATTCGCGTTCCTGTTATTGGCTGGATGGACAAGATTTCATCCCACATTGAGGTAGCGCCTGACAAATCGTTCGAGCTTGCAATCGGCGCGAAAGAGTCGTTTCTCGCTCTGCGGGCAGGGGGCAGCATGGAATCGCAAAACCGGGATAACAGCTTGTCGCGCGACATGGGGGCATTGGGCGCGATCGCCACGGTCGTGGCCGGCACGCTCGGCGCGGGCCTGTTCGTCACCATCGGCACGGCCAGCAGCACGACCGGGCCCAGCATCATTCTGGTGGTGATCCTCACCGGCATCGTCGCGATGGCGATCGCGACCAACTACAGCTGGATCGCGACCATATTTCCGGGCGCGGGCGGCGCCTATACCTATATCTCGCGCAGCTTCGGCGCACGATTGCCGGGCTTCGTCGTCACCTGGACCAAGTGGCTCGGTTATATGGCGGCCGACGCGGTGCTCGCAATCGGCTTCGGCAGCTATCTCAAGGTGTTTTTTCCGGGCATCGATCCGGCAATTGCCGGCTTTGCACTGCTGACCGTCCTGTTTCTGGTCAATCTCGTCGGCACCAAGGGTTACAGCTGGTCCCAGAACATCATCTTCGGGCTGCTCATGGTCTCGATACTGGTGCTCGTGGTGCCCGGCGCGTTCTATATCCGCCCGGCGCACTACCAGCCGTTCTTTACCGGCGGCGCCAGCGGATTCTTCGCCGCTGCCGTGCCGCTGTTCTATGCCTATATCGGCATTGCCGTGGCGGCCCAGATGGGCGCGGAGGTTCGCAATCCCGGCCGCAACCTGCCGCTGGCGATGGCTGGCGGCACCGCCCTGCTGATCTTCATCTATGTGCTCACGGCCGTGGTGATCTACGGCATCGTCGACGACTACACGGTGCTGGCCGACTCGGAACGCCCGCTGGCGACCGCGGCTGATGCCTTCCTGGGCGAATACGCGACCGCGATCGTGGCCATCGGCGGGCTGCTGGCCACGGCCTCCAGCGTCCACGCGGTGATGGCCGCGGCGATCAAGATGCCGTATTCGTGGTCCTGGGACGGCATATTCCCGCGCTCCTTCTCGGCCGTGAGCCGGCGATTCCGCACTCCCCACTGGTCTTTGCTCATGCTGTATGTCGTGGCCTCCGCCCTGACGTTCTGGTCGGACGGGCTCGACAAGGCGCTGTCGATCGCGACCTTCAGCTACCTGATCGCCTATCTCACGGTATCGATCACGGTTGGCTATGTGTATCTGAAACGGCCGGATCTGGCCGCGCAGGCGGCCTTTCGCCCCGGCGCCTGGTTCTATATTCCGCTGTTCGTCGCGATCGTCGGCTCGTTTGCCCTGCTCACCCAGGCGGCCAACTGGAGTGCGCTGTTCGCGGGCGACTTCGGGGCGCTGACGACACTCGGCATCTATATCCCGTGGCTGGCTGTCGGGCTGGTGATATTCGCGATCTACGCCCGGCGCGAGAGACAGCAGGGCACCGACGTGCACGCCATCCTGCAGACCGTGCCCGGTGTGGCCGGCGTCCGGGGTGAGTAGCGTTCTGGCTTACAAGCCGTCGGTGGGCGGCTCGCTATTCTGACTTGCGGTCTTAGCCGCCGGACAGCCGCAGATCTCGAGCATGGAAAATCCTTCGGGCCTTCGATCGCTGCCTGACTTGACGGCCGATTGGTTACTGCCGGCAGGGACGCGTCTCCTGGCGCGTTATCTTGGCAGCCACGCCATAGAGACCTGCCCCCAGATGCGCCGGTGCGATCGGCCAGCGCCGCAGGCTGCGCGGATTGGTCGCGGTGCGTGTCCGTTTCAAGCGCGATCGTACCGTTTGTCGGATGCGCCGGCGTGTGTCACATAAAAGTGGCACGTTTTGCTAAAGTCAAAGCTATCGGGGCCGTATTCAAATCAATAAGAATTGACTTGTCCAGGCTCGTGCCGGCATGGGTGAGATGCCGCGCGATATCTGTATTTCATGGCCGATTTGGCCGAGGGGGAGAGTGTGTCCAGATGTCTTGATTGGCATGGCGTTTTCGCCGTGCTGTTGGTCCTGGTGTTGGTGGGGTGTGCGACCGAGTCGCATCGCACGGTTGCTACCGAGAAAGTGGCGACCTACGCCAAGGCTTACAACGGTCCGCGTTACGCGATTGTCGTGAGTAATTTCCAGAATCGCTCTGCCTATCAGCAGGGTCTGTTCAGCGCCGGCACCGACCGACTCGGTAGCCAGGCGAAGACGATTCTCAAGACGCACCTGCAACAAACCAACCGTTTTGTCGTCGTTGATCGGGATAACATGTCGGCGATCGCGCAGGAGGCGTCGATCCGAGGTCAGGCGCAATCTCTCAAGGGTGCGCAGGTGGCCGTCACGGGCGATGTGACCGAGTTTGGTCGCCGTACGACAGGCGACGTCCAGCTCTTCGGGATTCTGGGTGCGGGCAAGAAACAGGTCGCGTACGCAAAGGTCGCGTTGAATATCGTTGATGTGACCACATCGGAAATCATCTACTCGGTTCAGGGCGCCGGCGAGTTCGCGCTCAGCGATCGGCAGGTCATCGGCTTTGGCGGCACGTCGGGCTACGACGCCACGTTGAACGGCAAAGTGCTGAATCTGGCCATCACCGAGGCGGTCAACAATCTCACCGAGGCCATGGAGAGCGGCGCCTGGTCACCGGTGGCACGGTGATGAGCGACAGATCATTTCCTCTCCGGTCGTTGGTCTTCCTGGGTGTGCTGTTGCTAACCGCCCTGACGGTCACCGGATGCGCATCACAGGGCAAGCAGCCCCTGTATCGCTGGGGGGGCTACCAGTCGCTTATATATCAGCAGTATGTGAAGCCGGGCACGGCAGAGCCGGGCATACAGGTGGATAAACTTTCGGCAGATATCGAGCGCACGCAGGCCGAAGGTAAGCGTGTTCCGCCCGGTGAGCACGCGCATCTTGGGTATATGCAGTACCAGATCGGCAATACCGATCAGGCGGTTCAGGAATTCCAGGTCGAGCGTAACGTCTATCCGGAATCAGCGACGCTCATGGATAGACTGATCAACCGGGCGCGTGCTGGCGGTGGCTCGTGAGTCTGCGCCAGTGGGCCAGGGTCATTGTGATTGTCATGACCCTCGCGCTGTCGGCTTGTGCGACGGCACCGAAGAGCTACGACTACTCGGCGTATCGCAACGATCCGCCGCGCTCGATCCTCGTTTTGCCGCCGACCAACGACAGCGTTGCCGTCAACGCGCCCTATGTCTATTTGTCGACGATCACGCGGCCCCTGGCCGAGGCGGGCTACTACGTGTTTCCGGTCGCCGTCATCGATAGATTCATGACGGAAAACGGACTCGCCGACCCGGCGGAAATGCAGGCGGTGCCGTTGCAAAAGATCGATGAAATCATCGATCCCGATGCCGTTCTGTATGCCCATATCGTTGAATGGGGGCAGAAGTACCACCTCATTTCTTCCGACACGACGGTGGATATCAAGGCGCGACTGGTCGATGCCGATAGTGGCACGCTCTTATGGGAGGGGTCGGCGCGCGTGGTGGAAGCGTCCGGCAACGGACAGGGCGGACTTATCGGTGCCGCGATCGCCGCGTTGGTGGATCAGATCGTGGACACGGTCAACGAACGGACCCGCGAGGTGGCAACCCGAGCGAACGCAACCATGATCAACGACCCGGACAACGGCCTGCCGTTGGGGCCATATAATCCGGATCATGTAACCGATGCCAGAAGACAGTAGTCGGCGTTCCTCATTCCGCTCATCCATCTGACCGACGCGATCGCGGAGCAGATCCGCAAGGCCGGCGGGTCGCGACGGCGTGCAGTTCTGCTCGAAGGCTGTACCGAGAGCGTGATGCTGGTTCAGCATACGCATACGCCAATCCCGTTGTTCGATACCACGGCCATTCATGCCAGGGCAGCCGCCGCCGCAGTGTTGCGGTGAGCCGGGCGGGCAGGGAGAACGCCGAGCCGCTCGCTCGCGTGGCGTGGTTTAGCCGGCGTTCGGATCCAAGGGGGCGGCCGCCTGTCGACTATTCCCGGCGCCGCCGCCGCTCGCCAACGTGTCGCCTTGCCCCAGCTGTTCGAGCACGAACGCGAAGATCAGTGCGGTTTCCTCGAGCGCGGTGAAGCGCCCCGGTAGGCCGCCGTGGCCTGCGGCCATGTGGGTCTTGAGCAGCAGCGGATTGTCGTCGGTCTTGCGCTCACGCAGCTTGGCGACCCACTTGGCCGGCTCCCAGTAGGTCACGCGCGGGTCGGAGACGCCGGCGATGACGAGCGTCGGCGGATAGGCCTGAGCGGTGACGTTCTGATACGGGCAATAGCCGCGAATGGTCGCGAACGCGTCGGCATCGTCGCGCGGATTGCCCCATTCCGGCCATTCAGGCGGGGTCAGCGGCAGGCTGTCGTCCATCATCGTGTTGAGCACGTCCACGAACGGCACGTCGGCGATCGCCGCGCCCCAGAGGTCCGGCCGCTGGTTGAGCACCGCGCCCACCAGCATGCCGCCGGCGCTGCCGCCGTGCGGCACGATCGCGCCGCGTCGCGTGTAGTGGTTGTCGGCCAGATACTCGGCCACCGTAATGAAATCGCTGAAGGTATTGGGCTTGTGTTCCAGCTTGCCCTGGGCGTACCAGGCATAGCCGCGTTCCTGACCGCCGCGCACGTGCGCGATGGCATGGATGAAGCCCCGGTCGACGAGCGAGAAACGGCTGGATGAGAATGCTGCCGGTTCCGATATGCCGTAGGCGCCGTAACCGTGCAGCAGGCAGGGCGCGCTGCCGTCGATCGCGGTATCGACATGATGAATCAGCGTGATCGGGATCGCCGCGCCGTCGGTGGCTCGCGCGGACAGGCGCCGCACCACATAGCGGGCCGGCTCGAAGCCGCTGGGCACGTCACGGCGTTTGCGCAGCACGCGTACTCGCGTGCCCATATCGTAATCGTAGGTCTCGTCGGGCGTATTCGGTGCGCTGTAGATGAAGCGCAGCGTGGTGGTGTCGTGCTCGAAGCCCGGTGCGATGCCGAGGCTGTAGGCTTCTTCGGGAAAAGAGATGGCGTGTGATTCGTCGCGCTGCTTGTCGGTAATGACGATCTTCGGCAGGGCGTCGGCGCGCTCCATACGTACCCGAAAATGCGCGAATTCGACGTGATCGAGGAGCAAACGGCCGGGTTCGTGCTCGACGATTGTCTGCCAGTGGCTGCGATCCGGCGTGTCCACCGGGGTGCGCACGAGCTTGAAGTCCTCGTCGCCGTCGGCGTTGGTAAGGAGCACGAAATCGTCGCCGTCGTCCTCCACCGAATACTCGACGCCGGTATCGCGGGCGGCGATCAGCGTGGGCGCTTCCCAGGGTGTGTCGGCGTGGATGAAGCGGGTTTCACTGGTGGCGTGATCGTGTGCGTTGATCAGGATGAAGCGTTCGCTCTGGGTCGTGGCCACGGAGACGAAAAAGCCGGCGTCGGCTTCTGTATAAACCAGTTCCGCGGTGGCTGGGTCGGCGCCCAGCGGCAGCCGCCAGACCTTGCACGGCCGGTGATTGTCATCCAGCGTGGTGTAGAACAGCGTGGCGCTGTCGGTGGACCAGAGCAGGTTGCCGGTGGTGTTGCTGATCGGCGGCTGGATTTCATTGCCGGTGGCGATGTCGCGCACATGCAGTGTGTAGGCCTCGGAGCCACGTTCGTCGAGGGCGAACGCCAGCAGTTTGTGATCGCGGCTGTGATTGACCGCGCCGAGGTCGAAATACGCTCGGCCGCTGGCTTCTGCATCGCCGTCGAGCAGGATCTGTTCCTCGGGCAGCGGTTCGCCGGGTTCGCTTTCGCCGTCGTGGTTGCGCGGCGCGCGGCAGAAGATCGGGTGCTGGCCGGCCTCGCGGAAACGCACGTAGTAGACCCAGTCGCCCTCGGGCGTGGGCACGCTCGCGTCGCGCTCTGTGATACGGGCGCGCATCTCGGCGACCAGTTGCTGGCGCAGATCGCTGCTGGCGGCCATGTGGGCGTCGGTATAGGCATTCTCGGCGTCGAGATAGGCGCGGATGTCGTCGCCCAGCTGCGCCGGGTCGTGCATCGCCTCGCGCCAGTTGGCGTCGCGCAGCCACGCATAGTCGTCGACCAGGGTGACGCCGTGGACGACCTGCGTCTTGCGCCGGCGTTCGGCGACCGGCGGGGCAGTCGTTGAGGCGGTAGCGGCGACGGAGTTATGGGTCATGGGCAGCGAGTACGTTGGAAAAACAGGCGCGCACGACTACGACGCGCGCAACCAGAACCTGTCGATGATTGCGTTCGTGGGGCGCTTATTCAAGATTGGCCTGGCCCGCGCTCACCGCGAGCCCGGCTCAGACCGGGGTTTTCTGCGCGGTCAGCTGGCGCAGCGCGCGTCGGTGGGCATGCTCGACGGCCGCGCGGTCACGGGTGCTGGTCATCGCTTCGATCGCGGCCTCGCGCAGCGCATCGGCCTGTTCGCGCATGAGTTTGCGCTGATCACCGTTGTGCAGGAATTCGCCGGTGTCACCGATGCGCCGCAGCATGTGCAGGGTGGCATTGTGGTCAGTGGCAAAATAAGAGCGCAGCTGATCGAAGATCGCCTCGGCCAGCGCCTGGAAATTGAAGCCCGACGCCCAGACGCGCAGCTTGCCGTCATCATCGAAGAAATGCAGGGTGGTGACATCACGCCGCGCCAGCCGGTTGAGCGCCACGCTCAGCCAGTCCAGGCAGCCCATGGCGGTGTAGGGGTCGTTGATGCCGGGGGACAGGGCACGCGCCGCTATTTCGACGAGTTCGTTGACCAGAAAGAACACGTCCTGTGACTGGGTGCGCTGTCGGCCCAGCACGTAGGTGCCGGCCAGCGATGCGGCCACGTCCGCGTCGAAGCGTGCGGCCGGCCAGACCCAGAGCAGGGTCTGGCCTTCGCCGACGAAATCGCCGGGCGCGCGTTCCAGACGCAGCACCAGGTCATTGTCGACCGCCTGGCGCATCAGCGAGCTGTAGACCAGATTCTGGATATACCCGTTGCCGTCGGCGCGCACCGCCACCGCGGCCTCGGCGAAATCGGCCGGCAGATAGGCGGCCGGCTGCTCGCTGGCCTCGATCGAGCGCGCATCGTAGGCGTCCATGGCCGCGTCCAGATCGCGGGCGACGTTGCCGACCACGTTGGAGACATGCAGCGATTCGGTGATGTGGTGGATGAAATAGATCAATACCGCGAGGCTGGCCACCGCCATCACCATCGCGAACAGCATCGACAGATGCGGCACGAACTGGGCCCCCGGCTCGTCGCCGGCCTGGATCGTGCGCAGCAACAGCAGGCAGTAGACAAAGGTCGACACGAACGTACCCAGCGTCACCTGGTTGCCGGTGTCGTTCATGAAGTTGGTGAGCAGGCGCGGGCCCAGCGTCGAAGTCGTGTACGACAAGGCCGCAATGGTGATCGAGAACGTCACCCCGGCCACGCCGATCATGGAGCCGGCGACGGTGGTCAGCAGCCCGCGTGCGCCGTCGGCCTGGATGCGGTACACCCAGGGCACCGCGTCCACCCATTCGTTGCCGATGACGCGATCGAGCGCGATCAGCGCAAACGACAGTAGTGCCGCCCCGAGCGACATCACCGTGGGCACGAACCAGTAGCTGCTGCGCAGGTTGTTCCAGAACTTGATCAGTTGAACCATGCGGGAACCGATTGGGCCTGCGCCCGTCGAATGACGAAGAATAGGGGCACTTTACAGCAGGACACGCACCATGCAGCGCACGATCAACGACATGCATATCGAATGTGTGAAAGGCGATATCACGCGCCAATGCGATATCGACATCATCGTCAATGCCGCCAACAAGCAACTCAAGGGCGGCGGCGGTGTGGATGGCGCCATCAACCGCGCGGCCGGCCCGCGCCTGGTCGAGGCCAGCCGCGCGCTCGGGCCGATCGAGGCCGGCGAGGCCGTGATCACGCCGGCTTTCGATCTGCCCAACGATCACGTCATCCACTGCGTCGGCCCGGTCTACAGTCAAAGCCAGCCGGTCGCCGAACAGCTCGCCAGTTGTTATCGCGAGGCGATGGGGCTGGCGGTCGAAGCCAGCGCCGAGTCGATCGCCTTTCCGGCGATTTCCTGCGGCGTCTATGGCTACCCACTGGAGGAGGCTGCGGGGATTGCGCTTACCACGGTGGCTGAGTGCGCGGCCAAGGGCACGCGTGTCGGTCTCGTGCGCTTTGTGCTGTTCTCCGACGATGCGCTGGCAGCGTTTTCGAATGCGCTGGGCGCGCTGCGTCAATAAAGAAAACACCGCGCCTTATGCCCGTCGCCGAATTCACGTGCGGCCGGGTCTTCGTGTTTGCAACGATCCATCACGTGCGGGCAGCGCGGGTGGAAATGACAGCCGGCCGGCGGGTTGGCCGGTGAGGGCAGGTCGCCTTCCAGGCGTATGCGTTCGCCTTCGCGGGCGGTCACGCTCGGCATGGCCGAGAGCAGCGCCTGGGTGTAGGGATGCTTGGGCTCGCGCAGTAATTTTTCGGCCGGGCCGGACTCGACGATACGGCCGAGATACATCACCGCGATATCGTCGGCCAGATACGACACCACGGCCATGTCGTGGGTGATGAACAGATAAGCCAGGTCGCGCTCGGCCTGCAGGCGCTTGAGCAGGTTGAGCACCTGTGCCTGTACGGACACATCGAGCGCGCTGGTGGGTTCGTCGCAGACCAATAGCTGGGGTTCGAGCGCCAGCGCCCGGGCGATGCAGATGCGCTGGCGCTGGCCGCCGGAGAATTCGTGCGGATAGCGGTCGAGTGCGGCCTCCGGCATACCGACATCGGCGAGCAGCCCGGCGGCGCGCGCACGGCGTTCGGCCGCGTTCTTGCCGATCCGCTGGGCCACCAGGCCCTCGGCCAGGATCTCGCCCACCAGCATGCGCGGGTTCATGGATGAGAACGGATCCTGGAAGATCATCTGCAGCTGGCGGCGCGCCCGTCGCAGTTCGCCGCCGGACAGCCGGGCCAGATCGCGGCCGCCGAAGTCGACGCGGCCGGCGGTGGGGTCGAGCAGACGGGCGAGAGCACGCCCGAGTGTGGTCTTGCCGCAGCCGGATTCGCCGACCAGCGCGAGCGTGCGTCCGGCTTTCAGCGTGAGCGATACGCCATCGACCGCTTTCACGTAGCCGACCGTGCGTTTGAACAGGCCCTTGGTGATCGGGAAATGCACGGCCACGTCACGCGCGTCCAGCAGCGGCGCATCCGCGCTCGTGTCGGGCCGCGCCTGATCCCGCTGTGCCTGGGCTACCGGCGGCTCGGCGGACAACGGTTCGCCCTTGTGACTGGCGTCATAGAGATGACAACGCACGGCGGAGCCGTGATCGCGCGACCAGGTCGGCGGCGTCTCGAAACAGGCCGCCCAGGCGTGTTCGCAGCGATCGGCAAAGCGGCAGGCCGGCATGGTCGCGGTCAGCGGCGGCACGGTGCCGGCGATCGCGGCCAGCTGCTGACCACGTTGCGCCGCGCCGGGCAGCGAGGCGAACAGCTTGCGGGTATAGGGGTGACGCGGCGCGGCAAACAGCGTGTCGCGATCGGCCAGTTCGACGATATGCCCGGCGTACATCACCGCCACGCGATCGGCGACCTCGTTGACCACCGCCAGATCATGGGTGATCAGCAGCAGCGCCATGCCGCGCTCGCGCTGCAGACGGGCGAGCAGGGCCAGAATCTGGGCCTGGATGGTCACGTCGAGTGCCGTGGTCGGCTCGTCGGCGATCAGCAGTTCCGGTTCGCCAGCCAAGGCGATGGCGATCACCACACGCTGTTTCAGACCGCCGGAGAGCTGATGCGGATAGGCATCCCAGCGGCGCGCGGGTTCGGGCATGCCGACTTCTTCGAGCAGCGCCAGCCCGCGTTCGCGGATCGCCTTGCCGCGCAGGCCCAGATGCGCCGACAGCGCCTCGCCGATCTGCTGGCCGACGGTGAGCACCGGATTGAGCGCGCTCATCGGCTCCTGGAAGACCATGCCGATACGCTTGCCGCGCACCGCGCGCAGTTCGCGTTCGGACAGCGCCAGCAGATCGCTCCCAGCCAGCGCTACGCGCCCGTCGAGAACGCGCGTGGCCGGGCGCGGCGCCAGGCCCATCAACGACAGCGCGGTCATCGACTTGCCGCAGCCGGACTCGCCCAGCAGCGCCAGCGTTTCGCCGGCGGCGATGGAAAAGCTCACGTCGTCCACCGCGCGCAGCAGGCCCTGCGGCGTATCCAGATACGTGCACAGCGAGGTGACTTCCAGCAACGGCCGTGCCTGGGTCATCAATGCGCTCCGCCCGCGGGTTCGGCCGGCGCGGCCGATTCGACCGCACGGCCGCCATCGTCGCCGCGCAGGCGCGGATCGAATGCGTCGCGCACCACGTCGGCGAACAGATTGGCCGCCAGCACGAGTACCAGCATGAACAGGAAAGCTGCGGCCAGCGGCCACCACACCACCGGATCACGCGCCATTTCCAGACGCGCGCTGTTGATCATGTTGCCCCAGCTGTTCGTGGTCGGATCCACGCCCACCCCGATATAGGAAAGCACCGCTTCCGCCAGAACTAGCGAGGAGAAGTCCAGCACCACCTGAATCAGCACGATATGCATGACGTTGGGCAGCATGTGCCTGGCGAGAATCCGCAGCGGCCCGGTGCCCAGCCCGCGTGCGGCCGCCACGTAATCCAGCTCGGAAATCTTGCGCGTCTCGGCGCGCAGCAGCCGGCACAGCCCGGTCCAGCTGGTGATGCCCAGAATCAGGCACAGAAACAGCAGGCGCAGGTCAGCGCGGGCCGCGGTGGTACCGAAAGAGTCCGCGTTGTTCTCCATGTAGACCTGCATCATCAGCACCGCGGCGGCGATCAGCAGCACGCCGGGGATCGACGACAGGGTCGTATAGAGATACTGGATCAGATCGTCCACCCAGCCGCGAAAATAACCGGCCAGCGTGCCCAGCAGCAGAGCGAAGGGCAGCATGACCAGCGTGGTCAGGGTACCGATCGCCAGTCCGGTACGGATGCTCTTGATCGACTGATAGAACACGTCCTGGCCAACCTTGTCGGTGCCGAACACATGATAGTGCGGGGCCAGGGCCGCAAGCGCGCCGATCAGCATGAGCACGACCGCGGCGGCGATCAGCGCGGCGCGCCAGGCCAGCGGCGTGGCGTCGCGGGCGATGCGCCCGGCGATCCGGGTGATGCGTTCGCGTGTCCGTGCGTAGATCGCAAGCAGTAACAACAGCGCCAGTACTGCCCAGACGGCCAGCCCGCCGGCCGCGCCGACGCCGATACGCCGGGCGATGTCCTCGCCGCGCGTCAGCCCGGTCTCGTCCAGCGTCGTGCCGGCATGGGCCAGCCGCGGATAGACCTGCGCCTTGGCACCGCCGGGTTCGGTGACCACCTGCTGCACGAACTGATGCAGCGCGAACGGCGCCGAATAAGTGTATTCGGTGTTGTCGATCAGCGGCTTGGCGATTGCGTCCAGCACGCTGATCAACTCGCCCGAGACCCGGCTTTCGCCCGCGGCGTTGGTCACCGTCGGTCGATAATGAACACTGTCCAGCACGCCCACCGTCGTATACGTCAGCAGAATCACCAGCGTGATCATGCCCACGGGCTTCGACAATACCCGCAGCCACGGCACCCGCAACGGCTTGCTGCGCGCCGCGCACACGATGAACACCGCTATTGCGAGCAGCAACAGGTAGATCAGCGCGTCGGTGTAGAGGAGGACGTACACGATATTTATAAGCTTCTTCTATGCCTTGATTCTAGCGGTCGGATTTTCGTTGCCCGTTAAGCTGCTGGGCAGTGTCGATTTAGGTGTAATTTCTATATATTTTCGAGTTCGATGACGCGAAGAGCGAAGCGAACCTTGCCAAGCACGGCATCGATTTTGTTCGTGCCCAGACGCTTTGGAATGATCCTAACTTGTTGGAGATTCCAGCGCGGACCATCGATGAGCCACGGTTCCTACTGATTGGTGTCATTGAGCAAAAGCACTGGTCGGCGGTTGTCACGCATCGGGGCGATAACATCAGGATTATCTCGGTGCGACGCGCGCGACGAGGAGGTGGCGTTGTATGAAAGCTGAATCGTTCGATGAAAAAATCGAGGCCGGTAAGGATGTTACGGCCGATCTCGACCTGTCCAAAGCACACCGGCCGAATCAAGCATCGCGGCGCGTGAACGTGGATTTCCCGGGCTGGATGGTGGAAGAACTGGACCGCGAAGCGCGTCGATTGGGGGTCACGCGGCAGTCCATCATCAAGGTATGGCTGTCGGAACGGCTGGAGCAAGTCGGGGCGAACAAGCGCACCTAGACTCGGAGTATGCGTGTGAAAGCTCACAGCCGTATCCGCGGATCGAACAGCGTATAGCTGATATCGGTCAGCAGCAGGCCGAGGATATAGAGCACCGAGCCGAGGAAGACCATCGCCCGGACGATGGCGAAGTCCTGGTTGTTGATGGCCTCGATGGTGTAGCTGCCCAGGCCGGGGATGCCGAAAAAGGATTCCATGATCAGGCTGCCCATGAACAGCAGCGGCAGCAGCACGACTACGCCGGTGAGGATGGGGATCATGCCGTTCTTGAGTACGTGCACGAACAGAATGCGTAGATCGCTCAGGCCCTTGGCGCGGGCGGTGCGGACATAATCCTTGCCGAATTCCTCGACGAAGATGGTGCGATACCAGCGCGAGCCGGCACCGATGCCGCCGACAATGCCGATGATGACGGGCAGGACCAGGAACTTGAGCATGTCCCAGCCAGCGTTGAAGCCGGAAATCGGCACCAGATTCATCAGCTTGCCGGCCACGAACTGGCCCGCGATGATGTAGAACAGCGACGAGATCGACATCAGCACCACGCACAGCACGACCCCGCCCCAGTCGATGGCGGTGGCCCGGAAGAACACCAGCAGCAGGCCGAAGGTGATGTTCACCAGCATGCCCACGATGAGCGTGGGCAGGGCCAGCGCCAGGCTCGGGCCCATGCGCTCGCGGATATCGGCGGAGATCGAGCGGCCGGCGTCGGAGGTACCGAAATCGAAGGCCATGACCTTGACCGATTTCTGGAAGAACAGGGTGTCGGTGACCGTGCTCATGCCGTCTTCATCGGCGTTGTAGAGATAGGGCAGGTCGTAGCCGTGGTTGATCTTCCAGGCCTGGATCGCTTCCGGGGTGACGCGCTTGGCACCTAGCTGCATGCGGGCAATGTCGTCGGGGGTGTTGACCACGAAGAACAGCATGAAGGTGATCAGGTTGACCCCGATGAGCACCGGAATCGCATACAGCGCGCGCCGCACGATATAACCGAACATCAGCGTTGCTCTCCGGTGCGCACAGGCGTGTTTTCACGGCGCCGGTAGATCCAGACCGCCGGTAACAGAAGCACCAGCAGTGCGAGTACGGCCACGATCAACGGCCAGAGCACCGGCTGATTCCACTCGCGGCGTTTTTCTGCGCGGGTGGCGGCGTCCAGGCGCAGATATTTCACTGTGTTGTTGGCCATGGCGTTGGGCTTGGCGTTGCGCAGCCAGCCCTGATAGAGGCCGTATTGACGCGGGAACGTGCCCCAGACCCAGGGCGCGTCTTTCTGCACGATGGCGATCATCCGGTCGATGATCGCCTGACGTTCGGGGCCGTTGTCCATATCGCGCATCTTGCGGAACAGGGCGTCGAACTGCGGATTCTCATAATTGGCGATGTTCTGGCCGTGCTCGTCGGCGGCATTGTTGGGCCCGTAGAGCAGGAACAGGAAGTTCTCGGGATCGGGGTAGTCGGCCAGCCAGCCGGAGCCGAAGTACATCTGCACGTTGCCATCCGCGGTCTTCTGCTGGAATCGGCTCCAGGTGGTCGCCCGCACCACCAGTTGGACGCCGAGCTTGTCGAACTGCTGGCGCATCCAGTCCATCTGCGACTTGAACTCGGGCCCGCTTGCGGGCGTGTCCAGATGCAGCAGCAACGGCCGGCCGGAATCGCGACTCACGCCGTTTGGATAGCCGGCCTCGGCCAGCAGTTTGCGGGCGGTGGAGATGGACTTGCGCTGGCGCGCGCCGTTGTTCCAGTCGTAGACCACGGGGTTGGTGCCGGCTTCGCCCTCGCGCGCCCCTTCGATGCCCGGCGGTAGCGGGCTCTGGGCCACGATGCCGCGGCCGTTGAGGAAGATCGCCACATAAGCGTCGTAATCGATCGCGATGGAGATTGCCTGGCGCAGCTTGCGGTGTTTCTCGTCCAGGCCGCCGACGACATCGTCGCGCATGTTGAAGCCCAGATAATAGATCGCCGGCATCACCGTGGTGGCCAGGCGCATGTCGTGCGCGGCCATGGTCTCGGTCAGATGCGGCTCGCCGTCGCTGTCGATACGAATGGCCTGGCCGAAGGCGTCCGAAGAGATGCCGGAGCTGTCGTAATAGCCCTGCAGGAACTTGTTCCAGTAGGGGATGAATTCCTTCTCCAGCGAAAACACCACTGTCTTGATGAAAGGCAGCGGCTTGCCGGCGTCCTCTAGCAGACCGGCGGCGCGGTCGCCGGGTTCACCTTCGCTGGGATAGGTCTCGCCGTGAAAATTGGGATTGGCCTCGAGCACCATGCGCCGGTTCGGGTTGTTCTCTGTGAGCATGTACGGCCCGGTGCCGACGGGGAAGGTATCGATGCTGATGTTCTTCGCGGTGAGCGCGGCCTGGTTGTAGAAACGCGTGACCTCGGGCGGCACCGGCGCGAAGAACGGCATCGCCAGCCAGTAGCGCAGCTGTGGATAGACGCCCTTCACGCGAATCTGGAAATGCAGATCGTCGACGATACTGGCGCCGGCAAAATCGTAGCGGGTCAGATCCAGATGCTTGTCGGCCGGCAGTTCGGCCTTGATCTTGCGCAGCCGCTCGGCGTAATCGGCCAGGCCCTCGATATGCTCGGTCATCACGCCGAGGATGGGTGAATTCACCTCGGGGCTGGCCAGTCGCTTTATTTCGTGGACGAAATCACCGGCGCGCAGCGTGCGGCTGCCCTGATGCTCGAAATCCGCGGGCGAGTCGATGCCGTCCAGATCGGCTGGCGTGAGGTGGTCGTAGCGCAGGCTGCCGTCGGCCTTGCGGGCAAACGCCGGATGCGGCTGATAACGAATGCCGGGCTGGATGGCCACGGTATAGACGCTGGTCGCCACCTGATCGGGCGGCGTGTCGGGCGGCAGCGGTCGGCCGTCGGCATCCAGGAACTGGGGCTCGGGCACGGCCACGGCCGAACGTGGAATCAGCGTGTACGGGCGCTTGAGATAGTGATACTGCAGCGGCGGTTCATAGACCTGTTCGGTGAACGTTGCCTCGTCGCTGGCATAGGAGCGGGCCGGATCGAGATGGCGCGGCGGCTCGGAGAACGAGCGATAGAGCGTGTCCGCGTCGGCCGAGCTGTCCGGATACGGGCTGTTCCAGGGGGTGTCGCAGCCGGCGAGACCGGCCGCGATCAGGCACAGCAGCAGGCCGGCCGAGGCGCGTAGCGCGACGGCTCGCGAAACGGACACGCGGAAACGAAAGGGCATGGCCGCAATCTAGCTGATTCGAGGGGCTTGAGGAAACACTGAGTTCGTATGCCGCCCTGAAAACCCGAATGCCGGCCCGCCTGCGGACACAGGCCCGCGGCGCCGGTTCGAGCGCAAGCGCCGAGCGAACCGGCCACACAGCGCACTCGTCCCCGCCGATTGCGCGGGGCCGAGTCGCTGCGCGCCGGATCAGCGGCGGTCGGTTGCGGTCGGCGTGCTTCAGTCCTTGGCGTCGCCGTATTCGAGCGACAGCCGGTCGAACAGCGGCTTGTTGACCAGGCGCTGACGCTCCGCGAACGGGATGACCAGTTCCGGATCCTCGTCCAGCTTGCCGTCCTCGCGCAGCCTTGATAGCGCCCGCTGCATGCCGCATACCGCGCTCTGCAACGCCGCGTTGGCGTACAGCGTCAGGCCATAACCGAGTTCGGACAGTTCCGACTGTGCCAGCGTCGGCGTCTTGCCGCCGATCACCACGTTGATGATCTGGGGCGTGTCGAACAGCGCCGGCAGACGTTCGATATCGGCCCGGGTTTCGGTGGCCTCGATGAACAAAATGTCGGCGCCGGCCTCGGCGTAGCGATGGGCGCGTTCGATGGCGTCCTCGATGCCGTGTACCGCGGCGGCGTCGGTGCGCGCGATGATCTGGAAGTTGTCGTCGCTACGCGCATCCACTGCGGCGCGGACCTTGCCGACCATTTCAGCGGCACTGATCACCTGCTTGCCTTCGAAATGGCCGCATTTCTTGGGCAGCACCTGATCTTCGAGCTGAATCGCGTCGGCGCCGCAGCGTTCGAGCGTGCGCACGGTCTGGCGCACGTTGAGCGCGTTGCCGAAACCGGTGTCGGCATCGACGATCAGCGGCAGCGACACGGCGTCGCGCACCCGCGCGGTCTGCTCGCTCATTTCGTGCAGACCGACGAAACTCAGGTCGGGCAGGGCGAACGACATGTTGGTGACGCCGGCGCCGGTCAGGTACACCGCCTCGAAGCCCGAGTCCTCGATGACTCGGGCGCTCATCGCGTTGAAGGCTCCGGCCAGCAGCAGGGCCTGGCGGCTGGCGACCTGGGTGCGAAAGGCGGCGCGGCGTGAAGCGGCAGAATCAGACATGACGGTTCCTCGGCGGTGATGAATAGAAAAGCACGGCGGCCATTAATAGAGGCGTGATGGCCTCGCAGCCGGGGGCGACTCGGGCCCGGCCGTGTCGAATGACGCCATTGTAGACAATCTTATTCTTGGGTAAAGTTTTCATATCGTTTGAACATCAAAATACGATTCATTGTCGACAATGATGCCAGAGCCTACCGCGCAGAGTCCCGACCCGCCACGCACGCTCGCCGATCGTGCGCTGGCCCGTCTGCAGGACGATATCGTGCGCGGCGTGATCGCGCCGGGCACCAAACTGGGCGAGTCGGAGCTGGCGGCGCGCTATGGCGTCAGCCGCGGGCCCATGCGTGAGGTCATCCGCCGGCTGGAGTCGCGCAAGCTGCTCGAGCGCAAGGTGCATGTGGGTACGCGTGTCACCTCGCTCGACCCGCAACGGCTAGCGCATCTGTATTTCGTGCGTGAAGCCCTGGAAGGCATGGCCGCACGCACTGCGGCGACGGCGATGAGCGATGCCGAAATTGCCATGCTCCACGCGCTGCTGGAACAGCACGAGCAGCAGCAGGATCTCAAGGAAGACATCGCCTATTTCCAGCGCGAAGGCGATCTCGATTTCCACTACCGCATCATTCAGGGCAGCCACAATCCGGCGCTGGTCGAGACACTCATCGGCGAGCTCTACTACCTGATCCGCATGTCGCGCTATCAGTTCAGCAGCGTCGCCAAACGCCCGCGCAAGGCGTTGCAGGAACATCGCCAGATCGTCGAGGCGATCGAGGCGCGCGACGGCGAACTCGCGGAATTGCTCATGCGCCGGCATATCAGCCGGGCGCGCCGCAATATCGAGGCCGAGAGCGCGCATCCGGCCGTGTCCAACGTCTCATGAGAACCGGTTGGGCACAGGCGTCGTGCGCCCGCGATCGCCACGGGGGCAGCGTGCAAGAGGACAACTATGCAAAGCTGCGTAAAACCCTGCAGTTGTCGTGTTCGATGCACGCACAACAGACGCGCGTCAGCAGCGTTGTGCTGCGCGGGCCGGCTTCGCCATCCTGAACAAAGAAAACTTTTGACTACCGATACCGACTGAGGAGTCGTCATGACCGAGAAGAAACCCAATACCGCCGGGCTGCGTGGCCAGGTCGCGGGCCGTACCTCGCTGTCCACCGTGGGCCAGAGCGGCTCCGGCCTGACCTACCGCGGCTACGACATCCAGGATCTCGCCGACAAATGCGAGTTCGAGGCGGTGGCGTATCTGCTGCTCAAGGGCGAACTGCCGGATGCCAAGGAACTGGCGGCCTACAAGACCAAGCTGCAGAGCCTGCGTGCGCTGCCCTCGGCGCTCAAGGAAGTGCTAGAGCGTATTCCCAAGGACGCCCATCCCATGGACGTCATGCGTACCGGCTGTTCGATGCTCGGAAATCTGGAAGGCGAGGCGAGCTTCGACGAACAGCAGGACAAGACCGACCGCATGATGGCGGCCTTTCCCGGCATCGTCTGCTACTGGTATCGCTACAGCCACGACGGCGAACGTATCGACACCGAGACCGAAGCCGAGTCGGTGGGCGGTCATTTCCTGCATATGCTGCACGGCAAGCCGGCCAGCGCCCTGCATGCCGCGGCGATGAACACCTCGCTGATCCTGTACGCCGAGCACGAATTCAATGCCTCGACGTTCAACGCCCGGGTGTGCGCCTCGACGCTGAGCGATATCCACAGCTGCATCACCGGCGCTATCGGCACCCTGCGTGGCCCGCTGCACGGCGGCGCCAACGAGGCGGCGATGGCGATGATCCAACAGTTCTCGGACCCCGACGACGCCGAGCAGAAGATGCTGGGCATGCTCGAGCGCAAGGACAAGATCATGGGCTTCGGCCATGCGATCTATCGCGAGTCCGATCCGCGCAACGGCATCATCAAGCAGTGGTCGGAGAAACTCGCCGAAGACGTTGGCGACACCACGCTGTACCCGATCTCGGTGCGCTGCGAGGAAGTCATGTGGCGCGAGAAGAAGCTGTTCTGCAACGCCGACTTCTTCCATGCCTCGGCCTATCACTTCATGGACATCCCCACGAAGCTGTTCACGCCGATCTTCGTGATGAGCCGCCTGTCGGGCTGGGCCGCGCATGTCTTCGAGCAGCGCGCGGACAACCGCATCATCCGTCCCAGCGCCGAATATATCGGCCCCGCGCCGCGCAAGGTGCCGTAGGCGCGGCCATCCCGTGGCCCGACCCGGTTCGGCGTACCGGGTCGGGGCGCGTCGAATGCGCTCGCTGCTGGATACGGCCCGGGCAGCGTGCAGAAAACAGGCGGGCGTATAGCGCGGGTTGACCCGGCGTACGTCGCGTTTGTCCGCATGGGACTTTGATCGATCTGGACGTGGTCGATTTCCGACTTACCCTGAGCGTGCAATGCTGACGTACTGAAAATAATTGCGAGTTGAGGAGAGACGATGCGCAATAACAACGAATACCAAGCTCAGTTCGACGCCGCCCGCGACAACCCGGAGAAATTCTGGGGCGAGGCGGCGCAAGCGATTCGCTGGAGCCGCGAGCCCACGCAGATCATCGACGACAGCAATGTGCCGTTCTACCGCTGGTTTGCCGACGGCGAGCTCAACACCTGCGACAACTGCCTGGACCGGCATGTCGACGCCGGACGCGGCGACGTGGTCGCGCTTATCCACGACAGCCCGGTCACCGACAGCCAGCAGCGCTATACCTACGCGCAGTTGCGCGATGCCGTGGCCCGGTTCGCGGGCGTGATCCGCGACCAGGGCGTGGACAAAGGTGATCGCGTAATCATCTATATGCCGATGATCCCGGAAGCGGTGATCGCCATGCTCGCCTGCGCGCGTATCGGCGCGGTGCATTCGGTGGTCTTCGGTGGCTTCGCCGGCGCCGAGCTGGCCAAGCGTATCGACGACGCCACGCCCAAGCTGGTGCTGTCTGCCTCCTGTGGCATCGAGCCCACGCGCACCGTCGAATACAAGCCGTTGCTCGATAGCGGTATCGAACTGGCCGAGCACAAGGTCGAGCGCTGTGTGATCTTCCAGCGCGATACGCTCACCTGTGATCTGATCGAAGGGCGGGACGTGGACTGGCAGGCGGCGCTTGCCGACGCGACGCCGGCCGACTGCGTACCGCTGGCCGCCACCGACCCGCTCTATGTGCTCTATACCTCCGGCACCACCGGCAAACCCAAGGGTGTGGTACGCGACAACGGCGGCCACGCCGTGGCCATGCATTACTCGATGAAAGCCGTCTACGGCGTGGCCCCCGACGATGTGTTCTGGACCGCCTCGGATGTCGGCTGGGTGGTGGGTCATTCCTACTGTGTCTATGCACCGCTGCTGCTCGGCTGCACCTCGGTGCTCTACGAGGGCAAGCCGGTGGGCACGCCGGACGCGGGCGCGTTCTGGCGCGTGATCGCCGAACACAAGGTCAATGTCTTCTTCACCGCGCCGACCGCGTTTCGCGCGGTCAAGAAGGTCGATCCGCAGGGCGAGCTGGCGAAGCAGTACGACGTCTCCAGCCTGCGGGCACTGTTTCTGGCCGGCGAGCACTGCGATCCGGATACCGCGGTCTGGGCGGGCACGCATCTTAACGTGCCGGTGGTCGACCACTGGTGGCAGACCGAGACCGCCTGGCCGATGGCCGCCAATCCGCTGGGCATCGAACAGCTGGACGTGCCGCTGGGGTCGGCGGGGCGCCCGGTGCCAGGCTACGACACCCACGTGCTCGGGCCCGACGGCGCGGAAGTCGTCAACGGCGAGATGGGCGATATCTGCGTGAAGTTGCCGTTGCCGCCGGGGTGTTTCCCGACCCTCTGGCAGAACGATGCGCGCTACAAGAGCTCCTATCTCGAGGATTTTCCGGGCTACTACCGCTCGGGCGATGCCGGCTATTTCGATGCCGATGGCAATCTGTGGGTGATGAGTCGGGTGGACGACATCATCAACGTCGCCGGTCATCGCCTGTCCACCGGCATGATCGAGGAAGTGATCGCCGCCCATCCCGATGTCGCCGAGGCCGCCGTGGTCGGCGCCTTCGACGCCGACAAGGGCCAGCTGCCGGTGGCCATGGTGGTGCTCAAGTCCGGCGTGACCCGGAGCAACGACGACGTGATCGCCGCGCTGATTGCCCTGGTACGCGAGCGCATCGGTCCGGTGGCGGCATTTCGCAAGGCCACCATCGTGGAGCGGCTGCCCAAGACGCGCTCGGGCAAGGTGGTACGGGCGACCCTGCGCGAGATCGCCGACGGCAAGGACTGGACCACACCGGCCACCATCGACGACCCGGCGATTCTGACGGATATCGAGGAACAGCTGGGCCGTATCGGCTACGCGCGCTCGCGCAGCTGAGCGGTGGCGGCCCGATGCCTGCAATGATCACGCGCGCCCCGCGACCGTGGAAAGCAGCGCGCCACCGTACGTGGCCGACGTGAGCGTGCGTCGTGTCGGCTGGTTTATCGTTGCTCTGATCGTGGCGATAGCAGGGATCGCGCCGGCGGTCGCCGCCGAGGACGATGCGGCCCGGGCGGCGTTTGCACGCGGCGACTACGAGGCCGCGCGCAGCGCCTGGCAGCCGGCCGCCAGGGCCGGCGACGCCGGCGCCCTGTTCGGCCTCGGGCTGCTGTATGCCAACGGCCTGGGCGTTGCCCGCGACCCCTTGGCCGCCCAGCACTGGTACACGATGAGCGCCGAACGCGGTCAGGCGGCGGCGCAATACAATCTCGCAGTGATGCGCGAGACCGGCGACGGCGTGCCCCGCGACCGCTCGCAGGCGGCGTTCTGGTACGGCGAGGCCGCCCGCCGGAATCTGCCGGCCGCTGCCAACAACCTCGCCCTGATGACGCTTGCGGGCGACGGCGTGCAACGCGAACCGGCGATGGCCGTGGCTCTGCTCAAGCGCGCCAACGCGGATGATCGGCGCCGACTGATCGACGCATTGCCCGAGGCAGGGGCGATCACCACCGCGAACCTGCGCGCGCGTCCGACGCTCGAGGGCAAGCGTCTGGGCCGCGTTCTCACCAGCACGCCATTACGCGTGTTTGCCCAGCAGCAGGACTGGGCCCAGGTCTGGCGTGTCGACAACGACACCGTCGGCTGGGTCGCGCGCCGGTTGTTGCGCGGGCTGCCCGAGCCCGGGGGGTCGCGGGTCGCGCTGGCGACGCTTGCGCAGGGGCCGATCATGACGCCGGCCGCGACATCGCCGCAGCTGCGCGCGGACGCGGACGCGCCGCCGCGCCTGACGACCACGCGGCAAGCGGCGCCGCCACACACCACCCGGCTGCTGCGAAACTCAGGCTGGCTGGCGACCATCGGCGGTGACACGACGGGGTCGTTGCAGGCTGCGATGCGGGGCACGCCGATGCGGGTGAAGGTGCAGGGGCTGAATGTGCGCGAATGGCCCTCCAAACGCGCGCCGATCGAGACCCAGCTGCGCCGCAATGACATCGTCCGTGTACTGGAAACGCGCGGCGACTGGCAGCGTATCGAGCTGCCCGGCCAGCCCGGGGAGAGCTGGGTCGCCGGCTTTCTGCTCGACGACAATCTGACCCCGCAGGTGGTCAAGCCAAAGCCGGCAGCAGATACGCCCTCTCGAGCACCGGCGTCCGCGCCGGTTGGCCAGGGCGGTGGTTAGGACGGCGGCCAGCGCGCTGGCTTAAAGCGGCGCTTAGCCGGTGCCGGCGCGGGGTAGCTGTAGCGCGGTGCTCATCAGGTAGTCGTCCATGACATAGCCGTTGCCGATGTCCTTGATGTCCTGCGTGTCTATGACGAAACCCAGGCGCTCGTAGGCGGCGATTGCCTGCTGATTGTCGCGGTTCACGCGCAGACGCAGTTGCCGGGCATTGCTGCAACGGGCAAAGCCCATCGCGTCCTGGCACAGGGCGCGGGCCACACCCTCGCCGCGCGCGCAGGCATGCACATAGAGCTTGTCGAGCCACGCCTCGGGGCCGACCGGCGTGGTGGCGGCCAGGCCGATTGGGGTGTTTTCCAGATAGGCGAGCACGAAGCGGGTGCCGGCGTCCTGCTCGGCGGCCAGGGTCGCGGCGCTGTAGCCGTGGGCGAGCATGTAATCGATCTGCGCGACGCTGATGATGCCGGGATAGTGTTCATGCCAGATGGCGTGCGCGAGTTCGCTCAGCCGGGCATGTTCGGTCGGGGTGGTGGCGGCGCGCAGTACCAGCCCGCTCATGAGTCGTCTCCGATATTGCGGGCCGCAAGCCGGCCGCGGATCGCCTGTCCGTATTCGCTGTTGCGCAATAGCGCGCGACCCTGGCGGCTGGCGCGCAGACGGGTCTCCAGCCAACGCAGTCTGCGGGTCAGCCGTTCGGATTCCGCGCTGCGTGGTTGCGCAGCGGTAAGCAGATCCTCTATATCGCGGATATCGCGACGCGTTTGGATCTCGGGCGGCACGAAGCCGGCATTCTTGAGCAGGCGGTAGCCGGCGCGCAGTTCCGCGGGCACATGCTGGGCGTCGTCCGGTGGCAACGGCTTGCCGGCGCCGGGCAGATTGTCGAATTCGCCGCGCTCGGCCGCGGCTTCGATATGGGCGTCGGCGAGTCGTTCCAGTAGGCTCATCGATTCACTCCGTTCGCAGAGTCGTCCGTGCAAGAATTTGGCACAGGTTTCAAACTGAGCCAATCCTAGCGCTGCGACATGTCGCGCGGCTGAACGGCACGAGGGGACGTATTGCATGGCAGATTATCTGGCGCCCGATCTGGACGGCGCCGACATCCGTGACCGGGTCGAGGCCAACGGTCTGGAATTGGCCTATGAACAATTCGGGCATGACGACGATCCGGCACTGTTGCTGATCATGGGGCTGGGCACCCAGCTGACCGGCTGGCCCGACGCGTTCTGTCGCGCGCTGGCGGATACCGGGCTGCGGGTGATTCGTTTCGATAATCGGGATATCGGCCTGTCCACCAAAATGCGTAGCGCGCAGGCCTATGACGGCCCGCGCCAGGCTTTTTTCAAGTCCGTGCTCAATCGCACCATCGAGGCGCCGTACACGCTCGAGGACATGGCAGCGGATACGGTCGGGCTCATGGACGCGCTGGGTATCCGGCGCGCGCATCTGGTGGGTGCATCGATGGGGGGCATGATCGCCCAGCTGGTCGCCGCGCTCTATCCCGAGCGCACACGTACGCTGACCTCGATCATGTCGTCATCCGGCGCGCGCGGGCTGCCGCGTGGCAAGCTCAAGGTCCTCATGCGGCTGGGCAAGCCTCCGAAGAACAATCGGCTGGAGACCGTGACCCGGCATATGGCCCAGACCATGCGCATGATCGGCAGTCCACAGTACGGGCGCAGCCTCGAGGACTGGATGAGCGAGATCCGGCGTAACGTCCGGCGTAGTTATTACCCGCCGGGTACGCGCCGACAGATGCTCGCGGTGATGGCCGCACCGTCACGCGTTGACCTGCTCGGGGGCATTACCTGTCCGGCCCTGGTGATCCACGGCAAGGCCGACCCGCTGATTCCGGTCAGGCACGGACGCGATACCGCCGACTGTCTGGCCAACGCCGACTATGAAGAGATCGATGGCATGGGTCACGATCTGCCGCCACGCCTGCTGCCGTTGTTCGTGACGCGGATTGCGCGGCTGGCCCACGCTGCGGATGCGCCTTCGATACCGGACTAGCCCAGATCCAGCGTGTGCTGTTCGCCCGGGGCGGGCGGCACCGAAAAACACGCGGTGTCGAGAGCAAAACGCCGCCGCGAACCCGAGCGCTCGGCCAGGCCCGCGCGCCGGCAGGCCAGCCGGAAGCGCCGTGCGATCAGCTCGGCATAGACGCCGGTGCCGGTCATGCGCGTGCGCCACGCCGAATCGTAGTCGCGCCCGCCGTGCATCTGGTTGATCAGGCTCATGACGTGCTCGGCGCGCTGTGGATAGTGCTCGGCCAGCCATTCGCGGAACAGATGCTTGATGCCGTGCGGTAGCCGCAGCATGACGTAGCCCGCGCTTTCTGCGCCCGCGGCGGCAACCCGCTCGACCAGTGTTTCCAGTTCGTGATCGGTGATCATGGGGATGATGGGCGCTACCAAAGCGCCGACCGGCACGCCGGCGTCGTGCAGGGCAGTGATCGCGCGCAGCCGCTGCGTCGGGCTGGCGGCGCGCGGCTCCAGAGTGCGCTTGATGGCGTTGTCCAGGCTGGTGACGCTCATATAGACGCTAACCAGATTGCGCTCGGCCAGGCGGGTCAGAATATCCAGATCACGTGTGATCAGCGCGCCCTTGGTGACGATCGACAACGGCTGATTGAAGCGATCGGCAACCGCCAGCAGGGCACGGGTGACGCCGAGCTGTTTTTCATCCGGCTGATAGGGGTCGGTGTTCGCGCCCAGGGTGATCGGCGTGCAGCGATAGCCGGGCGCGCGCAATTCGGCCTCGAAGCGCTCCGCGGCGTGCGACTTGTAGTAGATCTCGGTTTCGAAATCCAGGCCGACCGAATGATCGAGATATTCGTGCGTCGGCCGGGCAAAACAGTAGATGCAGCCATGGCTGCAGCCCTTGTAGGGATTGATCGATGCCGAGAACGGGACGTCCGGCGAGTCGTTGCGGCTGATCACGCGGCGGGCCGGGTCGGCGTGCAGATGAGTGGCGGGCCGCGCGGGTTCGGCCGCCGGGTCGGCTTCGAGGCTGCCCCAGCCGTCGTCGAAATCGACGGCGTGGCGATCGGCGAAGCGCGAGGCCGGGTTGGTCAGCGCGCCGCGTGATTTGTGGTGGGTCGGGCGATGCATTTGATAACTGTATGGACGAACAGTTATCGCCGCAAGCATTTCATCTGCGGGGGAGCCAGATCACAAGACCGTTTGAGGGCCGCGCGCGATCCGTCTACCGGGAACGCATCGGTATCAACCAAAAATATCAGCGCACGCCTTCCCGAGTCGGCCCAGGCAAGTCCGCACTGCTCGATACGCCTGGGGACATCGCCGATTCCATCCATGTCCATCTGCGTCATCTGTGGATCAATGTCTTCCCATACGGCCACCGCTATCGGCGGATGCCATGCTCGCCGGTCTAAGGCTCGATCTTGCTGCCCGCCCAGTCGAACAGATGGCCACTGTCCTGCGGCGACAGTTGGCCGATAACGTCGAGTAGATGGCGGGCGGCCTGCTCGGCGCTTTGCAGCTGTTTGTCGGGTACCCGTCGCTGGAACGGCTCGGACAGGCCGGTATCGACCGTACCCGGATGCAGACCCACGCAGATCAGCGCCCTGGATTTGCGTCGGAGTTCGATGGCGGCAGTACGCGTGAACTGGTTCTGGGCGGCCTTGGCGGCACGATAGGCATACCAGCCGCCGAGGCGGTTGTCCGATATCGAGCCGACCCGGGCGGACAGGCTGGCGATCACGGCGCGTTCCCCGTGGGAGAGCAGATCATGGAAATGTTTGATCATCAGCAGCGGGCCGGTGGCGTTCACGGCAAAGCTGCGAGCCAGGTTGTCGGCGTCGATGTCGGCGAGCTGCTTCTCGGGCCACAGACCGTGGTCGTCGTGCAGCAGGCCGGCGCAGCTGATCATCAGATCCAGCCGGTCGGTGAGGTCCGCGGTTTGCTGGCGGGTGGTGCGAACGCTGTTCTCATCGCCGATATCGAGGGCGACGAGTTGCAGACGGTCGCGGCCATAGGTCTCGCGCAGCCTGTGCAGGCCCGGCGAGGCGTGGGGGTCGCGAGTGCTGGCGATGACCCGGTTGTCGGTATCCGCGGCCAGCAGGCAGTCGACGAACGCAAGCCCAAGGCCTCGGCCGCCGCCCTGGATGAAAGTCGTGTTATCTACCACGTCGTATTGTTCTCACTGATGAGTCTGTTGAAGATGAAACAGAAACTGCCGGTAATCATTGTTATATTCCGACAATTGCGGCCGAATTAATCACGCGCGATCCAGTGGAGTCCGGAAAACGCCGTTTTCATGAAATCTTCGCCGACCGATATATATAGCCTGAGCGCCGCCCCGGGGATGCAGGATGGCATTGGGCCACGTATCCGGCCGACACGGCTGCTGCAGGCGCAGATTCGGCGCGGTTTTCGTGCATTGCGTTTCGGCAACGCGCTGGAATCGGATTTCTGTCGTTATCTGCGTGTTTCCGGGCGGCTGAGTCGGGCCAGCCTGATCACCGTGTCGTTCGTCGGCATCCTCGTGATCATCCTGATTGATCAAGCGCTGCTCGGTGTGCCCGGCGAACTGGTCCGGCCGACGCGCCTGCTGGAGCTGGGCGTGATGATGCCAGTCGTCGTGTTCTGCGGTTTTTTCTGCTGGCGCTGGCCCTATTCGCGTTATATCGAAGGGGTCATGCTGCTCATGTTTGTCGGCATGAACGTGGGCATGATGGGCCAGCGCGTGGTCGCGTCACATCACGGCTTCGACGTGCCGGCCGAAATGGTGGGCGTAACGATCGTGGCCATGTTTTCGCTGGCACGTATTCGCTTCTGGTTGATGCTGCCGGCTGCGATTGTCGCCACCGCGGCGGCGGTGGCTACCGAGCTACTGTTCGTGGATGCCGGGGCGAACGCGTATTACCACCTGTTCGCGGCCTCGCTGCTGCTCACCATCGGCGTGATGGGCGGTTATTCGTCGGAGTATTTCATTCGCTGGACCTGGCTCAATGGCACGTTGCTGCGCTACATGTCGCGTCTCGACAGCCTCACCGGCCTGCTTAACCGGCAGGCGCTTGAAGACGCCCTGGAGAAATCAATTGCGCATGCCTATCGCGAAAAGATCGATTACGCGATTGCGATGATCGATATCGACGCCTTTGGCGCCTACAACGATTACTACGGCCATCAAGCCGGCGACGTGGCGCTTTCCGAGGTTGCCTATACCCTCGATTCATCGACCCGTCGCCCTCTGGATGTCTGTGGACGATTCGGCGGTGAGGAATTCGTACTGCTGTGGATGGATGGCAACGCGTTGGAGCTTACCACCCTCGCCGAACAGACCCGCGCTGCCGTCGAGCAGAACCAGATTCCGCACGCGGCATCCACCGTGGCGCCCTGGGTGACGGCCAGCGTCGGGGTGTGCCATGTCAGCAGCAGTGACGGGCTGGTGAGCCTCAAGGATGTGCTCGGCAAGGCCGATCGCCTGCTCTATGAAGGCAAGGCGCGTGGCCGTAATCGCGTGGTCAGCGAGCGTTTCGTGGCCGCGCCGGTGGCGCGTCGCGCGAGCGGATGAGCGCCGTGTTGATGCCAGCCGTCCGCAACACGCGCTAGTGAATCAGCCAGCTCAGCAGGATCAGCCCCAGTACCGCCCAGACGACGCCACCGACCCAGGCCCGCCGCATGAGCGCACGCAGCGCGGCATAGAGCAGTGCCAGGCCGATCACCAGCAGGGCGATGCTCAACAGCGACGTGCTGATCCCCAGCGCCGAGGTCAGGCCGTGGAAGAAGCTATCGATCGCGCCGTAGAGATGGGTGAACAGCCAGTGCAGGATATTGACGATGAAACGGATCGCCGCGCCCAGTTTTTCGCCGATCCAGTGAAAGAAGTTGTTGCTATCCATGAGCCCGATCCGGCGGCCCGCGCGGACCGTATATCAATGGCCATAGTGTAAGCCATCATGCCGCGCGGCCCGCCCCGCGCTGCGCACCGGGACGTTACCCGGCGCGGGCCGGCCGGTTCAGTCTGTCTGGCGCGCCGGCGTCTGCAGGTCAAGCCGGCCGAACCGCGCCGAAGAACCGGTCTTTTCATGCTTCCTGCGATTGCGCGCAAGGGTCGCGTCGTCGGCGGTGATGTCTACATCCACCTCCACCATCATGCCCGGCGCGAGCGCGGCACGTGGGCCGTCGTCGATGGCGATACGCACCGGCAGCCGCTGGGTGATCTTGGTGAAGTTGCCCGACGGATTGGGGTCGGGCAGCAGCGCGAACTGGTTGGTGGCGGCATGGCCGATCATGCGGACATGGCCGTGATAGGTCGTATCCGGGCGCGCGTCGACGTGAATCGCCACCGGCTGGCCGATCTTGAGATCGCCGATCTTGGTCTCTTTCATCTTTGCCTCGATCCAGACGTCCTTCGGGTCGTGCATCATCACGATCGGCTGGCCGGCGGAGACGTACTCGCCTTGCTCGATGAAGGTCTGGTCGACCACGCCGGCCAGCGGCGCGGCGACGGTCAGATCAGCGATGCGGTTGTTCTGGTGGGCGAGCGCGGCCTGCGCCTCGGCGAGCTGGCGCTGCATCACGGCGCGCTCGTTTTCCAGTACCTGCGGGTTGTCGATCGTGGTGGAGGGCGCGGTGAGCATGCCGGTCTCGGCGTTGGCCAGGGCGATGCGGTCCATGGTGACCTGGCGTTGGGCGCGTTCGTATTCGGCTTCGGCGGCCTGATCGTTGTAGCGGTCGATATCGCGCTCTTCCTGGGATACGCCGTGCTGCTGGTACAGCGCCTGCGAACGCTTGGCGTTGTGACGCGCTTTTTCCCGGTTGGCCTGGGCCGCGTGCATGGCCGCGATATCGGCCTGCAGACTGTCGCGTGTCTGCTCGGTGCCGCCGGCGATCTGGCGTTTGGCCAGCGTGATCCGCGTGGCCTGAGCATCGAGCTCGGCCTGCATGCGCTCGACGCGGGCCGCCAGTTGCTGGCGCATGAGATCGTCGGGCCGGCTATAGAGCTGGGCCACGCGGGCGCCGGCGGCCAGTCGGTCACCCTGGATCAGGTCGAAACCGGCAACCCGGCCATCGAGACGACTGCTCACGGTGATCTCGTGGGTGGCCACGCGCGCATCGTTTTCGCTGACGTGGGTCAGCCGGTGATACAGCCAGAAGCCGATCCACACCACCACGATCACGGCCACCACCAGTGCGGCCACGATCTTGAGCCGGCGCCTGCCGGGATGCGTGGACGGCTGCGGAGTCGTTGTTTCGATTGTGTCTGTATGGGTCATGATGCGAATGAGGTCCGGGAATCGGGTTTAGCGGCCGGCGGTGGCGGGTTCGCCCCAGCGGCTGAGCAGGTAAGAGGGCACGGCAATGCTCAGCAGCGCGACGGCCACTAGCAGAAAGCCGTCCTGATAGGCATAGATCACCGCCCAGATCCGGTCGATGCCGGAGAGCACATGCTGGGCCGCGGCCTGACGGTAGACATCGCCGGTGCCGGTGCGGGCAACGATGGCGCCGAGACGATCCATCGTCTGCATGGCCATTTCGTTGCCGGGATTGAGGCGCGCGGTCAGATGATCGCTGTGATAGAGCGTATGCCGGTCGAGGATGGCGACCAGCAGCACGGTGCCGAAGGCGCCGCCCAGTTGCAGGGCGAAATTGATTGCGCCGGAGCCGTAGCCGATCAGATGCGCCGGCAGGGCGCTGATCGCGCGCGACAGCGTCGGCGGCGGTACCGCTGCCATGGCCACGCTCAGCAGCGCCATCGACAGCGCGAGACTGGAGAACGAGGTGTTCCAGTCGGCCTGCGCCATCCGGAATACGGCCCATGCCGCGAACGCCAGGCCCGGCAGGGTCAGCCAGTGCGGCTTGAGACGATCGCTGAGCTGCCCGACCAGCGGCACGAGCACGGCCAGCACGATGGTCGAAGGCGTGAACAGCATGCCGGAGGTGATCGGGCTGTAATGCAACACCGCGTCCATGAACTGCGGCAGCAGATACATCACCCCATAGAAAGCGCCGCCGAACATGAGCATGACGATCGAACCGACCAGAAAGCCGCGGTTGGCGAAGATGCGTAGATCCAGGATCGGGCGCGGCTGGCGCGGTTCCCACCAGATGAAGAACAGCGTCGACAGAAGCGAAATCGCCTCGAGCTGGAGAATCGTGGTGTTGTCCCAGCCCCAGCGCTGGCCGTTGGCCAGGGCCGCGAGCAAGGTGAAGATAGCCACGAACAGCACGGTCGCGCCGATCCAGTCGAGAAACGGACGCGGCCCGGTATCTTCACGGGTGGGCAGATACAGCCAGCCCATGCCGATGGCGGCCACGCAGATCGGAATCACCACGAAGAACACGTAGCGCCAGCTGAATTCTTCCACCAGCCAACCGCCGATGACGCTGGCCAGGGTCAGCGGCAGGCCCAGGCTCATGCCGTACATGGCCGTGGCCATGCCGCGCTTGTGCGGCGGGTAGACCGAGAACAGTGCTTCGAGTGCAACCGGGCGCACCACGCCGGTCATCGCGCCCTGCAGGATACGCGCCACGATCAGCGTGCCCATGCCGGTCGACAGGCCGCCGATGAATGACGCGGCGATGAAAACCATCAGCAGCCCCACATAGGTCGCGCGCTGGCCGAAGGCCGAGATCAGCCACGGCGAGATCAGCAGGGACACGGTGGTGGCGGCCAGAAAGCCGGTCGACAGCCATTGCACCTGATCGGCGCTCATGCCGAAGGCACCCTTGATATAAGGTGTAGCGACGTTGACGATCGTGATCGACATGCCCAGCGCCACGAGGCCGAGCAATACGGTGAGCGTCACGAGCAGGCGATATCTTGAGCCGTGGCGCTCGAACATGGCCTCGACCTGGGTCATGGGGCTCCGGCGTAAGACAATGGGTGGGCAATATGGCTGCAGAATACAGCATTAGCGGCCTATTGTCTGCACTATGCACATATAAACAGGAACGAAAACGAATGAACGACACGGCGACGAATGGCTGGCGACACAAGAAACCGGCATGCGCGCTGGCCCTGGGCATAGTGATCGCCGTATCCGGCCTGAGCGGCTGTGCCAGCGGCCGCGGCCAGCCTATCGAACCTTCGTCGGCGCCGGGGTCGTCCATGGCGCGCTTCGAGAATGACCGTTACGGCATCGTGTTCGATTACCCGTCGCGTCTCGATGTCGCGCATGCGTTTGTCTCCGATTATTTCCTCGGCGACCGCTGGAATCCCGATGTGGCCGCGAATATTCCGGGCGCGGCGTTGCTGTCGCTGACCCTGCCCGAGTCCAACGACATCACCCGTGCGGTGCTGCGCGTCGGGGCCAGCGACGACACCCGCGCAGTCGACGTCTGCCAGTCGACCCCCGGCAGCGAACAGGCGGAGCACGTACGCCTGCGCGGGGTCGATTTCACCCGCATGGATCACGACAACGCGGCCATGAACCACTACAGTCGAGTGCACAGCTATCGCGGCGTGCACGACGACCAGTGTGTCGCCATCGATCTGATCGTGACCGGTACCAATCCCGGGGTCTATGGCCCCGAAAAGCCCTCGAAACCGCCGTTCGACGTCGATGACGGCATGGCCCGTCTGGAGGATCTGCTCGACGGGCTGGTGTTCATCGATACCCGCTGACCGCGCGGCCTCCGACCACGCTAACGCGGCGGCAGCACCCGGTCGTGGAGCACGCGCCGCAGCACGAAACTTGAATGCACACCGGAGACGCCCGCGATACGGGTGATGTGCTGCAACAGCAGGCGCTGATAGTCATCCATGTCGACCACGGCAATGCGCAGTTGATAATCGGCCTCCTGGCCGGTGATCAGTATGCATTCCTGGACTTCGGGCAGTTCGGCGACCCGCGCCTCGAAATGGGCGAAGCGTTCCGGCGTGTGTGCATCCATCGAGATCAGCAGCAGCGCGGTCAGCCCGTAGCCCAGCGCACGCGCGTCCACCAGCGCCCGATAGCCGGTAATCAGCCCGGCCGCCTCGAGCGCACGCACGCGGCGCAGGCACGGCGAGGGCGACAGATTGACCTGCTCGGCCAGCGCCTGATTGCTGATCCGTCCGTCCTGTTGGAGGATCTCGAGAATACGGCGATCGAAGCGGTCGAGGTCAATGGTGTTGCGTGTGTCGTTCATTGTCAGCAATTAAATACTATCAATCCGCACATTAATAGCAGAATAATTCCCTAAACGGCGATTATTGCCCTCAGAAGGCAATTTGCTGCCGACACCAAGCCGTTACAATAACGGCGATGCAATCCGATCGGATCTGCATCGACCTAAAGCCTGACAGGACAACACCATGACTCGTTTCGACCATCGCAAGTATCGCCCCGCCCCCAGGGTGACCGGTTTTGACCGCACCTGGCCCGATCGCGACCTCGAAAAGGCGCCGATCTGGGTCAGTGAGGATCTGCGCGACGGTAATCAGGCGCTGCTCGAACCGATGACGGTGGAGCAGAAGAAGCATCTCTGGCAGCTGCTGATCGAGGTCGGCATCAAGGAGATCATGGTCGGCTTTCCGTCGGCCAGTCAGCCCGACTACGACTTCGTGCGCTGGCTGATCGACGAAGACCGGATTCCCGACGATGTGACCATCGCCGCGCTCACCCAGTCCCGCGATCACCTGATCGATCGCACCTTCGAATCACTGGAGGGCGTGAACAAGGCCATCATCCATCTCTACAACTCGACCTCCACCGTGCAGCGCGAGCGGGTGTTCGAACTGGACCAGGACGGCATCATCGATATCGCCGTCGCCGGCGCCAAGCGGGTCAAGGCCAACGCCGACAAGCGCCCGGACGTGAACTGGCGGCTGGAGTATTCGCCGGAGAGCTTCTCGACGACCGAGCCCGAGTTCGCGGTACGTATCTGCGAGGCGGTGATGGATGTCTGGCAGCCCACGCCCGAGAACAGGATCATCTTCAATCTGCCGAATACGGTGGAGCTGGGCGGCCCGCATCATCACGCCGACCAGATCGAGTATTTCTGCCAGAACATCAAGGACCGCGAGTCGGTCATCGTGTCCGTGCATACGCATAACGACCGCGGTGGCGCGGTCGCGGCCGCCGAGCTGTGCATGCTGGCCGGTGCCGAGCGTGTGGAAGGTACGCTGCTGGGCAATGGCGAGCGCACCGGCAATATGGATATCGTGATCCTGGCGATGAATCTCTATGGCCAGGGCATCGATCCCGAGCTGGACCTGTCGAACCCGGACAAGATCATCCGGGTGGTGCACGAGTGCACCGGCATCGCCCTGCATCCGCGCCATCCCTGGGTGGGCGAGCTGGTATACACCGCGTTTTCCGGCAGCCACCAGGATGCGATCCGCAAGTCGCTGCGCAAGCAGGGGCCGGACGAACACTGGCAGGTCGCCTATCTGCCCATCGATCCGCGCGATATCGGCCGCGATTACCAGGCCGTGATCCGGGTGAACAGCCAGTCGGGCAAGGGCGGCATGGCGTTCCTGCTGGAGCGGGATTTCGGCATCAATCTGCCGCGCTGGATGATGCTCGCACTCGCCCCGCATGTGCAGGCGGAAAGCGAAAAGACCGCCGGCGAGCTGTCGAGCACGCAGATCCGCGATCTGCTGTTCGCCAACTTCGCGCGGCGGGCGCCGATTGCGCTGGTCGACTACGGGCTGAGCCGGGCCTCCGACGGCCAGTCGCTGGTGGTCACGCTGGAGCAGGACGGCGAGCAGTTCACCCTGGAAGGCCGCGGCAACGGCCCGCTGTCCGCGTTCATCAATGCCTGGCATGCACATTCGGGCGACGACGTCGCCGTGGTCGATTACAGCGAACACGCGTTGTCGATGGGCAGCGACGCCGATGCCATCGCCTTCGTGCAACTGCGCCACGGCACGGTGCGGATTCCGGCCGTCGCCGAGGACAGCGACACGGTGAGTGCGTCGCTGCAGGCCATCATCGGCGCGATCAATCTCTCGCGTGAGGCCGACGAGACCGGCCAGCGCGGCGGACTGACCGCGCTGGCCAGCTGAACCACGCCTTTCGGCGTTCCTAAGCCCCGCTATACGCGGGGTTTTTTATGTTTCACGGTTTTGTCTTAAAACTGTCATAGAGGCCGCCTAGACTTTCTCCTGCCAATTTACGAGGGGCGCGATGCGCGTCCGATCCAGGAGATTGCATGTACAAACGTCTACTCGCCGCCGCTGCCGCGGGTGCTCTTGTGCTCGGCAGTGCGGGCGCCATCGCCGCACAGTCGATCAACGGCGCCGGTGCCACCTTCCCGTACCCCGTCTATTCCAAGTGGGCCGACGCCTATCAGGACGACACCGATATCGGTCTCAACTATCAGGCCATCGGTTCGGGTGGCGGTATTCAGCAGATCAGCGCCCGTACCGTGACCTTCGGTGCCTCGGATGCGCCGCTCAAGCCGGAAGAACTCAAGAAGGATTCGCTGGTCCAGTGGCCGCAGATCACCGGCGGCGTGGTGCCGGTCGTAAACGTCGAGGGCGTCTCGAAGGGCGGGCTCAAGCTCGACGGCAAGACCCTCGCCGATATCTACCAAGGCAACATCACCAAGTGGAATGACAAGGCGATCGCCAAGCTCAATCCGGATGCGTCGCTGCCGAGCACCAACATCACCCCGGTCTATCGCGCCGAGGGCTCGGGCACCAACTTCCTGTTCACGCATTATCTAGCCCAGGTCAGCTCCGAGTTCAAGAGCAACGTCGGTGAAGGCAAGTCGGTGGCTTGGCCCAAGGGTGTGGGCGCCAAGGCCAATGCCGGCGTCGCCAAGCAGGTCGGCCAGATCAACGGCGCGATCGGCTATGTCGAATTCGCCTATGCGGTCGAGAACAAGCTCAACGTCGTCAGCATGAAGAACAAGAACGGCGAGTTCGTCGAGCCAAGTATCGACAGCTTCAAGGCGGCCGCTGGCAACGCCGACTGGAAGGACGCCGAGGGCATGTATCTGGTGCTCACCAATCAGCCGGGTGAAGGCAGCTGGCCGATCGTGGGTGCTTCTTTCATCCTCATGCACACCGATGTCCGCGATGCCGAAGCCGCCAAGCGCGCGCTCGACTTCTTCGACTGGGCCTACAAGAACGGCAACGACGCCGCAACCGAGCTCAACTACGTGCCGATTCCGTCGAACGTGGCGGACCTCGTACGCAAGCAGGTCTGGACCCAGATCAAGAGCAGCGACGGCAAGAGCGTCTGGAAGTAGAACCTCTACGCATTGCCCTGCCAGAACAGGCAGAACAGCCGCGGGCCTTTTGTGCCCGCGGCTTTTCCCGCCTCTGCCACGGGCGTGACTGACAAGAGCATACGACATGCAAGCTACCGGTAACCCGTCGCAGGCCCCGCTCGGCGCCGATGACCATCGGCTCAAGGCACTCGGGCGCAATCATCGGCTGGACCTGGCCTTCAAGGGCACGACGTTCTTCTTCGCCCTGCTGGTGCTGGGTACGCTGTTCGCGATCATGGCTTCGTTGTTGATCGCCGGCTACTCCACGTTCTCCGACCTCGGCCTGAGCTTCTTCACGCTCAACCGCTGGTCGGCCAATCAGGCAGTCTTCGGCGCACTGCCTGCGATCTACGGCACCGTGGTGTCGTCGGCGATCGCGATTCTCATCGCCACGCCGATCTCGCTCGGCATTGCCATCTTCCTGACCGAAAAATGTCCCTCCAGGCTGCGCCAGCCGCTGGCGACCACGGTGGAGCTGCTGGCCGGCGTGCCGTCGATCATCTATGGCATGTGGGGCGTGCAGGTGCTTGCGCCTTTCCTGCAGTCGCATTTTCCGCAGATTCTGCCGGCCGGCACCGGTCTGTTCACGGCGGGTCTGATCCTGGCGATCATGATCGTGCCGTTCATCACCTCGGTCACCCGCGACGTGCTCATGACCGTGCCCACGCATATCCGCGAGTCGGCCTACGGCGTGGGCTGCACGACCTGGGAAGTCGTGCGCTACATCATGCTGCCGTCGGTCAAGGGCGGCGTGGTCGGTGCCATCATTCTCGGCCTGGGCCGCGCCCTGGGCGAGACCATGGCGGTCACCTTCGTGATCGGCAACAACCTGTTCTTCGCGCCGACGCTGTTCGGCCAGGGCACCTCCATCGCGGCGCTGATCGCCAACCAGTTTCCCGAGGCCGACGGCGCCCAGCGCTCGGCGCTGCTCGCGCTCGGTCTCGTGCTGTTCATCATCACCTTCGCCGTGCTCGCGGTGGCCCGGGTGATGCTCAGTCGGATGGATCGACGTAATGCTTGAGCACGCTATTTACCGCACGCCGGTGGAGATCACCCATGTCTAGTCTTGCCGTGGCCGATATGGCGCTCTACCGCCGCCGGCGCTGGGTCAACAGCATCGTGGTATTCGCCTGCACCGGCGCGACCCTGGTCGGCGTCAGCTGGCTGGCACTGATCGTGGCCGAGTTGCTGATCCAGGGCGTGCCGGGGCTGTCGCTGTCGACGTTCAGCGAGCGTACCCGCATGTCGGGCGGTGGTCTGGGCAACGCCATTGTCGGCAGTCTGATGATGACCGCGGCCGGTACCGTGATCGGTACTATTGTCGGCGTCGCCGCTGGCACCTGGCTGGCCGAGTACGGGCGTGACGGCAGGCTCGCCAGCATCATTCGCTTCATCAGCGATATTCTGCTGTCGGCGCCGTCGATCATCGTCGGCCTGTTCATCTACGCGATCATGGTGCAGCCGCTGGGTCATTTCTCCGGCTGGGCCGGCGGCGTGGCCCTGGCCATCATCCTGCTGCCGGTGGTGGTGCGTACCACCGAGGATCAGCTGGGCCTGGTGCCGCAAAATCTGCGCGAGGCGGCGTCGGCGCTGGGCGCCCACCGCTGGCTGATCGTCACCAAGGTCTGCTACAGCGGCGCGCGCGTCGGGATCATCACCGGCGTGCTGCTGGGCTGCGCGCGCATCAGCGGCGAGACCGCGCCGCTGATCTTCACGTCGCTGAACTCCAATCAGTGGACCACCAACATGAATGACGTCATGGCCAACCTGCCGATGACGATCTACCAGAACATGACCATCAACTCCTTCATCCCCGATCTCGTGCAGCTGGCCTGGACCGGCGGGCTGCTGCTGACGATCGCCATTCTCCTGCTCAATATCATCGCGCGCTTCGCTGCGCGCTGAGAACCCGACCGGTTCGAGCCCATCGCTCAAAGGATCATCGCTATGAGTATTACCCGCGCCGCCGACATGACCGGCATGACCGTCGAAGCCCGTCAGACCCGAGACGAGGTCGCCTCCAAGATCGAGGTCGACGCGCTGAACTTCTACTACGACGATTTCCATGCGCTGAAGAACATCACGCTGGCGGTGCCGAATCGTCAGACCACGGCCTTCATCGGCCCTTCGGGCTGTGGCAAGTCGACCCTGCTGCGCTGCTTCAACCGGATCCACAACCTGTATCCCGGTCAGCGCACCGAGGGCACCATCCGCATGGACGGCTACGACATCACCGATCGCAAGGTCGATCCCAACCTGCTGCGCTCCCGGGTCGGCATGGTGTTTCAGAAACCGACGCCGTTTCCGATGAGTGTCTACGACAACATCGCCTTCGGGGTGAAGCTCTACGAGCGCCTGTCCAAGTCCGAAATGGACGAGCGTGTCGAATGGGCGCTCAAGCGCAGCTCGCTCTGGGGCGAGGTCAAGGACAAGCTCAAGCAGAACGGCCAGTCGTTGTCGGGTGGCCAGCAGCAGCGCCTGTGCATCGCCCGCACCATTGCGGTCAAGCCGGAAGTGATCCTGCTCGACGAGCCCACCTCCGCGCTGGACCCGATCTCCACCGGTGCCATCGAGGAGCTGTTCACCGAGCTCAAGAAGGACTACACCCTGCTGATCGTGACCCACAACATGCAGCAGGCCGCGCGCATATCCGATCTCACCGTGTTCATGTATCTGGGCGAGATGATCGAAAGTGGTGACACCGACACCATGTTCACGAATCCGCGCAAGAAGCGCACCGAGGACTATATCAACGGCCGCTACGGCTAGCGTCCCGCACGGTGTCAGGTTAAAGGTCTCGGCGCTTTTCTGCGTTCGGCGGCGTTGCGGCGTCTCGCCATGGCTATGGCCATGACGCGTTGCGGCGTCTTGCCTGGTACAAGCAATCGCGCGAACTGACGTGTCCGAATGTTGTGATCCATTCAAGGCAAAGGATCGCAGCGAGGGTGAGGCGGCGCTATGCTGACGGGCTGTTTGTAGAACCGGACCGTCATGCCTGATTTCATTCGTGTTCAGCTCATCGAGGACGGCATCGCGCAGATCACGCTCGATCGCCCGGCCGTACTCAACGCCATGCATGCGCCCATGCGTGACGAACTCATCGCTGGTCTGGCGCGGCTCGATGCCGATGCCGACGTGCGCGCCATCGTGGTCACCGGCGCCGGCCCGCGGGCCTTCTCGGCCGGCCAGGATCTGGAAGAAGCGGTCGCCTTCGAGGGTGAGGCCGTCGCCGCGTGGACACGCCACCACGGCGCGTTGCTGGCCAGCCTGCGTGCGCTCGACACGCCGCTGGTCGCGGCACTCAACGGTGTCGCCACCGGCGTGGGTTTTCAGCTGGCGCTGCTCGCCGACTGGCGTGTCGGCTATCCCGAACTGCGGCTCGGCCAGCCGGAGGTCAAGGTTGGACTGGCCAGCATCTATGGTTCCTGGCTGATGTCCCTTCACCTGGGTCATGCCAGCAACGTGGCAATGTCGCTGACCGGCGATCTCATCGATGGTGTCCAGGGGCAGGCACTCGGTCTGCTCAACGACATGGTGGATCGGGACGCGGTGCTGGATACCGCGCTGACGGCTGCGCGACGCTTCGCTGCGTTGCCGGCCACGCCGATACGCTTGACCAAGGCGCGTTTTCGCGAGCAGTCCCAGGCCGGGTTCGACGCCACCTGCGAGGCGGCGGTACGGGCCCAGAACGAAGCCTATGCCAGCGGCGAGCCGCAGCGGCTGATGCAGGCATTCATCGATGCGCGCCGCGCCGGCAAGCGCCGGGGCTGATCAACGCTTGAAGACCGCCGCCGGCGTATCGCCCTCAAGCGCCGCGATCAGATTGTCCACCGCGAGATCGGCCATGGCAGCGCGGGTCTCGAACGTCGCCGAGCCGATATGCGGCAGGGCGACGACGTTGTCGCGCGAGGCCAGCGGATGGTTGCCATCGATCGGTTCGTCGCGAAATACGTCGAGGCCGGCCGCCCGAATATCGCCGTTGTCGAGTGCCGCGACCAGCGCGGCTTCGTCGACCACGCCGCCGCGCGCGATATTGATGAAGATCGCGCTGTGCTTCATGCGCGCGAACGCGGCGGCGTCGAACAGGTTTTCGGTCGCGGCAGACAGCGGCACGGTCGCGCAGACGAAATCGCTGTGTTCGAGCAGCGCGTCGAACGTCACGTACTCGGCGCCCAGTTCGGCTTCCAGCGCCGGTGCGCGCGAACGGTTGTGATAGCTCACCGACATGCCGAAGCCGAAGTGCGCGCGGCGTGCAATGGCCGCGCCGATACGGCCCATGCCGACGATACCCAGCCGCTTGTGATGCACGTCGACGCCGTATTCGGCCGGGCCGACGGGGGCGCGCCATTCCCCGGCGCGCACCCGATTGGCCAGTTCTACCGCGCGCCGGGCGCTGGTCAGCATCAGCGTGAACGCAGTATCGGCGGTGGTTTCGGTCAGCACGTCGGGCGTGTGGCAGAGGGTGATGCCGTGCGTGCTCAGGTAATCGACGTCGTAGTTATCCACGCCCACCGAGATGCTGGAGACGGCTTCCAGCGCCTGCGCCCGGGCCAGCTGCTGCGCGCTCCAGGCCATGCGCACCC
This sequence comes from Salinisphaera aquimarina, assembly GCF_042643355.1. Lineage (NCBI taxonomy): Bacteria > Pseudomonadati > Pseudomonadota > Gammaproteobacteria > Salinisphaerales > Salinisphaeraceae > Salinisphaera > Salinisphaera aquimarina. The sequence continues at coordinate 1,096,761 of NZ_JBHRSS010000003.1, forward strand.
CGATCAGGCCGTGGGCCTGGGCGAGGGCGGCCGCGAAATCGGGGTTGTCGGCTCCGGCGTCGCGATCGCTGAAATCGTGGACGACATAGCGCTGCGCCAGCCGCCCTTTTTGGGCGCCGGAGAGGCCGTCGCTGAAAATGAGGACGTGTTTTTGCATCGGAGTTACAGCTTTCAGCGTTTGAGGTTGGTGCCGGTCACCGGGGCCGCATCGTTGCCCCAGCTGCCGCGGATGTAGGTGATCACGGCGGCGAGTTCGCGGTCGTCGAAATCGTAGAACGGGGGCATGCCGTGCGGGCGCGGATTGCCGCGGGTGGCCGCCGCGAAGCCACCCGAACGGATCATGTTGGCGACGTTGACGGGATTGTCCATGGTCACGGCGCGATTGCCGGCGAGCGCCGGCGCTTCGTCGCTGCCTTCGCCGCGGTCGCCGTGACATTCGGCGCAATGATCGGCGTAGATATCGCGGCCCATGTTCATGGCGTCCTGGCGGCCGTTCTCGGTCAGCCGGATCAGGCGCAGAGGGGAGGCGATCGTCTGGACCGGAATCGACTTCAGATAAGTCGCCATCGCGAGTGCGTCGTCGTCGTGCAGGTATTGCAGGCTGTCGAACACCACGTCCGCCATCGGCCCCATCATGGTGGCCCGTTCGCTCTTGCCGGCGGTGAGAAAATCCGCGCCCGCGTCGATGGGCCACTGCTGCAGTCCGGCCTGGGCGGGATCGGCCAGCGGCGGCGCATACCAGCCGTGGATCATCGCACCCGGTGCATCGTCGGCGTCGTCCAGCGCGCCGAGTCGGCCGCGTGCCCGATGGCATTCGTTGCAATGACCCAGCCCCTCGACCAGATAGCGGCCGCGGGTCCAGGTTGTGCTCTGCTGCGGCTTGTCGGGCAGCGCGCCCGGCTCGAAATACAGCCATTGCCAGACATTGACCAGCGAGCGCAGTCGATAGGGAAAGCCGAGATCGTGATCGGCGTTGTTCTGCGCGACGGCCGGCACGCTTTGCAGATAGGCGTGGATGGCGTCGACGTCGTCGCGCGAGACATGGGTGAAGCTGGGGTAGGGGCAGGCGGGATACAGCGGCGCGCCGTCCGCGCGCTGGCCGTCGTGCAGCGCATGCCAGAAGTCCTGTTTCGACCAGTCGCCGATGCCGGTGGTGCGATCCGGGGTGATATTGGGGGTGATGAAGGTGCCGTAGGGGCTCGCCAGATGCAGTCCGCCGGCGAAATCGGCGCCGCCCGGGGCGGTGTGACAGCCGGCGCAGTTGCCGACCCGGGTCAGATACGCACCGCGGCTGACCGTTGCCGGGTCCTCGGCGGCCTGGGCGCGCAGGGCAATCAGACCGGTACCGATCAGACCGGCGACAAGAGCCAGGGCGAAACGCATGGAGGGTCTCAAGATTCGGGCGCGGGCACGCTGCCGCATTGCATGGGCGGATCGTCGACGGCCACCGCCGCCGGGCGGGTATCGACGGGTATCGGATGCGCGGCCAGCCAGCCGGCCACCGCTTCTACGTCGCGGCCTTTCAGGCGGGATGCGATCTTCGCCATGCAGTCGGGCGCCGCGGCATGCCGGGTACCGACCTGCCAGGCGCCCAGCTGGGCCATGATGTAGTGGCGCGGCAGGCCCACCAGCCCCGGCGTATTTGGCTGTACACCGGTCAGGCGTTCGCCGTGGCAGGCGGCACAGGCGGGAATATCGGCATCGGGGTCGCCGTCGCGGACCAGCTGTTCGCCGCGCCGGGCGAGATCGGGCGTCGGTTTCGCGGCGGGCGCCGGATAGGGCGTGTGCTGGTCGCCGAAATAATGCGCGATCTCGTAGAGATAGGCGTGCGACAGATGCTTCACCATATGATTCATGCTGGTGTTGCGGCGCCGATATGCCTGGTAGTTGACCAGCTGGTTGTACAGATAGCCGGCCGGCTTGCCGTGGATGCGCGGCACATAGCCGTCCTCGAGTTCGATGCCCTGGGCGCCGTGGCAGGCGCTACAGGCCTCGACCCGGTTCTTCATGTCGTCGCCACTGCCGTGTGCCGCCGCCGCGGTGCCTGAAAGCAGCAGAATCACGGCCAGCCGGCGTGTAGCGCTGGACATGCGCATCCCCTGATTGATGACGGTGCGCCGTAGCGCCGACGTTGGAACGGGCATTGGCCCGGGCCGGTGGCAACCGAAAACGTTTATCATAACACGTTTGGCCGCAGCGTTCATGATGCCTGCGCGGATTGCAGGCATGACACGAAGAGCGCGACCACGGATACCGCGCCGGTGCACGGCCGCGGTGAGTCAATGGGGGAATCAGCGAGTGGCATCATCTTCATCTTCGTCCGACGACGACACGTTGCGTCTGTTTGAACGCCCGATCCACGTGCGTTCGTTCATCATGACCGCGATTCTCGTGCTGCTGGTGTTCTATACGCTCTATTTCGCCCGCTTCATCTGTATCCCGGTGGCGCTGGCGCTGATCTTCAACCTGCTGCTGGGGCCGCTGGTCACGCGCATGCAGCGCTGGCACATACCACGCTCGATCAGCGCGGTGCTGATCATCGGCAGTGTAGCGGCCCTCCTGGGTTACGGGATCTATTCGCTGATGGGGCCGGCGCAGTACTGGATCAATCGGGCGCCGGAGGCATTCTCGGCCTTCAACGAGCAGACCCACGATCTGCAGGCGCAGATCAAGGACATGAACAAGTCCACCGAGGAGGTCAAGGAAGCGGCCGCCGACATGATCGGCAAGGCGTCCAAGCAGAACACCATTCAGATCAACAACAAGGGGCTGCGCCAACGCATCATGGAGAACGTCCAGTGGACGGCCGGTATCCTGTTCATGACGCTGATCATGCTCTATTTCATGCTCTGCAGCCGGGGCTTCGTGTTCCGCAAGCTGCTGGTGATGACCCGCAGCGGCCGCAGCCGGGCCAACGCGGTGCGCATCGTGCGCCATCTGCAGAGCGATATCAGCCATTATCTGCTCACCGTCACCGTCATCAACACCCTGCTCGGGGCAAGCGCGGCGGCGGTGCTGTGGATGCTCGGCATGTCGGATCCGATCCTCTGGGGCGTGATTGTCGGGGTGCTCAATTTCGCACCCTATGCGGGTGCCGCGATATCGCTGGCCGCGATCACCCTCGCGTCATTCGCCACCTTCGATACGCTGGCCCACGTCGCGGCCGCGCCCGCCGCCGTATTTGCGCTCAACGTGATCGAGGGCAATATCGTCACCCCGTCGGTTCACGGGCGGCGCTTCGAGATGAGCCCCCTCATGGTGTTCTTCGCGCTGTTCTTCTGGGGTTGGCTCTGGGGTGTGGCGGGCATGCTCATGGCGGTGCCGCTGCTGGTGGTGTTCAAGGTCACCTTCGACCATATCGAGGAACTGCGGCCGCTGGGCCGACTGCTGGGTCGCTGATCGGCGCGGCCGCTGCCGGTCAGACCCGCAGGAACACGAAATAGAGCAGGAACAGCACGGCAAGCGCGTACATCAGCGGATGGATATCGCGCCCCCGGCGCGCGGCCACCATGCTCACCGGATAGACGATGAAGCCCAGCGCAATGCCGGTGGCGATCGAGTAGGTCAGGGGCATCAGCAGAACGGTCAGAAACGCCGGCACCGCGACCTCGAAATGATGCCAGTCGATATGCCGCAGCGAGCCGGCCATGAGCACGCCGACCACGATCAGCGCCGGCGCGGTCACCGCCTGGGTGACCACGGCCAGCAGCGGCGAGAAGAACAGGGCGAGCAGGAACAGCACGCCGACCACGACCGCGGTGAAGCCGCTGCGCCCGCCCGCGGCCACGCCCGAGGCGGATTCGATATAGGCCGTGGTCGACGAGGTGCCGATCAGGCCGCTGACGGTGGTGGCGAGAGCGTCCGCGAACAGTGCCCGGCCCGCGCGGGGCAGCTTGTTGTCCTTGATCAGTCCGGCCTGTCGGGCCACCGCCATGAGCGTGCCGGCGGAGTCGAAGAAATCCACGAACAGCATGGTCGCCACCACCACCAGCATATGCGGCGTGAACACGTCCGGCAGACGGCTGATGGCCGCGCCCGCGACCGGGCCGACGTCGGGCACCCGCCCCAGAATATGCTCGGGCAGGCCCACCAGCCCGGTCGCCATGCCGACAATGGCGGTAGCGACCATGCCCAGAAAGATCGCGCTGGTCACGCCGGTGGTCATCAGGATGACGGTCACCACAAGCCCGAAGATCGCCAGCAGCGTATGCGGGTCGGTCAGCGGCGCCAGGCCGACCAGCAGGGCATCGTCATTGACGATGATGCCGGCGCTGGTCAGGCCGATGAAGGCGATGAACAGGCCCACGCCGGCAGCGACCGCGTGCTTGAGATCGGCCGGGATCGCATCGATGATCTTCTCGCGCAGGCTCGACAGCGACAGCGCCATGAAGATCACGCCCGACACGAAGGTGCCGGCGAGCGCGGTCTGCCAGTCGATGCCCATGCCCAGCACCACCGAGAATGCAAAGAATGCGTTCAGGCCCATGCCGGGCGCCTGGGCGATGGGGAACCGGGCCAGCAGACCCATGACCAGCGAGCCGAAGGCGGCCGCCAGGGCGGTGGCGGTGAACACGGCGTCGCGCGGCATGCCCAGGCCGCCGGCGTCCGGCACCGAGGCCAGCGACAGCACCGCCGGATTCACGAACAGGATATAGGCCATCGACAGAAAGGTCGTCAGGCCGGCCACGCACTCGGTGCGGAAGTTGGTATTGAGCGTGTCGAAATCGAAATAGCGGGCGATGGCGTTCAAGGCAGTCGGTCCGTCGGTGTGCGCGGTAGCCGCGGAGGATACAAAAACCGTGCCTTTCGCGCAGGGATCAGCCCGTGGTGATCTTTGCGAGGAACGCCACGAGCGGCGGATTGACCGCATCGGGGTGGGTCAGATTGGCGGCGTGGCCCGCGCCTTCGATGACCACCAGCTCCGACTGCGTCAGCCGTGCGGCCATATCCTGTGCGCGCTCCAGAGTGATCGCGCGATCGGCCTCGCCGTGGATCACCAGCGCCGGCACGTCGATCTCGCCCAGGCGATCGCTGACGTCGTCGCGGGTATCGAGCGCGTTGTAGAGGAAATACACGTTGTCGGCGGTGAACTGGCGCCATTTGGCCTTCCAGGCGTCGGTGTCGGCAAAGCCCTCGCCGAGAATGCGCAGCGCAGTGTTGTCGGCCATGGCGTCGGTGAGGCCGTGTTCGCGCCACGCGGCCAGGGTTTTCTGATGGGTATCGATGCGTTCGGCCGGCTCCGGCCGGGCCTGCGTGTCGATGAGCACCAGCGCCCGGATCTTGTCGGGGTAGGTCAGGGCCGCGCGCAGCGACAGATAGCCCCCCTGCGACATGCCGACCCAGACCGCCGAATCCACGCCCAGTGCCTCGAGCAGCCCGGCGGCGTCGGCGGCCGAGTCGTAGTAGGAGAATTCGGCCATGGCCGCGCCGGTGGCGCCGTGGCCGCGCTCGTCCCAGGCGATACAGCGATAGTCGGCGCGCAGGCGCTCGATCTGCGGCGCGAACATCTCGTGGTCCATATGCAGGCCGTGCGAGAACAGCAGGACGGGCTTGTCGCCGCCGCTGTCGGTATAGAACAGGCGCTGGCCGTTGACGTCGATATGGGGCACGTGAATTCCTTGGTGTTGCGCGGAAGGGTGGTTCAGGCCTTGGCTTTGGGCTTGCTGCGCCGGCGCTCCATCTGTCGTGCCAGACGGCTGCTACGGGCCACGTCCGAGAGCGTGAGCACGCCCTGGACCTCGCGCGGATGGGTCATGCTGCCATCCTTGGTCACCAACGCCACCTCGCAGTTGGCCGCGCGCAGCCGGCCGACGATATCGAAGATCATGTCGTCGGCGCCGACCACGATGTACTCGGTTTCCATATGCTCGTCGGCCCAGCTGCGGATCCCGCCGCGCCGGGTCAGGCGGTAGTGGCGGCGCGACGAGAAGATCGCCTGGATATTCTGCTCGACGTCCATCACCAGCACATTCGGCGTCTGCCGGCCGAAGCGGCGGAAACGCCGGCGAATCTCGGCCATGCCGCGGGTGCTGCCCACCCGCACCACGCGTGGGTCGTAGAAATCCGATGCCTTGCGCAGCATGAACAGATTGGTTTCCAGCGACGCCGGCACCGGATGATTGCGCTGCGTCAGCTTGAAGGTATAGATCGTGTCGAGCATGAAGAACTGGCGCACGCCGTAGGCGATCGACACGATGATGATCATCGGAATGATCACGTGATAGTCGCGCGTCATCTCGAAGATGATGACGATGGCGGTGAGCGCAGCACCCGTGGAACTGGCGACCACGGCGGCCATGCCGAGCACGGCCATGGTCGCCACATCCAGTTGGAACCAGGGCGCCAGATGCTGCATGCCGACCGCAAAGGCCCCGCCCAGGGTCGCGCCCAGATACAGTGCCGGCGAGAACACGCCGCCGGAGGCGCCCGAGCCGAGCGTGAGCGAGGTGGCCAGCAGCTTGGCCGCGAACAGCAACAGCAGCAGCCAGGGCGCGGTCAGCGTGTTCTCCAGAATATCCTGGATGGTGGCGTAGCCCACGCCCTCGATGTAGTAGTGACCGGCGTAATAGACGAAGGCATACATGAGCACGCCGACCAGGCCCATGCCGATCACGTGGCGGATATAGTCGTTGCCGGGCATACGCTCGAAGGCGGCCTCGAACAGATAGATGCTGCGGGTGAACCCCAGCGCGGCCAGGCCCATGACCACGCCGAACACGGCATACACCAGCAGCAGCTCCGGCGAGCTGACGTCGAGCGCGTTGTTGGCCAGCGCCGGAATATCGAACGACGGCGTGTTGCCGAAGATCATGCGGCCCACGAAGGCAGCGGCGCCGGTCGCCAGAGCCACCGGGATCAGCGTGCGCCCGCTGGTTTCCGGCAGGATGATCTCGATAGCGAACAACAGCCCGCCCAGCGGCGCGTTGAAGGTGGCGGCGATGCCGGAGGCCGCGCCCGCGGCGATCAGCGTGTTGCGCTGCCATTCGCGCAGCAGGGTCAACTGGCCGACCGTCGAGCCGAGCGCCGAGCCGATCTGGATGATCGGGCCCTCGCGCCCGACCGCGCCGCCGGTCGCGATCGAGATCGACGAGGCCAGCGCCTTGGTCGCCGCCACGCTCGGCCGGATGATGCCGCTTTTGTAGTAGATTGCGTCGATCACTTCGGGGACGCCGTGGCCCTTGGCTTCCGGGGCGAAGTTCTTGACCAGGAAGGTCACAGCGACCGCGCCGAGCATGGGGATCAGGATGATCCACGGGCCGAGCGGGCTGGCGGCGGTATGCAGATTGGCGTCGTAGACGAAGGAGAAATCGCCGAAGAAGGCGAGATTGTGGAAAAGCGAGATCAGGCCGCGAAAGAGTGCCGCACCGTAACCCGAGGCAATGCCCACGCCGATGGCGAGCAGGCTGAGTAACAGGCTGGAACGTTCGATGGTGCGCGCCCGGGCCACGAAAATCCTTCTTTGACGGGACGCCCCCGGCGTGGCGACGTGTACAGGCGAGATTGCAGTCCGCGTCAGGCTTCGGGTGGCGTCGTGAGCAGCGGCTCGGCCCAGAACAGGCGTGTCCGCTTATGTAGCTGGAGTATACAGTAGATCGGCCCATATTTCTAAAATATGACGCCTGTCTGACTCACCGGACGTGCTCGCAACGCAGTGCGCGAACGGGCGGGCATGCGCCGACCGACACAGGAGATCACGCAATGGACCAGGACACCGCTGCCGGGATTCGCGTCGAACGAGAGGGGCCGGTGACCACTGTGATCATCGATCGCGCCGGCCGCCGCAATGCTGTCGACGGGCCCATGGCCGACGCGTTGCGGGCCGCCTTCGAGGCGTTCGAAAACGACGCCGATCAGCAGGTGGCCGTGCTCTGGGGCGCGGGCGGTACGTTCTGCGCCGGCGCCGATCTGTCAGCGCTCGACGACCCCGGGCGCGCGCATCGCGTCAGCCCGGACGGCAGCGGGCCGGGACCGATGGGGCCGACGCGCCTGCAACTGAGCAAGCCGGTGATCGCCGCCGTCTCCGGCCACGCGGTCGCCGGTGGCCTCGAACTCGCGCTGTGGTGCGACCTGCGTGTCGCCGAAACGTCGGCCATTTTCGGCGTCTACTGCCGTCGCTGGGGTGTGCCGCTGATCGACGGCGGCACGGTGCGCCTGCCGCGCGTGGTCGGCCAGGGCCGCGCCCTGGACATGATCCTCACCGGGCGCGGCGTAGGCGCCGACGAGGCACTCGCCATGGGTCTGGCCAGCCGTGTGGTCGCCGACGGGCAGGCGCTCACCGCGGCGCAGTCGCTGGCCGCCGACATCGCGGCTTTCCCGCCGCACTGCATGCGCGCCGATCGTGCGTCCGCGTATGCACAGTGGGATAAGCCGCTGGCCGGTGCGCTGCGGCAGGAGGGCGCGCAGGCGGCCGATCTGCTGGCGCGAGAAGGGCGCGCGGGCGCCGCGCGCTTCGTAGCCGGCGCGGGACGGCACGGTCGGTTCGACCCGGCCGACAGCCAATCATGAGTCGGCGGCAGCGCGGCCGCGCCCGGTCTTGCTACGCTGATCGACCATGAGCGATTCCAGCCCACAACAGGACTGGCGCAGCCGGTTGCTGGCGCCCGCGGTGAAATGGCTGGGTGCGGATTCGCGCCCGCTGGGCATGCCGCGCAACGATTTTGCCCGTCTGTGCGAGCACCTGCGCCCGGCGGATATCGTGCTCGTCGAAGGTCGGACGCGTATCTCGGGCGTGATCCAGAGCGTCACCCTGAGCGCGTGGACCCACGCGGCGCTGTGCGTGGGCCGGCTGGCCGACCTCGAGGAGAGCGAGGCGACACGCCGCCTGCGCGCCGAGGGCGTGACCGACGCGACCTCGATTCTGCTCGAAGCCGAACTCGGACGCGGCGTGCATCTGTCGCCGGTGACCCGCTACGCGCGCGAACATCTGCGCCTGTGTCGGCCGCGCGAACTGAGCGCGACGGACGCGCAAGCCGTGGTGGCGTACGCGCTCGCACGCCTGGGCACGCCCTACAATCTGCGTCAGATCGGCGACCTGCTGCGGTTCTTCTTTCCCTACGGTCTGTTGCCGCGGCGGTGGCGCTCGACGCTGTTCGAGGCCGGCCACAGCGACATGGCGCGCACCATCTGCTCCACGCTCATTGCACGAGGCTTCGCCAGTGTGCGTTACCCGATTCTGCCAACCATCCATCGCGGTGCGGATGGCGATATGGTCTTTCATCGACGCGATGCGCGTCTGATCACGCCGCGCGACTTCGATCACTCGCCTTATTTCGACGTCATCAAGTATCCGTTTTTCGGCGACGACGTGGCCCGCTATCGCGAACTGGAGTGGGACGACGACACCCGGCCCTGAGCGTGGCGCGGTGCCGCCGGCCGTTGTTATTTCTTGAACATGTGGGTGGCGTGGGTGACCGCGCCGCCGGCACGGATAGCGGCTGTGACGACCGCTGTCTCGGCCAGCTCCTCATCGCTTGCGCCGGCCTTTCGCGCCGCGTCGGTATGCAGCTCGATGCAATAGGCGCATTGCGTGGTCAGGGCGGTCGCCAGCGCCAGCAGCTGCTTGGTCTTGCCATCGATAGCGCCGTCGGCGAAGGCGGCCTTGTCGAAGGCCCAGAATGCGTCCATTCCGTCCTTCGCACTGCTGTTGAGGACGTCGAGCTTGTTGAGGTTCTTCATGTCATGCATGGCGCATACCTTCCTTCGATCGTTTTTCGGGATTGAATCTCGCGGTTTTTCGAGACTGCGCCGGGCAACGATTGCTGTCAATTCAATTGCGCCCGTCCACGCGCAGCAAGTCATTGAACGCCGTCCGGCAAGCGCTTCAGTCGCGTGGCTCGGCGCGACTGACGAGGAACAGGGCGACGATACAAAGCCCGCCGGTCACAGCGATTGCCAGGGGCCGGTAATCGATATGCCACCAGACCATGCCGGCACTGCCCGCGATCATGGCCAGGGCAATGATCTTGGTGCGGCGCGAGATGGCGCGTTCGTGCTCCCAATGGGCCAGCGCCGGCCCGGCATAGCGATTGGCGCGGATCCAGCGGGCGAAGCGCGGCGACCCGCGCGAGGCCAGCGCCACCGCGGCGAGCATGAACGGCGTGGTCGGCAGCAACGGCAGAAATACGCCGAGCACCCCGAGCACGAACAGCAGCGCAGCCGCGGCCACGAAAAAACGCTGCAACAGGGTCGGACGCGCGCTCATCCCATCCTCGGAGCGGCAGCAGATTCCAATAGCGGGAGCGATCGCATGGCCAGATGCTACGCGTCGCCCGTCGTGCCTGTCATGGGCGCGCACGAGTGCGACCGCGGCGGCGTGCGCTGCGTATACTCGATCATGGTATTCGCAGGTCAGAGATGATGGTGCACAGACGTAACGCACAAAAACTCAAGCCAGGCGCCGAGATCAAGCTCGATGGCCGGGGCCGCAAGGCACATACGCCGGTACGCATACCGTTGAAAGGGTGGCGGGACGTGTTCATGCGCGTCTTTCATGCCTTCGGCGACAACAATCTCTCCATCATCGCCGCGGGCGTGTCGTTCTACGGACTGCTGGCGATCTTTCCCGGCATTGCCGCCTTCGTCGCCCTCTACGGGCTGTTCCAGGACCCGGCCGAGGTCGTGGCCCAGATGCAGCAGCTCAACGGTATCGTCCCCGGCGACGTCATCAGCACCGTCACCGACCAGATGACCCAGGTCGCCGGGCGTCCGCAGGCCACCCTCGGCTTCGCAGCCCTGTTCACCCTGGTACTGGCGCTATGGAGTGCGCGCAAGGGCACGAACGCGCTGATGGTGGCGCTCAACGTCGTCTATGCCGAGCGTGAGACCCGCAATTTCCTGATCAAGATCCTGGTATCGCTGGCGCTGACGCTCGCGATCATTGCCGGTCTGATCGCGGTGGCGTTGCTTGCCGCCGGCGTGCCGCTGGTGCTGGCCGCACTCAACTTTCCGGACTGGGCGGTGGCCGTGGGTCGCGGTCTCGGCCTGGGTGCGTCGGCGTTCGTGCTGATGCTCGGGATCGCCGGCCTGTATCGCTACGCGCCCAATCGCCGCCCGCCCAAATGGCGCTGGGTGATGATCGGCGCGACCATGGTCACCATCTTCTGGATTCTCGGCTCGCTCGGTTTTTCGGTCTATGTCGCCTTCTCCGGTTCCTATTCGGCCACCTACGGCTCGCTGGGTGCGGTCGTGGTGGTGCTGACCTGGCTGTACATCACCATTCTGATCATGCTGGTCGGCGGTGAGCTCAACGCCCAGCTGGAATACCAGACCACCGAGGACACGACCGTCAGCAGGCGCCGGCCGATGGGCGAGCGCGGCGCGTTCGTTGCCGACAACGTGGCCCGGCGCGCCGAAGAAATCGATTTCGAAAAGGATGAGACGCCCGAATGATTCTTGCCACCACCCGCTGCGAAGATCTGCGCATCCACAGTACTGAAACGCCCGGCGAACATATCCATCTTCGCAAGAAATATGCCGGCGAGACGCCGGCATCGCCGGGCAAGGCGATCTTGTTCGTGCACGGCGCGACCTATCCAGGGGCGATGTTCGACGTGGCGGGTTCGAGCTGGCTGGATCACGCCGTGGCCGACGGCTATGCCGCCTATGCGCTGGATGTGCGCGGTTATGGCGCCTCGACCCGGCCGGCCGCCCTCGATGCGCCGCCGCGCGATAACAAACCGTTCGCCCGCGCCGAGTCCGCGGTTGCCGATATCACCGATTGCGTGGCCACTATTCGCGAGCGCACTGGCGTCGAGACCATCGATATCGTCGGTTGGTCCTGGGGCACCATGACCAGCGGCATGTATGCCGCCTCGCAGCCCGGCAGCATCAACCGGCTCGTCCTGTTTGCGCCGGTCTATTGCTGCCACCGCGCCGATCGGATCGCGGGGCTGGCCGACCGCGATGACCCGTCGCAACTGCGCATGCTCGGCGCCTACCGCACCGAGAACATCGATGACGCCAGCACGCGCTGGAACAGCGAGATCACGGCCGCCGACCCGGACGACTGGCGCGATCCGGCGATTCTCGAGGCCTGGTTCACCGCGATGCTGAAAAACGAACCGGGCGACGCCGTGCGCGCACCCAACGGCGTGCTCGTGGATTTGTGGGAAGCCTTCAACGAACGGCCCCGCTACGATGCCGGCGCCATCAAGGTGCCGACGCTGGTCATCCGCGGCAGCGCCGACGCCACCGCCATCCGTGCGGACGGGCTGACCCTGTTCGATGCGCTGGGCAGCGAACACAAGCAGTACGTCGAAATCGCGCACACGACCCATTTCGCGCTGCTGGAACGGCGTGCGCCGCAGTTGTTCGAAAGCGTCAGCCGCTTCCTGTCCGGCTCGCAAAAATGACCAGCGCGGGGCCGTGATCCTGGTCCCGCGATCTCTCTGGCGTTTACAGGCAAGCTCAAGGCGAGCGACTGCCCGCAGAACCGTATCGTTCGGAACCGGGTCAGGCCAGGCTCTTTGGCCTGCCCGGCAACAATGAGGGCCAGGTATCCGAACTTTATCCGGGCGTGGCGCCCGTCGCGCGGACGACATCGATCAGCGAGCCCTGGGCTTGGGTGTCGACGGGCTAGCGATGGCCAAAATCCGTTGTCGAACGCCGAGCGGTCCGGCCAGGTAGATATTTCGTCGCGCGTCGAAGCATCCCGGGCCGTTGCAGGGCTAAGCTGTCTTCGCACACGAGGTGAACGCATGTCTTACGACCTCAACATTTCGGCGGTAGCGGCATTGATTGCGGAGCCGGCCAGGGCGGCCATGCTGGCGGCGCTACTCGACGGCCGGGCACTGCCGGCGGGTGAACTGGCCTATGCGTGCGGCGTGACGCCACAGACCGCGAGCGCGCATCTGGCGAAGCTTCTGCATGGCAATCTCGTGGCGGTGGAAACCGAAGGCCGGCATCGCTATTACCGACTGGCGAGCGCCGATGTGGCCGAAGCGATGGAGCGCCTCGGTGCGATCCGGCGCGAGCAGCCGGGGCGCCGCAAGCCGCTCGGCAGGGCCGCCCGCCAGTTGCAGTGGGCGCGTTGCTGCTACAACCATCTGGCCGGGCAACTCGGAATCGACGTGGCGCATCGCCTTGAAGTGGGCCGGTTCATCGTGCCTGCCGCCAACAAGCAGTACGACATCACGAGCGCCGGCGCCGACTGGTTCGCTGGCATCGGGCTGGATGTCTGTAGTCTGAAACCCACGCGCCGCGGCGTGGCGCGGCAATGTCTGGACTGGACCGAGCGCCGCCATCACCTGGCCGGCCCGCTGGGCGTGGAGTTGCTGAACGTGCTGTGCAGCAACGATTGGCTGCGGCGAAGCCGTGATTCGCGCGCGGTGCGCGTGACGGCGCTGGGCCGCCGCGAACTCAAGCGGCGGCTCGGCGTGGAGATGCCCCGAGATCCGGGCAACGCACAGGCCACGACATGAGTGACGAACATCCGCTGCGCGATGAGCAGAATGGGCGGGCCGCCACGCTGGCCGCTCTGCATCGTGGCCCGCGTATTCTCGTGCTCCCCAACGCCTGGGACGTGGCCAGCGCGCGGATATTCGAAGCGCAAGGCTTTGCCGCCCTCGGTACCACCAGCGCCGGGCTGGCCTGGGCGCTGGGCTCGGCCGACGGCGAGTCGCTGGGGCGCACCGACATGATCGAAGCCACCCGCCGTATCTGTGCTGGCGTATCGCTGCCGGTGACCGCGGATATCGAGTCGGGTTACGGCGACGACGCCGACGCGGTGGGCGAAACGGTCAGACGGGTGATCGCCGCCGGTGCGGTCGGTATCAATCTCGAAGACGGCACCGGCGATCCCGATCGTCCGCTACGGGATATCGCCGGGCAGGTCGATTGCATCCGCGCGGCGCGCAAGGCTGCCGTCGCCGCGGGTATTGCGCTGGTGATCAACGCGAGAACCGACGTCTACTGGTCAGGCGTCGGTGCGGCAGGCGAGCGTCTCGCGCTGACCGTGTCCAGAACCAACGCGTTTCGTGAAGCCGGTGCGGACTGTGTATTCGTTCCGGGCGTCGGCGATGCGGATGTGATCCGAACGCTCGTGCAGCAGATCGATGGGCCGCTCAACGTGCTTGCCGGGCCGGGTGTGCCGGCGGTGTCGGCGCTCGAAGAACTCGGCGTGGCGCGGGTCAGCGTCGGCTCGGGGCCGGTACGCGCCGCACTCGGGCTGACCCGGCGTCTCGCGCGCGAATTACGGACAACCGGTTGTTACGATGGCTTCACCGACGCCGCGATGCCCTATGCCGACATCAACGACTTGATGGCTAGACGAAAATCGCCTTGAGAATGAAATAGAACACCGCGGTGAACAGCGCCGCCCCCGGCAGGGTGAGCAGCCAGCCGGCGAACACGCCGCCGAGCACGTTCAGGTTCAGCGCGCGCAGACCGCGGGCCATGCCCACGCCGAGCACCGCGCCCACCAGCGTCTGGGTGGTGGACACGGGAATGCCGAACCAGGTGGCCAGCACCACCGTACTGGCCGCCGACAGCTCGGCGGAGAAGCCACGCGTGGGCGTGAGTTCGGTGATCCCGGCGCCGATGGTGCGGATGACGCGGTGCCCGTAGGTCGCCAGGCCCACCACAATGCCGGCACCGCCGAGCACCAACACCCACCCGGCCAGCTGTGATTCGGTGCCAATCTGGTCGGGATGGCTGATCACGTTGACCACCGCGGCCACCGGCCCGATCGCGTTGGCGACATCGTTGGAGCCGTGGGCGAAGGCCATGGTCGCGGCGGTAAATATCTGGGCATAGCCGAATACGCGCTCGACGTTGCGATAGCGATCGGTGAGCCGTGCTTCCGGGCTGAGATCGATACGCCGCAACAGCAGTGCCGCGATGCCGGCCGCCACCAGCCCGAGCACGATGGCGATCAGTACGCTGGTGCCGGTCGACAGATCGAGGCCGATATGCGACAGGCCCTTGATCAGCGTGACCAGGCCGATTACCAGCGCGGCCAGAAATACGTAGAACGGTACGTAACGCCGCGCGCCTTCGGCTGGGTTCGGGTGGTTGAAGATCAGCCGCCGGATCGATTCGAACAGCAGGAAGGCGATCACGCCGGCGATGATCGGCGACACGATCCAGCTGAGCACGATCTTGCCGATCGCGCCCCAGTTGACCGGGTCGCTGCCCAGCGATACCAGCGCAAAGCCGAGGATGCCGCCGATGATCGACTGCCCGGTCGACACCGGCATGCCGCGCAGCGACGCCACCATCAGGAATACGCCGGCCCCGAGCAGAGCCGAGAGCATGCCGATCACCAGCAGTTCCGGCTGTGCCGCGAACAGTTCCGGATGGATCAGGCCCTTGCTGATCGTCTGGGTCACCTGTCCGCCGGCCAGCCAGGCGCCGAGGAACTCGAAGATGCCGGCGATGATCACCGCCTGCCAGATGGTGATCGCACCCGAGCCGACCGAGGTGCCCATGGCGTTGGCGACGTCGTTGGCGCCGATACCCCAGGCCATGAAGAAGCCGAAGATGCACGCCAGAATCAGAAAGACATCCGCGTGCTGCGCAATGATCGACATGAAGTTCCTTGCTTTGGGTCCGGGCTACGGCGCAGCGCGTGGGCGGCGGGGCGTCAGCGCGCCATCATGATTTGCAGGCGCGACCCCACGCGCTCGGCGCGGTCGGACACGGTGCCGATCCAGTCGATCACCTGATAGAGAAACATCACTTCCAGCGGCGGCAGCTCGGATTCCTGATCGAGCAGGCGATGGCGGATATCGATCTGCTCGTTGTCGGCGCGTTTTTCGAGCTTGCCGATCTCGACCACCATGTCGCGGATCATCTCCGAGACATTGCGCCCGAAGCCCGACTCCAGCAGTTCATCGAGTTCCTCGAGCACCTTGCGCGCCTGATGAACCGAGGCGATGGTCACCTGCATGTAGTCGTTGATCGGCTTGAGCAGCGCCGGTGGGAATTGCATACGGCGCCCGGTCATCAGGCCGGCGATGTCCTTGATCTTATTGATGATCTTGTCCTGTGCCTCGATCAGCTCCAGCAGGTCGGAGCGAGAGATAGGCAAAAACAGGGTACTCGGCACGTTCAGCCGAATCTGATCCTTGAGATCGTCGGCGTGGTGCTCGCAATCCGAGATTTCCCGGTACAGCACCTCGGCGCGGTCCCAGTCCCCGTCCGAACTCACCTTGAAGAACTCGGTGAGCAGATCCGCCCCGCGATCGACCTGGCGAATGTGCTCGGTCAGCGCCTCGAACGGCGAACGGCCGAACAGGCGGGACAGCGGACTGCTTTTGCTGGGGTCCATGACGGGGCCTCCGGGCGGATTATGCGGTGGATTATAAAGGTAAAGGCTGCCGACACGCCTGCGACATGCACGCGCGTGACTCTTTCAGGCGGCGGGCCGGGCGACAGGAATGGTCAGTCGAGCTCGTTGAAATAATAGTGATGGGCGGTGTGGCAGCAGCTTTCCCGCCATTCCACCGGCCGATTCTCGATATTGAGCGCGAGCCGGTCGATCGCCAGCAGCGGCGTGCCGATGTCGACACCGAGAAGCTCGGCCTCGGTCGTCGTGGCCGCGGTCGCGCGCAGGCGTTCGGTGGCATGCACGATCATGACCCCGTATTCGGCCTCGAAGAACTCGTAGAGCGTGTTCGGCACCTGTTCCAGCGGCCGGCTCTCCAGCCCGGGGAACAGCGTGGTGGGCACGGTCAGTGACTCACTGATCACCGGCCGACCGTCAAGCTGGCGCACCCGGCGGATACGGGTGACCGGGGTGCCGGCCTCCAGGGTCAGGGCATTGCGCTCGGCCGCGGTCGCCGTGCCGCTGCGACAGCTGATCACCCGGCTGTCCGGGAGCTGGCGCTCGTTGGCATCGCTCATCAGATGAAAGAACTGGAAGAGCGAACGCTGCTGGCTGTGCCGCGCAGCGAAGGTGCCGCGCCCCTGGCGACGCTCGACGAGATGCTCTTTTTCCATCGCCGTCAATGCCTTGCGCACCGTGCCCTGGCTCACGTTATAGCCCTGGGCGAGCGCAATCTCGCTGGGCAGGGCGCTTCCCGGCGGCCATTCATTACTCGCAAGACGTCTTACCAGCAGCGTCTTGATCTGCTGGTAGAGCGGCGCGTAACGCGGCGAGGCGGGGTCGGTCATGGGCTGGGGCCTGCATGGATGGGGTTTTCGAGCATAGAGGATTCATCGCATGTTGACAGTCTTATATAAGACATATTACAACAGATACCCGTCGCGACACGATTGCCCAACAACACAAGAAGGAGAGCAGCTGATGGAGACCCACTTCCTGGTCCACAACAAGGTCGACAAGGTCGGCGTTGTGGTGGTCGAAGGCATAAAGGCCGGGCAGAAGCTGTCGGGCTGGCTGATGGAGAACGACGACACGATCGAACTTCAGGCCAATCACGACATCCCGATCGGTCACAAGATCGCGCTCGACGATATTGCCGACGAAGACACGATCATCGAGTACGAGAACGACATCGGCCGCGCAGTGGCCGCGATCACCAAGGGCGATCACGTCCACGTCCATAACATCAAGACCAAGCGGTGGTAGACATGAGCAAGCGCACTTTCCTGGGCTACCGGCGCGAGAACGGCCGCGTGGGTATCCGCAATCACGTGATCATCCTGCCGCTGGATGACATCTCCAATGCCTGTTGCGAGGCCGTGGCCAACAACATCAAGGGCACGATGGCGATCCCGCATCCCTACGGGCGCCTGCAGTTCGGCGCGGATCTGGATCTGCATTTCCGGACCCTGATCGGCACCGGCGCCAACCCCAACGTGGCTGCCGTGGTGGTCATCGGCATCGAGCCGGGCTGGACCCAGCGCGTGGTCGACGGCATCGCCAAGACCGGCAAGCCGGTGGAAGGCTTTGCCATCGAGCAGCACGGCGATATCAACACCATCGGCCGCGCCTCCTGGACCGCCAAGAAGTTCGTACAGGACGCCTCCGAGAAGCAGCGCGAGGAATGCGGTATCGACGAATTGTGGATATCCACCAAGTGCGGCGAATCGGACACCACCTCGGGCCTGGCCTCCTGCCCCACGGTCGGCAACCTGGTGGACAAGCTGGTGCCCGAGGGCGCGACCATGTGCTTCGGCGAGACCTCGGAGATCACCGGCGCTGAAATGGTCTGCGCCGAGCGCGCGGCCGACGAAGCGACCAAGAAGAAGTTCCTGGACACCTGGGGCAGCTACAACGACTTCATCAATCGCCACAAGACCAACGACCTGTCCGAATCGCAGCCGACCAAGGGCAATATCGAAGGCGGCTTGTCGACGATCGAGGAAAAGGCCTTCGGCAATCTGGCCAAGATCGGCCACAAGACGTCGTACATCGACGTGCTCGAACCGGCCGAGGAGCCGGCCAAGGGCCCGGGGCTGTATTTCATGGATACCTCGTCGGCCGCGGCCGAATGCGTGACGCTGATGGCCGCGGCCGGGTACGTGGTGCATCTGTTTCCGACCGGCCAGGGCAACATCATCGGCAACCCGATCGAGCCGGTGATCAAGCTGTCGGCCAACCCGCGCACGGTGCGCACCATGGCCGAGCATCTGGATCTGGACGTCTCCGGCATCCTGCGTCGCGAGATGGATTTCGACCAGGCCGGCGATGCGCTGATCGACTCCGTGATCGATACCTGCAACGGCCGCCTGACCTCGGCCGAGGCGCTGGGTCATCGCGAGTTCGTATTGACCAAGCTGTATCGCAGTGCCTGAGCGAAGGCAGGGTTGCAGCCAGCGCGGGGGCGCATCATGAGTGACGTGGTGATCAGCGAGTTCATGGACGAGGCGCCGGTGGCCGATCTTCGCCAACGCTATGAAGTCCGCTTCGAGCCCTCTCTGGTCGAAGATCGGCCTGCGCTGCTTGCCGCAGTTGCCGCGGCGCGGGCGCTGATCGTTCGCAACCGCACCCGGGTGGACGCCGAACTGCTGGATGCCGCGCCCGACCTCGAGGCGGTCGGGCGTCTCGGCGTGGGTCTCGACAATATCGATCTGGAGGCCTGCCGGGCACGCGGTGTACAGGTGCTGCCGGCGACCGGGGCCAATGATGTCGCGGTGGCCGAGTACGTGATCGCCACCGCCCTGCTGCTCCGGCGCGGTGCTTATACGGCGAGCGCGTCGGTGGCGCGCGGTGAGTGGCCGCGGGCGGCGCTGATCGGCCACGAGGTCGCCGGCCATACCCTCGCGCTGGTTGGCTTCGGCGGCATCGCACGCCAGGTGGCCACACGGGCGTCAGCGCTGGGCATGAACGTGGTCGCACATGATCCCAACATCGCCGCCGACGATGCCTGCTGGGCGCAACTCGACGTCCGTCCGCTGGATTGGGAGGCGCTGCTCGAGCAGGCGGATGTGCTGAGCCTGCACGTGCCCCTGATCCCCGTCACCCGGCATCTGCTGGATGCCACGGCGCTGGCCCGGATGAAAGCCGGCGCGGTCGTTATCAACACCGCCCGCGGCGGGGTGATCGACGATGCAGCGCTGGCCACGGCCCTGGGCGAGGGCCGTATTGCCGCGGCCGCCATCGATGTGTTCGAGGACGAACCGTTGCCCGCGGATTCGATTTACAGCGGGGTCGACAATGTTCTACTCACCCCGCATATTGCCGGGGTGACGGTGGAGTCCAATCAGCGTGTCAGCCGTGTCACTGTCGACAACGTGTTGCGCGCACTCGCCGGGGAAACCGCATGAGCCGGGTCGAGGCGAAACATCTGCAGATATTGGCCCGTGATGCGCTGTGTCATGCGGGCACCGCGCCCGCCAATGCAGAATGCGTGGCCGAGGCCCTGGTGGCCGCGGAACTCGACGGGCTGGCCTCGCACGGGTTGTCGCGGTTGCCGGCCTATGCCGATCAGGCCGTCAGCGGCAAGGTCGACGGCGCGGCGGTGCCGCGCATCCTGCGTGAAGCCGCTGCGGCCATCGTCATCGATGCGGGCCACGGGTTTGCCTATCCGGCCATCGACTATGGGCTGAGCGCGGCGATCCCGCGGGCCCGCGAGGCCGGCGCTTGTGTGCTGGCGATCGCCCATTCGCACCATGCCGGGGTGCTCGGTCATCACGTCGAGCGGATCGCCGAGGCCGGCCTGATCGGCCTGGGTTTCACCAATTCCCCGGCCGCGATCGCACCCTGGGGCGGCAGCCGCGGTCTGTTCGGCACCAATCCGATCGCGTTTGCGGCGCCGCGCACCGACGCGCCCCCGATGGTGATCGACCTGTCGCTCAGCCGTGTCGCGCGCGGCAAGGTCATGCTCGCCAAACAGCGTGGCGAACCGATCCCGCAAGGCTGGGCCCTGGACAGGGAGGGCCAAGTCACCACCGATGCGCAGGCCGCTCTCGACGGCACCATGGTGCCCGCCGGCGAGGCCAAGGGGGCGGCGCTGGCGCTGATGGTCGAGATCCTGGCCGCCGCGCTGACCGGCTCCAGCTACGGCTACGAGGCCAGTTCGTTCTTCGAGGCCGAAGGCGCGCCGCCGGATATCGGCCAGAGTTTCATGCTGATCGATCCCGAACGTATCGCCGGCCCGGCATTCGGCGCCCGGCTGGAGTTGTTGCTGACGGCCATCGCCGAGCAGCCCGGGGCCCGTATTCCCGGTGCCCGCCGCCATCAGACCCGTGCCGAGACGGCACGTGACGGCGTCGAGATCAGCACGGCATTGTTATCCGAGTTGCGGCGCCGGGCGGAGGCCGCACCGCATACAGCCTGAATTCCTGACAAAAGGGGAGAGCGAGCAACCGACGACACAGATGACAGCCGCCGGCGTCTTTATCGAAATACAGGCGCCGGCAACGACAACAACATGCCTAAAAAAATAAACAGGTGCAGGAGGAGACTCATGACGATCAAGACAATCGCAGGTGCGTTGGCCATAGGTGCCGGACTGGCGCTGGCCGGGCTGGGAACAAGTAGTGCGCTGGCCGCCTCGGCCGGGGATTATCCCTCGCGGCCGGTTCATTACATCATTCCGTTCGGCCCCGGCGGCGAATCGGATATTACCGCGCGGCTGCAGCAGCCGATCTTCCAGCAGATCACCGGTCAGGACATGGTGGTCGAATACAAGCCGGGCGGCGGCGGTGCCGTGGGCTGGTCGCAGCTCAATTCCAGCAAGGGCGACGGCTATACGATCATGGGCAGCAATCTGCCGCATATCATCGTCAAGCCGCTGATGGGCAGCGTCGGCTTCGAGACCGACGATCTGGTCAACGTATTCATGTTCCAGTACACACCGGACGCGATCGTGGTGAACAAGGACAGCGAGTTCAAGACGCTGGAAGACCTGATCAAGTACGCCAAGGCCAATCCCGGCCGGCTGACACTGTCCGGCTCCGGTACCGGCACGGCCAATCATCTGGCCAACGTGCGCTTCAACAAGCTCACCGACACCAAGACCACCTATATCCCGTTCAAGGGCACGGGCGCGGCCTATGCCGCCATGCGCGGCGGCCAGGTCAAGGCCGAATGGGGTTACAGCACGGTGGCGGCCAATCATCCGGATGAAGTGCGGCTGCTGGCGGTATCCACGGACGAGCGTCTGCCACTGTTCCCGGATGTGCCGACCCTCAAGGAAAAGGGCATCGACATGGTCGGCGGCGCCTATCGCGGGGTCGCGGTGCCCAAGTCCACGCCGGAGCCGGTCCGCCAGAAGCTGTCGGACCTGATCGGCGAGGTGAATGCGAGCGACAAGTTCAAGCAGGAGATGAAGGATCGCGGCTTCGTGTTGCTGAACGTGCCGTACGACAAGATCGACGACTTCATGGCCGAGAAGACCAAGGTCTACACCGATCTCGCCACCGAGGCGGGTCTGATCAAGTAGGGCGATTCCGCGCGCCCGGCGTTCGGCCGGGCGCGTCCCAACTCTGACCCGGAGACCCCGCATGTTTCACGTGGAGCATATTCTGGCCGCGTTGACCCCGCTGCACCTGTTGCTGGCGGTGATCGGCGTGACCGCGGGTACCGTACTGGGCGCCATCCCCGGCCTGACCGCCACCATGGCGATCGCCGTACTGGTACCGCTGACCTTTTCCATGGACCCGACTTCAGCGCTGCTGCTCATGGGCGCGATCTATACCGGGGCCATCTATGGCGGTGCCTATGCCGCCATTCTGCTGAATACACCGGGCACGCCTTCGGCGATCGCGACCACCTTCGATGGCTTTCCCATGGCCAAACGCGGTGACGGCGATCTGGCCGTGACCATCGCCTGTCTGTCGAGCGTGGTCGGCGGCCTGGTCGGGGCCGCGGCGCTGCTGTTTCTGGCGCCGCCGCTGGCCAAGGTCGCGCTGGCCTTCGGTCCGGTCGAGTATTTCTGGCTGGCGATCTTCGGGCTGACCCTGATCTCGGCAATCTCGGCCGGGCAACTGCTCAAGGGGTTGATCGGTGCTTCCTTCGGGCTGGTGCTGTCCTGCGTCGGCGTGGCGCCGATCAGCGGCGCGCCGCGTTTCACCTTCGAGACCAGCACCCTGCTGGGCGGTATCGATGTGGTCTCGGGGCTGATCGGGCTGTACTGCATCCCGGTGCTCATCGATCTGGTTGCCCGTCCCGAGCGTCATCTGGAAATCCAGGCCGAATCGCGCGGCTATCGGCTGGCCGAGGCGGTGCGTTCCTGTCTGAGCAACTGGGGCAATCTGGTCCGCTCGTCTCTGCTGGGCGCCTTCGTCGGCATCCTGCCGGGGGCTGGCGGCTCGATCGCGGGCCTGGTGGCCTATTCCGAGGCCCGCCGCTCGTCGAAGACGCCGGAACGCTACGGCAAGGGCGAGCCGCGCGGTCTGCAAGCCAGCGAGTCGGCCAACAACGCGACCGTCGGCGGCGGCATGATCCCGACCCTGGTGCTGGGTATTCCCGGCACGCCGCCGGATGCGGTGATCCTGGGGGCCTTGCTGGTGCAGGGTATCCGTACCGGCCCGGCCATGTTCCAGGACAACGGTGGCAGCATCGTCTACACCTTCATCTACGGCCTGTTCATCGCCACCCTCATCATGCTGCCGATCGGCCTGCTGATCGGCCGTTATGCGTTCAAGTCGATCGTGACCTTCCCCAAGGCGGTGCTGGTGCCGATCGTGGCGTTCATGACCATTCTCGGGGCCTATTCGATCCGCAACTCGCTCTCGGACGTCATCATCATGATCGCGCTCGGCGTGATCGGCTGGTTCCTGAGTCGGCTCGGCTTCAAGCCGTCGCCGATCGTGCTCGGGCTGATTCTCGGACCGATCGCCGAGCAGGGCTTCGTGCAGGGCTGGATGATCGGCGGCGCCACCGGCGATCCGCTGTCGATTTTTCTCTCCGGTCCGCTGGCGATCACCATCGTCGTGCTGATCGTGTTTTCCCTGTTCTATCCGCTGATCGTCGGCCACCTGCGCCGACGCAGCCCGCCCGGAGGGCCGAGCCATGGCAACGACATCCCCTGAAGATCGCAACGATGTCCGCGGCACCCTCGGCGGGCTGCTGTTCATCGTCGTCGGCCTGATCTGCTGGTGGGATCTCGCCGATACACCGAGTGGCCCGGCCGTGGTCTTTCCGCATACCGTCATCGGTCTGATGGTAGTCTTCAGCGGCCTGCTGATTCTGCGTAACATGATCGGCTTCGCCGCGCCGGAGGAACGCGAGCCGTCCGGCTCGGTGCCACGCCGTGTCGGCCTGCTTGTGGCCATGATCGGCGGGACGCTGGCCATGCCCTGGGTCGGTTTCGTGATCGCCGGGCTGGCCAGCTATCTCGCGATCATGGCCGTGGCCATGTACGAGCGCTGGACCTGGTCGCGGCGTCTGCTCTATCCGCTCAGTGGCGTGATCGTCGTGGTCGGCTTCTATTTCGTGTTTCAGGGGTTTTTCCAGGTGCCGTTGCCGGAGCCGCGCTGGTTTACCCTGCCTTTCTAGACCTTTTCAGGGAATTGTTCATGCGTATTGTGGAAATTCGCGACGCGGTCGCGCCTATCGCCTCGCCGATTCGTAACGCCTTCATCGACTTTTCGAAGATGACGATCAGCGTCATCGCTATCGTCACCGACGTCATCCGCGAAGGCGAGCCGGTGATCGGCTACGGCTTTCACTCCAACGGCCGCTATGCCCAGCAGGGCATTCTGCGCAGTCGGTTGATCCCGCGCCTGCTCGAGGCCGAGCCGGACACGCTGCTCAACGACGCCGGCGACAACCTCGATGCGCATCGGGTCTGGGCCCGCTTCATGCACAACGAAAAACCGGGCGGCCACGGCGATCGCGCGGTCGCCGCCGGCGCGCTCGACATGGCGGTCTGGGACGTGATCGCCAAGATCGAGGGCAAGCCGCTGTGGCGGCTGCTCTCGGAGCGCTACAATGACGGCCGCTACGACGAGCAGATCATGGTCTATCCAGGCGGCGGCTATTATTACCCGGGCAAGGAAATCAGCGGCCTGCAGGACGAGATGCGCGGCTACGACGCGGCCGGCTACCAGGTCGCCAAGATGAAGATCGGCGGCGCCGATCTGGAAACCGACTTGGCCCGCATCACTGGCGCGCTGGAGGTGCTTGGCGACGGCCAACGCCTGGCGGTGGACGCCAACGGCAAGTTCGATCTCGACACCGCGCTGGCCTATGCCAGGGCCATCGAGCCGCTCAACCTGTTCTGGTACGAGGAAGTCGGCGATCCCCTCGACTATGCCCTGCAGGCCGAGCTGGCCGAGCACTACCCGGGTGCGATGGCCACCGGCGAGAACCTGTTCTCGACCCAGGATGTCTGCAATCTGATCCGTTTCGGTGGCATGCGCGCCGATCGCGACTGGATTCAGGCCGACCCGGCCCTAGCCTATGGCCTGACCGAATACCTGAACCTGATCGAGGCTACCGAAGCCCTCGGCTGGCCGCGCCGCCGTCTCATGCCGCACGGCGGCCACCAGCTGGCGCTGAGCATCGCCGCGGGCCTGCAGATCGGCGGTACCGAATCCTATCCGGCAGTGTTCCAGCCGTACGGCGGCTTTGCCGACGATATTCCCATCGTCGGTGGCTATACCTCGCTGCCCGACAGCCCCGGCATCGGTATGGAACACAAGCCGAAGATGCTGGCGGCGTTACGCGAGCATCTCGAACTCGAGGTCGGCTGAGACGCCGCTAGTCCAGATGCCCGTGGCGGCGTGAGACTTCGGCGAGGGCGGACAGATCCAGTTCGCCCTCGCCGGCAGCGAGAGCTTCGGACAAGCGCTCGCGCACGGCCGCGCCCACCGGCATGGCCATGTTCTCGGCGCGTGCGGCCGCCAGCGCAAGGTCCATGTCCTTGGCGCCGAGCTTGAGCTTGAAGCCTTCCGGGTTGTCGTAGTCACGCTTGGCCATGGCCGGTGCATAGCCCTGATAGGCCGGTGCGGCGAATACGGAATGGGTGATGATGTCGAGGAAATCGCCGGGTTCGATGCCGTATTTGGCGGTCATCGCGGCGGCTTCGCCCATGGTTTCGACTGCCGTCATCAGCATGTAGTTGGTCGCCAATTTGATGACGTTGGCTCGATAGGGCTCGCTGCCCGCCGGCCAGACTTTGGCGCCCATTGTGTCCAGCGCGGGCCGTGCGCGCTCGATGGCCGCGTCGGCCCCGGCGGTCACGATATTGAGCTTGGCGGCCTTGGCGATATCGGGCCGGCCGAGCACGGGCGCGGAGATATAGGTCTTGCCGGCTTTTTCATGCCGATCGGCCATGTCACGGGCACAGGCGACCGACACCGTGGCCATGTTCACGTGCACGGTGTCGTCGCCCATGGCTTCGATCAGGCCGTGCTCGGCGACCACCGAGGCCAGCGCGTCGTCGTCTGCCAGCATCGTGATCATCACATCGCAGGCCGCACAACCGGCCGGCGTGTCCGCCTGGGTGGCACCCGCCTCGACCAGCGGGGCGCACTTGTCCGCGCTGCGATTCCAGACGGTGACGTCGAAATCCGCGGCCACGAGGTTCTGGGCCATGGGCGTGCCGATGGCACCGAGTCCTATGAATCCGATCTTCATTTCGTCATTCCTTTGAAAGCCATTCAAGCCAGTTTATCTGCGGACAATAAAAATTGGCGGCGGCGGCGTTCAGACCGCCGGATCCCAGACATGGGGTAGAAAACGATAGCCGTCACCGTCCTCGACTACATGGCCGATGCCGGGAAAGTCGATGTGGTGACCGGCGATCATCTCTCGCGATTGGGCCACTTCGACCAGGATATCGCGCCGTGTACGGCTGGCCTGATCCGGGTCGGTATCGAAGATCACCCCGGTTTCGGGCCGCGCCAACTGGATATGCGGCAGATGCACGATGTCGCCCCAGATCAGCAGGCTGTCGCCGTTTGATTCGATGCGATAACCGCTGTGGTGTGGCGTATGGCCGGGCAAGGGCACGCGGGTGACGCCAGGCAGGACCTCGGTGCCTTCGAGAGGCTGAACCTGCGAACGGACTGCATCGAGCACCCGGTGGGCCGCGGCGAACTGCCGTGTCTGGGCCGCCGATGCGTCGGCGGGCACATCGCCGCCCCAGTAATCGAGTTCTCCCGAAGGGATGAGCACGGTGGTTGCGGGGAACATCGGCCTGTCGTCGGTATCGATGAGCCCGCCGACATGGTCCGGATGCACGTGTGTGATCAGCACGGTGTCGATATCGTCCGGCGCTAGCCCGAGCGTCTTCAGGCCGTCCATCAGCATGGGAGTGAAATCGCCCGCCAGCGCGCCATAAGCGGTATCGATCAAAATCTTGCGATCCCCGGTGTCCAGCAGATAAGCGTTCACCGTGATGCGTGGCGGCGTGGGTCGGCGGCTGGCGTCGTGCAGGCGCGTCGCTTCGGCCTCGTCGATATTGTCGAGCAATGCGAACGCGCCCTGAATATAGGCGTCCTGAATCGTGGTCACGACAAAATCGCCCACGCGCAGATGATGCACATTGGCAGGCTGGCGGGTCGGTTGATCGCTCACGGGCAGTCCTTGTCGTTTGCAGCAACAACGACTGTTACCTGCTGGCGATCGCCGCGTCTTGCAAGTCCCGGGCTGGCTTTCGTCGTTACGTCCGGGTAGGTGAGGCCCGGCTAGCCAGCCCGCTCGTGACAGGCTGGCCCCGGTCTGAACCCTACCGAAGTCGGCCCAGCTTCAAGCTATGTGGCTACGCCAACGTTTCCTCGAACAGCGTCGACAGCCGCTTGTAATGCCGCGCATCGGCAGCCTCGTCGTAGGCCGGTACATCGGCGGCCGTATAGCCGTGGGGCGAGCCAGCATACAACTCGGTGGTGAAATGCACGCCTGCGTTGGCCATTGCCGCGTCCAGGCGCGCGATCTGCTCCGGCGGCAGGTGATCGTCCTTGTCGGCATGGCCGAAATAGACTTGCGCTTTCACCTTGTCTGCGACGTGCATCACGCTGCTGGTATCGTCCTCGACGGCGAGGCCGGCCGAATGAAAGCCCGCTGCCGCGGCGACACGTTCGGGGTGATCGGCTGCCATGCGCAACGCAAACGAGCCGGTCAGGCAATAGCCCACCGCGCCGACAGGCCCATCCGCGAACTCGGCTTCGGTATCGATGGTCGCCAGATAGGCCGTGGAGTCGCGTTTCTGCGCGTCCGGGGTGAGCTTCTTGCTGAGTTCGAACAGGCCGGGAAGCACGTCATCGTCGCGAAACGACTTGCCCTCCGGCACCGGCGAGCCGGCACCGTCGCGATAATAGATGTTGGGCATGAGCACGGCATACCCGTCGTCGGCGATGGTCTGGGCCTTGTCGAAATAACACGGCCGCAGGCCGCCGATATCGGTCAGTAACACCACGGCCGGCAACGGCTCGCTGGCGTTATCCGGTGTGAAGATATGGGCGTCGATGGTGCCGTCGGGCGAAGAAATCTCAATGGCGCGGCTCATGCAAGGCTCCGATACAAAGGAAAATCGGCTTCTGTTGTAACCGCCTGGGCCGCGCCATGCAATGACGACATCGCCTGCGTGCAGAGTTCTCTACAGATGCATGCCGCCCGAAGCCTCGATGCGCTGGCCGTTGATCCAGCGCGCATCCTCGGACAACAACATGGCCATGGCGCTGCCGATCTCCTCGGGCTCGCCGGGGCGGCCGAGCGCGGTGATCGACGACACGAAGGCGTTGACCTCGGGGTTGTCGCGCACCATGCCGCCGCTGAAATCGGTGGCGATGGCGCCCGGCGCAATCACGTTGACCCGGATACCGCGCTCGGCCAGTTCGGCCGCCAGATAGCGCGTGAGCACTTCGATCGCGCCCTTGGCGGCGCCATACACCGAACTGCCTTTCATGGAGAATCGCGCCAGCCCGCTGGATACATTCAGGATACGGCCGTTGTCGGCGATCAGCGGCAGCAGACTCTGGGTGAGAAAGAACGGCCCTTTCAGATGCGCGTCGATGATGGCGTCGAACTGCGCTTCGGTGGTCGTGGCGAACGGCTCGTGCAGGCTCATACCGGCGTTGTTGAGCAGGCCGTCGAGGGTTTCACGCTGCCAGGTGTCGGCCAGCACGCCGCGCACGGTGGACACGAACTCGGCGAACGAGCGGGTCTGGCCAACATCGAGCGGCAGGGCCACTGCCCGCCGGCCCAGCGCTTCGACCGCAGCGACCACGGCCTCGGCTTCGGCCTGCTGGCTGCGATAAGTGATGATCAGGTCATGGCCGCGTTCGGCCAGATGCAGCGCCGCGCTCTTGCCCAGGCCGCGGCTGCCGCCGGTGATGAGAGTAATACGATCCATGGGTGCCTCCAGGGCGTTGGATAGGGACTGAGAACGTAGTCGAGAGTATTGGCGCGATCTGGCAAGATAAACATCGACAAGATGACATCACTATTCATTATTAATTGACAATTGGTGGCCCATGGATCGATTCGCTGCTCTTGGCGCCTTTGTACGCGTGGCCGAAACCCGTAGCTTCACCCGCGCAGCCGAACAACTCGGCCTGTCGAGGGCCCGGGTGTCGGCGATCGTGCAGGAGCTGGAGAATCATCTCGGCGCTCGGCTGCTGCATCGCACGACGCGCCAGGTGCGGCTCACGCCCGACGGCGATGCCCTGCTCGAACGCTCGCGGGATCTGCTGGACGATCTGGACGAGCTCGAATCGCTGTTCGATCCTGGCAGCGAACTGGCGGGAAGGCTGCGCGTAGACGTGGGGCACGCCATGGCCCGGCAGCTGCTCATCCCACGGCTGCCGGATTTTCTGGCGGTACACCCGCGGCTGTCGATCGAGCTCAGCTGCTCCGATGGCCCGGCCGATCTGGTGCGCGAAGGGCTGGATTGCGTGGTGCGGGTCGGCGAACTCGGCGATTCCGATCTCATCGCCCGTCATCTGGGCGTGATGGCGCTGGCGAACTGCGCCAGCCCGACCTATCTGGCACGCCACGGCCATCCGCAGACGCCGGCCGATCTGCCCGGCAGCCACCAGGTCGTGCATTACGTCCCCCACCTAGGCACTCGGCCGCCGCCGTTTGTCTACAGGGAGGGCGGCGAGGACCATGATCTGGAACTGCCCGGCGTCATCAGCGTCAACAGCACGCAAGCGTATACCCAGGCCTGTCTCGCCGGCCTCGGCCTGATCCAGGTCCCGCGCCTCGGCGTGCAAGCCTTGCTCGACAGCGGCGAACTGATCGAAGTGCTGGCGGATTATCGGCCCGCCGGCATGCCGGTCTCGTTGCTGTATCCGCATCGCCGCAACCTGTCGCGGCGCGTGCGTGTGTTCATGGACTGGCTGAGTGCCGAGATCGACGCGCATTACCGGTTGGAGTGATCGCGCCTGGCCCAGACGCAGCAGCCCACGTGAGAATACGCTCCCCACGGGCGCAAACCGTTTGTGCTGGCTGTTGCCGAGCACTCCAGGCTGGCCTTGCTGTTGCCGGCTGCACCCTATAAAACGCTGGTCGAGCGGTTTACGGAGAGCCTGCCGTACTTGCTGCGCTACCTGCTCGTGCCCGAGCCCCTGATTGACGCTGAAATGAAGGCGATGCAGCCCATGCAGATTGCGAAGACGAATTCGCGTTCCGTGCTGGCCAGCATCAACCAGTACGACTTCATGATCTCCTGCTGCCTGGCCGGCGAATCCTGGACCACGGTCGATGTAATGAAGCACATGGTCGAGGAGATCAGCAAACCCAATGGTTACGAACCCGTTGGCGATGTGGTGCGAGGTCTGTTCGGGCTCGAGCCGATTATCGTATCGGCCATGCGGGCGTATTGATCGACAACCAGCGCGGCGAACGCCGGGTTGAGGGTGGCATGTGAGCAGTCAAACGAATCAGCCCAGGTCTGGGCTATCGCGCGGATGTGACGGCGAGCAGCGTTAGTACGGCCAAGCCGATGCCGTCAATCACGATACGAGAAAGCACAAAAAAGCCCGCTCGATGGAGCGGGCTATGACAGACAGCTCAACGCCTGACGACTATTCGGCGGTATCGCCGATCGTTGCTTCGTCACGCAGGCCAGCGACGGTCTTGTCGCCGACGCCGCTGACCTGGGTCAGGCCATCGACCGATTTGAACGGCCCGTTCTCCTCTCGGTAGTCGATGATCGCCGAGGCTTTGGCCGGGCCGACGCCGTCGAGCTGGGTCAGTTCACCGGCAGAGGCTGTATTGAGGTTGACCGCAGCCAGCGCCGCTGTGGATACGAGCGAGAGCGCGAAAGCGAGTGCGAAGAGTAGTGATTTCATGAAAATCCCCTCGTTATTCTTGTTTGATTGATTACGTGGCGGCTTTTTTGATCCGCAAGTAAAACCTAGACAACCGAAAGGGTGGCTTGCAAGTCATATGCAGACACGGTTTGCCGTGCTTGCAATGAACCATTTCGAGACAGTCATTTGCGACGGGCACGCCGCGCAATGTGACGCACTGCGGCATGAGATGAGCGCATCGGATGCGCGTCAAGTGACGCTATACGTCAATATTCAGCGTATAGACGTGGCACGCCGCCGCTAGCAAATCCTGCTTCTCGAAAGCGTCCCCGTGCTCGGGTGCCCGTCTCGACAGCTATCGGGCGAGTGGGATAACCGTCAGTGAGCGCACGCCCTGGGCGCCGCGCACCAGCACGCCTTCGATATCGGCCGTGGCCGAGGGGCCGGTGTGGAAGACGGTGTAGGCCGCGTTCTTGATGTCGTCGCGCTGGTAGGCGCGATGAATATTGGTGACGATCTCGGCCGGGTCGAGCAGGACCACGAGATGCTGGGCGAGGTACGCCACGGCGTTGACTGTCAGTTCGGCCTCGGTGAAGCAGACGCTGCCGGTTTCGGCCACGCCGAAGCGGGCGCGAAGAACGGCGATATCGACATCGTGCAGATCGGCCGGCGCGCCGGCGATCTCGCGGTTGCCCTCGACTTCGGGCACGTGCGAGGCGATGACGGCATTGACGTCGAGCGGCTGGCCGAGTTTGTCGGCCAGTGCTTCGCGCAGGGTGTCGTCGATGCTCTGGCCGGCAGTCGGCGCGTGCCAGGTGCCGCCCATGGTAGTCAGACGCTCCGTGAACAGCGCTGCAAGTCCGTCCTGATCCGGCGGGTAGGCGTCGTCGTAGCTCGGTACGGCGGGCGCGGGCGCGTCGATGGCGGGTTTGGCCGCGCGTACCGCGGCCAGGATATCGGCGCGGCTGCTCATGGTGTGTCTCCGCTATCCGTCGGCGTGGTCTTGTTCAGACGGTTGCGCTTGTACCAGTCGTGGAAGGTGCCGTTGTCCGGCGGGTTGGGCATCTCGCGGCCTTCGCCCCAGGCATTCATGCGGTTGTAGAGCGCCCAGCGCGGCAGGTGCTTGAGCGCGGAGTTCGTGGCCTTGATCGCGGCGCGATAGCCCTTGGGGCTGGCCAGCACCTTGCCCGCGGCGGTCAGGCCGGTCTTCTTGGTCCAGGGCAGATGGCCTTCTTCGGCGAGCACCTGGCGCCAGCCGAAGATCTGTTCGTGGATATTGATCTTGACCGGGCAGACGTTGGTACAGCTGCCGTTGAGCGTGGAGGCGAACGGCAGGTTGGAATAGCGGTGCAGGTCGAAGCTCGGATTCAGGATCAGGCCGAGCGGGCCGGCATAGGTGGCGCCGTAGGACAAACCGCCCGAGCGGCGGTACACCGGGCAGGTGTTCATGCAGGCGCCGCAGCGGATGCACTTGAGCGACGACCAGAATTTTTCCATGCCCAGCCGCTTGGAGCGGCCGTTGTCGACCAGCACGATATGCATCTCGCCGCCTTGCTTGGGCGCGCGAAAATGCGAGGTGTACTGGGTGATCGGCGAGCCGAGCGCGGAGCGCGACAGCAGGCGGATGAACACGCCCATGTCCTCGACTCTAGGCACGAGCTTCTCGATACCGATGCTGGCCACGTGCAGGTTCGGCACGTTGGCCGATAAGTCGGCGTTGCCTTCGTTGGTGCAGACCACGAAGCCGCCGGTTTCGGCGACCGCGAAGTTCGCGCCGGTCATGCCGGCATCGGCATCGAGGATCAGCGGTCGGGTGGCATCGCGTTGGCGCCCGGCCAGATAGTGGGCGTCGTCGTTGTCGGGATCGCTGCCGAGCTTTTCCGCGAACAGGCGGGCCACGTCCGAGCGCATCTTGTGCACCGGCGGCACCACGATATGGCTCGGGTCCTCGCCGTCGAGCTGCTGGATGCGCTCGCCGAGATCGGTCTCGACGATTTCGATGCCGACGCTGCCCATGTAATGCCGGAAGCCGCATTCCTCCATGAGCATGGATTTGGACTTGATCACGCTCTTCACGCCGTGATCGGTGAAGATCTCGTGGACGATGCGGTTGTGCTCGGCGGCGTCCTTTGCCCAGTGCACGTGCACGCCGTTGGCCTTGGCGTTGGCCTCGAACTGTTCCAGATAGGTGTCGAGGTTGGTGAGCGTATGCGTCTTGATCTGGCTGGCCAGCTCGCGCAGCTCTTCCCATTCCTCGATCGTGTGGGCCTGCTTGTCGCGCTTGGTGCGCATGGCCCAGACGCGGGTGTCGTGGGATTTGGCGTGTTCGGGCGCGTTGAGGAACTGTTTTGCCGACCGGGCATGGTCGACGCGCTTGCCGTCGGCGGCCTTGGCCGGGCGCGGCTGGGCCTCGCGGGTGGCTTTGGCACTCTGAATGGTCGCGGCTGGGTCGGGCTGGTTCGTGCTCATTGGCTCGCCCCGTTGAGAATTTCGGCGATGTGCTTGAAGCGGATCGGTGCGCCGATGCGCGCGGCACAGCCCTGCTGATGCATCAGGCAGGATGAATCGGCGGAGACGATGTATTCGGCGCCCGCGCGGCCGTGATCGGCGACTTTGTCTCGCCCCATCTGAGCCGAGACTTCCGGCTCGGTCACCGAAAACGTGCCGCCGAAGCCGCAGCATTCGTCCGGTCGATCGGCGTCGACCAGTTCCAGGCCGGCGACGGTCTTGAGCAGGGCACGCGGCTTGGAAAAGCGCGGCCCGCCGATCTCGCTGGCACTGCCGTGGCCGAGATTGCGCAGCGTGTTGCAGGAATCGTGATAGCCGACGCGATGCTCGAAGCGCGCCCAGGGAAATTCGCGGACTTCCAGCACATCGTGCAGGTATTCCACCAGCTCGAACGTGTTTTTGCGCACATGCCTGACCGCATCGGTCTGCTCGATGGCGGTGAGGTTGTCGCGGATCTGGTGCACGCAGCTGCCGGACGGCGCGACGATGACGTCATATTGGGCGAAGTTATCGACAAAAAGCTGTTCGGTGGCTGCTGCTTCCGGGTGACAGCCGGCGTTGACCATCGGCTGACCGCAGCAGGTCTGGTCGAACGGATAGTCGACCTCGCAGCCCAGGCGTTCCAGCAATTCCAGCGTGGCGACGCCGACATCGGGATAGAAGGCGTCGATGAAACAGGGAACGAACAATCCGATGCGCATGCGCTCTCCGGTCGCGGGGTTATCTGCGGCGGCGCCGGGTCAACGCCCGCGCAGTTAGTGTCAATCTGCCAATGTGGCACGGCTACACGCCGTCGGGCGAACGTATCGGGCGGGAATCCGCATACACGAGCCCGCCGGCCAGAGACGCATTATGAATCAACGCGGCGGCCTGCACATGGCCACGGGCGAATGGCCACAATTACCGGGCCGCTCGGGCCCGCCGACCCGCTGGTTATTTCGGCGCCGGCCCCTGGACCACGTGGACCAGGTCGTCCGGACGAATCCAGCGCTTGA
Organism: Salinisphaera aquimarina; assembly: GCF_042643355.1. Lineage (NCBI taxonomy): Bacteria > Pseudomonadati > Pseudomonadota > Gammaproteobacteria > Salinisphaerales > Salinisphaeraceae > Salinisphaera > Salinisphaera aquimarina. The sequence goes on from NZ_JBHRSS010000003.1 coordinate 1,130,816, forward strand.
AGGCTGCCTGAATGGCCTTGGCGTCCACCGTCTTGTATGCGGCCGCGGCGCGATAGGGTTCGTCCAGCGGTACGCCGCGATCGATACGCGAGAGCAGGCCGCCGCCGATGGCGTCGGCGCTGGCCTGGTTGAGCGCGATCTGGCGCACCATCTCGGCCTGTGCCCGGTGCAGTTCGTCCGCCGAGACGGGCGCGGCCGCCATTTGCGTGAGCGCGTCGGCGATCAGGCGGTTGGCGGTGGCGACCTTGTCCGGCAGGGCGCCGTACTCGAACGCCAGATGGGTTCGGGTGCGATCGGCCTGCAGGCTGGAATGCACGTAGTAGACGAGCCCGCGTTCGGCGCGCAACTCCCGGTACAGGCGGCTGGCATAGAAGCCGCCGGTAAGCACCTGATTGCCGACCTGGAGGGCGTAGTAGTCGGGTTCGCTCTCGTGCAGGCCCACGGTTTCCGCGAGGCGAACGGTGTCCTGCACGCGGGCACTGTCGGGAACCCGCGTACTGGCGGCCTTGTTGGCCGGCACCGGCGGCAGATCGACGCGTGGCGTATCGCCTTGGGCGTGCCAGTCGCCGAAGCTCTTCGTGACCGCTTTCTTGGCCGCTGCGGCGTCGACATCGCCGACCACGACAATCGTGGTCAGGTCGGGCCGGAAGACCTGATCGTAGTACTGGGTCAGGTCGGCATAACTCAGGCCGTCGACCGAGTCCGGCGTGGGATGACGCAGGCTCGGGTCGTCCTTCGGGTACAGGCCGATCTTCATCGCCTGGTCGGCATGGAAATCCGGGCTGTCGAGGGTGCCGGCCGTGGCGGCGGCTATCTGGCGCTTGACGATATCGAAGGCTTTTTTCCGCAGCGCCGGGGCCAGTTCGTTCTCGGCCAGCAGGTCGAGACCCTGCTCGAAATGCTCCGGCAGCACGACCATCGAGAAATCGGTGCCGGCGCTGGTGTCCGCGCCGATGGCATCGAGTGCGGCCTGATAGGCCACTCGGTCGTGCTTCTGGGTGCCGAACGAAAGCAGTCGGTCGAGGACCGCGTCCACCCCGTCCTGCCCTTTGGGCGCCTGCAGATCGGGGTTGTTGCGGATACTGCCGTAGACATGCACCGCGCGGGTTGCGTCGCTGGGCACCACGATCAGGCGCAGGCCGTTGTCGAGCCGCGACACGATCGGCGCGGTGGTCTGTTCGGGTACGTCGATGGAGGCCAGCGGTTTGGCGGCCCAGTCCGGCAGGGTGACGTCGTCGACGTGGCTGGGGGTGAACGATTCGCCGCCGCCAAAGCCGGAACTGCTGGCCGGCGCGCCCGAGCTTTCCGGCGTGAGTACCGTGAGCACGCTGTTGTCGTGGGCCAGCATCTGCCTGGCGAGCGCGTTGACCGCCGCGGGCGTGACGTTCTGGAGCGCGTCCAGTTCGGCCTGCGGCGAAGCCATGCGGTCGACAGCCACGGCCTGTGACCAGGCCATGGCCTGGCCGGGGATCGAGTCCTGCTCGGCCGCGGCCTGGGTGACCAGCTGTCGCTTGGCCGCCTCGATCGCATCATTATCGACGCCTTTGTCTCCGATATCGGCGAGGATCGTGCGCATCTGCGTGACCAGCGTGTCGCTGTCGGCGCCGGCCGGGAACGCAGCCACCGCGTAGGCGGTGCCGGCCGCGCGCAGGCCTTCGACCGCGAACTGGGTGCCCAGGCTCTTGCCGGTGGCCACCAGTTGGCTATAGAGCGCGCCGCGCGGATTGGACAGAACCTGGGCGAGCACCTGGGCCGCGGCGTGCTGCGGCGCATCGTCGGTGCCGGGCGCGCGAAAGGCCAGATACGCCAGCCCATAACCGGCGTCGGTGGGCATGCGAATGGCGCTGTCCTTGACCGGCGACAGTTTGATCGGCGCGGTCTTCGGCAGTTTCTGACGGGGAATATCGCCAAAAAGCTTTTGTACGGTGGCGAGGGTGGCCTTGGCGTCGACGTCGCCGGCGATCACCAGCGTCGCGTTGTTGGGTGCATACCATTTGTCGTGGAAGGCCTTGAGCATCTTGCCCGTGGTCGCATCGAAGGACGGCTTCGTGCCCAGCGCGTCGTGCGCGTAGGGCGTGCCGTCGAACAGCTGCTCGCGCAGTCGCGTATAGGCGACATAGTCGGGCGAGGACAGATCGCGGGCGACTTCCTGTTCGATCGCGCCGCGCTCCTTCGCCCAGTCTTCCTGGGCGTCCTTCACGCTTTTCATGCGTTCGGCGTGCAGGCGCAGGGCGACGTCCAGATATGGTGCCGGCACCGTGAAGTAGTACTGGGTGACCTCGTCCTGGGTATCGGCGTTGAACTGCCCGCCCATGGCCGCCGAGATCGCCGAGATCTGGCTCGCCGAGAGCGTATCCGTGCCGCGGAACATCATGTGTTCCTGCGCGTGGGCCATGCCGGGAAATCCCTCCGGCACGTCGCGCGAACCGACGTCGTAGTTCATCACCGTGGTCACCGCCGGCGCCAGCCGGTTGGGCACGACGACCACCTTCAGGCCGTTGTCCAGCGTCGCCCGGCGTACGCCGGCTTCGTTGGCCGCGCGGGTGGGCGACGGCGCCGGTTCGTCTTTCGCGGCGGCCCAGGCGGGCCCGACCAGCCCGCTCGTGAGAACACTCAGAACAACACAGGCGGCGACGCGCCCGCGGCGAGTAGAACGATGATCCATGAACCGGCCCCGGTATCTGTGGCAACAATCAATATGACTGGCTCATACAGACAACAGGCCGACGGCAAAGTGCCGCGGGCTCGGGCAGATCGTTACTTCGGCCCCATCACCCGGTCCAGCAGTTTGCCCTGCGGGATGCCCTGCTTGACCTGGATCTTGTTGTCGTCGTTCTTGTAGAAGATGCCCGGCGTGCCCTGGATGCCCAGATCCGACATCAACAGGTTGTTGGCGGCCACTTTCTGCTGGAGCGCCGAGGGGATATCTTCCATCGGCGTGATGCCGCCGCTGCGATAGTTGTGTTCATGCCGGGCCATCGCTTTTTCCGGGTCGTCGGCGGCCAGCAGCGCCGCGGCCTTGCCGGGGCTGGTCTGCTTGAGGATGCCCACCGGGATATGCCGCAGCTGTACCTTGCCGGCCTCCACCCAGGGGCGCGCTGCTTCGTAGAACTTGTGGCAGTAGGGGCAGTTCGGATCGGTGAAGACATAGATCTTGCGCGGTGCGTCGTCGTCGCCGTCGCCGATCCAGCTGGCTTTCTCCAGCAGCGGCCAGGCGTTCTCGCGGTCCGGCAGGGTGATGGCCGCCTCCAGCTGGGGTTTGGACAGGTTCTTGCCGTCGGCGTCGAGCAGCGTGCCGACGATGACGTGGTCGCCGTCCGGGGTCAGGTAGAGCGAGATCGGGCGCGAGCCGGCGCGGGCGGCATAGCCGGTCATACCGCCGGGCGCGTCGAACTGCTTGACGATGGTCACGCCTTTTTCCTCGATCGTGCGGATCGGCGCCGGCCACGGCTCGGCCGCGGCGCTGCCCGTGATCAGCAGCGATACGACGAGCGACATACAAAGGGCGAAACACGGGGCAACGCGCGACATGGCGACGGCTCCTGGAAAAACACGATTGGCCGCCGGCGGCGGATGCTGGGCGCCAGTCTAAAACAACGGCTGCACGAGCGTGCGCACCGCGGGTAATTGCCGGCCGGTACCGCTGTATCGGCCGGGTCTGTGGCAGGATAACGGCGAGGAGACCGCAACCGACAACATCATGTCCAAAACCGATCATTTCGCCGCGCTGGAAAAGAACGCGGCCAACTACAGTGCCCTGTCGCCGACCAGCTTTCTGGCCTGGTCCGGCGAGGTCTATCCCGAGCGCGTGGCGCTCGTGCACGGCGATCTGCGCCAGACCTGGGGCGAGACGTATCGCCGTTGTCGCCAGCTGGCCAGCGCGCTGGACAAACGCGGCATCGGCCCGGGAGATACCGTCGCCATCATGGCGCCGAATATTCCCGCCACCTACGAGATGCATTTCGCCCCGGCCATGATCGGCGCGGTGCTCAACGCCCTCAACGTGCGCCTGGATGCGGACACGCTGGCCTTCATGCTCGAGTTCGGCGAAGCCAAGATGGTGATGGTCGATCGCGCTTTCGCGCCGGTGATGAGCAAAGCCGTGGCGCAGCTGGATTCGCCGCCCGTGATCATCGATATCGACGACCCGGAATACGGCGGCAACGAAGCAGCCATCGGCGAAACCGACTATGAAAGCCTGGTCGCCGAGGGCGACCCCGACTTCGCCTGGCGCCTGCCGGCCGACGAATGGGATGCCATATCGCTGAACTTCACCTCCGGCACCACCGGCAACCCGAAAGGCGTGGTCTATCACCACCGCGGCGCCTATATCAACGCCATGACCAACGCCATGGCCTGGGACATGCCCACGCATGCCACCTATCTGTGGACGCTGCCGATGTTCCACTGCAACGGCTGGTGCTTCGCCTGGACGCTGGCGGCCAAGGCCGGCACCAATGTCTGCCTGCGCGAGGTTGTGGTCGACCCGATCATCAATGCCATGACCACGCACGGCGTCACCCACTACTGCGGCGCGCCGATCGTGCATTCCATGCTCATCAACGCTGACGAGAGCAAGCTCGCGGGCATCGACCAGACCGTCTACGGCCTGGTCGCGGGCGCGGCACCGCCGGCGGCGATGATCGAAGGCATGGAACGTATCGGCTTTCGGCTGACCCATGTCTACGGGCTCACCGAAACCTACGGCCCGGCGGCACTGTGCGCCAAGCACGAGGCCTGGGATGAACTCACGCTCGACGAACGGGTGGCGAAGAACGGCCGCCAAGGCGTGCGCTACCCGACCCAGGCCGCGCTCACCGTGATCGATCGCGAGACCGGCGACGAGGTGCCGCGCGACGGCGAAACGATGGGCGAGCTGGTGTTCGCCGGCAATATCGTCATGAAAGGCTATCTCAAGAACGAGACAGCCACCGCGGAAGCCTTCGCCGACGGCTGGTACCACACCGGCGATCTCGGCATGATCCAGCCCGACGGCTATATCAAGATCGCCGACCGTGCCAAGGACGTGATCATCTCCGGCGGCGAGAACATCTCGTCACTGGAAATCGAGAGCGTTTTGTCGCGGCATCCCGCGATCGCCTCGTCCGCGGTGGTGGCCCGGCCCGACGAGAAGTGGGGCGAAACACCCTGCGCCTTCATCCAACTGCGTGACGGGCAGACCGCCACCGAAGACGAGATCATCGCCTATTGCCGGGAAAAGCTGGCCCATTTCAAATGCCCGAAGACCGTCGTGTTCGGGCCGCTGCCGACCACGTCCACCGGCAAGGTGCAGAAGTTCGAGCTGCGATCGAGCGCCGAGAAGCTTTAATCTCGGCTCGAAGCTAGATCCGGCTCAGCAGTTCGCGCTTCTTGGCCTCGAATTCCTCGGTGGTGATCAGGTCGCGCGCTCGCAGATCGGCAAGCCGTTCGATGGCGTTGAAAACGGCGTCCTGGTCATGTGCCGGTGGTGTCGATGGGCGCGCTGAGGGTGCCGGATCCGCGCCTCCGATGGGGTCTTGCGCGGACGTGGCGGCGGGGTCGGCCTGCACATCGATGCGGCGCAATGCCGACAACACCACCGGCCCGTGCTGGCTGGTCAGCGTGAGGCTGCCCCGGTCGTTGCTCTGCTGCTGGGAAATCCCGGTGATGCGGTGGTCGGCGGTGTCGTAGAGCGTGGTCGTCCGGCCGTCGTCGATCGCCAGGCGCGCCGTCTCGGCCGACCACGCATAGCGCAGTCCGTTCTGGGCGCCGGTGATATTAGGCGTGCCCAGGGCCGCCGGCCAGTTTGAGGACGTAGCCGTGGCGCCTTGTCCGGAGTGGGCGCCGCCGGTGCTCGAACGCTGGGATTGATGCTGCGACACGGAAGCGACCGAGGAACGGCGTATCGAAGCATCCTCGACCAGCCCCGATTCGGCGCGTAGCAGGGCGCCAAGTGCCTCGCACAGCCCTTCCACCCGCGCCTTGAGCTGATGATCGTTCGGGCGGCTGAGCATGAGCATGCCGCCGGCCATCCACATGCCCGGACCGCCGAATTCGGGATGATCGAATTCGGCCATCTGGGTCTGGCCGTCGGCCACGGCCGTCAGTAGGTGAGTCACTGCCGCCGTGCCGAAGTGATAGCGCTCGGCAAGCGCGTCGATATGCGGCTGTGCCGCGGGCAGAAGTCTGCTCATGAGCGATTGTCCTGGCGAAGCGCCGTGAATTCGAGGAAAGCGATTCTAGACCAGACTCGCGGGCCGGGCCGTCCGTGGTATCACGTAGGGCCGGACCGCATTCAGCAGAGTCTTCAGACGCCCCCGTCGACGTCCAGGAACGCGCCGGTCGTGAACTGCGCTTCGGTCAGATACAGGATCGCCTCGGCAATATCCTCCGGCTGGCCGACACGCCCGAGCGGGATCTTCGACTTGGCCTGTTCCGGCTTGTCCGGCAGGCCGCCGCTGGCGTGTATTTCGGTATCCACCACGCCGGGACGTACCGCGTTCACACGGATGTTCTGATCGGCCACCTCGGTGGCCAGGCCTTCGGTGAGGGTATCGATCGCGCCCTTGGAAGCGCCGTAATCGATATAGGTGCCCGCGCCGCCCTTGCCGGCCGCGTGGCTGGCGGCAGAAGAGACGTTGACGATCACGCCGCCGGGACCGCCGTACTGCGTGCCCATGCGCCGGATCGCCTCGCGCGCGCAGATGAACGGGCCGACGACATTCACGCTCATCATCTTCGCGACCCGCTCGGCGCTCATTTCGGCGACCTTGGCCGGCTGATCGACGATGCCGGCATTGTTGACCAGCGCCGTGATCCGGCCGAGTTCGTCGTCGACGGCGGCGAACATCTTCACCACCTGGGCCTCGTCGGCCACATCCGCCTGCACCGCGAGCGCCTTGCCGCCGTCCTTCTCGATGGCGGCGACCACGGCATCCGCGGCCTCGCGGTTGCTGCGGTAGTTCACCGCCACGGCATAGCCGTACTTGGCGGCCATCAGGCAGGTGGCAGCGCCGATGCCGCGGCTGCCGCCGGTCACGAGCATGATCTTGTCCATATCAGGTCCTGTGATTGCTTGTGCTGTGCGCACAGCCTAGACAACCTCGGGCGCTGCGCGCCATACCTTCAGCTGGTGTATGTCCTGAGAAACATCAACGCGGTCATGATCAGGCCGATGGCGACGATGCCGATACGGTGCCACTTCGGCTCGATGCGATAGCCGAAGGACGCGCCGAGCCAGCCGCCGAGCATGGCACCGCTGGCCATCAGCAGCGCGATCGGCCAGTCGATCAGGCCGAACAGCGCATAGATCGTCACCGAGATCGTGGTCAGCGTGGCCGACATCACTGCCTTCATGGCGACCGAAGTCAGCAGCCGGGTCTGGCCGAGCAGGCCCAGCAGGGCGATCACGATAATGCCCACGCCACCGTTGAAATAACCGCCGTAGCTGCAGGCCAGATACAAGGCGATCGCGGCCACCGGCGTGCTCGCTTCGCGGCTGGCGATCATGCGCTTGAGCCAGGGTGCGGCCGCGAAGATCGCGGTGGCCACCAGCATCAGCCAGGGCACGATCGCCGAAAACGCGCGGTCGCCGGTGGCCAGCAGCAACAGCGCGCCGCTGATGCCGCCCGCGGCGGCGATCGCGACCATTGCCCACAGCGACAGCGCGGCAGGCGGTTCGACGTCCTTGCGAAACCGAAACAGGGTGGTCGCATACCCCGGCAGTACGGCCGTGGCGCTGGTTGCGTTCGCCACCGTGGGCGGCAGACCGTAGAACAGCAATGCCGGCAGGGTGATGAAGCTGCCGCCGCCGGCGAGCGCGTTGATCGCCCCGGCGGCGAGGGCGGCCGCGAATAGCAGTATCAACTCCAAGGGTCGCTCTCTCGTGGTCGTCGGCGCAGCGCGCCCGGTGGCGAATGGTAACGCGAGCCCGGATGATCGCGCTGTGGCAACTCGGCTTGGAGCATCGCTTACGACTTATTGCGTACTTGACCGGCGCATTGGCCAGCGCACTATCCACTGTGGAAGTGAAATTCGATTTCGCGAATAGCGAGCGAACGCTTCCGACGCCGTGCGGTCGCGATCGCGCGCTATCAAAATAATAAGGAGGAGAGGGGATGTATCGATCATATGGGACTTATATGACGCTGGGCTTGTTGTGCGCGGCGGGATTGCTTACGGCATGTTCCAGCGACAGCAACGATTCCGTGGATGTTGGAGACAATACTTCGCTGAGCCGTGCACAGGACAGCCGGACGTTCTCGGTGGACGAGGATGAACTGGCCTTCGACGCGCTGCCGGGCGTCACCACCGACCGTTATAGCGGCGTGCTCGATGGCGCCGGCTATCGGGTCGAGGTGCCCGAAAACTGGAACGGCATGCTGGTCATGTATGCCCACGGTTATCGGGGCGAAGGCCCGGATCTGACCGTGGACAGCCCCAGCCTGCGCCCGTACTTCATCGCCAACGGCTATGCCTGGGCCGCGTCCAGCTACAGCACCAACTACTACGATGTACGCACCGGCGTTGAAGACACGAACAACCTGGCGCTGAATTTCGCCGACATCACCGGCCAGATGGCGCCCAGCAAGATCTACATCATGGGCGTGTCGATGGGGGGCCACATCACGGCGGCGGCCATCGAGGACGAAACCGCGGCCACCGCCGTGCACAAGGTCAGCTATTCGGCGGCCATGCCCGCCTGCGGTGTCGTCGGCGGCGGTGATACCGAGTTCAATTATCTGCTCAACTTCACGTTCGCGGCGCAGAAGATCGCGGGCATGGGGCCGAGCATGTTCCCGAACACGGATTTCGATCAGGCCGCGATCGATGCGGTGCTCTGGGATACGCTGCCATCGTTCAGCGAGCAGGGCGTCCCCACCGAGCAAGGCATGCAGTTGGAAGACGTCGTGCGCCAGCTTTCCGGCGGCAATCGGCCGGTCTTCGAGCTCGGTTTTCGCGGCGGCTACTACAACGTCGTGATGGGTACGGGCGGCCGCGACGGCAAGGTCAACGGCATTCTCGCGCGTGATCTGACCGATAACAGCGATTATGTCTACCAGTTCGACGCCGATCCGGCCCAGTCCACCGAGGAGAGCGCATTCAACGGCTCGATTCTGCGCGTCATGGGCAATCCCGGCGCCAATCCGCCGCAGCCGGACGGCCTGCGCTGGATCCCGCGCGTGAACGGCGAGTTCAGCGTGCCGGTGGTGTCATTGCACGGTCTGGGTGATCTGTACGTGCCCTTTTCCAACGAACAGGTCTACCGCCGTCGCGCCGAGGCCAACGGCAACGGCGATATGCTGGTCCAGCGGGCGATCCGCTCGGCGCCGCACTGCGACTTCACCGCCGCGGAACTGGTCAGTGGCTTTCAGGACATGATCGACTGGGAGCAGAACGGCACCAAACCGGCCGGCGACGAAGTGCTTGACGCCGACACGGTGGCCGCGGCCGACTACGGCTGTCAGTTCACCAGCGAAACACGAGCGGGTGTTGCCGCCTGCCCGGTCGACTGATCGCGACAGGAGACGCAGGCAAAAGGAAAGGGTGGCTTCGGCCACCCTTTTCCATGGGCGCCGTGTCTGTCTTGTTCGTCTGGCCAGCGCGTGCGAGCCGCTGCTGCGACTCAGCCCCGGGCCATGCCCGCTAGCATCAACAGGCCGTAACCCGCCATTAGAATGCCGGCCAATCGGGCGATCCGGTCGCCCATCGGGCTGATTTTCTCGATCAGCACGAACACCGCGATCGCGACGACCCAGACCAGATTCATCACCCCGGTGACGAACAGCAGGGCCATCAGTGCCCAGCAGCAGCCAACACAGAACAGGCCATGGCGCAGGCCCATGACGAAGGCGCCGAGCCCGCCCTCGCGCCATTCGGTGAGCAGAAAGCCCAGCGGCGAACGACAGCGTCGCAGGCAGGACTGCTTGAGCGGCGACCATTCATAGACGCCGGCCTCGATCAACAGCCCAGCGCTGAGCAATGCATGGCTGCTCACCATGATCGGCGAGAGCAGGGCCGCGCCGTGCAGGCCCCATTGCAGCGCCGCGGCGACGAGACTGAAGCCGGCCCAGACCGCGAGATAACCGAGTACGAACAGCGCACTCCGTTGCAGCACGGCCGGCGCGGCGACGCGTGCCCCCAGCGTCTTCGTGTACAGCAGCAGCATGGGCGAGGCGGACGGCATCATCATCGCGACCATCATGATGATCCACATCACCACCAGCAGCACCAGCTCGACGGCATCCCAGCTGCGCGGCGCAGGCATGGTCATGGGTCCGGCCATGACTTCCATCTGCCAGGCGAGATGGATCGTGTAGAGCCAGGCCAGGCTGGTGAGCGCGATCACGCCGAATAGCACCGCCCGACGGTCGCGCCGGGCTGCCGCGGCCACCGGCGATTGCGGGGTCACTGCCTTCGCTCAGGCGGCGTAGGAAAATGGCGAGTAGAAGCCGTTGCGATCCGAAATATCCCAGTGCATGTCGTGATCGTCGAACCGCAGGTGCGACGAGCGGGCCGCCGTGGCCGGATAGCCGGGGGCAATACACAACGGATGATTCTGGATCGTCACGTCGGCGCCGCCCTGGCCCTCGATGCCTTCGATACTGGTCTCGGCCACCTTGCCCACGCGCAGGCTGCGTTTGCGCCCCTTGGCCTGATAGTCGATCGGCACTTGGGCCACGCCCAGAATGTTGCCGACATGCGACGCCAGCACCGACGGATGACCGCCGGCCTGGCCGGAGAAGATGTTCAGCAGAGCGTCCTTCTGGGTGTCGTCCGCACGCGCGTCCAGATAGACCGCGGCATTCCATTTCACCTCGGCCATGTGTCCGGGCGAGTGCACCGCGAAGGCGACGTTGAAACCGTCCAGCGTCACCTCGCCGAAATGGCCCTGCTCGATATGCCAGGCGACCACGGCGGTGCATTCGCCTTCGGTGGGCGCGCTGAGAAAGACACAGGGGCAGGCGATAGTGCAGTTGCAGGCTTCGAAATAGGTGCCGGCAAGTTTCCAGTCGTGATCCGTCATGGTGTTCACCTTCAAGGCAGATGGCCGGGAGAGGATTACTGACACATCGAACAGACAGTCGGGTTGAAGCGGGATCCGCCAGCCGCAGCCCTTTTCATGCCTTATAGCGCCATACGCGCCGCAGCGCACGTATCGGTTGCGCGCGGCTGATCCGCCGCGAATGCGGCGGCGATCATGCCGCGCGGATTACGCGCGCGTGGCGGTACGGCGTGCGGCTATTTGTCGGCGCCGGCGCGGCCCGATTTGAGCAGGCTGGCCACGGTGGTGATGATCAGCACGCCGATGATGATCGACAGCGACAGCCAGATCGGGATTTCCGGAATGCTGGTCACATGCTCGCCGCCGTTGATGAAGGGCAGTTCGTTGCCATGCAGGGCTTCCACGATCAGCTTGATGCCGATGAAACCCAGCACCACGGCCAGGCCGAAGCTCAGATACACCAGCCGGTTGAGCAGGCCGCCGAGCAGAAAATACAGCTGGATCAGGCCGAGCAGGGCGAAGGCGTTGGCGGTGAACACGATATAGGGCTCTTTGGTGAGCCCGTAGATCGCCGGAATCGAGTCCAGCGCGAACAGGATATCGGTGGCGCCGATGGCGATCATCACGATCAGCATGGGCGTGATCATGCGCTTGCCGTTCTTGACGATGGTCAGCCGGGATTCGTTGTATTCGTCGGTGGCCGGCAGATATTTCTGGGCCAGCCGTACCATGATATTGGGTTCGAATTCCTCGTCTTCGTCGTGCGAGGTCGTGGCCAGGCTCCAGGCCGTGTAGAGCAGGAAGAAACCGAAGATATAGAACACCCAGGAGAAGTGCTCGATTGCCGCGGCACCCGCGGCGATGAAGATGGTGCGCAGAATCAGCGCGATCACCACGCCCACGAGCAGCACCTTCTGCTGGTAGGCCTTGGGCACGTCGAAGGCGCCCATGATGATCACGAACACGAACAGGTTGTCGACCGACAGGCTTTTTTCGGTGACATAGCCGGCGAAATATTCCACGCCGTGCTGGCTGCCCCAGACCAGCCACAGACCGCAGCCGAAGACCAGCGCGATCACCACATAGAACAGCGACCAGCCGCCGGCCTCCTTGAGGCTGGGTTCGTGTGGCTTGCGCACATGCGCGAAGAAATCGAAGACCAGTAGTGCAAGTATGCCGGCGATCGTGCTGGCCCAGACCCAGACAGGTACATCCATCGTTTTCTCTCAGTGGCTATCACGGGGCAAAATATTGCCGTCGGCCCCGGTGCGAAAGTCATCCTAAGGCGCTGTTCGTCAAATGGCTGTTAAGACTGGAAGTAGCAGCTATCTGGTCGCCTGCCGCGTGTCGTGGCCGCGATACTCCCGGGTCCGCGTCATGTCGCCGGTGGTCGCGATGGTACTTCACCCGCGGCCCTTGCGGCGGAGTACGGTCGCGACCGCAGCGAAAAAACTGGCGCGGCGATGGGTTTCGACCGTTAGAATCGTCGCATGAACGAACAAGTTTCACATCGAATCCGCAGCATCTGTGTCTATTGCGGTTCGCGCGACGGTGCCCGTCCGGTCTATCGCGCCGGCGCGGCCGCGCTCGGCACCGCGCTCGCGAGCGCCGGCGTTCGGCTGGTGTACGGCGGTGCGCGCGTCGGGCTGATGGGCGTGATCGCCGACGCCGCGCTGGCCGCGGGCGGCGAGGTCTATGGCGTGATCCCGCGGTCCATGACCGAGCGCGAACTGGCGCATCCGAACCTCACCGAGCTGAACGTCGTCGAGACCATGCATCAGCGCAAGCTGGCGATGATCGACGCCGCCGACGGCTTCATCGCCATGCCCGGCGGCTTCGGCACGCTGGAGGAGTTGTTCGAGGTGCTGACCTGGCACCAGCTCGGCTGGCACGACAAACCCTGTGGCCTGCTCGACGTGGACGGCTTCTATGCCCCGCTGGCCGCCTGCATGCAGCATATGCTGGCCGAGGATTTCGTTGCCGCGCGCCACGTCGAGCGTGTTCACCGGGCCGCCGAGCCGACCCGGTTGCTCGCCATGATGGGCGTGGCCGTCGATGATCAGGAACCCCGTACCCAGCAGCACCGGAGATAGACGATGAGCCCCAGTCAGGACAGCGTGTCGTCCAGCCAGCAGGACCAACACGCCACCAGCACGGCCGGCCGGATCGGTCTGTTTCTCGGCCCGCTGTGGCTCATTGCCACCCTGGTGCTGCCGGCCCCGGGCGGCATGGACGCCGCTGCCTGGCACTGCGCCGGGCTGGCGCTGTTCATGGCGACCTGGTGGGCGACCGAGGCGATTCCGATTCCCGCCACCTCGCTGCTGCCGCTCGCGGTCGGCCCCGCGATCGGGGTGGGCGAATTCCAGGAGCTGGCCCACGGCTATGCCGACGACATCATCTTCCTGTTTCTGGGCGGTTTTCTCATCGGCCTGGCGATGCAGCGCTGGAACCTGCACCGGCGCATCGCGCTGACCACGCTGCTCGCGGTGGGCACGAAACCGGCGCGCCAGATCGCCGGTTTCATGATTGCCACCGGCTTCATCAGCATGTGGGTATCGAATACCGCCACCTCGATCATGATGCTGCCGATCGGCATGTCGGTGGTCAGTCTGATGAGCGAGGACGACTCTCCCGAGGTCGAGCGCTATGCCACGCGCCTGCTGCTGGCGATCGCCTACGCTGCGTCCATCGGCGGCGTCGCCACGCTCATCGGCACGCCGCCGAACGCGTTGCTGGCCGGCTATCTGTCTTCCGATCAGGGCATCGATATCGGCTTCGCCCAGTGGATGGTCGTGGGCCTGCCGGTGTCGCTGGTGATGATGGCCGCGGCCTGGGCCTGGCTGGTGCGCGGCGGTTTCAAGCTGGATACCGGCGCCGCCGGCCGCGACATGCTCCAGGGCGAGTTGAAGAAACTCGGCCCGATGACGAGCGCGGAAAAACGCGTCGGGTTCATGTTCCTGCTGGCCGCCGTGCTCTGGATCATGCGCCCGCTGCTCAGCGATGCCGGCATCGACTGGTTGTCCGACGCGATGATCGCCATGGCCATCGGCGTGGCGCTGTTCGTCGTGCCCGCGGGCGGCAAGAACCGTGGCGCGCGCCTGATGAGCTGGGAGAACGAGGCCAACGTGCCGTGGGGCGTGCTGCTGCTATTCGGCGGCGGGCTGGCGCTGGCGAGCGCGATCAAGGACACGGGGCTGGCGGAATGGATCGCCACCCAGATGGAAGTCTTCGACGTGCTGCCGGCCGTGCTGCTGGTGGGCGCGGTCGTGCTGGTGATCATCTCCCTGACCGAGGTCAGCTCGAACACGGCCACGGCCGCGGTGTTCCTGCCGCTGCTGGGCGCGCTCGCCGGCTCGGTCGGCATCGACGTATTGCTGCTCACCGCACCGGCGGCGATCGCGGCCAGCTGTGCGTTCATGATGCCGGTGGCCACGCCGCCCAACGCCATCGTGTTCGCCACCGGGCGCATGCGCATCCAGTCGATGATGCGCGCGGGCCTCGCGCTCAACATCGCCTGCGTGTTCATCGCCACGCTGCTGCCCTACATGATCATCCGCGCGTTTTGGTAGCGCGCGGCAGGTCTCGACCGGCGCGGGCCTGACGGTGGCGCGCGCGATCGCGCCACCGCCCGGCGTGCAGGCGGGGGCGACCGAGTTCATCGCCATCGACGTGGAAACCGCCAACGGCGATTCCGGCAGCATCTGCCAGATCGGCTTCGCCCGCTTCGCCGACAATGCACTGGTCGACAACTGGTCGTGGCTGATCAACCCGCAGACCTGGTTCTCGCGCGACAACATCGCCATTCATGGCATCCACGCCGCCGACGTGCGCGATGCGCCGACCTGGGCCGAGTGCCATGCCGATATCGCCGCGCTGCTGTCGCACCGGATCGTGGTCTCGCATACCGCGTTCGATGTCACCGCCACCGCGCGTGCCTGCGCCAGCGCCGAGCTGCCGTTGCTGGAAGCGCTCTGGCTGGATTCCACCCGCGTCGCCCGGCGCGCGTTTCCGCGTTTCGCCCGCCGCGGCTACGGGCTGGCGAGCCTGAGCCGCTATCTCGATATCGACTTCGCCCATCACGATGCCGGCGAAGACGCGCGTGCCGCCGGTCTCGTGGTGCTCGCCGCGGTGCGTGCCAGCGGCCACTCGGTGGCCGACTGGCTTACCGAGGCCCACCGGCCGTTGCGTGAATTCACCAGGCCCGCCGCACGCCGATAACGCATCCGCGCCGCCGTGCGGGCGGTATAGTGGGGTAATCGCTCCCACGCCTTGAACCATGCCGTCTTTTGCCCGCTTTACCGATCGTCTGCCGGACCCGTCGGCACTGCTCACGCCGGTGCACACGCGCCTGCGCGACTGGATCGTGGGCGTGGTCGCGACCACCGAAGACTTCGGCATCAACTACGACGCCCCGGTGGGCGACGCCGGCCTGTTCGGCCCCGACAGTGCCACCTGGAAGATCCACGGCGACTTCCCCGGCATGATGGCCGGCGGCATCGCCGCGCTCATGCTCCAGACCCTGCATCCGCGCGCGCTCGCCGGGGTCATCGACCACTCCAATTTCCGTACCGACGCGCTCGGGCGGCTGCGCCGGACCACCATGTTCGTGGCCGCGACCAGCTATGCGCCCACCGCCGATGCCGAGCGCATCATCGAGCTGGTCGATCGTATCCACGACCGGGTCAAGGGCCGGACCGCCAACGGCGAGCCGTATTCGGCCCACGATCCGGACCTGCTCACCTGGGTGCACTGCACCGAAATGGCCAGTTTTATCAACGGCTATATGCGCTATCGCCGACCCGATCTGAGCATTGCCATCCAGGATCGTTATTTCGACGAGACCCGGCGTATCGCCGAAGCACTTGGTGCCGAGAACGTGCCGGCCTCGCGCCAGCAGATGGACGAATATTTCGCCGCCATGCAGCCGCAGCTGCGCTTCGACGAACGCTCGCGCGACACCCTGGCGGTGCTCGAATCCATGACCCTGCCGATTCCCGTGGCCGGTGTGTCGCGGCGCATGTTTCTCGGCGCGGGTGCCGCGCTGCTGCCGGAATGGGCGCGCACGCTCATTCATCGCACCTCGCGCCAGCGCCTGCTGGATCGCGCCGCCGCCGAAAGCCTCTACCGCGTCGCGCCGCTGATTCGTGGCTCCATGAAAGAGGGCGTCGCCATGCGTTCGGCGCGCCGTGTCGGCGCCGATCGCGATTGTCTGGCATTCGATTAGTCGTCAGCCACTGCCGCGCGGTCTTCGAAATGGACATCAAGGTTGTG
Source organism: Salinisphaera aquimarina (assembly GCF_042643355.1). NCBI lineage: Bacteria > Pseudomonadati > Pseudomonadota > Gammaproteobacteria > Salinisphaerales > Salinisphaeraceae > Salinisphaera > Salinisphaera aquimarina. The sequence continues at coordinate 1,147,071 of NZ_JBHRSS010000003.1, forward strand.
GTGCATAGCGCGGATAACTTCTAAAAACACCTCGAGCTTTTCAGGTTCGATGTCCTGGATAAGACGTTGTTCGCGCGCCAGTGCCGCAGTCAGCAGTTGGTCGTGCAGGCCGAGTCCGGCCTCGCTGAGTCGCCAGGTTTTGGCGCGTGGGTCGCGCTCGCGTGCTTCGAACTGCGTATAACCCAGTTTATTGAGTCGTTGCAGCGCACGACTCGTGGCCGCCTTGTCGAGTGCAACGACCTCGCACACGCGCGCCGCGGGAATGTCCGGCTCGATGGCGAGCATGGATATCACCCGCCATTCGACGATGCCGACGCCGAAACGCGCGAGATACTGGCGCGATGCGCCTCGCGACAGCGCATTGTTCACGCTGACGAGATAGTACGGAATATAGTTTTCGAGATTGACCACCATGCGGCCGTGGCGGCGGCTGGCGGGGCTCGATAAGCGTCCGTCCGGGCAAAGAGGGCTGGTGTTGGATCGGCTGGCCACGGCGTACTCCTAGTCGGTCATGCGCGCTCGTTTTTCAAGAATGAGCCAGCCAAGGCGCGCAGATCGTGCTCGAATTCCGTGATCGTGCGTTTATCCACGGGCGGCTGCAAGCCCAGCAGCTTGCGAGCTGCGATGTGTTCGGCGGGCGCATCGACTGATTCCGTGCCGAGGTAGGTCGAGCCACAAAAACAATCCACGATGAGGCCCTTGCCGTTGATCGAGCGATGAGCCACCTGTTCATCGGCCCCGGCTGTCAGGCCGGCGATCTGGAGTTTGCCGCCGTACTGGTCGCTCCAGAACCAGGCCACGGTATCGTAGGGTTGCGCGCTACCCAGAATACGCGCGGCCACGTATTTGGCCTGATCGGCGGCGTTCTGTACGGATTCCAGCCGTATTCGTTTGCCGCTGGCGCGATGAACGAAAGCCGCGCAGTCGCCCACCGCGGAGACCGCGGGATCTCCTGTCAGCAGGATTTCATCGACGAGAATACCGTTATCGGCGCTCAGGCCGGCTGCCGCTGCAAGCTCGCTATTGGGTACAACGCCGGTTGCGATCAGGACCAGATCGGCGTCCAGCGTCTGGCCATCGGCGAGAGCGACGCCGGCCGCACGGCCTTCGGCGTTGCCGATGATATGGCTGACCTTTGCTCCCAGACGCACGTCTACCCCGGCTTGGCGGTGGGCCGCCAGATAATGAGCCGATATGGTGTCACAGACGGCGCGTGCCATCAGGCGGTCGCCGGCTTCTACGATGGTCGTTGCACAGCCGCGTTTGTGGGCCGCCGTGGCGAACTCCAAGCCGATGAAGCCGCCGCCGATGATCACCACGCGATGCGCGGCCGCTAGCTGCTCGCGGATATGACGGGCATGCGCGAGCGTTCGTAGCTCGATCACGCGGCCAAGATCGGTGCCCGCTATCGATAGTCCACGGTTACGTGCACCGAGGGCCAGAACCAGATGGTCGTAGGTGATACGGCGGCCATCGGCGAGCATCACGGCTTGTCGGCTGCGATCAATCGCGTCGATCCGGCAGTCCGCTTCGATGCCAATCCCGTGCTTGGCAAAAAAATGGGGCTTGCGCAGCACCAGTCGATCGTCGGCGCCGTGCTCGAGATAGGCCTTGGAAAGAGGCGGGCGTTGATAAGGCAGGCCCGGTTCGTCGCCGAGCAGCGTGATGGGTCCGGTATAACCGCCGCCACGCAGACTGGCCGCTGTCTGAAAACCCGCCTGTCCGGCGCCGGCAATTACGATGCCATGCGCGGTCATTGTTCTTCCGGCAATTCGATCGTCATGCCGTCGAATTGCGGTGTGACGACCAACTGACAGGAGAGGCGGCTGCTGTGTCGGCGCGCGGTGGCTGTGCAGTCGAGCAGTTCTTCTTCGCTTTCGCTGCGGGGCGGCAGTTGATCAGCGAAAGCCGGGTCCGTATAGACATGGCAGGTGGCACACATGAGCGCTCCGCCGCATTCCGCAACGATGCCTTCGATATCGTTGCCGACCGCGGTTTCCATCACGGATTCGCCATCGGTGGCCTCGATGGGCATGCGTGTGCCGTCGGCTTTTATGAACACAAGCTGGGTCATTGGATCGATCCTCCTAACTGGCCACCAGCCGGATGGGCAGGGTTTCGAGCGAGCGCATGGAATTGTTCGGGCGCCAACAGGCCTCGCCCGTCAGTTCGATGCGATCGACGCGCTCGATCAGCGCCAGCAGTATCGCTTCGACCTCGGCACGCGCCAGGTTCTGGCCGACACAGGCGTGAATTCCCGTGCCGAACGCAAGGTGCCCGACCGGCTTGCGTGCGACATCGAAACGCGCCGCGTCGGTCCACTTCTCGGGATCGAGATTCGCGGCTGCGAGCGTGCACAGGATCTTGGTGTCGGCCTGGATCGGCACGTCGGCGACCGTGGTGTCAGCGGCCGCGGTACGACAGAACGTATGCACCGGCGAGGTGTAGCGCAGCACTTCCTCGAAAGCCACACGCACGAGTCTGGGATCCGCCTTGAGGCGCTCGAACGCTTCCGGATGATGGGCCAGGCACCAGAGCGTGCCGCCGATGCCGCTGACGGTCGTGTCGACGCCGGCGGAAAGGAAGGAGCGCACGAGCATGTTGGCCTCCTCCTCGGTCGCTTCTCCGGCATCCACGGCTGCGTAGATCAGGGCGCCCACGCCGTCGCGCGTCAACGCGTCACGCTGGCAGCGTTGGGATATCCAGGCCACGGTGTCGGCGGCACTTTCGCTGTTGCGGCGGCGCAGCGAGTTGTCCGGGCCCAGCCCATTGAACACCATCGAACCGTAGTCAAGAAGTCGATCGCGATCGGTCTCGCGCATGCCAACGGCCTCGGGAAATACGGTCGTGGGAAAGGTTTCAGCCAGCTCGGGTACGGCATCGAAACTGTCGCCTGTGACCAGTTCGGCGACCAGCTTGTCGGCGACCGCACGAAAGCGATCCTTGAGCCCCATGACGACTTTCGGCGACAGGGCGCGGCCCATCACCTTGCGTGTCTGGGTGTGATAGGGCGGATCGACCTCCAGCAGACGGCTCGGCGCACGCCAGGGCGACTTCAGCTTGAAGTCCAGCAAGCCGACGCCGCGTGACGAAACGAAGCGCTCCCAATCGCCGAAGACTTCTTTTGTGACGTCATAGCGCCCGCAGGCGAGCGCTGCATAGCGCGATAGATAAACGAACGGCCCCTTGTCCCGCAGTTCGCGGTAGTAGGCCGTCGGGTCGGCCAGCACTGCCGGCTCGTAGGGGTCGATATCCCAGACCGGCACGCCGGCCGGCGGCGCCACCGCGACGTGGTCTTCCACGATTTTCATGGCGACTCTCCTCCGCATTTTTCTATGAGTTGTTATATCAACCCAATATGCGAGAAAAAGAATCGGGCTGTCAAATGGCCCGGCGTGTACGCACGGTCACGTGGGTGCCGGCCGTGAACAGCCGCGAGGCGTCAACCGGCTCCGGGCAATTGCGCTACGGGCTTGAGAAACGGCGCGGGGTTGACCGGCCCGCCGGACGTATAGATGCCGAAATGCAGATGCGGCGGGGTGGTGCGGGCGTTGCCCGTGTTGCCGACGTGGCCGATGACTTGGCCCTTGTCGACCCGGTCGCCGGATTCCACCTCGAACGAATCCAGATGCGCGTAGTAGTAGCGCGCACCGCCGATGCCGAAAACGCCGCCGGACAGCCAGATATGGTTGCCGCCGATGCCACCGGTGCCGGTTCGTACCCGGCCCGCGGTCACGGCGGTCACCGGCGTGCCGCGGTCGGCGAAGATATCCACGCCGTGATGGGCACGCGAGCCACCGTCGCGCGGTGCACCGAAGCCGCTGCCGATATCGCGCGGCGCGCCGCCCTCAACCGGAAAATCCAGCGAGCCGCCGGTGGCGGTCGCGAGCGAATAATTCACCGCCGCGAACAGCTCCGGCTGCAGCACGATGCGATAGCGGCCGTCGCGGTCGACGACCTCGGCATGGCGCTCGCCGTCGGCGGTCAGCTCGGTCACCGTCGACCAGTCGCCGTCGCCGCTCCGGCGTTCGAGACTGGCATAGAGCCGGCCGCCGGTTGTATCCGTGCGCGTCAGCCGCCAGACGATCTGCTCGCCGCGATCGAGTGTAGCGTCATAGACATGCGCTTCAACGGTGTCGGGGCTGAAGCGGGCGTCGGTCCGATAACGCCGCCCGATCGACGTCGGGTCTTTGCTGGCGCGTTCGACCGCGTTGCGCCAGCGCTGGCCCAGCGGGCTGTCTTCGAGCCCGGCGATACGCAGCCGCCACACGAAAAGCTGGCGCGGCGACAGGCCCAGACCGTCGAACGCCACGGTCCGGACAGCCGTGGCAGCACTGTCGGCGGCCTGCCGGCGCAGATCGGGCCGGGTGGCCAGTAGCGCAATCAACGCCAGCAGCAGAAGCAAAAACAGCCAGGGCCGTACGTTGCGCGCAGGCCGCTTGGCCGGCTCGGCCGGTTGCGGCGTGTCGGCAGGATCTGGCGTGCTCTCGGTCTCGGAATCGGTCATGCGTAACAAATTGGACAGTAATCCGCAGAGTACGTGCTCACGGCGCGCGTGGATGGCCGACTGGAAGTATGCCGGCCACGCTTGGGTAGTAGTACGGATTTTTCCGGCGAGATGTCGCCCTTATCGTGCCGCGCGTATCAATGGGTACAAGCGCAACGAGGGCTGCATGAGCAAGGACGACACCGATCTCGGCACGATGGACGCCGGTCGACTGACCGCGCTTTTCAAATCCGGCGACGCCTCGCCGCTGGAAGCCGCGCGCGCCGCATTGGAGCGTATCGAACGCTTCAACGATAGCGTCAACGCCTATGTCTACGTCGATCGAGACGGCGCCGAGGCCGCGGCCAGCGCCTCGGCGCGGCGCTGGGGTCAGGGCCAGCCGCTGAGCCCCATCGACGGGGTACCCGTCTCGCTCAAGGACCTCACCGAAGTCGCCGGCATGCCCGCGCGTGAAGGCTCGGCCACCACCGGCACCGAGCTGTGCGAACACGACGCGCCGCCGGCCCGAATGCTGCGCGAGGCCGGCGCGGTGCTGCTGGGCAAGACCAACACCCCGGAATTCGGCTGGAAAGCGGTCACCGACAATCGCGTCTACGGTGCGACGTGCAATCCCTGGGATACGCGTCTCACCCCCGGCGGTTCATCCGGCGGTGCGGCCGCCGCGGCGGCCCTCAACATGGGCGTGCTGCATCAGGGCGGCGACTCCGGCGGCTCGATCCGTATCCCCGCGGGCTTTACCGGCGTGTTTGGCTTCAAGCCCACCTTCGGCTGGACCCCGCAGTGGCCGCCGGCCAAGATGCCGACGCTGTCGCATATCGGGCCGCTCACGCGCAGCGTGCCCGACGCTGCGCGCATGCTCAACGTGATCGGCCGCTACGACTATCGCGATCCCTACGCCACCCGCGGCCAGCCCGACGACTGGGGCGTGGATCTGGAATGCGACCTGCGTGATCTGCGTATCGCCTATTCGCCCGACCTCGGTTATGCCGAAGTCGACGAACAGATCGCTACCCGCGTGCGTGAGGCCGCGACCCGGCTGGAAGAGCTCGGCGCCGAGATCGTGGAAATCCATCCCGGCTTCGAATCGCCGATCGAGATATTCCGTCGGCTGTGGTTCACCGCCTCGCTGGAAGTCTGGTCCCAGTGCGACCAGAAAGGCCGGCAGCTGCTCGACCCGGGCCTGGTCGCCAACGCCAAGCATGCCGAACAATGGAAGGCCATCGACCTGTTCCGCGCCTACGCTGACCGCACCCGCCTCACCCAGCAGCTCGAGCATTTCAATCAGGACTATCACCTGCTGATGACGCCCACCGTGCCGATCCAGCCGTTCGAGGTGAATCATGAAGTGCCGCCCGACAGCGATATGCACGACTGGGAGGAATGGGCGCCGTTCTCCTACCCGTTCAACCTCAGCCAACAGCCGGCCGCCTCCGTGCCCTGCGGTTTTACCGACCGCGGCCTGCCCGTCGGCTTTCAACTGGCCGGCGGCAAGTTCGACGACGTGCGCGTGCTACGCGCCTGCAACGCCTATATGCAGGCGCATCCGCCGCGCTTCCCGGCGGTGCCGAACCCGGCCGAGTATGGGTGATGTGACAAGGCCGCTTATGTGGTCGACCGTTAAAGGCTCGCTTCGGCGAGCCTTTTTTGTCGGCAGGATTTGTGGGATGTTCGAGGTTCAGCCGGAAGAGAACAGACTTCGAAGAATATTCAAGGCGAACCGTACGGCCCCGGCGGGCTGTCTAAAGATGACTACTCGTGTTTTCGTAATTGCTTAATTCAACAAGCGGTATAGCAACCATGACGCCACGTAACTATATGATTGCTATCAGTCGTGGTTTGCTATGCGAACAAGAGTTGCGATGCTATACCTACTATCCGCCGTATACTTGGCGTTAAACAACACTCGGGTTTAAAGACTATTTCGACGAATTTAGAGTAGAAAAAGCCGAAAAATCATGATAATTACGAAGTAACAGCGAGCTGGCGCATAACGGACTTCATGCGACATCACGCAGCCACTTCGGTTCTCGGACTTTCGAGGCTTTGTCTGCGTGTTTCGACAATAGCTGCTCAGGAGTTGTCCAGTGTCGTCTAACAGCCCGTTGAAGCGGACGCCACTTATTTTTGAGGCTTTCATAAATAACGACAGTCAGCGAGGACGCGTCATCGGCGGACATTTACCGGACGCCGCTTAACTGGGATGCGTTAGGCAAAAGGCTTGTAAGTGGACGTAATTCTCGAAGTTCTAGGAATAATTGTTTGGCCATTAACGGTCATCGTTATCGTTTTGATACTTCGCAAACCTATTGGCGACACGATTCGCTCGTCCAAAAAATTTAAATTTAAAGATGTGGAGATACAGTTTGACTCGGAAGCACGTCAGCTGCGTGAGGAAATAGAAAGGGAGATTCCAGAGCAAGAAAAGCGAGTTGTCAGGCTGAAGACCGAAGACTCGGATATTCGTTTTTCACGTGCCCGGATTCCTCCAGACCAGCGAATATTCGTTGCCTGGCAGCGTATCGAACAAGCAACAAACGAACTGATAGAGCGGCACGGCCTCGCTACCAAGTCGAGTGTATCGCTGGAAAAGGCTGCCAAGAAACTCTTGCAAGCTGGAGTATTGGATAGGTCGTCGGCATCAGCCCTTGAGGATGTGGCAGCATTTCGAAATAAAGCAGTGCACTATGGGCAAAGCTCTATTTCTCAGGAGGTCGCCGACTCCATCGAAGCAGTAGCAAATCGCCTTACTGCCTATTTTGAGATTCTATGATGCCTAACCAATCGCTGCAGTTGACCGCCCAAAGCGCTGCCGCGCTTTGGGTTCCCTCCGCAGCCTTCGGCTGCTCCGGCGGCAACTGAGCTTAGGCGTTAGACGAAAAGGGGGAAATTGTGAGGTATATAGTCTTAATAGTGGCAATGTTATGTCTAGAGGGCTGTGTAATCGTTCAGCCCGATTCCAAGACAAGAACAACGGATCCTCAATCCCAGAGTCAAACGGCTAATACGCCTAAGCCAAAAGTAAATTCCGACCCAGCGCCGGCCGGTAATAAGCCAAAGACAATTGCAGACAGTATCCAAGCCTGTAAGCGGCTGCAGGCTACGAATGATATCCCTATCACCTGTACAACCCGCTATATTGACGGAAAGCCGGCAATGATTATGGGATTTCCCAACAAGCATACTTCTGAGAACTGGCTGCAAACAATTACGCAATACGTTTCGGCACCGTATTGTGAGGCTGCTAACTCATCGAATAGGCAAGCTTTTCTGGCAATAACGCTAAAAAATGAGAATGTCGGTAGAGTCTACGCATGTGAAAAACAAGAATGGTCGGGCTGGTTTTCGCTAACAGACGAGCAAACGACCAACCGAATCTCGACCGTTGCGGAGGCCAAAGCGGCATGCAAGAGGATACAAAGCGCTCAAAGTCTTCCTATAGCATGCAAGTTTAACTACTTAAATGATACGCCGGGCATTTTTTTACGCCTAAGAAACAAGTCGGAATATGGTCGCTATAAAAGGACCCTAATGAAATCACTTGTTGAGCCTTTCTGCTCGGCAGAGAATAAAAAGAGGCAGTTCGCAATAGTCGCATTCAAATTAGATGAATACAATCTCGTTAAATTCTATTCTTGTCCGGACAGTAAATCGACGGAATGGAAAAATTATAGTGGTCAAGGCGTCTAACAGTACGCTGCAGTTGACCGCCCAAAGCGCTGCCGCGCTTCGGCCGGCAACTGAGCTTCGGCGTTATACGTCAGCCCCTAACTAAGGTGTATGGCCGATCAATAAGCGGGGTTTCATCAAATTGTTTCTGTCGTGCCGCACGCCGTTTGTTTATTTCGCAGTTGGGCTCCGAGCAACGCGCGCCCAGGTTGTCATAGCTGCAAACGTGGAATCGGGCACCCTCTAAAACAATATGTTGTTCTGTTCCGTCATCGTTGTATTCCGGTTTGTAGCGGTGCAAATCCAGCACCTTAACCGTCCGCATTATTATTCCCATATCTATCCCTATGCTTACGTATAACAAATCGTTGGAGTTGATGCGGGTTCCAGGCTCATTGGCTAAAGCTCAACTCCGGTGGCCCGCACAACTCAACTCAGGCGTTAGATAAACGGATCGAAAGTTGTCTTCTATTTTTACCGCCGTGCTTTCAATCGTCGCGATTGCCATTTCACTTGCATCTCTGCGCCTAGGATTTACCAACAGAAACGAGCAACGAGCGGCATTGGTACTTTCGAAGAAAACAGAACTGACCAACAAGCTAATCGAAACTAATGGGAAATACGGCCATTTGGCGATGGTGTACGCTCAGAAAATCTTGTTCTTAACATCAAATGCCGAAGCCCACGACGCAGAGGAAGTCGAGCGGGCTAGGTCGAACATGGAGATTGCGAAGCAAAAATCCGAGCAAATGTTGCAAGAGCACGCGGAGCTTTTGGAGAGTGACAATATCTCGCTTACGCATTTGGAAAAGCGGCTGTAGCTCGTAGGGTCCTATCTTGCTGATGCCACTGCTCAGCTATCGAAAGAGCATGAAGTATTCAGTGAGCTTAAAACTACCAACAGATCAATCTAACGAGGCGCTGCAGTTGACCACCCAAATCGCTGCCGCGCTTTGGGTCTCCTCCGCAGCCTTCGGCTGCTCCGGCGGCAACTGAGCTTAGGCGTTGGGCAGCAAGATGAGTGATGACCGAAAACGCATACCTGTAGACACTGAGTACGTGAACGCTCTCGGCCTAGCTGTATACACCTTCGCGAGGCTTGAATGGCAAGTGGCTTGGTGCTCAGAAAAGATTAAGCCCGGTGCGCTGCAAAAGATCACTAGCGAGGAATTGACGGCAGGAAAAATCGCCAAACACTTCGCTAATTTGGTCAGAAATATGCCGAAGTCAGGCGCAAGAAACGAACTTTCCGAATTAGCTAAAGAGTTCACTTATTTAGTCGATCAGCGAAACGAAATTGTTCACGGCAAGCCGTGTACCGCACCCGACGGTAAACAACGGCTTAGCAGCAGGTCGATCATAGAAATCTCAAAGCTCGAGCACGCAGCGGATAGCTTTGTTCGGTGTGGAGGCAAGCTCAATGCAATGTTCTATGGGTTTCTTCAAGAATATGTTCCCGGCTGACTTAAACAAATTGCTGCCCAACAAGTCGCTGCAGTTGACCACCAAACCGCTTCGCGGTTTGATTCCCTCCGCGGCCTGCGGCCGCTCCGGTGGCAACTGAGCTTGGGCGTTAGCGGTATCAACGATGGACGCGGATTATTTCATGCGCGAAGCGCTAGTCGAAGGGCGAAGAGCTAGAGCACACTGCGAGCCAAATCCGCCGGTCGGGTGTGTAATCGTGGCAGACGATGAAATCGTCAGTCGAGGTCATACACAGTCGCCGGGTCGAGCCCATGCAGAGGCAGCGGCGCTTGCATCTCTCGGCAGTATCGACTTTGCAAAAGTCACCGTCTTTGTAACGCTGGAACCATGTTCCTTCCACGGACGAACGCCGTCATGCGCAACGGCGCTAGCAGAGCTTGGCGTATCAAAAGTAGTTATTGCGCTCATCGATCCGGACCCTCGCAATAGCGGTGCCGGCGTTGAGCTCCTACGTCAAAGCGACGTGCAAGTGGAAGTAGGCGTGCTCTGCGAAGAGGTTTACCACGACCTTCGGCCGTATTTAAAAGACGCTAACAAATCGCTGCAGTTGACCGCCCAAAGCGCTGCCGCGCTTTGGGTTCCCTCCGCAGCCTTCGGCTGCTCCGGCGGCAACTGAGCTTCGGCGTTAGCTCCAAAGGGGATTGCAGTGGGTCATTCAGAAGTTTCTAGAATCCCGTATGAAGAACGCGACGATGATCAAAAGCTCGAATCGAACTGGAAAAAAGCTCGAAAACTATTCGAACGCGAAGACTGGTCAGCTTGCGTACTGCGAGTAGCCACGTCGGCTGAAATAGCTGCGAATATCTATATCCGAACGTTCCTACTTGTAGACTTTTCCTTGCCACCAAGTTTTGTAGACTCACAGCTCTCCGGTGCTAACGGGCTTGATGGTAAGTTTAGGCGACTGATAAAGCCTGCCGCGGAACATCGTGGGACGTGGTCCGAGCTAAGAACCGTGCAGAGAAAAATCCAGACGCTCCATCAACATCGGAATAGCGTAGTGCACTCTGGAAGTTTTAAATCGAAGTCTGATGCCAAAAGTGCGTTTCAAAGCGGTTTCGCTATTATTAGGGCCCTGGCGCCAGCGGAATCGGGAAAGCTGGTGCTCCCATATGAGAGCTAACAATTCGCTGCAGTTGACCGCCCAAAACGCTGCCGCGTTTCGGGTTCCCTCCGCGGCCTTTGGTCACTCCGGCTGCAACTGAGCTTCGGCGTTATGTTTCAGGGAGGCATCGATGGCAGATTTGATCTCTACGACGACAACTGCGATTCAGTTAGTAAGCCGGCTTAGGGAAGTTAACAAGAATATCGCCAACGCCGAGTTCAATAATCTAATAGCTGATCTGAGCATCGAACTCGCTAATATGAAGGTTCAAGTCGCAGGGCTAATCGAGGAACACGATAGCCTCCGTCGCCAATTAAGCAGCAAGAACAATCCGGAACTCACTTTCAAAGAGTTTGCTTATTACTCGGAAGACGGCGATGGTCCGTTCTGCCCTGGCTGCTACGACAGTGACGGAAAGAAAGTGAGACTGGCAAAATTCTCTGGCGCCTTTAAGACATTTGGTAGCCACAACTGCCCGGTATGCAAGGCGGCATTCGGTGGAACATAACAAAGCGCTGCAGTTGACCGCCCAAAGCGCTAGCGCGCTTCGGGTTCCCTACGCAGCCTTCGGCTGCTCCGGCGGCAACTGAGCTTAGGCGTTATACGAGGAGTCATGGAAAAGGACATTATAAGCGGCTTCGTGAACATGGTTGCTTTACCGCAGGCTACCGTCCCAATAGCGCTGTTTTCTGTTTACGTCTATAAGACAGTAAAAGAGCGGTTCATGTTAAGGAAAACCCGACGTACCGAAACCTTAGATCGATTGTTGGCGTTTTTTTCGGATGTTCACAATGGAAATAATTTTGTAAAGGAGCAGTTGTTCTTCAACCATTTTGGCGTCCTCTTATCAAGCCGAGAAATCGATTTGCTTCTGTCGACAAAAACGCCGAGCTTTCACCTGAGTCGTTTTATTCATGCTATTAGCTTGGTGGAAATTTCCGGTGCGCCTCTTGCACTAAAAATTAAAAAAAATAGAAAACTACCCCGTTTACGGAAGTGGTATCTACTGTGGTATGCACTGAGCGGTATGGCAGGCGTTCTTCTATTGCTCAATACGAACGCGGTTTTCTCAGTCTTAGGTCCAAAATCTTATGCGCCGTGGGCTATCATGATTTTTTCACTACTCACGTTTGCGTGGGTAAATATGGATGCTGCTCTAAAGGCGTCGTCCGCCATATCGCTGCAGCAAGAGCTACAAGAAGATGTATAACGAGGCGCTGCAGTTGACCGCCCAAAGCGCTGGCGCGCTTCGGGTTCCCTCCGCAGCCTTCGCCTGCTCCGGCGACAACTGAGCTTCCGCGTTGGGCAGCAGCGCATAAGGATCACTTTCGACTGCTCAACATGGCTGGGCCTATTGCTGCAAACTGCGCTCACCGCTGCATGTCGCTGGGATTCCAATGTCGTGCCTCCGAGTAACCGCTTTATAGCGGTGTTATAGACATGACTCTATAGCGCTGTTAAAGTGCGAGGATGAATAGACGCGAAACCATACTGATGGCAGCGCTTGAGCTTCTTGCGCAGAAAGGTGAGGCGCGCTTGTCGACACGGACTGTGTGCGTCGCGGCGAACGTCACCGCCCCCACGCTTTATCACCACTTCGGCAGTGCCGATGGGCTTCTCAGTGCCGTGTTGACCGAGGGCTTTCGGCAGTTTCTCGAGAGCAAAAAGGCGGCCGAACAATCATCCGACGCGGAAATAGCCCTGCGTGAAGGCTGGGAGAACTATGTTCGCTTCGCGGCGGAACGACCAAGGTTGTACGCGGCCGTGATGGCGCGATTCCTTCAAGGGGCGACCATCCCTGCCACCGAGGAAGCGTTTGCTTTACTCAGACAGCGGATAGCGGCGCTCGAAGCGGAGGGACGGCTTGCGATCGCGGCGTCCGATGCCCTTTCCATCATATGGGCATCGGCCAACGCCGCCGCCCAACTTTACGTAACGGCGACGTTGCCAGCGAACGCGTACCTTGCGGCGCCCGATTCCCGGGTCATCGAGTCGATTTGCGATCAAGCCGTTACCAGCATTTGTACACCCCGCACGGAGAGTGAATTATGAGAATTCTTGTCACTGGCGGCTCCGGGTTTCTCGGCGCTCGCCTGATCTCAAAGCTCAAAGCGGATGAATACGATGTGCTGGCCCTTGCGCGATCTCCTTCATCGGTTGAACGAGTTCGAAGCCTTGGCGCCACTCCGGTCAGCAGCGATCTCGAGACGCTTGAAGCGGGGCAGCTCCCCGACCTCGACGGCGTGATCCATACGGCGGCGTATTTTCGGTTTGCCGGTCCACGGAGACCGTATTTTCGTGTTAACACCGATGGCACCAAGAGGCTCCTTGAGGTAGCCAAACGAGCCGGCGCCAAGACCTTCGTGCATGTGAGCGCGGCCGGTATCATCATGGATGACAAGGGCTCAAAGATTCGCAACGCCGACGAGTCCGCTCCGACGTTCCCGGACAGTTTTTCAGGCTATATCGCGAGCAAGGCTCGCGCCGAGGCAGCGGTGCTGGCCGCCGATCATGCCGAATTCCGAACGATTGCAATCCGGCCGCCGGGTATCTGGGGGCCTGGCGACGCCTTCAGTAAAGCCATTCCGGAAGCGATCGGTTCGGGCCAGTTCCGTTTTATCGATCGCGGCGACTACCCAGTCGCAACGTGCCACGTGGACAATGTGATAGAGGCCCTCCAATGCGCACTCGTGGGAGGACAAGGCGGCCGAGCTTACTTTATTACCGATCCTGAGCCGACCACATTCCGCGATTTCGTTGCAATGCTGGCAAGCGTTCACGGGCTGTCGATCGAGAAGATTGGCTCGATGTCGTACCGGCTGGCTTTCACGTTGGGACGTATAATGGAGGCGGGTGCCGCCGTTACCTTATCGAAAAAGGATCCGCCTTTGTCCCGTACCCTGGTGCGTATGATAGGGCGCGAATTCACGCTTGACGATGCGGCTGCGCGCCATTCGCTGAGTTATGCTGCACGAACGTCACGGAGCCAGGGCTTGGCTGCCTTTGATGAGACTGCCGTCGCTTAAGTTTCCTGGCAGCATCAGTACCCGCCTGGGATGCAGCTAAACAAAAACGGACTGCCGCCACTGGCTGCAAAGAGTCGAAAACAGGCGACGCAATTGAGCTAGATGCTGCCCAACAGATCGCTGCAGTTGACCGCCCGAAGCGCTGGCGCGCTTTGGGTTCCCTCCGCAGCCTATGGCTGCTCAGGCGGCAACTGAGCTTCGGCGTTATGCTCAAAAAGGAATTGCATGCCATATCGGATGAATCCGCGACAATATGAGTCTTTATTAGCACTCAGCAGTGCTGATCGAAGCTCTCATTTTGTCGGCAAAGTGGCGGATTGGCAGCAGTTGTGGGGCGTCAAAAATGACGAAGGCTGGCTTGTCCCAATCACCCCTGATGATTTGGAATACTTCCCTGTCTGGCCGCACCCGGAATATGCTCAAACAATCGTCGATGAACATTTTCCTGGCCATCACGCAGTTGAGATCTCGCTAGATGAATTCCTGTCACACTGGCTTCCAACTTTCGAGGGTGACGGCGTAAAGGTGGCGGTGTTTCCAAATAGAGAGTGGGTTTTCCGGGTGATGGAGCCCAAAGATATGGAGCAATGCCTGAGAGATGAGTTGGCATTGTATGAATAAAGCATAACCAGGGGCTCAAGCCGACCGGTACTACGCTGCGCTCCGTACCGGCGGCTTCGCCTAGGCGTTGGGTTTCTAGCCAGAACTTGGTCGTAAAATTGAATGTAAATTCTGGAGGCCAGTTCATGAGTACCGCTAAAGCCGAAGTCGCATCAATGCTGGCGTCCTTGCCCGAAGATGCTAGCCTCGAAGATATTCAATGCCATCTTTATGTGCTGGAAAAAGTCAAAAGAGGCATGGAGCGAACTGACTCCGAAGGCGCAATCCCACATGAGGAAGTCAAGAAACGCCTTGGAAAATGGCTCGATTCTTAGCCTGGTCACCGGAAGCGGCTGAGGATGTGGAGCGCATTGCCATCTACATCGAACAGGATTCCCTCTAATACGCGCGAGCCGTAGCCTCACGAATCGTAGCGACCGCCGACTCTATTCCCGAGAATACGGAATTGGGAAGCATGGTTCCGGAAATAAATGACCCCGATTACCGGGAGCGATTCACCCATAAATATCGCATCATTTATCACCTGGAAGCCGAACGTATTCTCATAGCAGCAGTAATTCACGGCAACCAGGAGTTCGAGCCACAAATCCCGCGAATTAAAAGTGGGTTATAAATCCAACAGAGCGCTGCAGTTGACCGCCCAAAACGCTGCCGCGTTTCGGGTCCGCTTTGCAGCCTGCGGCTGCTTCGGGATCAGCTAAGATTCAGTGTCATGCAGTCAGCGCCGGGAGGGCCGCTCATGGCTGTAAAGCCGGTTATCAACATTGCCGACGTTGAACTTTGCGATACCCGAAACGGCGAGCGTTTCGAGGCACAGCTGGGTTCGATGGCTTCCAGGATTGGCGCCAGCAAACTGGGTTGCCGCCTCACCGTTGTTCCGCCCGGCAAACGGGCGTGGCCGTTCCATAGCCATCATGCGAACGAGGAAATGTTTTTCATTCTCGAAGGCACGGGCACGTATCGCTTCGGCGAGGAAAACTATCCGGTCAAGGCTGGTGATCTGCTGGCAGCCCCGGTGGGCGGCGCCGAGCACGCGCATCAACTCATCAACAGCTCCGCGGCGCCGCTGAAGTATCTGGCGTTGAGCACCATGCACGAGCCCGAGATCATGGAGTACCCGGACTCCAACAAGTTCGGTGCGTTCGCAGGCGCGCCACCGGGCGGTGCCCAGGATAAGCGCACGTTTGCTGCGTTTGTTCCCTCGGACGCAAAAGTCGGATATTGGCACGATGAAAACTAGGTGCGTTCCTGATGAAGCGCAGCACCGCACCGCGGCTTGGCTCCCGCTGCGAGCTATGTTCGCTCCGGCGGCGGTTGGGTTGCACCGTCGGGTCGGTGTTTGAAAGATGTCGGCATTTGGCGCCGCGTCATTGCGTGATCTAGGCGAAGTTGCGAATTGGATTGGCTCGTCCAAACAAGCCCGAGAGTGGGCGGGGCCAGCTGTATCGTTTCCAATCGATGCCGAACAATTGCCGCAGCAGGTCGAATGGTCAGACGCCGGGTCATTTCGTCTCTCCAGCGAAAAAGGGCTCGTTGGTTTCGGCCAAGTCGTGCCCAAACCCGATGACCGGTTGCACATAGGGCGTGTTGCCGTTTGGCCCGGCGCCGCGCCAGCGGCCATTTTGGTGCAAGACAAGGCGCAGTGCGCGTCGTGTAGCCGAGCTACATAAGGGTGCTGCAACGCCGTATCGCAGGAAAATGGATGCTGTCCCGAAGGGTTGCGGCCCAAAATCGAGCCATACGGCGTTGCGCGGCTTGACCCTAGAATGACTAGGGCCGGCACCCCGCGCCTTGTCTGGCCCGATTTTGGGGTGCAACGCGGGGCCGCGCCAAACGGCAACACGCCCTGGCTCGGTTGATAATCAAGCCGGATTTGCGTGGCAAAGGCTACGGGCGCGAATTGGCCCAGTCGCTTCTGGATGAAGCCCTGGCCCATGGCCCGAAAACGGTCTCGTTGAACGTTTATTGCGATAACAAGCCGGCTATTGCGCTTTATAATCGGCTCGGTTTTATCGCTATCGAACGAGCGCCGGGCGATTCGAAATCAGATGCGCAATATGTGGTTTACGAAATCTCACGCAGTGCCGCTTTTGGCCGCGTCTGTCGGGGCGACAACTGAGCCTGGGCGCCGGGCAACAGGGTAATAGGCAGCAGGATGCATCAAGACGAAATCAAGGCTGTTTTTGACCAGCAAGCCGCCGGATACGACAAGCAATGGGCGAAGATGGCGCCGATCCGTAACGGCCTGCATTTTCTCCTGGAATCAGTTTTCGCTGAATTGCCGGCTGATGCACGACTCCTCTGTGTAGGCGTGGGCACGGGTGCAGAACTTGCCCACCTTGCTCAGAAAAATTCTCGTTGGCGTTTTACGGTGGTCGAGCCGTCCGGGCCGATGCTCGATGTGTGTCGTCAACGGGCTGAAAACGAAGGCTTTGCGTCACGCTGCGATTTTCATGAAGGCTATCTGGAGTCGCTTCCTGCCGGTGATGGGCATGATGCGGCCACCTGTTTTCTCGTGTCGCAGTTCATTCTTGAAGAAAAGGCGCGTTCGGCGTTCTTCCGGGAGATTGCGAAAAGGCTTGAGCCGGGCGGAATTCTTGCAAGCTCTGACCTGGCCTCGGAGGTAGGTTCGCAGGACTACGAAGCCTTGCTTCACGCCTGGATGAACATGATGGCCGGGGCGAGTATCTCGCCCGAGGATCGCGAGCGAATGCGTGAAGCGTACGCAAATGACGTCGCGGTACTTGCGCCGGATACAGTGGCGTCGATCATCGAAGCCGGTGGCTTCGAGTCGTCGGTGCAGTTCTTTCAGGCCGGATTGATCCATGCGTGGTTTTCAAAGCGCGCATTGATGGCTGCCGCCTGAGAGACCGCAGCAGTTGGCCGTTCACGGCTTGCCGCGCTTCTGATCCTTACGTGGTGGTCTGCGACTGCCCTGGCAGCTGCTGAACGTCCTCGTCGGGCAGGGCGGGAGAACTTAAGCGATGAAGGTCAGCGACAGGATTGCGATGAGCGTGGGGATGTTGGACATCGCATACGTTGCGTGGACGACCTTTGCCATCGCGCGGGGGGCGCTCGGGCTCAAGTCGCCCAATTTTGGCGCTCCATTTTCCGAATTCGAGATCGTGGTCAACCTGTGCGTCTATCTGGCCATGGCCGCGTGCGGCGCCGCGCTTGTTCTGCGGTGTCACTCGTTGTCGTGGCTTAATTATCTCTTGCTGCCTGTTCGTATCCTGCTGGTCATTCCGACGCTGTACCCGGTCTTCGCGCTCCTTACGGCATTGGGTGTCGTCATATCCATACGGCACGAGCTTGTGTTGCTGCTTCTTAGCGAGTTCGTTCGGTGTATCTTCGTCTTTCTGTGGGACAGAACGTGGCGCGAACGCCTGAACGCAACCAAGGGTGCGCGCGGTATCTAACAAGCGTCGAAGTGGACCTGCGCCGCATGGCCGAGGCGTTATGCGGCATGAGTGGTCAACCGAATGGCGCGTGCCCACATGAAGACGATACCGACGCAATCGCCGGATACGGGTTGTCGACCATGGCGACAAGAACGTTTCTTTTTTCAAGTATCCCGTTGACGGCCATTGCAACGGCGGGCGGCGTGGCGCATTTGCTCGAACTGCCGGACAAGCTTGATTTGTCGGCAGAGGGCTATCTGACCGTGCAACATATCTATCGGGGCCGGGCGCTGCTCGGCGTGCTGCTTTGCTCCGCGTCCGTAGCTGAGATTTCTCGCCAGCGTCTGGTGGCGCCGTGGCTTTAACCGATAAACAAACGGGCGTATTGAAAGGCATGCTGGTCGGGGCGGCTTGCGCGTTGGCGATCGTGATCGTGGGGGCGTGGCTCAATCCGTTTTCGTTTCAGTCGGAGATGGGCAGCGCCGAGCGTCTGGGCATCGCTATCAAAGCGAGCGTGTTGCCGGCGATTTTTCTGGCGGCGTCGGTGGGGCGTCTTGCAAAGCATCGGTTTTTCACGCCCGAAGATATCGACGGCGGCGGTCTGACACGTGGTACGGAACGCGCAATGCTGCTGCAGTCCTTGCTGCAGAACACGCTCGAGCAATTCGCGCTCGCCGTGGTTGCCTATTGCGCGTGGGCCGTCGTGATGCCGGCGACGTGGCTTTCCGTGGTGCCCCTGGCCGCCGTGGCCTTTGCCGTGGGACGTGTCATGTTCTTCTCTGGCTATGAACACGGGGCGCCATCGCGGGCTATCGGTTTTACCCTGTCGTTCTACCCGTCGGTGCTGATGTTGGCATGTGTGGTTCTTGCCATGTTCATCTAGCCTGATCAGGTTGTGGCTGCTGGCATTGGCTGCGCGCGTCGGGTTCTACATTGCCGTCCAACGCGTCGTTCAATCGGCGTGCCGTGCTTTGTTCGATAGCGGCTTCGAACTACTGTGGCGAAATCACCGGCAGCCGTGATGCCGGTCCGAGGAGGAGCGTATGTCAGGTGATGTGTTGAATACGCCGGCCGGGTTGCCGGTGCCGACGGACGATGGCGCGGCCGATCATCTGCCGGGTACTGCTTTGCCCTCGCTGCAACTGGAGAGCACGGACGGGGCGCGCGTCGATCTCGGGAAGCTGAGGGGCTGGTGGGTTGTCTATATCTATCCGATGACGGGCCGGCCGGACGTTGCCTTGCCCGACGGCTGGAACGAGATCCCCGGGGCGCGTGGCTGCACGCCGCAATCGTGCGGCTTTCGGGATCATCACGCCGAGTTGAAGACGTTGAGCGCCGGGGTGTTCGGCCTGAGCACGCAGGACAGCGCCTATCAGCGCGAAGCCCGCGATCGATTGCAACTGCCGTTCGAGTTGCTCAGCGACGCGGGTCTGGCGCTGCGGGACGCGCTCGGCATTCCGAGTTTCGAGGCGGCGGGCGCCCGACTTTACAAGCGCCTGACGATCGTCGCCTACGACGGCCGTATCGAAAAGGTCTTCTACCCGGTTTTCCCGCCGGCACAGAATGCCGAAGATGTGCTGTCTTGGCTTCGCGACAATCCCCAGGCTGGGCCGCGGCGCTAATCGTGTATCTGCCGCAAATCGCAGGGGGCACCGGGTAAGAGGTCCGAATGAGTTCTTCAGCAACAACACAACCCGGACAATGTTCATGTGGGGCGTGGAGATGGCGGTTCGCAGCGAGCCGCTGTTTCGTTTTTTCTGTCATTGCAGGATATGCCAAGCCTTCAACCAAGGCCCGTTCGCGGATGTGACGCTCTTCCGGATCAAAAGCGTCACGTGGCCCGAAGGCGATGCCGTGGCGTTCCGAAAACATCGGTCGCCGCCGGCGGTGCCGCGCGGCTTCTGTTCGACATGCGGCGGTGCGGCGATCGAGCTGGTGCAATTCCTGCCGCTGCTGAAACTGGCGTTGATTCCCAGTGCAAATTTCAGCGACGGCACGTTTCTGCCGGTGCCTGCGCTGCCTATGTTCTACGATCGCCGCGTGGGCGACGTGGACGACAAGCTGCCCCGATACAGCGGTTACTGGCCGAGCCAGATGGCTTTCAGTCGGCGTTTGCTGGCGAGCCTGTTTCGCACCCGCGGCTGAGGTCTCGACGACATGCGGCGGTCGCCGAGGAGCCGCGCCGCCCAGAGCACGACACGGCCCCGATGAATGCCATGTCTCTATTCCGGTTCATGTAGGGTTGCGGGACTATAATCGGCAACAGGATCTCGCTGGAGAATATGCATCATGAATGCTGAGGACAGGCCAGCGACGCAGGGCGCGCCCGACGCTGCTGCCGGCACGCGCGCGAGCGGCCGTCTGGCCGAGATGAACCCGGCATGGCTTCGGACCATGCTTTTGCATCTGTTTCAGGATCTCGACGAAGCCGTGGTGGTTGCCGACGCCGATCGCCGGATTACGCTCGTCAACCCGGCCGCTGCGCGGTTGTTCGGGTATTCGACCGAGGAGTTGGTGGGCCAGCCCTCGCGGCTTCTCTACGACTCGAGTAACGCGCATGCAGAGCAGGGGCGGCAGCGCTACAACGCTGGTGCAGACGCAAGCCACGAGGCTTATATCGTGCGCTACCGGCGCAAGGACGGCGCCACCTTCGATGGCGAAACCATCGGCGGGCCGGTCGAGGACCCGCAGGGCGGGCAACCGATCTTCCTTGGCATTATCCGGGATGTGAGTTCGCGCCTGTCGTCCGAGGGCGCGATCGATCGGCTGCACCGGATCACGTCGGATCGTGCGCTGGATTTCCAGGCACGCTGCAAGGCGATCCTGAATCTGGGCTGCGAGCAATTCGGTTTGCAGGCGGCGTTGATTTCGCGACGCGACGGCGACGAATACGAACTCATCGAGGCGATCGACCCGGAAGGCGGCGCAAGCGCGGGTGAGCGTATCCCCGCCGGGCATACTTATTGCGCGATCGCGCTGGCGCACGACGTGCCGATCGGTTTTCATGACATAAGCGACAGCGAACTGGCCGACCACGAGTGCTACCGTCAGTTCGGGTTCGAAGCCTATCTCGGCGTCACCATCTATGTGGACGGTGAACGCTACGGTGCGCTGGGCTTTTTCGGCACCGCGCCCACGGCACCGTTCACGCGACGAGAACTGGATCTGGCCGGCATGTTCGCGCAATGGTTGGGGCACGAGATCGCACGCCAGGCGGACTTGCAGGCCATGCGGGCGATGCAGGACAAGCTCAGTCGGCTGGCGACCATCGATGATCTCACCGGTCTGGGCAACCGACGTTTAGCGACCGAGCGACTGGAAGCACAGTTGCAGCGGGCACGGCGTCGGAACGACTCTTTCGCGGTCGCACTGGTGGATTTCGATCATTTCAAGCGGCTCAACGACAGCCATGGCCATGCCGCGGGGGATGCCGCGTTGCGTCTGTTTGCCGAGATCGCGCGTCGCAGCATGCGTGGCTCCGATTTCATCGGCCGCTGGGGCGGTGAGGAGTTCATCGCGGTGCTCGAGGATGATTGTCCGCCGTCCGCGATCCGGGGCGTCGAACGTCTGGTCGAGGCCGTTCGGGCCACGCCCCTGCGGCTCGACAGCGGCGACCTGCCGCTGACCGTCAGCGCCGGAGTGGTCATATCGCTGCCCGGCGAAAGTGCCGAAGACATCGTGGCCCGGGCGGATGCGGCGCTCTATCAAGCCAAGAGCAGTGGTCGTGACCGGGTCGTTCTGGGTCCCGGCCCGAGCGAGTCAAATACGCCCGAGCCGACGCCGGGATAGCGCTTACTGGACGCCGCGCGTCGTTGTTGGCAGGTGATGGTCGCGGAATCGGGAATAACGTGTGGCCACCACTGGGCCACACGCTATCCCGGGTGCTTTCGAGCTAGTGGTCGCGTCGCTTGGTCGCGGCGTAGCCCAGGCCGAGGAACACCAGCAATGCGAACACCCATGTGGACGGCTCGGGAACGCCGACCGGGGCGCCGCCCGCCGCTTCCAGATTGATCGACGAGCTGTTCAGGCCGCCGTTGCCGTCGCGCCAGTCGATGCCGAAGCCATCGATCAATCCGCTGAAACCGTCGGCCCAGCCCGATCCGGTGGCGATGCTGATGTAGGAGATCTCTTCGTCGCGATAATCGACCAGGGCATCTTCATAGGCCGAACTGTAGTCGGACCAGTTCACCGGGCCGGAGGTCAGATCGCTCAGGAACGGGTCGGTATGGGTGCCGAATACCGGCCCGCTATCGCCGCGGTTGGCGTCGAACACGCGCAGACGGTTTTCGGTGCCGTCGGTTGACCACTGCGTCCAGACGTTGTCCTGCTCGTTGCGGTTGTCGGCGTAGATCGGCTCGAAGTTCAGCCGGCGACCGTAGAAGCCGTCGTCGTTGAGGTCGTCCTTCAGCGTATAGACATTGACGTACCAGTTGACCGGGGTCGACTGCGGCGCCTGATTGGTCCAGAAGCTGAGTGCTGCCAGGTCACCGATGGTGACGGGTGACCCGCCAAACAGCTCGTTGGCGCCGATATTGATTTCGGTGCGCGTGCTGCCGTTGGCCTGGAACGAGCCGGTAGCGAAACCTGGTGCGGCATTGCCGTTGACGCCGATCACATCGTAGGCCGGATTATCCGATGAACGCGTGATATTGACGGCAAAGGCCGGTGTGGCCATCAGCACTGCGGTCAGCGCCGTGACGGCGCCCGCGACAAGTGTACGAGCCTTGGTATGAGTCATGGTGATCCCCCCGATCCATATGACGTGGTTTTCGTATTTGTGTTGGCTGGGCAGAAATGCCCGCAAGCGACGCCGTGTACATGAGTTATCGCGGCCCATCGTTGCGAGCGGGTATAAAGCAAGAAACTCGCCCGAAGAATAAAACGCTGTAAATACATCTGCCTGCGTGATTAATGCGACGAATAGAGGTCTCGACAGGAGGAAAATGTAATTAATTCCGACACGGCAAGGGCCGGCGCTGGCCGGAAAATTTTCCGCGCGCGACGGGCCAGGATGGTGCGTGACCGGCGGGCAGGAGCCGCAATCGAGTGCATATCCCGGCTCCAGGGCTTAAACGACAAAGCGCCAGAAGTTTGGCTTGAAACGCGCTGCTTTGGTGCGTGGGGCGTGTTGGGCGATCGGCGAGGCCTTTCAGACGGGCGGTCGCTAAGACGATTCGCTGATTGCAAACCCGTGACAGCTCCAATAAAAGTCGGAGTCGGCGTTGTCCTAAGCGCCGGATCGCAGCCAGGGGGCGATAGAAGCGTCTGTGGGTTGGCATGACCATTGCTGTCAGTCCGTCGACGCAACATTCGATTAAAACGAAGGGGATTCATCAATGCGACACACCATCAAGGGGCTGGCTGGCCTCGGGCTGCTGCTGGCGGCCACGGTTTCCATGACGGCCAACGCGGCGTCGACGCTGGAGACGGTCAAGGACCACGGCTTTCTGCAGTGCGGCGTGAGCACCGGGCTGCCCGGTTTTTCGCAGCCGGATCAGGACGGCCACTGGACCGGCATCGACGTGGATACCTGTCGTGCCATCGGGGCCGCGATCTTCGGCAGCGCCGACAAGGTGCGTTTCACGCCGTTGACCGCCAAGGAGCGTTTCACCGCGCTGCAGTCGGGCGAGGTCGATGTGCTGGTGCGTAACACCACCTGGACGCTGACCCGCGATGTGTCGCTGGGGCTGAACTTTGCCGGCACGAACTATTACGACGGCCAGGGCTTTCTGGTACGCAAGGAAATCGGCGTGGATTCCGCCAAGCAGCTGGACGGGGCGACCGTCTGTATCCAGTCCGGTACCACGACCGAGCTGAATCTGGCGGATTACTTTCGTGCCAACGGCATGAAGTACAAGGCGCTGGTGTTCGATACCTCGGACCAGACCGTGCAGGGCTTCGCCAGCAACCGCTGTGACGTGCTCACCTCGGACCGTTCGCAGCTGGCCGCGCTGCGTACCAAGCTGCAGGATCCGTCGAGTGCGGTGATTCTGCCGGAGACTATTTCCAAGGAGCCGCTGGGGCCGGTGGTCCGCCAGGGCGACGACCAGTGGTTCAACATCGTCAAATGGGTGCTGTTCACCCAGATCAACGCCGAGGAACTGGGCATCACGTCCAAGAACGTCAAGCAGATGATGGATTCGGACAACCCAGAAATCCAGCGTTTGCTCGGCACCTCCGGCGATATGGGCGCCAAGCTGGGCCTGCCGGATGATTTCGGCGTTGCCATCGTCAGCGAAGTCGGCAACTACGCGGAAATGTTCGACCGCAACGTCGGCCCGGATACCGCGCTGGGCCTGAATCGTGGCGTGAATGCGCTGTGGTCCGACGGGGGCGTGCTCTACGCACCGCCGCTGCGCTAGCTCACGGCGACACTGGCCATCCGTGTGCGATGACGCCGGAATCGTTCCACCATGTGGACGGTTTCGGCGTCATGCCATGAACTTCGCTGAA
The DNA here is from genome assembly GCF_042643355.1 of Salinisphaera aquimarina. Taxonomy (NCBI): domain Bacteria; kingdom Pseudomonadati; phylum Pseudomonadota; class Gammaproteobacteria; order Salinisphaerales; family Salinisphaeraceae; genus Salinisphaera; species Salinisphaera aquimarina. Next base: position 1,171,335 of record NZ_JBHRSS010000003.1, read on the forward strand.
ACGCCTGCATGTCGGGCGGCGCACAACCGATCCGAGTGCCCATGACCGAACCGTCCCCGCCCGCCGGCGCCCGCCAGAAACGCATCTGGAACGATCCCAGGGTGCGTGCGGCCGTCTTTCAGGCCGTCGCTCTGGGGGCCGTGCTGTGGTTCGGCTGGTCGCTGTTTTCCAACACGCTCTCCAACATGGAAAGCCGCGGTATCAATACCGGCTTCGGTTTTCTCGATCAGCCGGCCGGCTTCGGCATCATCATGAGCCTGATCCCCTACGACGAGACCATGTCGTACGGGCGCACCTTCTGGGTCGGGCTGCTCAATACGCTGTTGGTCTCGGGGCTGGGTATTGTCCTGGCCACGATTCTGGGTTTTGTCATCGGCATCGCGCGACTGTCGCGCAACTGGCTGGTGGCCAAGATCGCGTTGGCCTATATCGAGATCTTTCGCAACATTCCGTTGCTGCTGCAGATCTTCTTCTGGTATTTCGCGGTGCTGCGGTCGGTGCCGTCGCCACGCCAGAGTCTGTCGCTGGGCGATCTGTTCTTTCTCAACAATCGCGGCTTCTATATGCCGCGGCCCGAATTTCTCGACGGCTCCGGTGTGGTGCTGATCGCACTGATCGTTGCCGTGCTGGCGGTGATCGGGGTCAAGATCTGGGCCACGCGCCGCCAGGACGCCACCGGCAAGCTGTTTCCGGTGTTCTGGACTTCGCTGGCGTTGCTGATCGTGCTGCCCGGTATCGCCTTCGTGGCCGCCGGCCTGCCGCTGGACTGGAACATGCCGGCGCTCAAGGGCTTCAACTTCGGTGGCGGCATCGTGATCACGCCGGAGCTGGCCGCGCTGCTGGTCGCGCTCACCATCTATACCGCGGCCTTCATCGCGGAAACGGTGCGCTCGGGCATTCTCTCGGTCAGCCACGGCCAGACCGAGGCCGCCGAGGCACTCGGGCTGCGCAACGGCGTCATCCTGCGCCGGGTGGTCATTCCGCAGGCGATGCGGGTGATCGTGCCGCCGTTGACCAGTCAGTATCTGAACCTGATCAAGAATTCGTCGCTGGCGACCGCGATCGGTTATCCCGATCTGGTCGCGGTGTTCATGGGCACCACGCTCAATCAGACCGGGCAGGCAGTCGAGATCGTGGCCATGACGATGGCGGTGTATCTGGTCATCAGCCTGGTGATTTCGCTGCTGATGAATATCTACAACCGCACCGTGGCGCTGGAGGAGCGATAGCATGAGCCATCACGTCGCCAGCCCCGACCTGCCGCCGCCCGTCTCCGACACGGGCGTGTTCGGCTGGATCCGCCAGAACCTGTTTCCGAACTGGATCAACGGCCTACTGACGCTGGTCGTGCTCTATCTGCTGTTCAAGACGCTGGTGCCGGCGCTGAACTGGGCCATTTTCGACGCCCAGTTCTTCGGCGACAGCGCGAGTGCCTGTTCCGATCAGGGCGCCTGCTGGGTGTTCGTGCAGCAGCGTATCGGTTTCTTCATCTACGGCTTCTATCCGGATGTGGCGCGCTGGCGGATCAATATCTGCTACGTGATGATGGCGATCGTGCTGGTGCCCCAGTTCATCACCGGTTTTCCGGGTCGCAAGTGGCTGGGCCTGTTCGCGCTCACCGGTTTTCCGGTGGTGGCCTATATTCTGATCGCCGGCGGCTGGTTCGGTCTGATGCCGGTACCGAGCGCCCGCTGGGGCGGGCTGACCCTGACCCTGGTGCTCTCCTACGGCGGCATCATCTCCTCGTTGCCGATCGGTATCGTGCTGGCGCTGGGGCGCCGCTCGAGCATGCCGATCATCCGCGGGCTGTGTGTGGTGTTCATCGAGGTATGGCGCGCGGTGCCGCTGATAACCGTGCTGTTCATGGCTTCGGTGATGCTGCCGCTGTTTCTGCCCGAGGGCGTGAGCTTCGAAAAACTGCTGCGCGCGCTCATCGGCATCACCCTGTTCTGGTCGGTCTATATGGCCGAGGTCGTGCGCGGCGGCCTGCAGGCGATTCCCAAGGGCCAGTACGAGGCCGCCGACGCGCTGGGCCTGGGCTACTGGCGCAAGATGGGGCTGATCATCCTGCCGCAGGCGCTGAAGCTGGTCATTCCGGGCGTGGTGAATACCTTCATCTCGTTGTTCAAGGACACCACGCTGGTGCTCATCATCGGCCTGTTCGACGTGCTCGGCACGGTCCAGGCCACCATCATCGATCCGGCCTGGCAGAACGTGGCCACCGAGGGCTATGTCTTCGTGGCCTTCTGTTTCTGGGTCTTCTGCTTCGGCATGTCCCGCTACAGCCAGAACCTCGAGCGCAAGCTCGATACCGGCCACCGCATCTGAGGGCGCAACCATCATGACCACCGACAATTCCCAGACCGCCGCGGCCGCGCCCGCCGATGTCATCGTCCAGGTCGAGGACATGCACAAGTGGTTCGGCCAGTTTCATGTGCTCAAGGCCCTGAATCTGGAAGTGACCCGCGGCGAACGGATCGTGATCTGCGGGCCGTCGGGCTCGGGCAAGTCGACCTTCATCCGCTGCCTGAATCATCTCGAGGCGCATCAGCGCGGGCGGATCGCGGTCGACGGCATCGAGCTCAACGAAGACGTCAAGAACATCGAGACCGTACGCCGCGAGGTCGGCATGGTGTTCCAGCATTTCAATCTGTTCCCGCATCTGACCGTGCTCGAGAACTGCGTGCTCGCGCCGATCTGGGTACGCAAGACACCGCGTCGCAAGGCCGAGGCCGCGGCGATGAAATATCTGGAGCGGGTCAAGATCCCGGAGCAGGCCGGAAAATATCCGGGCCAGCTGTCAGGCGGCCAGCAGCAGCGCGTGGCGATCGCGCGTTCGCTATGCATGAATCCCAAGATCATGCTCTTCGACGAGCCCACCTCGGCGCTCGATCCGGAGATGATCAAGGAAGTGCTGGACACCATGATCGAGCTCGCCGAAAGCGGCATGACCATGCTCTGCGTGACTCATGAAATGGGCTTTGCCAAGACCGTGGCCGACCGCGTGATCTTCATGGACGCCGGCGAGATCGTGGAGCAGGCGCCGCCGTCGGAGTTCTTCAGCAATCCGCGCGAGCCCCGAACCCGCCAGTTTCTCGAGCAGATACTCGACCACTGACGCGGCGGCCTCGCCGTTTATTGCCCGAGCAGTGCCTGTGCGGCGGCGCGCCCGGACAGCCAGGCGCCCTCCACGCGCCCGCCGGCCAGCCAGTCGCCGGCCAGGGCCAGGCGTATTTCAGGCTCGACGTGGCAGAGCGTGCGCGCATCCGGTGCGCCGTCACCCGGCCGGGCATAGCGCCAGCGGTGGCCGCGAACAGGCGTGATCTGGGCGAGCACGATGCCGGTGATGGCGCTGAATTCATCCATCAGGATCTGCTGCACGGTCTCCGGCGTGTCCTCGACGTGCGCATCGCTGAATTCGGGCGTGGCATGCAGTGTCCAGAGACGGCGTGCGGCCGCGGTGTCGCCGGCCTTGTGGGTATTGTCTGCAATCCAGGCCAACACGCCGCCCTTGACGAACAGGCCGTGACAATCGGGCAGTGCAGGCGCTTCGACCACCAGCGACTGACAGGCTCGCAGGGCCTGATCGGCATGGGCGAGTGCGTCGATCTGGCCAATGTGACCGCCCAGGCCGGCCAGCAGCGTGGCTGCCTGCGGCGCGGGCGTGGTGATGATCAGGGCATTGGCGTGCAGCGGCGCCGGGTCGTGTTCGATCGCGACCCGCCAGCCGTCGGCTTGCGCGCTCACATCGACGACGCGCGCAACGCAGCGGATATCGGCGCCGGTCTGCGCCAGCCGATGACGAATCCAGTGATTGAGACCGGTCGGGGCGACAAGACGCCGGCGCCGATCCGGCGACGAGGCCCGTCTCCAGCCGTCGCCGACGGGCTCGGCGACCTGTATCGCCGGCTGCCAGCAGTTCAGATGCCCTGCGGCGAGGTCGGCGTCGACGACCGGCCGGAATGCGGCATCATCGGCGGTGAAATACTGGGCGCCGTAGTCGAACCAGGCGCTGCCCGGATCCGCGGCGATTCGACGCGTGGCACAGCGCCCGCCGGGCGCGCGGGCCTTGTCGAGCAGACGTACCTGCCAGCCGGCCTTGGTGAGAACGCTGGCGGCGCTTGTGCCGGCGACGCCGGCGCCGATGATGAGGGCGTTGGGCATATGGGACGGGCCGTTATTGCGCCGCGCAAAATGCGGCAAAACCGGTATGATGGATCGTATTGTGCTCGATACTTTATTCGGTCGTGATTCGATCCATGCCTAGAACTCAAGGGCTGCTTGTGTGCGTGCTGTTATCGGTCGCAGCCACCGTAGCCGCCGCACCGTCCGATACCGCGCCTTATCCCATCGACGACGGACTGGCTGCCACCGTGGTGGGTACGCCGGCCGACTATCTCGCGGATGATCTGCCGGATGATCTGGATTTTTCGGTACGCACGCTCGACCCGCTGGTGGATCGCGATACGCCGCCGACGCTGCGCTATGCGCGCCCGCTGCAATATCTGCTCGTCACCCAGCCCGATCCGGCGCCGCTGGCGTTCGCGATCGCCGGCACCGGCTCCAGCGCATTGTCGAGCAAGTGCGTGCTGCTCTCGCGCGTGCTTTATGCCCAAGGCTATAGCGTCGCCTGTCTGCCCTCGCCGACCAGCGTGACGTTCATGCTCGGCGCGGCCGAATATCCGGTGCCGGGGCGGATGTCGACCGATGTGGCCGATCTGTACCGGATGATGGGTGCGATTCGCGACGACGTCGCCGAAGAAACCGAGATCACCGGCTATGCGCTGACCGGCTGGAGTCTGGGCGGTACGGAGGCGGCGTTCATCGCCCATCACGACGCCCAGGTCGGCGAGTTCAATTTCTCGCGCGTGCTCATGCTCAACCCCGCGGTCGACGTATGGGCATCGGTACAGCGCATGGACACGCTGCTCGCCGACAATCTCGACGGCGGCATCAACGGTATTCCGGCGTTCGTGGCGCGCGGTCTCGGCGGCCTGCGCCAGATTTATGCCAGCGGCGAGCCGCTGCGCTTCAACGAGGATTTCCTCTACCAGGCCTATCTCACTCAGGATCCGGACCGCAGTGATATCGCCGCCATCATCGGGCTGGCGTTCCGGCTGTCGCTGGCCAACATGGCGTTTGCCGCGGACGTGATCACGCATTCGGATGTGATCGTGCCCAAGGACGTCGATCTCGGGCCCTACGACTCGCTCGACCCGTATATCCAGCGCTCGTTCAAGATCTCGTTCACCGACTATATCGACCAGCTGCTGGTGCCGTACTGGAACCGCGACGGCCGCCATGTGCCGCGTGAAGAACTGGTCAACGAGGCCGACCTCCGGGGCATCGGCGATTATCTGGCGACCAATCCGAATATTGCGGTGTTCACCAACGCGGACGATCCGATCCTGAGCGCGGATGAAGTCGCGTTTTTGCGTTCGACCTTCGGTGCGCGCGCCCGTATCCAGCCGCACGGCGGGCATATGGGCAATCTGGCGTTCCGCGACACCGTCCATGCAATACAGGAATTCTTCTCGCCATGAATGCGTTGGCTCTCACGATGGCGCGCCAGCGCGCGGCCCTGGTCATAACCGCCTGTCTGATGCTGGGCGCCTGCGCGAGCACGCCGCCGCCGCAGACGGTCAGCGAGCAGACGCCGGACAGCGTGCCGGTGACCCAGACCACGGCCAATCCGCTGGCGATCAACGATCCGCTGGAAGGCTTCAACCGGCGTGTCTACCGATTCAATGCGCTCGCCGACGCGTACGTGCTGATGCCGGTGGTGCAGGTCTATCGCAAGGTCACACCGGGCTTTGCCCGTACCGGCGTGCAGAATTTCTTCTCCAACCTCGGCGAGATCAACACGTTCGCCAACAGCGTGCTGCAGATCAAGCCGAAGAGCACGGCGGTGACGCTGTCGCGTTTCGTGATCAATTCCACCGTGGGTCTGGCGGGTCTGTTCGACCCGGCCACGGCGATTGGCCTGAATCAGTACAACGAGGACCTGGGGCAGACCCTGGGCCACTATGGTGTGGGCGCCGGGCCGTATCTGGTGCTGCCGTTCTTCGGGCCGTCGTCGCTGCGCGACAGCGTCGGGCTGGCCGGCGACCAGGCTTTTTTCTTCGTCCTCGACCCGTTGCAGTTCGATGATCACCCCTGGGCGCGCGTGCCGTACTGGCCGCTGTACGTGATCAACAAGCGCGATACCGTGAACTTCCGCTACTACCAGACCGGTTCGCCGTTTGAATACACACTGGTGAGGCTGGTGTATCTGAACTATCGCGCCCTGCAGGTCGAGCAGTAGCGGAAGCGCAACCAAGCGCGCCGATGTTGCGAGCCTCAGAAGCCGGGCTGCAGCACCCCGAGACTGGAGCCGGCGTTCTTCTATAAGCAATTCGCCGATTACGCCGATTGCCCGGACGCAGTTATCCCCGTTCGGCGCCGTCCTGAATATGCGCAATCGGCGTAATCTGCGGATTGAATGCCTTGGGTCCGGAAGAATTCCGCGCAACGCTGCGAGGCGTACTCATTCTGAATCTGGCATTCAAAGCCAGTTCTTGTACTTGAAGTAGGCATAGGGCGCGATGCCGGCGAGCACCATGCCCACCAGGGCCACCGGATAGCCGTAGGTCTGGGCCAGTTCCGGCATGTGCGCGAAGTTCATGCCGTAGATGCTGGCGATGAGCGTGGGCGGCAGGAACACCACGGCGGCGATCGAGAAGATCTTGATGATCTGGTTCTGCTCGATGTTGATGAAGCCCTGGGTGGAGTCCATCAGGAAGTTGATCTTGTCGAACAGGAACGCGATGTGCGACATCAGCGTGTCCAGATCGTGCAGGATCTCGCGGGCGGTATCGCGCACCGGTGAGCGCGCCGGCAGATGCCGCAGCAGAAACGATATCGAGCGCTGGGTATCCATCAGGCACAGCCGGATCTTGCCGTTGGAATCCTCCAGCTTGGCCAGCCGGTCGATGGCTTCCTCGAGGTCGGCTTCCTCGTCCTCGAGCACCAGGTGGCTGACCTGTTCCAGCTTGAGATGGATATCCTCGACCGTGTCCGCCAGATTCTCGACTTTCTGCTCGAAGATGGTGATCAGCAGCGCTTCGGGTGAATCCGCCTCGACCTGATGTCGGCGCGCGCGCATGCGCAGCAGCCGGAAATCGGCGAGATCGTCCTCGCGGAAGGTGATCAGCCGCTCGGGCTGGAGAATGAAGGCAACCGTGTCGGTATCGTGCCGGCCTTCGCTCTGCGACAGAAACAGCGAATGCACATGGATGCCGTCGGCGTCGACGAAATAACGCGCCGAGGCCTCGATTTCCTCGACGTCATCGCTTTCCGGCAACTCGTCGGACAGAAAGCGCCCGAGGGCCGCGCGTTCGTCGGCGGTCGGGTCCTGGGCATCGATCCAGCTTGCCGCGCTCAGGCGACTGGCCTGATCGCAGGCGTCGGGCTCGTTGCGTTCCACGATCGTCTGGCCGGCGATTTCGAATGTGCGAAGCATGATTGAGGCCTGTTCGAGAACCGTCGAAACGACGACGGTGGCGCGCCCTTGGGCGGCCGGGATGCGACGTTGTGCCGCATCATAGGCGTGACGTCAGCGATCGGCCAGTGACAATGCGGTGTCACCGATCTCACGCGCCGCCAGGCGCAGCCAGTGCAGCGGATCCGCGCAGGCGGCGTCGACGCTCCCGGCGCGTTCGACCAGGGTATGACAGGCCGCGAAATGGGTCTCGAGGGTGGCGCGGGCGTCTTCGGCCACGGCCCCGGACACCAGCACGGTGGGCGTCGGCGCGGCGGCGCGCGCGATCGCCAGCGGCAGCTTGCCGGACAGCGTCTGACTGTCGGACCGGCCCTCGCCGGTGATCACCAGGTCGGCGTCGTCGAGCACGGCGCGCAGCCCGGTCATGTCCATGAGCGTGTTCGCACCCGGGGCGAGCTCGGCGCCGAGCACGGCCAGGGCGAAACCGAGCCCGCCGGCCGCACCGCTGCCGGGCGCGGTGGTATCGGCGTGCTCCGGGCATTGTCCGGCCAGGCGCTGGAAGGCCGCCTCGACGGCTTCGATCTCGTCGTTGCTGAGCCCTTTCTGGGGGCCGTAGACACGGCTGGCGCCCTGGCTGCCCAACAGCGGGTTGTCGACGTCGCACAGCGCGGTGATGCAGGTATCGGCCAGGCGCGGGTCGAGGTCGTCGAGATCGAGCGTGGCCAGCGCGAGCAGACCGTTCATGCTCGGCGCGATTACCTGTCCGTCGCGGTCGCGGGCCACCGCGCCCAGGGCCACCAGCAGCCCCAGTCCGGCGTCGTTGCAGGCGCTGCCGCCCAGCCCGACGGCGATATCGCGCACGCCGTCATCGAGTATGGTGCGCAGCAGTTCGCCCAGTGCCTGGCTGCTGCGCGCGCGCAATGCCGGCGCGTCGGCGGTGGCCTCGACCAGGGGCAGGCCCAGCACGCTGGCTGATTCCACCACGGCGCGGCCCTCGTCGGTGTGATACCAGGGCGCTTCGATCGCGCGGCCGTGAATGGCATTCAGGCTGCAGTGGCGCCAGTGGCCGGCGCAGGCCGCGGCCACGCAGTCGAGTGTGCCTTCGCCGCCATCGGCCATGGGCGCCAGCGTCAGGCGCGCCTGTGGCAGCGCCTGCTGCAGACCTTCGCCGAGCGCATGGGCGACATCCAGCGCCGAGGCGCTACCCTTGAAGCTGTCGGGGGCGAGCACGATATGTAACGAATTCATGGCTGCGGCCGATTAAGAAGACGCAAATGTATACTCCTGTCGACTCTATGCGAAACGCACCGGCAGGTACTGGGGAAGCAGTTTGCGAGGTTCCAGATTGTACATCGACACGTGACAGGCGAAACCGCAGACGGCAACGATAACGCCTCAGTGCTGGTGATGGCCGGGCGGCGGGCGCTGGCGGCGCCCGTGCTCGACCACTTTGCCGCCGAATCGATGACCTTCGGCTTCATGCGGCCGCCGGAGCTGGCGTATGCGGGCCCGCGCCTGCTGCGGATGTACCGTCTCGTGGTCGTGCTCGATCTGGATGGCGATATCGAGCTGCGTGATACCGCGGCAGTGCTCGCCACTCAGCTTCCCTGTGTGATCGTCAGCGACATGGACGAGCCGGCGGTACATGATTTTCGCGCGATCCTGCATACCGATACCTCGCCCACGCAGCTGCTGGCGACATTGCGCAACGTGGTGTTGCTGGATACCGACGACGAACTGGTCGGCGATAGCGCGGCGATGCAGCAGGTGCGCCAGCTCATCGAACGCGTCGCCGTCACGCGCACCCCGGTGCTGATCACGGGTGAGTCCGGGACCGGCAAGGAACGCGTCGCGCGTGAGATTCATCGTCGTTCGGGCCGTCGCGGTGTGTTCGTGGTGCTCGATTGCGGCGCGATATCGCGCGATCTTCTGGAGTTCGAGTTGTTTGGTCGCGAGGGCGCCGGGGTGGTCGGCGCGGATGAGGGGGGCGCCGGACGGCTGGCGCAGGCCCGGGGTGGCACGCTGTTTCTCGACGGCGTCGACGACATGACGCCGGATCTGCAGGCCCGGCTTGTGCGTGCGCTCAACGAGCGGGTGCTCGCGGCTGCCGGGAGTGCGAGCGGGGCGGGTACGGATGTGCGCATCATTTCGGCCGCGCAGGGGGATCTGGCGGCGGCGATACAGCAGGGCCGGTTTCGGGATGATCTGTACTACCGGCTCGCGGTGTTCCCGATCCGGGTGCCGCCGTTGCGTCAACGGGCGGTGGATATCGCGTCGTTGATGGCGTCGCTGGGACGGCGTATTCCGGGGCCGGCTCCGTATTTCGATTCCGTCGCCATGTCGCGGCTCAAAAGCCACGACTGGCCCGGCAATGTACGGGAGCTGGCGAATCTTCTCGAGCGACTGACGATTCTCTACCCCGGCGAGAGTATCGACTGGAAGCGGCTCGACGCCCAGTTGTCGATGAATCGGCCGACCGCACCGGCGCCTGCCGCCGCCGTCGATAGTCCCGCCAGCAGGCCGGCCCCGTCATCGGCGGCGCCGTCGTCAATACCCGCCGAGCAGATCGAGGCCCTGCGGCTGCCTGAAGACGGGGTGGATCTGCGCGAGCTCGTCGAGACGCTGGAAAAGCGTCTGATCGCTCAGGCGCTGGAACAGCAGGCAGGCGTGGTCGCGCATGCGGCCCGTGCGCTTGGCCTGCGACGTACCACACTTATCGAGAAGCTGAGGCGCTACGCGATCAGCAACGATTGAAATCGGGTTCCGTTTCAAGCCGAAATCCCGCCATCCCCCTTAACGCTATGCCTGTCGCACATTAGTTCGCGCTTTATTTGTGGGATTTACGTCACAATAGTGCCGCAGAGCGGCACAAATCGCGTCACCTTTTTGACAATAATTGTCACATCGATGCCTAAATGCATGATATATAAGGTGAAAAAAGTGGCACATCGATTGCTTTAACGGCTACTGAAGGGAATTGTTTAGCCGTAATCGATTGGGTTCGCGTACAGCGATAGTCACTAAAAACAGTGTCGGGATGTGCCGGCTGTCTTTAAGCGAGGGGAAGAGCTCATGCATTTGTCCACGAACCGCGGTCCTGCAGCACTGAATTTTTCGCCGCTGCTCGATGAGAACCTCGAACTCGTCAAGCGTATTGCCTGGCGGTTGCATCGGCGTCTGCCCAGCTGTGTCGATATCGAGGACCTTGTACAGGCCGGCGTGATCGGGCTGCTCGAAGCGCAGTCGCGCTACCAGGAAGACGAGAGCGCGAGTTTCGCCACCTTTGCAGGCATCCGTATCCGCGGGGCGATGCTCGACGAGATCCGTCGCGGTGATTGGGCGCCGCGCTCGCTGCATCGGTCGGCGCGTGCGCTGGCCCAGGCCCGGCATGATGTCGAGCGCCGCTGTGGTGGCGCCGCCTCGGCGCCGGACGTGGCGGCTGAAATGGGCATGGCGCTGCCGGAATACCGTCGCCTGTGTGACGATATCGGCCTCGCGCATCTGGCCAGTCTCGACGCGACGCTGGCCGATCAGCCGGGTCTCGAGGTCTGCGCCAACGATTCCGCGATGCCCGAGAACGAGGTGGAGCACGACGACATGTGTCGCGCGGTGATGGAAGCGTCGCAGAGTTTGCCCGAGCGCGAGCAGATGTTGCTGCATCTGTACTACGAAGCCGGCGAGAATCTGCGCCAGATTGCCGAACGCATGGGGGTGTCGGAATCACGTGTCTGTCAGCTGCATGGCCGCGCGATTCGTCAGATGCGTGATCTGATCGGGGAAGCGGCTTGAATAGACGCAAGCGCTCGGCCGTGTCCTGAAAGCCGCCGTCTGGCGGCTTTTTTTTGCCGGCGCCTAGCGACAGGGTAAGCTTTTGCGCTCCTGCTCATAGTGGCCGCCATGTTCTATTTCGCCTACGGCTCCAACATGCTCACCGCACGGCTGGCTCAGCGCGTGCCCAGCGTACGACCGGCCGGCGCGGCCTGGCTTGCGGGTCATCAACTGCATTTTCATCTGCGCGGCAGCGACGGCTCGGGCAAATGCAACGTGCTGCATACCGGGGACGCGACCGACGTCGTTCATGGGGTGCTATTCCAACTCGACGCCGATCGGCTCGAGATACTGCACGCCGCCGAAGGGCCCGCGTATGCGTTTCTGGAGCTGGAGGTGGGTAGCGCAAGCGGCCCGCGCAGGGCGGCCATCTACCGTGGCCTGCCGGAACATCTCGACGACAGCCTCGTGCCGTTCGACTGGTACTGCGCGTTCGTCGTCAACGGCGCCCGGGAGCATGGGCTGCCGGCGGACTACGTAGCGGCCCTCGAGCGTGTGGGCGCTCAGGCCGACAGTGATCGGGCGCGTGCGCGTCTGAACGCCGATATCCTGCGCCATCAGCCGAACAATGTGGAGCCCGCGTTCGAGCAAAGCCGGAACGACTGACCCGCTCGATCCGGGGCGAACTGCGAAGGGTCAGTAGGCGCCGGTCAGTCGGGCGATCCGTCCGGGCTGCTGGATACGTCCGCGCGCGAGTCGAGCGATCGATGTGTTCAGGCTCTGAATCGCGTCGGCCAGGCCATCGGCTCGATGCGCCGCGGTCGCTGCCGCATAGGCCGGGCAGTGCTCCAGGAAGTCGCCTAGCACGGTCAGCGACAGCCGGTGCAACGCCGCGCTCTGACCCACCCCCATGTCCACGACAGCCTGTGCGTTCAGGCGCTGTTCCACGGCATCCTCGGGCAGCGCGAGCACTGGCTTGCCGAGATGAATCGCCTCCGAGAGCAGCTGATTGCCGGCCGTGGATATCACCGCGCGAGCGCCCGCCAGGTCGTCGATGAAGCCCTGTTGTGACGGTGCCTTGAAACACAGATTGCTGCTGTCGCCGCGTCGGGATGTGCCGTAGACGAGCGTGCGTTCGCCGCAGGCCCGTAGTGCCGTGTCGAGTGCCGCGGTGTACTGGTGATCGCCCTTGTTCAGATAAACGAGCAGATAGTCGCCGGTCGAGGGCCGCGCCTGACGCACCGGGTCGCGTAGAATCGGGCCCACCACCTGGACGCTGTCGCGACGCGGTGCAGCCGGATAGAAGCTGGACACCAAGACCCGATCCGGGTCGCCCATGAACATGCGGTAGCCGAGACCGTCGCGCAGTCCGGCCAGGCGATCACCGGCAGCGAAACGACAGTGACAATACGCCATGATGCCGACATGATCGAAGCCGATTCGCGGAATATCGTGATGGCGCGCGAAGCGATGGCCATAGGTCTCGGAGTCCGAGATGACCACGTCCGGCGCAAAATCGGCCATCTGCTGCCAGACGGCGCGGGTGCGGGGTCCGGCGGCGAGCAGATCGGCCACGACGGGTGCGTTACGCGTCAGGGTGCGACGCGGGCAGATCCGGCCATTGGCGCCGTACTGATAGCCGATGACGGGGATCTCCACGCTGTCGTGCTCGGTTGCCAGCACCTCGTGGGCATCGCGCCCGGCGAAGACACGCACGGTATGCCGCTGTTCGAGTGCCGGCAGCACGGCCGCGGTTCGCATGGCGTGTCCACGCCCGTAACCCATCACCGTATAAGCGATTCGCATGGCGATCACGGATGTTGATGTCGCCGTCCACGGTAGCGCCCGCGGATGACGAAACCGTGACGGGAGCCGTGGTCAGAGAAGGCGCATCTGGGCCTCGAACTCCACCAGCAGATCGTCGCGGCACAGCGGCGCGTGCAGCAGCGCCACGGCGACCCCGGGCAGGCGCCGGCGCAGCACGGCGTGGACGACCGGCGCGTCCTCGGGATGGCGCAGGTAGGCCTTGATGCACTCGAGCTCGGTGAGCCGGCGCGGGCCGATCCGGTGGGCAGCGGCTTCGATCACCGCGGCGACGTTGGTCAGCGCCTCGTCCGACTGGGCGGCGACATCGCCGATGTGGCGGCTGGCATGGCCGACGATGCTGGCGGTGCCGGATATCAGCAGATAGGGAGTGTCGGCCAAGGTCACGATACCGGCGCGGGCGAAGGCCGGTGCACGCACGCCGTATGCGCGGGGATAATCATAGGCGCTGATCTGGCGTGGGTTTTCCACTGCTTCGATTGCTCGCTCGCCGAGCAGGACGTGCAGACGCACGCCGCGGCGGGCGCTGTCGACCAGCGTGGCGGGCGGCAGGGTGGTCATCGGCTGGCCGGGCGTATCGAGGGCCTGTGCGCGGCCACGACAGAATCGTTGATAACGCTGGTCGTCGCCGGCGCCCGCGGTCACCGACGACAGCCAGTGCCAGATGCGCTGGACATGGCGCAGGCCGAGTTCACCCTGGAGCGCGAACAGCTGTCGATAGGCGTCATGGGCGATCTGCTGCACGGCCTGCGGATCCGGGCCGTCGCCGTCGTCGACGTGCCGGGCAGCAAAGACGAGATCGCCGCTGCGCCGATAATGCCAGCCGTGGTGCGTGCCCTGGGTCAGGTCGCCGTCGAGCTGCCATGTCTCGGCATCGAAATCCCCGGCGAGCCAGCGCAGCGGGCAGGCGAAGATATCCGCGTCCGGCGCGCTGTCGTGGCGGATATGGGCCAACGCCGGGCCATCGCGGATGCCCGCACGCCAACGCAAGCGCGGCGGGCGATGGGTGCGGTCGTCGGACATGCAGGAAGCGGCGAGGGGGCGATGGACGCGAAGTCTAGTATCCGCGGGGCGAAAAGCCTATTCGTCAGCCTTCGCGTGCGGTGTCGCCGCGTTGTGCGGACGCCGCGATACGCGCGACGGCGAGGGCCGCTTGCGTGCCGGTCAGCGTATCGCCGGACAGCGAGATGCAGCCGCGGCCCAGCGGCGCATAGGCGGCCGGGTCAGTGCTTTGGAACAGGCCGACCACCGGTATGCCGGCAGCGGCCGCCAGATGCATGGGGCCGCTGTCGGCCGCGACGAACACATCCATACGTGTCATCAGGGCCGCGAGCACATCGAGTTCGGCGATCGAGACGCCAACCGTATCCTCGAGCAGGTTCGCCGGCTGGCCGGGTGGCCGAATCTGCACGAGCGTGGCGCCGGGCAGGCGCGTCGCCAGGGCCCTGCACCAGTCGTCCCACCAGGCCGCGGGCAGTTGCTTGTTGCCGGTCGCGTGAGCGAAAAAGCCGATCACCGGTCGCCGCACGTCCGCGTCGCCGAAGGCCGCGTCCCAGTGCTGGCGCGCCTGCGCCTGCGCAGCTGCCGCCGGAAACACCGCGAGCGTGTCGAAGCACTCCAGTGCGAGCGTGTCGACGCTTTCGGCGAACAGCTCTACCGCCTGCTCGGCCTGATGCCGGCTGCGTGGCCGTGGCGCGGCGTGGCTCAGGCGCAACCACTGGGTGTCGCCAGCAAAACCCATGCGCTGGCGCGCGCCCGACAGCACCATCGCCAGTCGGTTGCTGGTGGAGTTGCCGCTCGGGTCGATCGCCAGGTCGTAGTGCTGGCGGCGCAGCTGCCGGGCCAGTCCGAACAGCTTCGTCAGGGTCTTTTCCTGCACCCAGACTCGGCCGACGCCGGGCAGGCTTTCCAGCAGCGCCTTCTGTTTGACGTCCTGGATCAGCACATCGATGGACGCGGTGGGCAGAGATGCGGCCAGTGTGCGCAGCAGTGGGGTAAGAAACAGGATATTGCCCAGTCGCTTGTTCAGGCGCACCACCAGAATCCGGCGCGTGTCCGGCGCGAGCGCGCGTCGCCGCGGCGCGGCGGTGCCGAGCAGGCGCGTAAGCAGGCGATTGAGTCGGCCGCGGTTGTTGCGGCGCCAGCGTTTGATGACCGCGTGCCAGCCCGTGGCGTTGACCGCGGTGTTCTGTCGTCCCATCCGGCAATCGGCGTTATGTGGCTTGTTTGAGAGGCATGATGAACGCCAGCGACTGGCAGGCGCGTAAGTGCGGCATGAAGAAACCGTGAAGCACGCGCCGATACGCCCGCAAAACGGGCGTGTTTCGGTCAGCGGCCGGCCACGAGCCGCAGTTCGATGCGCGTGCCTTCGTCGGGGCGGCTGGCCAGCCGGATCCGCCAGCCATACCGGTCGGCGACCCGCTTGACCAGATACAGTCCGAGGCCCAGCCCGGCGCCGGGACCGGAGCGATAGCCGCGGTCGAAGGCGTGGCGCAATTGTTCGCTGCTCATGCCGCCGCCGTTGTCGGCGATGGTGAGCAGGCCGTTGGCCAGGGTCACCCGAACCTCCTGGCCGCCGTGTCGCAGGGCGTTGCGCAGCAGGTTGCCGAACACGATGATCAGGGCGATGCGCGGCGCTTGCACCTCGCAGGGGTCCAGCGCGGGCATATCCAGCCGGGTCTGGCCCATCATCGGCCGATAGGCATCGACGACTTCGGTGATCACGCGATCGGCCTCGCAGCGGGCATGGCTGTTGTCGACTTCCAGGGCTTCGTCCCGGGCCAGAAACAGCAGCGCTTCGATGAGTTCGGCCATCTGTCGCGCGGCCCGTTCGATACGCGTCATCGGCGCGCTGTCGGCCAGGCGCTTGTCCTGTTGCAGCACTTCGATCGCGCCCTGGATCACCGCCAGCGGGGTGCGCAGCTCGTGGCTCGCGTCGGCGGTGAAGCTGCGCTCGCGCTCGACGAAGCCATCGAGTCGGGTCATGAACCGATCGAAGGCACGCGCGATCACGCCGACTTCATAGCGTTCGAAGCGTTCGGCGAGCGTCTGCGCCGGGTCGCCCGGGCGCAGGTTGCCGACATGCTCGGCCAGCGCATTGATCGGCTTGAGGCTGATCCGGGCGATCCACATGCCCAGCGGCACGGCCAGGGCGAGCACGATGAAGGCGGCCATGATCAACACGATCTTGAACAGCGATTCGCGTGCCTCGATCGCGGTGATGTCGTAGGCCAGAAACGCCCTTTTGCCCTCGATCACGGTGGTCGCCACCCGATAGGTGCGGTTGGAGAAATCGATATTCATGCCGCGTTCGTGCGCGGGCAGGGCACGCAGCGGCTTGGGCAGGGTATCGAGCGCGTCGGGCTCGACCACGAACGCCACGATGGTGGCCGACGTCGGCAGCGCGGCATCGCCTTCGTGTGGGTACTCCGCCTCCAGTTCATCGAGTTCGTGCGCCACGATGCCGTTGAGCAGGTCGGACTCCAGTCGTTCGTTGATGGCGAACAGGGCCAGCACCATGAGTGTCGCCACCACCGCCACGAACAGCGCGAGTGCGGCGGTGACCCGAACCTGAAGACTGTCCTGCGGTCGCTTCAGGCGTTGCCAGATACGCGAGCTCGGGCGGTTCAACAGGGGTCAACTTTTCGTGCCGACCTGAGCACATCCGTCGCGCAGGGTGCCGGGCGCCAGTCCCGTTCACGCCGACCGAACGACGCGCGCCGCGCGGCGGCCTGCGTGGCGGCGGCGGACGTGACCACGGGTCAGGCTGCTTCCGGGTCGATCAGGCGGTAGCCCATGGTGGGCACGGTATGCAGCAGCGCGTTGTCGAACGGCTTGTCGATCGCCGAGCGCAGGGCGTGGATATGGGTGCGCAGGGCTTCCGAATCCGGCGGGTGATCGCCCCAGATCGCCGCTTCCAGCTCGGCTCGGCGCACCAGCCGCGGCGAGGCGCGCATGAGCACGTCGAGCAGGCGCAGGGCGGTCGGCGTCAGGCTGATGCGACCGCCGGCCCGCTCGGCCTGCCAGGTGTCGAGATTGAGCACCAGGTCGCCGACCTTGAGCACGTGCTGGCTGCGACGCGGGCCGCGGCTGCCGATCGCGGCCAGTCGGGCGTCGAGTTCCAGCAGCGAAAACGGCTTGATCAGGTAATCGTCCGCGCCCGAGGAAAAGCCGGCCAGCTTGTCCTTGATGGTGTCGCGCGCGGTGAGCATGAGAATGGGTGTCTGCTTGTCGGCCTCGCCGCGCAGGCGCGCGCACAGATCGAGGCCGTCGATGCCGGGCAGCATCAGATCCAGCACGATGGCGTCGTATTCGTTGACCACCGCCAGATGCAGGCCGGTGACGCCGTCGGTGGCGTTGTCCATGACGTGGCCTTTCGCCGACAGGAATTCGATGATGTTGGCGGCGAGGTCTTCGTTGTCCTCGATCACGAGTATGCGCATGGACGTACCCACCCTGTATTTATCGTTATCTTAATCAATTATGAGCATAACCGTGACGCGGCGGGCTCGTCCGGGTCGTCTACACTGCCTGCATACGCCCGACGGCCCGTAGTGCGCGGATGACCCGAATGTTCGACCGTTCCCAGGGCGTGGTGTTCACTGATCTCGACGCCACGCTGCTCGATCACGACAGCTACAGCTGGCAGGCCGCGGCGCCTGCCCTGCGCACACTGGCCGAACGCGGTATTCCGGTGTGCCTGGTCACCAGCAAGACCGCCGCGGAAGTCGTTGCCCTGCGCGAGGCGCTCGGCAACGGGCATCCGTTCGCGGTCGAGAACGGCGGCGCGGTCGCCGTGCCGCAGCACTATTTCGACGGCCAGCCCTGCGATGCCGCCACGCCGTTGATCACCACGACGCTGGGCGCCGATTACGCCGAGCTGCGCGCGCTGGCCGTGCGCCTGCGTGACACCCACGGCTATCGCTATACCGGTTTCGGCGACATGGATGACGCCGATGTCCAGGCGGCGACCGGTCTGGATCCGGCCAGCGCGGCACGGGCCCGCGCGCGCCGCGCCTCCGAGCCGCTGCTGTGGCAGGACAACGATGCCGCGCTGGCCGATTTCGAGGCGCGGGTGGCCGAGGCCGGCTACGTGACGCGCACCGGCGGGCGCTTCGTGCATCTGCTCGGTCATGCCCACAAGGGCGATGCGCTGCGCTGGTTGCGCGCGCGTTTTACGGATGCCCACGGCGCGATTCTTGCTATAGCGTTGGGCGACAGTGGCAACGACGCGGATTTGCTGGCTGCGGCCGATATCGGCTATTGGGTCGCGCGTCCGGACGGCAGCCACTACGCGCCCCCGGGTGCCGCGATCCGGCACGCCGGTGGTATCGGCCCGCTTGGCTGGGCGGCCGCGATCGATGAACTGATCGCCAATCGAGAAATATAAGGACAGGCGCTATGGCGGATTTTCATCAAAATGGTTTGATCACGACGCTGCACCGTCTTGGTGCACGGCCGATCGCCGCACTCGAGGCGGAACTGCGCTCCTTCGGCAAGCGCCGGCCGATGTCGCTGATTCTGCCGTGCCTGTATTCCGAACTCGAGGGTGATGCCTTGCCGGCCATCGTCGAGCAGCTGTCGCAGGTCGACTATCTGGCCGAAATCATCATCGGCCTGGACGCGGCCAACGCCGAGCAGTTCGCCCACGCCCACCAGTTCTTCAAGAATCTAGGCCAGCCGCATCGGCTGCTCTGGAACGACGGCCCGCGCCTGCTCAAGCTCTACGACCAGCTCGATGCGGAAGGCCTGGCACCGGAGCGGCCCGGCAAGGGCGCCAACGTCTGGAACTGCATGGGCTATTTTCTGGCCTCCGGCACCGGCCGGGTCATGGCCATGCACGACTGCGACATCAAGACCTACGACCGTGACCTGCTGGCGCGGCTGTTCTACCCGATGGTGCATCCGAACTTCACCTTTCGCTTCACCAAGGGCTATTACGCACGAGTCGCCAACGGCCATATCAACGGCCGCGTCGTACGCCTGTTCATGACGCCGTTGCTGCGCGCGCTGCGGACCGTGGTCGGCGACATGGAGTATCTGAAATACATGGACAGCTTTCGCTATCCGCTGTCCGGCGAATGCGCGATGAGCGCGAGCGTGGCCGAGTCCATCCGTATCCCCAGCGACTGGGGTCTCGAAGTCGGCATTCTTGCCGAGGTGCATCGCAACTACACGCCCAATGCGATCTGCCAGGTGGATATCGCCGACTACTACGATCACAAGCACCAGCCGGTTTCCGATCACGAGGCCGAAAGCGGCCTGGCCAAGATGAGCAACGACATCGCCAAGGCGCTTTATCGCAAGCTCGCCACCTACGGGGTGGTACTCAATCCGGAAACCATCCGCACCATCAAGGCGGTGTATCTGCGCAATGCGCTGGACAGCGTCGAGCGTTTCTATTTCGATGCCCAGATCAACGGCCTGGAATACGACCGCCACAAGGAAGAAAAGACGGTGGAGGTGTTCGTCGAGGCGATCATCAATGCCGGCGAACAATATCTGGCCAATCCGATGGAAGTGCCGTTCATGCCGACCTGGAATCGGGTGCGCGCGGCGTTCCCCGATTTTCTGGCCGACTTCCATGCGGCGGTCGAGGCCGATCACGCCGACGCCCAGGCTCGAGCAGGGGCCGGATCCGTTTAATCTCGCGGCTTAGGCGCCTCGACGCACGCTGAGCTCACGCGCCGCGCGCGGGCGGCCACGGGGGGCGTGTTCAGGTTCGTGAACGGCCGACGTGGTAATAAAGCCGGCTTCGATTATTGTTTCCCGATCACGTTATATGCCGCGACATCGCGATCAGGCGCTCAGGGATGCGCAGCAACTGGAGCGCAGTCGAGCCGCGCCCTGGACGATCGGTGCCATACGGCGCCAGCTCGATTATGGTTTTCGCTGGCTGCGTTTCGAGCCTGCGCTCGAGCGCGAGTTCGAGCACGATCTCAACCGCTCGGCGCGCGCCAACCGGATTGCCCTGCTGGCAATGGCCGCGCTCACGATCCTGCTTGCGCCGGTGTTCGATACCGTCGTGTTCGACCTGCCGGTAGCCGCGAACACCAAGATACGACTGGTGCAGTACGCCGGCATGCTGCCGGTGCTGGTGCTGGCTATCGTGGCCTGCGCACGCGGTGTCTCCGCGCGGCTCGCCGAAGCGATCATGACGATCCAGTTCGTCGCCATCGTGGCCGGCCTGATGGGGGTTCGGGTGCTGTTGATGGAGCAGGGCGTCGATTTTCCTGTCGAATTCACGGCCGTGGGCTTTGTCGGCATCGTCGCCCTGGGCCGGGTGCGTTCACGCATCATTATTCCGGTCGGCGTGTTGACCGCGCTGCTGGTGATCGCGATCGAGGTCTGGGGGATTCGGCCGCCGCATGCCGCCTACTACCATCTGGCCGCGGCGGGCACGCTCGTCCTGATCGCGGCCTATCTGCAGTACACATCGGAATATTCGATGCGCGGCGCCTGGCTGGATCAGCGCCTGCTGGAACTGGTATCGCGCCGCGACGGGCTCACCGGTCTGCTCAATCGGCATGCGCTGGAGAGTTCGCTGACGGTCGCCCACGCCCACGCGGTGCGCGAAGGGCTCGGCTATGGCCTGGCGATGATCGATATCGATCAGTTCGGCCGCTACAACAACGGCTACGGCCATCCGGCCGGTGACCAGACGCTGCGCGAGGTCGCGCAGATGGTCGAATCCTACGCCCGCCGTCCGCTGGATGTCTGTGGCCGCTACGGCGGCGAGGAATTCACCGCGCTATGGATCGGCGAAAGCGGCGATCGGCTCGAAGCGCACGCCGAGAACCTGCGCGCTGCGGTCCAGGCGCTGCACATGGAGCACAAGCGTTCGACGGTCGGGCCGTGGGTCACGGTCAGTGTCGGGCTGTGCTATGTGTCGGCGCCCGACGAGAACGACTCGTTGTCCGCCGTGCTGGCGACCGCCGATCGGTTGCTCTACAAGGCCAAGCGCCAGGGCCGCAATCGCGTGGCGACCGGGTCTTTCGAGAGCCTGCCGCGGCCGGCGCTCACCGGCAATCTCTGATCGGTTCCCTTACATTCCGGCCGGCGTCTCGTCTCGGCACCCTGGGCCCAGTCCAGCATTTCCAGGCGAACACGATCCCTGGACAACCGCATCAGCGGGTGCTCAGCTGCTGATCCATGCCACCTCGTAGGGCGCAAGCGTGATCGAGCGGCTGGCGCCGCTGATCTCGGTCCCCGCGGTGACGTTGCGGCGTACGCGGGCTTCGGGCAGCACATGCGCGGCCAGCCGCACGGGCTCGCCGGTGACGTTGTGCAGGGCAAGCAGCGTCTGTTCGTGTACCCGGCGCTGAACCGCGAACAACGAGGGCCCCAGATCGATGACCTGCTGGCTGGCGTCCGGATGAAACGCCGGCTGGCGGCCGCGCACCGCCAGCAGCCGCTTGAGGCGTGAGAATACGCGCGCGTGGTGGCCGTCGGCCTCCAGCCGGTGCTCGAGCTCGCCCACGTCCCAGCGGCGGCGGTTGATGGTGCGGTAGCGGCCGGTCTGCTCCACCCCGGTGCGGTCGTTGCGGGTGCCCACCAGGCTGTGGAAATACAGCGCCGGAATGCCGGCCAGGGCCATCGCGATCGCCTGGCTGCAGATGAAACGGGCGATATGGGCGTCGCTATCGTAATCCTCGCCGCTGCTGAACAGGTCGTAGTAGGAGATATTGAGTTCGTAGGGCCGATGCGAGCCGTCCGCGATCGCACGCGTGGAGACAAAGCCGCCGCGCTCCCGGACCGCGTCCACCAGCGTATCGATGGCGTCGGTGTCGAGAATCGACTCCACCGCGCGCAGGCCGATGCCGTCGTGGCTGGCGGTGAAATTCAGGAAATGACAGCCCTCGGGCAATGCCGGCAGGCTCTTGGCCCATTCCGTCAGCGGCGTGGCGCGGCCGTTGATCAGCGCGTCGGCGATCAGCGGTGGTAGCGCGAACTGATAGGCCACATGGGCCTCGTCGCCGTCCACGAGATAAGAAATATTCTCGGCGTGGGGGACGTTGGTTTCGGTGATCAGCAACACACCCGGCGCGTAGGCATCGAGCAGCGCGCGCAGGAACTTGATGATGCGATGGGTCTGCGCCAGATGGATACAGGGGCCGCCGATCTCTTTCCAGAGAAAGGCAACCGCGTCCAGGCGCAGCAGCCGCGCGCCGCGGGCGACATATTCGAAGATGATGTCGATGAACTCGCCGAGCACGTCGGGATTGGCGAAATTCAGGTCGATCTGGTCTTCCGAAAACGTGGCCCACAGATGCCGGGTGCCGCGTGCAGTGGCGACCTCGGCGAGCAGCGGCGTACTGCGCGGGCGGGTGACCGCGCGCAGGTCGGTCTTGGGGTCGACCTCGATGAAATAATCCCGGCCCGGATCGACGTCGCCCAGATAATTGGCGAACCACTGGCCCTTGCGCGAAGTGTGGTTGAGCACGAGATCGAACATCAGCGGGTGGGCCTGGCCGAGTGCGGCGACGTCGTCCCAGTCGCCCAGATCGCGATTGACCGCGCGGTAATCCATCACCGAAAAACCGTCATCCGAGCTTTCCGGGAAGAACGGCAGGATATGGATGGCGGCAATCGAATGCGCCAGATTCGCGGCCATGAACTGCCTGAGTGTGGCCAGCGGCGCTTCGCCCGGGCGCTGGACGATATCGCCGTAGGTGATCATGACGTTGAACGACTGATCGATCGCGTTCTCGGCCACGATCGGCAGGCCGTGGCGCTGTGCCGCCTCGGCCGCGGCGTCAAGGCAATGGGCCGCCGCCATTTCGCCGTAGAGCGGTTCAAGCCAGTCAATGAGCGACTCGCGGGTGCGATCGCTGACGTTTTCAGTCGAGGTATCGAGCATAACCCTAGGCAATACAAAAGGTGTGCCAGCATGCATTATGCCGGGCCCGCGTTATCATGAGGCCCTCAACGAACCACTGCCTTGTCGATCGCGGAGGCGCTCATGATCACCAGCGGATGGCGCTGTACCGGCGCTGGCCATGACCACGGTGCGCGGCCTGGGTCCGCGCGCAAGCCGTCGTCCCGATGATTCGTAAGACCCTGTTTCTGGGCGTGCTCGCGCTGGTGGCGCTGGCCGTGGGCGCACCGGCGCTGTTCGGCCTGTACATGGCGCGCGAGTTCGACCACGCGGTGGCGCGCTTCGAGCGTCCGGGGCTCACCCACGTTATTGCCAGCCGTTTCAACCGCGGCTGGTTCAAGTCCGATGCGATGATCCGTATCGGCCTGGACGACGCCCTGTGCCCGCAGCGGCCCTGTGCCAGCGTGACCCTCGACAGCGTCATCTATCACGGCCCGATTGCCTTTGGTGCGCCGGTCGATCCGGACGCCGGATTGCAGCCGGGGCTGGGTGTAGCAGTGACCCGGCTGGATGTGGCGACGCTTTGGCCGCGGCTGGTATTCGAGCCGTCGCTGGCGCCGCTGAGCGTGGTCACGCGGGTGGGTCTGGATGGGCGCGCGCAATCGCGGCTGCACGCCAGCGGCGCGAGCATGGATATCTCGCGCCAGCGCCGTCTGGCCCATGTCGACATGGACGCGGTGACCGCGCGGGCGAGCATGCCGCTCAAGGGCGGCGCCATCGACGCGGCGATCAGCGCGCCGCAGTTCCGGCTGATCGGCGAGAACGGCGGCCAGCTGACCTGGCGCAAGCTCAGTGCCAGCACTGGCGGCTCGGTTCCCGCTGCCGATCCGGATTCCGCGGATGCTCGCGCCGGCGCGGCCGGCGGCGCCGGTGGCCAGCAACTGCGCGTCGAATCGCTGGCGCTGGCGGACGGTCTGGGCACGTCGGCGCTGTTTCAGGGCATCGTCGGTCAGTGGCAGCCGTTGCCGGCCGACGCGTCACGCCTGAGCGCGCGCTTCAGCGCCCGCGCCAGCCGGGCCGTGATCAACAACAACGACACCGGCCCGTTCATGATCGACGGTGAAGTGCGCCAGCTGGATACGGATGCCTGGCAGGCGCTGGCCCATGCGCTGGGTGCGCCCGGTGCGCCGGGCGACGCGGGCGCTACCGATCTGCGCCGTCGTTTCTATGCCGAACTGCTGCCGCCACTGCTGGCGGGGGCGCCGGTCATCGATATCCAGCGCCTGCGGCTGACCACGCCCAGCGGCGATATCAGCGCGCATCTGCGCGTGGCGGCGCCGGACAAGGCGCGACCCGCGCGTCTGCTGGCGGATGCGATATCGCAGCTGGATCTGGATTTCGCCGCCCAGCTGCCGGCCACCCTGGCGCGCGATATTGCGGTGCAGGTCATGCTCGCCAACGGGCGTTCGCCCTACGATATCGAGGAAAGCGATATCGACAAGGCGCTGGCCGAGCTGGTGGATCAGGGGCTGATCGAGTCTGCGCCCGCGGCGGATGCCTATCGACTGTCGCTGGTGATAAAACGCGGTCGCCTGCGCCTCAACGGACGCAACCAGATCGGCTGGCAGACCATGGTCGATCAGTTCGAGAATGCGCGCGAACGGCTGTGATGGATTCTCTGACCGCGAGTATTAAAGGCGAATACAGGCAAAGCATGTTTATCCGCAGACGACGCAGATCTAGAAAAAAGCGAAAAAAGTAGCGATATCGCATCTGGATACAGCGCTCAATAGGCGACGACATCGTCTCAGCTCGGCTTGTCGCGTTTTCGTCTGCGTCATCTGCGGACGAATTGGCTTTCGGGTTTCGGTCGACAAGCCCGGGAGCACGCTGGCGCCAAAAAACATACTCAAACACGTTAAACTACCCGGTTTTCCGGTTCCGACCGCGGCATTATGCGGGAGCAGCAGATGAACACGCAGACGGATTTCGACGTGATCGTGGTCGGCGGTGGCCACGCCGGCACCGAGGCCGCGATGGCCGCGGCCCGCATGGGTCGGCGTACGCTGCTGCTCACCGATAATATCGAAACCATCGGCCAGATGTCCTGCAATCCTGCGATCGGCGGCATCGGCAAGGGCCATCTGGTACGCGAGATCGACGCGCTCGGCGGCGTGATGGCGCGTGCGGCCGATCGTGGCGGTATCCAGTTCCGTACGCTCAACGCGCGCAAGGGCCCGGCGGTGCGCGCCACCCGCGCCCAGGCGGATCGCGCGCGCTACAAGGCCGCGGTGCGTTCGATGGTGGAAAACCAGCCGAACCTGCATCTGTTCCAGCAGTCGGTGGCCGATCTGCTCGTGGACAATCATCAGGTCGCAGGCGTGATGACCACCATGGGCCTGGCTTTTCATGCGCGCCGGGTCGTACTCACCGTGGGCACATTCCTGGGTGGGACGATCCATATCGGCCACAAGCGGTTCGGTGGTGGTCGTGCGGGCGACGCGCCTTCGAACGCGCTGGCCGAGCGCCTGCGCGCGCTCGATCTGCCGGTGGGCCGGCTCAAGACCGGCACGCCGCCGCGCATCGATGCCAAGTCCATCGACTACTCGCAGCTCGCCGAGCAGCCCGGTGACGAGCCGGCGCCGGTGTTCTCGTTCGTGGGCCGGCGTGCCGAGCATCCGCGCCAAGTCTGCTGCCATATCACCTATACCAACGCGCAGACGCACGAAATCATTCGCGACAACATCGGCGAATCGGCGATGTATTCGGGCCAGATCGACAGCGTGGGGCCGCGCTACTGCCCGTCGATCGAGGACAAGGTGGTGCGTTTCGCCGACAAGGAGTCGCACCAGATCTTCATCGAACCGGAAGGCCTCGATGCCAGTGAGGTCTACCCGAACGGTATTTCCACCAGCCTGAGTTTCGAGACCCAGCAGCGGGTGGTGCGCAGTATCGCCGGCTTCGAGGATGCGCATATCACGCGTCCCGGCTATGCCATCGAATACGATTACTTCGACCCGCGCGCCCTGTCCTGCACGCTGGAGACACGCGCCATTGGTGGCCTGTATTTCGCCGGCCAGATCAACGGCACCACCGGCTACGAAGAGGCTGCCGCCCAGGGCCTGCTGGCCGGCATCAACGCCGCCCGCGCCGCCGTGGACGAGGCGCCGTGGTGGCCGGGCCGCGCCGAGGCCTATCTCGGTGTCCTCGTGGATGATCTGATCACCCGCGGCACCATCGAGCCCTATCGCATGTTCACGTCGCGCGCCGAATACCGGCTGCTGCTGCGCGAGGACAACGCCGATACCCGCCTGACGCCGGTCGGTCGCGAGCTGGGCCTGGTCGACGACGCGCGCTGGGCGGATTTCGAGGCCCGCCGCGAGGCGGTCGCGATCGAACAGGCGCGTCTGTCGCAGATCGTGCTCAAGCCGTCCGATCTGGGCGAAGACGAGGGCGCGGCATTGCTGGGCGACACGCTCAAGCATGCGATGCCGGCCGCGGATCTGCTCAAGCGACCCGGCATGGATCATGCGCGGGTGGTGTACATTGCGGCCGTCGGTGCGCCGGCGCTGGACGGGTTCGACGCCGAGGCCGTGCAGGCGATCTGCGAGCAGATCGAGATTCAGGCCAAGTATGCCGGCTATATCCAGCGCCAGAGCGCCGAGATCGAACGCTCCAGAGCCCATGAGGCCACCGAATTGCCGGCCGGGCTGGATTACGCCGGCGTGTCCGGCCTGTCCAGGGAGTTGCAGGGCAAGCTCGCCGATGTCCGACCCGCCACGCTCGGCCAGGCCACCCGCATTCCGGGCATGACGCCGGCGGCGATCTCGCTGCTGCTGGTGCATCTGAAAAAGACCGGCGCGCGGCTCGCGAAAAGCGCCTGAGAACGGGTTTGCGCGGGCGAATGCCGGACCGGTTTTCGTGTAGTCTCACGTTCATATTTCCCCGGCCGGAACACCTGTCTTCGATGCGCATGCACCGACTCCTGATCTGCCTGATTCTCGCCTGTGCCGGGCTCGCTGCCTGCGGTGGCGGCGAGGATCCCGGCAGCTTCCCGGTCAAGATCAGCCCCGAGGTGCGCGCGGACGGCACCACCGTGTTCCGGCGCGGCAACGGCGCCGAGCCGGGCACGCTGGATCCGCATCAGGCGCGTGGCGTACCCGCGGCCAATATCCTGCGCGATCTCTACGCAGGGCTGGTATCGGTTTCGCCCAGCGGTGATCTGGAGCCGGGCGACGCCGAGTCGTGGCAGGTCAGCGACGACAAACGGGTCTACACATTCACGCTGCGCGCGGACGCCAAGTGGTCCAACGGCAAGCCGGTGACCGCCACCGATTATGTCTATAGCCTGCGCCGCGGCGTCGACCCGGCGACGGCGTCGCCGTATGCACAGCTGCACGCGCCGATCGTGAACGCCATTGCTATCATCGCCGGCGACAAGGCGCCGGATACGCTGGGCGTGAAGGCGCTGGATACGCGGCATCTGCAGATCACCCTGAAAAAACCCACGCCTTATTTCCTGGGCACGCTGGCGCATGCCAGCAGCTATCCGGTGTATCGCCCGGCGGTCGAGCAGTACGGCGACACGTTCAGCCAGCCCGGCCACGCGGTCACCAACGGCGCCTACAAGATGGACAGCTGGCGGGTGAACTCGATGATCGCGATCACCCGCAACGATCAGTACTGGGACAACGCTAATACCGCCATCGACCGGGTCGAGTATTACCCGATCGCCGACGCCAACTCGGAGCTGTCGCGTTATCAGGCCGGCGAGCTTGACTGGGCCGGGGTGATTCCGCCGTCGCGCCTGGAAACGGTGCAGAAATATATCCCGGCGCAGTTCAAGGCGGTGCCGACGCTGGGCGTCTACTACTACGGCCTGAACCTGCGGCATGCGCCGTTCAAGGACGCCCCCAGGCTGCGCCAGGCGCTGTCGATGGCGATCGATCGGCAGGTGATCGTCGACAAGATCACCCGCGGCAACGAGGTGCCGGCCTATGGCTGGATTCCGCCGGCGGTGGAAGGCTACGACGGGCCCAAGTTCGCCTGGGCCGACCTGTCCGACGCCGACCGCGAGGCCAGGGCGAAAAAACTCTATGCCGAGGCCGGCTATTCCAGGGACAAGCCGTTGCAGGTCGAGATCCGCTACAACAGCAACGAGGGCAACAAGAAGATCGCGTCGGTGATCTCGGCCATGTGGCGCGGGGTGCTGGGTGCGGACGTGACCCTGCGCAACGAGGAATGGAAGGTCTATCTCAACTCGGTGCGCCAGGGCAGCGACACCGAGGCCTTCCGCATGGCCTGGATCGGCGACTACGACGATCCCAACACCTTCTTCGAGCTCATGCACTCGGCGTTCGGCCTCAACGGCACGACCTACGCCAGCCGCACCTACGACGCGCTGCAGGAACAGCAGGCACATATGCCGGACGGGTCGGAGCGCGACGCGGTCATGCACAAGGCCGAAGCGACGCTGCTGGCGGACAATCCGGTGATCCCGATCTATTTCTACACCAGCAAGTATCTGGTCAAGCCCTATGTGAAAGGCTTTGTCGGCAACGCGCTCGATATCTACTACAGCAAGGATCTGCGCATCGAGCCCTGAGGGCTCGGCTGCGTCTGCACTCGATGTTCGGCTACGCGTTTCGTCGCATCCTCGGTGCCATCCCCACGCTGTTCATCCTGCTCACGCTCGCCTTCGTGATGATGCGGGCCGCGCCCGGCGGACCGTTCGACGCCGACCGCGAATTGCCGCCGCAGGTACGCGCCAATCTGGAAGCCAAATATCATCTCGACGAGCCGCTGATCAGCCAGTACGGGCGTTATCTGTGGGACGTCGCCCATTTCGATTTCGGGCCGTCGTTCCAGTATCGCGACGTCACCGTCAATCAGCTGATCTCGGCCGGCTTCCCCGTGTCCGCGAAGCTGGGCGCGGCATCACTGCTGTTCGCGCTGCTGCTGGGCGTGCCGCTGGGGATGCTCGCTGCGCTGCGCCAGAACGCCGCGCTCGACTACGGCGCGATGACCGTGGCGATGCTGGGTATCTCGATCCCCAATTTCGTGCTCGCCCCGCTCATGATTCTGCTGTTCGCGGTCTATAACGACTGGCTGCCTGCAGGGGGTCTCGGCGGCTGGCTGAACTATGTGATGCCGGTGGTCGCGCTGGGCACGGCGATGATGGCCTATGTCGCGCGCCTGGTGCGGGCTTCGACCATCGAGGTGATGCGCTCCAACTATGTGCGCACCGCGCGCGCCAAGGGGCTGTCGGCCATGCGTGTGGTCTGGGTGCACGCGCTGCCGGCCGCGCTCACGCCGGTGGTGTCGTTTTTAGGTCCCGCGGCGGCCGGCATCATCACCGGTTCGGTCGTTATCGAGACCATCTTCGGCATCCCCGGGCTCGGCCTGTTCTTCGTGCAGGGCGCGCTCAACCGCGACTACACGCTGGTGATGGGCGTGGTGCTGTTCTACGGCATCCTGATCGTGGTCTTCAATCTGCTGGTCGATCTGCTCTACGGCTGGCTCGACCCGCGTGTGACCTACTCATGAGCGCGGCCGCAGACAAGCTGGAGTCGGTAGTGCGCGGGCGCAGCCTCTGGTCCGACGCGCTGCGACGCCTGCGCGCGAACAAGGCGGCGGTAGCGTCGATCGGGCTGCTGGGCCTGATCGTGATCGCCTGTGTGGCCGGGCCGTGGATATCGCCGAACGACTATTTCACCCAGGACTATGGCGCCATCTGGGTCGCGCCGACGCTGGCCGATGGGCACTGGCTGGGCACCGACGGCCTGGGCCGCGACCTGTTCGTGCGGGTGTTCGAGGGCGGGCGCATCTCGCTGATGATCGGGCTGGTCGCGACCCTCGTCAGCCTGGTCATCGGGGTAGCCTACGGCGCCACGGCGGGCTATGCCGGCGGCCGGATCGACGGCGTGATGATGCGCATCGTGGATATTCTCTATGCGATGCCGTTCCTGTTCTTCGTGATCCTGCTGATGGTGTTCTTCGGCCGCAATATCCTGCTGATCTTCGTGGCGATCGGTGCGATCAACTGGCTCGATATGGCGCGTATCGTTCGTGGCCAGACCCTGGCGCTCAAACAGCAGCCGTTCATCGAGGCCGCGCGCATGGCCGGGGCGCCGGCGTATTCGATCGTGCTGCGGCATATCGTGCCCAACCTGCTCGGCGTGGTGGCGGTCTATATCACCCTCACCATCCCGCAGGTGATCCTGTTCGAGTCGTTCCTGAGCTTCCTCGGCCTGGGCGTGGCCGAGCCGGCGACCTCCTGGGGCGCGCTGATCAAGGACGGGGCCGACGAGATGAGCCGTGCGCCGTGGCTGCTGATTGTGCCCGCCGTTTTTCTGGCCGCCACCCTGTTCTGTTTCAACTTCATCGGCGACGGTCTGCGTGACGCGCTGGATCCCAAAGACCGCTGAGCATCCGCACGCCAAGGCGCAAAGGCGCAAAGTGTTCCAATGATGAAGTACGGTTTCTTTTCTTCCTGGCGCCTTCGCGGCTTTGCGTGAGACCTGCTTGAGAATGTTGCTCGATGTTCAGAACCTGAAAGTGAGTTTCGATACGCCCGACGGCGTGGTCGAGGCCGTGCGCGGGCTCGATTTCACGCTCGCCGAAGGCGAGTCGCTGGGTATTGTCGGCGAATCCGGATCGGGGAAGAGCCAGAGCGTGCTCGCCCTCATGGGCCTGCTCGCGGCCAATGCGCGGGTGACCGGCAGTGCGCGGCTGCACGCCGACAGTGGCCCGATCGAGCTGATCGGGGCGCGCTCGCGTACCTTGAATCGGGTGCGCGGCGCGCGTATCGCGATGATATTTCAGGACCCGATGACCGCACTCAATCCGCATCTGCGCATCGCCACTCAGATGACCGAGGTGCTGACGCGTCACCGCGGGCTGGGCCGACGCGCCGCGCACGCCGCTGCCGTGGCGATGCTCGATGCTGTGCGCATTCCCGACGCGGCGCGCCGTATCCGTTATTTTCCGCACCAGTTCTCAGGCGGCATGCGCCAGCGCGTGATGATCGCCATGTCGCTGGCCTGCGAGCCGGATATTCTCATCGCAGACGAGCCGACCACCGCGCTGGATGTGACCGTGCAGGCCGATATCCTCGATCTGATGGCCGAGCTGCGTACGCGGACCCGCACCGCGCTGTTGCTGATCACGCATGATCTCGGCGTGGTCGCCGGCCAGTGTGAACGCATGCTGGTGATGCGCCGTGGCGAGATCGTCGAACGCGGCGCGATCGGGCCGGTGTTTGCCGGCCCGAGCCACGACTACACGCGTGCGCTGCTCGCCGCGGTGCCGCGGCTGGACGGCCCGCGCCCGGCCCCGCGCGGCTGAGCGCCGCATCACGCCGATGGATATCGCTCCCGAGCTGATCAGCTTCGTCAAATTCTGGGCCACGGTCGTGCTTCTGGCCGGCAGCGCGATCGCGGCCAGCGTGCACGCGCTGCTCACCCGCGAGACCCCCAGCAGTGCCCTGGGCTGGATCGGCGTGTCGATGCTGTTTCCGCCGGTGGGACCGTTGCTCTACTACATGTTCGGCGTCAATCGCGTGCGTATCCGTGCCCGGCGCCTGGATGCGGCCTCCCGTCACGGCCTGGGCGCGCACCGGCCCGGCGCCAACGCCGAACTGCGGGATTACAGCGCCATGCTCGATCGCCGCCGTCTGGGACTGGCCGGCGCCGGCGACCGGCTGTCGGCGTGGCCGGTGGTGCCCGGCAACATGGTGGATGTACTGCATAACGGCGAGCAGGCCTATCCGCCCATGCTCGAGGCGATCGAGCGCGCGCGT
Source organism: Salinisphaera aquimarina (assembly GCF_042643355.1). Lineage (NCBI taxonomy): Bacteria > Pseudomonadati > Pseudomonadota > Gammaproteobacteria > Salinisphaerales > Salinisphaeraceae > Salinisphaera > Salinisphaera aquimarina. The sequence goes on from NZ_JBHRSS010000003.1 coordinate 1,203,024, forward strand.
CGTTTCGTCTATCTCACCACTTATATCCTCGAGACCAATCGCGTCGGCAAGCGCTTCATCGCCGCGCTCGCACGCGCGGCCGACCGCGGCGTCGACGTGCGCGTGCTCGTCGACGGGGTGGGCGAGTACTACGCCTGGCCGGGGCGCCGGCCGGTGCGGCTGCTGCACAAACGCGGGGTGGCCGCGGCGCGGTTTCTGCCGCCGCGGCTGTTTCCACCGTCGCTGCGTATCAATCTGCGCAATCACCGCAAGATCCTGGTCACCGACGCCGGCATCGCCTTTACCGGCGGCATGAATATCGGCGACCGGCACATGGCCAGCCAGCCCGGCGGCACCGAGGACATGCATTTTCGCTTCGCCGGCCCGATCGTGCGCCAGCTCGAGGCGGTGTTTCTGTCCGATTGGGCGTTCGCGACCGGCAAGCAGACCGGCATCAGCCGCCGACATCTGCCCGAGATCGGGCAGGCGGCCTGTCGCAGCGTCGAGAACGGGCCCACGCGCGATACCGAGCGGCTGGCCACCCTGCTGCAGACGGCGGTGTCGAGCGCGCGTCACCGTATTCTGATCATGACCCCGTATTTCCTGCCCGGGCCGGGGCTGGTGGGTGCTCTGCAGACCGCGGCCCTGCGCGGGCTGGATGTGTCCATCGTGCTGCCGGCCAAGAACAATCTGCCGTTCGTGGAATGGGCCTCGCGGCACGGGCTGTCCGAATTGATGCTGCGCGGGGTGAAGATCTACTACCGGCCGCCGCCGTTCGCGCACACCAAGCTGTTCGTCATCGACGGTGACTATGCGCTGGTGGGTTCGCCGAATCTGGATCCGCGCAGTCTGCGCCTGAACTTCGAGCTGGCCATCGAGATCTTCGATGCCGCCGGCGTCGGCCGGCTGGCCGAGCATATCGATACGACCATCGAGCGCAGCCACGTCTACACCCTCAAGGCGTTGCGCCGGCGGCGCTGGCCCACGCGGCTGCGCGATTCGTTCTTCTGGCTGTTCTCGCCTTATCTGTAGGGCTTGATCGCAGCCGCGAGCTCGCCGGGCAGGCGCACCTGCATGTGCACCGGCAGGTGATCCGACAGCGTGGCATCGAGGACCGAAGCGTGCTCGATGGCAAGCCCGCTCGAGGTGATGATGTGGTCGATGCCGCGGCGCGGCCGCCAACTCGGAAATGTGGCCAGCGGCCGGTCGTAGACATGCAGCCCGCTGGCGGCGAGCGCGGGGTCGGCGATCAGGGCGGTGGCGCTGCAGTTGGTATCGCCCATGATCACCACGTGCTCGTCATCGGCGACCAGCGCGCAGATCGCGGCCAGCTGCTGGGCCCGGCTGCCGGCGCCCAGCGCGAGATGGGTGACGACCACGGTCAGCGCCTGCTCGGGGCGGCCGAAGCGGGCGATGATCGCGCCGCGCCCGCGCACACGTCCGGGCAGCTTGTGCTCGTTGACGTCGAAGGGGGCGAAGCGGCTGATCAGCCCCAGCCCGTGCTGGGCGACGCGGCCGAGATTGCGGTTGACCTGGACCCGCCAGTAGTCGAAGCCGGCCTGCGCGGCGAGCTGCTCGATCTGGTTTTCGTAGCGGCTGCGGCGGCTGCCGGCGTCGATTTCCTGCAGGCCGACGATATCGTGGCCGACCAGCAGCTCGCCGATGCGCTCGAGATTGTCGCGCACCTGCTGGCTGGGCAGCACATGACGCCAGCCGCGGGTCACGTACTCGCGATAGCGCCTGGTACCTACGCCCACCTGCATGTTGAAGCTGAGCAACGACAATGTTTCAGCGCCGGCGTCGACGGGGTCCGCGGCCGCTGGGATATTGGGTGAATTCACCTCTGCAGCGTAACATCGAAGTCTGGTCCCGAACCGCCGGCTGGCTTGCATGAACGAACCGTTGTTGCGCCTGCGCGATCTGAAGGTGCATTTTCCGCTGGGCGCGAAACGGCTCTGGCAGCCGCAGTCCGTACTCAAGGCGGTCGATGGCGTGAGCCTGGATCTGTATCGCGGGCGCACGCTCGGCCTGGTGGGTGAGTCCGGCTGCGGCAAGTCCACGCTCGCCCGCGCGCTGACCGGCATGACCGCGATCACCTCCGGCGAACTGGCCTTCGAGGGACGGGACATGAGCCGTGGCAGCGCTGCTGACTGGCAGCGTCTGCGCCGCGACGTGCAGATGATCTTCCAGGATCCGCTCGCCAGTCTCGATCCGCGCATGACGGTCGGCCAGATCGTGGCCGAGCCGCTGCGGCATCTACGCAAGGACATGAGCCGCGCGCAACGCGGCGAGCGGGTCCGGGCCATGCTCGAACGGGTGGGCCTGTCCGGCGCCCAGATCAATCGTTATCCGCACGAGTTCTCCGGCGGCCAGTGCCAGCGCATCGGTATTGCCCGGGCGCTGGTGGTGGAGCCGAAAGTGCTGATCTGCGACGAGCCGGTGTCGGCGCTCGATGTGTCCATCCAGGCGCACATCATCGAGCTGCTCCAGGAACTGCAGGCGGAGTTCGATATCGGCGTGCTGTTCATCGCCCACGATCTTGCCGTGGTCCGCCAGATCAGCGACGACGTCACCGTGATGTATCTCGGCCGGGTGATGGAGCAGGCGCGCGGGCAGGCCTTATTCGAGCGCCCCGCGCATCCCTATACCCGTGCGTTGCTCTCCGCCGTGCCACGGCCCGATCCGCTCGTCGAGCGCAGCCGTGAGCGCATCCGGCTGCCCGGTGATCTGCCGTCGCCGAGCGATCCGCCCAGCGGCTGCGTGTTTCGGACCCGCTGCCCCTGGGCGCGGGCCGATTGCGCGCAACAGCGGCCGGCCCTGAGAACCATGAATGCGAGCCAGCAGGCGGCCTGTCTACACGCCGAAACCATTGCCGAGGCCACGGCCGGGACTGTCGCCGAAGGCGAGTGTCTTGCCGTCTAGCCGGAAACAGACGGTGCAATCGCTCATCAATCGTCTGCTGATGGTCGTGCTGGCCATCGCGGCGCTCGTCATCGTCGGTCTGGTCGGCTGGCGTACGGCGCTCGATCATTTTGCCGGCGCCTGGACCCATGCGCCCGAGGATGCGCCGTGGGTGCTCACCGACTCCGCGCACGAACTCGTCGATTCGGCATTTGCCGACATCGGCAAGAAAACGGTGGTGGATTACCGCATCGACGTGCTCTCCAGTGGCCAGCCGCTGGCGCCCGGTGTCAAGGTGCAGGCCCAGATCGCGGCCGACAACGACAAGAGTGGCTCGCCGCTGGCCTGGCTGTCGGCGCGGATTCGTGAACATGCGGCCGGGATCCGCGACGCGCCGCGTGCCGATGCGGAATATCTGTCGCGCGTCCTGCGCCAGATGCAGGCGATGCCGGGCGACTACCGCGGCTGGCTGCTGGCACGCGACGCCGTCTACGGCCCCGACGGCAAGCGCGACGATGACGCCACGCTCGACTACGTGGCCAACGACTATGTCGTGTGGCTGGCCGAGCAGGCGCCGGATCGGCTGACGCCCGTGGTGTCGATTCATCCCTACCGGCGCGATGCGCTCGACGCACTGGCGCGCTGGGCCAAGGCCGGGGTCAAACGCGTGAGCTGGCAGCCGGTGGCCCAGCATATCGACCTGGACGACCCGAAAGTGGCAGCGTTCTATGCGGCTCTGGTCAAGCACGACATGGTGCTGTATCTGCCGGTGGGGTTTCACAGCGCCGACAACGGGGCGAGCGGCTGGATCGGCGCCAGCGTGCTGCGCGCGCCGCTGGCCGCGGGCGTGAATACGATCATCAGTATCGGCGGCGCCGACTCGGGCGACGGGCGCGCGGTGATGCCGGGCCTGTTCGCGTTGCTGCGCGATCCGACGCTCGGCGAGCATCTGTTCATCGACCTGGCCGGCGTGCTCGCGCCGGCCCAGCTCAACAGCGTGCTTGCGCCGCTGTTGCAGCATCCGCAGTTCTTCGACCACCTGCGCTATGCCAGCGGCTATCCGGAGCCGGCGATCGCCGCGGCGATCAGCCTCGACGCGCTGGCCGATCGCGGCTTCATCGACCCGGCGCTGATCGAGCCGCTGCGCGCGATCTACGACGTCAACCCGATGCTGTTCGCGTTCGTGACCCTGCGCCAGGTGCATCTGCCCGCCACTGAACTGACGCTCCCCGCGAGCGTGTTCTTTCGCAGCTAGGCCGGCGTCATGAAGACTTAATCCGCTGTGGCCACACTCCCGTCGAACAATCAAAGCAATGATGGGAGACGGGCATGGGTCATCGGGGCAAGCGTCGAGTCAGCGCCTGGGCGCCACAAACACGTCGTTCTTTTCTGCGTCGGGCCGGGTTCGCCGGCAGCGCGGCCGCGTCGCTGGGGCTGCTGGCGGGCTGCAGCGACGGCAGTGACGATCGGGTATCGCGCACACCGGGCAGCAGCGCGCAGGTATTCAGCCACGGCGTGGCCAGCGGCGACCCGCTGGCCGATCGCATCATGCTCTGGACGCGGGTCACGCCGCCGGCCGCACAGCAGGTCAGCGTCAACTGGATGCTCTCCGACACGCCCGACATGATCAGTCCGCTGCGCAGCGGCACGGTGATGACCAGTGCCGACAGCGACTACACCGTAAAGGTGGACGCCACCGGGCTCGAGGCCGGCACGACCTATTACTACCGGTTCGAAACGCTCGGCGAATCCTCGCCGCTGGGGCGTACGCGTACGCTGCCCGCCGACGGCGTGGATCGGCTGCGTATCGCGGTGCTGTCCTGTTCCAACTATCCGTTCGGCTTCTTCAATGTCTACGGACGCGTGGCCGAGCGCGCCGACCTCGATCTGGTGCTGCATCTGGGCGACTACATCTACGAATACCCCGGTCGCGGGGTCTCGGCCGAGGAGAACCCGGACGAATACGGTGACGGGCGCGAGATCGGTCGGGCGCCGGAGCCGCCCTATGAAATCGTCACGCTCGAGGATTATCGAACCCGGCATGCCTGTTACAAGACCGACCCCGACCTGCAGGAGCTGCATCGCCAGCATCCGATGATCGCGGTCTGGGACGATCATGAATCCACCAACAACAGCTGGCGCGGCGGAGCCCAGAACCACGATCCGGACCGCGGCGAAGGCGAGTGGAGTCGGCGTGAAGCGGTGTCGATCAAGGCTTATTACGAATGGCTGCCGATCCGTGAGATCGAGCCGGGCAACCCCGACATCATCTATCGCGGTTTCGATCTCGGCGGCCTCGCCGCGCTGACCATGCTCGACACCCGCCTGATCGGGCGCGACGAGCAGCTGGCCGCGAACGCGCCGGGCGGCAGTGGCTTCGTGGATAGCGGCGACTACACGGACGAAGGCCGCACCCTGATCGACGCCCCCCAGCGGCAATGGCTGGCCGAGCGTCTGAGCGCCAACAACGCCACCTGGCAGCTGATCGGCCAGCAGGTCATGTTCGGCCAGCTCAAGGCGGTCGGTGCGCCCAACGCCAGCAACACCGACAACCCCGGCGGCCAGGGCGGTGTGTTCCTAAACTCCGATCAATGGGACGGCTACCCGCGTGCGCGCGAGAAGGTATGGGACATCATTCGCGGCGGCCAGGCTGCGCCCAATGTGGCGATCAACAATGTCGTCGTGCTCACCGGCGATATCCATACCTCCTGGGCGATGGATATCACCGAGGATCCCAACAATCCGGATGCTTACGACCCGGACACCGGCGCCGGCTCCATGGCCGTGGAATTCGTCGGCACATCGGTGACGTCGCCCGGCAGCGACGCCAGCCCGGACGCGATCAAGGCTCAGAATCCGCACATGAAATATGTGCAGCTGGCCAGCCGCGGCTATCTGCTGCTCGATATCACCGCCGAGCGGGTGCAGGGCGAGTGGTGGTATGTCGACGACATACTCACCCGCAACGAGCAGCAGCGCTTCGCAGCGGCCTACAGGGTCCGGGCCGGCGAGAACCGTGTGGTCGAGGCGTCCGGGATGACCACGCCCAGGACGGACGCGCCCGCGCTGGCTCCGGCGGCGGACACACAATCGGTACAGGACGCCTGACAATCCGTGGCCTTGCAAAAAAGCCTGCTGTGCCGGCGGCGGACCTGCACCACGGTCATCGGCTGGCGAGTGCCGGGCGAGGCTGGTCCGGTTGGTCGCTTTTCGCCGCATATATGGCTATATGGCGGTACATTGAAAGGGTTTGGGCAAAACATCGAACCGTGAAAGCGGTCTGTGCATTTTTAAAGAATGCCCTGTCCTTCGGTCCGTCGGTCGTATTGGCGCGCCGGGGTAATCCGACACTCGACCGAGCATATCGCTGGCTCGTCTGTCGGATTATAGTGAAAACACCTAATCCGATAGACACAAGCCGGTAGCGGCATGTAATCGGATTCATGGCTTTGGTTGCGCGTGCGCGGTGGATTCGCACGCTCGATCGTCTGTCGATTCGTCAATCACACAACATCGTGCCGACGCGCCGGTCGTATCCACATGGTGATGGGGGATGGCCGGTTTGCGCCCACGTCCGAGCTATCGACTGCACGAATGCGCGCCGATACGGTGGCATGCACGCGGCGTCGCCGGGTCAGGCGAAGGCCGCGCCATGATCAGCAAGAAAAAAGCCGCCCAGGGAGGCGGCTTTTTTCAGTCTGCGTCGTGACGTCGCGCTTTAGAAGCGACGCGGACCGCGGGGCTTGTCGTCACGCGGGCGCGCTTCGTTCACGCGCAGCGTGCGACCGTCCAGGTCCTTGTTGTTCATGCCGTCGATGGCGGCCTTGGCGGCGCTGTCGTCGGGCATTTCCACGAAGCCGAAACCGCGCGAACGGCCCGTTTCGCGATCCATGATCACCTTGGCCGACGAGACTTCACCGAAGCCCTCGAAAGCGCTGAGGAGTTCGTCGTCGCCGGTGTTCCACGACAGGTTGCCTACGTAAATATTCATCTCAACTGATCCTAGCGATACCGTGTCATCTTTTTTTAAAAACCGTACGGACTCGTCAATGACACCAAACTAAGACCAACGGAGAACGGCTGAGCCGTGCTGATTCCGAGTCTACATAAGTTTGTCGGCCCGGCAAGTATGCCGACGAAAAAAATTTGAATTTTTTACGACATTAGCCGCAATTGGGGTGATTGGGCGCCTGTTCATATAGCTGCATGGCCTTGGTCATGTGGCTTTGCAGGTTGTTTATGCGGGTATTGTCGGAAGGGTGAGTGGACATGAACTCCGCGGGTTCCTTGCCGTTGCTCTGGGCCGCCATGTTCTGCCACAGCTGCACCGATTGCCGCGGATCGAAGCCGGCGCGCGCCATCAGTTCCAGACCGATCAGGTCGGCTTCGCTTTCCTGGGTGCGCGAAAAAGGCAGCAGAATACCGACCTGCGCGCCCAGCCCCAGCGCCGACATCAGGGCCTGACTGCCGACGCCGCCACCGCCGCCGCTGAGAAACGCCGACACCACCGACAGGCCGCCCTGGGTCGCATACTGTTGCGACACGCGTTCGTTGCCGTGATGGGCGAGCACGTGGCCAACCTCATGACCGATCACCGCCGCCAGCTGGTCGTCGCCCTTGGCCACGTCGAGCAGGCCGGAATAGACCCCGATCTTGCCGCCCGGCAGGGCGAAGGCGTTGACCTGATCGTCCTTGAAAACCGTGACTTCCCATTCGCCGCCGGTCACGCCGGTGATCGCGTTCGCCACGCATTTGACGTAGCTGTTGTCGGCGGTACTGGTATCGATGGGCTCCTTCTCTTTCATCTGCTGATAGCTGGCCACGCCCATTTCGGCGATCTTGTCCTCGGAGAAGAGCTGGAGTTGATTGCGGCCGGTCGGCGATGTCGCGCAGCCTGCCAGTACCAGCATGATTAGGATGGGAGCGATCAAACGGCGCATGGTGTCGTCTCTTTCGTTTGCGTGCCGGTACGGCCGCGGATTTTCTGGGCGTTTGTTGCAGATATCACAGTGTAGAGGCGTCGGCTTTCGCGTTCATGAACGCGATCGGCCCGTGCGCCGTCGTCGGTGACTGCCTGGCATTGGTTACAATCGTGCCATGGATGATGTCTCAACGATTCTCGACCCCCTCAATGAAGCCCAGCGCGAAGCCGTAGGCGCCCCACCGGGGCACATGCGTGTGCTCGCCGGCGCCGGTTCCGGCAAGACGCGGGTGCTGATTCATCGTATCGCCTGGCTGATCGGGGTGGAAGGTGTGTCGCCGCAGTCGATTCTCGCGGTGACCTTCACCAACAAGGCCGCGGGCGAGATGCGCGCGCGCCTGGAGCCGATGATCCGGGTGCCGGCGCGGGCGATGTGGGTGGGGACCTTTCACGGTATTGCGCACCGGCTGCTGCGCCTGCACTACAAGGAGGCGAAGCTGCCGCAGGCGTTTCAGATCATCGATTCGGACGATCAGTATCGATTGATACGACGCACGCTCAAGAATCTGGAAATGGACGAACAGCGCTGGCCGCCGCGCCAGATGCAGGGGTTCATCAACAGCTGCAAGGACGCCGCCGAGCGCCCGCGCGATCTGGCCGACACCGGCGATTACGCCAGAACCCAGATGATCCGCGTCTATGCCGCCTACGAGGCCGCCCGCGAGGCCGCCGGCCTGGTCGATTTTGCCGAACTGCTGCTGCGCGCCTACGAAACCTGTCGCGACGACAGCGATCTGCTGGCCCATTACCGGCGTCGTTTCAGTCATCTGCTGGTCGACGAGTTTCAGGACACCAATGCCCTGCAGTACGCCTGGATCCGGCTGCTGGCCGGCAGCAACGGGCGCGTGTTCATCGTCGGCGACGATGACCAGTCGATTTATTCCTGGCGCGGTGCGCGGGTCGACAACATCCTGCGCTTCGAGGACGATTTCAAGGACACGGCCACCGTGCGTCTGGAGCAGAACTATCGCTCCACCGGCACGATTCTGGGGGCGGCCAACGGCCTGATCGGCCACAACCTGTCGCGCCTGGGCAAGGAACTGTGGACCGCGGGCGCCGACGGCGAGCCGATCGATATCTACGGCGCCTTCAACGAATACGACGAGGCCCAGCACGTGGTCAACCGTATCCAGGGCTGGATCGCCGACGGCGGCAAGCGCTCGGATATCGCCATCCTGTATCGCTCCAATGCCCAGTCGCGAGTGCTGGAGGAACGCCTGATCGCCGCCGAGATCTCATATCGGATCTACGGCGGCCAGAAGTTCTTCGAGCGTGCCGAGATCAAGGACGCGCTGGCCTATATGCGGCTGCTGCAGTCGCGCGCCGACGACGCCGCCTTCGAGCGCATCGTGAATACGCCGACGCGCGGCATCGGCGCGACCACGGTGGACAAGATTCGCAGCCATGCGCGCGCTGGTGCCATGAGCCTGTGGCAGGCCGCGTTCGATCTGGCGCAGAACGGTCTGCCCGCGCGTGCCGGCAAGATGGTCATGGCCTTCATCGAGACGATCGATGCGCTGGATGCCGATATCGAGGGCATGGCCCTGCACGAAGCCGCCGACCGCGTGATCGAGGCGACCGGGCTCAAGGTCCACCACGGCAAGGGCGGCGACGAAAAAGCCGAAGGTCGCAAGGAGAATCTGGACGAACTGGTTTCCGCCGCGCGTGCTTATACGCCGGACGACGACGAAACCATGGACGAGATCACCCAGTTTCTGGCCTATGCCTCGCTGGAGGCCGGTGAGAACCAGGCCGGCGAATGGGACGAATCGGTACAGCTGATGACGCTGCACTCGGCCAAGGGGCTGGAGTTTCCACTGGTGTTCATGGTCGGCCTCGAGGAAGGGCTGTTTCCGCACCAGCGCTCGATAGACGACGAAAACGGCCTCGAGGAGGAGCGCCGGCTCTGCTATGTCGGCATGACCCGAGCGATGGATAAACTGCATATCTCGCACGCCGAGGTGCGCCGTCTGCACGGCAGCGAAAACCTGTGTGCGCCATCGCGGTTCCTGCGCGAGATACCCGCGGATTATCTGCGCGAAGTCCGGCCACAGGCCGGCATCAGCCAGCCGGTGTTCCGGCCCGGCGCGCTCGCCCGCGCCGAACAGAGCGCGGCCGGCCTGAATCTCGGTCAGCGTGTCGGTCATCGCAAGTTCGGCGAAGGCACCGTACTGGCCTTCGAGGGCGATGGCGCGCGCGCTCGTATCCAGGTCAATTTCGATCGTGCCGGCAGTAAATGGCTGATTGCCGGCTATGCCAAGCTCGACCCGATTTAGTTATAGTCGCTGACCAGCAGGACAATCCGGATAACCGTCGCGGGGAGAAGACGGCATGGGGGCAGGCAGAACAGGGCGGGTACTGGCGTGGCTGATATGTGTGGGCCTGGCATGGGCGGGCTTGACCGGCGCCGCGGCGGCGGATGACGACACGGTTCCGCGGCCGTTCTCGTTTTCCGACCAGTCGCCGACCGTCGCGATCTACGGTCTGCCGCGTGCGCAGGGCTATACCGTCGCCGAGCGAGGGCACTGGCATGCCGGAGTGCAGGTGGATTACACCAGCCACTACACCGCGCAGGACAACGCCCGTGAGCAGTTGCTGTTCGACGGCGAAACCACTCGCGCCGCGCTGCTGTTTCGACGCGGCTTCGCACACCGCTGGCAGGCTTCGATCGAGATCCCGTTCGTGGACCACAGCGGCGGAATCGGCGACGGCTTCATCGACGATTTTCACGACACCTTCGGTTTCGCCGATGGTGGCCGCTCGCGCGCGCCCCGGGACCGTCAGCAGTTTCGTTATCGGCGCGACGGGCGCCTGGCGCTGGATGTCAGCGACTCACCGTCCGGCCTCGGCGATGTGCGTATGGGGCTCAAGAAACGTCTGCCCGGTATTGGCGGCTGGGGCGCGGCGGTGGCCGGCGAGTTGAAGCTGCCTACCGGCGACGCCGACCGGCTCACCGGCAGTGGCGGCACGGATGTCGCGCTTTGGGCCACCGTGGGCAACAATCAGAACGGTGCGTCCGACTGGCGCCTGCTCGCGGGCGCCGGCGGTCTGTACAGCGGCGAGGGCGACGTACTCTCCGATCAACGTGTTCAGGGCGTGGGTTTCGGTTGGGCCAGTATCGGCTATGCGTTGACGCCCGACTTTGTGGTGCAGGTGCAGGCCAATACCCACAGCGCGTTCTATGAAAACACCGGTCTGGAAGCGCTCGACGGCGTCGCGGTACAGGGCGCGCTCGGCCTGGACTGGCAGGTCACCGAACGCTCGGCGCTGGCCTTCGCCATCATCGAGGATCTTAATACCGGTGCATCGCCGGACGTGAGTTTTACTCTGGGCCTGCAACACGGCTTTTGAAACGGCTCCATCGGGGCCAGGGGAGATCATGACCAACAGTTGTTCACGACGCGCGATCATCTTGTTCGCGACCTTGTTCTGTCTGCTGGGGGGGCTGACGCCCGCCTGGGCCCAGCAGGATGCGTCAGCCGTCGATAGCGCGATGCCGGCCAATGAAGTGGGGGCGACGCTGCGGGTCGGCACCAAGGCCGCGCCGCCGTTCGTAGTTCAAGGCGAGAACGGCCGTTTTTCCGGCATCAGCATCGCCCTCTGGGAAGCGGTGGCCGAGCGTATCGGCGTGAAGTACGACTATGTCGACAGCGATCTCACCGGCCTGTTCACCGGCCTCGGGGACGATACGCTGGATGTATCGGTCGCCGCGCTCACCGTTACCGCCAAGCGCGAAGCCCGAATCGATTTCAGCTATCCGTTCTATTCCACCGGGCTGGCGATCGCGGTACCGGCCAAGGGCAGCCGGCTGTGGTCGACGATCGAGCGCTTCTTTTCGTGGCAGTTCTTCACCGCCCTGGCCGGGCTGGCCGTGGTGCTGCTGGCGGTCGGCGTCGCGGTGTGGCTGTTCGAACGCCGCGCCAACGCCGATGAATTCGGCGGCGGGCCGGTCAAGGGGCTGGCCAGCGGTTTCTGGTGGGCGGCGGTTACGATGACGACGGTCGGCTACGGCGACAAGTCACCGCGTACCCTGGGCGGACGGCTCGTGGGCCTGGTCTGGATGTTTGCCGCGATCATCATCATTTCGAGTTTCACCGCGGCGATCGCGACCTCCCTGACCGTCGACCGGCTGTCCTCGGGCATCAACAACGTGCAGGATCTCAACAGCGCGCGCGTGGTCACCATTGCCGGTTCGGCAGCCGCGGATGCATTGTCCGAGCGCGGTATCGGTTTTGCCACCCAGCCTGAAGTCAGTGATGCGCTGGACGATCTCGCCAATGGACGCGTTGACGCCGTGGTCTACGATGCGCCGCTGCTGCAGTATCGCGTTCTCAACGACTATGCCAGCACGCTGGAGGTACTGCCCAACATCTTCGACCGTCAGGATTATGCCTTTGCCCTGCCCGAGGGCAGTCCGCTGCGCGAGCCGATCAATCGCGCCATCCTGGATTATCTGGCGAGCGATGACTGGCAGAATCTGTTGACCCGCTATCTGGGCAACGAGCGCTAGAGCGAAGACGGCCGCGGCCCGCGCAGGGTCGCGGCTGCGCTATTTCTTGGCCCGCATCACCAGCGTGTCGATACGGTTCTCGCGCAGGCGCTTGAGCATGTCGTTGAGCTTGCTGCTCGAGCCGATGACGTTGCTCTGTACGCGATAGACGGTCTTGCCCGAGGCCAGGTCCACGTCGACGATACGCGCGGAGACGCCGAGTAATGCCAGCTCCGCCTTGCGCCGGTCGGCGTCGGCGAAGGTGGAGAACGAGCCGGCCTGGATGATGTAGCTGCCAGGCTCGTCCACCTTGGGCGTGGTCGGCTGCGGCTTGGCCGGCGCCGGCGGTTCGCCCGCCGGGGTGCTGCTGTGGCTGCTGGTCTTTTTCTCCGGATACTCTTCTTCCGGGATCACGACCTCGTAGTTGGGCAGCATCTTGTAGAAGGAAAACCGCGGCTCCTCTTCTTTCTGGGCCGGCGCCGCGGCCTCGGCGGGCTCGTCGGCGGCAGGTGCCTTGGAGGCGCTTTCGTTCGGCGTGGCGATGGACATCTGCTCGCGCGCCGGCGTGCCGGCCGGTCGGCCGAATACATAGAAGCCCGCGGCCACGGTCAGGCCGATACACAGCCCGCACAGCATCCATACCCAGCCCGGCGGGCCGCCGCCACCGCTGCGTTTCTGCGGCTTGGATTTCGCGGCCGGCTTGCGGCGCTGGGGGGCGGCGCGTTTGCCCTTGGTGGGCGGGTTGTTGCGACGCGACGAATAATCGCGGGACATCAGGAAACCTCGGCGTTATTCACGAATATTCCACAGAGTGCAGCGGGCACTTCGGCAATGGGGTTTGCAAAGGGGAGAAGCGCTCGCTTTCCTCTCGGGTCGCCCTCGCGCTGTCATGCCGCGAGAGCGATATGCATTGATTCATGCCCAACCGTGACACAGCTGCGGTTTGGCTGTTCACATCTGCTCCGGGGCGCTCACGCCCAGCAGGGCGAGGCCGTTGGCCAGCACCTGTCGCGTGGCATAGACCAGCGCCATGCGCGCATTGCGCAATGCGTCGTCGTCGACCAGAAACTGCTCGGCGTTGTAGTAGCTGTGAAAAGCGTCGGCCACTTCGCGCAGATAATGCGGAATCGCCTGCACCGCGTGTTCGGCGGCGGCCGACTCGACCACTTCCGGAAAGCGCGAGAGCACGCGGATCAGCTGTTGCTCATGGTCGGCGGTGAGCAGCGTGGTGTCCGCGACCGCGCGCTCGAACGTCCAGCCGCGCGTGCCCAGCTGCCGGCCCACGCTGCAGATCCGGGCATGGGCGTACTGCAGATAATAGACCGGATTCTCGTCCGACTGGCTGCGGGCCAGATCGATATCGAAGATGAGCTGGGAATCGGACTTGCGGGCGGCCAGGAAAAAACGCGTGGCGTCGCGGCCGACTTCCTCGATCAGGTCACGCAGGGTGACGTACGAGCCCGCGCGCTTGGACAGCTTGACCTCCTCGCCGCCCTTCATGACCGTGACCATCTGGTGCAGCACATAGGCCGGCCACCCCTTGGGAATACCGGTGTCCAGTGCCTGCAGGCCGGCGCGTACGCGCGCGATGGTGCCGTGGTGGTCCGCGCCCTGGACGTTGATCGCACGCTCGAAGCCACGCTCCCATTTCACCCGGTGATAGGCCACGTCCGGCACGAAATAGGTATAGCCGCCAGCGGCTTTGCGCATGACCCGGTCCTTGTCGTCACCGAAGTCGGTGGTCCGGAGCCAGAGCGCGCCGTCGGCCTCGTAGGTATGGCCGGCGTCGACGAGCGCTTCGACGGCCTGTTCGACGCGGCCGTCGGCATAGAGCGCGGACTCCAGCGAGTAGACATCGAAATGCACGTCGAAGGCGCGCAGGTCGGCGTCCTGTTCGCGGCGCAGATAGGCCACCGCGAACGCACGGATGGCATCGAGGTCGTCGGGATTCGCCGCGGCCGTGACCTCGCGATCGTCCGCACGGATGGTCTCGCCGGCGAGATAGGCGCGCGCCACATCGGCGATATAGTCGCCGCGATAGCCGTTTTCCGGCCAGCCGGCATCGTCCGGCGTGATGCCGTTGCAATGCGCCTGCACCGAGATCGCCAGATTGTGGATCTGGGCGCCGGCGTCGTTGTAGTAGAACTCGCGGATCACCTGCCAGCCGTTGGCCTCGAACAGATGGGCAAGACAATCGCCGATCGCCGCCTGACGGCCGTGGCCCACATGCAGCGGACCGGTGGGATTGGCGGAGACGAACTCGATCACTACCGGTTGGCCCTTGCCGATGTCGCTGTGGCCGAAGCGCTCGCCCTGGGCGAGGATATCGTCGACCACCGCCAGAAACGCATCCGGGGCCAGAAAGAAATTGATGAAGCCCGGGCCGGCGATCTCGACTTTGGCGATACGTGGCTCGTCCTCCAGCGCGTCGATGATCTTCTGCGCGATCTCGCGCGGGTTGAGGCGCGCGGCCTTGGTCAGCGTCATCGCGATATTGCTCGCGAAATCGCCGTGGGCCGGGTCTTTCGTGCGCTCGAGATGGGGCTCGGCCGGGGTATCGATATCGGGCCAGGCGGCGTCGGCGGCGCGCGCCAGCAGGTCTTGGCAGAGGCGTTTCACGTGGGCTGTATCGGTCGTGTTCATCGAATGACCGCGCAGTCTAACGCGCACCGGGTTAGGCGGCTATGTTGGCCTCGATCAGACGAAAGGCACGGCGAGCGGGTCGCGTCGCGACGATCGTGTCCCGTTCGGCGTCCGGTAGTACGCGCGCCCGAGTGAAACCGCAGGTGATGATTGCCCGGCAGCGCGTGGCCGCGGGGCTTCCTGCGGCGTGCCGGGGCCACTTCCGGCAGGTCGCGGATTCTTGCACGATGTTTTGGCCTGCGGGATTCGGCCGGGTATGCCCGATCGCGAGCGGCGCCGACAAACTTGCCGCTACAACAGATCCTGGGGGTCGACGTCGATCGACCAGCGCACGCGGCTCGCGCCCGGCACGTCGGGCAATACCTGTTGCCAGTGATCCAGTGCCGGGTGCAGTTTGTGGCGGTCCATGGCATGGAGCAGCAGATGGGCACGGTAGCGGCCGGCGCGGCGTTGCATGGGCGCAGGCACCGGCCCCCAGCAGGCCAGATGCGCGTCCTGGGCCACCTCGGCCGCGGCGGCGCTGAGAAAATTCATTGGCTCGGCCTCGCCGTGGGCCTCGGCGCGCAGCAGCGCGAGATGACCGAAGGGCGGCAGATCGGCTTCCCGCCGTTCGCTCAGCGCCGCCTGGGCGAAGCCGGCATAGCCGCCGCTCAGCAAGCGCTGCAGCAGCGGATGCTCGGGATGGCGGGTCTGTAGCCAGACCTCGCCGGGCCGCTGCGCCCGGCCCGCGCGGCCGGCGACCTGGGTGACCAGCTGGGCCATGTGTTCAGCGGCGCGAAAATCTGCGGAGAACAGGCCGCCGTCCACATCGAGCACGCCGACACAGGTCAGGCGCGCGAAGTCATGCCCCTTTGCGAGCATCTGGGTGCCGACCAGCAACTGAGTGGCGCCGCTGGCCACATCGGCGAGCTGCGCTTCCAGGCGCCCCTTGCGGGCCATGCTGTCGCGATCGAAGCGGGCAATGGCGACCTGTGGAAAGCGGCTGCGCAGCGCCCCGGCCACCCGCTCGGTGCCGGCGCCCAGCGCGAGCAGCTGTTCGCTGCTGCAGGCCGGGCATTTTTTCGGCGCGATTTCGGCAGCGCCGCAGTGATGACACTGCAGGCGCGAGATGCCACCGTGCAGGGTCAGCGGCGCATCGCAACGCACGCAGGGTGCGACCCAGCCGCAGTCGTGGCAGATCAGCTTCGGCGCAAAGCCGCGTCGGTTGATGAAGATCATCACCTGATTGCCGGCCGCCAGATGCGGCTCGATACGCGCCAGCAGCGGCTCCGACAGGCCGCCGAGCAGCGGGCGCGAACGCACGTCGATGACGTTGATGGGCGGCATGACCGCGCCGGTCGCACGGTTGGCCAGGCGCACATGGGCATAACGCGCCGCCTCGGCGTTGTGCAGGCTCTCCAGCGCCGGTGTCGCGCTGCCGAGCACGATCGGGATGGCGGCGAGCTGTGCGCGCCGCAGGGCGACGTCGCGGGCATGATAGCGAAAGCCGTCCTGTTGCTTGTAGGAGCCGTCGTGCTCTTCGTCGACGATGATCAGGCCCAGCTTCGGCATGGGCGTGAACACTGCCGACCGGGTGCCGACGACGATGTCCGCGTCGCCGGCCCGAGCCGCGCGCCAGACATCGGCGCGCTCGCCCTCACTGCGCTGCGAATGCAGCACGCCGATGGCGGCCGCGAAGCGGCTGCGCACCCGCTCGATCAGCTGCGGTGTCAGCCCGATTTCGGGGGCCAGGAAGAGTACCTGGCGGCCGCTGGCGAGGACTGTGGCCATGCGCTGGAAATAGATTTCGGTCTTGCCGCTACCGGTGACGCCTTCGAGCAGGGCGGGCGCGAAGCCGTCGCCGGCCTGGTAGAGGGCCTGCATCGCCGCCTGTTGTTCCGCGGTGAGCGCCGGCGCGGTGCCGGCCACGCCCTGCTCGAGGCCGCCGGGCAGCTCCACCGCCGTGATCAGGCCGCGTTTTTCCAGCGCGTTGAGTTGCGCCGTGACCGCACCGAAACGAGCCAGCAGACTGCTGTGGGCGATCGCCGTGCCGCTGGCCGCGATGCAATCGAGTAGTAAACGCTGTTTTGGCGCCCGTGACAGATTGGTGGTCGCGGCGGCTTCCGACGACGCCACCGCCTGCCAGCCGCGATGCCGGCTCTGGGCCTTGTCGGTGCGTGTCTTGCGCAGCGCGACCGGCAGGGCGGTGGCCAGGGCCTCGCCGAGCGGGCAATGATAATAACGCGCGGCCCAGCGCAGCAGGCGCAACTGTCCGGCATCGAAGACCGGGCTGTCGTCGAGTACGGCATCGATGGCACGCAGGCGCTTGGCGGCGACGTCGCTTTGCACGTCCACGGCCACGATGACGCCGACCAGTTTGCGGCGTCCGAACTGCACCAGCACGCGCATGCCCACGGTCGCGACCGGCATGTCGTTGCGGGTCAGGTAGTCGAAGCCGCCGTGCAGGGGCACGGGCACGGCCACGCGGATCAGTCGGGGCTGAAAAGCCGTCTCCATCAGGCGGTTAGCGCCTGTGGATAAGTCCGTGGATTGTTTTGCAGTGCAGCGAGCATAGTTTCTGTCTAATCAAATGCTACAAACAAAAGAATGAATAAATAATATTTAAAAACAAAAGCCTGTGTATCCTTGTTGCCACGTTCCGATTGCAGCACCCGGTAAATCATGGTGCGGGCCACGTTGTGTATATGTGGACAAATCGACGATCGGAGACAGCACCAGAATCGCCACGGTTGTCAACTGGTCGTTCGTATAAGTGGCCCGTGTCTGTCGATGCTTCAGAGGGTGCTGGATCGTATTCTACGTTGCCTCGTCGGCCGTGCAGGGATCATTTGCGCGCCAGTGCCAACAGCTCGTCGAGCATGCGTAGCGTCAAGCCCCAGAGTCGGCGGTCGTTGCCGCAGTCGTAGCAGGGCATCGGCAGGCTCAGTCGGCCCAGCTGCCAGCGCAGGGTTGCACGGTGTTCGGGCTCGTCGAGCCAGGCGAGCGCGAGCCAGCGGTAGGCGGTGATTTCGTGGTTGAGTGTCGGGGTCCGACGATCGTCCAGCCGATAGACGAACGGCGAGACCACCATCGGCGCGCGGCGTCGATGGTCGAGCGTCAACTGATCGCTGAGTCGGCCGATGCCCTCCGCGCGCGTGATCCTCAGGCCCACTTCCTCCGCGGTTTCCCGGCAGGCCGCGCGTGACGCGCTGGCTTCATCGGCGGCGTCCACGTGCCCGCCGGGGAACGCCATGTCGCCGGACCAGGGGTCGCCGGCGCGGTGGGCGCGTTCTACGAGCAGGACTTCCGCGCCCTGGCGTGTTTCGCGCAGAACCAATGCCACCGCGGCGCGGCGGGTGTAGTGGCGCAATCGCTGGCGACGGGGCCGGTAGCCGGCCAGGGCGCGTTCGATGGGGCGGAGTTCGTGCATGAGCGTTACGCAGAAAAAAGCCGCCCGGAGGCTAATGCTGTTCACTTAAGCATTGCATAGCCGCCGGGGCTTCCCGAGAATCCGGCTTTCACTTGATGGAAGTCGGATTTTTTGTGTCCCTACAGCAGACCCTGTTCGATATAGACGATCTGCACTCGTTCTCTGATTTGAGCACGTTTGCCCAACATATTCCGGTCGAATGGGTTGAGTCGGCACTGCATCTATCGTCAGCGGCCACGATTCGCCGGCGGCGCCTGCCGGCAGACCAAGTGCTCTGGCTGGTGCTGGGCATGGCACTGTTCCGCAACGAGCCTGTATCCGAAGTCGCACGTCGTCTGAATATCTGTGCTCAAGGCCTGGCCAGCGACCGTCTGATGGCCCGTAGCGGTGTATCTCAGGCTCGCCAACGGCTGGGCGCTAAACCGGTCGAATGGCTGTTCCGCCAGACCGGCGCCGTCTGGGGGCAAGAGCGTTATCCCGGCGACGATTGGCAGGGCTTGCAGGTATTAGCCGCCGACGGCGCCGTGCTGCGCACGCCGGATAATGCCGCACTGCGAGCCCACTTCGGTTCCGGTAACACCGGCACCGATCGCCAGACGCCGTATCCGATGATGCGTGTCGTGGCGTTGATGAACGTCCGCTCGCATGTGCTACTCGACGCCCAGCTCAGCCCGTATCGGCGCAGTGAGATACGTTTGGCCGATGACTTCATCGACCGTATTCCCGATCACTCCGTGACCTTGTTCGACAAGGGCTTCTGGAGTGCCGACCTGTTGTTGGGCGTAGCCGCCGGGGGCGCCCAACGCCACTGGCTGATTCCGGCGCGCAAAGGCCTGGTCTCAGAGACCCTCCAGACCTACAACGCCGATGATCAACTGTTGCAGATGCGTGTGTCGCCGCAGGCGCGCAAGCGCCACCCCGGCTTACCCGCGACTTGGGACGTGCGCGCCGTCAGTTATAGCCACAAGGGTAAACGCAAGACCGTCTATACCTCATTGCCCGCCGCACGCTATGACACCGACGCGGTGGCGCGGCTGTATCAAGAGCGCTGGGAGATCGAGGTGGGCTTTCGGGATATCAAGAGTTCATTGCAACACAATGCGGTGACGCTGCGCAGCAAGACCGTGAGCCTGATTTATCAAGAAGTCTGGGGCCTGCTGTTGGGCTATAACGTGATCCGTCGCGAGGCCAGCCAAGCGGCGCTCGCGCACGGCCAGGCTCCGGCGCGCGTGCGCTTCAAGTTCGCTTATCAATACATCGCGGCCCAGCTGATCGTCATGGCCGCGGCCCAACCGCTGTCTCGCACGGGCGCACGATTATCCGAACTCAGGGCTGGTATCGGCCACTTGTTCCTGGATGACCGACCCCGACCTTCAAGGCCAAGATCGGTCAAGATGTCCAAGACACGTTATCCCGTCAATCGACAGGCCGCGCCGCTTAAGTGAACAGCATTACGCCCGGAGGCGGCTTTTTCCATGCTTTCTATGGCTTCGAGCCTAGAGCTGCTTGAGCCCGTTGGCCAGATCCGTGCAGACCTGCTTCGCGTCGCCGAACACCATGCGGGTGTTGTCGCCGAAGAACAGGCCGTTCTGCACGCCCGAGAAGCCGGTGCCCTTGCCACGCTTGATCACATAGACCTCACGGGCCTTGTCGACATCCAGAATCGGCATGCCGTAGATCGGGCTGGACTCGTCGGTACGCGCGGCCGGGTTGACCACGTCATTGGCGCCGATGACCAGGGCCGCGTCCGCGTTCGGGAACTCGGCGTTGATCTCTTCCAGATCGAAGATCAGGTCGTAGGGCACGCCGGCCTCGGCCAGCAGCACGTTCATGTGGCCGGGCATGCGGCCCGCCACCGGGTGGATGGCGAACTTGACGTCGACGTCGTGCTCTTTCTGCAGCATCTGGGCGAATTCCCAGAGCTTGTGCTGGGCCTGGGCCACCGCGAGGCCGTAGCCCGGCACGATGATCAGCGAATCGGCATAGGCGAAGGAGGCCGCGGCATCGAACGCCTCGACCGACTTCATCTCGCCTTCCGGGCCTTCGCTTTCGGCGCCGTCGTCCACACCGAAGCCGGCGAACAGGACGTTCGAGACCGAGCGGTTCATGGCCTTGGCCATGAGCAGTGTCAGCAGCGAACCGGCCGCGCCCACCACGGTACCGGCAATGATCATGGCCGGGTTGCCGAGCACGAAGCCTTCGAAGGCCACGGCCAGGCCGGTCAGCGCGTTGTACAGCGAGATGACCACCGGCATGTCGGCGCCGCCGATCGGGTTGGTCAGGAATACGCCGAAGAGCAGGCTGGCGAAGAAGAAGATCGTGACCAGTACCGGCGCGCTCTCGTTGGAGGCGATGATGGCAATGCCCAGGATCACGATCAGCAGGGCAATGCCGGCGTTGATCAGGTGCTGGCCGGGCAGGCGGATGGTCTTGCTCATCTTGCCTTCGAGCTTGGCCCAGGCGATCAGCGAACCGGAGAACGACACGCCACCGATGAGCGCGCCGACCACGGCGAGGATCAGCACGGTGGTGCCGTGCATGAACGCCGCATGCGAGTACAGCTCGACCAGCGCGATGGCCGCGGCCGCACCGCCGCCCATGCCGTTATACAGCGCCACCATCTGTGGCATGCCGGTCATCTGCACCTTCATGCCGGTGTAGTACGCGCCGCCGCCACCGATGGCGATCGCCAGCAGGATCAGGACATAACGGAAGAAGCCGGCATCCATGTCCGGATGCCAGAGGGTGACCACGGTGGCGAGCACCATGCCGATGCCAGCCCACTTGATACCGGCCTTGGCGGTCTTGGGCGAACCCATCCGCTTGAGGCCTACGATGAACAACACGGCTGCAATGAAGTAGCTCGCGTCGACGGTGAATTCCCAGAAACTCATAGTCGGTAACCTTTTCGTGTGCTCTTTCTTATTACGGAATCAGCGCGCGGGACGCGTATCAGTCCTTCGAGGACTTGAACATCTCGAGCATGCGCTCGGTCACCACATAACCACCCACGGCATTGCCTGCCGCGAGGATCGTGCCGATGAAGCCGATCAGCGTCTCCCAGAAACCGTCGGCATGGCCGAGAGCGACCATGGCGCCGACGAGCACGATGCCGTGCACGAAGTTGGAACCCGACATGAGCGGGGTGTGCAGGATGGCCGGTACCCGGCCGATGATCTCGTAGCCGGTGAAGGCGGCGAGCATGAAGATATAGAGTGCGACAAAACCAGTAATCACAGCGTGTCTCCCTGAATAAGTGGCCGATGGGCGCGTTCGGGCAAGGCCTGTGGCCTAACCCTTGAGCGCTTCCTTGGCGGCTTCGTTGACGATTTCGCCGTTGTGCGTGAGCGCCGACTTGGCCAGGACTTCGTCGTCCCAGTTGATATCGAGCTTGTATGTCTTGTCCGCCGGCTTGGCGTCCTCCTGACCTTCTTCCGGCACCACGATCAGTTGCAGGAAGTTGAACACGTTCTGCGCATACATCTCGCTGGCATGTTCGGCCAGCAGCGCCGGCACGTTGGACGGCCCGTAGATGGTGACGCTGCCGTGGGTGACGGTCTCGTCGGGCTGGGTCAGTTCGCAGTTGCCGCCGCCGGAGGCGCCCAGGTCGATGAGCACCGAACCCGGCTTCATGGCCTCGACCATCGCCTTGGAGATGATCTTGGGCGCCGGACGGCCGGGTACGGCGGCAGTGGTGATCACTGCATCCGCGTCGGCCATGTTCTTTTCCAGCATGTCCTGCTGTTTCTTCTTCTCGTCGTCGGTCAACTCGCGCGCATAACCGCCTTCGGCCTCGGCCTTGACGCCCTCGGCCATCAGGAAGTCCGCGCCCAGCGACTCGACCTGTTCCTTGGTGTCGGTACGCACGTCATAGGCGTACACCTTGGCGCCCAGGCGTTTGGAGGTCGCGATCGCCTGCAGGCCGGCCACGCCGGCGCCGATGACCAGCACCTTGGCCGGACGGATGGTGCCCGCGGCGGTGGTGAGCATGGGCAGGAAGCGATTGAGCGAACTGGCCGCCATCAGCGCGGCCTTGTAGCCGGCCGCCGATGCCTGCGAGGACAGCGCATCCATCGATTGGGCGCGGGTGATGCGCGGCACCAGTTCCATGGCGAAACAGGTCACCGAGGCCTTGTTGAGTGCGTCGACCACGTCGGGGTTGTTATGGGCCTGCACGAAGCTGATCAGCACCGAGCCCTTCTTCATCTTGCCGATCGACTTGGCATCCGGGGCGTTGACCGCGAGCACCACGTCGGCGCCGAAGATATCGGCGGCGCGGCCGGACATCTGGACCGGTTCATTGAAGGCATCGTCCGGGATCCGGCTGCCTTCGCCGGCGCCCTTGGCGACCAGGATGTCGACGTTGAGTTTGGCCAGCTTGTCGGCCACCTTCGGCACCATGGCGACGCGATGTTCGCCGCTGGCCGTCTCCTTCGGGACTGCGATAGTTACGCTCATGTCTTCCCTTGTTTGTTGCGATGAATACCCGGCGCGGCGCGCAGGCGATCGCTTGCGCGTGAATCATCCCCAAATGCCGCAAGCCCGGTAGAGCCTTTCCGAGTCTAACCGAAATAGTACGGCTTTCGTAGCAACAGCGGGGCGAAAACCCGGCTATGGCGCGCCCTTAGCCGCCGTCGATGGTGATCGAGGTTTCGATATAGCTGTCGGGGATGGTGAAGTGGGATTCGGGGATCGTGTCGTGGCTGATGCGGGTCAGCTGACGCTTTTCGCCGGTGTTGGTGTCGGTGAAACGCAGCGGCATGCCCGACAGGCTCAGATAGGGCAGGCCGGCGGCCTCGAAACCGGTACCGGCGAGCATGGTCTGCATCAGCGTGAACATCGCCTGGACGCTGTCGAAGCTCTTCTCCGAAATATCCAGATCTTCGGCGCTGGCCACGCACAGGCTCTCCGCGGGCTTGCCGTCGCGCACCACTTGCACGACGCTGCAGTTCACCCCGGCCACGGTATCGGTCTGCCCGGTACGATCGAGGCCGACCTTGTGCTCGCTGGAGTCCAGCGCCGGCATCGATTGAATGAGTGCCGCGCGGGCCGTGGCGCGCTGATTTTCCGGCAGCTGCTGGACCTTGTTTTCCACCTGGGCGCGCAGGGAATCGACGCGTGAACGGATATTGCCGGCCACGCTCTTGTCCAGGCGGGTATAGGTGCGATCGGCGGGGTTGACCGAAAATATGGTCGCTTCGTTCTGCTCATAGAGCTGCCACTGGTCGCTGGCGTCATCGATGCGTACTTCACCGGGGCGGATATCCACGGTGAAGCGCCCATTGGCGCCCTGGTACACGAGCGTGGTGTCGTCGCTTGCCGCCTGCGCGGCACTGGCGAAACCCAGAACGAGGGCAAGGGCGGCGGCGTGGAGCGCGATTCGGTTCATGTCGTATCCGTGTGCTTTTTGCGGTTCGGGAATGGCGGTGTCGCGGTGGCCGCGAGGGGCCTGCAAACGCATACACCGACAGGCATGCTGGGCTAGACTAGCGCCATGCTGCTTGTTGACGCCAGTGTCTATATCTTCCGGGCCTTTCATTCGCTGCCGTCGAGCATGACCGGGCGCGACGGCCGGCCGGTAAACGCAATCTACGGCTACGCGACCTTTCTGCACCAGTTGCTGGCCGTGGCTGACGATGCCGAGGTCGCGGCCGCGTTCGATGAATCGCTGACCACGTCGTTTCGCAACGACTGGTATCCCCAATACAAGGCCAATCGCGAGACGCCGCCGCAGGATCTGGTCGACCAGATCGCCGCCTGTCGCGAGATCAGCGAGGCACTGGGGGTCAAGACGCTGTCGAGCCCGGTCTACGAGGCCGACGACCTGATCGGCACGCTCGCCGCCGGCGCCGACACGCCGGTCACCGTTGTGTCCTCCGACAAGGACCTGGCCCAGCTGCTCGGCGTGGGCGATACGCTCTGGGATTACGCTCGCGAAATCCGTTATGACGCCGACGCTATTCGCGCCCGATTCGGCGTCGACCCGGCCGCGATTCCCGATTATCTCGCCCTGGTCGGCGATACCGTCGACAATATTCCCGGCGTGCCCGGTATCGGCGCCAAGACGGCCGCGGCGTTGATCCAGCGCTTCGGTGATCTGGAGACGATGCTGGCGGATTGCGCCGCCGTGGCCGCCAGCGGCCTGAGGGGCGCGAAGTCGCTGGCAGCAAAGCTACAGGCATACGCCGAACAGGCGCGGTTGTCGCGCCGGCTGGCGACGATCGTGACCGATATCGCCCTCGACGCCGAGCAGCGCGATATCCGGCGGCGCCCGGTGGATCACG
This sequence comes from Salinisphaera aquimarina, assembly GCF_042643355.1. Taxonomy (NCBI): domain Bacteria; kingdom Pseudomonadati; phylum Pseudomonadota; class Gammaproteobacteria; order Salinisphaerales; family Salinisphaeraceae; genus Salinisphaera; species Salinisphaera aquimarina. The sequence goes on from NZ_JBHRSS010000003.1 coordinate 1,227,710, forward strand.
ACGCCCTCGCGGCGATCTGTGACCGGCTCGGTGTGGGCAGCCGCTTGCGGTCACGTCTGGGGCTGGCGGCTGCGGCGCACGACGCGCCGTGATCGACTGGCCCGCGATCGAAGCGCAGATCGGCGAAGCCGCGGGCACGGCGTTTGTCAGTCAGCGCCAGACGCGCCTCGGCGGCGGCTCGATCAACACGGCGTACCGGCTGGAAGACAGCACATCGCGTTACTTCGTCAAGCTCAACCGGGCCGATCGCGGGCATATGTTCGCCGCCGAGGCCGCCGGCCTGCGCGAATTGCAGCAGGCGGTCGGCCTGCGTGTGCCGCAGCCGCTGGTCTGTGGCGAGATCGCCTCGCATGCCTATCTGGTGCTCGAGTACATCGACCTGCAACCGCTGTCGCCGGCGGCGATGACGCGCCTGGGCGAAGCGCTGGCCGACATGCATGGGGTGGTGGCGACGCGCTACGGCTGGGAGCGCGACAACACCATCGGCTCCAGCCCGCAGCCCAATGCCCGGCATCCGCGCTGGCACGAGTTCTGGCGCGAAAACCGGCTGGCGGCGATGCTCGATGCGCTCGCCCCCGCGCACCCGGCGCTGGCACGCGAGGGCGACGTACTGCTGGGCATTCTCGGCGATCTGCTGGCCGGGCACCGGCCCGAGGCGTCGCTGGTACACGGCGATCTGTGGGGCGGCAACGTCGCCATGGACGACCGCGGCACGCCGGTGGTGTTCGATCCGGCGGTCTACTATGGCGACCGCGAGACCGATCTCGCCATGGCCGAACTGTTCGGCGGTTTCTCGCCGCTGTTCTTCGAAGCCTACTGGGGCGCGTGGCCGATGAGCGACGGTTATCGGCATGTCCGGCGCCCGCTCTACCAGCTCTATCACCTGCTCAATCACGCGCGCCTGTTCGGCGGCCATTACGTGGCCGAGAGCCGGCGGGTGATCGCGCAGCTGCGTGCGTTGAGCTGATCCAGGCTGGCTGCGCGTGTCGCCGGTGCTGGCGAGCGTTACAATCGCGCGCTGATTCTTCGGTTTTCGCAGCCAACAACGTGGCGCTCATGTCTGATATTCCCGTCCTGGACACACGACCGCCGGCCGGCCTGAAGCCGGGATCGGTGGCGGCCAACAAGCTGACCAAACGCCTGCGCCGGCTCACTGCGCAGGCGATCACCGACTACGACATGATTCGCGACGGCGACCGCATCATGGTGTGTCTGTCCGGCGGCAAGGACAGCTATACGCTGCTCGATATGCTGTTGTATCTGCAGGCCAAGGCGCCGGTACGGTTCACGCTGACCGCCGTCAATCTGGACCAGAAGCAACCCGGCTTCCCCGAGTTCGTGCTGCCGGAATATCTGCAGGCACTCGGGGTCGACTATCACGTCATCGAGCGCGACACCTACAGCGTGGTCACCGACAAGATCGAGGCCGGCAAGACCATGTGTGGTCTGTGTTCGCGTCTGCGCCGCGGCATTCTCTATCAATACGCGAAAGACAACGGCTACAACCGGATGGCGCTCGGGCATCACCGCGACGACATGATCGAGACGTTGTTTTTGAACATGTTCCATGGCGGGCGCATGGCTGCGATGCCACCCAAGCTGCGCTCCGACGACGGCGACAATGTGGTGATCCGGCCGCTGGCCTACTGCGGCGAGCGCGATATCGAGAAATTCGCGCGCCTGCATCAGTACCCGATCATTCCCTGCACGCTGTGCGGTTCGCAGGCAAACATGCAGCGCCAGAACATCAAGGCGATGCTGGCCGAATGGGAGGCCGCCGACCCGGGCCGAAGCGATCGTATCTTTCGCTCGATGACCCGCATCGCCCCGTCGCAGATGGCCGACCGCGAACTGTTCGACTTCGCTGCGCTCGATTAGGCTGCCTTTCCGCGCGGCTTTACGCGCAGCGAACGACATCGCCACAGTGTGGTCTCAGAGCCAGGAGATACCCGAACAGCGCGTCGCATGATAAGGCTGGCGCGTATCCTGCATGACCGTTTGCATGCCTTGAACAGGGCGTTCGACGGCAAACAATGTCATCCGCTTTTCTTGAAAACGATTCCTATCTACCTCATACTCAGGGGCGTCAGTGAACAGTTGTGCACTGCACCTAATACCCAGGACACACGACGAGGGCGTTAAGCCAATGACCGCAGAAAGGAAGTATCCGGCCAATCCAGAAATGGAGGACCGTTTCAACTGGGTCGAATTCATGCCATTTGCGTTGCTGCACGTGGCGTTGATCGGCATCTGGTGGACCGGCTTCACCGCGACCTCGATCGCGATCTGCGCGGGGCTTTATGTCGCGCGCGTGTTCTCGATCACCGCGGGCTACCATCGCTATTTCTCGCACCGTGGCTACAAGACCAGCCGCGCGTTCCAGTTCGTGCTGGCCGTCGTGGGTTCCACCGCGTTCCAGAAAGGTCCGCTCTGGTGGGCCGCCAAGCACCGCGAGCATCATCGCGACGCCGACATGCCGGCCGATTCGCATTCGCCGCGCCAGTACGGCGTATTCGATGCGCACGTCGGCTGGGTCTATCGTGAAGCGCGCGCCAACCCGGACATGGATCTGATCAAGGATTTCTCCAAGTATCCGGAGCTGCGCTGGGTCGAGCGTCACCAGTACATTCCGGGTCTGATCCTGGCGGTGCTGTGCTTCGTCGTCGGCGGCTGGGCGGGTCTGTTCTCGGGCTTCCTGCTGTCGACCGTGCTCGTCTATCACGCCACGTTCACCGTGAATTCGCTGAACCACATGATCGGCAAGCAGCGTTATCTCACCGGTGACGATTCGCGTAATAACTGGTTCCTGGCGATCCTGACGATGGGTGAGGGCTGGCACAACAACCACCACTACTATCCGTCGACCGCGCGCAACGGCTTTTTCTGGTGGGAGTTCGATACCACCTATTACGGTCTGCTCGGGCTCAAGCAGCTGGGCCTGGTCTGGGACCTGCGCCAGCCGCCGAAGACGATTCTCGCCAACGAGAAGGCGCCGACGCAGAAGATCATCGACAAGTGCGCGCTCTATATCGCCGACGGCTTCTCTGCCGATCGCATCAGCGCGAACATCCGTCAGCGCTGGGAAGGCAGCCATATCCTCGACGATCTGCGCTCTCATGCGCGTGATCGCTGGAGCGCGGCCGAAGCCTATCTGGCCGAGATCGAGCTGCCCGAGTTCCCGAGCGCCGAGGAGTTCAAGGCGCGGGCGCACAAGCAGTTCAAGATCCGCCACGAGGGTCTTGATCGTGCCATCGAACGGGCCCACGAGATGCTGCGCCGTTCGGTATCACACCGGCTGATCGAGCACGCCCAGGCCGAGCCGGCACGCGCTGCCTAGCTCGTCAGGGCAACCGGCCGAATGACGGCCCGCCGCGATTTTCGCGGCGGGCTTTTTTGTGGATGACGTAAGCGCAACTCGTGTCGGCGGCCGCCTTCGTCCGCCGCCGGTCATCGGTCTCAGTCGAGCTTGTCGCGGGACGCGGCCTGTTCTTCGTCGTCCGGTGGCTCGTCGTCGTGGTTCAGGTCGCCGCCGCAGAACTTGCAGTAATGGGCATCCACCTCGTGGCCGCTGCGTTCACAGTGTGGGCACTGGCGGCGCTGGCGCTCGTTGCGGATCTCGTTGGTCAGTTCGGCGGTGATGATGCCGCCGGTGACCGCCAGAAGGGCATAGCCGAGCATGATCGCCACACCGGCGATCGTCTGGCCGATGGCGGTGCCGGGTGCGATATCTCCGTAGCCGACCGTGGTGATTGTCACCACCGCCCAGTACATGCTGCGCGGAATGCTGGTGAAGCCCTGCGCCGGGCCTTCCACCACGTACATCACTGCGCCCAGCACCGTGGTGATCAGCGCCAGTACGCCGAGAAAGATCTGCATCTTGCGTTGGGCGTGGCGTAGCGAACGGGTGAGCACATTGGCGTCGTTGGCGTAGCGCACGAGCTTGAGCACGCGGAAGATGCGCATCACGCGCAGCACGCGCACGGCCACGAAATAATGCGCCGAGGGCAGGATCAGGGCCAGATACAGCGGCAGAATCGACACCAGATCGATGAGGCCGTAGAAACTGCGGATATAAGCCCAGCGTCGGCGTGCGACATAGATACGGGTGATGTATTCGATGCTGAAGAACAGCGTGAACAGCCATTCCAGTCCGTGCAGCAGCGTGCCGACACGCATCTCGATGGCCGCCACCGAGATCAGCATGAGATTGATCACGCTGCCGATGATCAATACCAGCAGGGCGATATCGAAGATGCGTCCGGCCGGCGTATCGGTGCCGAATATGATGTCGCGCAGGCGGGTGCGCAGGTCGTCTGTGGGTTTGTTCATGGCACGGGACCTGCGGCCCGAGGGCGCCTGGTGGCCGGGTGATCCCCGGTCAGCGGGGGGCCGAGGTCACGCGGCGCGACTGCCAGTAATGCCTGCGCCAGTAGATGTTGTCCAGACGCGAGATGGTGACGCCCTTGCTTGACGAGGCGTGCATGAAACGACCATTGCCGACATAGACACCGACGTGGCGCCCCGAACGGCCGGTCTTGAAGAACACCAGATCGCCCGGCGACAGTTCGCTGCGGTCCACTGGCTCGCCGCGTACGGCCTGTTCGCTGGTGGTGCGGGGCAGATCCAGCGACTCGATCGTGCCCAGGGTCTGACGCACGAAGCTGGAGCAGTCGATACCGTTCTGGTCGCGGCCGCCGTAGCGATACGGCACGCCGTGCCACTGCTGATAATACTCGTGCAATGCGTCCTCGAGCGCGTCGTCGTTGCTCGCCCGGCGTCTTTTCGAGGCGGACAGGCCCAGTGCGCTGCTCCGTGCCAGCTTATTGTCGTCGGGGGAGGCTTTGCCGTGGTTGGCCTGACGGCTGTAGCGCATCTCTGGCTGGGTCGCGCAACCGCTTACAGTCAGCGTCAACAATGCGAGTATAAGCAGTGCGCGGGGCGAACAGGGGGTAGCACCCGCGCGCGCGTAAACGGTCATGCCGAAACCGCATGGTTTATTTTCATTCGGCGTTCTTGCAAAACGTCTCGGCCCTCGCGCCCCCCATGCACTTGCCCATAAGATAGCCGCATGAACCCTCTCTTGGAAAGCCCCCTGCGCCAGAGCGCCTCCCAGACCGTGGCCGCGGTGGACCTCGGGTCGAACAGTTTTCACATGATCGTGGTGCGCGACGATGGCGGAAAACTGCACGTCGTCGACCGGCTCAAGGAGTCGGTGCGCCTGGCGGCCGGCCTGAGCGAGGACGGTACCCTCGACCCGGATTCATGCGCGCGCGCGCTGGCCTGTCTCGAGCGATTCGGTCAACGTCTGCGCGGTTTGCGCCACGATCACGTGCGTGCGGTCGGGACCAACACCCTGCGGCGCGCGCGGGGCGCCGACGACTTCATCGCCCGTGCCAGCGAAGCGTTGGGCCACCCGATCGAGGTCATCTACGGGGCCGAGGAAGCGCGCCTGATCTACGGCGGCGTGATCCAGGACCTGGGCACGGATAGTCCCGATCGGCTGGTGGTCGATATCGGCGGCGGCTCCACGGAATTGATCATCGGCGCGCTCGCCGAGCCGAAACTCGTGGAAAGCGTATCGCTGGGGGCGGTCGTGCAGATGCAGCGCTTCTTCGCCGACGGCCGGATCACGCGCAAGGGCTGGCGCGCGGCGGTGATGGACGCGCGGCTGACGCTCGAGCCGATCGCGCGCGCCTATCGCGACGCCGGCTGGGACGTGGCGATCGGCGCATCCGGCAGCGTCAAATCGATCCTGCGGGCCGCGGGCGCGGAGCGCGCGGACGAGACCATCACCCCGGACAGCCTGGACATGCTGGCGCGGGCGATGATCAAGGCCGGGCGGGTCGACAAGCTGTCGTTACCCGGCGTCTCGGATGATCGGCGCGTGATATTTCCGGGCGGGCTGGCGGTGCTGACCGCGATCTTCGAAAGTCTTGAAGTGCAGTCCATGCGGGTCTCCGACAAGGCACTGCGCGAGGGTGTGGTCGCCGACCTGCTGGGCCGGCTGCACGACCACGATGCGCGCGAGCAGGGCGTGAAGTCTGCAAGCGGTCGCTACGACGTCGATCGCGGCCAGGGCGAGCGCGTGGCGGACACCGCCATACGACTGCTCGGTGATGCCGACGATTACTACGACGAGGACACCGGCCCCATGGCGGTACGCCTGCTGCGCTGGGCGGCGCTGCTGCACGAGATCGGCCTGGCGATTTCGCACAAGGGCTATCACAAGCACGGCGAATACATCCTTCGCAACGCCGACCTGCAGGGTTTTTCGCGCGCCGATCAGGCGATACTGGCCACGCTCGTGCGTTTGCATCGAGGCCGTTTTCGCGTGGATATCCTCGACGCGCTCGCGCCGCAGTGGCGGGTCACCGCCGAGCGGCTGGTGGTGGTGCTGCGGCTCGCGGTGATACTCCACCGCGGGCGCAATCCTCAGGCCGTGCCGCCGGCGCGCCTGCAGGCCGGCAAGGGCGGCCTGCGCCTGCTGTGCGAGGCCGACTGGCTGGCCGAGCGCCCGCTCACGCGCGCCGACCTGACCCGAGAGGCCGAACAGCTGGCGCGCGCGGGCATCACCCTGAAGACGTCGTTCATCGACGCCTAGCAGCGGCGCACATCAGCCGTTGTTGTACTCGCGGGTGCTGGCGAAGGTGATCTCCGGCCAGCGCTCCTCGGTCAGCTGCAACTTCACCCGGGACGGGGCGAGATAGACCAGCGCGCCGCCGTGGTCCTCGGCCACGCCGTCGTCCATGCGATCGCGAAAACGCCGCATCTCGCGCTCATCGGCGTAGATCCAGCGCGCGGTATAGACATTGATCGCCTCGAAGCCGGCGTTGACGTTGTATTCGGTCTTGAGCCGCTCGGCGACCACGTCGAACTGGAGCACGCCGACCGCGCCCAGGATGACGTCGTTGTTGTTGACCGGGCGAAACACCTGGGTCGCGCCTTCCTCGCACAGCTGATCCAGGCCCTTGTGCAGCGCCTTCGCCTTGAGCGGGTCGCGCAGGACCACGCGCTGGAACAGTTCCGGCGCGAAGTTGGGGATGCCGGTGAACTGCAGATCCTCGCCCTGCGAGAAGCAGTCGCCGATGGCGATGGTGCCGTGGTTGTGAATGCCGATGATATCGCCCGGCCAGGCGCTCTCGGCGGCCTCGCGGCGATTGGCCATGAAGGTGATGGCGTCGTTGACGCGAATCTCCTTGCCGGCACGCAGATGCTGCATTTTCATGCCCTTCTCGTAGTGCCCGGAGCACACGCGCATGAAGGCGATACGGTCGCGATGCTGCGGGTCCATGTTCGCCTGAATCTTGAACACGAAGCCCGACAGCGGCTCTTCGCTGGGGACCACGTCGCGGCTGGTGGTCGCGCGCGCAATCGGCGCCGGCGCCCATTCCACGAATGCATCCAGCAGCGGGCGGATGCCGAAGTTGTTCACTGCCGAGCCGAAGAACACGGGCGTGAGTTCGCCGGCGAGATACATTTCCAGGTCGAAGCCGTCGCCGGCTTCGCGTACCAGCTCGATCTCCTCGAGCAGGTCGTCGTAGTACTGGCCGGCAATCTCCTTGAGGCGCGGATCGTCGAGCCCGTCCATGGTCACGGTCTTGCCGCCGGCCTCGTTGTCGCCGCCTTCATAGAGATGCACCTTGTCCTCGAGCAGGTGATAGACGCCCTTGAACTGGCTGCCCATGCCGATAGGCCAGGTGATCGGCGCGCAGGCGATGCCCAGCACCTCCTCGACTTCGTCGAGTACCTCCAGCGGCGGGCGGCCTTCGCGATCCATCTTGTTGATGAAGGTGAAGATCGGCGTGGTGCGCAGCCGGCAGACTTCCATCAGCTTGATCGTGCGCGGCTCCACGCCCTTGGCGATGTCGATGACCATCAGCGCCGAATCGACCGCCGTGAGGGTGCGATAGGTGTCTTCCGAGAAGTCCTCGTGGCCGGGCGTGTCGAGCAGATTGACGATGCGGTCGTTATAAGGGAACTGCATCACCGAAGTGGTCACGGAAATGCCGCGCGACTGTTCCATGGCCATCCAGTCGGAGGTGGCGTGGCGGGTCGCCTTGCGGCCCTTGACCGTGCCGGCGAGCTGGATCGCGCCGCCGAACAACAGCAGTTTCTCGGTGAGCGTGGTCTTGCCCGCGTCGGGGTGGGAGATGATCGCGAACGTGCGTCGCTTCGCGGATTCGCGCGCGGCAGGGCTGTTGTCAGCGTCAGGTGCTGGGCTCATCGGTGCTCCGGGCGGCCGTAATATGCTGTGTGGGCTGGAAAAATATCTGTATAGTGCAACGCTATTCATAGTTTGAAGAAATTCAATTATGAACAGCGATCGGTTTTACCTATACTTCTTCGCGTCGACAGAGGGATTCATTCCCGACTGTCTTCGCAGGATCGGTGTTCCCCCTTCACCGTTCATCTGCCAACGCAGCGTGCATCCTACCCGAGTCATGCCGCTGCGATGATGGCGCCGTTCTCCCCCTGGCGGCGTCTTTTTCAGGCCCGGATCGGTTGCCCTCCCGATTCGGGCCTTCCTTTATCTGCGCTATCCGGCTTCTCTTGCCCCGGTAATCCGTTGATGGAATTCGCGCCAGACGGCGACAATATAAACCAGCAGAAACGCCGCGATCATCAACTCCTTGACCTCGCCGGCCTTGATATCGAACGGCCAGGGCACGTCACCGAACGATTTATCCAGAATCTTTTCCGGTATCGAGGCCAGCGGTGCGATCAGGGCGGCCGGCACACAGATGATGCCCGGCATCACGATGGCCTTGAACGTCCCGCGATCATAGGTAATGCCGCGTGCGGCGCGTATCAAGGGCAGGATCGCGCCGCCGACGAGAATGGCCACCGACAGCAGATTGCGCGGTAGCTGGTCGAGCAGTGAGCCGGCCAGATCGCTCGAGTTGTGCAGGTTGGTTTCGTTCTGATTGTTCATGCTCTTCCAGGCATCGGGCGTAGCCCAGTCGAACAGGTGCTGGCCCCAGCTGGCTTCCTCGCCGAGAAAATAAAGACAGCCCAGGCAGAAGAGAGCAAAGAAGGCTACGAGTCTCCGGTCGCGCGTACGCCATGCATGCTGCAGAACGCGAATGCCGATGACCAGCGCGGCAGCGAGCAGCACGAGGGTCGCGGTCTCGGTGAAGCCCGACTCATGGTCGATGAAGCGATCGTAGACCGCCGGGTCCAGCAGCCAGCGGCACAGGTAATGGCCGAAATAAAGCACCACCGGAAACCATAGCCAGGCCCAGACGGGTAAGCGGCGTTCGTTGATTTGATTCATGATTTCACGTTCCGGGTGTATTCGATGATCGTGATGCGCGCCAAGCAGTTCAGCGGATGGCGAACGGCGTCGGCAGGTCGGTGGTTTCCGGCGTGTCGTGCTCGATCGTCTGTGACACGCGTGCCAGGGTCGGGCCGTCGCCGAGCCAGTCGCGCAGGCTGTCGAGAGCGGTTTGCTCGCCCGATGCCATGATCTCCACCCGCCCGTCGGCAAGGTTGCGAACCCAGCCGTTCAGGCCCAGGCGGCGGGCGGTGTCGCAGGTGGCGGCGCGAAAGCCCACGCCCTGGACACGGCCGCTGACGGTAAAATGGCGTACGATCATTAGCGTGATGCTCGATGGGTATTCACTTTATTTTAACGAAAAAGTAACGCGGAGCGCTTGATGTTCAATTTCATTCGTCGTCCGCTGCGCCGATTCACCGGCCGTGACGAGCAACTCGCGCGTGCCCAGGACGCGCACGTGCAGCTGCGTGTGCCCAATCCCTATGGCGGTGCGCCGTGGTTGACGGCGACGGTGGCGCTGACCACCACGCCGCACGGCCAGGGCGAAACGCTGCGGCTGCGCGCGCATATCGATGGCTGCATGAGCCTGCCGGGCTCGCAGACGGTTCACGAACGTCTCGATCAGGGATCGCGTGACCGGCGTTCACTGGTGCGCCACGGCCGCGACGCGGCCGCCGGACTGGTGCGCCGCGTCGTCGATCGGCTGCCGGCCGAGCGTCTGGCGCCGCTGACCTCCCAGCGCTGGCGCAGCTGGCTCGACGTGCAACTGAGCACCTCGCCGCTGGACGGGGGCGCCGACGCGCTCATGCCCGAACGACTGCGCGGTATCTACGGCGGTGGCCTGCCGCAGGCCGGCACCGGCGAGCCTCGCATCGGCGTCTGGTCGGGCCCGGCCGGCGGGCCGGCGGGCGGGGTGGCGCAACTGGTGATGTTGCAACTCGATGAGCGCGACTTCGGCAGCCAGGCGCGCGCCGCCGGGCGATCCGGCTTCAATCTCAACGCCAGTATCGCCCAGATCTTCGAGCCTCATACCGGGGCCGACGAGGAATCCTAGACGTATCGATCGCGTTGGCCCGGATCGCGTCTGGCCGTCATGGTGGAGATTGACGGGGTTCGTTCGGCTTGCGGGCGGGTCCAGCCCGGCGCCGTTATCGCTCAGGGCTTCGAGATGGGGCTGAGTGAGCGCTCGGACGCTGCCACAACGGGTTTGTACGCAATACGTCGGTCGCTGAGCGGCCATGCGCAAGCCATGCCGGCGCGATGCCGACGGCGCCGGCAGCGGTAGCCGAACAGAGCGCGGGGAATTGACTCGACAGCGCTTTTACAAGAGCATATCGCTGCGCCGGGCTCCATGGCGCAGGCTGATACCGGGAGATTTTTGATGATGCATAGCTGGCGTATGGGCCTGATGGCCATTGTGTGTTGCCTTGGTGTCGCCACACCGGCGCTCGCCCAGGGTGACGCCCAGGGGGACGCCGCCGCGGGCAAGGAACGCTTCTATACCTGCATGGGTTGTCACGGCATCCCGGAATACAACAACGCCTATCCGACTTATCACGTGCCCAAGATCGGCGGTCAGCACGCGGCGTATATCGTCTCCGCGCTCAAGGAGTACCGCAGCGGCGCGCGCGAGCACGCCACGATGCACGCGCAGGCATCGAGCCTGAGTGACGAGGATATCCAGAATATCGCGGCGTTCCTTTCGCAGCAGAAGCCGGAATAATGGGGCAGATGAAGATGATGCAGGCAGTTTCGCGCATTGTGATGTTCGCCGCGCTGGTCGGCTTGTCGGCGGTCGCGTTCGCCCAGGGCGAGCACGGCGAGCAGGATAAACCGGCAGACAGCGACTGGGTTGCGCAGGCCACCCAGACCTGTGCCAGCTGTCACGGCAAGAACGGGGTATCGCAGACCGCGACGTTCCCGGTGCTGGCGGGCCAGCACCAGAACTACCTGCTGCACAGCCTCAAGGCCTATCGCGACGGCGGGCGCAAGAACGGGATCATGGCCGGTCAGGTACAGAACATGACCGATGCCCAGCTCAAGGCGCTGGCCACCTATTTCAGCCAGCAGTCGGCCGGGCCGCTGCACACGCCGCACGTCGACTGATACCACTTCGTGCCGCCTGCGCGCGGCATGGCCGGGGGATAGCATGTCCAATTTCGCCATTTACATGATCGGCGTGATCGTCGTCGTGGCCGCGCTCGGCTACGGTGCGTTCGTGCTGGGCGTGCCGCCACTGTGGATCGGCATCGGCGTGGCCGTGATCGTCGGCTGCGGTTTGATGGGCGCGGTCAAGAAAACCCGCGAGCCCTCGCGCCGGCGCTAGTTCCTTCCTCGATGCGTTGACCGCTGGCAGCTAACGCCCACGCATCTACTCGCCGACATATCCCAGCCGCGCCAGCAGGCCGTCGAACTCATCCAGGTCATGAAAGCTGATACGCAGCTCGCCGTGGCGGCGGTCGGCGTCGTAGTGGATCTTCACGGCGTTGCCGACGTGATCGGCCAGACGTGTTTCCAGTTCGGCCAGCCCCTCGTTCGTCGCGCTGTCGCTGGGGATGTTGTCTTCATCGATCCGGCGCGCGGCCTGCTCGAGCGCCCGTACGGTCATGTGACGCTGTGCGGCCCGGCGTGCCAGCGCGATCTGGTGCCGGGTATCCAGGCCCGCCAGAATCTTGGCATGGCCCAGCTGCAGGGCGCCGTCCTCCAATAGTCTTTGCACCGGCTCGGCGAGTTGGCGCACCCGCAGGTAGTTGGTCACATAGACGCGCGATTTGCCGATGCGCCGGGCCACGGCGTCGTGGGTCAGGCCATGGGCGTCGCACAGCTGGCCCAGGCCGCGAGCGGTATCCATGACGCCCAGCGACTCGCGCTGCAGGTTCTCGATCAGGCCCAGAACCGCCGCTTCCTCGGCGGACAGGTCGTTGCGGATGATGGCCGGCAGTTCGTCGAGCCCGACCTGTTGTGCGGCCCGCCAGCGCCGCTCGCCGGCCAGCAGCCGGTAGCCTGTATCCGCCGCGCCGCTGACGACCACGGGCTGGATGACACCGGATTCACGAATGGACGCGGCCAGCTCCGCCAGGGCAGCGCTGTCGAAGGCCGTGCGCGCCTGGCTGGTGCCCGCCCGGATCAGCTCGATCGGCACGGTGACGACGGTGGTCGCGCCGGGCTGCGCGGTTGTGGATCGGTCGGTCATGACAGCTGGCGGGGCGCGTTAAATACGTCGGTGACGCGTGATAAGCTCGATGGTGACAGGCTGGATCATAAAAAACCAAAGGCACGGGGCCGTCCCGGCGCCGCGATGACGTGCGAGGACTGTATATGCGCACCCGGCAATTTCTCAAACCACGGACGGTGAGCCGTGAGGTCGACGCGCTGGTCGACGCATTGCCCATGCACAACATCGGCAGCCAGGGGTATGACCCCTGGGGCCTGAACCCCGACACCGCGAAGATCACCTTCATGGCGGTGCGCTGGCTCTATGAAAACTATTTTCGCGTCAATGCGTTCGGGCTCGAAAACATTCCGGCCGAGGGTCGTCTGCTGATCGTGGGCAACCACAGCGGTCAGCTGCCCATGGACGGGGTGATGGTGAGTTTCTCGGTGGCCAACAAGAGCGAAGACGCGCGTCTGCCGCGCTCGATGATCGAGCGCTGGTTTCCGTCGGTGCCGTTTCTGGGCAACTGGATGAACTCGGTGGGCGGCGTCATCGGCGACCCCAAGAACTGCGCGCGCATGCTCGAGCGCGAAGAGGCCATCGTGGTGTTTCCGGAAGGCGTGCGGGGCTCGGGCAAGCCGTATCGGCTGCGTTATCAGCTGCAGCGCTTCGGTCATGGCTTCATGCATCTGGCGATGGAACATGGCACGCCGATCGTGCCGGTCGGGGTGGTCGGCTGCGAGGAAACCATGCCGTCGCTGGTCAATATCAAGCCGTTGGCGAAAATGCTCGGGCTGCCGTATTTCCCGCTCGCGCCGCTGGTGCCGTTGCCCGCGCGCGTGTTTCTGAATTTCGGCACGCCCATGTCCTATGCCAACGATGCGCGCAGCGAGCGCGACGTGGAGTGGCGGGTCGAAGAGGTCAAGGATGCCATCCGCGACCTGATCGATACGGGCATCGCCCAGCGCAAGAGTATTTTTTGATGACCGAGCGCAAGACGCCCGCCCAGCGCAGCACGGCGCCGGGCACCAGCACTGCGGACACAACGGCGCCCAAGCGCAAGACCCCGGCCCGCCGGCGCGCGCCCGCCGATGCCGCCCGCAAGCAGGCGGGCGCCGCGCCCGCGGGTATCGGCAGCCAGGCCCGCGGCAAGGTGATGGTCACCGGCGCGGCCGGTGCGCTGGCCCAGCACGTCATCGCCATGCTCAAGGAAAACTATGACGTGGTCGGCGTCGAGTTTCGCGGCCTGCAGACGAGCTACCCGGATACGGTCGACTACGTGGTCGACTTCAACACGCGCCCGTTCGAGGACGTGTTTCGCGAGCATGGCTTCACCGCGATCATTCATCTGGGCCGGATCCGGTTCACCCAGTCGACGCGTGGCCGGCGCTACTCGGCCAACGTCACCGGCACCGCGCGGCTGCTGCGGCTGGCACTGAAATACGGCGTGGATCAGATCATCGCGCTGTCGACCTTCCACGTCTACGGCGCGGATGCGCGCAATCCCTCGCTCATCGACGAGGAATATCCGATGCGCGCGGCCAATCTCATGCGCGAGGTCGTGGACGCGGTCGAGCTCGAGAATCTGTTCAATATCTATCTGTACAAGCATCCCGAACTCAATATCGCGATCCTGCGGCCCTGTCATATCGCCGGCCCCGGCATCAACAACGAGATCAGCCGAATGCTGTCGCAGCCGGTCGCGCCGTGCCTGCTGGGTTTTTCGCCGCTGATGCAGTTCATCCACGTCGAGGACATGGCCGACGCCGTGGTGCGTTCGTTCGAGCACAACCACCCGGGCGTATATAATATCGCTCCGGATGACTATGTCGCGTACCAGGATGCGCTCCAACTGGCCGGATGCCGGCGCCTGTTTCTGCCCTCGGTGCCGCCAGTGCTTGCCCGGCGGGCGGTGCGCGCGCTGGGGCGGTATGCGCCGCCGGATTATCTGATCAACTTCTTCAAATATGCGGTGATCATCGACGGTAGCCTGTTTGCACGCACCTTCGATTTCAAACCGCAGCGCTCGCTCACCGAACTGCTCGGCCACTACCGCGGCAACAAGTAGTTCGAATGCGGCGAACGTCATTCTCGAGGCTCAATGATGAATAACCTGTCGCGCCCCCTGGCCTATGTGGCCAGTCTTCTGGGACTTGTCGTGCTGGCCGGCTGTGTCCACAGCCCGCCCTCCGATCCCTGGGACCCGATCGAGCCGGTCAACCGGGCGGTTTACAAATTCAACGACACGGCTGATCGCTATATCCTGCAGCCGGTGGCGCGCGGCTACGACAAGATCACGCCGGATCCGGTCCAGCGCAGCGTGACCAATTTCTTCCACAATGCACACGCGCCGGTGACCATCGTCAACAGCGCGCTGCAGCTCAAGTTCGACTCGTTCAACGTCGCGCTCGGCCGGTTCATGGTCAATACCACCGCCGGCGTGGGCGGTCTGTTCGACGTCGCCAGCAATATCGGCATCGCCGATCCGGACGAGGATTTCGGTCAAACCTTCGGTTACTACGGCCTCGGCCAGGGGCCGTACCTGGTGCTGCCGTTCCTGGGACCCAGCAGTGGGCGCGATTTCACCGGCAGCCTGGGTGATCAGTTCCTGTACCCGATCACCTATCTCGATGAATTCCATGAAATCGACCAGAACTATCCGTACCTGCCCTATATGCTGCGCGGTCTGGAAGTGCTCAACCTGCGCGCCAGCCTGCTGGGCTTCGAGGAGACGCTGAACCAGCAGTTCGACCCCTATGCGTTTCTGCGCGGCTATTATCTGGAGAACCGGCTGAAAGCGGTTTATGACGGCAATGTGCCGCCCGAGCGCATGTACGGCGATGACATGGGCGCCGACGACGAATAGCGCCACGCATGGCCGACG
Organism: Salinisphaera aquimarina; assembly: GCF_042643355.1. Lineage (NCBI taxonomy): Bacteria > Pseudomonadati > Pseudomonadota > Gammaproteobacteria > Salinisphaerales > Salinisphaeraceae > Salinisphaera > Salinisphaera aquimarina. The sequence goes on from NZ_JBHRSS010000003.1 coordinate 1,243,025, forward strand.
ACGATGCCGAGTTGCAGTGGCTCACGCAGCTCTCACGTGAACAGCTGCACGCGCGTGCCCAGCACTATTTCAAGGCCGGCGGCGCGACCGAACCCGAGGTGGCGCTGGTCGCGCACGGGGCCGCGCGCGCGATCTTCAAGGATTATGCGCGCACGCCGGGCTGGTTCGGGCGCGTCATCGCGCCCGTGCTCATCTGGCGCGAGGCCAGCGCCTTGACCCGGCTGGCCGGTCTCGTCGGCATCCCCCGGATCCATCGCCAGATCGATGCCCGCGGCCTGCTGATCGAGTATCTGCCGGCGACGCCCTGGCCCAGGGCCGACGTGCCGGAAGCGGCGTATCAACGGCTCACCGCGCTGGTCGCGGCGATGCATGAGCGCGGGGTGGCGCACTGCGACCTACGTGCGCCCAGCAATATCCTGGTGGATGCGAACGGCACGCCATATATCGTCGATTTCGTGGCCCGGGTGCATCGTGGCCGGCGCTGGAACCTGCCCTGGAACTGGCTGTTCCGCCAGTTCGTGGCCGCCGACGACAGTGCGCTCGCCAAGCTGCGGGTGCGTTTCGCGCCGGGCCTGGCGGATGCCGCCGACCGTGCCTGTCTCGAGTACCGGGGACCTGCCGAGCGTCTCGCCCGCACCATCGGCGAGTGGGCACGCAACGTGGTCCGTTTTTTCGTGCGTTCCAGCTAGTCTGCGCCGCCTATGAGTTTTCTCGTTCGTTTTCTGATGCTGTTCATGCCACTGCTGCGCTGGCCGCTGCGGGCATGGATCAATACCCATGCCTCGCCGTCGGATCTCGACGAGATCGCGCTCGCCACCGACAAGCCGGTCTGCTACGTGCTGCCGGTGGGCAGCGTCATGGACTGGCTGGCGCTCGAGGTCACCTGCGCCGAGCACGGCCTGCCCCGACCGTATCTGGCCGGCAACGCCATGCCCAGGCTCAATCGGGCGGTGGTGCTGGCGCTGCCGGTCGGCCGTAGCCGGGCCCGCTCGGAGCTGCATCGCATCGTCTCGCGCGGTCTGCACGACAAGAGCTTCGACGTGCAGATGGTGCCGGTGTCGGTGTTCTGGGGGCGCAACCCGGTCAAGGAAACCTCGCTGTTCCGGATTCTGTTTGCCGACAGCGAGCGCACCGGGCGCCTGCGCAAACTGCTGATCGTGCTCGCCAACGGCCGCAATACGCTGGTGCATTTCGGCCAGCCGCTGGACTACCGTGCCTTCCTGGATGAGCAGGCCGCGCCGGCCACGCTGGTGCGCAAGCTCGTGCGCGTGCTGCGCGTGCATTTCCGGCGCCAGCGCGCTGCCACGCTGGGTCCGCCGCTGTCGCGGCGCAGCCAGCTGATCAATTCGCTGCTGGCCGATCCGGACGTGCAGCACAGTCTCGAGGAGACCGCGCGCCGCGAGAACACGACGCTGTCGGTGGCGCGCTCGCGGGCGCGCGACTACGCCAACGAGATCGCCGCCGACTATTCCAACATCGCCATCGGTTTCATGCTGCGGGTGCTGACCTGGCTGTGGAATCGTATCTACGACGGCGTCGATGTACGCCATCTGCAGCGCCTGCGGGCGACCACCCACGACCGGCGCGAAGTCATCTATCTGCCTTCGCATCGCAGCCATATGGACTACCTGCTGGTGTCCTACATCCTGTATCAGGAAGGGTTGGCATTGCCGCAGATCGCGGCCGGCGTGAATCTCAACTTCTGGCCGGTCGGCGCCCTGCTGCGGCGCTGCGGCGCGTTCTATCTGCGTCGCAGCTTCAAGGGCGATCGTCTCTACACGGCCGTGTTCCGTGCCTATGTCGACGTGCTCATCCAGCGCGGCCAGCCGATGAAGTTCTACCCGGAGGGCGGGCGCAGCCGTACCGGCCGCCTGCTGGCGCCGCAGACCGGCATGCTGTCGATGGCGGTCACGAGCGCGCTCGGCGGCAATGGCGCGCCCACCGCGATCGTGCCGGTCTATATCGGCTACGACCGGGTCATGGAGGTCAACAAGTATTTCGACGAGCTGCGCGGCACGCGGCCCAAGAAGGGCGAGTCGATGGGCGATCTGGTGCGCGGCTCGACCAAGGTGCTCAAGCACAAGTACGGACGCGCGTTCGTCTCCTTCGGCCAGCCCATCGATCTGCAGGAATACGCCGACGCGCACCTGCCGGACTGGCGTGCACAGATGGCCGATCTGGACGTGGACACCCGACCCAAGTGGCTGCAGGAGTTCGTGGGCAAGCTGTCGAACCGGGTCATGGAAGGCATCAATGCCACGGCCACGCTCAATGCCACCGGGCTGGCGTCCCTGATTCTGCTCGGCAGCCCGCAGAAAGCGGTGGCCGAGGACGAGATGGTGCACACCCTGGAACTGCTGGCGGAACTGGCCCGGGTGAGCCCGTATTCTCCGGATGCGAGCGCCCCGAGCGAAACCGACGGCCGGGCCATGCTGGCGGAAGCCGAGCCCACCATGCGCCTGATCCGTGTGCCCCACGCCTGGGGCGATGTGCTCACCGTGGAATCACGCCAGGGGGTGCTGCTGACCTACGGGCGCAACAACGTCATGCATCTGTTCGCGCTGCCGTCGCTGATCGCCAATTTCTTTGCCCATTTCGAGCAGCGCAACCGCAAGACGCTGCTCGCGGACGCGGTCGAACTCTATCCGCTGCTGGCCTCGGAACTGTTCCTGCGCTGGCCGGCCGATCAAGCCCAGGCCGCGCTCGAACAGGCCATCGACGGCATGCTGGCCAGCGGGCTGCTGGTGGCCGGCGAACGCGGCCGGCTGCGGCGACCGGAAGCGGGCACCCGCGAGTTCGCCGCGCTGGTGAGTCTGTCGCGCATCATGCGCGAGGCGCTCGAGCGCTATGCGATGACAGTGATGCTGCTCAGCCATCATCTGGATACCGGCCGAATCATCGAGCGCGGCCGCTTCGAGCGCCAGTGCCAGCTCATGGCCGAGCGCATGGCGATACTCTCGGGCCGCAACAGCCCCGAGTTCTTCGACCTGCGCCTGTTCCGCAATTACCTGCAGACGCTGGTGCGTATCGGGCTGCTGCACCCGCAGGGCAACCGCATGCATATCGACGAATCCCTGCGCAATGTGGCCGAGCACGCCCTGCGCCTGCTCGGCTCGGATCTGCGCCAGTCGATCGCCCACCTGACCTCGTTGCCGCATCTCGAGGACGCCCAGCCGAGCGCGGCCGCCGTTCAGCGCGAATAGCGCGTCGGCGTCAGCGGCTTAGGAACCTCTGATCTAGTCCTCGCGGATCGTGTTCGAGTCCCAAACGGCGTCGCCACAAGACGCCGGGTGACGCGTCCGGCCCAAACATCAACCATTCGCCGGACCGAACCCGGCAACACCGTAGCGGCGCCGTTTGGGCCGAACCTTTCTTGCATTGCGAGAAAGGCCGGGGCTTTGCGCTCGCCTATCCGTACGAGGCGAGGAGCGGGGCCCCGACGCGCAGCGGCGGGGTGCGACCGTCGGAGTTCGGACCAGAGCTGCGAGGCTACGACTCGTACAGGGTCGCATCCCACGGCTTCGCCGCGGGAATACCCTGCTCCGCCGCTCGCAGCGACGGCGTCGTTCATCATTCACGTGCAACTTGTCTATTTTCGGGCACGCTACATTCTTCTCTCCTTGCACAGCCGCGCGCAAAGCACGCCGGCACGACCGTGACGACTAGATCAGGGGTTCCTCAGTTCGGGCGCCACAGATACAGCGGCTGGGGTCCGGCCGCGGCATCCACCGACAGATCGATGGGCACGCCGGCCGCCTTGAAGTCGAGGCCGCCGCGGGCCATCGAGTCCGCGAGCAGGGTCGCCGGCGCGGACTGGCCGCGGTAGTAACGCACGATACGGGCCTCGTCGACGCCGGCCTCGCGGCGGGCAAGCGCCAGTACATCGTCGATATGGCCGATCTGGTCGACCATGCCCAGACGCAGGGCGTCGTCGGCGGCGAAGATACGGCCGTCGGTAATCTCGTCGAGATGATCGCGGGCCAGCGTCGGGCGTCCGGCCTCGACCACGCTCACGAAGCGGCCATAGAGCGAATCCACCACCCGCTGCACGATCGCCTGTTCGTCCGGCCGGGCCTGCCGCAACGGCGACATGATGTCCTTGTGCGGGCCGCTGGTATAGCTCTGGTTCTCGAGGCCGAGCTTGGCCATCAGCCCGGTGGCGTTGACCCCGAGGATGATTACGCCGATCGAGCCGGTGACCGTGGTCGGCTGAGCGATGATCGTATTCGCGGCCATGGCGATGTAATAGCCGCCGGAGGCGGCCAGGCCACCGAAACTGGCGACAACCGGCACGCCAGTGGTCTCGTGATAGCGACGAATACGCGCGTAGATTTCATCCGCTGCCGACACCGTGCCGCCGGGGCTGTTGATACGCAGAACCACGGCCTTGATCGCGTCGTCTTTCTCGGCCTTGTCCAGGGCGCGGCTGACCGTGGCCAGGGTCGAGGGCTGCGTCACGAGGCCGAAGGTGTGCTGTGACGGCGCATCGGAGATGAAGCCCGACACCGGCAGCCACAGGATCTTTGCCTGCCCTTCGCCCTCGACGGTGGTCTCGCGCAGGGCGTCGTCATGGCCTCCGAACGGGGAGATCACGACACAGCCGGTCAGCGCTGCCGCCACCAGCGTCAGCGCGAGCGTGCGCCACCAGCTGCCGATGCGCGCCACCGTCAATGGACCTGGGTCTGCCAGGCCTCGATCGCGGCGATGGTGCGCTGAGCGGACTGGGTCAGACAGTGCATGGCGTCCTTGCGCTGGCCGTCTTCGAAATGCTCCCAGGCCATGGCGATGAACGGCCGTGCGTCGGCGATCACTTCCTGGTCGTGCAACTGGCCGTAGGCGGTTTCCAGCGCGGCCAGGCACTGACCGATGGCGTCTGCCGGCATCTCGGCCTGCTGGAAGACCATCACGCAGGCACCGGTGGCCGCGTTGTCCAGCATCTGAGCATCGGCGGCGCCGTCGGGATGGGTTTCGGCGTACAGATCGGCCAGTCGGGTCACCATTTCCACCAACGCGAGCATGGCCGGCATGTCGTCGTGCAGGGTGGGGTGCCCGCGCTTGGCGGCAACGTCGGCGGCCACCTGCAGGGCCGGGCCGACCACCACGTGATAGGCATCGGGATCCATCGCCTCCGGATTGAGGTTCTCCGGGTCGAGACGGCGGGCGGTGTCAGTACGGTTCATGGGTTGGACCCGTGGTTGAGCGATTGATCATGGCGACGATACGCCTTCATGCGATGCACACAGCATGTGGTCATTACGGCCGTACGCAACGGCCCTTGCGGGCGATTCGTGCACCGGTACGATACAAGAAACGCGCCACTGACGAGCCGCCGGCGCTGCCGGCTTCATTCCGCCGGAATCACGATGCGCACCCGCGCGCCGCCGTTTTCGCCCCGCCCCAGCTCGATTTCGCCGGTGTAGGAGCGCACGATCTCGGCGGCTACGGCCAGCCCCAGGCCCTGGCCTTCGCGGGAGGTGTCGGCACGCACGCCGCGTTCGAGCAGGCGCTGGGTGGAGCCCTCGCCGAAGCCGTCGCCGTTGTCGTCGATCCACAGATGCAGGTCGTTATCGACGATGCGTGCGCCGACCACCACCTCGCCGCCGCCGTACTTGGCCGCGTTGTCCATGAGCGTGCCCAGCAGTTCGGTGAGATCGCCCTCATCGATCGGGGCCTTGACGCCAGCGGCGACACGCACATCGAAGCGGGTCTGTTCCTCGGCATAGACCTTGGTGAGCGCACGCGACAGCTTTTGTGCGATCGGCGCGATCGCCAGCGACGGGGCCAGGCTGCGCTTGCCGGCGGCGGCGGCTTTCTGCAACTGGTAGTCGAGAATATCGTTCATGCGCGCCAGCTGGTTGCGCAGCGGCCGGCGCTGGCTTTCGTCGAGGTTGTCGTCTTCGGCCAGGCCGCGCAGGACCGCCATCGGCGTCTTCAGGCTGTGGGCGAGATCGCCGAGCGCGTTGCGATAGCGCAGCAGGCGGGCTTGATCGTTCGAGAGCATGGTGTTGAGATTGCTCACCAGCGGCTGGATCTCGTCCGGGTAGCGGCCCTCGATCCGGCGTTTTTCATGGGATTGCAGGGTGGCCAGATTGCGCGACAGGCGCCGTAGCGGCGCCAGGCCCCAGCGCAGGATCAGCAGTTCCACGATCAGCAGTGCCAGCGCGGAGGCACTGAGCAGGGTCCACAGCACGCCACGAAAACGCTGCATCTGCTTGATGAAGGTGCTGGCGTCCTCGGCGACCACGAGCGTGTAGCGATAATCCTTGCCGTCGTCGGTGACCCAACGGAAGCCGAACGCCAGCGTGATGAGCGTGGTGTCGTTGCGCTCGACGCGCGCGAACAGCCATTCGCCGACCGCCGGCAGCATGTCGAGTTTGACCGTGCCGAGCAGCGACGGCGAGCGCCATACCGAGCTGCCTTTCTCGTCGAGCACGAAGGCATACAGGCCCGATTCGGGGCGGGTCAGGTCGGATTCGGGCAGCACGCGCGGGGCGAGCTTGAAACTGCCGTCGTCGGTGATCTCGGCACTGCCGAGCAGAGCGTAGCTCAGCCCCTGCAGGCGATCGTGTTCTGCCTGGTCCGCGCGCTCGCTGACCGCGGTTTCCAGGGCCACGCCGGTGAGTACGATGAAGGCCAGCAGCAGTACCGCGGTAGCGGCGAGCAGCCGCGCCCGCAGCGAATTCATCACGTCCCGGCTGCGCTCGTGTCGCGATCGTCACGGGCCAGGCGATAACCACGGCCGCGCAACGTCTCGATCGGCTTGAGGGTGCCCTCGGGGTCGAGTTTTGCGCGCAGGCGGCGTACGAAGACCTCGATCACGTTGGAGTCGCGTTCGGCGTTCTCTTCGTAGATATGCTCGGTGAGCGCGGTCTTGGACACCACTTCGCCCGCGTGCAGCATCAGATGCTCGAGAACGCGATATTCATAGGCGGTGAGCTCCACTGTCTGGCCGGCGACGAACACTTCCTGGCGCGATGTGTCGAGCACGATATCGCCGGACTCGAGCTTGGGCTGGGCCCAGCCGCGCGAACGCCGCACGAGGGCCTGGATACGCGCCGTGAGTTCTTCCGGCTGGAACGGTTTGACCACGTAATCGTCGGCCCCGGTCTCCAGGCCTTCGACCTTGTCCTGCCAGCGGCTGCGCGCGGTCAGGATCAGGATCGGATAGTCGAGCCCGGCTTCGCGCACATCGCGGATGATGTCGAGACCGGTGGGGCCGGGCAGGCCGAGATCGATGATCGCGATATCGACGGGGTATTCCAGAGCGAAGAATTGTCCTTCTTCACCCTCGCCGGTCGCATCCACCGCGAATCCGTCGCTGCGTAACTGCGCGCAGATCTGTTCGCGCAGATCGACGTCGTCCTCGATTACCAGTGCTCGCATGAGACTCCTTGATTTTTCGATTGGCAGCCCGGTCGACGCAGGGGCCGGCGCTGATTCCGTATCTAGCGCCTTGCCTCCACGTGCACCACGCGCACACGTCCCCCATCGAGAAGCTTGACCCGATAATACGGGCCGCCGGGGCCGTCTTCCAGTACCACGTTGAGCACCCGGCCGCCGTACTCACGGCTGGCGCGCTGCGCTGCCTCGCCGGGGGCGACGTTCGGCGGCAGGCGACGATCTTCGTTCTTGGCGGCCTTCTTGTGTCCACGATCCTTACCGGGTCCGGCGCTTTCGGCAAACGGGGCACGCAGCGCGCTGCCGGTCTGGGCAACGGCCGTGGAGGGCAATGCCGTTGCCGTCACCAGCAACAGCAGGCACAAGGCAGCCATCCGGTGGATGCTGGAGCGGCGGTATCTCATCGTGGGAGCGGGATCGGGCACGAGCGTACCGCCGGCACGTGGGCCGTCGGCCTAGCTGCCCTGATACCGATACCCGCTTTGTTGCTGAGGCTGCCGTGATTGTTGCTGCTGCTGGCAGTCATTGATGCGATTCGTCTTCATGCGATTGGCGTTCCAGGCCCCGGCGGCGACGCCCGCGGCCACACCCACGCCGGTGGCGATATCGCGACCGCTGCCGCTGCCGAACTGGTTACCCAGCAGGCCGCCCGCGGCGCCGCCGATCACGGCCTGCCCGGCGGTGCCGGTGGCGCCCTTGACCACAACATTGCGATCGTCCTGCTGGTAATAGCAGTCGTAGCGCCCGCCGGGCACGGCGGTGAAGATCGGATCCACGTCGGGCTTGGGATTGCTGGCGCAGCCGCTGAGCGTGGCGGCGGCCATGCCGAAGCTGGCCAGGGCGGCCATCCATGTGCTGCGGCGCTTGTTGTATACAGGAGAAGAGTGCATCGATTGGTCCCGTGATTAGAGCCCGAAATTAGCTGGAAAGCCCTGAACCCCGCCTTAATTCAGTGCTGACGCGATTATCGCCTGTGTTCACACGCCATTCACGGATTTTTTAGGATACTCGGACCGTCAAGATCCGCATGGTCGGAGGTGTCGTGATGTGCCGAACTCGCCGCAGAATACTCGTCTCTGTTCTTATTGCCGCTGCGTTCACTCTGCCGGGCGCGGCGATCGCCGCCGACAATTCCGGAATCGTGATTCTCGATCAGCAACATCGCTCGACGCCGTTCGGTCAATACGACAGCCAGCGCCGCACCGAGGTCTTCGGCCCGTCGAGCGGCTATCGCTACGAGGAATACAGCTATCCCGCGCCCGGCGTGATCGTATCGCCCCGCCACGGCTACGGGCGCGGCAACGGTCGCGTGATCGAGCAGTACGGCCCGGGCGCCTACGGCCCCTACGGCGCCACCAGCGTGCCGGCCGCGCCGCGGATCAACGGCTACGCGAATCCCTATCGCGCCGATGGCCGTGGCCACCGCGATGATCGGCGCCGCGGTTTCCACGGTGGCCATGATCGGGGTCGGCGGCGTGCACAGCCCGACCGCATCGACCGATTCGGGCGTGACCCGTCGGCGCGTGCGATCGAGCCGGCCCAACGGGCGATGCAACCGGCCGAGCGCGCGATCAGGTAATCACCGAGCGTAATGGTTGCCGGCTGGGGATTATTCGCCCGGCATCAGATTGCATTGGCCCATGGCGTCCTGCCAGCTTTTCGTATGCCGCACGATGGCGGTGTCCAGCGCCGCCCATACGCCTGTTTTCGCGGACAGGGTACGCGTTTCATAAGCGGTGAACGCGGGCCTCGGGGCGACCTGCTGCGCGTCCACAAGCGATGCGACCGCCGCACGCCATTCGCGTCCCGCGCGCACCAGATCGGCCAGATACGACTGCACGTTCGGGCCGTAGACTTCGCGCAGGATCGTGTACAGCGTGCGGGCACGGCGATTGGGCTGGGCGTTGAAGCAGATCGGGCGCCGTGCCATGCGTTGTTGCAGCATCGCGGTCGCCGCGTCGAGACGGGCGACGGCGACGAGCGCCGCGCTCTGCAGCTGGCCGCCGTAGGTGGAGCCCTCCAGAATCTCGTAACTCTTCGACAGCGCCGACGCGTCCAGTAACCCGCCCTCGGCCAGGGTGCGACCGGCGTCCGCGAGCCGGGTCAATGCCTGCCGGCTGGCACGGCCCAGCGCGCTGGCCTTTAGCCCCAGCGGCGGGGGCGCGACGCTGAACAGATGCGCCATGGCATCGTCGGCCAGGGTCAGGTTCCAGAAAATACGCGGCACTGCCCGACGTTTGATCTCGATGAGTGCGTCGAGCTGCCGGCGCAGGTCCCGGTCGTCGGCCGTATCCTCCTTGCTGTCGAGCTCGGTCCGGCATTGTTTCAGGCCTGCCAGCAGGCGTGATTCATAGGCCAGGCGATCCTGGGGTGGTGCCACGCGCCCGAGGATGCTGTTGCGTTCGGACACGAGATTGACCAGCCCGCAGCGGTGCAGCTGGAACAGCCCGATCCAGCCGGTGCGCGGGGTCTCGATGACCAGTTGCAGGCTGCGCTTGTCCGGGTAGCGCAGGCGCGGAGGCGCCTGCGAAGACGGTGACGAGACATCCAGGGTGCGCGCCAGTCGCGACAGATAGTCGTCAAAGCGCGCCTCGGGGCTGTCGGTCGCGCTGCAGCCGCCGATAACGAGAAGAATCAGTACACACCACAGTCTGAAACTCGCGCCTGTGCGCACGCCGTTCATACGCTTTGGTGCCACGGCGCGGTCCGTACGGCCGGGATGACGAGGCGCGCCGCGGCAGCAAGGAGGCAACGATGTTCGGGGGCGAGAAACACAATCGATCGGACAACTCCGTTGCGGGCGAAAGCCGTGTCGCGGTGCATGTCGAACTGCGTCTGGCACAGAATCAGGCACTGCAGCAGCGTATCGCCGACGGCATTGCACCACAGATCGCGCAGATTCTGCCCGACAGATTTTCGCAGGCCCCGGCCGTGGATGCCGTCTTTGCGCTTTTTCCCGAGATTGCCACACTCGAGCGGCTGGCCGCGGACGTGCGTGCCCAGCGCGCGCAACGCTCGGACGGGCTGCCGGTGCTTGTGGTGGGATTGTCTCCCGATCGGCTGACCGAGTTCGGCGGCTGGCTGGCGGACGCGGCGCGCGAGGACAATGTCCACGGTCTGCGGCTTATCGTCGACCGCGATCCGGACGCGATCATTGCGCGGCTGCCGGGGTATCTCGAGCCGGTGGTCGAGCCCAATATCATCGCCATGCCGATATCCACCGAGGTGGAGACCGCGGAGCACAAGTATTTCTTCTGTCTCAGCCCGCAGCTGCGTGGGCTACTGGCGTATCTCGCCGAACTCGCCGCGAACAATATCTCGCGGATCTATCTGCTCGGCGGGCCGGGCGCGGGCAAGACCTCGCTGGCCTACTATTATTATCTGTGTCGCGAGCGCGGCAACTTCGTCACCGTCAATCTGAGCTCGGAGGCCACCGACGACAAGGCGGCGATGAAGTCGCTGCTGTGTGGTCATGTCTCCGGCGCCTTCGCCGGCGCGGGCTCGCGTACCGGCGCGTTTTCGCATGCGCGGGACGGGGTGTGTTTTCTCGACGAATCGCACGGCGTGTCCGGCTCGGTGATGGAAGTGCTCATGGAAGCACTGGACTCCAATCAATACCTGCCCTACGGCGCCTCGGCCAAGCGCCCGCTGGATTGCGCCCTCGTGTTCGCCTCCAATCGCAACTGGGACACGCTGATCGCCTCGGTGAACATGGATGAGCACGCGCGGCTGGGCGCGCAGATCCTGCATCTGCCGGACCTGGCCGTGCGCCAGGAGGATCTGGTCGCGGTGCTCGCGGCCACGCTCAACAACATGCGCAGACGCTCGACCACCTGGATCGCCCCCGCCGGCCTGTCGCACGCGGCCTGGCAGGCGGTGCGAAGCTGCGATTGGCGCGGTAACACGCGCGCGCTGATCCGGGTGATCGAGACCGCATTCGTCACCGCGGCCACCGACCGCGCACCGTTGATCGAGCGCGACGCCATCGACGATGCACTCGCACTCTGGGAGCCGGACAGTCACGCCAGTCATGCGCTGTATACGGTGGCCGGGCGATAAGCGACCGGCACGCCCGCCACGGTATGCTGGCGGGCATGAACGATACACTTGATTTGCATGCGCTTGCCGACGCCGATCGGACCGCGATCGGGCGCCTGCGCGAACCGCTGACCCTGCCCTGCGGACAACAGTTGCCCAACCGTCTCGCCAAGGCGGCAATGACCGAGGGCCTGGCCGACGCGCGCATGAACGCCACGCCAGCGCTCGACACGCTCTACGAGCGCTGGTCGCGCGGTGGCGCCGGCCTGTTGATCACCGGCAACGTACAGATCGACCGCTGGGATCTGGAGCGTCCCGGTAACGTGGTCATCGATGGCGCCGCCGATCGTGATGCGCTCAGCCGCTGGGCCCGGGCCGCCACCGTCGCTGGCAACCGGGTGTGGATGCAGCTGTCACACGCGGGGCGCCAGGCGCCGTTCTATTGCTCGCCGAAACCGGTGGCGCCGTCGGCCGTCGGGCTCAAGCTGCTGGGCGCCTATCGCCGGCCGCGCGCGCTGTCGTTGGCCGATATCGAATCCATCGTCGCGCGTTTCGTACACGCGGCCACGGTCGCCCAGGCTTGCGGCTTCGACGGCGTGCAGATCCATGCCGCGCACGGCTATCTGCTCAGCGAATTCCTGTCGCCGGTCACCAATCGGCGCAGCGATGCCTACGGCGGCAGCCTGGAGAATCGTGCCCGGCTGCTGCTCGAGGTGGTACGGGCGGTGCGCGCCGCGGTCGGGCCGGATTTCGCCGTCGCGGTGAAGCTCAATTCCGCCGACTTCCAGAAGGGTGGATTCTCCAACGCCGACTGCCTGCAGGTGGTGCGCTGGCTGGGCGACTGCGAGCTCGATCTGCTGGAGATCTCCGGCGGCAGCTACGAACAGCCGCGCCTGCTCGGGCACGAGGGCGATGCCGAGACCGCCGAAGACGAACAGCGCGAGAGCACGCAGCAGCGCGAAGCCTATTTCCTCGAATATGCCGCCCTGATCCGTCGCGAGGCATCCATGCCGCTGATGGTAACCGGCGGTTTTCGCTCACGCGCGGCGATGGTGGCGGCGCTGGACAGCGGCGATACCGACATGATCGGCCTGGCCCGGCCGCTGTGCGTGGATACCCATTTCGTTGCCCGATTGTTCGAGGGTACGACGACACAGGCGAGTGCTGCCGGAGAAGGGCTCGCCTACGGCCGCGGGGTGCTCGGGGCGCGCTCCCGGATCGCGTCACTGCGTTTCCTGAATATCTTTTCCCAGATGGGTTGGTACTACATGCAGCTGATGCGCATGGGCCGCGGTCTGGAAGCGGACTGGCGCATGCCGCTGTGGCGGGGCCTGTTCGGCCACCTCAAGGCCGAACTCAAGGCCGCCCGGGCGATCCGGGCGTTCCAGAAAGAGGTCGCGCCGCTGGGCCGGAACGGCAGCAGAAGACCGCCCGGCTAGGTCATATCCTCAGCTGAATACGGCCACGCCGAGCAGGACTACGCCCAGCGCATTGATCAGCCCGTGACCGATGATGAGCAGGCGCGGCGGTGCGCTCTCACGCCAGACCACGCCGAACAGCACTGCGCCCGCGCCGAAGCCGACCGCAAGCAGGCCGAAGGCTGTCCATACCAGCGTGCCGGGCGCCATGAGCGCGCCCACGAGCAGCGCGAGCAGGCCGAGCCCGGCGATCGCGCCGTGGCCCAGGCGCAACGGCCGGGTCGCGCCGTCGAGCGTGGCCATGGTCAGACCGCCGAGGGCGGCGACCAGCAGCAGCCAGAAAGCGAGCGTCAACATTGCTTAGCCCTGGTCGGGCTGTTTGTCGCTCTGCGCCTGTTTCTTCTCGGCTTCGGCATCCTGAACCTGCAGCTGGTCGACGACGTTCTTGACACCAGCCTGTGAGCGGGCTGCCTTGAGCGCCTGCTGATGGGTGTCCTCGTCCGGTACGTTGCCGCTGAGGGTGACCACACGGTTCTGTACGCCTACCGAAATGGCGGCCTTGTCGAAGGTCTTCTTGTCGAGCAGTTCACGCTGGATCGTGCGGAACAGCACTTCGTCGTTGACGGTCTTGTCGACCGCCTGGTTTGCACTGTCGACGCCCTGACCTGCCTCCGCGAGCTTGGCCTTGGCCTCGTTCAGCTCTTCCTGCATATCGGCGATCTTGTCTTTCTGCGACTTGAGCTGTTCCTGCGCGTCATCGCGGGAGGCGCGCGCATCCTTCAACTGCTCGATCGCGTCGTTGTATTTCTCCTGCGGGTCCTTGGAGCAGCCGCTGATCGTAGCGACGCCCAGAATCAGCGCCAGCGTGATGGCAACAGGCAGGGCGGCAAAGGGCGCGTTCATCTTGTTCATGCAGTCGTATCCTGGATGGAACCGTTTGGCTAAAAAATAACACGTTTACGTTCAGTCCAAGTGCGGTCGCGCCCCTGAAACCGTGTGCCTGCGTCGATAATAACGACCTGTGCCTTACAATACGCCGCCATGCAGATCGCCGGTTATCAATTCGCCAACGGACTCGCGGCCGCGCCCATGGCCGGGGTGACCGACCGTGTCTTTCGCCAGCTGTGCCGAACGCTGGGTGCGGCCTCGACGACGGCGGAAATGGTGTCGGCGCGCCCGGCCCTGCGCGCGACCCGCAAGTCGCGTCTGCGCCTGGATCACAGCGGCGAGAACGCGCCGCGAATCGTGCAGATCGCCGGCGGCGATGCGGCCGATCTGGCCCACGCCGCACGCCTGAACGCGGATGAAGGCGCCGATATCATCGATATCAACATGGGCTGTCCGGCCAAGAAGGTCTGCCGCAAGGCCGCCGGTTCGGCGCTGATGGCCGATATCGACCGGGTGGCCCGCATTCTCGATGCCGTGGTCGCGGCCAGCCCGGTGCCGGTGACGCTCAAGATGCGCACCGGGGTGAGTACCGATCGAATCAACGCCGTGGCGATCGCGCGTATCGCACAGACAGCCGGCATCGCCGCGCTCGCCGTGCACGGGCGCACGCGTGACCAGCATTATCGCGGCGTGGCCGAATACGCCACAATCGCGGCCGTAAAGCAGGCGGTGTCGATCCCGGTCTGGGCCAACGGCGACGTCGACTCGCCCGCCAAGGCGCGGGCGGTGCTCGCGGCCACCGGCGCCGACGGGCTGATGATCGGGCGCGCCGCCTGCCGCCGGCCCTGGCTGTTTCGCGAGATCGCGGTGGAACGCCTCACCGGGCGCGCGCCGGCACCGCCCGATCTGGCCGAGGAGCGCGAGATCCTGCTCGGCCTGGTCGAACAGATTCACGACTTTTACGGCGAAGGCCAGGGCCTGCGCGTTGCGCGCAAACATATCGGCTGGCTGTGCGAACGCCGCCCGCCGCACCCGGCGCTGTATATGGACCTGATGCAGGCCGACAGCGCCGCCCGTCAGCTGCGTCTGCTCGATTGCCTGTTCGACGCGACGGCTGTCCGCCGCGTCGTTCAAGCAATCTAGACGGCCGGGGCGCCCGGGGCGCCGCTCATGCCCAGACTGGCCGCGCCGCCAAGCAGGCCGAGAATCAGCAGTTGCACCAGCCAGCCGATCAGACAGACGCCTACTGCCCGCCAGGTGCTGTTGTAGTCCAGCGCCTGACGCACGGCGATCACCATGGTGACCAACATCCAGATGTTGACCACCAGAAAGACCAGGCCGCCGATCACCGGCAGGAAACCGAAGATGCGCAGCAGGCCGGGCGAGGCGGCAAAGCCAAGCGTACGCAGCAACTGACCGAGGTCGGCTTCGGTCTGGGCCTCGGGCAACAGCTTGGTGCCCACGACCCAGATGATCGCGGCCCAGATCAGCCAGCCGAGCAGGGCGGCGATGGCGGCGAACAGAAACAGCTTGATGCTGCCGCCGGCCATCGCGCCGATGCCGGTCGCGATGGCGGCGAGCACAACCACGATTGCCGCCTGGCCGGTGGCGCCGCTGTCGTGTTCGACTTCTTCATAGGTCGGCACGTCGAGCTTGGCCGCGCCGATCATCCGTTGAACGAAACTCTGCATAAATGAATGCCGGGTTGAGTGGTTTTCATCCAGCTTGGCGCAAACGGCGCGCGCTGGCCAGCACCGCATCGTTTCTGATTCATTGCGCCGTCACGGACACGCGCTTACGCTTAGGCATCGCCTTTTCTTCAATACGGTGGCTCTTCTGCGCGCGCTCCTTCTGATCAATCGTCAATCCCGTCAGGGCGAAGCCAACGCGCAGGCTGCCCGCGATACCCTCGAAGGGCTGGGCGTCGACGTGCTTCTCGGTGATTTCGCCAAGCCAGAAGACGTCGCCGAAGAAATCGACCAGTACGCCGACGATGTCGACACGATCGTTCTCGGCGGCGGCGATGGCACCCTCAATCTGGCCGCGGCCTCGGTGTTGCGCTCGGGCAAGCCGATGGGCGTTCTGCCGCTGGGCACGGCCAACGATTTCGCCCGCACGCTGCTCATTCCGACCGACCTGGAAGGCGCCTGCCGGAACGTCGTGGACGGCGTGGTGCACCCGGTGGATCTGGGCCAGTGCAACGACATCTATTTTGTAAATGTCGCCAGCATTGGCCTGGCCGTACGTGCCTGCGAATATCGCTCGGACGTGGCCAAGCGCTGGTTCGGCGCGCTGGGCTATGCGTCCAACGTGTTTTCGGCCTATCGCGATACCGAGGCCTTCGATGTCGAGGTGCGTTGTGGCGACGAGCGCCACCAACTGCATTCGATTCAGCTGGCGATCGGCAACGGGCGTTACTTCGGTGGCGGCCTGGCGGTGGCCAGCGATGCCGCGCTCGACGACGGCCGGCTCGATCTCTACAGCCTCAAGCCGCAGTCGCTGGGCAAGCTTATCGGCATGCTGCCCTCGCTGGTGCGCGGGCCCGACAAGTCGGTGCAGGGCGTGCAACTGCTCGAGGGCACGGAGTTTCATGTGAGCACCGGCCAGCCCATGCCCATCAACACCGACGGCGAAATCCTCACCGAAACGCCCGCCACGTTCCGGGTGTTGCCCGGCGCGCTGTCGGTCAAGGTGCCGGCCGAATATATCGAGCGCTATGCCAGCAATGCGAGTACGGCGGCCTGACAGGAACCATTCCATGACCCAACGCCCGCAGCGTTTCACCGACGCCGAAGCCACGATCGACTGGCTGATCGAGACCGTCGGCACCGATATCCGCGTGGGTGCGCCGCTGGGGCTGGGCAAGCCAGCCACCCTGATGAACGCGCTGTATGCCCGCGCCCGCGCGAATCCGCAGATCAAGCTGAGTTTTCTCACCGCGCTGTCGCTGGATCTGCCGGTTGCGTCCAGTGAACTCGAGCGCCGGATCATGGCCCCGATCGTCGCGCGCGTGTTCGAGGATTACCCCGGCCTCGACTATGTACGCGACCAGAAGGCCGGCGCGCTGCCGGATAACGTCACCGTCTCCGAGTTCTTCTTTCAGCCGGGCGCGATGTTGGGCAACGACGATGCCCAGCGCAATTACCGGTCGGTGAACTACACCCATGCAGCGCGCGACATCATCAACTCCGGAGTCAACGTGCTCATGCAGATGGGCGCGCCGGGACGCCATGCGGACGAGTTCTCGCTGTCCAGCAACACCGACGTCACGCTCGATCTGATCCCGGTGGTCGAGGCCGCGCGGGCGGCGGGCACGCCGCTTTTCGTCGTCGGTCAGTTGAACGCGAAAATGCCGATGATGACGCGCAGCGCCCTGGTGGATGCGTCGCTCGCGGATGCGATCTTCGAAGGCGAAGCCGCGACATTCAAGCCGTTCGGTGCACCGGCCATGCCGGTGGCCCCCGCGGATTACGCCATCGGTCTGCGCGTATCCACTTTGCTGGCCGATGGCGGCACGCTGCAGATCGGGATCGGCTCGCTGTCCGATGCCATCGCCTATTGCGCCGATCTGCGCGAAAACCATAACGACGATTATCGCGCCCTGGTCGCGGCCATGAACCAGCCACGCGACGAACGCGCGCTGGTGGACACCATCGGCGGTCTCGCGCCGTTCGAGCGCGGCCTCTACGGCTGTACCGAGATGCTCGTCGATGCCTATATGCAGATGTATCGCGCCGGCGTGATCAAGCGCGTGGTCTACGACGATATCCCGCTCCAGACACTGCTCGACGCCGGCAGCATCGACGAAACCGTCAGCGCCGATACACTCACGGCGCTACGCCGGCAAGGCGCGGTCCGGCCGGATCTCAACGGCGACGACGTGGCTTATCTGAAGCATTTCGGCGTTTTTCACGAGGACGTCCGCTGGGGTGACAAGCAGCTGGACGCCGGCGACGGCGGCGACCCGATCGCGGCCGATCTCGACGACGAGGCCGCGCGGGCACAGATCGATGCGCGCTGTCTCGGCACGCGCCTCAAGGGCGCGACGCTGGTGCACGGCGGTTTCTTTCTCGGGCCGAACGGCTTCTATCAATCGCTGCACGATCTGACCGACGACGAACGCGAACTGTTTCACATGACCAGCGTCGGCCAGATCAATCATCTCTACGGCGGCGAAGCGCTCCGGCGCGTACAGCGCCGCGAGGCACGCTTCGTGAATACCGCGATCAAGGCCACGCTGTCCGGGGCGATCGCCTCGGACGGTCTGGAGAGCGGGCAGGTGCTGTCGGGCGTGGGCGGTCAATACAATTTCGTGGCCCAGGCGCAGGAACTCGTCGATGGGCGTTCGATCATTTGCGTGCGCGCGGTGCGCAACTCGTCCGACGGGCCGGAATCCAATATCGTGGCCCACTACGCCCACACCACCATTCCGCGCCATCTGCGCGATATCGTGATCACCGAATACGGCGTGGCCGATCTGCGCGGCAAGACCGACGAGCAGATCGCCACGGCGATGATCGAAATCGCCGACGCGCGTTTCCAGGACGATCTGCGCAGCGCGGCGGTGGCCGCCGGCAAGCTGCGTCAGGATTATCAGATTCCCGTGCAGGCCCGAAACAACACGCCGGAAAACATCGCGGCGCTGTTTGCCGAACAGCAGCAGGCCGGTCGTTTTGCCGCTTATCCCTACGGCAGCGATTTCACCGAGATTGAACGTGAGCTCATCGGCGCGCTCAAGAAACTGCAGGGCGGCTCGCCGACTGCCATTTTCGGCCGTCTGGCCCGGCATGCCTCGATACTCGCCAGTCTGCCGTCGTCGGCCCAGCCCTATCTGGAACGCATGGATCTGGCCCGGCCGCGCAGCTGGCGCGAATCCCTGTATGCCCGGCTGGTGACGCTTGCGCTGATCAACGACGGCGTCATCGACAGCGGCGACGAGGACAGCGAAGACACCGATCTCGGCGCGTAAGCGAGCGCCCGTTAGCCAAGCCTTTTGTCACGCCTGCGGGGTTTGCATTCGCGCGCGGGCTGAATCGCGTCAACGCACCTCGAACCGAAGCGCGCCGATGAGCTGGCCGTCGTCGGTGACCACCGCTACGCGCCAGTCACCGGTCGGGTCTTTACCCAGCGACATCTTGTGACTCCAGGCGCGGTAGCCGGCTTCGCGGTCGCCGCCGACGATCTCGAGCGGGATCCGGTCCACGACCTTGCCGTCGTGCGACCACACGTGCAGCACCTGCTGATGCAGGCCACGCGGCGCCTTGATCGCCGAGAATGCATACAGGCCATCGGCGCCGAGCGCGGCACGTGCGAACTCGTCGTGATCGCTGCCGGGTTTGCGATTCGCCACGTCCATCTGTGTGGTGATGGCGAGGTCGGTCGCGCGCAGGGTGGCCGGCGGGATCCAGTAGCGCCCGAACCAGCTCAGCGCGCCCATCGCGATCGACAGCCCCGCCAGCAAGAACCAGCGCGACCAGTGCCGGGCCTGCACGGCGTCGTTGAAGCTGGGCAGGGCGCATACACCGAGGGCAATCGAGGCCAGCGCCACGCTCTGGCCGGTGGTCAGCGACAGCATGATCGGCCCGGCGGCGAGAATCGCCACAAAC
Organism: Salinisphaera aquimarina; assembly: GCF_042643355.1. Lineage (NCBI taxonomy): Bacteria > Pseudomonadati > Pseudomonadota > Gammaproteobacteria > Salinisphaerales > Salinisphaeraceae > Salinisphaera > Salinisphaera aquimarina. The sequence goes on from NZ_JBHRSS010000003.1 coordinate 1,262,373, forward strand.
AGGGTGAAGCCGTGATAGCCGAGAAACAGCCAGCGGCGTTCCGCGATGCCGTGCAGGTAGATCGGGTCGACGGTCGACGCGGCCGCTGCCACGATCAGCATACCTGTGAACAGCGCCTGGCCGCTCAGCCAGGTCGTGGTCGCCAGAAAGAATGGCAGCACGAAAAACAGCGTTTCCTGATGCAGGCTCTGGGCCGCGAAACGCACCGCCATCTGGGGCACGCGTTCGCCGAACCAGCGTGCCAGCAGACGGCACAGCAGGCCCTCGAACAACAGCGCGATCCAGCCCAGCAGCATCAGCCCGGTGACCCATTGCGCCAGCTGCGCCTGGCGTTCGACCAGAAAGAAGCTGGCGGCACCCATCGCAAACGATACAAACGGCACGGCGCGCCGGTAGCGATAGGCGAGCCGGAAAATACGGCTGCCCGTGGCGCGCTGGGTCAGGCGGTCGACTGCGCTCGAGTCGGGCTGCTTGCTGGAAACGTCGGTGGCCACGCGGCTTGTTTTCTCCGGCTTGATCAGGGACGGCAGGGGTGAGGCTTGAGCGGTATCGGCCGCAGCGCCGGCGGATATTAGCAGCGTCGCGGCTGTACGGTGGCTGACCGGCGGCCGATGCTTGCAAGCGCGCCGCAAGGCCGCACTGTAGGAACAGGCGGCGACCGGCCGGCAAACAGCGGGTGTTAAGATTGCGGGCAGCGAACGTTATGCAGAACAGCACGGCGATACGGCATGAGTGATTTCAAAGGCATACCCGTTGTCACGGGCAGCAAGATCGACAAGCCCAACGGCACCCGCGCGATCAAGAACGGCATGAAGGCGAGCAAGAAAGCCGCCGCGGTGCCGATCGGGCGCAAGCCGGACTGGCTGCGCGCGCGCCTGCCCAGCGGCGGCAAGTACGCCGAGGTCAAGCAGAATGTGCGCGAGCACAAGCTGGCCACGGTTTGCGAGGAATCCATGTGCCCGAACATCGGCGAGTGCTGGAGCCACGGCACCGCCACGATCATGATCATGGGCGATGTCTGCACCCGCGCCTGCAAGTTCTGCGCCGTGGATACCGGCAATCCGCGTGGCTGGCTGGACGCCGACGAGCCCGAGCACTGTGCCGAATCGGTCGAGATCATGGACCTGAACTACATCGTGCTCACCTCGGTGGATCGCGACGATCTGCCCGACGGCGGTGCCCAGCACTACGCCGATTGCGTGCAGGCGATCAAGGCCCGCAACCCGAAAACCCGCGTGGAAGCCTTGGCGCCGGATTTCCGCGGCGTGCCGGAACATGTGGAAAAAGTGGTCGACTCCGGCCTCGAGGTTTTCGCCCAGAACGTGGAAACCGTCAAGCGCCTGACCCACGTGGTCCGCGATGCCCGTGCCGGCTATGAGCAGACGCTGGACGTGCTCGCCCATGCCAAGAAACATCGGCCGGACGTGCTTACCAAGACCAGTGTGATGCTGGGTCTGGGCGAAACCGAGGACGAGATCGCCGAGACGCTGGACGATCTGGCCGCCATCGGCGTCGATATCGTCACTTTCGGCCAGTATCTGCGGCCCACGGTCAATCACCTGCCGATCGAGCGCTATGTACCGCCGGAAGACTTCAAGAAGTATCGCCAGTGGGGTCTGGCCCGCGGCTTCCTGGAAGTGGTTTCCGGTCCGCTGGTACGCAGTTCCTACCGCGCCGATCGTGTGTTCGACCAGAACAACGCCGGGCTGGAACAGACCGCCTGACCGCACCTGCGGTGATGTCGGGTTCGCTCAGATCGCGTGCTCCACAGGCCGGGCTGTTGTGATAATGTTCATTTGTACATTATTCGCAGGGTGTCGCCATGCGCCGCTTGAGCATTGAGTTGCCGGAATCGCTGCATCAGCAAATCAAGGCCCAGGCCTCGATCGAAGGCCTGAGCATGCGCGCCTACGTGCTGCAGCGATTGGGCGTGTCGAGCGACCGCCAGACCCAAGCGCCGCCCGTCATCGCAGACTACGCTCGGGGTTCCATGCGCGAGCTCATCCATAGTCGGGAATGGCGTGGTACCCGCACGCCTGCCGAAATCGATGCCCAGATCGCCGAGGAACGGGCCAGCTGGTCGGGTACTGATTCCACCGGCTGATGGTCTTCTGGGATGCCTGCGCCATCATCTATTTCGTGGAAGGCGCAACGCCTTGGCTCGACCGTCTGATTCCGTTGCTGGATAGCCTGGATCGACAACATCGGGGTCACGCCGTAAGCGAACTCAGCCTGCTGGAATGTCGCGTGAAGCCGCTGCGAGAGCAGGATGTGGCCACGCTGGCGCGCTACGAACGGTTCTTCTCGCGACGCGATCTCATCCACGTGCCGATGTCGCGGGAGGTCGTACTCGAAGCCGCCCGGATTCGTGCCGTTCACGGCCTGAAAACGCCGGATGCCCTGCAGGCCGCGAGTGCGTCGAGCCTGCCGGGTCATAATGTATTCCTGACCAACGACAATGTCTTTCGACGCGTGCCGGGGCTTGAGCTGCAGTTGATCAGCTGAGTATTACGCCGCTGCGTCTCGACAAGACGCAGCGGCGCATCAATCACAACCGCGACTGAATCAACCCAGCCTGGGTTGCCCGTTGGAGGCACTCAGCCCGCCGTCGACCGGCAGGTTGACGCCGTTGACGAAGCGGGCGTCGTCGCTGGCCAGAAAGGCGATCACGTCGGCGACTTCCTCGGGCTCCGCGGCGCGGCCCATGGGCATGCGCTCGGCGAACTTGGCCATCAACTCGTCGTTGTCGAACATGCCGGCGGTGAGTTCGCTGCGGGTCAGGCTTGGACACACTGCATTCACGCGCACGCCGTCGCCGCCGTGATCCAGCGCCAGCGCGCGGGTGAGGTTGCTGATCGCGCCCTTGCTGGTGTTATAGATGCTCATGCCCCAATCGCCGCCGAGGCCGGACACCGATGAAGTGTTGACGATGTTGCCTTTCGATTCGAGCAGATGCGGCAGGGCCGCGCGGCAACAATAGAACACGCCATCCACGTTGGTGGACATGACCTTGCGCCAGTCGTCGTCGCTGGCTTCGGCGAGCTTGCCCTGAACCGCGGTGCCGGCGTTGTTGACCAGCACGTCAAGGCGGCCGAATGTGTCGATGACCTCGTCGAAAAGGCTCTTGACCTGATCGGCGTCGGCGACATCGGTCGGCCGTATGAGCACTTTCTGGCCCTGACAAGGCAGGGTGGCAGCAAGCTTTTCCAGTTTGTCCGCGGTCCGGCCGACCAGCACTACGTTCGCGCCTTCGTCAGCGAAGCGCCAGGCGGTGGCGGCACCGATGCCAGACCCGGCGCCGGTGATCACGATTACTTTGTCCTGAAATCTCTGCATGCCGAATTTCCTGCGTTGCGCTTGTGTTGTGGGCCGCAAGCGGCGCTGGGTAGAGCGCCTGCGGCTATCGAAGCTGGCCACTGAATATGCCGTCGACTCCTGCGTAATCAAGCGGCATACGCATCGATCCGACCTGCCGCGGCGTATGATCGATCCATGTGCCATGCGTCGTTCAATCGCAGTTATGCCAAGCAGGCGGCGATGACGCCGCGCCTGCGAACGATGGCCGCCTGATGCGCCGATTTACCACGCTTTATACGCGCCTGGATGCGACCACTGCGATCAACGACAAGGTCGCCGCCATGCGCGATTATTTCGTCAGCGCGCCCGCGGCGGATGCGGCCTGGGCGGTATCGTTTCTGTGCGGGCGCCGTATCAAGCGCCTGATTCCGGGCACGCGGCTGCGCGAATGGGTGGCCGAACTGATCGACATGCCGATGTGGCTGGTCGAGGAAAGCTATTCGGCGGTCGGCGACTCGGCCGAGACCATGACCCTGCTGCTCGACGAAATCGAGACCGGCGAGGCCGGGCTGGACGTGGCGCTGCATCAATGGGTGGAAGACCGCATCCTGCCGCTCAGAAAACTCGACGAGGCGTCGCAGAAAGCCCGACTCTACGACTACTGGCGTGAACTGCCCACCGATGCGCGCTTCACCCTCAACAAGCTGCTTACCGGCGCTTTCCGGGTCGGGGTGTCGCGCCGGCTGGTGACGCGGGCGCTGGCCGAGGTCGCCGATATCGAGCCGGCCCGCGTGGCGCACCGCCTGATGGGCCGCTGGCAACCCACGCCCGAGTTCTTCGAGCGACTGATCGACCCGCAGGATCGCGGCGAGGACGCGGCCCAGCCGTATCCGTTCTTTCTGGCATCGCCGATCGAGAACGCGCCGATCGACGCAATCGAGGATCTCGGCGACCGGTCCGGCTGGCACGCCGAATGGAAATGGGACGGCATCCGCGCCCAGCTCATCCGCCGCCAGGGCGACAGTGGCAGCGAATGTCATATCTGGTCGCGCGGCGAGGATCTGATGGAAGGGCGTTTCCCCGAAATCGAGGCCGCCGCGGCTGCGCTGCCCGACGGCTGCGTGCTCGACGGCGAGATACTCGCCTGGGCCGAAGGCGATCCGCTGCCGCTGCCCTTTGCCCGCCTGCAGCGGCGCATCGGCCGGCTCAAGCCGTCGGCCGCGATGCAGAAAAAGCATCCGGTCAGGTTTTTCGCCTACGACCTGATGGAATACCGGGGCCGCGATATCCGCGAGGAGCCGATCGAGACCCGCCGTGCACACCTGCGCGAAGTGCTGGAAGCGGTCGACGCGCGCATTACGATGTCGGAATTGCTCGACCCCGACTCCTGGCACGCGCTGGCCGGCCTGCGCACACAGTCGCGCGAATACGCCACTGAAGGCTTTGTATTGAAGCGCGCCGGCTCGCCGTATCGCACCGGACGGGTTCGGGGCGACTGGTGGAAATGGAAGATCGATCCGTACTCGGTCGATGCCGTGCTGCTCTATGCCCAGCCCGGCTCGGGGCGGCGCTCGAACCTGCTCACCGACTATACGTTTGCGGTCTGGGACGGCGACGCGCTGGTGCCGTTCGCCAAGGCATATTCCGGGCTCACCGACGAGGAAATCGGCCAGGTCGACCACTGGATACGGCGCAACACGAAAGAGCGGTTCGGCCCGGTGCGCTCGGTGACCCCGCATCATGTCTTCGAGCTGCATTTCGAAGGCATCCAGGCCTCCAAGCGCCATAAATCCGGCATCGCCGTACGCTTTCCCAGAATCGCTCGCTGGCGTCAGGACAAACCATTGGGCGAGGCCGATACGCTGGAGAACGTCAAGAACCTGCTGCCGCCCAACGAGCGCGAGGCGTTGAAGTAACGCCGCTACGCCGCGTCTGTCTTGACGGCCACCTCGTCATCGATCTGTTTGCCCACGGCAATTTCGGCGCGTCTTAGCTCGTAGCTCGCCTGCAGATTCAGCCAGAATTGCGGTGTGGTATCGAAATAACGCGCCAGGCGCAGCGCCGTATCGGCGGTAACGCCGCGACGCTCGCGCACGATGTCGTTGATGCGCGGGGCAGGCACCTTCAAGGCCTTGGACAGTGCATTGGCGCTCATGCCCAACTCAGTCAGGAAGTCCTCGCGCAGGATTTCGCCGGGATGTATCGGGCGCATTCCGTTCTTGAACATGTCACACCTCCATCAGTGGTAGTCCACAATCTGTACGTCCTCGGCGTGTTCGCCAGCCCAGACGAAACACAGCCGGAACTGATTGTTGATCCGAATGCTGTGCTGCCCGGCGCGATCGCCGCTGAGTAATTCCAGCCGGTTGCCCGGCGGCGAAGACAGGTCGCGCAGTTCCAGCGCGCTATCCAGTTGTACAAGCTTGCGCGTGGCGATTTTCGCGATGCCCGAAAACCGTCGACACTTGCCACGCTCAAATAGGGTTTGGGTATCCTTGCAGCGGAAGCTCCGGATCATGCGAGTCAGAATATAACGCATAACGTTAAACGACAAACTGCTCGTGCGTGATGTCTTAAAAGCCGGGCGAGGTCTCACGGGCCGGCAAACCGACTGCCCATGCGTTATTGGCCATCGGCACGGTGTTTTGCGCGCGATTACTGGACAACCGTCGAGCACGCCCCGCACAGCCGGTCCAGCCGGACAGCGCAGCTTTAGTGAACACAAGGTATTTCAGGACACCATGAACCAACAGTCCCATAACCAACTTGTATCGTTCGTCTGGCGCATCGCCGACGACTGCCTGCGGGATGTCTATGTCCGCGGCAAGTATCGCGATGTAATCCTGCCGATGGTCGTCCTTAGGCGTCTGGACACGCTGCTGGAACCGACGAAAGACGCCGTTCTGGAAGAGGTGCTCTACCAGAAGCAAGAGATGCACGCTATCGAACTCGATGACGAGCCGCTTCGGGAAGCGTCGGGCTATGTGTTTTTCAATACCAGCCAGTGGACGCTCAAAAAGCTTCAGCGCACTGCCACGAACAGCCAGCAGATTCTACTGGCCAACATCGAGGACTACCTCGACGGCTTCAGCAGCAACGTCAAGGAGATCATCACCCGCTTCAAGCTCCTCGAACAGATGCGCCACATGGCAGACAAGCAGGTCCTGCTCGACGTCATCGAGAAGTTTGTCTCGCCCTATATCAACCTCACCCCGCACGATATCGAAGATCCGGAAGGCAACACCTTGCCGGGCCTGTCCAACCTGGGTATGGGCTATGTATTCGAAGAGCTTATCCGCAAGTTCAACGAAGAGAACAACGAAGAGGCCGGGGAGCACTTCACCCCGCGTGAAGTCATCCATCTCATGACGCACCTCATGTTCGACCCGATCAAGGGTCAACTGCCCCCGGTCATGACGATCTACGACCCCGCCTGCGGCAGCGGCGGCATGCTCACCGAGTCGCAGAACTACATCAAGGATACCGGCGGCGTAATCCAGGCACGCGGCGACGTCTATCTCTATGGCAAGGAAATCAACGACGAGACCTACGCCATCTGCAAATCAGACATGATGATCAAGGGCAACAACCCCGAGAACATTCGCGTCGGTTCTACCCTGTCCACCGACGAATTTTCGGCTACGCGTTTCGACTTCATGCTCTCCAACCCGCCCTACGGCAAGAGCTGGAGCAGCGAGGTCAAATACATCAAGGACGGCAAGGACGTCATCGACCCGCGCTTTCAGGTCGATCTCGCCGACTACTGGGGCCAGAAGGCAACCATGGATGCCACGCCGCGTTCCTCGGACGGCCAGCTTCTGTTCCTCATGGAAATGGTCAACAAGATGAAGCCCGTGGGCACCAGCCCGCTCGGCTCTCGCATCGCCTCAATCCATAACGGCTCCAGCCTGTTTACCGGCGATGCGGGCAGCGGCGAGTCCAATATCCGTCGTTTCATTATCGAGAACGACATGCTGGACACCATCATCCAGCTGCCCAACAACCTGTTCTACAACACCGGTATCACCACCTACATCTGGCTGCTGACCAACGCCAAACCCGCAGCGCGCAAGGGTCGGGTACAACTGATCGACGCCAACCTGCTGTACCGCAAGCTGCGCAAGAACCTGGGCGACAAGAACTGCGAGTTCTCTGCAAACGACATCCAGCAGATCACCGATGCCTATCTGGCCTTCGCCCGCATCGAGCGCGAGATTGATGCCAACAACGACCCGGTTGGCATCGCCGTGCAGCTGTTCGACAACGAAGACTTCGGCTATCACAAAATCACCATCGAACGACCCGACCGGCGCCGCGCCGGTTTCAGCGCCCAGCGCATCGCGGGCTTGCGGTTCGATAAATCCCTGCGCGAGCCCATGGAATGGCTCTGGGCCGAACACGGCGAGCACGTTTACCAACCCGGCTTCCTGAAGGAACAGGCCAAGGCGATCACTGCCTGGTGCGAGGAGCAGGGTATTACCTTGAAAGCCAAGCAGCGCGGCAAGCTGGTCGATACCAAGTACTGGGCCAAGCTGCGCGATCTGCTGAACACCGCCAACGCGCTCATGGACGAGATTGGCACCGAGGAAACCACCGACTTCAACGCCTTCCGTAACCGCGTGGCAAAAGCGATCAAGGCCCACCAGATCAAGCTGGCAGCCACCGAGAAAAACGCCATTCTCAACGCCGTCAGCTGGTATGACGAGACAGCCGAGAAAGTCATCGCCAAGCGGCACAAGCTATCGCGCACAGAACTCGACGATTTGATTGCCCATCTGGGCTGCACCACCGACGATCTCGCGGATTTCGGTTGGTACCCCCAGCCCGACGGCAGCTATCTCACCTACGAGACCGCGACCGACCTGCGCGATTCAGAAAGCATCCCGCTGAAAGACAGCATCCACCGCTATTTCCGGGCCGAGGTAAAGCCGCATGTAGAGGAAGCCTGGATCAACCTTGACAGTGTCAAGATCGGCTACGAAATCAGCTTCAATAAATATTTCTATCGACACAAGCCACTGCGCAGCCTCGAAGAAGTGACACAGGACATTCTCAAGCTGGAGAAAAAAGCCGACGGGCTGATTGCGGATATTTTGGGCGTCGATGTGGCGAGGAAGTTGGAGTCGGTGGAATGAATGTTGCGGCGAACATTGAGGGCTGGTCCCATCAAAAGATCTGGACCAGTTTTGACATTGTCAACGGCGCGACGCCGGCTTCGGGAACTCTCCATTTCTGGGACGGAGACATTTCTTGGGTCGGACCTGCAGACCTTGGCAAGTTGAAATCTCGCGAGGTCTTTTTTGGCGAAAGAAACCTGACGCTTTCTGGGTACAAGAGCTGCGGAACTTCGCTCGTCCCGAGCGGAACCATCATCCTTTCGTCGCGTGCGCCCATAGGGCACGTCGCTGTTGCAGGAAAAGAGCTTTGCTTCAACCAAGGGTGCAAGGGCCTGCGCCTCAAGCCCCAAATGGAGCAGAGCTTTTCCTATTGGCTAGTCTTGTCGTTGAAAGTACGCCTTGAGGCTGCGGGCCAGGGGACAACATTCGTAGAGCTTTCTCGCAACAAGCTAAAGGATATTGATTTCCTACTGCCTCCATTGCCCGAGCAACGCGCCATCGCGGCGTTTCTGGATGGGAAATGCGCGACGATTGATGAGGCGGTGCGGATCAAGCAGGAGCAGATCACGCTTTTGCAAGAGCGCAGGCAGATCCTGATCCAGCAGGCCGTTACCCGCGGCCTCAACCCCGACGCCCCCTTGAAGGACAGCGGCATCGACTGGATCGGCCAGATCCCCGCGCATTGGGAGGTTCGGAAGGTCAAGCAAATCTTTCGGCTTGTCGCTGACGCTTCGGAGAAAAACAACTGTCACGAGCTGCTATCGATCTACACGGACATCGGCGTCCGCCCAAGAAAAGATCTCGAAGAGCGCGGTAATAAAGCTTCTACGACCGATGGTTATTGGCTTGTCAAAAAAGGGGATTTTATCGTCAACAAACTTTTGGCTTGGATGGGGGCGATTGGACTATCGGAATATGAGGGAGTGACAAGCCCGGCATATGACATTCTCCGCCGGCACGTGCCGGTGAGCGGCCAGTTCTATCATCGACTTTTTCGGTCTAAGTCATTTTCGTTAGAAATAAAACGTTTTTCGCGAGGCATCATGGAAATGCGCCTTCGAATTTATTTCGACAAACTAGGCGTGATGGAAGTGCCATATCCACCGGTAAATGAGCAGAACAAAATCGTTGCTTACCTAGAAAAACATGAGCAAACAATAGATACGGCAATTTCGCTAAAACGAGACCAAATCGCCACAATCAAGGAATACAAAACAAGCCTGATCAATGCGGCGGTCACGGGCAAGATCAAGGTTGTTTAAGGGGGAGAGGATGGTCAGCAATGCCAAGGAAATCGCGCTGGAACAGGCCGTCGAACGGTATCTGGCCGGCGCCACCTCGGAAGAACTGGCCGCCGGCGTTGTGGCGGCCGACCCTTACCGTATCGGCGGCACCGCCGACTTCGACGCCACCCTCGCGCTCGATACGCGTTTGTTCTGGGAATTCCTGGAAGGCACTCAAGCCAAAGCGCTGGACAAGCTCAAGACCCGCAACCCACCCGACTGGCAGGCCAAGATCCTTGGCCAGTTCGACAAGCTGGTGAAGCGAAAAGGCGTGCTGCATGTGCTGAAGAAGGGACTACCAGTCGACGACGCGCATTTCACCTTGATGTATCCGGCCCCGCTGGCCAGTTCTGCGCAAACCGTGCACGACAACTTTGCCGCCAACATTTGGAGTGTTACCCGACAGGTGCATCACAGCCTGGCGAATCCGAATGAATCGGTGGATATGGTGCTGTTCTTGAACGGCCTGCCCATCGTCACGCTGGAACTGAAGAACGCCTGGACGCACCAGACTGCGCGCTACCACGGGCAAAAACAGCTTCGCGAGCGGGATGCCAGCCAGCCGCTGCTCCAGTTCGGGCGCACGCTGGTGCATATGACAGCCGATACCGATGATGTCTGGATGGCGACCAGGCTCGCGGGTGCGGCGACGTACTTCCTGCCGTTCAACAAGGGCCACAACGAGGGCGCAGGCAACCCGCCGAATCCGAACGGCCACAAGACGGCTTATCTCTGGGAAGACGTCTTTCAGCCGGCAAGCCTGGCCGGAATCATCCAGCATTTTGTGTTGTTGGAGGGCGGCAAGACCGACCCGTTGGCCAGGAAAACCCTGATCTTTCCTCGCTATCAACAGCTCGATGTGGTGCGCAAGTTGCTGGCCCACACGGCGGCATACGGCGTGGGCCACAGCTATCTGATCCAGCATTCGGCGGGTTCCGGCAAGTCCAACAGCATTACCTGGGCGGCCTACCAGCTGATCGAAAGTTACCCGGACCGGCTGGGCCTGCCGGGTGCGCGTGCCTTGGATGCGCCGCTGTTCAACAGCGTGATTGTGGTGACCGACCGCCGCCTGCTGGACAAGCAATTACGCGACAACATCAAGGATTTTTCCGAGGTGAAGAACATCGTGGCACCCGCGATGCGCTCGGCGGATCTGAAAGCCGCGCTGGAAAACGGCAAGAAGATCATCATCACCACGATCCAGAAGTTCCCCTTCATCATCGACGGCATCGCGGATATGAGCGACAAGCGCTTTGCCGTGATCATCGACGAGGCGCACAGCGGGCAGAGCGGCCTGGCCCACGACACGATGAACAAGGCCATGGGCATTGTCGAAGACCCGGACGAAGACGACCCGCAGGACAAGATTCTGGCAGCGATGCAGGCACGCAAGATGCGCGGCAATGCGTCCTATTTTGCTTTCACCGCTACGCCCAAGAACACCACGCTGGAGAAGTTCGGCACCCAACAAGCCGATGGGCAGTTCAAGCCATTTCATCTCTACAGCATGAAACAGGCGATCGAGGAGGGGTTCATCCTCGACGTGCTGGCCAACTACACGACCTACAAGAGTTATTACGAAATCCAGAAGTCCATCGAGGACAACCCGCGCTTCGATACGGCCAAGGCACAGAAAAAACTGCGTGCCTACGTCGAGCGCAGCCAGCAGACGATCAACACCAAGGCCGAGGTCATGGTGGAACACTTCATTGGCAGCGTGGTGAATACGAAAAAGCTGCACGGCAAGGCGAAGGGCATGGTCGTCACGCAGAACATCGAGGCGGCCATTCGGTACTACCAGGCGGCACAGGCCGAACTGGCACGCCGCGGCAACCCGTTCAGAGTGTTGATTGCGTTCTCCGGCGAGAAGCAGGTCGACGGGATCAACTACACCGAGGCCGAGTTGAACGGCTTTGCCGAGGACAAGACGCGGTTCTATTTCGACGGCTACGACGACAAGGGCAAGCCGATGACGCTGAATGGCCAGAACGTCGAGAACGCGTTCCGGCTTCTGATCGTTGCCAACAAATACCTGACCGGTTTCGACCAGCCGAAACTCTGCGCCATGTATGTCGACAAGAAGTTGCAATCGGTACTGGCCGTGCAGGCGCTGTCGCGCTTGAACCGGTCGGCGCCGAAGCTGGGCAAACGTACGGAAGACATTTTCGTACTCGACTTCTTCAACTCGACCGAAGACATCAAGAACGCCTTTGACCCTTTCTTTACGGTTACCACGTTATCGGAAGCCACCGATGTCAACATGCTGCATGAGCTGCAGGCGACGCTCGACGAGGCAGGCGTCTATGAGTGGGGCGAGGTCGAACAATTCTGCGTGCGATTCTTTGACGGCGAAGACGCACAAACGCTGAGCCCGCTGATCGATACGGCAGCCGCGCGGTTCAACGACGAACTGGGGCTTGAGGACAAGGACAAGATCGACTTCAAGATCAAGGCCAAACAGTTCGTGAAAGTGTACGGCCAGATGGCATCCATCATGCCGTTCGAGGTGCTTGCCTGGGAGAAGCTGTTCTGGTTCCTGAAGTTTCTCGTTCCCAAATTGAAGATCCAAGACCCGAACCAGGATGATCTCGATGAGCTTCTGGAGGCCGTCGATCTGGCCTCATACGGCCTGGAGCGCACGAAACTGCACCACGCAATCGGGCTGGATTCCGAAGAATCGGAGTTCTACCCTCAAAACCCGAACCCGCGGGGTTACCGGGACGAGGTTCGGGAAGAGTCGCTCGAGGAAATCATTTACAGCTTTAACGCACGCTGGTTCCAGGGCTGGAGCGCCACGCCCGAAGAGCAGCGCGTGAAGTTCCTGAATATTGTCGACAGCGTCAAGGCGCATCCCGATTTCGAGGAAAAATTCAGGGCGAATCCCGACCCGTACGCTCGAGATCTTGCGTTCGAGAAGATCATGAAAGACGTGATGCTGCGCAGAAGAAAAGAAGAACTTGAGCTTTATAAACTGCACGCTCAAGACGACGCCTTCAGAGCCGCCCTCTACCACAGCGTGCAAGAAGTGCTGTCGCCGGGCGTGAATAGGCGCGCCCCCTTTTCTGAGTGACGGGAAAAATACGGCGGACAACTGCGAAGGAGCGTGTTTCAGACTCACCCCGTTGTGTCTGCAGTTATGGAATCTGGCGGCGAAGCCAATAATCGGTCCGCGCGAAGCTTAGATCGGCGCAGTAATCCGTCGGCGAGGGCTATGATGGCCTCGGCCTTATAAAGCGGCCCGGCGAGTTGCCGAACAGAACGGTGGCCCCCAGAAGCGAACAGCCTTGGTGAACCCACCGAGGCATAGACGCCGACCGGGCACGCCCAATCCACTTGCGTCGAGTCTGAGTCGTTTTTTTCAGCGCTACAACTCGTCCGTAGGTGCACTCGGCGTTAGTAACGCATTACGTTCGAGACGATTTCTTCCTCATCTGCGTCGATCTGCGTTTATCTGCGGATAATGACCTGAAGAACCATGGCGTATATTGAGCCGCTCATTGTTATTGTCTTGGCCTCGCAATCCCCCACATACACATCATGAACAATCAGTCACAGAATCCACAGACCGCCGATACGCGTGCCGAGCCCACGCGTATCGGCTGGGCGGACATGACTTGGCGTGATTATCTGCGTATCGGGGCCGGCGTGTTCTTCTTTCTGCTAGGTATTGCCGGGCTGGTCTTGCCGATCCTCCAGGGCGTGCTGTTCCTGATCATCTCGGCTTTTCTGTTGGCACCGTATTCGCTGTGGGTGCAGAAACAGCTCGCGCGGTTCGAGACGAAGTTCCCCTGGCTGTCCGAGAAGGCGCGATCGATCGCCACGCGCTGGAGTCCCAAGAAAAAGGCCGAATGACCGACGTCGATGCGCGCTTCGAAGCCTGGTTTGCGGCCCGCGACTGGGAGATCTTCGATTTCCAGCGCGAGACCTGGGCTGCGTACGCCAACGGTGAATCGGGGCTGATCCATGCGCCCACCGGCACCGGCAAGACGCTGGCGGCCTGGTTTGCCGCACTCGGCGCCTGGCTGAAGAACTCCGATGACGATAACGCCACGCCGCCGCTGACCCTGTTGTGGATCACGCCGCTGCGCGCGCTGGCGGCGGATACCACCGCGCATCTGCAATCGAGCGCGGCCGAACTCGGCCTCAGCTGGACGGTCGAGCGGCGCACCGGCGACACCAAGAGCCATATCAAGGCCCGGCAGCGCAAGAAGCTGCCGAGCGCGCTGGTGACCACGCCGGAAAGCCTGTGTCTGCTGTTGTCCTATGCGGAGCATGACACGCTGTTCGGCCATCTCGACGGCGTAGTCGTCGACGAATGGCACGAGCTGCTGTCGACCAAGCGCGGCGTGCAGTTGGAACTGGCGCTGGCGCGGCTGCGGGCGCTACGCCCCGAGCTCAAGACCTGGGGGCTGTCGGCAACGCTCGCCAATCTCGACGAGGCGGGCGCGGCGTTGACCGGCGGCGGGGCGATGAGATGCATCCGCGGTGCAATGCCGGCCACCACCCATATCGATGCCTTGATTCCTGCCACCATCGACCGTTTTCCTTGGGCCGGGCATCTGGGCACCCAGTTGGTCGCGCCGGTAATCACCGCGCTCGAGAGCGCCGCGACGACCCTATTGTTCACCAACACGCGCTCGCAGGCCGAGCTATGGCACCAGGCGCTGCTGCGGGCCAGACCCGACTGGCTCGACAAGATCGCCCTGCATCACGGCTCGCTCGATCGTGGCCTGCGCGAACGCGTCGAAGCGATGATCGCCGACGGCACGTTGCGTTGCGTGGTCGCGACCAGCAGCCTCGATCTGGGGGTGGATTTCTCGCCGGTGGACCAGGTCATCCAGATCGGCAGCCCCAAGGGCGTTGCGCGCCTGTTGCAGCGGGCCGGGCGCTCGGGGCACCGCCCCGGCGTGGCCAGCCGGATTCTGTGCGTGCCCACCCATGCGTTCGAACTGGTCGAGATCGCGGCCGCCCGGCGCAAGGCGCAGCGCGGCGAGGTCGAGGCGCGCACGCCCCTGAGCGGCGCGCTCGACGTGCTCTCCCAGCATATCGTCACGCGCGCACTCGGCTGCACTTCGGCCGGCGGTGTCGCGGTGGAGCAGCTGCTGGCCGAAGTGCGTTCGGCGCATGCGTATCGCGATCTGAGCGACGCGCAATGGCAATGGACGCTGGATTTCGTCACCCGTGGCGGCAGCGCGCTCGCGGCCTATCCGGAGTTCCAGCGGGTGGTACTGGACAATGGGCGGCTATCGGTCACCGACAAGCGCATCGCGCGCCGTCATCGCATGACCATGGGCACGATCACCTCCGATGCCGCGATGAGCGTGAAATTCCTCAAGGGCGGGCGCTTGGGCACGGTCGAGGAGCGTTTCATCGCCCAGCTCAGGCCCGGCGATGTGTTCCTGTTCTCCGGGCGACTGCTGGAGCTGGTGCGGGTACGCGATCTGACCGCCTACGTGCGCGCCGCCACGCGCAAGAACCGGCAGGTGCCGCGCTGGGCCGGTGGCCGCATGGCGATTTCCGGCACGCTTGCGGATGCCATTCGCGAGCTGCTGGAAGCCGCCCGCGACGGCGACTATCGTGGATCTCGTGGTGAACCGGAGCTGGCCGCGATCCGGGATCTGCTCGAGGTTCAGCGGCGCTGGTCGGCGTTGCCGGCGGCCGACGAGCTGCTGGTCGAGCACGTCACCAGCCGCGAAGGCCGGCACTGGTTCTTCTATCCGTTCGCCGGACGACTGGCCCACGAGGGCTTGTCGGCGCTGGTGGCCTGGCGGCTGGCGCGCATGCACGCCGCGTCGTTCCGGTTCTCGGTCAACGACTATGGCTTCGAGCTGGTCACCCGCAACAAGGTCGAGTTTTCCGGCGACGAACTGCGCGCGGCGTTTTCGCCGGTGGCGCTGATGGAAGACCTGCTGGCCTGTCTGAACGCCGCGGAGCTGTCCAAGCGCGCGTTTCGCGATATCGCGCGTATCGCCGGTCTGGTATTTTCCGGCTACCCCGGCAGCCAGAAGAGTGCGCGCCAGGTGCAGGCGTCGAGCGGGCTGGTGTTCGATGTGCTCACCCGCTACGACGCCGACAATCTACTGCTCGGCCAGGCACGACGCGAGGTGCTCGAACGCGAACTCGAGTTCAACCGTGTGCGCGCAGCGCTCGAACGCATCAGCGCACAATCGCTGTGCGTCACGAATCCGCCGCGGCTCACGCCGCTGGGTTTTCCGCTCTGGGTGGAACGCGTGGCCAGCCAGGTCAGCAATGAATCCTGGCGCGATCGGGTCGAGCGCATGACCGTGCAACTGGAGAAAGCCGCGGACAAGAACACCGGGAAGTCTGTCCGCAAATGAACGCCAACGCCGCGTACTACTGAGGCAAGCCAAAGAGAAGATTATCCGCGGACTACGCAGATTTCGCAGAGGACGAGACAGAGTGACTGGAAATGACGGCCTGGCCGACGGCGGTTATCGCAAGTGTGATGCTCGTAATTGATTTTCTTTTTTTTAATCTGCGTTATCTGCGCGATCTGCGGATAAAAGTTCTTCCTCTGGTCGCTGCACACTGAGAAACGATGACTCTAACCGCCGAGCAATTCATGCAGACAAGTCAGGCCGAGTTGACGCTGGCCGGCGAGCGGCTGTTGCTGCGCGCCGATCACAGCGTCTATTGGCCGGCGCGGTCGACGCTGCTCGTGGCCGATACCCATTTCGGCAAGAGCGGCGTGTTCCGGCGCCAGGGCATGGGCCTGCCGAGCGGCACGACCGATGCCGATCTGGCGCGGCTGGGTGCGGCGCTCGATGCCACCGGCGCCAGGCGTCTGATCATTCTCGGGGATTTCGTGCATGCACCGCCGACGCCGGACGAACCCTGGCTGGCGCGTTTCGCCGAGTGGCAGGCCCGCTTTGCCGGTGTGCAGATGATTGTCACCCGCGGCAATCACGACCGCACGGATCGGCTGCCGGCCGATTTCGATATCCGCTGGCACGCCGGCAGCCTGTTCGAGACGCCGTTCGTGCTTCAGCACGAGCCGGGCGCGGATGCGCGTGGGCCGGTGCTGGCCGGACATCTGCATCCGGTGGTGCGGCTGGGCGCGGGCAGTGAACGACTGCGCGCGCCGGTATTCTGGCGCAACGCCGACGCGCTGGTGTTGCCGGCCTTCTGCAGCTTCGCCGGCGGTGGCAGGATCGCGCCCGTGCCGGGTGATCGCCTGTTCGTGGTGGGCGAAGGGCAGGTGGTCGAGGCCGATCTCGGCGTCGATGAGGCGCGCGCCCGATGATCGGCGCTCATGTCTAGCGCGGCCGCCACACGCGGTGGCGTGCGTCTGGACGAGGGCTCGATACCGCGGCATCTGATCGCGCTGTCGCTGCCCATGGTCTGGGGCATTCTGGCCATGATCGCCTACAACGTCGCGGACACCTTCTTCGTGGCGCGCCTGGGCACGGCACCGCTGGCCGCGCTGTCGTTCACGTTCCCTGTGGTGATGACCGTGTTTTCGCTCGCGCTGGGGCTGGGGATCGGCACCGCGTCGGTGATCTCGCGCACCGTCGGCCGTGGCGACCGGGAAGAGGTGCGGCGGCTGACCACCGACAGCCTGTGGTTGTCGACGGCCATCGTGCTGGTGTTCATGGTCGCGGGGCTGGCAACCATCGAACCGCTGTTCTCGCTGCTCGGCGCCGACAACGAGACCCTGCCGCTGATCGTCGACTACATGCAGATCTGGTATCTGGGCGCGCCGTTCGTGATCGTGCCCATGATCGCCAACAACGCCATGCGCGCCTGTGGCAACGCGCGCTTGCCCAGCTACATCATGATCGGCAGCGCGGGCCTGAATTTCATACTCGATCCGATCTTCATCTTCGGTCTCGGGCCGATTCCGGCGCTCGGTATCCAGGGCGCGGCGATCGCCTCGCTGATTGCCCGTTTTGCCGGCCTGGTGCTCGCGCTGGCAGCGCTGCATTTCCAGATGCAGCTGATTGTCTGGGCGCTTCCCACGCTGCGCCAGCTGCTCGACTCCGGGCGGCGGGTGGCGGTGATCGCGCTACCGGCGGCGGCTACCAATATGGTCAATCCGATCGCGGTGGCTGTGGTTACCGCGGTGGTCGCCTGGTACGGCCCGGCGGCGGTCGCGGGCTTTGGCGTGGCCACCCGTATCGAGGCGATTTCGGTGGTGCCGCTGCTCGCGCTGACTGCTGGTCTCGCTCCTTTCATCGGCCAGAACTGGGGCGCGTCCGACGCTGAGCGCGTACGGGCTGCGATGCGCATCGGCGCATTTTTCTGTCTGGTCTGGGGTCTGGGGGTTGCGCTCCTGCTGTTCGTGCTCGCGCCCCATATCGTGGCGCTGTTCAACGCCCAGCCGGCGACCGCTTCGGCCGCGGTGACCTATCTGCGCATTGTGCCGCCGACGTTTGCGGCGTACGGCGTGCTGATCTGCGTGAACGCGGCGTTCAACGCCGTGGGCCGGCCGATGATCGCGACCCTGATCATGCTCGGCCGTACCTTCGGCCTGTTCGTGCCGCTGGCCGCGCTCGGCGGCTGGCTGTTCGGGCTGTGGGCGGTGTTCGCGGCCGCCGCGCTGGCCAATCTGGTGCTCGGCATCACCGCCTATGTGATCGCCCAGCGGCGATTGACCGAGGTCTGAAGCGCCTTCCTCGCCAGGCTTGGAGCACACGGGTAGAATCGCGCAATGCTTATTGCAATCATCATTGGCGCCATCGCTGGCGCCTCGTTCTTTGGCTTGCCCGGCGCCATCCTCGGCGGCGTGCTCGGTTTCTGGGGCGCGCAGCTCATCGCCATGACGCTGCTCAAGGGCGCGCTCGGTGGTATTCGGGCCCAGTTCCTGAATTCGACCTTCGCGGTCATGGGTGCGATCTGCAAGGCCGACGGCCAGGTCACCGAAGACGAGATCCGGGTCGCCGAGGAGTTGTTCAGCAAGCTGCGTCTGGGCGAGGACCAGAAAGCACAGGCGCGGGCGTCGTTCAATCGCGGCAAGGCCGCCGATTTCGATCTGGACGCCGAGGTCGCGCGCTTCGTCAAGGTCGCCCGCGGCCAGCGCGCCCTGCATCAGATGTTCCTGCAGGTGCAGATTGCCGCGGTCGCCGCCGATGGCAAGATGGACGAAAACGAGCACGCCATGCTCATGCGCGTGGCGCGTGGGCTGGGGCTGTCGGATATGGAAATCCGTCAGCTCGAAGCCATGCTTGGCGCGCGCGGCGCCGGCGGGCCCACCAGCGGCGACGGCATGGGCTCGCGTGCCGGCATCGACCCCGAGACCCAGCTCAAGCAGGCCTATGACGTGCTCGGCCTGGAATCGTCGGCGAGCGACGCCGAGGTCAAGAAAGCCTATCGGCGCCAGATGAGCCAGAACCATCCGGACAAGTTGGCCGCCAAGGGTCTGCCCGAGAGCATGCGCGAGATGGCCGAGGAAAAGACCCGAGAGATCGGCGCCGCCTACGAGCGCATCTGTACCGCGCGCGGCATCAGCTGATCGGCATCGCGCCCGCGCAGGCCGGCTGTGTCGACAGATGATCGATGAACCACTGCAGCGCGCGCCCGCGCCCACCGCTTCGCCATAGCAGATAGGCGCGGCTGGGCTCGCGTACGGTCGCCAACGGCGGCGTCACCAGCCGGCCGGCGGTGATCGCATCGTCCACCCAGGCGACCGGGCAATAGCCCACACCCAGGCCCTGTTCCAGCGCCGCCACCTTGCTGTACATGTTCGCCACGGTCAGCCGGGGCTGGCCGTCTAGCAGGCCGGCGCTGCTGCTGCGTGGTGAGAAACGGTGGGCGCTGTCGGCCACCACAATGGCCCGATGCGCGCGCCGATCGTCTTCGGTGAGCGGCCGCCCCAGTCGGGCGAGTGGATGCTGCGGCGCGCAGCAGAACAGGAACGCCACCTCGACGTAGGCGGCGCGATGGATGCCGGCCATCACCGGCGGGTCGGCGACGCCGATGGCCAGATCCACGCGCTCGTCCACCAGCGCCTCCCATGTGCCGGCCAGCACTTCCTCGGAAAGACGCACGTTGATGGCCGGGTGGGCGCGCGAAAATGCGTCGATGCTGGGCCAGATCTGATGCGGCGCGATCAGGCCGTCGATCGCCAGCCGCAGTTCCGGCTCCCAGTTATCGGCCAGCCGCCGCGCGGCGGCGCCCAGTTCCCGGGTCGCCACGAGAATTCGCCGGCCCTCGTCGAGCAACAGGCGCCCGGCCGGCGTGAGCACGGCGCGGTGGCCGCTGCGATCGAACACGGCGACCCCGAGCTCGCTTTCAAGCTGGCTGATCGTATACGAGATCGCCGAGGGCACGCGGTAGAGCGCAGCGGCCGCGCCGGCGAAGCTGCCGTGGCGCTCGATCGCGTCCAGGGCTTGCAGTGCTTCAAGACGAATGGGGTCGGTCATGGCCGGTATCCTGCGGGACGCTTGTTCGAATATTTTGAACGAGTATGCCAAAACACTTCGCTTTTCACGGTCTCGAGGACTGCGTAATTTGATGACATCGATACAACAACGGGTTTGACGTCATGATTCAGCTTCGACCCGCCGATGAACGCGGCGCCATCGATGCCGGCTGGCTCGAGGGCCGATACAGCTTTTCCTTCGGCGATTATCACGATCCCGCGCATATGGGCGTGTCCGATCTGCGCGTGATCAACGACGACTATGTCGCCGCCGGTCAGGGTTTCCCCACCCACGGCCACCGGGACATGGAGATCATTACCGTCGTGCTCGAAGGCGAAATGGCGCACAAGGACTCGATGGGCAACGGCTCGACGATTCGCCCCGGCGATATCCAGGTGATGAGCGCCGGCCGTGGCGTGACCCACAGTGAGTACAACGCCTCGGCCAGCGAGCGTTCGCACTCGTTGCAGATCTGGCTGTTCCCGAATGCGCGTGCCATCGAACCGCAATACGGACAGAAGCATTTCAGCCCGGACATGCTCGCCAATCGCCTGCAGCCGGTGGTATCCGGGGACGGGCGCGATCAATCGCTGACCATCAGCCAGGATGCGACGCTCTACCGCTGTCGCCTGGATGCCGGTGCGCAGGTGGTGCATCACGTCGATGCGCCGCGTTGTCTGTGGCTGCAGGTGATCGCCGGTCGTGTCGAGGTCGGCGACGTCGAACTCGGCGCGGGCGACGGAGCGCGTATCGATGATGTGGATACGCTGACGATCAAGGGCGTGGCCGAGGCTGATTTGCTGCTGTTCGACCTGCGCGCCGCATAGTCTCAATACTGTTCACATGACCCGATGCAATCGCGCATCCGGTCTTCCAAGGAGATAACGCATGAAAAAGATCCTCGTCCTCTATTACTCCATGTACGGCCATATCGAAACGCTCGCGCAGTCGGTGACCGAAGGCGCGAAAAGCGTCGACGGCGTCGAGGTCACGCTCAAGCGCGTGGCCGAGACCATGCCCGAAGAGGCCTTCAAGGCCGCCGGCGGCAAGACCGATCAGAGCGCGCCCGTTGCCACGCCGACCGAGCTCGCCGATTACGACGCGATCGTGTTCGGTACGCCCACGCGCTTCGGCAACATGTGCGGCCAGATGCGCACGTTTCTCGATCAGACCGGCGGTCTGTGGGCCAATGGCAAGCTGGTCAACAAGTTCGCCAGCGTGTTCACCTCGACCGGCACCGGCGGTGGCAACGAGACCACCATCACGTCGTTCTGGAATACGCTGGCGCATCACGGCATGATCATTGTGCCGGTGGATTACGCCGGTGCGCAGGAACTGTTCGATATCTCCGAAGTTCGGGGCGGTTCGCCGTACGGCGCATCGACCCTTGCCGGCGGAGACGGTTCGCGCCAACCTACGGACAAGGAACTCGCGATCGCACGTTATCAGGGTGAAAAGGTCGCCCGGCTGGCGACCCGTCTGAGCGACTGATCGTTTTCACGGCTTAGGCCCGCTGCCAAGGTTTGCAAGGATTCTCATGAGCAAGAACGCCCGCACCGACTATCCGGTCATGAATACGCTCGCCGTTCGCTGGAGCCCCTACGCCTTCAGCGTCAACCCGGTGTCGCCCATCGATCTGAAATGCCTGTTCGAGGCGGCGCGGTGGGCGCCGTCCTCCTATAACGAACAGCCCTGGCGTTATCTGGTCGGCATCAAGGGCCAGGGTCATGCGCATGCGCGGATCCTGGCCTGTCTGGCCGAGCCCAATCAGGCCTGGGCGCGCAATGCGCCGGTGCTGGCGGTCGGCGTGGTGATGCGCCAGCTGGCCGCAAACGGCAAGGCGAACAAGGCCGCGGAGCATGATCTCGGACTGGCCTCGGCGAATCTGGTCATGGAAGCCACGGTGCGTGGATTGCACGTGCATCAGATGATCGGGCTGGATCCGGAGGCGCTGCGTACGGCGTTCGCGATTCCGCCGGAGGCCGACGCATTGACCGCCCTGGCGATCGGCCATGTCGATGCCTCGCAGAACGCGGACCCGGCGCTGCGCGAGCGCGATGCCAAACCGCGCGCTCGCCGTCCGATCGGCGAATTCGTATTCGGCGACCAGTTCGGGCAGACGGCCGATCTTTGAGCCCGATTGAGCAGGCGTGGGGCCAGCCCAGCTGAACCCGGCCTGCAGCCCCGTTCACGGGAGACGGCCCGGAACCACGCGGTGAGGTGAACGCCCGGTCGCCCTGGAAGAAATGTCAGGCGCCCGGCGTGCGTAGCACTAGTCGGGATCGTTGTTATTCACGATATCGATGCTGCGCGGTTTGGCGGCGGCGCCCCCACGCACATGGATCTCGAGCAGGCCGTTGCGCACGGTAGCGCTGATGTCGTCCTCCTGGACGCCGTCGGGCAGGATCATGGCGCGCCGGAACTCGCCGTAGACACGCTCGCGCGTGTAGTAGAGGACGTCTTCGTCGATCTCGCTATGACGAAACCCCGATATCGTCAGCACGTTGCTGGTCACGGTCAGGGAGACGTCCTCGCGTCTTACCCCGGCCAACTCGCAGCGCACGACCAGATCGTCGTCGAGGGCAAAGATGTCGGCGGCCGGTACATAGGCGGCCGCGTGGCTGCGTCCGCCCTGGCCGGTGCCGGTCTTGCCGCGCGTCATCCATTGTTCCTGGGCGCGGTTCATCTCGCTCATGACATCGAGAAATCCGCGGAACGGATTGTTGCCCGATTTCTGACTCTTGGGTGAGTTGGCCATGGAACCTCCGAATTCTGGTTTGTGGCCGGCCCGGCATCCGGAGCGGAAGCCGACCTCGGTGTCGCCGTGATGGACGTCTACTTGCCGGACGCCGTCGGTTGCACGGGTTTGTCCCGGCGTCTGGCCGGCGCCGGCAGCGTCTCCTCGCCGAGTGCCTTGTAGAGCGTGAAGCACATGATCAGCAGCACCAGACAGAACGGCAGGCCCGAGGTCACTGCCGCAGTCTGCAGCGCGCTCAGTGGATCACCGCCGCTTACCGTGCCGGCGATCAGCAGCACCGCCGCGACCAGGCCCTCCATGACCGCCCAGAACAGACGCTGCTGCCAGATCGGGTTGGGATCGCCACCGTTGGTGAGAATATCCACCACCAGCGAACCGGAGTCCGAGGAAGTGGCGAAGAACAGCGTCACCACCACGATAGCCAGCACCGAGGCGATCGCGGCGATGATGCCGGCCACCGGCAGCTGATCCATCAGCACGAAGATGGCGTGGGCGGCGTCGGCGTTCATCAATGCCGGATTGCCGCCGCTGGCCATGACGTTGTGCAGCGCGGTGCGGCCGAAGATGACGAACCACACGACCGAGGCGCCGGTGGGCACCAGCAGCGTACCGAGGATGAACTGGCGAATGGTGTAACCGTAGGAAATCCGGGCGATGAACATGCCCACGAACGGCGACCAGGATATCCACCAGCCCCAGTAGAACAGGGTCCATGCCTTCTGGAAGTTCTGGCCCTTCTCGTCGCTGAAGATATTCAGGCTGGTGAATACCAGATGCTGGAGGTAGTAGCCGGTATCGGTGGCCAGGTAGCTGAGCATGTAGAGGGTGGGGCCGACCGCAAACACGAACAGCGCCAGCGCGATCGCCAGCCACATGTTGATCACCGACAGTCGCCGGATGCCCGCGTCCACGCCCAGCATCACGCTGGTGATGGCCACGGCCTCGACCGCGGCAATCACCAGCAGCTGGGTCGTCAGCCCGTCGGATACGGAGAACAGCTCGCTCAGCCCGGCGGCGATCTGGCTTGCGCCGAGGCCGATCGACGTGGCCAGACCGAACAGCGTGCCGAACACGGCCAGAATATCGATCAGATGGCCGACAGGCCCGTAGATGCCGTCACCGATGATCGGGTAGAACGCCGAGGCCGGCTTGAGCGGTAGTCCGCGTCGAAACGAGAAATAGCCCAGTGACAGTCCGAGCACGATATAGATCGCCCACGGATGCAGCCCCCAGTGGAAGAATGTGTAGTTCATCGCGCTTTCGGCCGCCGCAGCGGTGTTGGCGTCGACCACCGGCGGGTTCTTGAAATGCATGATCGGCTCGGACACGCCGTAATAGACGAGGCCGATGCCCATGCCGGCGGTGAACATCATCGAGATCCAGGACCAGGTATCGAACTCGGGCGTCGAGTCATCCTCGCCCAGACGCAGGTCGCCCCAGCGACTGGCCGCGATGAACAGTACGAACACCAGGAACACGGTCGTGCTGAGAATGTAGAACCAGCCGAAATAGGTCCCGATGAACGCCTGGGTGGCGTTGGCGGCCGCGGCGAAACCGTTTGGAAAGACGATGGCCAGGGCGACCATCAGGATCAGGATCGCGCCGGAAATGAGAAAGACAGGCGGATTGGTGTGGGTGTTCAGGTATGTCTGGATCTTGGACATGGCGTTGTGGCTCTCCCTCGTCGGCTACGGCGCTGCGATGGCGGGTAGCGGCGTTTCGGGCCGTCGCCACGCGCGTGGACATCGTTGCCGCTGGGTCGACAATCTCTTGTTGCGACACGGGCGAAAGGGCGCGTTCTGCTGCGGGTGAGCTAGTGTTCCAGTGCCGCATTCGCCGTTTGCGGATACACCACCCAAACATACTGTATGTGCCCTGCAGCGGCCAAGCGGTCGACAGGCGCGGTTTGGCGCGCCAATGGCTGTATTCACCACGAATGCAAGATATTCAATTACTTGCAATTGGTTGTTTTGCCATATCTTAAGCCTGCGCGCCTGCTCTTCGGGCGCCGGGGGCCTTGCAATCGCGTGCTATAACCTTATCGGGACCAAATTCAACCAGAGGCCAAATGAGCGATAGCCAACCTACCAAGGCGGGTATAAATCCGCCTGTCTTCTTTCCGTCCGTCGCAGTCATCGGTGCACTGGTGCTGTTCAGTGCCATATTCCCGGATATCGCCAATTCGTTCTTCGGCGCCATGCAGAGCTGGCTGATCGACACCTTCGGCTGGCTCTATCTTGCGTCCGTTGGCTTTTATCTGATCTTCTGCGTCGCGCTGGCGATGTCGCGTTACGGCTCGTTCAAGCTCGGGCCGGATCACAGCGAGCCGGACTTCAGTTATCTGTCGTGGTTCGCGATGCTGTTCTCGGCCGGCATGGGCATCGGCTTGATGTTCTATGGCGTGGCGGAGCCGGTGCTGCACTACGCCAACCCACCCATGGGCGACGCCAATACGGCGCAGGCTGCCAAGGATGCGATGCGCATCACCTTCTTCCATTGGGGGGTTCATGCCTGGGCGATCTACGCAGTCGTAGGCCTGGCATTGGCGTATTTCAGTTTTCGTCAGAATCTGCCGCTGCGGATCAGCTCGGCGCTGTATCCGTTCATCGGCAAGCGCATCTACGGCCCGATCGGCAATACGGTCGACGTCCTTGCCGTATTCGGCACGCTGTTCGGCGTCGCCACCTCGTTGGGCTTCGGTGCCCAGCAGGTCGCATCGGGACTGAATTTCCTGTTCAGCATCCCCGACGGCATCAGCACCCAGATCGTGCTCATCTGCATCATCACCGCGATGGCGACCACATCGGTCGTCATGGGCCTGGACGGCGGTATCCGGCGCATATCCGAACTCAACCTGTGGCTGGCTGCCGCACTGTTGCTGTTTGCGATCGTGCTCGGTCCGACGCTGTATATCTTCCAGGCGTTCACCCAGAACATCGGCAATTATCTGTCGTCGCTGGTGGACATGACGTTCAATTCCTACGTCTATACCGGTGACAAGGACACCGCAGGCTTCATGAGCAGCTGGACGCTGTTCTATTGGGCCTGGTGGATCTCCTGGTCGCCGTTCGTGGGCATGTTCGTTGCGCGCGTCTCGCGTGGTCGGACCATCCGTGAATTCGTCATGGGCGTGCTGCTCGTGCCCACCGGTGCGACCTTCCTGTGGATGACCGCGTTCGGCGACGGTGCCCTGCACATGATCATGGTCGACAACGCCACCGATCTGGTGGATGCGGTCAACGCGAGCACTTCCACGGCGTTGTTCGTGTTCCTCGAGAAATTCCCGCTGACCTGGTTCACCTCGATTCTCGGCACCCTGCTGGTGGTCACCTTCTTCGTGACCTCCTCGGATTCCGGTTCGCTGGTGATCGATATCCTGACCGCCAAGGACGGCGAGGAACCGCCGGTCTGGCAGCGTATCTTCTGGGCGGTCCTGGAAGGCGTGGTCGCCATCGTGCTGCTGACGGCCGGCGGCATTGGCGCGCTGCAGGCGGCCTCGCTGGCGTCGGCATTGCCGTTCACGCTGATCATCGTGGTCATGGCCCTGGGACTGTACAAGTCACTGCGGGTGGAGGCGGTCAAGCAGGACAGCATGCGCCACACCATGAACTGGCCGACCAACGTTGCGGCGTCGATGTCCGGCGGTGGCTGGCAGCGCCGTATGGAAACGTTGATGTCGTCGCCGCGCAAGGCTCAGGTCGAAACCTTCATCAAGGAAGAGGTCGCGCCGGCACTCAAGGCCGTCGCCGAGAAATTCGAGCAGAGCGAGATGTCGAGCAAGATTACGGTCGAGGACGACCGTTGTTATATCGACGTCGATCACGGTGCCGAAGTGGACTTCGTCTATGGCGTGCGCGCACGTCGTTTCTCGGCCCCGTCCTTTGCCATCGCGGGACTGAACGAGCGCAAGACCGAGAAGGATCGCGGTCATTTCCGCGCCGAGGTCTTTCTGCGTGAAGGCGGACAGCAGTACAGCGTTGTCGGATATACCCAGGATCAGTTGATCGGCGATATCCTCGACCAGTACGAGAAGCATCTGCACTTCCTGCATCTGGTGCGTTGATCGTGCGCTGAGTTCGGCACGAGGCCCCCGCATTCCGACAGGGACGCGGGGGCTTTTTTTGTGCCCGGCGCCGCGGGTTGGGGCCGGTCGACAGCAGTACCGCGGGATACGATCGCCGAATCCGACGGAATGCAAAGACATTTCCGGGGTGTTCGCCGAACCGGATGCGGTATCCTTGGAGCGCCTCACTTATTAGCCTTGCCTGCCCATGCGCCAGGACCCGTTCGCTGTTTCCAGCGTTCCCCCGATGATCAAGTGGTTGCTGATCGCCAACGGCGTCGGTTTTCTGTTCCTGCTGTATGCGCCGGAACCCACGATGCAGTATTTCGCGCTGTGGCCGTTCGGCGAGTTCGGCGTGGCCACCGCACATGGCCCGGATACGGTCGGCTTCCAGTTCTGGCAGTTACTGTCGTACGGGTTTCTGCACGGCGGTTTCGGTCATCTGTTCTTCAACATGTTCGGCCTGTGGATGTTCGGCCGTATCGTCGAGCAGGTGTGGGGCGGACAGCGCTTTTTGATCTATTATCTGATCTGCGTGATCGGCGCCGGGGTCACCCAGGTGCTGGTGCTGTATTTCTTCTCGCCCGGCCACATCGTGCCCACGGTGGGCGCGTCCGGCGGACTGTTCGGTATTCTGCTGGCCTTCGGGATGATGTTTCCCAATGCCCGGGTGATGCTGCTCATTCCGCCGATTCCGATGACCGCCAAGTGGCTGGTGATCGGCTACGGCGCGCTGGAGCTGTTCTTCGGGGTGACAGGTACCCAGGCCGGAGTGGCGCATTTCGCCCATCTCGGCGGCATGGCCGCCGGCTTTGCCCTGATCATGTACTGGCGTAACCAGGGCACCATGATGGGGCCGCGCTAGCCGACGCCGGACCGGCACGCCGGACACGAAAAAGCCCGCCGACGTAGGGCGTCCGGCGGGCTTTTCATTATGCGGTCGTGAGCGACGACTCGCGCCGCCCAGACGTCGACCGGACCTCGACCGGACCTCGACTAGACCTCGACGTTGAGAGTCACATCGATATTGCCGCGGGTCGCGTTCGAATAGGGGCAGACCTGGTGCGCCTTGTCGACCAGATCCTGTGCCTCGGCCTTGTCCATGCCGGGCAGATTGATCGTCAACGCGACTTCGATGCCGAAGGCTTCGCCCTTGGGGCCGATGCCGACTTCGCCGTCGATACGGGTGTCGCCGGGCAGCTTCACTTTCTCGCGGCCGGCGACGACCTTGAGCGCGCCAATAAAGCAGGCGGAATAGCCCGCTGCGAACAGCTGCTCCGGGTTGGTACCGTCGCCGCCGGCGCCGCCCATCTCCTTCGGCGAGCTGAGTTCGACGTCGAGCGCCTTGTCAGACGAGGTCGCGCGGCCGTCGCGTCCGCCCGTGGCACTGGCCTTGGCTGTGTAAATGACTTTATCTAGAGACATGACAGGCTCCCTGCGTTGGAAAGGGCACGGGTGGCGCCCTTTTGATTGTGCGCAATTGATTATGGCGATGATCGGCTGTTTTACAAGTCGGCCGTGGCCTGTGGGGCTGAGACCGGTCGTGGTGCGTATTCGTTTTTGAACGCTTACTATCGCAGTACAAAAAAGCGGGAGCACGGCATGCAGGATTACGAGAAACTGGGGGCGTTCTACCTGGGGCGCGCGGCGCAGGACGGCGATGCCACGAATGGATCGGACGCGCCGTCGCCGGAGCCCTTGCTCTACGATGCTGCCGATCTGACCACCCACGCCGTGATCATCGGCATGACCGGCAGCGGCAAGACCGGCCTGGGTGTGGGCCTGATCGAAGAGGCCGCGCTGGACAGCGTGCCGGTCATCGCGATCGACCCGAAGGGCGATCTCGGCAATCTGATGCTGATGTTCCCCGACCTGGCGCCGGCAGACTTCGAACCCTGGGTCGACGTACAGCAGGCCGCCACGCGAGGCCGCAGCAAGGCCGAGTTCGCCGCCGACCAGGCCACGCTGTGGCGCGAAGGGCTGGCCAGCTGGGATCAGGATGGTGCGCGTATCCAGCGCCTCAAGGACGCCGCCGAGTTCGCCATCTACACGCCGGGTAGCAGCGCCGGCATCCCGATATCGGTGCTGGGTTCGTTTGCCGCGCCGGCGCAAGCGTTGCGTGACGACAGCGAGGCCTTCGCCGAGCGCATTCAGGCCACGTCCACATCGATTCTCACCCTGCTGGGTCTCGACGCCGATCCGCTCACCAGCCGCGCCCACATCCTGATCTCGAACATCCTCCAGCACAGCTGGCAGGCCGATCGGTCGCTGGACTTGGCGGGCCTGATCGGCGCGATCCAGAACCCGCCGATGGAACGTATCGGCGTGATGGATATGGAAGCGATCTACCCGGCCAAGGACCGCTTCGCGCTCGCCATGCAGTTGAACAACGTGCTGGCGTCGCCCGGATTCGCCGCCTGGACCGAAGGCGTGCCGCTGTCGGCGCGCGATCTGTTCCATACCGCCGACGGCAAGCCGCGGGTGTCGATCGTGTCGATCGCGCATCTGTCCGACACCGAGCGCATGTTCTTCGTGACGCTGCTGCTCAACGACATCATCGCCTGGATGCGGGCCCAGCCCGGCACCTCCAGCCTGCGCGCGATTCTCTATATGGACGAGCTGTTCGGCTATATGCCGCCGACCGCGAATCCGCCGTCCAAGAAACTCTTTCTGACCCTGCTCAAGCAGGCCCGTGCCTATGGACTCGGGCTCGTCCTGTCGACCCAGAACCCGGTCGATCTGGATTACAAGGGCCTGTCCAATACCGGCACCTGGTTCATTGGCCGTCTGCAGACCGACCGCGACAAGGCGCGCGTGCTGGACGGCCTCGAGGGCTCGGGGAGTGGTGGCGGGCCGTTCGATCGCGGTGCCATGGAACGCACCCTTGCCGGTCTCGGCAAACGCCGCTTCCTGCTGCATAACGTGCACGAATCCCACCCGGTGGTTTTTGCCACCCGCTGGGCCATGTCATACCTGCCGGGGCCGCTGACGCGCGAGCAGATCCGACGTCTGTGCGATGCGCTGCCGTCGCCCGCGGTGGCCGCGAGCATCCAGAAGACCAGCCCCAGACCGCCAGCGCCGGTATCCTCGGTTGCCACACCGAACGCCATGCCGGTGCTGGCCCCCGGTATCCGCCAGTTCTATCGTCCGGCCACGCCGCCGGCCGACAGTCAGTTGATCTATTACCCGCAGGTCGTGGGTGCGGCGGATGTGGTCTATGCCAGCAAGACGCACGACGTGGATACACGCCGCGCCTGGCTGGTCGCGGTCGATGTTGACGACGGGCCGGTGGCGATCGACTGGCACAACGGTGAAGCGCTGGCGCTCAGGCTCACCGATCTCGCCGAGAAGCCGTTGGCCGGTGCCGGCTTCGCCGAGGTGCCGGCGCCGGCACGTGATGCCGGTCAGTATCCGAAGTGGGCCAGTGCCTACAAGACCTGGCTGCGCCAGTCGCAGGGCATCGCGCTCTACAAGAATCCGCAGTTCAAGCTGACGTCGGCGGTGGATGAGAGCGAAACCGATTTTCGGATCCGCCTGCAGCAGAAGGCGCGTGAACAGCGTGATCTCGCGGTCGGGAAGCTGAGGGCCCGCTACGACAAGGCCGCAGGCGGGCTGCACGACAAGCTGCGCGCCGCCGAGCGCGATATCGAAGAGGAAAAAGCCCAGGCCAGCCAGAAGACCATGGAAAGCGCGCTCTCGATCGGCAGTGCGCTGCTGGGTGCGTTTCTGGGCAGAAAAACGTTGTCGAGCCGGAATGCGAGCCGGATCGGCACCGCCGCGCGGCGGGCCGGCTCGGTGGTCAAGGAGCGTCGCGACGTACGCGAGGCCGAAGCCGACGCCGCGGAACTGCGCGCCAGAATCGATGAGGAGTCGGCTTCATTCGAAAAGGAGCTTGCCGAGTTGCAGGCGCTGCCCGGCGCCGATTCTTTCGACCTGGAGACGGTGACGGTACGCGCCAAAAGCAGCGATATCACGGTGCGGTTCGTGGCACTGCTGTGGCTGCCTTATGCGCAGAGCGCGGATGGACGCACCGTGCCCGCCTGGGTGTGAGTTCATCCGCCTGACGTCGCGATCGGGCGCGAGCGAGACAGTCCGCGTCATTGCGCCCGGTTGATGCCGAGTGCGGTCGGGCCCGCGCGGACGATCGCCCGTCGATGCAAGAGAAAAGCCCGGAGCGACGACGCTCCGGGCTTTATGGTCGACGGCCGTCGATCAGCCGTCGGCGTCGTCGCTTTCGGTCGGCGCCGTGCCTTCGATGGTCTCGGTTTCGAGATTGTCGTCGGCGTTGATATCGGCATCCGAATACAGGAACTTGCGGTAGTTCTTGGCCGAATAACGCTGATCCTGATCGGCGAAATGATCGGATGAGGGATCATCCGACTGGCTGTAGCTCACCAGGCCATAGCCCTGCGGGCCGGCGTCGGTGAAGTTCAGGCCGAAATGCCAGCTGGTGCCATAGCCGATCAGCCAGCCCTCGCCGGGTGTGGTCGACAGACTGCCGGTATTGGGCAGCGTGCCGGCCGGCGCATAGCGCGGATAGCGGGTGCCGTCCTCGACGTCGGCGGTATCCACGGAAACGATATTGAAACCGCCTTCGAAGTTCTGGTTACCGTGCCAGGGAATCGGGTTGCCCGCGGGCGCGGCATTGCCGCCGGGCGGCGACACGCTGTAAGGCTGCTGGTACTGGATTTCACCCAGCGGCGTGTCGTAGTCGATACCCGCCTGATCGAGCCGGTTCAGGCCGATCGCCAGCGCCACCAGCATCGGGTCCCGGGATACATCGCCCGGTGCCGGATTGGGGGTGCTCGGCGTGGTTTCCGGATTGGCCGGATCGAAGGCGACACTGAACTGGGCCGGATAGGTCGGACTGTACTGGCCGATGAACACGCGAAAGACCTGGGCGCCGGTGCTGTCCAGGTTGTAGACACCGTTCCAGTTCGCCAATGCGGTGCAGCCGTCGGCCACCGATCGACTGTCGCCGCTGCCGGTTGCAATGGCGGTATCGCCGGCGGTTTCGCAGCGCGTGCGTAGCTCGTCGAGCAGTGTTTCGGCGTAGTAGGCGCGGTCCGAATAGAGTGCGTTGATGATCTCCTCACCGGTGAACTTGCCGTCGCTACCGGCCGGGGCGACCTGTGAGAGGCCCGGGTCGGTCGGATTCTCGAGCATGCGCAGACCCATGCGAGTGCGCGGCGAGAGAATGTTCTCGGTCGGGCCGAACAGCGGGGAGTAACCGGTCAGGAACGCTTCCGGATTGGTGGCCCAATAGCTGTCGTTGGAGTTCTGCACGAAATCACGACGCTCGAGCTTGGGCATGCCGTCGTAGGCCACCAGGCCGTTGCATGAACCGTCGACCCAGTCGTAGATGCCGCGGCTGCCGTCCAGCAGCGTGAGGTTGTTGGCCGCCAGTCCGGCGACCACCGGGTTGCTGGACACGCGTGCACTGAATGCCTGCAGCGCTTGCGGCGACAGCGACGGAACCGAGGTGCCGTCGATATAGAAGGCCTGGCCGCTGGCGTCGCTGTACATGGTGTTGACCCAGAGCACGCTGCCACAGGACTGGAACGGTTGCTGGAACTCGGCGAGGTTGCTCGCGCGACCCATGGCCAGCCACTGGTCGATGACCTGGCGGGCGGTATCGGTATTGGCGTCGCGATAGGTCAGCGCGGTCGGGCGTCCGGCAAAGTCGGCGCCCCAGGCCGGCAGATTGCTGTTGATGACGTTGCCGGCGAGCATCGGGCCGTATTCGGAATAGTAGAAGGTGCGCTGGAACGGCACCGGCTGCGCCGCACCGACGTTGACCTCGACGGTGATCGTCTTGGACGTGATGGGTTTTTCTTCGCCATCCTTGATATAGGTCAGGTCGTCGCCCGCCTTGAGGGTCAGGTCGTAGAGGGTGAAGTGTTGCGCGGTGGATACGGTATGCGTCCAGGCCACGTTGTCGTTGAAGCCGATCAGCGGGATCAGAAAGCCGATCAGTGCGGAGCCGTTGACGTTGTACACGCCGGGCACCGTGACCTGGCTCTGGTAGAGGCGGCGATTGCCGGTGTAGGGAAAATGCGGGTTGGCGAGCAGGGCGCCCTTGCCGTTCTCGGTCATGTCGCCGCCGATGCCCCAGCCGTTACTGGCCATGCCCCGCTCGTGATAGTCGCTCTTCAGACCCAGCGCCTCGGGCGTGGCCGCACGCAGGGCGCTGGCGATGGCAGTGGCCTGCGCGCTCGTCGGTGTGCTCACGCTCGCGGCGGCGGCCGGTGCCGGCGCGGGACTTACACCCGGAGGCACCGCGGCGAACAGCGGGCCCTTGACGAAATTGTCGCCGCTCGCATACAGCGCGACCAGTTGGTAATAGGCGTAGAGATCCTGGACGCTGATGTCGCGCACCCAGGGCGCGCCGGCACACTTGGCCGGCAGATCGGCGGCATCGGTTTCATCGACATACTTGTTGTAGCCGGCCACGAAGCCGCGCAGCATCGCCTGCGACTCGGGGCTGAGCTCGTCGAACTGCTCGTTGGCGCGATCCAGCAGGCCGAGCGCCTTGTAGCTGAAATCGGTGACGATATTCACGCCGACCGGCAGGGCATCGGCGACGTTCGGCCCCGGGCCATAGAACTTCGCCCGCTCGCCGCGTGCACGGATGATCGAATCGGCGATGATGCAGACGTTGTCGCGCGCCTGCACATAGCCCGAACCAAAGCCCGCGGACTCGAGATTGTCGGCAGTGATGTGCGGCACGCCGCCGGTGGTGGTGCGAATGGTCGCACTCAGCTGACCGTTGGGCGCATTGATCTGGCTGTCGGACAGCTGATCGCCGCCGTTACTGTCGTTATTGTTGTTGTGGTAGTCGGAGGAGCAGCCGATCAATGCGGTGCCCATCAGCAGTGAAACGCAGACAGCAGCGAGCGGCCGCGTCCATCGGATTGTCTTCATTGTTATTTCCCCTCGAATGGCGGCGTGTCGTTGGTTGATACGCGCATCCATAGATTACGCTCGCGGAGGGTTTCTGGGATGGACTCAGGGCTAAGACTTTAGGCGCGTATCCAATCCCGGTTAAGCGAACCGCGGCGCGGTTCCATGGTCGAATCATCCATTGGCGTATCGCATCCGCGGCGTCGCTTCCGGGGGTATAGTATTGATATGAAAACTCGTCTTATCACGCTGCTTCTCGGATGCACGCTGCTCGCGGCCTGTGCCAGCGGGCCCGCCTATCGACCCGCCGTCCGGGCCGACGATTTCGGCTATCGCGACACCATGCTCACCAGCGATCGGTTCCGGGTGAGTTTTTCCGGCGACTACGCCATGGCCCGTGAAAGCGTCGAGACCTTTGCCCTGTTCCGGGCGGCCGATGTCGCGCTCGCTCATGGCGCGACCCATTTCCGGATCAATTCGCGCGAGACATCGCCGGTGACGTCGAACGGCGGCGGTCCGTCCACGAGTATCGGCTACGGGTACGGCTACCCGTTCTTCGGCACCGGGATCGGCTATTCCAGCGGCGGTTATAGCCGGACGCGCTATGAAACCGTGCTGGAAATCCAGATCGGGCCGGATATTCCGGACAGCGGACCGGAGATCTACGACGCCAACGAACTCAAGCGCAATCTGTCGCCGTCGGTGGCCTCGACCCAGGATTGACCGGCCGCTGTATCGTGGCTCGATGATCTGTTCGTTTGTGTCGACGCATCGGCCGCTCGGCTGACGAACTCGAAGACGGCTCGCGTCAACGCAGCTTGAAGCTCACCGGCACGGTCAGCGCAAGTCGCTGCATGGACACGGAATCCGGTAGCGGCGGCATCGGGTCCGCGTCCTTGATCATCTTCTCGACCGCTTCGTCGAGCAGCTTGTGGCCGGAACTCTTGCGGATTTCCCAGTTCAGGATATGGCCGTCGCGGTCCATGACGAAATACAGCACCGCGGTGCCTTCCTGACGCAGACGCCGGGCGCGGCGTGGATAGTCCTTGTGTTTTGCCAGCCAGGTGCGCAGTTCGCTGCGATAGTCGGGCGGCGTATCCGAGACGCTGCCGGTGGCGCCAGCCTGGGTGCGCCTGGCGGTCTGGGCGGCGCGCGCCGGGGCGCTGGTGGCGTCGTTGCCGCCGGCCGGTTTCGCGTTCGGATTACGCTGCGCGGTCGAGGTCTTGGCGGCCGGCGCCGGCTGCGGGCGCGGTGCGGGCTTCGGAGCCGGCTCGGGCTTCGGTTTGGGCCTGGGTTTCGGCGGCGGTTCCGGCTTGGGCTCGGGTTTGGGTTCGGGCGCCGGTTTGGGCTCGGGCACGGGGGTCGGTTCCGGCTCCGGTTCGGGCACGGGCGTGGGTTCCGGCTCGGGTTCGGGTTCGGGCGGAGGAGGTGTGGGCTCCGGTTCCGGCTCGGGTGGCGTGGGTTCGGGCTCCGGTGCGGGCTCGTTGTCGGGCGGCACGTCCTCGGCTGCGTCGTCCGCGGCCACTTTTTCTTCTGCCGGTTCGCCCTGGGTAGGGGCAAGCGCGATGCGCACGCCGGGGCCGCCGCTGTCCGCGTCGGCGAGATCGGCGTTGACCTGAAAACGCAGCAACAACGCGGCGTGAGCGGTTATGGCCAGCAGCAGAACCACCAGCCAGTGACGAAGCCCGAATCGTTTCATGGCGTCTTGTGCTGGGTCAGCAGATTGATTTCCGCGATCCCGGCCTCGCGCAGCGTGGCGAACAGCTCGGTAAGCGCGCCGGCCTTGATATGGCCATCGGCGCGTACCTGCAGCGGCTTGCCCTTGGGCCAGTCGGCGAGGGCATCCACGAGTGCACCGCGTTCGAGTGTTTCGCCGCCGAGGGCGATACGGCCGTCGGCGGCGAGCGACAGAACGCGGTTGTTCAACTGGGTCGACTCTTCAGTCTGGGCCGTGCTCGGCGGGGTCAGTTCGAACGGCGGGTGCTGGGCCAGCACGCCGGCGAGCATGAAAAAGATCAGCAGCAGAAAGACGATGTTGATCAACGGAAGAATGTTCTCTTCCGACGAACGGGGACGTTTCGGCGGCGCCAGGATCATGGCGTGCTTCCGTCGCCGGTGGCGGACGAACCCTGTGCCGAGGATGATGCCGTGCCGGTGGCCAGCGATATCGGAGCCACGCCCGCGCCATAAAGCGTGTCGAGCGCGGTCACCGTGGCGTCGAGGTCGGCATCGGCGTTCGGCTGCACGATGACCGCCGAGATATCGCCCCGGTTACGTGCGCTCTTGAGCCGCGCGGCCAATGCATCGGCGGGCACCACCTGCCGTTCGTAGCTGAGCGTGCCATCGGCGTTGATGCGCACGACCGCTGGCGGTGTCTGCCCGGGCGTTGCCTGGCTGGTGCCGGTGGCGAGCGTGATGGGCCGCCAGTCGGTGAAGCTCGTGGCCAGCATGAAAAAGACCAGCAGTATGAAGACGACGTCGATCAGCGGCGTGAGGCTGATCGAATGCTTGCGCCGCGGGATGACCTCAATATGCATGCGAGGTGCGCGTCGCCTGCGCGTGCTGCACCGTGTTGCCCCCCGTTGCCGCGGTGTCGCTACGGGGTTCCAGCAGGGTGTCGTGACGGGTGAAGAAGCGGGTGAGCGTATCCTGCATGTCTTCGTGCAGGCGCTCGACCACGCGCTCCAGCCAATTGAGTGTGACCACCGCCGGAATCGCGACGATGAGGCCGACGGCGGTGGTCAGCAGGGCTTCCCAGATGCCGTTGGAGAGCACCGACGGATCCACCTGACTGCCGGCGCTGGCCAGCTGCTGGAACGCCGTGATCATGCCCATGACCGTGCCCAGCAGGCCCAGTAGCGGGGACAGCGAGCCGATCACCTCGAGCGGCCGGAAATAGCTGCGCAGACTGCTCAGGTGGCGCGAGCCCACGCGCGCCGCCTCTTCGCGCACGATCGCGGTGTCGGCGCCGGCGCGCATGCCACGCATGGCCACCGCCAGCGCATCGGCGATCGGGTTGCGTTCTTCGGCAAGCGCTGCGATCGCGCCGGCCTGATCGCCTGCGTGCCACTGCTCCAGTGCCGGTTCGATGAATGCACGCCGGCCTACCCGCACGCTTGCGTACTGCCACAGCTTCAGCAGCAGCATGGCCAGGCCGAATATCGACATGACCACCAGTACCGCCACGACCGGACCGCCGAGTTGCAGCAACTGGAACAGGCCGTTGATATCGAAAACCGTTGAGGTGTCGGGTGTCATCGAAGCATTCCCGTTAAAGCGAAAAAAGTGCGCGCACGCGCGGTGCGGCGCGCTCGGAAGTATGGCGTAAAAGGCTTCTAAATGCGAACGATTATTATTAACTCGCTATAGTTGTGCCGATGCCCAGCCACTCTGTGCCACCTGCAAACCACTGTGTGCCGACGATATAACATGCGCCTTTAGTCGTATGCAGTCTGCAGTCTCAAGTGCGTATGCTGGCCGCAGTTGCGCTTACTGCAAGGAGTTTTCCCAATGGCCGACAACAAGATTGAATCCGTCCTCCGTGAGGATCGCCAGTTCGAGCCGCCCCGGTCGTTCGTTGATGGCGCGACGCTCAAGCCGGCAGACGTCAAGGCACTGCGCGAGGCCGCTGCCGCCGATCACGAAGGATTCTGGGCCGCACAGGCGCGTGAGAAGATCGATTGGCACAAGCCGTTCAGTCAGGTTCTTGATGACTCCGACGCCCCGTTCTTCAAATGGTTCGCCGATGGCGAGCTGAATGTATCGTACAACTGCCTCGACCGTCATCTGGCGACCAAGGGCGACAAGACCGCGGTCATATTCGAAGGCGACGACGGCGAAGTCGAGCATATTTCCTATCGCGAACTGCACGCGCGGGTATGTCGCTTCGCCAACGCATTGAAGGCCAACGGTCTGGGCAAGGGCGACCGCGCGGTCGTCTACATGCCCAACATCCCGCAGGCCATGGTGACCATGCTGGCCTGTGCCCGTATCGGCGCGATCCACTCGGTCGTGTTCGGCGGTTTCTCGGCGATATCGCTGCGCGACCGTATCGACGACGCCGAGGCCAAGATGCTGATCACCGCCGACGGCAACTATCGCGGCGGCAAGCTGATTCCGCTCAAGGAAACGACCGACAAGGCGCTTTCCGAAGGCTGCGAGTCGATCGAAAAGGTCATCGTCTACAAGCGCGCCGGCGCCGATGTGACCATGACCGAAGGCCGCGATATCTGGTGGCACGACGCCATCGATGGCCAGTCCGACGAATGCGAGCCCGAATGGGTGGGCGCCGAGCACCCGCTGTTCATTCTTTACACCTCGGGATCCACCGGCAAGCCGAAGGGCATCCAGCACTCCTCGGGTGGTTATCTGCTGGGCGCGATCTGCACCAGCCGCTGGGTGTTCGACTATGGTGACGACGACGTGTTCTGGTGCACCGCCGACGTGGGCTGGATCACCGGCCATACCTATATCACCTACGGCCCGACCGCCTGCGGTGGCACCCAGGTGATGTTCGAGGGCGTGCCGACCTATCCCGAGCCCGATCGCTTCTGGAAGATGGTCGATACCCATCAGGTCACCATCTTCTATACCGCGCCCACGGCCATTCGCGCGCTCATGAAGCAGGGCGACGAATACCCGCAGCGCCATGCGCTCGACAGCCTGCGGGTGCTCGGCACCGTGGGCGAGCCGATCAATCCGGAAGCGTGGATGTGGTATCGCGAGATGATCGGCCACGAGAAATGCCCGATCGTCGATACCTGGTGGCAGACCGAGACCGGCGGCCACATGATCACGCCGATTGCGTCATCCACGTCGACCAAGCCGGGGTCGGTGACCCACGCCTTGCCGGGTATCGTCGCCGATATTCTCGACGAGTCCGGGGCCCCGGTCACCGATGCGAACTCGGGCGGGATCCTTGTGATGACCAAGCCCTGGCCCTACATGCTGCGCAATATCTGGGGCGATCCGGAGCGTTACCGGGAAACCTATTTCGGCATGTTCGACGCGCATACCTATGTGGCCGGGGATTCGGCCCAGCGCGACGAACAGGGCAATTTCCGCATCCTTGGCCGTATCGACGATGTGGTGAATATTTCCGGGCATCGCATGGGCACGATGGAAGTCGAGTCGGCGCTGGTGGCCCACAAGGCGGTCTCGGAAGCGGCGGTCGTCAGCCGGCCTCACGAGATCAAGGGCGAGTGCATCGTCGCCTTTGTCATTCTCAAGAACGACGACCCCAGCGATGAACTGGCCAGCGAGCTGCGGGACTGGGTCGCCGAACAGCTGGGCGCGATCGCCAAGCCGGAGGAGATACGCTTCGCCGACGGACTGCCCAAGACCCGCTCGGGCAAGATCATGCGTCGCCTGTTGCGCACCGTGGCCCGTGACGAAGAGATCACCTCGGACGTCTCCACGCTGGAGAATCCGCAGATCATCGAACAGCTGCAGGCCAAGGGCAGCTAGCAACGATTCAGGGGGTGGTCGGACCGGTTCGGGCGTTTTGCGCCGACCGGCTCCGGCCTTTTTCCTCGACAATTGCGACGCCGGCGGGTTGCGCGCTGCACAATTCGTGTCGTTTTTCGTACACTTGTGCGATGCCTGACCCGGCCACGGCCGGGTTTTTCTTTGCCCCTGTCGCGCGTGTACTCGTTCGACTTCATTCCTCGGAGATCTCGTGACTGAAAAAGTCGTAATTGCGGCCGCCGGCCGTACTGCCATCGGCCGCTTCGGCGGCACGCTATCCGGTATCGCGGCGCCCGATCTGGGTGCGCATGTCATCCGAGCACTGCTGGCCCGCCACGGGATCGATACGGATAACGCCGATGAAGTGATCATGGGGCAGGTGCTGACCGCCGGCTCCGGGCAGAATCCGGCGCGTCAGGCGTCGATCAAGGCCGGGCTGCCCGATCGCGTGCCCGCGCTGACCATCAACAAGGTCTGCGGCAGTGGCCTGAAAGCGGTGATGATGGCGGCTCAGGCCGTCGCCCTCGGTGACGCCGAGCTGATCGTGGCCGGTGGCCAGGAGAACATGAGCGCCTCGCCGCACGTGCTGCCCAACTCGCGCAGCGGCAAGCGCATGGGCGACTGGGAACTCGTCGACACCATGATCCGCGACGGTCTCTGGGACGCCTTCAACGGCTACCACATGGGCCAGACGGCGGAGAACGTGGCCGAGAAATATCGTATCTCGCGCGCCGAGCAGGACGAGTTCGCGGCGCGCTCGCAGCAGCGTGCCGAAGAGGCGCTCAAGCACGGCCGCTTCGAAGACGAGATTCTGCCCATCGAGGTGCCCCAGAAGAAAGGGGACGCGGTGACGTTCACACGCGACGAAGGGCCGCGCGCCGGCGTGACCTCCGATGACCTGGGGCGGCTCAAGCCCGCGTTCACGCGCGACGGCACGGTGACCGCCGGCAACGCTTCGGGCATCAACGACGGCGCGGCCGCGGTGGTGGTCACGACCGCCGCAAAGTGTGAACAACTGGGCTTGACCCCGCTCGCCACGATCGCCGGCTATGCCAACGCCGGCGTGGATCCGGCATTGATGGGCATCGGTCCGGTGCCGGCCACCCAGCGCTGTCTCAAGCGCGTGGGCTGGACGGTGGCCGATCTCGATCTGGTCGAGGCCAACGAGGCGTTTGCCGCCCAGTCGATTGCGGTCGCTCGCCAACTCGAGTGGGATATGGAACGCGTCAACGTCAACGGCGGCGCGATCGCGCTCGGGCACCCGATTGGTGCATCCGGCTGTCGCGTTCTCGTGACGCTGCTTCATGAAATGCACAAGCGCGATGCAAAAAAAGGACTGGCAACGCTGTGTATCGGTGGCGGTCAGGGCGTGGCGCTGGCGCTGGAACGTTAGCGCGGCACTGCGTCAAAACAGTGCCCCGCATGCGGGCCGGCCGAGCGGTATGCTTTATGGCTGATTGTTTTTCGGCCGGGTCGGCCGGCCGGCAGGCCTTATTCAAGCTGTTTGCCGGCGATCGATATGGGTTCGATCGTCACCGAGCGACCAGAGTTGGCATCCGTATTGCATTAACTCAGGCGTACAGCGATCCCAGCGCCGTGTTGTTCTCCTCCAATGCGCCCGCGCACCACCTTACTTGATCGTTGTGCAATCGCGGCTTCCGGCCGGCGCGCTGCGCCGGCCGGTCTCTTAACCGCCGCCGCGATTATTGTCTTTCTTCAGTTCCTCCAGGCCAGCGTGGGCGGCAACGCGCCCGGTGCGTCGATCAGGCGTCGCGTGAGCAGGCTGCCGTCGGCCACATGCAGGTCGATCAGGGCCTGCCGGTAGGCGATGAAGGCATCGATGCGGCTCAGGCGCGCGCTCAGCAGGTCGCGCTGTGCCTGTGCCACCAGCAGGGCGGTCGAACGACCCACATCGAAGCGGGCTTTCTCTGCCGCCAGCGTCTGTTCCTGCAAGCGCACCGTGGCGGCCGAGGCATCGATCTGGGCCGCGGCCCGCCGGGCCTCGATCACCGCATAGCGTACTTCGGCCTCGATTACGCGGCCCAGATTGTCCAGGCTGGCGCGCGCCTGCTCGGTGCTGGCCTTCGCGCGCCGTGCCAGTGCCCGTCCGGCGCGGTTGCCCAGCGGGTACTCGAATTCCAGCGCCCCCGACAGGTCGTAGGTATCGCCGTTGTCGAGATTGGAATAGGCCGCGCCGTAGTTGCTGGCAAAGCCGGTCTGGCCGAGCGTGACGAACAGATCCAGCCGTGGCAGCAGGCCGTTGCGGGTGGCGACCACTTCCAGTTCGTTGCGGGCGACGTCGAGCCGCGCCTGGTTGAGCTCCGGGCGCCGGTCGCGGGCCAGGGCGACGTAGTCGGCGGGCTGGTCCAGCGCTGCCGCGTCCGCCTGTACCGGCGTCACCGGGGTGACG
Source organism: Salinisphaera aquimarina (assembly GCF_042643355.1). Classification (NCBI taxonomy): domain Bacteria; kingdom Pseudomonadati; phylum Pseudomonadota; class Gammaproteobacteria; order Salinisphaerales; family Salinisphaeraceae; genus Salinisphaera; species Salinisphaera aquimarina. The sequence goes on from NZ_JBHRSS010000003.1 coordinate 1,304,052, forward strand.
GCGCGCTCGTACACGGTTTGCCCGGGCAGACTGGTCAGCTGCAGCAGGCGGGTACGCAACCGATCCGCCTCGGCGCGGCCGTCGATAAGGTCCTGTTGGCGGCGCGCGGCCTCGGCCGCAAACGCGGCCCGCTCGATCTCGGCCACGGTGCCGGCCTGGATGCGCAGTTCGGCTTCACGGGACTGCTGGTCGGCGACCTCGAGCGCGTTGTCGAGGATATCGATACGCCGGCGCGCGCCCAGATAATCCCAGTAGGTGGATTCGACGTCGGCCACCAGGGCAGTGACGAAGCCGCGCAGTTCATAGGCCGAGGCCAGCGTGTCGGTGCGGGCCTGGCGCAGGGCCACGAGGTTGCTGGTGATGCCGAAGCCCTGCAGCAACGCCTGGGTGATCGACAGCCCCGCGCGTGTGCCCGCCTGACGCGGCGAGCGGTTGGACTCGGACAGATCCTGTTCCAGGCTCAGTTCCAGTTCGGTGCCGGTCGGCAGCAGCTGGCGCACGCCCACTTCGGCGGTGTCCTGGTTGCTGCGCACGTTGAAGTTCGACTGGATATCCTCAGATACCCGCTGTGCGACCTCGCGCGAGCGCTCGACGTTGGCGAACACGCTGGGGTCGAACACCGCGCGCTCGACGTCGGCGAAGGTGCCGGCGATGATCGGCTGTTGCTGCTGGGCGCGCAGCGAAGGATTGTTCTCCAGCGCGAGCGCCACCGCTTTCTCCACCGACAGATCGAGCCGGCCGGCGCTGTCCGTGATGGTGGGCTGCGGCGCCGGTTGCGGCGCAGCCGCGCTATCGGAGGGCTCCGGCATCGGTTCTTCCGGCCAGACCAGCGCCTCGGGATCGAAAAACGCCGACGCCGGCAGGGCAGTCAGCGCACACACGCCGAGCAGCGTGGCCATGGCCATGGCCATGGCTCGCCGGACCGTCACGATGCCGTCCGGGCCGGCCAGGCGCGGTGCACGCCGGCATAGACCACCGGGATCACCACCAGCGTGATCAGCGTCGAGGTGGTCATGCCGCCGATCACCGCCCGCGCCAGCGGCGCCTGGGATTCCGAGCCTTCGCCGACGCCGATCGCCAGCGGCACCAGCGCGAACACGGTCGTGGCCGCGGTCATCAGGATCGGGCGCAGACGGCGCCGCCCGGCCTCGCGTACCGCGGTGAGCGCGTCCATGCCGTCATGCTGGAGGGTATTGGCCTGGTCGACGATCAGAATCGCGTTGTTGACGACAATGCCGATGAGCATGAGACAGCCCAGCAGCGACTGCGAGTTGAGGCTGGTGTCGGTGGCCGCGAGCGTGGCCACCACACCGATCAGCGCCAGCGGCACGGTCACCATCACGATCAGTGGATCGACCAGCGATTCATACAGGCACGCCATCACCATATAGACCAGCAGCAGGGCCAGGGCCACGTTGATGCCCAGTTCGCGGAATGCCTCAACCTGTTCCTCGTATTCGCCCACCAGCTGGATATCGTAGTTGGCCGGCAGGGCGACGTCGTCGAGCGCGGTCTGCACATCGCCGACCACCGAGCCCAGATCGCGATTGGCGATGTTGGCGTAGACGGTGATCAGGCGCTGCTGGTTCTTGCGGTCGATCACGATCGGGCCGATCGCCTCGGCGATATCGGCCACGTCGCCCAGATGCACGCGGCCGCCGTCGGCATCCGGCACCGGCAGATCGAGAATCTGTGCGGGCGTGGCCTGCATCGGATTGGCCAGCTGCACGCGAATCCGCACTTCATCTCCGGCGTCGAGAAAATAGCCGGCGTTGGTGCCGGCGATGGCGGTTTCCACGGTCTGGCCGATGGCCTCGACGCTCACCCCGCGGTCGGCGGCGGCGGCGCGGTCGATGACGATATCGCGCTGCGGCGCACCGCCGGAACGCGAGGCGCGCAGGTCGGTGATGCCGGGCACGCCCGCCACCGCTTTCTGAACCCGTTCGGAGAGTTGTTCCAGCACCTTGAAATCATAGCCGCGGACTTCGATCTGCAGGCTCTCGTCCTCGCCGCCGCCGCTGAGCATGCGAAAGAAGAACGGCTGGCGGGTGCGCACGCGCACGTCGGTATCCGCCATCGGCCCGATCGCGGCGCGCAGATCGCTGGCCACGTCGCTGCTGGACCGGCCACGCAGCGCCGAGCCGGGCAGCTCGATACGGATATCCGCCTCCGCACCCGCCTCGGCGCGGTAGCCGCCGCTGCCGACGGTGGTCACGATCGCCACCGCGTCCGGCACCTCGCGGCGCACGATGGCTTCGGCTTTCTTGGTCTGGGCATCCATGAGCGCCAGGCGCGTGCCGGGCGGCATCTCCAGGCTCACACGCACCTCGCCCTCGTCGGTGGACGGCATGAATTCGGTGCCCAGCTGGGTGAATCCGGCCAGTGCGGCAAGGCTGGCGATGGCTGCGACCGCCACCACCAGCCGGGGTGCGGCCAGCGCGGCATCGAGGGCGCGGGCGTAGCCGTCATGCAGATGCCCATACGCCCGCGAGGCGGTGCCGAACAGGCGTTGCAGACGCTGGGAACGCGGCGCGCGCGGCACGCCGATCGCGCGGGCAGTGATCATCGGCATCACCGACAGCGCCACCACCAGCGAGCTGGCCAGCGCAAACGCGACCACGATCGCCAGCTCGCGAAACAGCTGCCCCGAGAGTTCGCGCGCGAACAGCATGGGAATGAAGATGGCCAGCGTGGTGAGCGTGCTGGCGATGATCGCGCCGGTGATCTCCTCGGTGCCGCGTACCGCCGAGGTGAGCAGGTCCTCGCCCAGTTCGTGGCGCCGGCGCTGGATGTTCTCCAGCACCACGATGGCGGAATCCACCATCATGCCCACGCCAAGCGCGAGTCCGCCGAGGGTCATCAGGTTGATGGTGAACCCGGCGCCGTACATGAGCGCGAAGGTCGCGATCAGCGACACCGGGATCGCCAGCGATACCGCCAGCGCGGCGCGCACATGCCCGAGAAACACCAGCAGCACCACGAAGGCGAGCACGCTGCCGTAGATGAGCGCGTGGGTGACGTTGCTGATCGAGCGGTTGATGTAGTCGGCGGTATTGAAGAACGGCGAGATGCGGACCTGCGGAAACTCGCGGTTGAGGGTTGCGATCTCGCGCGTGAGCCGGGCCGCGACCTCCACCGTGTTCGCCCCCGACTGCTTGCGCACGCCCATGCGTACGCCGCGCTCGCCGTTGATGCGCACCAGCCGTTCCTCGCGCTGCTGGGTGTCGACGACGGTGGCGATATCGCCGAGCGTGATCGGGGTACCGTCGCGGGTGAGCATCACCGCCCGGCGCAGATCGTCGAGATCGGCAAAGCGTCCCGGCGTGCGCAGCACCAGTTCCTGGTTGCCGATCTCGATCGAGCCGGCGGGCAGATTGCGGTTGGCGGCCGCCAGCGTGTCGCGGATATCGGTGAGCGACAGATCCAGCGCGCGCACGCGGTCGATATCCAGATTGACCTGAATCTCGCGCTCCGGCTCGCCCCAGATCTCGACCGCGGCCACGCCGGGCAGCTGTTGCAGCCGGTAGGAGAGCTGGTTGTCGATCAGCCGGCGCAGCTCGATCGGGTCGATACCGCTGGCCAGCCCGAGCCCCATCACCGGCAGGTCGGCGCTGTCGAACTTGCGCAGCCGGGGGCGGCCGGCATCGTCGGGCAGCTCGTCGAGCTCCGAGAACAGGCGGTCGCGCACATCGTTGGCGGCCTCGTCGATATCCACGCCCCAGCCGAACCGCAGGGTGACATCGGCACGCCCCTCGACCGAGCTGGATTCCATCTCCTCCAGGCCCGGCGTGGCCGCGACCGCCTGTTCCACGCGGCGGGTGACCAGTTCTTCCATGGTCTCGGGCGAGGCGTTCTCGTAGTCGACCGAGATCGTCAGCGTCGGCGTCTCGATATTGGGCAGCAGGTCGACGGGCAGGCGGGTGAGCGCGACGCCGCCCAGCAGCAGCGCGATCGCCATGATCATGCAGGTCGTCACCGGCCTCGCGACCGAAAACGCCGGCACCGAATTCATCACGGCGCGTCGTCCGTGGGGCCATCGGGGGCGATGCCGATGCCGTCTTCGAGCTGGGCCTGACCCAGGGTGACGACCTCGCCGCTCAGATCGGCCGGTTCATGCAGGGCGGCCCGCGCGCCGTTGGTGAACGCCACGCTCACGGGGGTGAATCGGGCGATCGCGCCGCCGGCGTCGCCGGATTGCACCATGAATACGCCCTGGCGCCCGCCGCGGGTCACCAGTGCGGTGCGCGGCACGATGGCGGTATCGTCGAGCCGCTCGGCGACCAGGCCCACCTGCACGAACATGCCGGGGGCGAGCCGGTGCTCGGCATTGGGTACGGCCAGTTCGACGCGGGCACGCCGGGTGGCCGGGTCGAATACCGGTGCGATGCGCTCGATGCGCGCCTCGAATGCCGCATCCGCCGCGCCGGCCACGCGCAGGCGCGCGCCCTGGCCGTGCCTGAGCCGGGTATAGAGTTGCTCGGGCACCTGGATGATCGCGGTCAGCGGCGTGATCGAGACGATGCGCAACAGCGGTGTGTTCGCGGCCACCGTATCGCCGGGTTCGGCCATGCGCTCGCCGACCACGCGCTCGGCGTCGTCGCCCGGCCAGTGGGCTCTGATATCGGTATAACCCAGTCGTACCCTTGCGGTCTCCACCTGCGCCTGGGCTTCGCTGATGGTGGCACGCGCCACCGACGCGTTGGCATTGGCGTTGGCGGCGTCGGCCTCGGCCGCATCCAGTTCCGCGGTGGCGGCAATGCCGCGCTCGTGCAACGACCGCACGCGACGCAGCGAGCGCGAGGCGGTGCCGGCATCGCTGCGTGCCTGCGCGAGCTGGGCGCGGGCGACTTCCAGGCCGGCTTCGGCTTCGGCCAGCGCCTGTCGATATTCGTCGTCGTCGAGCGTTACCAGACGGTCGCCGGGCGTGATGCGATCGCCGATGTCGGCCGCGACCGATTCGATCTGGCCGGCGATCTTGGGGGCCACCGTGAGCACGGCGTGGGCTTCCAGGCTGCCGGAGAATTCGCGCACGTCCTCGAGCGCACCGTGTTCCACGGGCTGTGTCTGTACCGCCACGCGTACGGCGCTGGCCGGCGTGCCGACCGTTGGGCCGTCGACTATCCAGTAGGCGCCGGCAGCGAGCACCGCGATAGCAGCGATCGCAAGGAAAAGACGGGGCAGACTCATGCCAGGGATCGTTCCAAAAGCTCGGTGGCGCGCATCGCAGGAGTGTAGATGAAACCGGGTCTGCCGGTCGCGTGCATCCAAAAGCGTTGCGCGACACGTTAATTATCCGGTAAAACAAGGATGAGCCGCGTCAAGGCGCGGTCACAAGGCCGTGACAGGATGTACGTTCATGGCACCCAACGAGGATGCGATACGTGGCCATCATTCCACGCATACTCAAGCTCGATGCCGGTGGTCTGCCCGTGGAATGGGTAGGCTGGCGCGAGGCGGTGAGTCTCTACTTCACCGACAAGATTGCCTGGGAAGCCGGGAGCGAGAAGATATGGCTGCGTGGCGGACGTTCGCGCGAAACCGGTGCGCGTAGCGGGATAGCGATCGATTCGATCATCGCGGTACGCGACCGCTCGCATCGTTTCGCCCGCAATCTGGTGCCGGCATTGACGCGCCGCGAGCTGTTTCATCGCGACGGTGGTCTGTGCCTGTACTGCAACACCCGGCTGTCGTTCGGTCAGATGCAGATCGAGCACGTGGTGCCACGCTCAAAGGGCGGCGCCCATGCCTGGACCAACGTGGTCTCGACCTGTGAGAGCTGCAACCGCTTCAAGGATGATCGCACCCCGGAGCAGGCCGGCATGACCCTGCTGGCATTGCCCTACGAACCCAATCTCGCCGAATGGCTGATCCTGGCCAACCGCCGCATCCTGGCCGATCAGCAGGCGTTCCTGGAGCGGCTGGCGCCCAGGCGCGAGGCGCGCTTCGACGCCTGAGAAGACAGTTCATCCGCCGATGAGCGCAGAGTGGAATACCGATGCAAGAGAAGCTGCTCGATACTGATGCGCAGCCTCTCGAAATCGCCGCCTAGTTCGACACCGTCGAAAACACCTTCTTGACGATGGCACTGCCGGTGGCAGCCGGGTTCTGGCGAATTCTGGTTTCCTGCTGGCCGATCACCGTGAACAGGCCGTCGAGTGCCTGCTGGGTGACGTAGTCGTTCAGATCCAGGTTGATGCCGGGAACGAACTTGAGCATCGGCTTGGCCTGGGAGGTCAGTGACTCGTAGCGCGATACGGCCGTCGATTCGGCGGTGGTGCGCTTGATGATGGGTTCGAACTTGGCCGCCAGTTCGTCGCCCGAGTGATCGCGCAGATAGTCGGTCGCCGCGGTGTCCGAGCCCTGCAGGATCTTGTAGGCGTCGGCCACGCTCATGTTGTTGATGGTCTCGCGCACGATCGGCCCGGCCTCGGCGGTGGCCTGTTCCGCCGCCCGATTCATCGACAGCTGCAGCCCGTCCATCTGGTCGCCGTAGCCGGCACCGCGCAGCATGCCTGAAGCCTTGCCCATCCACCCCGGCAGGGCGATGCGGCGTGCCTGGTTGCCCCAGAAGCCGTCGGTCTGGCCGAGCTGGGTGACCGCGGTGGATGCGCCGTCGGCGAGCGCGCCCTTGAGACCGGATACGACGTCGCTTTCCGGCAGCTGGGTCGCCGCGCTGTTGTTGGAGCTACCGTCCATGCCGCCCACGAACTGCTTGAAACGATCGCCCAGGCCCTGGGCGCCAACGGCAGTGGTGGCACACAGGGCGCCGGTGGCAATCAGATGGATCAATACGCGTCGCATGCGGCTCTCTCGCGATCAAGTAGGGGGCGAATGATAGCGTGTCGACATGCCGTTGCCGCTAACGCTTGCGGACAAGGCAATCGGATCGCCATGCGCATGCCATCGATCGTCCGCGCTGCGGATTGCCCGTTCGCGCAATGCGGGCCAAGATGCCTGCGTATGGATATGACCCGCGAACAGATCACGGCCGGAATTCTCGCTGGCGGCGAAGGGCGCCGCCTCGGCGGGATCGACAAGGGCTGGTACGAGATCGGCGGGCGCCCGCTGATCGAACACACGCTGGCGCGCGTCGAGACGCAATGCGCCCGCGCGGTGATCAGCGCCAACCGCTCGCTTGCGCGTTATCGTGCTCTCAACCTGCCGGTGCACGTCGACGACAGCGACGAGTTTCGCGGGCCGCTGGCGGGGATCGTCAGCGTGCTGCGTGCCGCCACCACGCCGTATGTGTTGATCGTGCCGGTGGACACGCCGGCCATGCCGGCCGATCTGGCCCCCTGTCTGGCCGACGCCATGCGCCCGGCGACGGAGCTGGCGGTGGCACGCTGCGAGGATCGGGTCCAGCCGCTGCATGCGTTGATGCGCCGTGATGTGCTGGCCGATCTGGAAACCGCGCTGTTTGCCGGCGTGCGCGCGGTCAGCGAGTGGCACGATCGGCTCAGTACGGTCACCGTCGACTGGCCGGACTGCGCCGGCTTTGCGAATATCAACTCCGAAGACGACGCCCGGGCGCTGGCCGAGCGGCTCCAGTAGCTTCGGCCCCTTCCGGCGTCGCGCGGCGTCAATCCGTCCTTGCGCGCCATTCCACGAGCAGGTTCTTTTATGTCCGAGTCTTCCGAGCAATCCGGGTTTCGTCCGGATGCCCAGCCCGACAACCGGCCGATGCCTCTGGCCGATGCCCGTGCCCGTATCATCGCCGCGATCACGCCGGTGGTGGAGACCGAGCGCGTGGCTCTGGCCGACACCCTGCATCGGGTGCTGGCCGAGGATCTGCAGTCCGATATCGACGTGCCGGGGGCAGACAATTCCTCGATGGACGGTTACGGTTTTGCCGCCGCCGATGCGCCCGAGCACGGTGCTCGCCTGCGTGTGGTGGGTGAAAGCTTTGCCGGCCATCCCTTCGACGGACGGCTGGCGCCCGGCGAATGCATTCGCATCATGACCGGCGCCGTGGTCCCGCCCGGTGTGGACACCATCGTGATGCAGGAGAACACCCGCACCGACGACAGCCATGTGGTCATCGACACCGTGCCGGCGCGCGGCAGCAACGTGCGCCCGGCGGGCGAGGATCTGGCTCGCGGGGACGCGGTGATGAGTGCGGGTACCTATCTGCGCCCGGCGGATATCGCGGTAGTGGCCTCGATCGGCCGACCCGAGGTCGCCGTATTCCGGCGTCCGCGGGTGGCGTTCTTCTCCACCGGCGACGAACTGCGTCCGATCGACGGGCCGATCGAGCCGGGCCAGATATACGACAGCAATCGCTACGGCCTGGCCGCCTTGCTCGACGAACTCGGCATGGACGGTATCAACATGGGCGTGGTCGGCGATTCGCCCGAGGCATTGCGCGCGGCCTTCAAGAAGGCGTCGACGGCGGATGCCATCGTCACCAGTGGCGGCGTGTCGGTGGGCGCGGCCGATTTCGTGCTCGACGTGCTCGGCGAACAGGGCAGGGTCGATTTCTGGCGGGTGGCGATCAAGCCGGGCAAGCCGCTGGCGTTCGGCACCGTGGGCGACGCCCGTTTTTTCGGCCTGCCCGGCAACCCGGTGTCCACGGCGGTGACGTTCCTGCAACTGGTGCGCCCGGCGCTGGTACGCATGGCCGGCGGCACGCCGGCACCGGCCACACGGTTCGTCCTGCCCACGCGTACCGCGCTGGACAAGCGCCCCGGCCGCGAGAACTTTCTGCGCGCCCGCATGGAAATGGACGGGACAACGCCGGGGGTGCGCGCGATCGACCACCAGGGCTCCGGCGTCATGCGTTCGATGAGTGCGGCGAATTGTTTCATCGTGCTGCCCGCCGAACTGGGCGAGGTCGCGGCCGGGACAGATGTCGTGGTCGAGCCGTTTGCGCAGGCGATATGGGATCATCCGGCCGACTGATCGCCGTTCGCGACGCCCATCCCCGATAGCCTCCCCGTTGCTTTGCGCGCGATTCAATAGTCTGCCTAGACTTTGGTCGCAGCGCCGGCTGTGCCCGCCATGATCGATGCTAGGCTCATGCAACGACATGGGCGCCCACGCGGCGATTTCGTGCTTTCAGCAGGGGGAATTATGGCCGGCTTCTTCGACAAGTCCAGTATCATTGCCAAACCCGGATTCAGCCGATGGATGGTGCCGCCCGCGGCCCTGTGTATCCATCTGTGCATCGGGCAGGTGTACGCATTTTCCGTATTCAAGATCCCGCTGACGAAGATTATCGGGGTCACCGAATCCGGCCCGCAGGACTGGTCCCAGCCGACCCTGGCGTGGATCTTTTCGCTGGCGATTGCCGTGCTCGGGCTGGCGGCGGCCTTCGGTGGGCAATGGCTCGAACGCGTCGGCCCCCGCAAGGCGATGGCCCTGGCGGCCTCCTGTTTCGGCGGCGGCTTCATCGTCTCGGCCTTCGGTGTCTGGACGCACCAGATCTGGCTGGTCTATCTCGGCTACGGGGTGCTCGGCGGTATCGGTCTGGGCATTGGCTATATCTCGCCCGTATCCACGCTGATCAAGTGGTTTCCGGACCGTCCGGGTCTGGCCACCGGGCTGGCGATCATGGGTTTTGGCGGCGGCGCGATGATCGGCTCGCCGCTGGCCACCGGCCTGATGGCGTTCTTCCGTACGCCGGACACGGTCGGCGTCGGCTCGACGTTCGTGGCCATGGGCATCATCTATTTCCTGTTCATGATGATCGGCGCGCTGATCGTGCGTATTCCGGCCAAGGACTGGGCGCCGGCCGGCTTCGATCCGGAACGTGACGGTAAGCAGCACAAGTTGATCACGCGCCATCATGTGCACGTGAACGACTCCATGCGCACGCCGCAGTTCTATTTGATCTGGCTGGTGCTGTTCCTGAACGTGACCGCCGGTATCGCCCTGCTCGAACAGGCGTCGCCGATGGCCCAGGAGATGGTCGGCGTGAGTGCCGCGGCGGCTGCCGGCTTCGTTGGCGTGCTGTCGATCTTCAACATGGGCGGCCGTTTCATCTGGGCGTCGATTTCCGATTACATCGGCCGCAAGATGACCTATGTCTGTTTCTTCGTGATCGGCATGGTGCTGTACTGGTTCGTGCCCGGCGTGGCCGCGGCCGGCAACATCGTGCTGTTCGTGCTCGCCTGTTGCGTGATCGTGAGTATGTACGGCGGCGGTTTCGCCACGGTGCCGGCGTACCTCAAGGATATCTTCGGCACCATGCATGTGGGCGCTATTCATGGCCGCCTGCTCACCGCATGGTCGGCGGCCGGCGTGGTGGGTCCGGTGTTGCTCAACCAGGTGCGTGAAGGGCGTATCGAGGCGGGTGTGTTACCGGCCGATGCCTACACCACGACGCTGCACATCATGGTGCTGTTGCTGGCGATCGGCCTGGTCTGCAATCTGCTGATCCGGCCGGTGTCCGAGAAGCATCATTACCAGGGCGATACCAGCAACCCCGACTAAGCATCACGGACTCCCGGTAGGGACGGGCGCTTGTCCGTCCCTACATGAATCTACGGATTGAAGGGTTTGCATCATGCAGGAGACAATCATGACTACCGACTCAAGCGCCGTGGCCAAGACGCCGACATGGCAGATCGCAGCCCTCTGGGCGATGGTGACCATTCCGGCCCTGTGGGGCTTTATCGAAACCCTGGTCAAGGCTTTGCGACTGTTCACGGGTTAACCGACAACGGCTCGTTGATCGGCGATCAGTCGATCGCCCGCGGCCCGTCGTGCTTGTCACGGCGGGCCGTTTTTTATGGCCGCGAGCACGCGGCAACCGCTGGGCCCGGATAATGCGTATACAAGGCACCGAACTCAGGAGACTGGAATGGATGACGTAGCCGAGCAGATCGAGATCACCGTCGACGGACGCGCGATTACCGCTCGGCAGGGCCAGTTGCTGCCCGACGCGCTGGAGGGCAGTGGCATCTATCTGCCGCATCTGTGCTATCACCCGAGCCTCGGGCCGGTGCAGACCTGCGACACCTGCTTCGTCGAAGTCGACGGCAATCTGGTGCGCGGCTGCGGGGTGGCGGTCAAGCCGGGCCTCGATGTGAAGGTCGACACGGCCCGAGCCAGCGAAGCCCGTCATGAAGGCATCGATCGCGTGGCCTCCAACCACGATCTCTACTGTTCGGTCTGCGACAACAACAACGGCAACTGCGAAGTGCACAATACGGTGCGCGACATGAAGGTGCCGGGCCAGCACTACGAATTTCGCGGCAAGCCCTACGAGAAGGATTATTCCAACCCGTTCTATATCTACGACCCGGACCAGTGCATTCTCTGTGGCCGCTGCGTGGAGGCCTGTCAGAACCTGCAGGTCAATGAAACACTGTCGATCGACTGGTCGCGCGATCGCCCGCGCGTAATCTGGGACGACGATGTCGCCATCGAGGATTCCTCCTGTGTGTCCTGTGGCCACTGCGTGACGGTCTGCCCCTGCAACGCGCTGATGGAAAAGACCGCGATCGGCAAGTTCGGGCCGATGACCGCGCTTTCCCCGCAGGCACGCGGCCCGTACCAGCAGCTTGGACGCGCCGCCATCGATCTGGTCAAGGCCGCCGAGCACACCACCGGCTTCGCGCCGATCTTCGCGGTCTCCGAGGTCGATGCGGCCATGCGCGAGACCGAGCTCAAGCGCACCAAGACCGTGTGCACCTATTGCGGCGTGGGCTGCTCGTTCGAGATGTGGACGCGCGGGCGCGATCTGCTCAAGGTGCAGCCACAGCCCGAAGCGCCGGCCAACGGCATCTCCACCTGTATCAAGGGCAAGTTCGGCTGGGGCCATATCAACAGCGAGAAACGCCTGACCAAGCCGCTGATCCGCGCCAACGGGGCTTTTCGCGAAGCCGAGTGGGACGAGGCGTACGCGCTCATCGCCCGCCGCTTCAACGAGATCAAGACCGAGCACGGCCCGGATGCGCTGGCCTTCATCGCCTCCTCGAAGTGCACCAACGAGGAGGGCTATCTGATGCAGAAGTTCGCCCGTGCGGTGATCGGCACCAACAATATCGACAACTGCTCGCGCTACTGCCAGGCGCCGGCCACCGAAAGCCTGTGGCGCACGGTCGGCTTTGGCGCCGATACCGGCTCGATCGCCGATCTGGAAGCCTCCGAGCTGCTGCTGATCGTCGGCTCGAACACGGCCGAGAGCCATCCGGTGATCGCCACCCGCATGAAGCGCGCCGCCAAACTACGCGGCCAGAAGCATATCGTCGCGGATCTGCGCCGCCACGAAATGGCCGAACGCGCCGATCTGTTCGTGCAGCCCGCGCCGGGCACCGACCTGATCTGGCTGAACGCGGTCGCCAAGTACATCATCGACAACGGCCATGCCGATATGGACTTCATCGGCGATCACGTCGAGCGCTTCACCGACTACAAGGAAAGCCTGGCGTCGTTCACCTTCGAGTTCGCGGTCGAGCGCACCGGCCTGAGCCGTGAGGAACTGCAGCGTATCGCCGACATGATCATCGAAGCCGACACCATGTGCGGCGTCTGGGCGATGGGCGTGACCCAGCACAGCATGGGCGCGGACACCGCCACCGCGCTGTGCAATCTGCTGGTGCTCACCGGCAACGTCGAGCGCTTCGGCACCGGCGGCTATCCGATGCGCGGCCATAACAACGTCCAGGGCGCCAGCGACTTCGGCTGCATGCCGGATCGTTTTCCCGGCTACGACTTCGTTTCCGACGACGACGTCCGGGCCCGGTACGAAAACGCCTGGGGCGTGACGCTGTCGACCAACAAGGGCCTGGACAACCACGAGATGGTCGATGTCGTGCACGACGGCAAGCTCAAGGCGATGTACGTCGCGGGCGAGGACATGGCGATCGTCGATGCCAACGCCCAGCACGTGCAGGCGGCCTTCGAGAAGCTCGACTTCTTCGTCGTCCAGGACATGTTCTTCTCGCGGACCTGCGAGTACGCCGACGTCGTGCTGCCGGCGACCCCGTCGGTGGAGAAGGAAGGCACGTTCACCAATACCGAGCGCCGTATCCAGCGGCTGTACCAGGTATTTCCGCCGCTGGGCGATGCGCGCCCCGACTGGCAGATCCATACCGAGCTGGCGCGCGCGATGGGCGCGGACTGGCACTACGAACACCCCAGCGAGATCATGGCCGAGGCGACCGCGCTGAGCGATCTGATGAGCGGGGTGACCTACGAGCGCCTGGCCGGCTTCAAGTCGCAGCAGTGGCCGGTGCGTGACGACGGCTCCGGGCACGAGCGTCTCTACAACGACGGCGAGTTCCATTTCCACGATGGCAACGCCCGTTTCCATCCGGTGCAGTGGAACGAGCCCACCGATCAGCTCGACGACGAGTACGACCTGCATCTGAACAACGGCCGCCTGCTGGAGCATTTCCACGAAGGCAACCTCACCGATGAAAGCCCGGGCATCGTGTTCAAGATCGCCCAGAGTTTCGTCGAGCTGTCGCCGCAGCTGGCCGAGGAACGCGGCGTCAAGGCCGGCTCGACCGTGCGTCTGATCTCGCGGCGCGGCGCGATCAAGGTCAGCGTCGAGGTCACCGATCGGGTACAGGGTCGCCAGCTCTACATGCCCATGCACGGCAAGAAGAACATCGAGGCGATCAACGTGCTCACCAGCTCGGTGACCGACAAGGACACGGATACCCCGGCCTACAAGGAGTTGGCGGTGCGCCTGGAAGTGCTCGAAGTCGACGGCAGGCCGCCGCTCAAGGCCAACAACCAGCGCAACCAGCCGCGTCATCCGACCAGCGGCGTCGAGGTGAACCGCAAATGGCAGCGCGACGACTACGAGCGTCCGCCCAAACTGCGTCCCACGGGCAGCGGGCTGTAATCGGTCGCATCCAATATCTTTTCGAGGCTCATGTCATGGCAGAACAGATTCATTACCGCCCCGCCGAGGCGCGTCAGTTTCGCCCGGAAACCGAAGCCGAGATCGAGCATCTGCAAGGCCGGCTGGCCGAGGTCAACGCGCTGCTCGACGAACTCCACGACTCCGGCATCCTGCGTTGGCTGAAGGATTTCGCAGGCGCGTTTCCGCAGATTTCATCGATTGCCGTGGACGGCATGAACACGGCCGAAGGCCATGCCGGCATGCGCAACCTGCTGGTGGTCGCCAAGCAGCTGGGCAAGATCGATCCGGATCAGCTGGAGCGCACCTTCGAGGCGGCGAACAAGGGTATGACGACGGCCGGCGAGGGGGCGACCGAGGACACGCCGTACAACCCGCCCGGCGTGACCGGCGTATTCAAGCTGCTGCATGACAAGGAACTCTGGGCCACGCTGTCGCCGGTGATTGCCGGCGTCAAGGCGTTTTCGGCGGCCCGGAAAGACAGCGCCGACCCCGACCGCGACAAGAAGTCGGACTGACGACGGCGCGGTTATGCCTGCGCGCCACCGCGGTTCGATAGGCCGCCGCACGATTGGGCGGCTAGTGGGAAATCACACCGAAGGCGGTCAGCAGGAATACGCCGGCGGAGATGGTGACGCTCGCCGACAGCGTGCTCACCGCGACGATATTGGCCGCCAGCCGCGCGTTGCCGCCCATCGCCTGCACCATGATGAAGCTGGCCGCGGCGGTCGGCGCGGCGAAATACAGATACAGCAGGCCCAGCTGTTCGTCACGAAAACCGATCACCCAGGCGAGCGCGGTGGCGAGTGCCGGGAACACGACCATCTTGGCGGTGGCCGCCGAGAACGCTAGCCAGCCGGCCTGACGCAGGGCGCTCACCGACAGCGTGCCGCCGATGCAGATCAGCGCCAGCGGCAGGGTGAGACTGGCGAAATACTCGCCCGACGTCATGATCCATTCCGGGATCGGAAAACGGGTGGCGGCGACCGGGATCGCCATCAGGGTCGCGATGATCAGCGGGTTGGAAATAATGCCGCGCGCGATCGAGCGCCAGTCCGCGCTCTGGTCGGGCTGATACCAGGTCAGCACGATCACCGACAGCGCGTTGTAGAGCAGGATGACCACGCCCACCAGAATGCCGCCGGCCGACAGGCCGAAATCGCCGTACATGCTCGCGGCGAGTGCCAGCCCGACAATGCCGCAATTGCCGCGAAAGGCGCCCTGGGTATAGACACCTCGTTCGGCGCGCGGCACCCGCCAGATTGCCCATAGCCAGGACAGAACGAAACTGACCACGGTGGCGAAGGCGAAATAGCACATCAGCCCCGGCAACAGGGCGGTATCCAGATCGGCGCGCACGATGCTCAGAAAGATCAGCGTCGGCATGCTGCCCTTGAACACGATCGTCGAGGCGGTATTGATGAAGGCGTCATCGATCCACCCGGCGCGGCGCAGGCCGATGCCCAGAAACACCATCGAAAAGACGGGCAGCGTGACGTTGAGCGTTTGCAGAAAAACGGCGGCGAGATTCATTCAGAAGAACCGTGGAGCGCGGGACAGGGCGGCGGCGAGCGCGGATTGTAACGACTGGCCGTGCTGCCGACACGCCGCGCGCTCGCGAGTCACGCCTGGCGCCCCACATCGGTTACCGTAACGGCATGGCGATCACCTCCCACGACCCCGACCGTACCGATGGCAGCGACACGGGTCTGTCACGGCAGGCGGTGCGTATCCAGGCATTCGATGGCGCCATGTTCACGCCGCGCGACGATGCGCTCGCCGTCGAACGGGCGCTGGAAATCCACGTCGCCGGCGCCGATCCGTTGATCACCATGCGCACCCCCGGCGCCGATCGCGAGCTGGTGGCCGGGCTCATGCACGGCGAGGGCGTGATCCGCTCACGTGACGATATCGTCTATCTCAAGCCTGCCCCCGGCGAAGACGACGTGATGCGCCTGATGCTCAAGCCCGAGGCGCGCGCGCGCCTTGACCGGGTGGAGCGCAACACGCTGGCGACCAGTGCCTGCGGCGTCTGCGGCAAGCCGAGTTTTTCGCCGCCGCAGCCCGGCTCGGCCAGAACGCCGGCCGGCACGCCGCTGCGTCTCACGCCGGAACTGCTGTTGTCACTGCCGGATCGGCTGCATGCGGATCAGGGCGTGTTCCAGTCCACCGGCGGTCTGCATGCGGCCGGTCTGTTCGACGGTGCGGGCACGCTGCTCGACAGTCGCGAGGACGTGGGCCGTCACAACGCACTCGACAAGCTCATTGGCGCCGCGCTGCTCGCCGACCGGCTGCCGCTGAGCGAGCATATCGTCATGTTGTCCGGCCGGGCCAGCTATGAGCTGCTGCAGAAAAGCGTCATGGCCGGGGTGCCCGTGGTGTGCGCGATTTCCGCGCCGAGCAGCTACGCGGTCGCGTTGGCCGAGCAGTTCGGCACGACGCTGGTCGGTTTTCTGCGCGCCAATCGCTTCAATGTCTACGCCGGATTTGCCCGGTTCGAAGGCGTCGATGGCACGCCCGGCGCGGCCCCGGGTGATGACTGACGCGCAGGCATGACGCGAGTTATGACACTATCGCCGCATTGATCATGATCACGGGCCTCTGCTATTGATGGGGGCTGTGATGCGATCCGATGGGCGATCGCCCGCCAGATACAATGCGCGCCGCGAACAGGGGATATCGTCGCGGCCGCCATATTTCGATCAAACAACGAGGTGAACTCATGTCAAACCGTGCCTTTATCTGGGCCGCGACGATTGCATTGTCGGGTCTGCTGCTTGCCGGTTGCGGCAGCAACGAAAACGACAACGACGGCGCCGGCGATGCGTCATCGAGCTCGGCGGATGCCACCAGCAGCGATGCCACCAGTAGCGCCGACGCCGGCAGCGCCGATGCCGGCACTGAGCCGGTCAACCTGATCTTCGGCACCGGCGGCACCTCGGGCAGCTATTACCCGATTGGCGGCGCGCTCAAGAAGGTGTTCGAGGACAGCGACCAGGTCAAGAACGTGCAGGTGGTGTCCACCGGTGCATCGGTGCAGAACATCAACAACATCGAGGACGGCACCAATCAGATGGCGCTGGTCATGAGCGATGTGGCGTTCGATGCCATCAACGGCAAGAACCAGTTCGAGGGCCGCAAGGCCGATATCAAGACCATTGCCGGTCTGTATCCGAACGTGGTCCAGATCGTGGCTACCGCCAACAGCGGCATCACCAGCGTTGCCGACATGAAGGGCAAGCGTATCGGTGTGGGCAAGGTCGGCTCCGGCGTGGAGCAGAGCGCCAAGAAGGTGCTCGAAGCCGCCGGCATGAGCTATGACGACCTCGGCCAGGTCAGCCACACCGGCTATGCCGACAGTGTGACCGGTATGAGCAACGGCAATATCGACGCCGCATTCTTCACCTCCGGCGTGCCCAATTCCAGCATCACCGGGCTGATGCAGAATACCGACGTCACCTTCGTCAACGTCGACGGCGATACCGCCAGCAAGCTGCTGGAGAAATATCCGTACTACGAGAAGTTCGAGATCCCGGCCAGCGCGCCCGAGCGTTACGACCTGGACAAGGCCGTCAACACGGTGGCGATCCGCAACATCCTGATCGTGCCCGCGTCGATGGACGACGCCGTCGCCAAGGATCTGGCCAAGCGGTTCTACGATTATCTGGGCACCGACAAGGTATCGGTCGGCGCGCTCAAGACGTTCGATCGCAGCACCATGGGCAAGGATCTGGTCGTGCCGCTGGCGCCGGGCGCCGAGTCGTTCTACAAGAACATGGGCGACAGTGGTGACACGTCGGATCAGAAAGCCGGGGACAGCGGCGACGACGCCGGGTCGTCGGAATCCGGCGACGCCCAGGCCGGCTGATCCGGCGCCATGGCGATCGCAGCGCCTGACCGCGTCGCGTAGCCGACGCCGGTGCCGTGAAGCGGCCCGTTATTGCGCTGGTGGCGGGTGTCGTCGTGGCACTCGTCGCCGCGCTCTGCTGGCCGCAGCCCTGGCTGCTGGTCAGTCGAGGCGATGCGCTGCGGTACGCGTTTCGCGGCGGCGACGGCACGCATTTTTCGCTGCGCTGGACCCACTCGGTCGAGGAAGAGGACTGGATCGAGGAGTTCGCGGTGCGTGATCAGGCGATCGAGATCGTTGCCACCCGCTTCAAGACGTTTGGCGCCGGCGTGCCCGCCCACGCCGGGCGCGCGACCACGCTGGAGAATGGCTGGGTCGTGATGCGCGGTATCGACCGCGTGGTCGACCCGCTGGCGGTGCAGGCGGCGAGTGCCGAGCATTATCGAATGCGCTATGGCGGCCGCTGGTTCCTGCTGTCCAAGCCCGGCAGCGAGCCGATTCTGAGTTTTTCCAACACGCGTGCCCCGCTGTACCGCGTCGCCGGTGCCCTGTGGCGCGGCTGGCGCCTCCAATCCTGACTAATCTATGAGCCAATCCCAGGACACCGGCGTTACCGTCGAACCCGAAATCGCCTCCCGCGAGACGCTGGAGAAATACGATCGCGAAAGCGTGGTGCGCGACGGTCTGCCGCGGGGCGTGATGAGCTTCGTGACCGTGGTCTGTGTGCTACTGGCGCTGTTTCATCTGTACACGTCGTTCTCCGGGCCGCTGGTGGACGTGGTCCAGCGCAGCATCCATCTCTACGTGCTGCTCGGTCTGACCTTCGTGCTCTATCCGCTGACCAAGAAAAGCGCGCGCGATCGCGTGCCCTGGGCGGACGTGCTGTTCGCGGTGGCGGCCTTCGCGATCGGCTGCTACATGGTGTTCGCCTCGGATCGGGTGATCATGTCGGCGGGGCGTATCAACACCCTCGACATGTGGGTCGGGCTGGCCGCGCTGCTGCTGGTCATCGACGCTGCCCGCCGGGTCACCGGCTGGGGCCTGCCGGGTCTGGCGGCGATCTTTCTGGCCTACGGCTTCTACGCCAAGCTGTCGCTGTATCCGGAGTGGAGCCAGGCCATCGTACTGGCCACCACCCGCCAGATCGTGTCGCATCTGGTGTATATCACCGAAGGGCTGCTGGGTACCGCGATCGCGGTCTCGGCCAGCTATATCATTCTGTTCATCCTGTTCGGCGCGTTTCTGGTCAAGTCCGGGCTGGGGCAGCTGTTCAACGATCTGGCCCTGACCCTGGCCGGGCCCTCGCGTGGCGGGCCGGCGAAGGTGGCGGTGATCGCCAGTGGGTTTCTGGGTTCGATCAACGGGTCCGCGATCGCCAACGTGGTCACCACCGGCGCGTTCACCATTCCGCTGATGAAGCGCACCGGCTACAAGGCCAATTTCGCCGGCGCTGTCGAGGCGGCGTCCAGCGTGGGTGGCCAGATCCTGCCGCCGATCATGGGGGCGGCCGCCTTCATCATGGCCGAGGTGCTGGGCGTGGCCTATACCCAGGTCATGCTTGCCGGCATCATCCCGGCGCTGCTGTTCTATCTGGGTATTCTGTTCCAGGTGCACCTGCGCGCGCTGCGCAATGGGCTGTCGGGCATTCCCCGCTCCGAGTTGACGCCACTCAAGGACGTTATGCTCAAGCGCGGCCATCTGCTGGTGCCGATGGTCATTCTGCTGTGGTTGATCTTCGACGGCCGCGCGCCGTTCTTCGCTGCGTTCTGGTCGATCGCGGCGACCATTCTCATCTGCGGCACGCGTCGTCTCGTGGTCGGCCTGACCGTGATACTCGCCGCACTCATCTTCGAGCCGCAGATCATGGCGTTCTTCGATGGCCGCGCGGTGCCCGGCGTTTCCGACAGCCGCCTGTGGCTGTTCGCGATCATCGCGCTGCCGGTGGCGATCAACGCGATCCGCTCGCGTCTGCCGGTGGAATCCGAAATCATGGATATTGCCGATTGTCGCGATGCGATGGTGGAAGGCGTGCGCAACTCCATCCCGGTGGCGATCGCCTGCGGCGCGGTCGGCATCATCGTCGGCATCGCAACGCTCACCGGCATCGCGCTCGATGCCGCCGATGCGGTGGTCAGTCTCGGCCAGGCGATCCCCTCCGAGATGGTGCGCCTGCTGGTCACGCTCGCGTTGACAATGGGCGCGTCGATCGTGCTCGGCATGGGCCTGCCGAGTATTCCCTGCTACATCATCACCTCGACCATGGCCGCGCCGATCCTGCTGAACCTGCCGTTGTTTCGCGAACTGGCGGGTAGCAACGACACGGCCATCTTCGTGGCCCATATGTTCGTGTTCTATTTCGGCATCTTCGCCAACCTGACGCCGCCGGTCGCACTGGCCGCCTACGCCGGTGCGGGCATCTCCGGCGGCTCCCCCAATGCCACCGGCATCCAGGCAATGAAGCTCGCCATTGCCGGCTTCGTCGTGCCGTATATGTTCGTGTTCGCCCACAGCATGCTCATGATCGATGCCACCTGGCTCAGCGTCGCCACGGTCGCGGCCACCGGCGTGGTCGGCGTGCTGCTGCTCGCGATCGCGGTGGAAGGCTATCTGCGCGCGGAGCTGAACGTGTTCTGGCGGCTACTCGCGCTCGTCGGTGCGCTGGCGCTGATCTATCCGGGTTGGGTCAGCGACAGTGTGGGGGGCGCGATCGCCGTATTGCTGTTTCTGGTCGGCCGGCCCACGTCGCCGCCCGGGCGCGCGGCAACGCCTACCGCCTCGGCCGGCTAGTCTCTCGGGCGCGGCGTTTGCCCGGTACGCTGACCAGAACGACCCCGGCGATGATGGCCACGCCGCCGGCGATGAAATTCCAGGTCAGCGGATCGCCGAGCAGCAGGGCGCCGAAGGCCACGCCGAACACCGGCGACAGGAACGAGAATACGCCCAGGCGCGAGGCCAGGTAACGGCGCAGCAGCGCGAACCAGAGCAGCAGCACGCCGAAGGCGATGCCCAGCGTCTGAAAGGTCATGCTGGCGATGACGGCGGGGGTGATCTGGATCGACGCCATGTCGCCCAGCAGCACGGCGATGGTCAGTAGCGCGAAGGCCGCGATGCTCAACTGATAGGACAGGGTCAATACCGGGCGTTCTTCGGACAGTCGCGTCGTGCGGATGACCACCGTGGTCGCGGCCCAGCCCAGTCCGGCCATCGTACCCAGGAGATCGCCGATGATCAGATCGGGCACGGGCGGGCCGCCCACGCTCGATCCGGTCGGCGCCATCGCACAGACGATGCCGGTGAAAGCGATGGCGATGCCGGTCCAGTGGCGCAGCGTGAGCTGCTCACCGGGCACCAGAAAATGCAGCCCGAGCGCGGCGAATACCGGCGCGGTGTAGAGAAACACCGACATATGCGATGCGGTCGTAAAACCCAGCCCCAGTGCCACGAAGCAGAATTCGCTGGCAAAGCCGATGCCGACCGCCACACCCGGCCAGAACACCGCGCGCGCGTCTGCGATACGCACGCCGCGCATATAAGCCACGGCAATCACCAGCAGCGCGGCCAGCAGGGAGCGAATCCCGATCTGGGCGAGCGGCGTGATATCGGCGGCGACCCACTTGATCGCGACCTGTTGCAGACCGAGGGCGAGACAGAACACCAGCATCAGCAGGCTGCCCTGCATGTCCAGGGCCCGGCGGGCGACGACGGGTGTGACGGGTGCGGTGGTGGCCGAGGCGTATGCCATCGTAGTGCTGCGGTCGGTAACAGAAGGCGCATAGTGGAGCACCGCGCGTGCTCGCGGGCAAACGATTAAACTGACCGGCGAGGCTCAGGAAAACTCATGTGATGGACGAACGGCTTCCACTGAACGCACTGCGGGCATTCGCGGCCGCCGCGCGCCACGAGAGCTTCAAGAGCGCGGCCGGGGAACTGCATGTCACCGCCGGTGCGATCAGCCGCCAGGTCAAGCAGTTGGAGCAGCATCTGGGCATACCGCTGTTCGAACGCCAGGCCCATGGCGTGCGGCTCAACACGCGTGGACAACGTCTGGCCAGCGCCGTCGATGACGCCCTCGACGATATGGCCGCTGCCTACACCGCCGCGCGCGGCGATCGCGCCGCCAGCCGGCTCACCGTCAGCGCGCCGCCGTCGTTCATCCAGCACTGGCTGCTGCCGCGGCTGGCCGAGTTCGAAGCTCAGTACGCGGACGTGGAGATTGCGCTCGATGCCAGCCAGCGGCTCACCGCGCCCGAGTGGCACGGCGACGGCGCGCGTCTGGCGATTCGCTATGGCCGCGGGCCCTGGTCCGGTGTGCGCACGGTCAAGCTGCTCGATGACATGCTGTTTCCGGTGTGTGCGCCGCGGCTGCTGGCGCAGGGGCCGCCGCTGCACACGCCGGCGGACCTGGCCGGCCATCGGCTGCTGCATGTGGCCTGGCGATCGGCGACAAACAGGGCGTTTCCGGGCTGGCGTGAATGGCTCGACGCTGCCGGTGCGCCCCAGGTCGACGCCAGTGCGGGCCAGCGTTATTCGCTGTTCGGGCTGGCCCTGGATCAGGCCATCGCGGGCCGCGGGGTCGCGCTGGCGAGCAGCGTGGTGGTGGCCGATCGTCTGGCCAGCGGGGTGCTGGTGGCGCCGTTCGACCCCCAGACCGCCATGGCGTCACCGTGTATCTATGACCTGCTGTTGCCGCTGGAGGGCGAGGCGCCCGCGCCGGCGCGCGCCTTCATCGACTGGCTGATCGGCGAGGTCGAGGCGTTCGGCGTGACCGACCCGGTGATGGCGTATCGGAGCTAGGGCGGGCTGCCCCGGCAAGGCCTGGCGTTGTAGCATGGGCGTCCTGCAAGCGATCAGGCGCTGTGCGTTCGGCTGTCCGCGCGCGCCCCACCCGAGGAACGAGCCGACCATGGATGAAAACGTCACCGTTATCGACCACCCGCTGATCGCACACAAGCTTACCCTGATGCGGCGCAAGAATTCGTCGACCCAGAAATTCCGCAGTCTGCTGCGCGAGGTCGCGCATCTGCTGACCTACGAGATCACCCGCGATCTGGAATTGACCAGCGAACATATCGAAACGCCGCTACAGGAAATGGAGGCGCCGGTGCTGGCCGGCAAGAAGCTGTGCTTCGTGTCGATCCTGCGCGCCGGCAACGGCTTGCTCGAAGGCATGGTCGAGCTCATGCCCTCGGCGCGTGTCGGCCATATCGGCATGTACCGCGACCCGAAGACGCTGCAGGCGGTGGAGTATTACTCCAAGGTGCCGGGCGATATCGACGAACGCCGGGTGATCGTGGTCGATCCGATGCTGGCGACCGGCAACTCCGCGATCGCGGCACTCACGCATCTGAAGAAGCTGGGGGCGAAGAACTTGAAGTTCCTGTGTCTGCTGGCCGCGCCCGAAGGCGTGAAGGCGCTGCGCGAAGCGCACCCCGACGTGCCGGTATTCACGGCGGCGATCGACGAGCGCCTGGACGATCACGGCTATATCCGCCCCGGTCTGGGCGATGCCGGCGACCGGATGTACGGCACCAAGTAGCCGACGCGCTTCATGCATGGATAAATCGCGCGCTGCACCGTCGCGTGCTGCCGCGGTCAAATTCGGGATTCAAGGGGAGTTCATACATGGCCCAAGCCATGCACGACGGTGAGCCCACGGCCTACCGGCTGCGCCTTCGAGACGGCCTGCTCGGAGCACAGATGCTGTTCGTGGCCTTCGGCTCGCTGGTGCTGGTGCCCTTGCTTACCGGCCTGGATCCCAACGTGGCGCTGTTCACGGCCGGGCTCGGCACGCTGGTCTTCCAGGTGGTCACGCGCGGCCGGGTGCCGGTCTTTCTGGCCTCGTCGTTCGCCTTCATCGCGCCGATCCTCTACGGCGTCCAGACCTGGGGCATTCCTGGCACGCTGTGCGGGCTGATGGCCGCCGGCGGCGTCTATATCCTGATCAGTCTGCTGATTCGCTGGCGCGGCGTGGGCGTGATCACGCGCCTGCTGCCGCCGGTCGTCACCGGGCCGGTGATCATGGTCATCGGCCTGATTCTGGCGCCGGTCGCGGTCAATCTGGCGATGGGGCTCGACGGCAACGGCGAGACCGTGCTGGTCGACCCGGTGCCGGCGATGATCGTTTCATTCGTGGCGCTGACAGTCACCGTCGGCGTGTCGCTGCTGGCGCGCGGTTTCATGTCGCTGGTGCCGATTCTCTCCGGTGTCTTTGTGGGCTATCTCGCCAGCCTGCCATTCGGGCTGGTGGATTTCTCGGGCGTGGCCGCGGCACCCTGGTTCGCCGCCCCGGATTTCGTATTCCCGGAATGGAACTGGCAGGCGATTCTGTTCATGGTGCCGGTGGCGATTGCGCCGGCAATCGAACACTTCGGCGACATCGTCGCCATCCGCTCGGTGACCGGCAAGGATTACCTCAAGGATCCGGGTATCGATCGGACCATGCTCGGCGACGGGCTGGCCACGTCGCTGGCGGCCATGCTCGGCGGGCCGCCGAACACCACCTATTCGGAAGTTACCGGCGCGGTCACGCTCACGCGCGCCTTCAATCCGGCGCTGATGACCTGGGCCGCGGGCTTTGCCATCGTGTTCGCCTTCGTCGGCAAGCTCGGGGCGCTGCTGGCGAGCATTCCCACGCCGGTGATGGGTGGCATCATCATCCTGTTGTTCGGCGCGATCATCGTGGTCGGCATGAACAGCCTGGTGAAGTCGGGCGAGGATCTGTCCGAGCCGCGCAATATGGCGATCGTCGGTCTGATTCTGGTCACCGGCATCGGCGGCCTGAGTTTCTCCGCGGGCGAATTCACGCTGGAAGGAATTGCCCTGGCCGGTGTACTGGGCGTGCTGCTCAATCTGGTGTTGCCACGGGCTCGCTCACGGCGGGATCGGGGCGGCTGAATAAATTTGACATTGATCAATGTCAAAGTTTTACTGGGCCAAATAGCAACGCCCGGAAGAACTCATGCCGCAGACCGCCGCCAATGCGATCGACCTGCCCACCCGTGACGTGATCGTCATCGGCGCCGGATTTTCCGGCATCAACGCCGGTATCCGGCTCAGGGCCGAGGGCATCGAGGATTTTCTCATCCTCGAGCGCGCCGACGACGTCGGCGGCACCTGGCGCGACAACACCTACCCGGGCTGTGCCTGCGACGTGCCCTCGCATCTGTATTCCTATTCCTTCGAGCAGAATCCGGACTGGTCGACGACCTATTCCGGCTCTGCCGAGATACAGCGCTATATCCAGCGCTGTGCGATGAAATACGATCTGCACGATCATCTGCGCTTCGGGGTCGGCATCGTCCGCGCCGATTTCGATGACGCCGACGGGGTATGGCGGCTCACCGCCAGCGACGGCACGATCCATACCGCCCGCGCGGTGATCTCCGCGGTGGGCGGCCTGGTCGAGCCATCGACTCCGGCCTTCAAGAGCCGCGACGACTTCAAGGGCGCTGTTGTACACACCGCCCGCTGGGACCACGACGTCGACCTGGCCGGCAGGAAAGTCGTGGTGATCGGTACGGGCGCGAGCGCGATCCAGGTCATCCCGTCGATCTGCGACGAGGTGGCACAGCTGACCGTGCTCCAGCGCAGCGCGCCCTATGTCCTGCCCAAGGTCGACCGGGCGTTGCCGGAGCGGATGAAAGCCACGTTCCGGCGTCTGCCGTTCGCCCAGACGCTGTTTCGGCGCACCTTGCTGGCGATCACCGAAGGTCTGGTCGGCCCGGCGGTGATCCTGGACTCGCCCCTGGCCACGGGCATGAAGAAACTGGCGCTGCGCAACATGCGCACGGCGATCGAGGATCCGACGTTGCGGGAAAAACTCACCCCAGACTACGACATCGGCTGCAAGCGCGTGCTGTTCGCCAGCAATTATTACCCGGCGCTGGCGCGCGACAACGTGAGCGTGGAAACCACCGCCCTGGATTGCTTCACCGAAACCGGCATCCGCCTGGTCGACGGTCGCGAAATCGAAGCCGACGTGATCGTCACCGCCACCGGCTTCAAGATCAATATCGCCGAGCCGCCGTTTCCGATCGTGGGCGCGGGCGGCGAAACCCTGGCCGAGAAATGGGGCGGCCCGGGCGGCAAGGCCTACAAGGGCGTGGCCACCGCGGGCGTGCCCAACTGGTTCTTCATGCTCGGACCCAACACCGGCCCGGGCCACACCTCCGTGCTCGTGTATACCGAAGCCCAGGCGAAATACATCACCCAGGCGATCAGGACGCTGCTCGACAAGAACCTCACGGCGATCGCGGTAAAACCGAAAGTCATGCGCCGCTATCACGACAAACTGCAGAACCGGATGCGTTACACGTCGTGGACGTCCGGCTGCCAGAGCTGGTATCTGGACGCGCACGGCGAGAACCACACGCTGTTCCCCGGCCTGGCCACGGAATACGCGTGGTCGATGCGGCGCTTCAAGCTCAGCGAATACGAGGTCGTGTAGATCCTGAAACGAAAAAGGCCCGTCCACATATGGTGGACAGGCCTTTCTTCAGGACACCGCGTCAGCGCGCGCTACTTGACCACGTCGGCAATCGCGTTGCAGACATACTCGAGATTGGTGCTGGACAGGCCCGCGACGTTGGCCCGGCCGGACTTGACCATGTAGATGCCGTGCTTGTCGCGCAGCTTCTCCACATGTTCCGGCTTCAAGCCCGTGTACGAGAACATGCCGCGCTGCTCGGCCACATGGGCAAAGCGTTCGTCCAGACCGTGCGGGGCGAGCGCTTTGACGAAATCGCTGCGCAGGCCGTTGATGCGCGCCCGCATCTGGTCGAGCTCCTCGCGCCACATCTGCTTCAACTCGGGCGAGTTGAAGATGGTGGCCACGATGGCGCTGCCGTGTGCGGGCGGGTTGGAGTAGTTCTCGCGGGCGGTGATCGCCAGCTGCGAACGTACGTCTTCCATCTCTTCGCTGTTCTTCGCGATCGCGATGAAACAGCCGGTGCGTTCGCGATAGATGCCGAAGTTCTTGGAGCAGGACTGGGTGATGATCGCTTCGTCGAGATTTTCGGCCAGCAGGCGTACGCCGTAGGCGTCCTCGTCCATGCCATCGCCGAAGCCCTGGTAGGCGAAGTCGAGCAGCGGCAGCAGGGCGCGTGCCTTGACCACTTCGAGTACCTGTTGCCACTGGTCCTGCGACAGGTCGAAACCGGTCGGGTTGTGACAGCAGGCGTGCAGCAGCACCACGTCGCCCTCGGGGATTTTCTTGAGCGCACCGAGCATGCCGTCGAAATCGAGCCGGTTGTCGGCGTCGACATAGGGATATTTCTCGAGGTTCAGGCCGGCTGCAGCGAACACGCCGAGATGATTCGGCCAGGTCGGATCGGACAGCCAGATCGACTTGCCCGGCAGCTGCGAGGCAATGAAATCCGCGGCCAGGCGCAGGGCGCCGGTGCCGCCCGGCGACTGGGTTGCGCTCACGCGGTTGTCGGCCAGTAGCCGGCTGTCTTCGCCGAGCACGGTTCTGAGCACGTGGCTGCCGTAGTCGGGATCACCGTGCGAGCCGATATAGGCCTTGGTCTTCTCGCTTTCGATGAGCTGTTTCTCGGCCGCCTTGACCGCGCGCATGACCGGCGTGATGCCGTTGTCGTCGCGATAGACGCCCACACCCAGATCCACCTTGTTAGGGTTGGAATCACTCTTGAAGGCTTCGATGAGCCCGAGGATCGCGTCCCCGGGTACGCGTTCAATCGGTTCGAACATGCGTCGCATTTCCTCATTGGTTGCGCCGACGGAAGTCGCCGCAATACGGATTCGCGTCTAGTTTAACCGCTCGCGTAGGTCGCTGCCGAATGCGTCGGGGCCTGGGCCAAGCCCGTGCTGGAGGTCGTCGACGAGGTCGGCGCGGATTTCGCCGCCACCTCGGCCGGCACGGGGTGATAGCCGATGCGAAAGCCGCCCCAGTGCCGGCCGGCGACGTAGACCGGCACCGACAGATCGTGCATGACCTCGCCGGTATCGCGCTTGTAGGTCTGTACCAGCAGGGGCTGGTCGTGGTTGCCACAACGTCCGCCGGTGGCGTCGTCGAACAGACGTTTCTGGCGGCTGTACTTGAGGTCGGTCTCGTAATCACCCGTGGGCGGCCGACTCGAGCGGCGATTGTGGGTCGGTACGTAGCCGCGCCGGTCGCAGGTCATGGCGTAAGCGGCCTCCAGCGTCTCCAGTACCGGGTCCTGGATATCCGGCAGATGACGGTCGGTAAGACTGTCGTAGGCGGTGTGATACTTGGGCGGATTGGTGCCCGGAATCGGCAGGTAGCGGATCTCGAACAGGTCGCGCTCGGACAGCTCGCCGCTCTTGAGTGCCCCGGTGAGCACGGCGCCGATACGATCCGCGGCCTTGCGGGCGAGGGTGAACACCTGCTGGTGGCGGCTGTCGAGACGCTGCTGGGCCAGCTCGCCCTCGACCTCCTCGGCCGCCTGCATGAGCGTCTGCGCCTGTTCGGCGAGCGCATGCATATCGCGATTGCCGTCGTCGACATGCGTTTGAAGCACGCCCAGCGTTTCGCTGACCTGCTGGCTGTGGCCGCGGGTGTCGTTCATCGACACCGCGATCGCCGCGATCTCGGTGTCCACCACGTCGAAATCCCGGGTCATGGTGTTCAGGCGCTCGCCCACCGCCTCGATATCCTTGGCGCGATCGCCGACCCGGCGCATGAGATGACCGATGTTGTCGACCACCTTCTGGCTGCTGTCGCCGATCTCGTCGACCTGCGACTCGACCCGCTTGGTGGCTTCGGCGGTACGTTTGGCGAGATTACGCACCTCGCCGGCCACCACCGCGAAGCCACGGCCGTGTTCGCCCGCCCGCGCCGCCTCGATGGAGGCATTCAGCGACAGCAGGTTGGTCTGCTCGGCGATCTCCTCGATCAGCCCGGTCACGTCGCGCACGCTTTCGCTCTTGCGGCTCAGCGTTTCCAGCAGGGCCAGCGCGTCGTCGGAACGCGCCGCCAGATCGGCCATCTCGCCGATCACCTGATCCAGCGCCTCGCGGCTCTCCTGGCTGGCGTCGCGCGAGCGGCTGGCCAGTTCCGACACCTGGCTGGCGCTCGTAGAAACCTGGCTGATGGCGGTACTGATCGCCTGCATGCTGGCCGCCGCGTCGTGCACGATCGTCTCCTGTTCGCCCAGGCGGCGCGCCAGCCGGTCGGCGTGCTGCGATACCTCGGCGGAGACGATGGCGGTGCGCCCTCCGCGCCGAACCAGCCGATAGGCCATGCGGCGCAGCGACAGATAGTCGCGCGTCGCGGCGGGTCGGCCGCGGCGGTTCATCCGCTCCAGCCGTGTTTCATCGCCGTGATAGATCGCACCCAAGCGATCGTGGCACAGGCCGGCGAGCAGCCCGAGCAGGGCGGCGACATAGGCCCGCCACGCCGGCTCCAGATACGTGGCGGCCGCGAACGCCGCCGCCACGAGCAGCACGCAAAGTCCGGTCGATCCCCATCGTCTCATCGCATGTCCCCTGTGTCGGTGCCGGCCCTATCGGCGCGTGTCGCGGCGGCTTTAGCGGCTCGCGGTCCCGTGTCGATGCCGCGAGTCGGCTGGTACGACCGGGCGTGGCCAGGGTCACGATCTGACCCACCGGGATCGCTAATCTGTCGCGATGGACACCGCCTATCTGGACGAACTCAACGAACGCCAGCGCGAGGCTGTCACCCACGGCGAGGCCGGGTGCGGCGGCTATAGCGCCGGGCCACTGCTGGTGATCGCCGGTGCCGGCAGCGGCAAGACCCAGGCGCTGTCGCATCGCGCCGCGCATCTGGTGCTCTCGGGCGTGGACCCGCGCCGTATCCTGTTGCTGACCTTCTCGCGCCGCGCTGCCGACGAGATGGGCCGGCGCGCCCAGCACGTCATCGATTCCGTGCTCGCCGCGCGTGGCAAAAAGGGGCAGAGCGTGCGCCTGCCCTGGGCCGGCACCTTTCACGCCGTCGGTGCGCGCCTGCTGCGCGAGTACGCCGACAACGTCGGCCTGGCGGAGAATTTCTCGGTGATGGATCGCGGCGATGCCGCCGATCTGCTCGATGTCTGCCGCCAGGGGCTGGATCTGGCCCGTCGCGATCTGCGCTTTCCGCGCAAGGACACCTGTCTGGGCATCTATTCGCAGGTGATCAACCGCCAGGCCACGCTCGCCGAGGTCCTGTCCAGCCGCTACCCTTGGTGCGAGGCTCACCACGACGATCTCAAGCGCCTGTTCGCCGCCTATACCGAGCGCAAGCTCGACCGCGCGGCGCTCGACTATGATGACCTGCTGCTCTACTGGGCGATGATGGTGCGCGACGACGCGCTGGCGCTGGCCATCAGCGCGCGTTTCGACCATGTGCTGGTGGACGAATACCAGGACACCAACGTGCTCCAGGCCGACATCCTCGCGCGGCTGTGCCCGGATGGACGCGGTCTGTGCGTGGTCGGCGACGACGCACAGGCGATCTATGGTTTCCGGGCCGCCGAAGTCGACAATATCCTCGGTTTTCCAGATGCCTATCCCGGCACCCGTGTGGTCAAACTGGAACAGAATTACCGTTCCACCACGGCGATCCTCGACGCGGCCAATGCGCTGATCGACGAATCGTCGCGCAGCTATCCCAAGCGGCTGTTCAGCGCGCGTGGCGCCGGCGTGAAGCCGCGCCATGTGACCGTGACCGACAGCCACGATGAGGCCACCCACGTGGTCGAGCAGGTGCTCGCCCGGCGCGAGACCGGGGTAGCGCTCAAACAGCAGGCGGTACTGTTTCGCAACGCCCATCACGCCAACGATCTCGAGGTGGAGCTGATCCGCCGCGATATTCCGTTTCGCAAGTATGGTGGCCTCAAGTTCCTGGAAGCCGCCCACGTCAAGGATCTGCTCGCCCTGCTGCGGCTCACTGACAACCCGAAGAACGAGATCGCGGCTTTTCGGGTGTTTCAGATGGTGCCCGGCGTGGGCCCGGCGACGGCGCGCGAGGCCTACGATCATCTGGAGCGCCACAATCATTCACTCGCCAGCCTGGCTCGCTTCAAGGCGCCGCGAGCCGACCGCGAGGCCTGGCAGACGCTGATGGCTCAGCTCGCCGCAGCCGGCGATAGGTCGGCCGGCTGGCCGGGTCTGAGCGAGCCGCTGGCGCACTGGTACAAGGGCCAGCTCGAGGATCGCTTCGAAGCACCGGTGACCGCCCGGGCCGGCGATATCGATGATCTCGTGCGCATGGCCGGCCATTACCCCGAGCGCAGCGTCTTTCTCACCGAACTGACCCTCGACCCGCCCTCGGCCACCGGAGACCACAACGACGACGCCGATCTCGACGAGGATTATCTGGTGCTGTCGACCGTGCACAGCGCCAAGGGTCGGGAATGGGATAGCGTCTATGTACTACACGTCGCCGACGGCACGTTTCCCAGCGAGTATTCGACCCACAGCGCCACCGCGCTCGATGAGGAGCGGCGGCTGATGTATGTCGCCTTCACGCGGGCCAGGAATCAGCTCGAGATCATTTCGCCGCTGCGTTACTACGTCACCGAGCAGCATCGCCACGGCGACCGGCATGTCTATGGCGCGACCAGCCGTTTTCTGACGCCGGCGGTGATGGCGCATTTCCAGACCACGACCGACCGGCCCGCCGCGCGCGCGGTCGCCGAACAGGCCATCGCCAGCGCGCGCATCGATCTGGGCGCCGCCGCGCGCCAACTCTGGCAGTAATGGTTGCAGGCGTCCGGCATGCTCTGCTTCCGCGGCCGCACTGAGGGCGAGTAGCTCGGTCCGCAGGACGATAGCCTCGATGACGGTCATGATTTCGACGCTCTAACCCGAGCTGTCGTGAATCTCCTCGATGGCATGAACCACGCGCCCGATCACCGTCAGTGCTTCCATGCTCGCAGCGGTTTGCGCTAACGAAGCCGCCGGTTTCGCGGTGCGGAGACCCGTTCGTTGTTGCCGGTTGAGTGTCTTGATTCGGCGTCGGTGCGGGTCTGACCACTCGATCCACGCCTTTTCCGGACCATTCTGACTGGCGTGTAGGTGGCGCTTGAATGCGGCTATAGACCGGACGCGCGTGCTACATTTTTGCTATCCGCTTCGCGCCGAGGCCGCTGCCATGTCTTCACAACGAATCTCTGCCGGGCGGTTACCGACCGTGGCCGCACTCGCTCTGATGGTGGCGCCCATGCTGGCACTGCTGCCTGTCGTGCCGGCGTCGGCCGCCGACACGGCGCGGCAGGTCGCGCCCGCCCGCGCACAGGCGCGCGACCGGGGCGACGCCCACACCCGGCGCCACGGCCATGACGGCATCCCGGGGCAGCCGCAGTCGGTGTATCCCGAGGTGCTCATCGAGCCCGAGACCGAACACTGGCGCGGCAACTACGTGCCCGACAGTTATCGCCTCGACGGTTACGATGGCAAGCCTCGCGGCGCGGCCATCTGCAGCGGTGCGAGTGGCCGCACGATTTCCACGAGTGGCGCGGGCTGCCCCCTGGGACAGACGCCCGAGTCCGGTGGCCGCAGCTGGTCGACGCGGCCGTAACGGGGTCTGTTTCGGGCTCGCCTAGCGGGCGCTGTGCACGTGCTGTCGCTGCCCTCGGCGGCGGCGCGAAATCGCAGTAAAGTAATCCGCAGATGCTGCCGATAGTCGCGCTAACATTTTCAACGGGGGCGCCGCGGGTTCGGGCGCCGCTACGGAAGTACCTGCCATGGCTTCTTCTATCTCGTCTCTGGGCATCGGTTCCAATCTCGATCTGAGCGGGCTTCTCGACAGCCTCAAGAGCTCGGAGCAGTCACGCCTGACCCCGCTCAAGACGCAGCAGAGCAGCTTCAAGTCGCAGCTGTCGGCCTATGGCGTGCTGCAGGGTGCGCTCGAGCAGGTGCAGACCGCCAGCGAGGCGCTGGGCAAGGCCGATCTGTACAAGAGCACGCAGGTTGCCAGCGAGTCCGAGGCGTTCAAGGTTGAAGGCAGCGCCGATGCGGTGCCGGGCCGCTACTCCGTCGACGTCGATCGCATTGCCAAGGCGCAGTCGCTGGTCAGCGCCGGACAGGCAGCGATCGACAGCCCGGTCGGGCAGGGCGGCACGATCACCCTGTCGCTGGGCGATGGCGCGGGCAACGTGAGCAACAGCGTCGACATCGCCGTTGATCCGGCCGACAGCAGCCTCGAAGGCCTGCGCGACGCGATCAACGGCGCGGATATCGGTGTCAATGCGTCGATCATCAATGATGGCAGCGCCGCGGGCTATCGTATCGTGCTGTCGTCCGAACAGACCGGTACGGATTCGCAGATCAGCGTGGCCGTGGCCGAGCCGGCCGGTGAGACCGCGCTTTCGGGCCTGCTGGCCTATGACAGCGCCACCCATAGCGGCTCGATGCAGGAAACGGTCGCTGCGGAGAACGCCTCGGTGCGGGTCAACGGCGTCACCGTGGAAAGCCAGAGCAATACGCTCGAGGAGGCGATCCAGGGCGTGACCGTGACGCTGTCCGGCACCACCGAGCAGAGCGAAACGATCACCAGCAGCCGCGACGACGGCAAGATCAAGAAAGCGTTCGAGACCTTCGTGTCGGCCTACAACCGGCTGCAGAGCGTATCGTCCAGCCTGACGTCGTACGGCGGCGAGGACGGCACCAACGGCGTGCTGATCGGCGATTCCACCGTACGCTCGATCCAGACCCAGCTGCGCGGCGCGCTCAACACGCCGGTCGAGGGCTCGAGCTTCAATGCACTCGCCCAGATCGGCGTGTCGCTACAGAACGACGGCACCATGGAAATCGACGACGACACCTTCGATGCCGCGCTCGCCGACAATCGCGCCGACGTGGCCGCGCTGATGAGCGGCGACGGCAGCGACGAAAACAGCGGCGTGGCCGGGATGCTCGGGAATGCGCTCGAGCGTCTGGTCGGCGATAACGGCCTGCTGTCGGCCGCGAAGACCGGCACCGAGAATCGAATCGACGGCCTCGGCGATCGCATGGACAGCATGCAGGACTCCATCGACGCCACCATCGAACGCTACCGCCAGCAGTTCATCGAGCTCGACTCACTGATGTCCTCGCTCAATTCCACCGGCAACTACCTCACCCAGCAGTTGGGCATGCTGAACAACAACAGCAGCGACAACTCCAACTAGCAATATGGCGCCTAGAAATACGGCAACTGGATAAACGGTTTTCAAGGAGAATCAAATGGTCATGCATGCACGCCAGGCGGCGAATGCCTATGCCCATGTCGGCCTGCAGACGGGCGCCATGAGCGCCAGTCCGCATCAGCTGATCGTCATGCTTTTCGACGGCGCCCGCGCCGCGCTCAAGAAGAGTCAGTGGGCGATCGCGCAGAAAGATTTCGCGACCAAGGGCGTGGCGCTTTCCAAGGCCATCGATATCATCGAACGTGGTCTGCGCGCCGCGCTGGATTTCGAGCAGGGCGGCGAGATTGCCGAGCGCCTCGACAGTCTCTATGACTACATGGTTCGCACGCTGATGCGGGCGAACCTGCACAACGATGCCGCGCTGGTCCTCGAAGTGGATACGCTGCTGGAAGATATCGGTTCGGCCTGGAAACAGATCGGCGTCGCCGCCGTGCCTGCCTGACTACCTGGAGCGAGATATAAACGTGGAAATCAGCAACAACATCATCATCGATGAGTATCGGGACATCCTCGCCCGGGGCCACAAGATGCTCGCCCACGCCCACAACGGCGACTGGGACGCACTGGTGGCGCTCCAGGACGAGTATGTCTGTCATGTGGCGCAACTGGCCGATATCGAAAAGGAACTGGATCTCGATGAAACCACGCGCGTGCTCAAGTACGAGTTGCTGGTGGAAATCTGCCAGGCCGAGGACAGCGTGCGCGGCCTGCTGCACGCGCGCATGCGTGAGATCAGCGAGATCATGACCCAATCACGCAGCCGCCAGCGCGTGAGCCAGGCCTACGAAGCGGGCATGTCCGGCTAGCCTGCGGCTGCCGGAACCCGCTGTCCGTGGGCACGATAACGCCGATACTCGACACGCTGTTGCCGCAGGTGCTGGGCCGGCGCGGCGATATCGAGCGTTTCAGCGCGACGCGTCCGAACTCGCCGCTGTCGGCGATCGCCTCGGTCGCCGCGGTTCGCGAGACCCCGGGGCGCGGTGAAGCCGGTATCCGCGAGTCGGCGCTGGCGGCCGGACTGTCGCGTTCGGCGCGCGCGCCGGCGGCCGACGACGGGTCGGCTCGGCGTGCCGATGTGCGTCCCGCGGCGACCCAAGCCAGCGGCGCCCGGTTGGCGGCGGGGCCCGCACAGACATTGTCGCCGGCCCCCTCGGCGCATGCGCATCTGAGCCGAGCCGGAGCGACCATCGCAACGCTGCTGGGCCGATTGGCCCAGACCTCGGCGCCACCGGCGCCCATTCGCGCCCCGCTGCTGGGGCCGGCGAGCACGCCCAGTCCGGCCACGCTGGCCCTGATACTCAGCCAGCAGGTGAGCCACAGCGGCGTGTTCTACGAGTCGCACCTGCTGCAATGGCTCGAAGGCCGGCGGCCGATCAACCAGTTGCGCGAGGAGCCGCAAGCGCAGCTGACGCGTTCGGAAACGACGGCCGCAGCGGCGGCACGCGCTGTGGTCAGCGCGGTCGATTCGGGCGACGCCGATGGCGGCCGCCCGTCCGGTCAGGGCCACCATACGCTGTCGACGCTGGTCGACGACCGCCTGCTGGCGCTGGTGCGCCAGCAGCTGGATACGCTCAATCAGTCGATCTTTCGCTGGCAGGGACAGGCCTGGCCCGATGTGTCCCTGGATTGGCAGATCGAGCACGAAGAATCCGGCGAGTCGGAACCCGCGCCGGTGCCCGAGGACGTTGCGGCGCGCTATAGCACCTCGCTGCGGCTGGAACTGCCGCATCTGGGCACGGTCGAGGTGCGCCTGGCGCTGGCCGCCCGCCAGGTGCAGGTGTTTGCCTGGGCCGAACGCCCCGAGGGTGCGGCAATGCTCGGGGCCGATACAGCCACCCTGGTCGATCGTCTCGAGCGTGCCGGCTGCGGCCAGGCCAGCGTGCGT
Organism: Salinisphaera aquimarina; assembly: GCF_042643355.1. Lineage (NCBI taxonomy): Bacteria > Pseudomonadati > Pseudomonadota > Gammaproteobacteria > Salinisphaerales > Salinisphaeraceae > Salinisphaera > Salinisphaera aquimarina. The sequence continues at coordinate 1,339,706 of NZ_JBHRSS010000003.1, forward strand.
CTGATCCGCGATCCGGAGGGCGCAGCAGAATGAAGCCATCCGACATACCCGATAGCCGTGCCCACGCGGTAGCGCTGCGTTACCAGGACGGCGACGAGGCGCCACGGGTTGTCGCCAAAGGCTACGGCGATGTGGCCGACGCGATCATCGCCAAGGCACAGGCGCATGACCTGTATACGCACAAGTCCCCGGAACTCGTGCGCCTGCTCATGCATCTCGATCTGGATGAGCATATCCCGCCGGAACTCTACCGGGCGGTCGCCGAATTGCTGGTGTGGGTGTACGAGCTCGAGGCGGCAAGCGCGCGCGCCGATTAACCCGCGGCCGCGCGCCGACTCATTCCGCGGTCTTTGCAAAACTCGATTCCAGTCTCCGGACGGAATCGGCGAAGGTTTATACCCCAAGGTATCGCGCTGTATCGGCAAGTCTCTGCCACTGGAATCGGAGACGAAGCCGCCTTGTTTGTGCGTCAGAGGGCGTATAGTGTTGAATGCACATGCTTAATATGGTGCCTGCCAAAGACACATAACGAGGATGTTTTGGCGTGTATGAGCGTTTGTCTGAGGTGTGTTCGCTGCTTATCTAGTCTGCAAGAACAGCGAGCCGACGATCAGCCGTGAAAGAGCAAAGAATGCTTTTTCAGGGCAAGCCATCGCGCGCGTCTCGGCTGGTAGGGCTTAAGGGGGGGGGATGAGTACAGAGCACCTGCTCGACGATGTTCGAGATGTCAATCTGTCATATTTGTTGCTCATGCAGCGGCTGATCAACAGCGATCGCGAGTTGGCCATGTTTCGGCTCAAGATCGATGAGGAGATGGCTGACCTGCTGAGCAAGATTCCGTTGCCGGATCTGGTCAAGCTGGCGCGTTGTAACCAGTTGCTATGCCATTTCTCGCTCGGCGACGCGTCGGAGCTCTACTCGTTGGTGAATGCGGCCAAGGACGACGACATGCGCCGTGTCCATGCCGCAATTCTGTTGTCGAGTCAGGATAAGCGAGATCAGGAGCGGCGCGGCGGCGAACGACGCATCGGCGAGCGCCGCAAAGGCGAACGCCGTATCAATGCCGCCGGCGACTGGAGCGGGCCCGAGCAGCGACGCGGTGAGCGGCGCAAGGAGAGTCGCCGTTCACAGGTCGACCGTCGTAGCGGCGATCGGCGCGCCGGCCCGAACAAGCCGGAGTAGGTGGCGGTATAACCAGAATGTCGGAAAAAAGTGTAATCGACGAGGCCAAGCAGATCAGTCTCGCGATCGAACTCATCACCCTCGGTGCACGCCTGCAGGTGCTTCAGACCGAGACCCAGATAAGTCGTCGACGCCTGATCAATCTCTATAAGGAGATACATGGCGAGTCGCCGCCGAAGGGCATGCTCCCCTTCTCGACCGACTGGTATGTGACGTGGCTGCCCAACATCCATTCCTCGCTGTTCTACAACACCTATCTATACCTGCGCCGCAATCCCGCTCGTAGCCGCATGCAGGCGGTAGTCAACGCCTACCGGCTGTATCTGGAGCAGGTGCCGCTGCAGGATGACGGCAAGCCCGTACTCACACTCACGCGGGCGTGGATGCTGATTCGGTTCTTCGAAAGCGAGATGATGCAGTTGTCGAAGTGCACGCGCTGTGCCGGCAAGTTCGTCAGCCACGCCTACACGCTGGATCAGGATTTCGTCTGCGGGATCTGTCAGCCGCCATCCCGGGCCGGCAAGACCCGCAAGGCGGCGCGTGCCCGCGCCCGTACCGAGCGCTCCTCCTAGTCAGAAGCGCCGCCCGTGCCGAAGGTCGGTAGCCGGCCGCTGTTCAAGCTTTGTAACCGATTGCCGTTATGAGGGCGTAATAGTCCTCATTGTGCGTGGCATGCCACGCCGGCAAGGGAAGCATCGTGCTCATACTCGCGGGTTATTTCATCGTCATCGCTTCGGTCCTGGGCGGCTATACGCTGGTCGGCGGCCATATGGGTGCGCTGTACCAGCCCGCTGAGCTCATCATCATCTTCGGCGCGGGCCTGGGCGCGTTCGTGGCCTCGAACAACGGCAAGGGGATCAAGGCCACGATCCGCACCCTGCCCAAGTTGATGCGTGGCTCGCATTATCAGAAAAATGTCTGCCTGGATCTGATGACGCTGCTCTATCTGCTGCTGGCCAAGGCCCGCCAGTCCGGGATGATGGCGCTGGAAAAAGATATCGAGAATCCGTCCCAGAGTGCGCTGTTTTCGGCTTATCCCGGTCTGGTTGGCGACCCGCTGATCATGCAATTCATCACCGATTACCTGCGCCTGATGATCAGCGGCAACATGGATGCCATCGAGATCGAGGCGCTCATGGATCACGAGATCGAGACTTTCCAGCACGAGGCCGACATTCCGGCCAACGCGTTGGCCGCCATGGGTGATTCGCTGCCGGCGTTCGGCATCGTTGCGGCGGTCATGGGCGTGGTGCACGCGCTCGGCGCGGCCGCGCTGGACCCGGCCGGCATCGGGCCGCTGATTGCGCACGCCATGGTCGGCACCTTCCTCGGCATCCTGCTGGCCTACGGCTTCGTGTCGCCGGTGGCGGCGCGGGTGCGCGCACAGGTCGAGGACGTCAGCAAGATTCTGCAGAGCATCAAGGTCACGCTGCTCGCGCATCTGAACAACTATCCGCCCCCCATCGCCATCGAATTCGGGCGCAAGGCACTGTTCTCGGCCGAGCGGCCGTCCTTCGACGAACTCGAAAACCATGTGCGCGAAGTGAAGATGGCGCCGAGCCGCGAGGCCGGCGCATGAGCGAGCAAGGCTCACGGCGCCCGATCATCGTCAAGCGCAAGCGCCCGACGGCACATCAGGGGTCGCACGGTACCTGGAAGATCGCCTATGCCGACTTCATGACAGCGATGATGGCGTTCTTCCTCGTCATGTGGCTGCTCGGTGGTCTGAGCAAGGCGGAGATGGCCGAGGTCAGTGAATATTTTCGGACGCCTCTAAGCGTCGCCCTGGTCGGCGGTGATCGTAATACCGCCAGCAACAGCGCGATCCCCGGCGGTGGCGACGACCCGATCCACTCGGACGGCGAGGTGGCGCTCACGCGGCGCGATGCCACCAACTATACGGTCGATCGCAACCGGCTGTCGCAGCTCAAGCAGCGCCTGGAAAGCCTCATCCACGAGGATCCGGCGCTCAACGCCATGTCGTCTCAACTCAAGATCGAAATGGTCCACGACGGTCTGCGTATCCAGATCTTCGACGATCGCAACAAGCCCATGTTCCAGATTGGCAGCGCACGCATCGAGCCCTATGTGCGCGAGTTGCTCATCGCGATCGCGCCGCGGCTGGATCGGATGCCCAACAAGATCACGCTGACCGGCCACACCGACGACCTGCGTTATGCCGGCGGCGCGGCGACCTATAGCAACTGGGAACTGTCCAGCGATCGCGCCAATGCGGCTCGGCGGGCTCTGGTGGCGGCCGGCTACGCGCCCGACAAGCTGTTGCGGGTGATCGGCGCAGCGGCGACCGAGCGCGTGCCCGGCGACGGCCCGGGCGCGCCGGCCAACCGACGGATCAGTATTCTGGTGCTCAACGCCGAGGCTCAGGAGCGCATCGAGACCGAAGGACACGCCTTTGCGCCGTCGCCGAGCGTGCCCGCCGGACGTAGTGCCGATGCGCCGCGCCAGGCCGTGACGCCGCCCGTCGACGCCGCGCCCGTGCTGTCGCTGTTCGACGGCATGGACCTTTTCGTCCATCCCTTCCGGGCCCACGGGCTCGTATCGGCAGGGTTCTGACCACGGGCGCGCTGCCCCGCCAGGGGCGTGGCAACGCGCTGTGGCGCGACCGTTCCTAAAGTTTCGTGGCGCGCAAACGATAGTCGTCGCTAGTGAAGAGTGATTCACACGGCGCCTCGCGGTGCGGCCCAGCATGAGTCAGGCCATGGACATCAGTGATCTTTATCAGACCTTCTTCGACGAGGCCGACGAGCTGCTCGACGACATGGAGCGGCTGCTGATCAATCTGGATATTGCGGCGCCGGACGACGAGGATCTCAACGCCATCTTCCGGGCGGCGCATTCAATCAAGGGCGGCGCCGGGGCCTTCGGCTTCGCCTGCCTGCAGGACACCACCCACCTGCTCGAGAATCTGCTCGACCGGGCGCGCCATCACGAGCTGACTCTGGATCGCGCCATGGTGGATGTCTTCCTGCAGACCCGCGACATGCTCAAGGACCAGATCACGGCCTATCGCGAACAGGACACGCCCGACGAAGCGGCCTATGAGCGCATCTGTGCGACCCTGCGCCAACTCGCCGCGGACGACGCGGTTCCGCCCCCGATGCCTGAAACTGAAACGCCGCCGCAACCTGAGCCGCTGGCCGGCGATCCGCGCGTGCTCGAGATCACGATCCGTGCGGCCGTTGCCAGCGAACACGCCGTGCTGGTCGAGGAACTGAGCCTGTTCGGCGACGTTCTGGGGCAGGAGAGCAGCGCCGACCGGCTCACGGTGCGTCTGAGTTCGGACGAGTCCGAAGCGAATATCGAGTCGGTACTGTGCTTTATCGTCGACGCCGACCAGTTGTCTATCGTGCCGGTCGCCGATGTAGCTGGCGGGGCGGCCAGCGGCCCGGCGCCCGCGCCCGCGGACGAGCTGGCAGCGGCGAGCGGGGCCGAGCCGGCATCCGCGCCTGCAAGCGACGCGTCATCCGGCAAAGAGCCGGCGCCGGCCCGGGCCGACAAGCGCGCGGCGGGCACCGAATCGTCGTCGCTGCGCGTGTCCACCGATAAGGTCGACCGCATCATCAACCTGGTCGGCGAACTGGTCATCACCCAGTCGATGCTGGAACAGACCACCGCCGGCCTCGACCCGGATCTGGCTGCGCGCCTGGCCGAGGGCATGAACCAGCTGCAGCGCAACGCGCGTGACCTGCAGGAAGCGGTGATGTCGGTGCGCATGACGCCGATGGACTATGTCTTCAGCCGTTTCCCGCGGCTGGTACGCGATCTGAGCAGCAAGCTCGGCAAGCAGGTCGAACTGGAAACCCTGGGTGCGTCGACCGAACTCGACAAGGGCCTGATCGAGCGCATCATGGATCCGCTCACCCATCTGGTGCGCAACAGCCTCGACCACGGCATCGAGACGCCGGACGTGCGCGAAGCCGCCGGCAAGCCGCGCACCGGTACGCTGACCCTGGCCGCGCGTCATCAGGGCGGCAACATCCTCATCGAGATCCGCGACGACGGCGCGGGCCTGAACCGCGAGCGCCTGCTCGACAAGGCACGCCAGAACGGTGTGCCGATCGCCAACGTCATGAGCGACGACGATGTCTGGCAGCTGATCTTCGCGCCCGGCTTCTCCACCGCCGCGACGGTCACCGACGTGTCCGGCCGAGGCGTGGGCATGGACGTGGTCAAGCGCAACATCCAGCAGCTGGGCGGCCACGTCGATCTGGCCTCCGAGCCCGGCGTGGGCACCACCGTACGCATCGTACTGCCGCTCACGCTTGCGATCATGGACAGCATGTCGGTGCGGGTGGGCGAGGAAGTCTTCATCATGCCGCTCGGCGCGATCATGGAATCGATGCAGGTCAAGCCCGAACAGGTCAAGCCGATAGCCGGCGGCGGCTGTGTCATCCACGTCCGCGGCGAGTACCTCGCGCTGGTCGAACTGCATCGCGTGTTCGACGTGCCCCACGCCGAGACCGATCTGGCGCGCGGCATCGTCATGGTGGTGCAGAGCGAGGGGCGGCCGTTCGCCCTGTTCGTCGACGAGTTGATCGGCCAGCACCAGGTCGTGGTCAAGAATCTCGAGACCCACTATCGCAAGGTCCCCGGCGTGTCCGCCGCAACCATTCTCGGCGACGGCAGTGTCGCTCTCATTCTCGACGTGCTGGCCCTGTCTCGTCTGAGCCGCCAGCGTCAAAAAGCCGCGACGCGCGTGGATATGCCGTCCGTCATCATGGAGCAGGAGATCGTGTCATGAGTCAGGCAGTCGCTTACCAATCCCCGGATGAGAGCACGAACATGGAAGTGCTGGTGTTCACCCTCGCCACCGAAGAGTACGCCGTGGATATCCTCAAGGTGCAGGAGATTCGCGGCTACAGCGGCGTCACCCGCATTGCCAATGTGCCCGATTTCGTCAAGGGTGTGACCAATCTGCGCGGCGAAATCGTGCCGATCGTGGATCTGCGTGTGAAGTTCGACCTCGGCAGCGCGACCTATGACGCACACACCGTGGTGATCGTGCTCAACATCGGCGAGCGCGTGATGGGCGTGGTCGTCGACGGTGTGTCCGACGTGCTCAGCCTGAGCCCCGACCAGATCAAGGCCGCGCCCGACTTCGGCTCCAGTCTGTCGACCGAGTATCTGCAGGGGCTGGGCAGCATCGACGACCGCATGCTCATCCTGGTGGATATCGAGAAGATGATGACCAGCCGTGAAATGGCCATGGTCGAGCAGGCCGCGACGTGAGCCCGCGCCGCATCTTTTCAAGAGATTCGGCCGCCCGCCGATAGTGCTGCGGCGAGCGACGAAGGCGGGCAAGGGTGCCGGTGTCCGATCGATCGAATGTGAGGCAATGACGTGGCGGCTGCCCAGCACAATCGGGATCTGATCTTCACCGACCGTGACTTCGAGCGCATTCGTGCGCTCATCCACGCCAAGGCCGGGATCGCGCTCGCCACGCACAAGAGCGAAATGGCCTACAGCCGGCTGGCCAAGCGTCTGCGCGCGCTCGGCCAGCGGCGCTTCGCCGATTATCTGGCGCTGTTCGAGTCGCGGCCGGAACATCCCGAGTGGGAACATTTCGTCAACGCGCTGACGACCAACCTGACCGCCTTCTTTCGCGAGTCCTATCATTTTCCGCTGCTCGCCGCGCATGCGAAGACACGCCCCGGGCCGCTGTCGGTCTGGTGCTGTGCCGCGTCTACCGGCGAGGAGCCGTATTCGATCGCCATGACGCTGGTCGAGGCCCTGGGCGAGCGCGGCCGCGCAGCGCGTATTCTCGCCACCGATATCGACACCAAAGCGCTCGCCGACGCCGAGGCCGGCATCTACCCGCTGGCCGAGGTGAACAAACTTACCGAGGCACAGCGCAAGCAGTTCTTCCTGCGCGGCTCGGGTTCGCGCGCGGGCCTGGCGCGGGTCGCGCCGACGCTGCGTGACATGGTCGAATTCCGGCCGCTGAACCTGCTCTCGCGCGACTGGGCCATGAACGGCCCGTTCGACGTGATCTTCTGCCGCAATCTGATGATCTATTTCGATCAGGCCACTCAGCGCGCGGTGCTCGAACGCTTTGCCGGCCTGCTCAAGTCCGATGGCCTGCTCTTCGCCGGCCACTCCGAGAACTTTAGCCATATCACCACGGCGTTCACGCTGCGCAGCCATACCGTCTATGAACGCGCATCAGCGGTGCGTGCGGCCTCGTGAGCGTCGCCTCGAACAGTATTCTTGCCGGTCGCGACGGCTCGCGTCACGGGCTGGCCGCGTATGAGTATTTCGATTGCGACCACGGTTGCGACGCAGTGAAGCTGCTGCCGGGTGAGTACTACGCCACCGATCAGAACATGCTGCTGACCACGGTGCTGGGGTCCTGCGTCGCGGCCTGTCTGCGTGACCCGGTCGCCGGCGTGGGCGGCATGAACCACTTCATGCTGCCGGCGGCCGGGCCGGATACGCTCGTCGATCCGCGCGCGGCGATGCGCTATGGCGTACATGCCATGGACGCGCTGCTCGCGGCGCTGTACGCCGGCGGTGCACGCCGCGAGCGCCTCGAGGCAAAAGCCTTCGGCGGTGGCATGGTGCTCAACGACATGAAGATCGCGCGCATCGGCGAGGCCAACACGGATTTCCTGCGCCGGTATCTGGCCGATCGAGGCATCGCCCTGGTGGCCGAGGACCTGGGCGATCGTTGCCCGCGCCGGGTCAATTATTTCCCGTCCAGCGGGCGGGTGCTGGTACGCCGCTTCAAGCGCCACGACAAGGACCTGGCCGAGCGCGAGCTGGCCCTGGCGCGTACGCTCGCCCGCGCCGAGGCCGCGGCCCGCACCAGTGCTGCGGCGGTGCGCCATGGCCAGGGAGTCGAGTGATGGCGGATTCGATCAAGGTGCTCTGTGTCGACGATTCCGCGCTCATCCGCAGCCTGATCAGCGCCATCGTCAACGAACAGCCGGACATGCAGATGGTGGCCACCGCGCCCGATCCGCTGGTCGCGCGCGAACTGATCAAGCGGCACAACCCCGATGTGCTCACGCTCGACGTCGAGATGCCGCGCATGGACGGCCTCGACTTTCTCGAAAAGCTCATGCGCCTGCGGCCCATGCCGGTAGTGATGGTCTCGTCGCTGACCGAGCGCGGTTCCGAGATCACGCTGCAGGCGCTGGAACTCGGTGCCGTCGATTTCGTCGCCAAGCCCAGGGTGAACGTGCGCGACGGCATGCTCGACTACGGCGGCGAGATCGTTGACAAGATCCGTGCCGCCGCGCTTGCCAGCCCGCGCCGCAGCGTGCCGGCGCAGTCGTCACGCCTGCTTGCCGTGCCGCGCGTATCGAGCGAGAAACTGTTCATCGTCGGTGCATCCACCGGCGGCACCGAGGCGATCCGCGAATTGCTGGTGCCGATGCCGCCGGACGCACCCGCGGTGCTGGTCACCCAGCACATGCCGGCCGGTTTCACCCATTCGTTTGCGCGCCGGCTCGACTCCCTGTGCCGAATCCAGGTCAAGGAAGCCGAACACGGCGAGCGCGTGCTGCCCGGGCATGCCTATATCGCCCCCGGCGGCAGCGCGCATATGCGCCTGGCACGCAGCGGCGCCAACTATGTCGTTGCGCTCGACGAGGCACCGCCGGTCAACCGGCATCGGCCGTCGGTGGACGTACTGTTCGACTCGGCCGCGCGCCATGCCGGTCGCAATGCGGTTGGCATCCTGCTGACAGGCATGGGCAAGGACGGCGCTCAGGGTCTGCTGAAAATGCGCGCGGCCGGCGCGACGACACTGGCCCAGGACGAGGGCAGCTGCGTGGTGTTCGGCATGCCGCGCGAGGCCATTGCCATCGGGGCGGCGGCGCAGGTCGTGCCGCTGGGGCAGATGTGCGAACAGGCGCTGGCGGCGCTGGCCACCGATCACCATCGCAGCCTGCGTATCTGAGCGCGGGCCGCGATTTTCGACAACAGGCGCGGCTGCGCCGTAGCAACACTGATCATCGAGGTAGAAATGGCCGACAAGAATCTCAGTTTCCTCGTCGTCGACGACTTTTCCACCATGCGTCGTATCGTGCGCAACCTGCTCAAGGAGCTCGGATATGCCAATGTGGAAGAAGCCGAGGACGGCGCCGAAGCGCTGGAGCGGCTGCGCGGCGGCAACTTCCAGTTCGTGGTCTCGGACTGGAACATGCCCAATCTGGACGGGCTGGAAATGCTCAAGCAGATTCGCGCCGACGACCGCCTGAAAAGCCTGCCGGTGCTCATGGTCACCGCCGAGGCGAAGAAGGAAAACATCATCGCCGCGGCCCAGGCCGGCGCCAGCGGTTACGTGGTCAAGCCGTTCTCGGCGGCGACGCTGGAAGAAAAGCTCAACAAGATCTTTGAAAAACTCGGGATGTAGGCAGTTGTCCCGAATCCTTTGAATCACGCAATCACGAGGCCAGCATGAGCGATTTTGCCGAAGGCGCGGCGGCGCCGACGCCGGATACCCACGAGCTGATCGGGCGCATCGGCCAGCTCACGCGTGCCCTGCACGACAGCATGCGTGAGCTCGGGCTGGACAAGGAAGTCCAGAAGGCCGCCGATGCCATTCCGGACGCACGCGATCGGCTGTCGTATATCGCCACCACCACGGAACAGGCCGCCGAGCGGACGCTGTCTTCGATCGAAGTCGCGCAGCCGCTGCAGGAGGTCGTCGCGCAGCGCGCGAGCGCGCTCGAGGGCCGCTGGGACCAGTGGTTCGAGGCTCCGATTGACCTCGCCGACGCACGTGATCTGGTCGCCGACACCCGTGATTATCTGCAGTGGGTGCCGGAACAGACGCGCGCGACCAGCGCCGAATTGCATAAGATCATGATGGCGCAGGATTTTCAGGATCTGACTGGGCAGGTGATCAAGAAGCTCGTGGAGGTGGTTCGCCGCATCGAACATCAGCTGGTGGAGGTGCTGCTCGAGCACATCACCGAAGACCATGCGCGCGCGCTCAACGACAGCCGCCGCAATCGCGACGAACGCGATGACGACAGCGCCTTGCTCAACGGTCCGCAGATCAAGCCCGACGCCGCCGATATCGTTACCGATCAGAGCCAGGTGGACGACCTGTTGGACAGTCTCGGCTTCTAGCGCGCTCCGCGCCATGCACCGATAAGCACGCAATAGCGGCGCTATTCACGCGATCGCCGGGCGTATCCGCCTCGGCATAATGGCCACGCCCAGCCTCAGTCGTCGCTCGACGGCGTATTGGATCGTGGATGGCCGAAGACAGCGACGAGGAGAAAACCGAACCGGCAACCCCCCGCCGCCTGGAAAAGGCGCGCGAAGAGGGGCAGGTGCCGCGTTCGCGCGAGCTCGCCACGCTGATGCTGTTGTGCACCGGCCTGGGCGGGCTGTACATGCTGTCCGGCTGGACCGGCCGTTTGCTGTCAGAAGTCATGCGCATGAGTCTGGACTTCGACGCCGGCGCGGCGATGGACACCTCGCGCATGCTCGCCCGGCTCTGGATCCAGGCCACGCTCGCGCTGCAGGCGCTGGCGCCGCTGCTGGGCGCGCTGGCCGTGGTGGCGCTGCTCGCACCGACGCTGCTGGGCGGCTGGCTGTTCTCTGCGAAGTCGATCAAGGTCGATCTCAAGCGCCTGGATCTGTTCAAGGGGCTGGGGCGCCTATTTTCGAGCCAGTCGGTGGCGGAACTGGTCAAGGCCATCGCCAAGTCCGTGCTGGTGGGAGCGGTGGCTGCCAGCTTCATCTATGCGCATATGCACGAGCTGCTCGCGCTGGCCGGAGAGCCCAGCCGCGGGGCGCTGTTGCACGCGCTCGAGCTGGTTGTGGCCTGCTGTGCGCTGATGCTGCTGGCGTTTGTCATCGTCGTGCTTATCGACGTGCCGTACCAGCTGTGGAGCCACCACAAGAAGCTGCGCATGAGCCGCGACGAGATCAAGAAGGAGCACAAGGAAACCGAGGGCGACCCGCAGCTCAAGGGCCGCATCCGCCAGCAACAGCAGGCCATGGCGCGCAAGCGGATGATGAGCGAGATTCCCAAGGCCAACGTCGTTGTGACCAACCCGACCCACTTCGCCGTGGCGCTGGCCTATCGCGACGGCGAGATGAGTGCTCCCAAGGTCGTGGCCAAGGGCGCCGATCATGTGGCCGCCCGTATTCGCGAGCTGGCCGCCGAGCACGGCGTGCCGCAGCTGGCCGCGCCGCCGCTGGCGCGCGCGCTCTACCGGCATGCCGAACTCGAAGCCGAAATTCCCGCGGTGCTGTATACGGCCGTCGCCGAAGTACTCGCCTGGGTGTTTCAGCTCGAACGCCATCAAAACGGCAGCGCCGATCGACCCGCACCCCCGCAGGACATCGAGGTGCCGCCGGAACTGGATACGGCCCTGAATACGGAGAGCGCCGAGTGAATCAGTCCATGACCGCCTTCTTCGGCCGCGCCGGCCTGACCGACATCAACCAGCTCAAGATGCTGGCCGGTCCGGTGCTGATCCTGATGATCATGGCGATGATGATCCTGCCGCTGCCGCCGTTCGTGCTGGATCTGTTCTTCACCTTCAACATCGCGCTGTCGGTGATGGTACTGCTGGTGAGCATGTTCACCACCAAGCCGCTGGATTTCGCTGCCTTTCCGGCGGTGCTGCTGTTCGCCACACTGCTGCGCCTGTCGCTGAACGTGGCCTCCACGCGCGTAGTGCTGATGAACGGACATACCGGCCCGGGCGCGGCGGGCAACGTGATCGAGGCCTTCGGCGCGTTCCTCGTCGGCGGCAATTTCGCGGTCGGTCTGGTGGTGTTCCTGATCCTGATCGTGATCAATTTCATGGTCATCACCAAGGGCGCGGGGCGTATCGCCGAGGTCGGCGCGCGCTTCACCCTGGACGCCATGCCCGGCAAGCAGATGGCCATCGACGCCGATCTCAATGCCGGTCTGATCGACGAGGAGACGGCCAAGACCAGGCGCCGGGAGACTTCGCAGGAAGCCGACTTCTACGGCTCCATGGACGGTGCCAGCAAATTCGTGCGTGGTGATGCCATCGCCGGCATCCTGATCATGGTGATCAACCTGATCGGCGGTCTGCTCATCGGCATGGGCCAGCACGGCCTCGGCCTCGGCGAGGCCGCCCGCACCTATACGCTGCTGACCATCGGCGACGGCCTGGTCGCGCAGGTGCCGGCGCTGGTGATCTCCACCGCCGCCGGCGTGACCGTGTCGCGGGTATCCAGCGACGAGGACGTCGGTCAGCAGCTCATCGGTCAGCTGTTCACCAATCCGCGGGTGCTGTTTCTGTGCGCCGGCGTGCTCGGCCTGCTTGGCCTGGTGCCGGGCATGCCGAATATGGTGTTCCTGTTCTTCACCGCGCTGCTGGGCGGTCTCGGCTGGTGGCTGACCCAGCGCGAACGGACCCGGGTGGCCAGCGCGGCCGCGCTGGTGCCGGCGCCGGTGGCGACGCCCGAGACCCAGGAGGCCAGCTGGGAAGACGTACAGCTCATCGATCCGCTGGGCCTGGAAGTCGGCTATCGGCTGATTGGCCTGGTCGATGCGCAGCAGAGCGGCGAGCTGCTGCGCCGGATCAAGGGCGTACGCAAGAAATTTGCCCAGGAGGTGGGTTTTCTGCCGCCGGTCGTGCATATTCGCGACAATCTCGAATTCGGCCCGCATGCCTATTGCCTGGCGCTGGACGGCGTGGAGATCGGCCGCGGCGAGGCTTTCCCGGGGCAGTGGCTGGCGATCAACCCGGGCCACGCCAGCGGTACTCTGGAGGGGCGCGACGGCGTGGACCCGGCGTTTGGCCTGCCCGCCACGTGGATCGAGGACAGCCATCGCGATCAGGCCGAGGCCCAGGGTTTCACGGTGGTCGACGCGGCCACCGTGATCGCGACCCATATCAATCATCTGCTGACCGTCAACGCCGGCCGCATGCTCGGCCGGGTGGAGACCCAGCAGCTGCTCGACCGCGTGAAAAAAGATTCGCCCCAGCTGGTCGACGACGTCGTGCCCAAGCCGGTGGCCCTGAGCACGCTCACCGCGATCCTGCAGAACCTGCTCGACGAGGACGTCTCGATCCGAGACATGCGCAAGATACTGGATGTGCTCGCGGTCCACGGCGAGCACAGCGCCGATCCCAATGAACTGACCGCCGTGATCCGCATGGCGCTGGGGCGTGCCATCGTCCAGCACTGGTTCGGTGCCGCCGAGCAGCTGGAGGTGATGAGCCTGGACGGGCGCCTCGAGCAGATGCTGACCCAGGCGCTGTCGAACGGCGGTGGCATGGAGCCGGGGCTGGCAGAAACACTGATGCAGCAGACCGAGCAGGCCGCCGCGCGCCAGGAAGAGCGCGGCGTGCCGCCGGTGCTGGTCGTCCAGCACGAACTGCGTCCGCTGCTGACCCGGTTCCTGCGCCGGCGTCTGCCGCGGCTGGTGGTGTTGTCGCAGAACGAGATCCCCGATGACCGCAGCCTGCGGGTGACCACGCTCATCGGCGGCAGCTAGGCCAGGTGCATGTTCGCGAACCCGGCGTACCTGCTGCTGGTCGCGGCGCTGCTGGCCAGCGTGCCGATGGTGCCGGCCAGGGCCGCCGGCAGCTGGGTGGCCGACGCCACCACGCCGACGCTGCGCCAGCGCGGCTGGCGCTATGACACCCGCATCCTAAAGCCGCGCGCGAGCACGCCGCTGGTCGGGCGCGGTATCACGTCGGTGAGCTGGCGTTACGAATTCGGCAACAGCGGCCGGCCGCCGCGGGTGGCGCTATGCGCGGGCAGACGCTGCATCGAGGCATTGACGCCCACCGGGCGCAGTACGGCCTTCGCGGGGCTTGCGCCGGCGACACCGTTTCGGTTCGTGTTCATTCTGCCCGGCCGCGGCATGCTCGCCACGCCGCGGCGCGGCGGGCCGCTGCAGCTGGTGGTGAACTTCGAGTAAGTCCGGCTGCGGCGGGCGCCGCGGATCAGGCGCCGCTGGAGATGCGGCGGCCGCTGCTCGGCGCGCGCTGGCCGTCCGCCGAATACAGACTCTGGGCCGAAATCTGGCGCAGAAAACCCAGGGTGCGCTGGGTGTGATCCAGGCGGGTGCCGATATACAGGCCGTTGAGCCTGTTCAGGGTGCTCGCTTCGTCCACGCGGGCAATGAAATCCTGCCACAGATCGCTGCAGCCGAGCCGTTCTGACAACGCCTGGGCGCCGGCACGATCGGCGGCTTCGCCGTGCGCGATCACCAGCTGCTGGCGCTGTGCTTCCAGCTGTTCGAGTTCCGCGGCCAGCGTGCGCTTGTTTTCGGTGATATCCGACAGCGCATCGATCGCCACCGGCGTAGCCGCCAGGACCGACTGCTCGCGGCCGAGCAGGGCGATGAACTCGCCCAGGCGCGCGTGCTGATGTGCGAGATGAGCCTGAAAGTCGCGGGTCATGGCGGGCTGTCTACTCTTCGATCAGCGCCTTGGCGCTGGCGATGATGCCGTCGGCGATACGGTCGGCGTTGATTTCGAGCTTGCCGTCGCTGATCGCCTGCCGGATTTCGGCCACGCGTGCGGCGTCGATGTCCTGCGAGGTGTCGCTGGCCATGGAGGCCTGGTAGCGGGCGGACTCGCGCGGTGCGTCGGTCTGTTTGGGGGCCTGCGCGCTCGCCGTCTTGTCGAGCTCGCGCACTTCGGTGCCGTTGATATGGCTTCGGTTCTGGGTCGGGTCGATGTTCATGACAGTCATCCTCGGGGTGCATCTCATGCGTCGGATGGCGGCAAGATCGGCCGCAGCAGTTTTTACTTTAATGCCATTGATGCATCTTTTGAACGGCGACCGCCGAGACTCAAACGCGCGTAGCGGATTCCGGGGCGAGGCTAGCGCCCGACCACCACCGTGTTCGCGGCCTCGGCCATACCGCGCACTACGGCGCCGCCATCGGTGCTCACACGCAGGCGACCGCCCCGGGTCGCGCTGTCCAGCGCCTTGCCTTCGGTGGTGATGGAAAAACCGTTGCCCCGGCTGATCACGCGTACGTGCGCGCCGCGTTCGATGACGCGCGGCTCGGCGACCATGGACACGCGCAACGGCAGATCGGCGGCGATACGCCGCACGGCCACCCGGCCGACCAGTTCGTCGGCGCGAGTGGCCACGTTGCCGGCCAGGCGTGTGATCTCGCCGGTGACCTGGCGCAGGTCGGCGGGGCGAATCGTCTCGCCCGGATCGATCGTGCGGGTAGCCACGTAGTAGGGGGCCTCGACCGCCACGTCGGCCTGGTAGTAGCGCAGCGACGGGGCATCCCCCGGGCAGCGCACGCCCACGGTCAGGCGTCCGGCCACCCGCTGAGAACGGCCCGGCAGAAACGGTTCGGGCGCGCGGCAGGGACCCATGCGCGCTGCCGACTCGGCGATGGCGATGTGCAGCTGCTCGGGGGCAGCGTCGCTGTGTGCTTCGAGGAAGGAAACGATGCTGTCCTCGAGCGTGGTGGAAAGGCTGCTGTTGGCTGCAGCCGCCCCGGTCAGGCACCACAGGAACAGGCCGGCAAGCCCTCGTGCTGCCGTCGCGCGCGCAGTAATGCGTCCTGATTTGCCTGGCTTCATCGTATCCCCGGCCCCCTGCCCGATACGGTTGCAACGGCCGGATTGTAGCCCGCGCCCGGCGCGACTAAGCCGCGAAATGCGCGCCAAAGCGGAGCCTATTCGATCGATACGTGCGCGTGAGGCATGCCTAGTATGGCTGCCTGACAGAGCCAATCCGGGGGGGACATGCTCGATCGACTCAACGCGTCGCTCGCCTTCTACAAGCAGGCGCTTGACCTGCGCGGTCAACGCCAGGAAGTGCTGGCCGCGAATATCGCCAACAGCGATACGCCCAACTACAAGGCACGCGATTTCGATTTCAAATCCGAACTTGACCGCGCCATGGGCAGCAACGCCCCGGCCGGCCCCAACGCGCTGACCCTGCGTACCACCGCCGCCGGCCATATCGCCGGTCAGGCGCAGGGCCTATCGGCCGGCGCGGCAAAACTTGAATACCGAAATGCCACCCAGCCCAGCCTCGACGGCAATACGGTCGACATGAACGTCGAGCGCGTCGAGTTCATGGAGAACGCGGTGCATTACCAGGCCAACCTGCAGATTCTGGGCAGCCAGCTCAAGAGCCTGAAGTCGGCCATGCAACCCGAACGTTAAGCCGATAACCGAGAAACAGCGATGGCGATGTACAGCATCTTCAATACCGCCGGTTCGGCGATGAGCGCGCAGTCGCAGCGCATGAACGTGGCCGCGTCCAACATGGCCAACGCCGACAGCGTGGCCGGGCCTGACGGCGAGCCCTACCGTGCCAAGCAAGTGATGTTCGAGTTGCAGGCCGAGCCGGGCAGCGAGATCGGCGGCGTGCGCGTGTCCGACGTGATCGAGGATCAATCCCCGTTTCGCGAGGAATACAACCCGAGCCATCCGATGGCCGACGACCGCGGCTATGTGCAGATGCCCAACGTCAATCCCACCGACGAGATGATCAACATGATCTCGGCGGCCCGCTCCTACGAAGCCAGCGTGGAAGTGCTCAACACCAGCAAGGAGCTGATGTTGCGCACCCTCACCCTCGGCGAATAACCCAGGACTCAGACATGGCCAACGATATTCTCGGCGCGGCGTCGTCCGGTTCGGCCGCGTCCGCCGCCACCGCGGCTGCGGCGGCGGCAAACACAAACGCCAGTGCGGCACGTGAGCGCACCGCGGATCTGAGCGAGCAGTTCCTGACCCTGCTGGTGGCGCAGATGAAGAACCAGGATCCGCTCAACCCGATGGACAACTCGCAGATGACCTCGCAGATCGCGCAGATAAACACGGTCTCGGGCATCAATGACCTCAACGACACGCTCGGCTCGATCACCGGCCAGATCGATACCAGTCAGCGTCTGCAGGCGAGCGCGCTGATCGGCCGCAACGTGCTGGTGCCCGGCGCCGAGATCGGGGTCGGTGACGAGGGCGCGGCCACCCCGTTCGGCATGGAACTGCCCGAGGATGCGGCCGAGATCACGGTCACCATCAGCGACGCGATGGGCACGGTGGTGCATCAGTCCAGCTATGAAGACATCGAGGCCGGCGTGCAGTCGTTCCAGTGGGACGGCAAGGACGCCAGTGAACAGGCGGTGGGCGCGGGCAACTACCAGCTCAACATCGAGGCCGTGAACGCGGCCGGCGAAGCGATCGATGTGCAGCCGTTGTCGATGGGCTATGTCGGCGGCGTGGTCGCCGGTGAAGGCGCGCCGAAACTGGATCTAGGGCCCAAGGGGCTGGTCTCGCTCGACGACATTCGCCAGATCATCTGAAGGAACAGGGCCAGAAAACGAGCGCTGTTCGACGAAATACCGTTCACGCACAGCGTGAATACTTCTTCTCATAACGACACGACAAACGGGGACGAATCATGGGTTTCACGCAGGGTGTAAGTGGGCTCAACGCAGCCGCCAGCGGTCTCGACACGATCGGCAACAACATCGCGAATTCGCAGACCGTGGGGTTCAAGACCGGTCGCAGTGAATTCGCCGATCTGTACGCCGGCGCCAAGACGGGACTGGGTGTACAGGTCAGCGGTATCACGCAGAGCTTCGAGGGCGGCCCGCTGAGCACGACCGGGCGCAGTCTCGATCTGGCCATCGACGGTGGCGGTTTCTTCCGTCTCCAGGACGGCAATCAGACCGTCTACTCGCGCGACGGCCAGTTCCAGCAGACCCGGGACGGCAACATCGCCAACGGCCAGGGCGCGCTGCTGACCGGTTACAACGTGACCAATTTCAACGACCCCAACGCCGCGCCGCGCATCAACGCCGGCGGCAACCCGGGCGCGATCCAGTTGCCGGCGGAAGGCCTCAATGCGCGTGCGACCACCGACGCTTCGCTGCAGGCCAGCCTCGATGCCGGCGCTGAAATCATCGGCGATACCTTCGACAGCAACGATTCCAGCACCTATAACTGGAGTACGCCGAGCACGGTGTTCGATTCGCTGGGCAATGCGCACAGCATCAACCTGTACTTCACCAAGACCGGCGAAAACCAGTGGGCCGTCAATGGCGAGATGCCGCTCAGCGAAGAGTCCTCGCTGCCGCGCACGGTGACATCCGGTGCCGCCTATCCGGGCACGTTCGACCCGACGACCTCCGGCAACGGCGTCACCCGGGACATCAGCGTCACGACAAACGGCACCGATCATCTGTATACGGCGGTCGTCTCCGGCGCCACGGCGGATGCCGGGGGCACCTTTTCCGGCGGCCAGATCCGCTACGTCGAGCAGCTGCCCGAGTCCACCATGGCGTTCGATGCCAACGGCAATCTGACCATGGTTTCGCCGGCCACCGGCACGAAGGCCGACGATCTGCCCGACTCCGCGGTGGCGTTCAACCTGGACGCCGCAAACGGCTCCGCGCCGATCGATTTCACCTACGACTTCGCCGGCACCGCGCAGACAGCGCAGTCCTTCGCTGCCGGCAACCCGGCACAGGACGGCTATGCCTCCGGCTCGTTGACCGGCATTGCCATCCAGAGCGACGGCATGATCCGCGGCAACTACTCCAACGGCCAGTCGCTGAATCTGGCCCAGGTCGCGCTGGCGAGTTTCCGCAACGAGCAGGGCCTGTCGCCGGCCGGCGGCAACGCCTGGACGGAAACTGCCGATTCCGGCCAGCCGGCGCTGGGCACAGCCGGCGTCGGTCAGCTCGGCAATCTGCTGGGCGGCACCCTGGAAGGCTCCAACGTGGATCTGTCCCAGCAGCTGGTCGACATGATCGTGGCCCAGCGCAACTACCAGGCCAACGCCCAGACCATCAAGACGCAGGATCAGGTCCTGCAGACCGCGGTCAACCTGCGCTAGTCGATAACCGTCAACGGCACCCGTCATGGACAGACTCATCTATACGGCGCTCAGCGGCGCGACCCAGACCCTCGATCGGCAGGCGGTGGTGGCCAACAACATGGCCAACGCATCGACGGTCGGCTTCAAGGGCCAGCTGTCGATGTTCCGCGCGGTGCCGGTCAACGGCGCCGGTAACGCCACGCGGACGATCGCCGCCGACACCACGCCGGCGGCGGATTTCGCCCCCGGCGTGATCACCCAGACCGGCCGCTCGCTCGACGTCGCCATCGACGGCGACGGCTGGCTGGCGGTGCAGGCGCCCGATGGCAGCGAAGGCTACACGCGTGCCGGCGATCTCCAACAGGACGCCACCGGGCTGCTGCGCAGCAACGGCCACGCCGTGCTGGGCGAGGACGGCAACCCGCTGGTGCTGCCGCTGCAGGCCGATGTGACCATCGCCTCCGACGGCACCATTTCGGCGCTCGGGGCGGGCGACCGGCCCAATACGCTGGCCCAGGTGGGTACGCTCAAGCTGGTCAATCCGCCGGTCGCACAGCTGGGTCGCGGGGGCGACGGGCTGTTCCGGCTCAAGACCGCGCAGGGCGAGCAGGCCGGGCCGGTGGCCGCCGACGACAGCGTACGCGTGGTCAGTGGCGCGCTCGAGCAGAGCAACGTCAGTCCCGTCGAGTCGATGGTCGCCATGATCGGCAACGCGCGCCGCTTCGAGATGCAGATGAAGATGATCAGCACCGCCGACGAGAACGAACGCGGCGCCAATCGTCTGTTGTCGCTGACCTAATCACAAACCGGGCCGGCCCGCGCATGCGGGCGGCCGTCATCACGTCGTGCCGGCCTTGCCGGGCGGCTCACGGGGGGAATCGCCATGATCCGTTCACTCTGGATCGCCAAGACCGGCCTGGAATCGCAGCAGGTCAAGCTCGACACGGTTGCCAATAACCTGGCCAACGTATCCACCAACGGCTTCAAGCGCTCGCGCGCAGTCTTTCAGGATCTGCTCTATCAGGACATGCGCCAGCCCGGCGCGCTGTCGTCGGTACAGACCAATCTGCCGTCCGGCATGCAGGTCGGCTCCGGCGTTCAGCCGGTCGCGGCCGAACGCCTGCACACCCAGGGCAACCTGGAAGCGACCGGCAACTCGAAGGACGTCGCTATTCAGGGCAAGGGTTTCTTTGCCGTGCAGATGCCCGACGGCACCACCAGCTTCACCCGCGACGGCGCTTTTCAGATCGATCAGAACGGCCAGCTGGTCACCGCCTCGGGTTTTCCGGTCGAGCCCGCCATCGTGATTCCGCCCAACGCGCTGTCGATCAGCGTGGCCCAGGACGGCACCGTATCGGTGACCCAGCCGGGGACGTCCCAGAACGTCGAAGTCGGCCAGATGCAGCTGAGTACGTTCATCAATCCGACCGGCCTGCAAAGCGTCGGTGACAATCTCTATCGCGAGACCACCGCCTCGGGCCCTCGCAACGACAGTATTCCGGGCCTTAATGGCGCCGGGTTGCTGCGCCACAAGTTCGTGGAAACCTCCAACGTGAACGTGGTCGAGGAGATGGTGGACATGATCGCCACCCAGCGCGCCTACGAGATCAACTCCAAGGCCGTGGAAACCTCCGATCAGATGCTTCAGCGCCTGGCGCAGCTGTAAGGCAATGCGGGACACACATGCATTCTCGTTGTTAGCCGAACGCGGCGTGCGCATGCTGCGCCTGATCGGGGTTCTGCTGTGCCTGGGCGCACTCGGCGCCTGTGCCCAGTTGCCGCGCAAGAATGTGGTGGAAGGCCCGACCAACACGCCGCCGGCGCTGCCGGTGCCGGCGCCTTCGAACGGCTCGATCTTCGCGTCGGCCTATACCAAGCCGCTGTTCGAGGACCGCCGGCCACGCCAGGTCGGCGACATTCTCACCATCGTGCTCGACGAGAACGTCAGCGCGACCAAGAGCTCGGCGGCCAACGCCAGCCGCAACGGCTCACTGGCGTTCAGCCCGACCCGGGTTCCGGATCTTTTCGGGAGCCTGCTGGATGGCCAGGATGCGGACATCAGCGGCGATACCACCTTCGACGGCAAGGGCGGCGCCAACGCTTCCAACACCTTCGTGGGCACGATCACCACGACCGTGATGAACGTGCTGCCCAACGGCAATCTCGAGGTCGCCGGCGAGAAGCGTATCGGCATCAACCAGGGCATCGAGTACATCCTGTTCTCGGGCACCGTGAACCCGCGCATGATCCGAGCCGACAGCACGATCACCTCCAACCAGGTCGCCAACGTGCGCCTGGAGTATTACGGCGACGGCTATATCAACGAGGCCCAGAACATGGGCTGGTTCCAGCGTCTGCTGCTCAACATCTCTCCGTTCTGAGGATCACGATCATGGCTTCATCCGTATCGCGTTCGTGGCCCCGCCGTGCCGGCGTGATGCTGGCCGCACTGCTGGCCTCTGTAGTCATCGTCGGTTCCGCGCAGGCTGCGCGGTTGCAGGATATCGCCACCCTTCAGGGCGTGCGCTCGAACCCGCTGGTCGGCTACGGTCTGATCGTGGGCCTGGGCAACACCGGCGACCAGACCACCCAGACGCCGTTCACCGGCCAGGCGCTCAAGAACATGCTCACCCAGCTGGGTGTGACCATGCCCACCGGCACCAACATGCAGCTCAAGAACGTGGCCGCGGTGATGGTCACCGCCAGCCTGCCACCGTTCGCCGGACCCGGGCAGGAGCTCGATGTGACCGTCTCCTCGATCGGCAACGCCAAGAGCCTGCGCGGCGGCACCCTGCTGATGACGCCGCTCAAGGGTGCGGACGGCCAGATCTACGCACTCGCGCAGGGCAACGTCCTTGCTCCGGGCATCAGCGCCGGCGCGGCCGGCAGCAGCGTGCAGGTCAATCAGACCGCGGCTGCGCGCATCCCCAACGGTGCGGTGATCGAGCGCACCGTCCCGACTGAACTGGCCAGCAACGGCAAGATCGAACTTGAGCTCAAGGAGGCCAATTTCGATACGGCGCTGCGCGCCATGAATGCGGTCAACCAGGCGTTCGGACGCAACGTCGCGAGTGCGCGCAATTCGCGCACCATCACCTTGCAGGTGCCGCGTGACGAGAGCGCCAAGGTCGCGTTTCTGGCTCGGGTGCAGAATATTGACGTCACGCCGGGCCGCGCGCGACCGCGCGTGGTGGTCAATTCGCGTACCGGCTCGGTGGTCATGAACACCACTGTCACCCTGGCGCAGGCCGCCGTGGCGCACGGCAACCTGTCGGTGGTGATCGATTCCAACCCCATCGTCAGTCAGCCCAACGCGCTCTCGGGTGGCCAGACCGCGGTCGTGCCGAATGCCGATGTCACCGTGCAGGAAGGCAGTGGTGCGCTGAATATGGTCCGCGCGAGCGCGACACTGCGCGATGTGGTCAACGCCCTCAACCAGTTGGGTGCCACGCCGACCGACCTGATGGCCATTCTGGAAGCGCTCAAGGCCGCGGGCGCGCTCAATGCCGACCTGGAGATCATCTGATGGCGGTCGATGCCAGCGCCAACTTCGCCCTCGACGTCCAGTCGATTGCCAAGCTCAAGCATTCTGCTCGGCAATCGCCCAGGGAAGGGCTGGATCAGGCCGCGCGCCAGTTCGAGGCCCTGTTCCTGCAGAAGATGCTGTCGAGCATGCGCGATGCCATGCCCAAGAGCGATCTGATGCACAGCCATCAGAGCGATACCTATGATTCGCTCATGGACCAGCAGTGGGCACAGACGCTGGCCAAGCGCGGCATCGGCCTGGCCGACATGATGACCCGCCAGATGCAGCGCCACGGCACGGTCGAGGGCGACAGCGAAGCGTCGGTCGCCGGCATCGAGCACGCTACGCCGCGCGCGCTGTCCGCATCCGACCCGTTGCCGGCCGCCGTTTCAGCCGAGACCGCGGATGCCGGCGACAAACCGATTATCGATACCGCTACCGCGCATCCGCCGTTGCTGAACGTGAAGGGCTATCAGGCCGCGACGCTGGTCGCCCTCGACGGTACACATGACGCACGTGATGCGGCCTCGCGGGCGCTTCTGCCCGCCCACGTCAACGACTTCCTCGACCGCATGGGCCCGGCGGCGCGCAACGCGGCGCGCGAGACCGGCGTGCCGCAGCGCCTGATTCTGGCCCAGGCCGCGCTGGAAACCGGCTGGGGGCGCCACGAAGTCACCCGCGCGGACGGTCAGCCGAGCTACAACGTATTCAATATAAAGGCCACCGGCTGGCAGGGCGACACCGCCGAGGTGATGACCCATGAATATGCCAACGGCCGCGCACGCGCCCAGCGGGCATCGTTTCGTGCCTATGACTCCTACGACGACGCCTTCGCCGACTATGCGCGTCTGCTGAGCCGCTCGCCGCGCTATGCCGGCGTGGCCAAGGCGCCGGATGCCGCGTCGGCCGCACGCGAGCTGCAGGCCAGCGGCTATGCCACCGATCCGGCCTATGCGGACAAACTCGTCGCCATCATGGCGCAGCTGCCCGGCGCCGCCGTGGGCGCTCCGGCGCTGGTCGACATGAACAACGCCGGCCCGTTGTTTGCGGACGTGGCGGCCGACGACACGCGCCTTGCGGCAACCGATATGGGCATCGACCGCCACATCGCCGAGCGTGCCGCAGCGCTGCATATCGACACCGCGCGCGGCCTGAGCGCGCCGCCCACCCAGGGCGACGCCGTGGCGCGCCTGTTCTAGCCCTTGTGCCGGCGCCTGGGAAGTGCGAGCCCGTCAATCAAGTTTCGAGCCTCGCTGCCGTTAGTCCCTGCATGAACACGGGGTCGACGGCAGCGGCTTCACAGGAACCACGCGAATGTCCAATCTTTTCGGTATAGGTTACAGCGGCTTGAGCGCGGCCCAGAGCGGCATGTCGACGGCCAGCAACAACATCGCCAACGTCAATACGCCGGGCTATACCCGCCAGCAGCTGCGCCTCGAGCAGAGCGCACAGTCCGGCGGTCAGGGCGGTGTGCAGGTGGGCGCGGTCCAACGCAACTATCAGCAGTACGTCACCGGCCAGCTCAACGATGCGCGCAGCAAGGAAAGCGCGCTCGACAGCCATCTCAGCCAGCTGTCGCAGATCAACAACCTGCTCGGCGACAGCGACGCCGGACTGGCGCCGTTGATGCAGCAGTTCTTCTCCGGGCTGCAGACGCTGGCCGGCAATCCCGACGATGCCGCCGCACGCGAATCCCTGCTGGGGGATGCGAACAGCATGAGTGCCCAGTTCCAGGCTTTTTCCGGCTACCTGAAGGACATGGGCGACAGCGTCGAGAGCCAGATGGACGGCGCGGTCAAGCAGGTCAACAACTACGCCGCCCAGATCGACAGTCTTAACGAGCAGATCTCGCTGGCGCGCGGACGCACTGGCGCCGAGCCCAATACGCTGCTCGACAAGCGCGACCAGCTGGTCTCCGAAA
This sequence comes from Salinisphaera aquimarina, assembly GCF_042643355.1. Classification (NCBI taxonomy): domain Bacteria; kingdom Pseudomonadati; phylum Pseudomonadota; class Gammaproteobacteria; order Salinisphaerales; family Salinisphaeraceae; genus Salinisphaera; species Salinisphaera aquimarina. The sequence goes on from NZ_JBHRSS010000003.1 coordinate 1,364,119, forward strand.
TGGGCCAGCTGATCAACATCGACGTGGCCGTACAGGACGGCGATACCTACAACATCAGCGCCGCCGGCCAGCCGCTGGTGGATGCCACTGGCGCGCATTCGCTGGCGCTGGTGCCGTCTGCCGCGGACTCCACGCGCCGCGTGATCGCCTATGAAGCGCCGGGCGGGGCAGTGCGTGAACTCGATTCGGAACAGGTCAGCGGTGGCACGCTGGGCGGGCTGGTCGCGTTTCGCGACGAGTCGCTGGAATCCGCCAGCCTTACCCTCGACCAGCTTGCCCATGACATGGCCGGCAAGATCAACGAGGTCCACAAGCAGGGCACGGACCTGGCAGGCAAGGCCGGCGAGGATTTCTTCGAAACGTCCAGGCCGATCAGCCTCAACAATGCCCGCAATACCGGTTCGGCCACGCTCCAGGTCGCGTTCAGCGACGACGGCATGGCCGACGTCGCTGCCAGCAACTACCGCGTGGACTACAACAACGGCCAGTACAGCGTGACGCGTGTGAGCGATGGCCAGCGTACCAACTTCGGCACCGATCCGTTCTCGATTGGCGGCGTCGACGTGGCGGTCGACGGCGCCCCCAACGAAGGTGATTCTTTCCTGATCAAACCGCTGGATAACGCGGCCGCGATGCTGGGCGTTTCGATCACCGATCCGTCCAAGATTGCGGCGGCGCAAGGCGGCGGCAGCGGCGACAACCGCAACGCCCAGGCACTGGCCGATCTGCAGAATGCGAAGACGGTGGAAGGCAATCGCAGCTTCAACAGCAGCTATGCGCAGTTGGTCAGCGATGTCGGCAATCGTACCCGCACGCTGCAGGTCAACGGCGACGCACAGCAGACCCTGTCGAGCGAACTCGAGAACGCCCAGCAGTCGATTTCGGGCGTCAATCTGGACGAGGAACAGGTCAACCTTCTCTATTACCAGCAGATGTACCAGGCCAACGCCAAGGTGATCGAAACCGCCGCCAGCATGTTCGACACGCTGCTGGGTATTCGCGCCTAGCTACACGGCGCAACCGGATTTTTCAGGAGAGCCAGCGATGCGCTTGAGTACCAACACGATCTACGCCATGGGCAGCCAGGCGATCCTGCGCCAGCAGAGCCAGGTCGCCGATATCGGCCAGCAGTTGGCCAGTGGTCGGCGCATCGTCACGCCCGCCGACGACCCGCGTGCCGCCGCGCAGGCACTCAACGTCTCGCAGGCCATCCAGGTCAACGAGCAGTTTGCCGACAGCCGCGAGATCGCCCGGCGCAATCTTTCCGCCGAGGACAACGAACTCGACAGTGTCATCAACGCCCTGACCGCGGCCAAGCCGCGCCTGGTGCAGGCCGGCAACGGCACACTCAGCGACGCTGACCGCGAATCGATCGCCACCCAGCTGGACGGCATCCACGCCCAGCTACTGGGCAACGCCAACGCCCAGGACGGCAACGGCCGCTCGATATTCTCGGGTTACAAGAGCGACGCCTCGGCCTTCACCTTCGACGAGACGAGCGGTCAGTCCACCTACAACGGCGACGCGGGCCGCCGCGAGCTGCGAGTGGATTCGTCGCGCACCATGCCCATCAACGACACCGGCGACGAGGTGTTTGCGAGCGTAACGTCGGGCGCGAGCTATGTCGCCCGGGCCAGCGCCAGCAACGCCGGCAGCGCGGTGTTTCAGAACATCGGCGTGCGCGACAGTGGCGCCGGCGACTATGGTGACAGCTTCGAGGTGACCTTCGGCAACAACGCCGGGACGCTGACCTACAGCGTGCGCAACACGACAACGAATACGGACGTGGTCAGCGACGCGGCCTTCGAGCCCGGCCAGACACTCGATATCGGTGCCAGCATGAGCATGCGTGTCGGCGGCACGCCCGCCGACGGCGACAGCTTCACTCTCGGCAAGGGCCGCCCCGAGGACAGCAACATCCTCGATACCATCGCCGGGCTGGCCGCCCAGCTTCGCCAGCCCAGCGACAGCCCGGCCGCCGCTGCGGCACTGGCCAACACGATCAACAGCGCCCAGCGCCAGCTCGACAATTCGCTCGACAACGTGCTTTCGGTACGCTCGTCGCTCGGTGCGCGTCTGAACGAACTGGATACCCTGGACAACGTGGGCGCCAACCGCGACGTCAACTACAAGAGCAGCCTGTCCAATCTGCAGGACGTGGATCCGGTCAAGGCGATTTCCGACTATTCCCTGGCTCAGGTGGCCCTGCAGTTCTCGCAGAAGACGTTTGCCGATATTCAGCAGATGTCGTTGTTCAGCCTCGTCTAGCGCAGGAGCACCACGCTGAAACTGTCGTGGGCCCGGTGACGCGGGCCGGCCACTAGCCGCCGGCCAGCGCGGCCACCACTCGCGCCATGCTGTCCAGCCCGGCGGCGAACATGCGCGAAAACACCGCGCCCAGGTCCGGGACCATGAACGACAGCACGATCAGGCCCGAGAGCAGGGTCAGCGGAAAGCCCACCGAAAAGATCGAAAGCTGCGGCGAGGCGCGGTTGAGAATGCCCATCGCCAGGTTGATGGTGAGCAGGGCGGCGATCAGCGGCAGCGCCAGGCCGACCCCGGCGGTGAATACCTCGCCGCCCCACAGCGCCGCCATATGCCAGCCCTGCGCGTTCAGGCCACCGGCGCCGATCGGCAGCGTGGTAAAGGTCTCGGCGAGGATGCGCACCATGATCAGATGGCCGTCGAAGGCGAGAAAGAACAGCATCGCGAAGGTGTTGAGCAACTGCGAGAGCACCATCGCGTTGGTGCCCATTGCCGCCGAGTAGAACGACGCGAAGCCCAGACCCATCTGCAGACCCACAAAGTCGCCGGCGGCCTGCACGGCCGCGAACACCACCCGCATCACCAGGCCGATGGCGCTGCCGATGAGCACCTGCTGGACAAGCAGCCAGATGCCGGCATAAGAGACCGGCGGTACGTCGGGCAGGCCTTCCAGGGTAGGGGCTACGATCAGCGCGAGCGCGGCGGCCACGCCGATCTTGCCCAGTCGCGAGAGGGTGTTTTCACCGAACACGGGCGCGACGGCGACGAACGCGAGGATGCGCACGAACGGCCACAGAAAGAGCATCACCCAGCCGGTGAGCTCGCCCGAAGTGAAGTGGATCATGCCGGCGCTGAGCGCACGATCAGCCGATCAGCCCGGGGATGCTCGCGAACAGCTGACGGGTGAAGTCCTGGATCACGCCCAGCATCCAGGGGCCGGCGATGACCAGCACTGCGAACACGGCCAGAATCTTGGGAATGAACGACAGCGTCATCTCGTTGATCTGGGTGGCTGCCTGGAACAGGCTCACGATCAGGCCCACCAGAAGTGCTGCCAGCAGTAGCGGCGTGGCCAGCAGCAGGGTGACCTTCATGCCCTGATAGGCCAGTTCCATTACGGTTGCGGATGTCATGGCGGCGTCCTGTCAGCCCATGAAGAAGCTTTGCGAGAGTGAGCCGACCAGCAGCGTCCAGCCGTCCACGAGCACGAACAGCATCAGCTTGAAGGGCAGCGAGATGGTCGCCGGCGGCACCATCATCATGCCCAGTGACATGAGCACGCTGGCCACCACCAGATCGATCACCAGAAACGGGATGAAAATGGTGAAGCCGATCTGGAACGCGGTCTTGAGTTCGCTGGTCACGAACGCGGGCAGCAGCAGGCGCATGGGGACGTCTTCCGGGCCCTGCAGCGGCGGCAGGTCGCCGATGTTGGCGAACATCGCGATATCGGCTTCGCGGGTCTGGTGCATCATGAAGTCGCGCATCGGCGTGGCGCCGCGCGCCAGCGCCTGCTGGAAGGTGATGTCGCCGGCCGACAGCGGCTCGTAGGCCACCTCGTAGACGCGATCGAACACCGGCGACATCACGAAGAAGGTCAGGAACAGGGCCAGGCCGAGCAGCACCTGATTCGGCGGTGCGGTGGGCGTGCCCAGCGCGCTGCGCAAAAGGCTGAGCACGATGATGATGCGGGTGAAGCCGGTCATCATCAGCAGCACCGCCGGCAGGAACGCCAGCGAGGTCAGCAGCACCAGCGTCTGTACCGACAGCGTCCATTCCTGGCCGCCGCCGGCCAGCGGCGCGCTCACGATGCCCGGCAGCGGCGCGCCCTGCTGGGCCGCGGCGGCGGTGCTCACCAGAACGGCGAGCGCGAACCCCAATAGACGGAGACCGGACCGGCGTTTCATCCGCACTTCAACGTTCGGGGCGGCGCGAGAAACGTGCCGTGGCCTGTTTCAGATTATGGGCGAAGGCGGTGCCGAAGGATGGCGGGTGGCCGTCATGCGCAGCTGGCGCAGGCTGTGCGTCCAGCGTATGCAGCGTATTGATGCTGTGCGGCGTCACGCCCAGCACCAGCCATTTGTCTTCGATCTCGACCACGACCACGCGTTCGCGCTGGCCGATGCCGCGGCTCGCCACCACCGTGAGCGTCTCCGCGTTGTGGCCGCGCGCGCCGGAAAAGCGCTTGAGCAGCCAGGCGCACAGCAGGATGATGCCGATCACGACGATCAGGCCCACGGAGGTGCGCCCGAGCGTGCCGGCGCCGACACCGGGCGCGGTCGGCGCGAACGCGGGACTGGCCTGGCCGGTCTGCGCGTTGTCGGCGACCGGCGGCTTGTGCAGCCAGTGGCTCTGCGCGGGCGCGCCGCTGCCGGGCTGTGCCGTTTCGGCGGACGGGCTGACCTGCGCTGCCGTCATCGATTGAGCTTGTTGATGCGTTCCGCCCGGGTGACGATTTCCGTGATCCGGATGCCGTACTTGTCGTCCACGACCACGACTTCGCCCTGGGCAATGAGATAGCCGTTGATGAGGATATCCATCGGCTCACCGGCGAGGCCGTCGAGCTCGACGATCGAGCCCTTGGCGAGATCGAGCAGTTCGCTGATGCTCAGGCGGGTCTGGCCGAGCTCGACCGACAGCGTGACCGGAATATCCATGATCATGTCGAGTTCGCGCGGCGCGGTGTTGTCATCGTCGCCCTGGAGTGGCTGAAACACGCGCGCCTCGGCGCTGGTGGCCTGGCCTGCGACGGCCCGATCGGGCGCGCTCTTGTCCGGTGCGGCGCCGGTATCGGACTTCTGTTCCGTCATCGCCTCGGCCCAGGCGGTCTCGGTCTCGTCTGCGCCGGGCGTCGTGCTTGCCTGCTCGCCCATGGCGGCGGCCCAGTCGTCGTCGCTCACTTTCTGTTCATCGCCTGTGCTGGATTTTGAGTCGGTCATGCCTTGTTTCCCTGATACGAAGCGGGCGCCACGTGGTCGATCACGCGGGTGACCCGTAGCGCCTTGCGATCGGCGATGCGGCCGTAGCTGCAGTTGAATACCGGTACGTTGTCCACGCACGCGGTGATTTCGCGCGGCAGCTCCATCGGTAGTACATCCCCCACCTGCAGGTTCTGGACCTGACCAAGCGTACTGGCGAGCTCGGTGAAGGCGGCGCTCAGACGCACGTGCGATTGCTTGACCTCGCTGGCGAGCTGCTTGGTGCGGAAGCGCTCTTCCTCCGGATCCTTCTTCTGCAGCGGGCCCGACAGCAGATCGCGGATCGGCTCGATCATCGCGTAGGGCATGCAGATATGAAAATCGCTGCCGAACGCGCCCACTTCCAGATGGAAGGTGGTGTTGACCACGAGCTCGTTGGAGGTGCTGGTGATGTTGGTGAACTTCACCTGCATTTCCGCGCGCTGGTATTCCAGTTCGAGCGGATAGATGTTCTTCCAGCCCTCGGCGTAGCTGTCGAGCGCGAGCGCGAGCAGGCGCTGGATGATGCGCTGCTCGGTATGGGTGAATTCGCGCCCTTCGGACTTGGTGAGAAAGCGGCCGTCGCCGCCGAACAGGCTGTCGACGACCAGATAGACCAGGTTGGGCGGAAACACCACCAGCGCGTTGCCGCGCAGCGGCTTCATGCTGATCAGGTTGATGTTCGCGGGCACCGGCAGATTGCGGGTGAATTCGCTGTACTTCTGGATCTTGACCGCGCCCACCGTGATGTCGGCGCTGCGCCGGATCAGATTGAACAGCGACATGCGGAAATGACGCGCGAAGCGTTCATTGATGATGTCGAAGGTGTGCAGGCGCCCGCGCACCACGCGTTGCTGCGAAGCCGGGTCGAAGGCGCGCACGCGCTTGCGCCCGCTGGCGTCGGGACTGTCGGGCGTGGGCTCGTCTTCGCCGCTCACTCCCTTGAGCAGCGAGTCGATTTCCTCCTGCGACAGGACGTCGTCATTGCTCATGCCGGGCCTACTGCACGATAAAGTCGGTGAACAGCACGTCGTTGACCGCGATCGGGTCCTCGCCGTCGGCCAGCGGCTGGGCGATACGCTCGCGCAGCATAGAGGCCAGCTGCTGCTTGCCTTCGCTGGTGACCAGTTCATCGGCACGCTGATCGCTGACGGTCATCAGAATGCGGTTACGGACCTGCGGCATGTAGCTGTTCAGATAGGTGGCGGTCTTGTCGTCGGCGACCTTGAGCGACATGCGTACATAGAGCACCCGGCCACTATCGTCCTGCAGGTTGATCGTGAACGGTTCCACGGCCACGAACACCGGGTCCGGCAGCGGTTCCTTGACCGGTTTGCTCTCGGCCGTCGTCTTGTCCTGGCCACGCATCAGAAAATAGGTCCCGGCCACGGCCGCGCCGCTGACGATCAGCACGCACAGAACCAGGGCGATAAGCAGGGGCGGGGAGACCTTGCCGGCCTGGCAGGGCGGTGGGGTTGGCGGGTTCGGGATCATGGTGTCGTGTGTGGCCTGTGCAGGGCGCGTATCGCGCGGGTGCGCCTGGAAAATAGAATCTCTCGGGATTAGGCGAAGATATCGATGCCGCCCGCAAGTGAGTGGCCGGTTACCGGCACGGACGTGGCAGCGGTGGCGATGCCCGATTCGGCGGTGGCCGCGACGGCGCCCACGGCGTCGGCCGATGGGGGGCGGCGGCGCTCGTTCGAGAAGTTCTGCTGCGGACGCTGATCACTGACCGAGGTGTCACCGAGCGCGATGCCGCTCTCGGCAAAAGCGTGGCGCAGCTGCGGCAGCGCCGATTCGACCGCCGCGCGCACATGCGCGTGCGGCGAGCTGAAATGCAGCTGGGCCTGCTCGCCCATCTTGAGCGAAATCTGCAGCTGGCCGAGATCGCGCGGGTAGAGCGTGAGTTCGGCGCGACCGCCGTCGGCATGGCTCAGCCGCAGCGACTGCCGGGTGACGGCCTGGCTCCAGACATCGCTGCCCACCGGCGCGTCCAGCGCTGCGGTGAATACCGCGCCTGCGGCCGGGGCGGGACTGGCCGCAGAAGCCGTGGCCGGGGAAGACACATGGGCCGTGGAAGCCAGACCCGCGAGCGAGGATGGCGTACTGCCCGCGTCCTGGCCCAGGCCGCGCGCACCGGCGCCATCGGCGGTGCGCGTTATGACGCGCTGAACATGGCGCGCGAAGCCGATCGAGTCGGTATCCCGGCCGAGGGTGCTGGCCAGATCGGCCCGCTGCAGCTGCGGCTCGGCGCCTGCGCGTGCACGAGCCTGTAACGCGCTGCCGGCCGGCCGGCGTTCGCCGCCGCCGCTTGTGACGCGCGCCTCGTCGCTCTGGACGTTGCCCCGGGGGCCCATGCGGATGTTCTGCGCGAGCGGTGCCGGATCGATCAGGCCGATCAGAGGCTGCGGCGCCTTGTTGTCCGCCAGCGGCTCACCGTCCCTTGCGAGCGCTTCATCACGGGCGGCATGTGGCGGGCGACTGTCGTCGCTCGTGCCTTCGTTGGTAGACATCGCCTTGGCGATTTTGACGTCTTCGCCCGCGTCCGCTTTTGGATTTGCGAGGCGAGGCGTATCGGCCGGCGCCTGTTTGCCGGCCGCGTTCACCGTTGCGGCGTCCTTGCCCGCGGCCTGCTCAGCCATGACGGGCTGCCTGCTCTGTGCGCGCGCCGGCAGCGTGGATGAGTCGCCATTGTCCTGCGTCTGGTGTTTTGCCGGGCGCTGCGTCTGCTTACCGGCCGAGTCGGCCGCATGCCGGGCGCCTTCGGTCCGGTTCTCGGTCTGGCCTGCCCTGGCCGGCTGCGTCTGCTTGTTGTCGGCGCGTTCGCCGGCCGGCTGATTCGCCTGGCGGCGTTCGGCCAGCGTCTGGGCGAAACCGGACGGACCCGGGTCGTAGTCGCTGCCGGACGTTTTGCGGGCCTGGCTGGTCTGACTGCTGGCCGTGCCACTGACCGCGGCAAGACGCGCTGGATCGACGCTCATTGTGTTCCCCCCACCTCGAAAACTAGCGTGAGCCGCGCGCGCCGAGGCGGCTGGCGTATTCGTCGTTGGTCTGTTGTTCGCTTTTCGCCTCGGCGCGCGCCGCGCTGTCGCGGCGGCGCGTGGCCAGCACGTCGTAGGACTGCAGCCGGCGCTGACGCGCCTGCCACTGCGTTTTGCCGCCGGCCACCCGCTGTTCGCTGTGATCCAGGCTCTGGCACTGATGCGCGATGGCCGCGTCGAGCGAGGCCAGGAAGCGGCGATAGTTGTCGAGGCTGGCCACGCTCAGGCCCTCGGCCATGCTCGCCTCAAGCTGGCGCCGGTACTCCTCGCGATAGGTGACCAGAGCGTCGAGCTGCTGCTTGGAATGCTGGTGGGCGTTATTGAGCTTGCCCAGCGCGACCGCGGCCGCATCGCGCTGATCGGTCGCGAGTTCGAGCAGGGTATCGAGAGCCTTGGAAGCGGGCATTTTAGTCCTCGTCCGGAATCAGACGCGCGAGTTCGGCGCAGGCGCCGGCATAGTCGCTGCGCCGGGTCATCGGCTGTTGCAGAAAAGCCTCGAGCTGTGGATACAGTGCGATCGCGCGATCGAGCGTGGGATCGCTGCCGGCGGCATAGGCGCCGACGTTGATCAGGTCCCGGTTGCGCTCGTAACGCGAGAACATGCGCTTAAAATACTGCACGTCGGTGAAATGCGTTTCGTCGATAAGCGCCGTCATTGCGCGGCTAATCGACGCTTCGATATCGATCGCCGGATAGTGGCCCGCCTCGGCGAGTCGCCGCGAGAGCACGAAATGCCCGTCCAGAATGGCTCGCGCCGAGTCGGCGATGGGGTCCTGCTGGTCGTCGCCTTCGGTCAGGACGGTATAGAACGCGGTGATCGAGCCCTTGTCGGGTGAGTCGTTGCCGGCCCGTTCGACCAGGGTCGGCAGCTTGGCGAATACCGACGGCGGGTAGCCCTTGGTGGCCGGCGGTTCGCCCACCGCGAGCGCGATCTCGCGCTGGGCCATGGCATAACGGGTGAGCGAATCCATGATCAGCAGCACGTGCTTGCCGCGCTCGCGAAAATCCTCGGCCAGCCGGGTGGCATAGTCCGCGCCCTGCAGGCGCAGCAGCGCCGAGGTGTCCGCGGGAGCGGCGACCACCACGGCGCGGGCCAGGCCCTGGGCGCCAAGAATGTTGTCGATGAAGTCCTTAACCTCACGGCCGCGCTCGCCGATCAGCCCGACCACGATCACGTCGGCGCTGGTGAAGCGCGCCATCATGCCCAGCAGCACGCTCTTGCCGACGCCGGAACCGGCGAACAGGCCTAGGCGCTGGCCGCGGCCGACGGTGAGCAGGGCATTGATCGCGCGCACGCCCACGTCCAGCACGTCGTTGATCGGCGCGCGCTTGAGCGGGTTGAGCTTGGGCCCGGCCAGCGAGGCATGCTCGGCGCCGACCAGCGGGCCGCGATCGTCGAGCACCCGTCCGCGCGCATCGACCACCCGGCCCAGCAGGGCATCGCCGACCGGCAGCTGCTTGCCGGCACCGGGCCGAGCGCCGGGCGGATCGAGCACCGGCCACACGAGCGCGCCGGGCACCAGGCCGGCGGTTTCCACGAACGGCATCAACAGCAGCCGATCGCCGTTGAAGCCCACGACCTCGGCTTCGGCGAGACGCCCGCCCCCGGCCTGTTCGATCCAGCAATGCGCGCCCAGTGGCAGGCGCAGGCCGACGGCTTCCAGGATCAGACCGCTGGCGCGCACCAGCCGGCCGCGTTCGCGGGTCCGGCTGAGCGCGGCCACGCGCGCGCGGGTGCGGTTCAGATGGCTTTGCCAGCGGCCGAGCAGGGCGTCGGCGTCGGTCGTGGCGCTGTCCATCAGTGCTCTCCGTGCCCGACGGCGTGCAGCAGGCGGGTCCAGCGGTCGTCGGCGCTGGCATCGATTTCTGCGCTTTCCGTCTCGATACGGCAATCGCCGCGCCCCAGGTTGATGTCGGCGCGCAGTTGCCAGCCGGCGGCCGCCAGCGCCTGCGAGAGCGTGGACTCGATCAGGGCCAAATCGTCCATGTTGACGTAGAGCGTGGGATTACCGGTCAGCCCGGCATGGGTTTCCATGAGTTCCTCGATATCGTCGAGGATGTGTTCGGGCTTGATCTCCAGGGCGCGGCCGGCGAGCTGGCGGCCGGTCTCGATGGCCAGTTCCACCAGTTGGTAGGCGAGCTGGTCGTCGAGGTTGTCGGCGGCATGGCGAAAAGCGGTCGCCAGATCGCCGATCGGGCGCACGCGCTCGGCCAGTTCGGCGGCCAGTGCCTGCTCGTGTTCGGCGCGCACCTTGGCCTCGCCTTCTGCATAGCCCTGCGCGAAGCCCTCGGCCATGCCTTTTTCGAAGCCTTTTTTCGTGGCCTCTTCCTTGGCCAGATCGAACAGTGTCATGCTGATCTGGTCTTCGCGCCGGCGGATTGGTGCCTTGCTCTTCGCGCCGCGCTCGATCGTGCGCCGTTCCAGCCGGCCCATTTCCCAGCGCTGCCAGCTGGATGGCGAGCCGCTAGACATACTCGTCGTCGTCCGTGCTCAGGGTGATTTCGCCCGCATCGGCCAGACGCCGCACGAGTTCCAGGATCTGTTTGCGCTCGGCCTCGACCTGCGACAGGCGCAGCGGGCCGCGCATTTCCATGTCCTCGCGCAGCAGCTCGGCCGCGCGATTGGCCATGTTGTCGGTGAAACGCTGCAGCAGGTTCGCCGGTACGCCTTTGAGAGCGATCGCCAGCGTATTGGTGTCCAGATCCTGCAACAGGCGCTGGATGGTGCGGTTGTCGACGTTCTCCAGATCCTCGAATACGAACATTTCGTCGAGAATCTTCTGGGCCAGGGTTTCGTCGTGCGCGCGCACGCTGGTGATCACGCTCTCTTCCTGGGCCGAGTTCATCAGATTGAGGATCTCGGCCGCGGTGTTCACGCCGCCCATCTTGCTGCGTTTGAGGTTCTGGCCGTCGAGCATGTTCGACAGCACTTCGGTGAGCTCCTGCAGCGCGGCCGGCTGTACGCCGGAGAAGGTCGCCACGCGCAGGATGACATCGTTGCGCAGATTCTCGTGGAAGTGGGTGAGCACTTCCGAGGCCTGGGCGCGCTCGAGATGCACGACGATCGTGGCGATGATCTGTGGATGCTCGTCGCGGATCATCTCGGCGACGACGTTGGCCTCCATCATGTTCAGCGCATCGATGCCGGAGCCGTTGCTGGACTCGAAGATGTCCTCCAGCAGGCTGGAGGCACGTTCCTCGCCCATCGCCTTGGTCAGAATCGAGCGAATATGGTCGCTCGAGTGCAGACTCACGGCGCTGTACTGGTCGAGCTCGTCGCTGAACTCGCGCATGACCTCGCCGATGCGCTCGTTGGAGATATGGCTGAGCCCGGCCATGCGCAGGCCCAGTTCCTGGGCGCTGTGCGGCGGCAGATACCTGAAGACCTCGGCGGCCGTATCCTCATCGAGTGCCATCATCAGGATCGCGCTGCGCTCGAGGCCCGCATCGTCGAATGTGGATCTAGCCATTGCTCATCCACCCCTTGACGATCATGGCCACCATGCGCGGATCGCTGCGGGCCAGCTCCTGTGTATTGTCGAGCAGGGCGGTGTACTGCTGGCGGCGCTGCTGGCGCAGGATGGCCTCGCCGTCCTGTCCGTTCGGGGACGCAGCCGCCTGCCCGGAATCGACGGCCGCGCCGCCGGCCCCGGCGGTTGCCGCGCGCGGCACCGGTGCCAGGCCCGGGGTACGATCGATCAGGGGCTTGACCAGCTTGCGCCACAGCAGCCAGGCGACGATCGCGAGGGCCAGATACTTCAGCAGCGTCTTGGCCATCTCGATGAGGTCGCGGTTCTGCCACCACGGCGGCGCCGGCGGTACGCTGGCCTGCGGGGCGCTGGTGAACACGGTATTGACGACTTGCAGCGAATCGCCGCGTTCGCTCGAGTAGCCGATGGCGCCGCGCACCAGATCCTGGATCTGCTGCATGCGCTGGGCCACGAGCGCCGCGTTGTCGGCGCTCGCCGCCGCACTGTCCGTTTCGGTCTGGCCTTCGCTGGCGTTCACGGCGGCCGCGGGAACGCCGAGGGCGGCTTCGTTGATCACCACGGCCGCGGACAGGCGACGGATGCGGCCGGTCTCCAGCTTGGTGTGCTGGATGGTGCGGTCGATTTCGTAGTTGATGGTCGAGGCGCTCGTGGACGAGCCGTCCTGCGTGCCGCCCTGCGCCAGGCCGGCCGCGCCGGCAGTCTGCAGCTGGCCACTGTTCGCGTTGTTGGAGTTGTTGGGCGCGCTGCCGCCGTTGTTGCCGTTGCTGTTGCCTTGGGGATTGTTGATCGGCGAGGGCTCGTCCGGTGACGGTCGATTGCTCAGCGCGCCGGGGATGCCCTTGATGCCGGCGCCGCCGTTGGCGAGATTCACGCTGCGCTGCTCGCTGCGTACCGAGGCCTTGCTGGGATCCTGGTTCGGCGCATAGGTCTCGCGGGTGCTTTCGCCCACCGAAAAGTCCACGTCGGCCACGACCTGCGCACGAACGTTGTCGGCGCCCACGATGGGGGCGAGGATGTCGCGGATACGCTTGCGATAGGTCTGCTCGATCTGGGCGACGTAGTCGAGCTGGGTGCCGTTGGCGCCGCTGCCCGCCGGCTGCGCGTTCTGCGACAGCAGATGCCCGGCCGCGTCCACCACCGTGACAGAGTCCACCGGCAGTTGGGTCACGCTGCTGGACACCAGATGCGCGATCGCACTGACCTGACCTTCGCTCAGGCTGCGGCCGTCGTAGAGATCGAGTACGACCGAAGCCGTGGGCTGCTGGCGCTCGCGTACGAATACCGAGGATTCCGGGATGGCCAAGTGCACGCGGGCGCTGGCCACTTCGTTGATGGTTTCAATGGACCGCGCGAGTTCTCCTTCGAGCGCGCGGTTGTAGTTGACGTGCTCGGCGAACTGGCTGATGCCGAAGGACTGATTGTCCATCAGCTCGAAACCCACGCCGGCGCCTTTGGGCAGGCCTTCGCCGGCGAGTGACAGACGCGTCTGGTCGACGGCATCGTGGGGCACGAGGATGGTGCTCCCGTTGGCGGCGAAGCGGTAGGGCACCTGCATCTGATCGAGTTTGCCAATGATCTCGCCGCCATCGCGATCGGACAGCCCGGAATAGAGCACGCTGTAGTCTGGGCCGGTGCTCCACATGAACACGCCGGCCAGTATGGTGATCGCGATCGCCACGCCCAGTACCAGTGGCAACCACGGGTTCGAGCGCAAATGTTCCAACAGCCCGGGATTATTGTCCCCGGCGGCGCCTTGCGGCGGATCCGCGCTGGCCATCCATTCCCCTCGTAACAAGCGGCGATTCGCGTTGCTTGGCGAATGCGCCTGAAGAAAATCCGGTGTCAGCCGCTATGTCTGGTGTGGACATCCCCCGTCCACGGCTGCCGGCGTGGTGGCCATTATTGCGTAGGCGTGTTTTTTCAAAGGCACGAAAAGCCCGCTATTTGTGCGTCATTTGCCGCCTTAAGCCGAACCGACACTGCGCTACCCTGCGTTCAATCCAAGCGCTGTACGGTCATCGCCGTACCCGCCTTACCTCGAATTCAGGGAGTGACCAACGTCATGAGTGGAGTCGGCCCGGTTCTTCAGAGTGTCGTCCAGCAACTTCAGGCCACCGCGGCCCAGGCCGGCCAGACGGCGCCGGCACGCGATCCCGTCGCCACCACCAATGCCGACGTCAACGCGCCGGACAGCTTCGCCTCGGCGCTGATGCATTCCATCGACAAGATCGACGCGCTCAAGCAAAGCGCCGCCGCGCAGGGGCACGCCTTCGAGCGCGGCGAGCCCGGCATCGGCATCAACGACGTGATGGTGGATATGGAAAAAGCCGGCGTGGCCTTCGAGATGGGCGTCCAGGTCCGTAATCGCGTCGTCAATGCGTACAAGGACATCATGAACATGCAGGTGTAGGGCAGCGCGCTTCACTACAAGTGGCAGATATAGGAAAGGGGCGCCGAGGCGCCCCTTTTTTATCGCCCGCGTTGAAGCGGTTGCCGATCTTAGCCGAGTAGCGAGAGCACGCCCTGGCCGGTCTGGTTGGCCTGGGCCAGGACGGAAGTGCCGGCCTGCTGCAGGATCTGGGCCTTGGACAGGTTGGATACCTCGGTGGCGTAGTCGGTGTCTTCGATACGCGAGCGCGCCGAGCTCAGGTTGATGGTGGTCGAGTCGATATTGGTGATCGCCGAGTCGAAGCGGTTCTGCACCGCGCCGAGGTCGGAGCGCAGGTCGTCGACCTGGCTCAGCGCATCGTCCAATGCTTTGAGCGGGTTAGCTGTAGCGGTGAGGCCGGCAGCGGCATCGGTGTCGTAGGCGGCTTTTGCGGCGGCAACGTCGGCGGGGTCAGTAACTTGACCGAAGGTGGCGCTAGTTTCGTCGGCGTCGATGGCGACTTTAGCCAGCGTGCCGTCGACATCCTCGATAGCGTATTGGGTAGCGCCGGCACTGTCTTCATATGAGCGGAGCTTTAACTGATCAGCGTCCGTGGCTTCAAAGTCGGTAAGGGTAATGGCACTAAGATCCACTTTCGCTGTTACTTCATTGCCGTTGGCATCATCGACCGAAAGTTCCGTGATTTCGTCGGACAAGCCAGAGACGCTGAAGTTGTCCAAGCTCAGGGTCTGAGAGTTAAGCTGCTTGAGATCGATGCTGATGGATTCGCCATCATTGGCGCCGACCTGAATGGACAGCGACTGGTCGCTGGCCAGGACCTTGACGCCGTTGAAGTTGGTTTGCTCGGAAACCCGGTCGATCTCACCCAGGCGCTGGTCGATTTCGTTCTGGATGGACTGTAGATCTTCAGCGGAGTTGGTGCCGTTGGCCGCCTGCACGGTCAGCTCACGTACCCGCTGCAGGTTGTCGTTGACCTGATCGAGCGCGCCTTCCGTGGTCTGGGCAATCGAGATGCCATCGTTGGCGTTGCTGGATGCCTGCTGCAAGCCCTTGATCTGCGCGGTGAAGCGGTTGGAAATGGCCTGGCCGGCGGCGTCGTC
The DNA here is from genome assembly GCF_042643355.1 of Salinisphaera aquimarina. Lineage (NCBI taxonomy): Bacteria > Pseudomonadati > Pseudomonadota > Gammaproteobacteria > Salinisphaerales > Salinisphaeraceae > Salinisphaera > Salinisphaera aquimarina. The sequence goes on from NZ_JBHRSS010000003.1 coordinate 1,379,362, forward strand.
CTTGGCGCTGTTGATCTTGCTGCCCGAGGAGAGACGCTCGATGGCGCTGTTGAGCGATTTCTGCGACTGGTTGAGATTGTTCTGAGCAACCAGCGACAGGGTGTTGGTGTTAACCGTGAAAGCCATGGTGTTAAGTCCTTTAGTGTTATTGAACCGGTGGCGGCGATGCCGCGATACGGCGCTCAGGTGCCGCCGTGGGGGGACTATCGTCAGCGCGCGCTGCTTCTTTAATGCCGAGATCGGCTAATCGGGCGAGCAGTGGGCGAAAGTCGTGCCTGTTCGTTACATGGCGTGCGCCACTAGCGGCCAATAATCATCAGGCTGGCCGCGTTGCGGCCTTGTGGGAGCCGCTTGGGGCGGATATCAAAGCCGGGTTTCAGGGCGCAATTCTTATGTATACGGCACAAGGCACGATCGATCGTTCGCAGGTAGTCGAACAGTACCTGCCCATGGTGCGCCGTCAGGCGCTCGCGCTGAGGGCACGCCTGCCGTCGAGCGTGGATCTGGACGACCTGATCCAGGCCGGCATGGTCGGCCTGCTGGACGCGCTGGATCGTTTCGATTCGAGTCAGGGCGCGTCGTTTGCCACTTATGCGTCGCAGCGGGTGCGTGGCGCGATGATCGACGAGCTGCGTAGCCGCGACTGGCTGCCGCGCAGCGTGCGCCGGGCCAGCCGCGAGCTCAATCGCGCCATCCAGCGCCTGCAGCATCGGCTGGGCCGCTCTCCAACCGAACGCGAAATCGCTACTGAACTCGATATGCCGATGGAGGAATACCATCGCCTGCTCTACGACGTGAACAACGGCTTCATCGAGGCCTTCGAGGAAAGCGGAACCGAGGAGAGCAGTGCATCGGTACTTGCCGATGACGTGCCCACCACGGCCACGCCGTTGGAAGCGCTGATGGCCTTCGTCGAACGCGAGGAACTCGCCCGCGCGATCGAGAAGCTACCCGAGCGCGATAGGCTGGTGCTCGCGCTCTACTATCAGGAAGACCTCAATCTCAAGGAAGTCGGCGCGGTGCTGGGTGTGGGTGAATCGCGCGTTTGTCAGCTTCACAGTCAGGCGGTTGCGCGTCTGCGTGCCACCCTGACCAAGGTCGCCTGAACCCTTTTCCGAGCTCCGTTTTCCTGGCTGGCGCCCGGTTAGTGACCCAAGGGCTGGCCGACGGCTACGGCCGTCTTCTCCCGCTTCGACTGGCGACCGTTCGGGCTGTTTCAAGGTTCTGCGGCGATGGCCGATAGTCGGCGCAAGAGCGCAGCCGCAGGCAAACCGAAGATTCATTGAACGGACCGGACCGCCGACGCTTCCAGCGTTGGCCGCATGCGTGCCCCCACGCTGCCAGACCGCTCGTGACGATCCCGGCAAGACACGGCCGCATCGATACCAAAATGATTGTCCATAGCGGGAAGGGGCACGATGTTCAGTATCAAGAAGAGTGTGAAGGGCAAGCTGGGGCTCGGATTCGGGCTCATCCTGGCGCTGGTGTGTGCATTGGGCGTCTATTCGGTGATTACCATCAGTGGCGCCAGTGCCACCACGGATCGCTTGTATACCAAGAATCTCAGGGGCCTGCGTGACATCGCCATGGTCGATAGCCTGATTGCCGGTATGCGCAGCGATATCACCGAGGAGATGCTGGGCCAGAAATCCGAAGGTATCGATACTTTCGTGAAGAATCTCGGGGCCCGGCGCGAGGCCATCGAGAAGCGCTGGAGCGAGTACTATCCCGCCAAACTGACCACCGACGAAGAGCGCGCGGCGGCCGACAGCATGTGGAGCGAGTACCAGGCAGTCACCGACAAGCTCGATCAGTTCATCGCGGAACTAAAGAGCACCGGCGTCTACGGCGGCGGTATCTTCTATACCGAACAGGTGCAGCCGAGCTTCATCAAGCTGAGCTTTCAGCTGATGCAGCTGGAGGATTATCAGGTCAAGCGCGCCGGAATTTTCCACGCCCAGAGCATGCAGGCGACCCAGCGTGACCAGGTTATTGTCGTCGCCGTGATCGTTGCTGCGTTGCTGATGACGCTGGTGATCACCTGGCTGCTCACGCGCATGATTTCGCGGCCGTTGGCCAGCGCCCGTCGGCTGGCGGAATCGATTGCCGATGGCCGTCTGGATAACCAGGTACACATCGATCGCGGCGACGAGTTCGGCGTCATGCTGCGCGCACTCGGGGCGATGCAGAATCGCCTGGCGGAGATGGTCGAGAAGGTGCGGGCGGGGTCTGACGCGGTCAGTGTGGGCGCGAGCCAGATTGCTTCGGGCAACGACGAACTGAGTACCCGTACCCAGGAACAGGCGGCGAACCTCGAGGAGACCGCGGCGTCGATGGAACAGATGACCTCGACGGTCAGACAGAACGCCGACAATGCGGCCCAGGCCGATCAGCTGGCGCGCGGCGTTCGGGCCCAGGCCGAGGAGGGCGGTCAGGTAGTCGGCCGGGCAGTCGAGTCGATGGAGAAGATCGACGCGGCCAGCCGCCGGATCTCCGACATCATCGGTCTGATTGACGACATCGCTTTTCAGACCAACCTGCTGGCCCTCAATGCCTCGGTCGAGGCGGCGCGTGCGGGCGAACAGGGCCGCGGCTTCGCGGTCGTGGCCTCCGAGGTGCGCAACCTGGCCAGCCGCAGCGCGGCGGCCGCCAAAGACATCAAGGGCCTGGTCGAGGACAGTGCGGCCAAGGTCAAGGACGGCTCCGAGCAGGTCAGCCAGTCCGGCAAGACGCTCGAAGAGATCGTCGAGAACATCAACAAGGTCAGCGACATCGTCGCCGAGATCGCGGCGGCCAGCAAGGAACAGTCCAGCGGCATCGAGCAGGTGAACCTGGCGGTGTCGGAGATGGACAGCATGACCCAGCAGAATGCCTCGCTGGTCGAGGAATCGGCCGCTGCCAGCCGTTCACTGGAAGAACAGGCCCACGCGCTCAAGGCCCAGGTGGCGTTCTTCAAGGCCGGGGACGAGGCCGCAGCCGACGTGGCCGAACATCACGACACGCCCAAACCGGCGCCCGCCGTGCCGGCTTTCGTAGACGCGGCGCCTGCCGCGGCGTCGCCGCGCGCGACCGTGGCCATGAACGTCGCCAGCGACGGTGAATGGGCATCGTTCTGACGCTTGCCTGACGGGCGGGCCCGATTTCGGGTCCGCTCGATTCGGCCGACCGACCGCCGCGCCCTGCCTTCGGGCGCGTGCCTGGTCTAGACCCCGATATCCTCGTTCCAGAGCTCGGGTTTTTCGTGCATGAAACGGCGCATCAGCGCGATGCAGTCGGCGTCGTGCAGCAGGCTGACATCGACGCCGCGCTCGGCCAGCAGCGCTTCCTCGCCCATGAAACTGCGGTTCTCGCCGATCACCACCCGCGGAATCCCGTAGAGCAGGATCGCGCCGCTGCACATCGAGCAGGGTGAGAGCGTGGTGTAGAGGGTGACGTCCTTGTAGAAGGCGCCGGGCCGGCGACCGGTGGCTTCGAGCGCGTCCATCTCGCCGTGGAGTATCGCGCTGTCCCGCTGCACCCGGCGGTTGTGGCCGGCGCCGACGATTGCGCCGGCCTTCACCAGCACGCAGCCGATGGGCACGCCGCCCTCGTCGAAGCCCTGCCGGGCCTGCTCGAACGCCTTGCGCATGAAGTGCGTGTCGCTGCTTTCCCTGTTTTTCGTATCCATAGATCAACGAGTTTAGCGGGTAAACCCCAGGCTGCGTAAACGCCCGGATAGGCGTCTGCGGGCGAACGCGATACAAAAACAGTTCATCCACGGGCAGCGTTTCGCGACATGGCCGACGACCGACTCAAGAACTATCGCGATCGGCGTGCCTCGGGCAAGAGTCCCGAGCCATGCGGCGGCAGGGCCCGCGACAGCGCAGGCTCAGCGCCGATCTTCGTGATTCAGAAACACGATGCGTCGAGCCTGCATTACGATTTTCGTCTCGAGATCGATGGCGTACTCAAGTCCTGGGCTGTACCCAAGGGGCCGTCGACCGACCCGAGCGAAAAACGACTGGCCGTGCAGACGGAGGATCATCCGCTGGCCTACGCCGACTTCGAGGGCGTGATTCCCGAAAACGAATACGGCGGCGGCACGGTGCTGGTCTGGGACAAGGGCACCTTCGAAAACGCCAAGCGGGACGAGGCCGGGAACATCACGCGATCGTTGGCGCAATGCCTGGCCGACGGTCATCTCATCGTGACCCTGGCGGGCGAAAAGCTTACCGGCGGCTATTCGCTGACCCACTTTCGCACCGAGCACGGCAAGCGTCAGTGGCTGCTCGTCAAGATGGACGACGCCGCCGCCGACGCGCGGCGCAATCCGGTCAGTACCCAGGATAAGTCCGTGCTGAGCGGACGCAGCACTGCCGCGATTGCGCGCGAGGAAAGCGACGATGGCTGAATGGCGCGATCGACTCTCCCACGACGCCCAGGAAATGATTGTCAGGAGTGCGATGCCGCAGCATTTCGAACCGATGCTGGCGACCTTGTCGGATACGCCGTTCTCACACGCCGGCTGGATATTCGAGCGCAAGCTCGACGGCATTCGTCTGCTCGTGTTTCGCGAGGGCGATCATATCGAACTGCTGACTCGTAACGGCAAGGCTCGCAACGCCCATTTTCCGGAGCTGGTCGAACTGTTTGCACGCCAGCCTTGCCGGCGCTTCGTTCTGGACGGCGAGGTCGTGGCATTCGATGGCAAAATCACCCGCTTCGCCCGCCTGCAGCAGCGCGCCGGAATATCCGATCCGGATGAAGCTCGGTCCAGTGGTATCGCGATCTATTTCTATGCCTTCGACGTACCCTGGCTGGACGGAATCGATCTGCGTCGTGTGGGCCTGCGCGAGCGCAAGAAGGTGCTGCGCTCGGCCTTCGGGTTCGGCGGCGGGCTGCGTTATACCGCGCACCGCAATGGCAGCGGCCAGGCCTATCTGGCGCAAGCCTGTGACAAGGGCTGGGAAGGCATTGTCGCCAAGCGGGCCGACAGCGTATATCGGCGCGGGCGCTCAAAGCGCTGGCTCAAGCTCAAGTGTGAGCACGGCCAGGAGTTCGTGATCGGCGGCTTCACCGATCCGCAGGGCAGCCGCCACGGGCTGGGTGCACTGCTGGTCGGCTATTACCAGAACGATGCCCTGGTCTACGCCGGCCGGGTCGGCACCGGTTTCGATGACGACGAACTGGCGCGTCTGCACCGCGCGCTGGCGGCTGCGGAGCGCCAGACCTCGCCGTTTGCCGATCCGCCGGCGGGTAGTGGTGATGGCCTGCACTGGGTCACGCCAGAGCGCGTGGTCGAGATCGGCTTCAACGAGTGGACGGTCGACGGCAAGCTGCGTCATCCACGCTATCTGGGCGAGCGCGACGACAAGGCGCCGCAGGACGTCGTGCGCGAATGCCCTGCATGAGCAGGCCATGAGTGTCGACATCGCCAACGCCGACAAGATCTTTTTCCCGGACGCGGGGATCAGCAAAGGAGATCTAGCCGCGTACTACCGCCGTATCGCAGCGACCATGCTGCCGCATATCGCAGGCCGACCGCTGACGCTGAACCGATTTCCCGACGGTATCGACGGCGTGCATTTCATCCAGAAGAATGTGGCGGATCATTACCCGGGCTGGATCGATCGCGTTACGGTCGACAAGGAAGACGGCACGATCACGCATCCGCTGGCGGATGATGCCGACACGCTCGTCTATCTGGTCGATCAGGGCACGATCGCGTTTCACGTCTGGCTGTCGCGCCACGACACGCCGCATCGCCCGGACCGGCTGATCTTCGACCTGGATCCGCCGGGCGATGATTTCGGCGTGGTCGTCGAGGCCGCGCGCGCCGTGCGCGATAGACTCGCCGCGGTGGATCTGCGCGCATTCGTGATGACCACCGGCTCGTCCGGCCTGCATGTCACCGTGCCGCTGGATCGCGAGGCGGATTTCGATGCCACGCGTTCGTTTGCCAGGCGTGTTGCCAACGATCTTGCCGCCGACCAGCCGGATCGCTTCACCGTCGAACACCGCAAGAACAAACGCCGCGGCCGGTTGTATCTGGATATCCGTCGTAACGCCTATGCCCAGACCGGCGTCGCGCCGTACTCGGTACGCCCGAAGCCCGGCGCGCCGATCGCCACGCCGCTGGCCTGGGATGAATTGGGCGACGCCCGGCTCGGCCCGCGGCGCTTTCATATCGGCAACATCTTCCGCCGGCTGGCCCAGCGCGATTGTCCCTGGGCCGATATCGACCGCCATCGTCAGCGGCTTGCTACCGCCGCGAAGAAACTCGACTGACGGCGGGGCGACGCCGGTATCGATAGCCCGATGTATCATGCATTCATGCATGCATTTCGACCCTGTTCTTTCGCCGCTTTCATCCGGCGCACCGCTTCGTGATGGCTGCGATCGAGGGCCCCGCCGATGGCCTGGCCAAGACGCTCGGTTTCGCCACCGCGATTCAGATCATCGCCACGGCGGCCGCGCTGTCACTGACCGCTATCGTGCCGCTGGTGGTGGCGGATGTGGGGCTGGATGTTCATTTCGTGGGCTTCCAGATCAGCCTGATCTACCTAGCCGCGACGCTGGCCTCGGCCGGCGCGGGCGGCGCCATCGAGCGGCTTGGTGCCTTGAGGGTGGAGCAGCTGTGTCTTTTTACGTTCGGATGCGGCCTGCTGTGTTTCGCCACCGCCCGCGTGGAGGGCTTCGTTGCCGGCTCGTTGATTGTCGGGATTGGCTATGGCTGGCAGAACCCGGCGGCATCGCAGCTGCTCGCGTCGGTGGTCAACGCGCGTACGCGCAACCTCGTGTATTCGGTCAAGCAGGCCGGGGTGCCGCTGGGCGGTGTGATCGCAAGCCTTGCCATTCCCGCGCTGGCTGTATTCATCGACTGGCGGCTGGTACTCGTGCTGGCGTCGATCGTGCCCTTCGCCGCGTTGGCGGCGCTGCGCTACTACAGCCATGCCGACGACGCGCGCCGCGTTGGGGCTGGCACCGCGCGGCGCAGCGGGTTCTTCATCGACCAGAAGATCCTGTGGGCCGACCCGCGCCTCGCCGGACTCGCCCTCATCGGGTTCTTCTATTCCGTGGTGCAATTGTCGCTGAGCGCGTTTGCGGTCACCACGCTCGTCGAAGACGGCGCCTGGCCGCTGGTCACCGCCGGCGCGGTGGCTGCCGCCATGCAGTTCGCCGGCGCCGGTGGGCGTATCGGCTGGGGCTGGGTGGCCGACCGGATCGGCGGTGGCATGCGGGTACTGGCGCTGCTCGGCCTGCTCGGCGGACTGGGTTCGCTCGCCCTGTATCTGGCCATCGATATGGCCGGCTGGGTTCAGCTGCTGTTGTTCATCTGGCTCGGCGCGGTCTGGCTGGGCTGGAACGGCGTGCTGTTGGCGGAAGTCGCCCACCAGGCGCCGGTGTCGCAGGTCGGCCAGGCCACCGGCGCGGTACTTGTCTACGTGTTCGGCGGCGTCATCATCGGCCCGGCCGGCTTCGCGCTGGTCGCCGCCGGACTGACCAGTTTCAGTGCCACGTTCGCGGTCTATTCACTATGCGGATTTCTGGGCGCACTTGCGGCACTACGGCTTGACTTCAGCGCCAGACCCAAGGAGATCGAACACTGATGTGTGACGAAAGCGTGCCCGCGGGCGATTGGACACTGCACGACGAGGACGGTTTCCTGGGGCTCGTCGGGCCCGTGCTGGAGCGGCGTGACGGCGACAGGATCGTGCTGGGCTTCAGGGCCGATGCCAAGCACCGCAATAAGCGCGGCGTGGTCCAGGGCGGCATGCTGGTGACACTGGCCGATCGGGCGATGGGAGTGACCGCGAGCACGGCCCTGAACGATCAGCCGGTGGCGACGGTGCAGCTCGATACCCATTTCGTCAGCGCGGGCCGGATCGGCGAGTTCATCGTGGCCGACGTCGACATCGTTCGCGTCACCCGCAGCCTGGCGTTCATCGATGCACGCCTGCTCGCCGATGAGCGGCTGCTGATGACGGCCCGGGGTATCTGGAAAATACTGACGAACCCCGGCTAGGGCGGGCGTCGCGCCGGCCGAACATCGGATCGATCAGCTGTCGTTGAGTGGCGCGAACGTGGCCTGTGTCAGCGTGGCCAGCGTCGCTGGCGCCAGTTCGATCTCCAGGCCGCGTCGCCCGCCGCTGACGAAGATTGTGTCGAAGTCCTGCGCCGAGACATCGATGAAGCTGCGCAACGCTTTCTTCTGGCCTAGCGGGCTGACGCCGCCGAGCACATAGCCGGTGGTCTTTTCGACCTGCGCGCCCTCGGCCATGAACGCTTTCTTGGCGCCCGCCGCCGTCGCCAGGCTTTTCATGTGCAACCGTCCCGAGACGGGCACGCAGGCGACGATCAGTTCATGCGCGTCGGTTTCGGCGACCAGTGTCTTGAATACGCGTTGCGCAGGAACCCCAAGTTGCTCCGACGCGTCGATGCCGTAACCCGAGATGGCTCTATCCGACTCGTAGCGAAGTACTTTATGGGGCAATCCGGCTGCTTCTAGTTGTTTAATAGCGGGAGTCACGGACACAGATTCGGGCAGAGATCCGTTAATAAATAATAATTAACAGGTGGCTAGGAAAATGGACGCTTGAAATGAGTGCGGAAATCGTATCCTTTGTAAATATAGTCTTTCCAGTTCGAAATCTCGTCGAGCCCCATTTCAAAGAGATGATCGAAATGTCTTTCGCGGCTGCTGTAGAGCGCGCGCAGATGTTTAGCGTATTTTCCTTCGGCGAGATTGTCCAAGATGTAGCTATTTGTCGTCATGGCGATTTCCAAGGCCCAGATCGAAAAGGCGTTTGTTGCTATCCGTAACGTCCAGTCTTCCCCTTCGATTTCCGGGTTGGAAGCCAATATCGGCCAGCTTTCTATCTTTTGTCGCGTTAACGGCAGTAAAAAATCCGGCAGTTTCTGGCCGCTGCGGATCCTACTATCCTTATCATTTACGATTGGGATATCGCACTCGCGAAAATGGACTAGGCCGTTGCGGACTTTTTGAAGCTGGCAAAGATTATTCCAACGGGCAGGCAGTTCTAAGTCGATAGCTTTAAGCAGCCGCTTATAGCGATCAATCAACGAGCCCGATTCGTCCACTCTGATTGACGCGATTTTTTGCAAATCGCTTTCTTCGATGCCAGCAGCATCCCATCTGTCATGAATGGGGTCAGAGATGAAGGTGGAGTCGCGATCAGCATCGAATAGAAAGCTGTGGGCCGAAGACGATACTTCGTTAACAAAGGCTTCGATTGCCGAGCAGGCCAGAATTACGACCGCCGGGGAACCCACGTTGAAATCAATGGCCTTCGGGGGACTTCCGGTATTTTGCGCATGTGTTATCGCAGAGTGTAGAAAGCTCCACGACATCTTGGATGTCGTATAGCTCAGAACCCGACTTTGCGATTGTTCACCCGCCAATATACGACATCTCCACCTTGCCGTCGGCATCCTTGCCGCGACGGTTGGCGGTTTGCTCGCCGCGGATTTCCGAGTAGCGGTCGTCGCGGACGTGCCAGATGCCGGCGAGCAGGTCGGACAGCTCGGCGTCGCTGGCACCGGCGCGCATCGGCCCACGGATATCGCGCCCGTGCACGCCGAACAGGCAGGTATAGAGCTCACCGATGGCCGAAAGTCGGGCGCGGGTGCAGCCACCGCAGAAAGGCTGGCTGACCGAGGCGATGATGCCGATCTCGCCGGCGCCGTCGTCGAACGTCCAGCGGTTGGCGGTCTCGCCCGGCGCGGTGGCCGGCAGGCGGCTGATCGGATGGCGCGTGCGGATGGTGTCGACGATCTCGCGTGCGGTAATGACGTCGTCCATGCGCCAGCCGTTGGATGTGCCCACATCCATGAACTCGATGAAGCGCAGCACCACGTCCGAATGCCGGAAGTGATCGACCATCGGCAGGATCTGGTGTTCGTTCACGCCGCGCTGTAATACGCAGTTGACCTTGACGGGGCCCAGACCGGCGGCCTTGGCGTTGTCGATCGCGGTGAGCACTTTGGAGGCCGGGAAGCCGACATCGTTGATCGCCTTGAAGACGTCGTCGTCGATGGCGTCGAGGCTGAGGGTGACGCGATTGATACCGGCCGCTTTCAGATCGCGGGCGCGCTCCGCGGTGAGCAGCGAGCCGTTGCTGGTCAGGCAGATATCGTCGATGCCGTCGATCGCGGCCAGCCGCGCGACGAGCACCTCGAGATCGCGGCGCAGCAGCGGTTCGCCGCCGGTCAGGCGCAGCTTGGTCACGCCCAGGCCGGCGGCCAGACGCGCCAGGCGCTCGATTTCGTCGAAGTTGAGCAGTTCCTTGCGTGGCAGAAACAGATGTTCGCTGCCGAACAGATGGCGTGGCATGCAATAGGTGCAGCGGAAATTGCAGCGATCGGTCAGCGAGATACGCAAGTCGCGTAGCGGGCGTGCAAGGGTATCGGTGACGGCTTGGGTAGCGGGCATGATCCTATGATCAGGGCTTTTGTCCCCGGTCTCAAGCCCACGCATTCGCGCTCGCGGCGCCGGTTGTGCATCGCGCCGGTCGAAACTGCTGCTATTCGCGTGCCCATGGGATTCGCCTGTACCGGCGCCCGGTGCCAGACTGTCAGCGACGATATCGTGACTTGCGGCAATAGGTCGCGACCGCGCCGCGCCTGAACGCGTTATACTTTTGTAGTATGAGTGGTCGCTTGGGGCACGGTCAGCGGGCCGGTCTGCGGCTGTCGTAGTCATTGCAGGAGACGGCATGCACCTCGATCCGGAAGTTCTCTCGCGAATCCAGTTCGCCTTCGTGGTGTCGTTCCATATCCTGTTTCCGGCGTTCACGATCGGCCTGGCGAGCTGGCTTGCGATGTGCGAAGGCCTGTTCCTGTTCACCAAGCGGGACATCTACCGGCGCCTGTATCAGTTCTGGGTCAAGATCTTCGCGGTCTCGTTCGGCATGGGCGTGGTCTCGGGCATCGTGATGAGCTTCCAGTTCGGCACCAACTGGTCGCATTTCGCCGAGGCGACCGCGCCGGTGCTGGGCCCGTTGTTCACCTATGAAGTGCTCACCGCCTTCTTTCTGGAAGCCACCTTCCTTGGCATCATGCTGTTCGGCTGGGACAAGGTTGGCCCGAAGCTGCATTTCATCGCCACGGTGACCGTGGGCGTGGGCACGACGCTATCGGCGTTCTGGATCCTCTCCGCCAACTCCTGGATGCACACCCCGGACGGCTTCGAACTGCGCGACGGCATCTTCTACCCGGTCGACTGGTGGAAGATCGTATTCAACCCGTCGTTCCCGTACCGGCTGGTGCATATGGTGCTGGCAGCCTATCTGACCACCGCGTTCGTGATCCTCGGCGTGGGCGCGTGGTACCGGCTGCGTGACACCGCCCACGAGGCCTCGCGGGTGATGTTGATGATGGGTGTGGGCTTCGTGTCCATCGTCACGCCGCTGCAGATCGTGGCCGGCGATTTCCATGGCCTCAAGACGCTGGAATATCAGCCACAGAAGATCGCGGCGATGGAGGCGCACTGGGATACGGAAAAAGGTGCGGCGCTCGCGTTGTTCGCCTGGCCGGACAGCGCTAACGAGACGAATCATTTCGAGATCGCGATTCCGCATTTCGCCAGTCTGATCCTGACCCATGAATGGAACGGCGAACTGGTCGGGCTCAAGGATTTTCCGCGCGACGAGCGACCGCCGGTCGCACCGATCTTCTTCTCTTTCCGCATCATGGTGGGGCTGGGGATGCTGATGCTGCTCGCCGGCATGACCGGGCTGTGGCTGGCCTGGCGGCGGGCGCTGTTCGACACCCCCTGGTATCACCGTTTTCTGGTCGCGATGACGCCATCGGGATTCGTCGCCGTGCTGGCTGGCTGGATCACTACCGAGATCGGGCGCCAGCCCTATACGGTTTATGGACTCATGCGCACCTCGGACTCGGTGTCGCCGGTGGGCGGGCCCAGCGTGCTGGCCACCCTGATCACCTTCGTGATCGTCTACGGCATCGTTTTCGGCGCCGGTCTGTACTACATCATCCGGGTCGTGCGCACCGGCCCCGAGCAAGGCCCGGCGCATCCGAGCCACGATCCCTTCGCGACGCCGGCACGGCCGTTGTCGTATCCCGACGAGCCGGTGGGAGAGCGCCCATGAGCACGACCGATCTGTTGCCGTTGCTGTGGTTTGGCGTCATCGGCTTTGGCGTGTTCATGTATGTGCTGCTGGACGGCTTCGTGCTGGGCATCGGCATTCTGTCGGGCTTCGCCCACGGCGAGCACGAGCGCGACATCATGATGAACTCGGTGGCGCCGATCTGGGACGGCAACGAAACCTGGCTGGTGCTGGGCGGGGTCGGCCTGCTGGCGGCGTTTCCGCCGGCCTACACCGTGTTGTTGCCGGCGCTCTATCTGCCGTTGTCGCTGATGTTGATCGCGCTGATCTTTCGCGGCGTGGCCTTCGAATTCCGCTTCAAGGCCAATCGCAAGTTCGGCTGGAACACGGCCTTCAATCTGGGCTCGATCGTGGCCACGTTCTGCCAGGGCGTCACGCTGGGCTCGATCGTGCAGGGTATCAACGCCGACGGCGCCCAGTATGTGGGCGGCGCCTTCGACTGGCTGTCGCCGTTCACTGTGCTCACCGGGTTCGCGCTGGTGGCGGGCTATGCGCTGCTGGGCGCCACCTGGGTAGTGCTCAAGACCAGCGGCGGCCTGCAGCAGAAAGCCTATGGCTGGAGCCGCATGTTGCTGACCGGCGTGATCGTGTTCATGGGCCTGGTCAGCCTGTACGTGCCGTTCCTGGACGTCGACTACGCCGAGCGCTGGTTCGGCTTTCCGCACGCGCTGCTGATGGCGCCGTTCCCGATCGCCGCGATCGCGGTTTCGTATTTCCTGTACTGGAGTGTGATGAACCGGCGCGAATACCTGCCGTTCCTGCTCAGCCTGGCCATGTTCGCGGTGGGTTACGCGGGTCTGGCCGCCAGTTTCTGGCCGCATATCATTCCACCCGACCTGACCATCTGGAACGCGGCCTCGCCGCCGGAGACACAGCGCTTTCTGATCGTAGGTCTGGCGATTTTGCTGCCGTTCATCCTGTTCTATACCGGCTGGTCGTACTGGATATTCCGCGGCAAAGTCACCCGTGACATGGGCTATCATTGATGTTCGGGCTGATGGGTTTCGGCTGATGCGCGAAGGACCGCGCCGACTGCTGTGGTTCGTGGGTCTGGCGGCGGCCAGTCTGGTCGTCTGTGCCAGCGCCGCGTTCGTGTTTCGCGAGTTCATCTTCTTCGTGCTCGACCATTGATCGCGCCGCGGCGTGTGTCGCTGAACCCCGCGCTGAAGACGCCGGCGATGTTCTAATAGCGGTATGAGAGCTGCCCGCCGTGCCCATCATCGCTGGACCCTGGCCGATCTGATCGACTTCGAAGCCATACTGGCGTCGGTGTCGGAAGACGAGATTGTCGCCGACCGTCTTTATTTCGCCCGCGATATTCGCCCCCAGTTGGGCAGCGGCGATGAGCGCATGCGCCGTCGTCAGGGGCTGTGGCTGTGGCTGGCGATGCGGCGCGAGCGTTCGAGCGTCGACGCAGGACGACTCTGGCACAACGGTATTGCTCTGCTGCGGCTGGCACTGTTCGTCGGCATGGCCGTGGCGGGCTTTGTGCTGGCCGCCGGGCTGTGCGTGGGCGTTTCGCAGGCCGTGCACGTGATTGTGTTCTTCGGCCTGGCGCTGGTGCTGCCGTGGGGCGTTTTCCTGGCGTGGTCGCTGGCGCGGCGTCTGGGCTCGCGCCGGCGTGTCCTGCTCGAGCGCGGACTGTCGCTGGCGGTGCACCTGGCCCGGCGCAGCGCCGGCAAGCGCTCGGCCGATCAGGTCGATATCTGGCGCGAGCGGCTGCTCGACGGCAGCCGGCCGCGGCAGGCGCTGAGTGCCGCGCTCGGGGGCACGCTGCAGCGCGGCGGGCTGGGTTTCAGTGTAGGTCTTCTGCTCGCATTTCTGGGCTGCCTGATGGTGTTCGATGTGCGGTTCTACTGGGAGGCCACGCCGCAGACGGGAAAGCTCATGCAGGCGACCACCGAGGCCATTGCCATGCCCTGGCAATGGGCCTGGCCGGCGGCGGTACCGGATGCCGCGGCGATCGAGGCCAGCCGCGCGCGTTATGTCGACGGCATCAAACGGGTGCCGGGCGGCGTCGAGGCGACGGCCGCCTGGTGGCGATTCCTGTTGATGTCGATTGTGGTCTGGGGTCTGTTGCCGCGGCTGTTGCTGATCGCGCTGTATCAGTGGCGACAGCGGCGCGCACTGGCCGGGCTGGATTTTCAGGCGCCGCGCCATCGCGCGCTCTGGCGCACGCTTACTGCCGTCGAACGCGGCACGGTGGCGCCCGAATCCGCCGACGGCGCGCTGCTGCTCGATGTGGGCGGCAGCGGTATTCACGGTCAGGACATACGCGGTTTTCTGCTGCGTGCACTGCGTGTGAATCCGCAGGAAGAGCAGCGGGTGAACGTGCTCGACGAGGCCGCCGAAAACGCGGCCGATGCGGCCCTGGCCAAAGCCCCCGCGCACGTCGTGCTGCTGGTCGAGGACTGGGGCCTGTCGCCGCGCCAGGCGTACAACCTGCATGCACGGGTGCGCGAAGCTGCGGGCAGCGATACGCCGATGACCTGGGTGGTGCTCGGTGTGCGGGACGGCCAGCCGACGCCGCCGGATGCCGCCCATCTGGAACGCTGGACCCGATTCATCGACGGGCTGCGCGACCCGGCGACCGAAATTCTGGGGTATGCCCCCGGTGCCTGACATGAACCACGACAAGGCCCTCAACGCGGGCGCATGGGTGACGCCGGACCTGCCCTGCTATGCCGTGGTCGGCAAGGTCAACATGGGCAAGTCGGCGATTCTGGCCACGCTGCTCGAAGAAGACGACGATCGCATCATCCGGATCTCGCCCGAGCCGGGGGAAACCACGCGTTGCCAGCGGTTGTCGCTGGTACTGGACGGCGTGGAGCGGTTGCGCTTCATCGATACGCCCGGTTTTCAGCAGCCGATCGAGGCGCTGCGCGCGATTCGTGCCCTGCACGACGATGCGGCCACCACGCCAGGCCTGCCGGCGCTCGCGCGCTTCGTGGAAAAATACCGCGGCTCCGGGGAGTTCGAGGACGAATGCCGTCTGCTCGAGCCGCTGCTGGAAGGGGCGGGCATCCTCTACGTGGTCGATCCCGGTGTGCCGGTCTACGACAGTTTTCTGGCCGAGATCGAAATCCTGCGTTTTTCCGGGCGTGCGCGCCTGGCCGTGCTCAATCAGCGCGGTAGCGAAGGCGACGGCCGCGCCGATCACGAAGCCGACTGGCGGGCCCATCTGGGCAAGGCCTTCAATCTGGTGCGCGCCTTCGATGCCCATCAGGCCCGTTTCGCCGCCCGTCGCGACCTGCTGGCCGCGCTCAACCAGATCGACGAGCGCGATCGCGCCCATCTGGACACCACCATGGCGCTGCTCGACGCCGAATGGGCCCAGCGTCGCGAACTGGCCGCCGAGCATATCCAGTCGTTTCTACGCGCCGGGCTGACTTTGCGTGAGCGCGAAACCTATGCCGAGGACGGCCCGGCGCCGGTGGCCGCGAAACGCGACGCGGTCAAGCGCGCGAGCGGCCGCTATTTCGATCGTATTGCCACACTCGAACGCGAGGCCGCCGACGCGCTGCTCGGCATCTATCGGCATACCGCTATCCGGGCGCAGCTGCGCGACGGCTTCGGCGGCGATCTCGATCTGGCCAGCGACGAGACCTGGCGCCGGCTCGGGTTGACCCGCCAGCAGCTCACCTTCGTCGGCGCCGCGGTAGGCGCGAGCGCCGGGCTGGGCGTCGATGCGGCGGCGCTGGGTCATACCCTGGGCGTCGGCGCGTTGCTCGGCGGTATCGGCGGCGGCGCGCTGGCGTTCTTCAAGGGCGAAGCGCTGCCCGAGCTCAAACTCGATTTCGGGCGCATGGGCGCGCTCGGCGGACGCCAGATCACGCTTGGGCCGCCGCGTAATCCGAATTTCGCCTGGGTGCTTCTCGATTCCATCCTGATCCGCTACCGCCAGATCCTGCTGCGTGCCCACGCCCGTCGCGGCGACGGCGAACTGGCCGCCGCCGGCGACGACAACGAAAGCGTGGCCCGCGATCTGCCCGGCGATCTGCAGAAGACGCTGGGCCGCTGGTTTCGTCAGGTCATGCGCGAACGCGAGGACGCCGAAGGCGACAGCGCCGCGCTCGCCGCCCTCGTGGATGCGCTCGCGGCGGTCGAGAAAGAACTCTAGTTCAGAACTCTAGCTGTCGCCTTCGCCGGCGCTCTGCCGATCGACTTCCTGCTGGACACGATCGAAGCTCACCGCGCCCGAGAACAGGGTGTCGCCGACGATCACGGTCGGCGTGGCGCGCAGGCTCACGGCCTTGCCGGCTTCCTGGTTCTGGGCGATCACGTCGTCGACCGCACCCTGGGCCATGCACTGTTTGAGTCGATCGGCGTTGACGCCGGTCTCGACGGCCAGGTCGAGAAAACGCGAGGTCGGGTCGTCCTGCTGCGACCAGTCGCTCTGGGTCTCGAACAGGCGATCGTGGTAGGGCCAGAACTTGTCCTGACGCGCGGCACAGCGCGCGGCCACGGCCGCCTGATGGGCGTGGTCATGCATCGGCAGCGGGAAGTCGAAGAACACGAAGCGCACCTTGCCGGAGTCCACGAGTTCGTCGCGGATGCGCTTGGCCGTGGGCGCGAACGCGCCGCAGGCCGGGCACTGGTAGTCGGCGAATTCGCGGATGGTGACCGGTGCATCGGCCTCGCCGACCGACTCGCCCAGGGCGTCGTAATCGGACTCGAACTGGCTGATCAGCGACGAGTCGAGCTGGCGGCTGTTGTCGTTGCCCGCGGTCGGCGCGGTCGGGCCGGAGCGAAAGCTGATCACCAGGATCGCGAGAATGATCAGCACACCCAGAATCAGGGCGGGCACGAACAGGGCACCAAACAGGCTCGATCGGGTGTTGTTCTGACTCATGCAGCGGCTCCTTGTGCCGACGATAGGGTGAAAGCGCCGCCATCATAGCGTGCGTGAAAGATACGGTCAGCCGAAGTGCTCCATGAACGCGATGGCATCAGGGCGCGGCGGCCAGCCAGCCGCCGGTGGCTTGATAGGTTTGCATGTTGGCGCGGCTTTCCACCCAGGCCGCGAACGCATAGCGGCTGGCGTCGACGGTCATCGTTGCCGGCAGTATCGCGGTCGCCGTGTAGCCGCTGTCGGCGTCGACGAGCGGCGTCGTGTTCTCGCCGATGACCACGAAATCGTGCCGCAATCTACGGCCTGTGTTCTCGCCGGCGCTGATGACCTTGCTCAAGCCGAAAGCAAGGACGGCGATATGCAGGTCGAGGGCGCCGTCGATAGTGGCCGGCGGTGCGAACAGGGCGCCCACCGCATCCCCGTCGAGGGTCACGCGCAGCACGCCGGCGTCGGCTTCAACGTCGAGCGGCTCGATCGGGCTCGGGCGTGGATGCCGGAACCACAGCCGCCAGTCGTGGCCGTTGCGGATGAAATTGGGTGTGTAGGCCACGCCGTTACTGCGCCGGCTCGCATAATCACGCTGACGCCGGGTGTACTCGGTGCGCGCGTAGGGATCGACCCAGCCGTATTGATCCCAGTAGGTGACATGAAAAGCCACCGGGACGATCCGGTGCCAGAGCGCGTCGTTGTCGGTGAATCTGCCGAGCCATGCGTCGGCCGGCGGGCAGCTGCTGCAGCCTTCGGCGGTATAGAGTTCGAGCAGCGTGGTCTGCTTGACGCCGCTCTCGAACGATTGCGTCGGGCCGGCCTGCGCGAGTGCAACGCTGCAGGCGGCCAACAGGCTGGCGGCAACGACCAGTATCGAGCCGCCACCCAGGAGGGTTCCAGATCTCGTTGACTCGGTAATCATGGTTGTCGGTATAGCACGTTTGCGTAGCGCCACGTCAGTGACAGTGCTTGAGATTGCGCTCGAGCAGCAGCCAGTTCACCGGCCAGGCGGCGATATAGCCGGCCGGCAGTGCACAGATAAAGCCGATCCAGAAACGCGGCGCGGTGAGCGAGCCGGCCTGGATGCCGCCGATGGCGTAGTCGATGCCGTTCATGGCGATTTCCATCGCCGTGATCGAGAACAGCTCGCCCAGCCAGACCGTCGACAGTGCCGCCGCCAGTGACAGACCATGGTTCTTCATGACCGGCCGGACCGCCAGGCTGATACCAACGACAAACGCCAGCACGACGGCAAGCAGCATCGTATGCATCCAGTGCCAGCCGAGCGCGGTACCGATCATCAGGCCCAGCAGTTCGCCGATGCCGCAGCCGGTCAGGCAATGCAGGGTGACGGCCGACGTGGTGGCGGCGGTGGTCTTCGGGGCGCAGTGGTCGCTGCCGCGACCTTTGCCGAGCGCGGCCCGCGGCGTGTTCATGTGCCGGACTCGTTTTCGGTGACGCGCGGCTCGGGCGGCTCCTCGCCGGCGCCGGCGAGCGCGGAAATGATCGGGCAGCTGCGAATATCGCCGTGGCCGGCACATCGCTGGGCCAGATCGCCGAGCGTTTCGCGCATGCGCTGCAGATCCGCGAGACGCGCATCGATTTCGCCGAGTTTGTGCTCGGCCAGGGCCATGACCTGCGCCCGCGAGCCCTGGCCGTCCTGCAGGGTGAGCAGCTCGCGGATTTCGGCGAGCGTGAACCCCAGCCGTTTGGCGCGCACGATGAAAACGAGCCGGTCGCTGCTGTCGGCGGTGTAACGGCGATAGCCGTTGGCGCCGCGGGCGGGCTCCGGCAACAGGCCTTCTCGCTCGTAGAAACGCACGGTTTCCACGCCTATGCCCGAACGTTGTGCCAATTCGCCGATGCGCATATTCACCTCATAGCTGCGTCATCAAAGTAACGCCGTATAGAGGTACAGGGTCAAGCGTTATTTCAAGCCCGCGCCCGTCTGGCTATTGCATGAAACAAAAAAAGAGGGGCCGAAGCCCCTCTTGCGATATGCCGATGACAGAAAGATTAGCGGTTGGTGTCGTCCGCGTTGCTCATGCTGTCGTCTGCCGAGTTGTCGATCACCGTGCCGGTGGATGCGCCAGCGTCGCTGCTCTGATCGGTGGTGGCGCCGGAAGCCTCGTTGTCGCTCTGGTTGTCGTTCTGGCCCTGGGCACGGTCGATCAGGTCGTTGGTGCCTTCCTTGAGCCGCGTCCAGGCGCTGCTGGCGGACTCGCGGGTCTGCTCCCAGGCGTCGGAGGCCTGGCTCTGGGCGCCTTCCCACCACGCGTCGTTGTAGACGGGATAACCGCTCAGTTCGCTGCTGCTGGCGTTCAGGGTGACGCGGTAGTTGGGTTCGATGGCCTTGGGGCCGGCGATCGTCTCGACCGACAACTGGTTGGGCTCGACCACGTAAGACTTGCCACCCAGGCCGAACTTGCCCTCGGTTTCGACAATGAACGATTTGATCGTCATGTTGTTGTCGAAGACGATGTCGTCGATTTCACCGATCTGCTTGTCCGAGCCTTCGGCATAGACATCGGCGTCGAGCAGCTGGTCGGCCGAATACAGCCCTTCCGGCGGGGCGGCGAGCGCCGCGCTGCTGGAAGCGGCGAGGGCGAAGCCAACGAGGCCGGCGGCAGTGATTTTGTGAATCGTCATCGTGTATTCCTTCAGACTGAATCTGCTGCGGAGTGTAGGCCCCGTGCCTTAACCGCAGATGAAAAACCTCTGCCCGCAGTGGTTTATCTCGCGTCGGCGAGCGCGATGTCGAGCACACCCAGGAAGCGGTCCAGCAGCGGGGCGCGACCGGGCGCGGCGCGTTGAACACGCCAGAGCGGCCGGGCCAGAGACAGGCCGGTCAGTTCGATGAATTGCACGGCCGGTGAGGTCGAACTGGCCCGGGTCGCCGCGCGCCGGCTTACACAGGCCAGCCCTGCACCGGCGGCCACCGCGCGCACGATCGCACCGCTGTCGTCGATGACCAGGCTTGCGCGCGGCGCGGCGTAGCCCGCAAGCGCGAGGTTCTGCTCGAATACGGCGCGGGTGCCGGATCCGCGCTCGCGGGCGACCCAGGGGTGCATGTCGAGGGCGTCGATCGAGACCGTATCCGTCGCATAGTCGTGCGGGGCGATGATCTGCAGTGTATCGGTGCCCCAGGCGGCGGCGTCGAGATCGTCGCGCTGTGACGGGCCTTCGATGAAGCCGATATCGGCGTCGAGTGCGGCAACCCGCTCTTCGACGTTGGCGCTGTTGCCGGAAATGACCGTGATGGAGAGCGCCGGATGGCTTCGCCGGAGTGCGGCCAGCGCCGCCGGCAGGATATAGCGCGTGATCGTGCTCGATGCGGCCAGTCGGATATCGCCGGCGAGTTGCTGCGACGGGCCGGCCGGGCCGAATTGCCCGGCGACGTCGTCGAGCGTGGCCATGGGTGCGGCGGTCAGCTGCAGCAGCTGGCGGGCTGCGGCGGTGGGCACGATCGTGCGGCCCTGACGCTCGAACAGCGCCACGTCGAGCGCGTCCGCCAGTTCCCGTATCGCTTGGCTGACCGCGCCCTGACTCAAGTGCAGGGCTTGGGCCGCACGCTTGACCTGGCCGGTACGCACGACCGTGGCGAATATCTCCAGCTGACGCAGGGTGAATCGGGTAATCGCCATGCGTGCTCATTACTGTTTAGAAAAATCGAATCGTAATATTGATATAAATCTATTTTAAATAATAGTGCGTCGATCTAGGGTTGGGCCATCGAAATCACGGGAGATGGCCATGGCCACACAGCAACTCGCATCGACAGCCGCCGGCGATCGACTCAATCAATGGTTCAGCCAATGGTTCAGCGATCTGCCGCGGATACTGCCGGGCCTGCTTCTGTGCGTCACTCTGGCGGGCGTGTCCTATGCAATCGCCGCCTGGCCGGCCCTCAATGAAGTCGTGCCCTTGAGCGCTTTGACCGTGGGTATCCTGCTGGGCGTGGTCATCCGTCTGTGCGTGCCCATGCCGGCGACGATCGAGCCGGGTATCCGCTGGACGCTTTATTATCTACTTCGCGCCGGCATCATTCTGCTCGGGTTTCGGCTCGTACTGCAGGATATGCTGTCAGTTGGATTCGGCGGCCTGGCGCTGGTCCTGCTGGCAGTGGCCAGCACCATCACGCTGTCGGTAGTCATAGGCCGCGCGCTGAAATTGCCGGATACGCTTAGCGTGCTGGTGGGCTGCGGCACTGGTATTTGCGGCGCCTCCGCAGTGGTCGCGGTGGACGGCGTTATCAAAGGCCGTGAGCAGGACGTAACCTGTGCCATCGCCATGGTCACGGTGTTCGGCACCATTGCCATGTTTGCCTATCCCGCCATTGCTAACGCCATCGGCCTGTCCGAGCCGGTCTACGCGGCTTGGGCCGGGAGCTCGATTCATGAAGTTGCGCAGGCCGTGGCGGCCGGTTTTGCCTTCGATCAGCACGCCGGTATCGATGCCAGCCTCTACAAGCTCTCACGCGTGGCCATGCTCGCCCCGGTCTGTGCGGTCCTGGCCGTGTGGTGGCGTCGTCGTGCCGGCGCCGACGAGCAAGCCGACGGCGGCAAGACCGGTTCGCCGTTTCCGATGTTCGTGCTGTTGTTCGTGCTTATGGTCATCGTGAACTCTTTCGTGCCGATGTCCGAGACCGTGCACAAGACGCTCACCACCGCCGATTCGGCGCTGCTGGCCGCGGCCATGGTCGCCATGGGACTGCAGACGCGTCTGGTTTCGGTTGCGCGGCTGGGCTGGAAGCCGTTGTTTCTAGGTGCGGTTGTCGCAGTATGGATTAGCGGACTTGCATTGGGCGGCGGCCTGCTGCTTGCAGGCTGACAGGCCGGGGCGCACAGTCGACACAAGCGGCACGCAAACGCCGCAGCACAATCAAATGTCTTTCAACCGTGCGGTATGAAACCACGCGGTCGACCACAGGGGAGAACTGATGTCTCTCACCCTTTGGGAAGGTGGCCGCGGCAAGCCGCGGCGTATAGCTGAATAAATAGATAACGGGAGACAGGCCATGCGAGATAAGGATTCAACCGGCAACAACCCGACCGATGCGTCACGGCGCGCGCTGCTGCGCGGCGCCGGCATGGGCGCGGCCGGGCTGGCTTTTGCCGGGCTCGGCCTCGGGGCAGGAATGGGGCGGGCCAGTGCGGCGGTGGCCAGTCAGACCGGGACCGCCATGCCGGCGTATGTCGGTCCCGAGGCCAACCCGTACTGGAATTCGATCGGCCCGTATGTGAACTTCCCGCAGAAGCTGCCGCTGCTGCGCCTGACCGATCGGCCGGTGCAGTTGGAGACGCCGCGTCATTATTTCGCGTCCGCGTTCACGCCCAACGAGGCAATGTTCGTGCGGTATCACCTGCCGGGCGAACCCAACAGCGTCGACCTGGCCAAATGGCGACTCAAGGTCGAAGGTCAGGTCGAGAGCCCGTTGTCACTGACGTTTGCCGACCTGCTCAACGACTACGAGCCGCACGACGTGGCCGCCGTGTTGCAGTGCTCCGGCAACAGCCGCAGCTATTTCACCCCGCGCGTTGGTGGTGGCCAATGGGGCAACGGCGCTATTGGCAACGCCAAATGGACGGGTGTGCGTCTGCGCGACGTGCTCGAAAAGGCCGGAGTCACCAAGGGCGCGGTACAGATCCAGTTCCAGGGCCTCGACTTCGGCAAGGGCCCGGCCGGCTATGGCTCGCATGCGTTTCTCAAATCGTGGGATATGGACGATCCGGCGTTGGACGAGGCGATTATCGCCTATGCCATGAACGACGCGCCGATGCCCATGCTCAATGGCTTTCCCACGCGGATGGTCTTTCCCGGCAAGTTCGCGACGTACTGGGTCAAGCACGTGTCCTGGATTCGTCTGCTCGACCACGAGGACACGAACTTCTGGATGGCCAAGGCCTACAAGATTCCCGACACGCCAGACGGCGCGACCACGCCGGAGGCGGTGAAGAACGGCGATGTGAACATGGTACCGATCGGTGTTGCCGACATGCCGGTGCGTTCATTCATGGCGACACCGGACGGCGCGACCAAGGCCGTTGCCGGCATGCCGCTGACCGCGCGCGGGGTGGCCTTTTCGGGTACCGGGCCGGTCACCAAGGTGGAGTTCTCTACCGACGGCGGCCAGAACTGGCGCGAGGCGACGCTGGGCACCGATCATGGACCGTACAGCTTCCGCGAATGGCATGCCGATTTCACCCCGGACAAGCCGGGCCAGTACATGCTGGCGGTGCGCGCCACCGACGCCAAGGGCCATGTCCAGCCCAAGGATGGGCTCTGGAACCCGGGCGGTTATCTGTGGAACAAGATCGAACAACAACAACTCACGGTCGGCCCGGCCGCTTGAGCGCCGCACAGCACGCAGGGAGAACAACATGAAGCAGACACATACAAGACGGTTGCGGCTCACGGCGATCCCGATGCTGGCGGTGACGATCGTCGTCGCGGCCGGAGCGGCCTGGGCCTATCAGTCCGACGAGGCCGGCGCGAACGCCAATCCGCCGGGCTATGTCAGCGAGGGCCAGTACGGCGAGGGCGTGCTCGGCAGCGCCGACCAGCCCAAGCCGGAAAGCTTTGATACCGGGTCCAGCTACGGTATCCACGGCGACTGGCCGAGCTATACCCCGCCGCTGGCGGACGGCAAGGGCAAGGATCAGGTCAAGGCCTACTGTTCAGTTTGCCACAACACGACCTATATCAACATGCAGCCGCCACTGTCGGCCCAGCAATGGGACGACACCGTTCACAAGATGCT
Organism: Salinisphaera aquimarina; assembly: GCF_042643355.1. NCBI lineage: Bacteria > Pseudomonadati > Pseudomonadota > Gammaproteobacteria > Salinisphaerales > Salinisphaeraceae > Salinisphaera > Salinisphaera aquimarina. Next base: position 1,403,090 of record NZ_JBHRSS010000003.1, read on the forward strand.
GAATACCTTCGGTGCGAAGCAGTACATACCGGGAAAAGCGGTGCCGCAGATCATCGAGTATCTGCAATCGCACTACACACCAGACACCATCGGCCAGAATACGGTCAGCCCGAAAGAGGGCGGCCAGGCCGACAACAAGTCAGCCATGGCGGCCGATGAATCGTCGTCTACGGCCGGTGGCTCGAGTGATCCCGCGTCTGCCGCGGTCGCCCCTGCGAAAAGCGACGGGCCCGGTGCGTCTGTATACAACCAGAACTGTGCGGCCTGTCATCAGGCCGATGGCAAGGGCATACCCGGCGCCTTTCCGCCCCAGGCCGGGCATGCGCCGTCGCTGCTGGCAGCCGAGGGTGGCCGCGAGTATCTGGCGCATGTGCTGCTGTTCGGTCTGCAGGGGGCAATCGATGTCGAGGGCACGACCTACAACGGGGCCATGCCGCCCTGGGCGGCAGGACTCGACGATACCCAGATCGCTGATGCACTGAACTATGTGCTGACCGCCTGGGGCAACAACCAGGACCTGCCGGCCGATTTCAAGCCGTACACGGCCCAGGAGATTGCCGCCGAGCGCAGCAAATCGCTCAATACCAGCGCGGTGCACGACGCGCGTTCGACGTTGAATCTTGGGGCCGATGCAGGCGCGACGGTTGCCGGGTCAGAGCAAGACAAGGCGGCCGAGAACAGCAAGCCGCTCAAGGCCGACGTGCCGTTGGCGACGGCCGTGCCGGCGCCGGTCTATGCCGCGCTGCAAAACGCTAATGCGGTCGAGAACATTGCGTCCGGTAAGGTCTACCCGGATATTGGCAGTGCCCACTACGATTCACTGAGCGCAGACGGCAAGCAATTGCTGGTCAGCAATATCGATACCGGCGCGGTCTATCTGCTGGATACCGGTACCGGTCAGAAGCTGGCCACTTTCGATGTGGGCGAAGCCGCCCAGGGCGTCAAGATCTCGCCCGATGGGCGCTACGGCCTGGCGGCCGTGCCGGGCCCCGGCGAGGTCGCGCTGCTGGATCTGAAAAAACACACGCTGATCAAGAAGATCGCGGTCGGTAAGACGCCGCACAATGCGCGTTTCACGGCCGATGGCAAGACCGCTTATGTGACCCTGCAGGACGGCGGCGCCATCGCCGTCATCGATATGGCAACGCAGACGAAGAGCGGCGAAATCCCGGTCGAAGGGATGGCCAAACCACATAATCTGGATCTGTCCGCCGACGGCAAGCGTCTGTGGATACGCGACTTCACGGGCCACGTGGCCGTATTGCAACTCGCCACGCAGAAGGTTCTGGCGCATTTCGATGTCGGACCCAGTCACGGTGGAATTGACGTGATTCCGAATAGTGATTACGTAGCCACGGTTGCCATCGGGGGTCGCGAAGTCACGATCCTAAACCAGAAGACACTGAAAAAGGTCACTACGATTGAAGTGGGCCAGAGCCCGCATGGGGTACGTGCGAGCGCCGATGGGCGCTGGCTGTATGTGAGCGTTACTTCGGACAACAAGATCGCGGTGATCGATATGAACACCTTCAAGGTCGTGCGGGAGGTGCCGACTCAGGGCGGGTTTCCTTTCTGGGTCGCGATCCAAGGCAACGCATGAGATGACGGCCAGCCATTCTGCTTTCGTCTCGTCATGTCGGCGTGTGGGTTACAGCGCATGCGCCGGTTGACCTAACCTGGTTGGTTTGGCTTACAGACGCGCTCTGGTCAGCGTAAAGAATGGCTCGTCAACGTGGTGTGGTGCCGCAAGAGCCGCGCTCGATGTCGGGCCTCGGTTCTGCGATTTTCTATGGATATATAGTCAAGTCGGCATCGACTTGGATTTGGGGTGCGTATAAGGGGCCATGTTTGCGTATTGCGCCAACCCAGTGAATGTCCGATTTGCGCATTCTGCACCGCAGCCATGTGTATTTCGTACTTTCGCTGGTCACGCCGTGGGCGTAGCATTAACTGCGCTACACAACGACCGCAATGATTCCGAGCCCGCCTCGACGGGCGGTGTCGCCGCGTGTCTGCGCAGCGCCAGGCTCCCATGCCACAAGGTTGGCCGAATGCCCTATGTACCATGGCACGCCAGATCGGGGTTCGACATGATTTCAGCGGATCGGGCGGCGGTTACGATGGCCGGCCTGCCGACAGCAAGGTGATGTTCGTGAAAATGCCGGGAAACAATCTCCGCCGTGCCCGCGGCGTGTTCATGCTGGTGCTGGGCGTCGGGCTGCCGCTGTTGCTCAGCGGCTGTGGTGTCGACGACTGGATAAACACATTCCATCTCGATAGCCTGGTGACGTTCTTCACGGCCGGCCCGGTGGCGGCCTATGAACGCAACCTCATGTTGTTCGTATTCACCGTGATGCTGTTCGTGCTGGTCCCGGTAGTGGGTTTCACGCTCTGGTTCGCCTGGCACTACCGTGCATCGAACCGGAATAACACGTACACGCCGAACTGGCACCATTCCGGCCTTCTCGAGATTTTCCTGTGGGGTGGGCCGGTCGTGATCGTCCTCATTCTGGCGACGCTGACCTGGTTCACCACCCACGATCTGGACCCGTACAAGCCGCTCGAGTCGGAGCATCCGACCATCGAGGTACAGGCCATCGCCATGGACTGGAAATGGCTATTCATCTATCCGGAATACAACGTGGCCGTGGTCAATGAGATCGCCATGCCTGTCGACGTGCCGGTGCGCTTCCATCTCACCTCCGCGTCGGTGATGAACGCGTTCATGATTCCGCGCCTGGGCAGCCAGATTTACGCCATGTCAGGCATGGAAACGAAGCTGCATCTCATGGCCGATCAGAAGGGCACGTTCTTCGGCAAGAACTACCAGTACAGCGGCGATGGGTTTGCGCATATGAACTTCGAGGCGCACTCCGTGACGCAGGACGAGTTCGACCAGTGGATCGCCAAGGCGAAAGCCTCGGGCAGAACGCTGGATACGGCGGCCTACAAAAAGCTCGTCAAACCGAGCGAGGACGACTCGGTGAGCTACTACTCGTCCGTGCGCCCGGATCTGTTCCAGCATGTCATCGACGAGTTCAACAGCGCCAACGGCAACGCACATCACACCAGCCATCGCGGCTCGGCCTCCCACTAATCGGCTCGCGCTGAGGTTTATCCAAGATGCTAGGCAAACTCTCGCTCGACGCGTTCATGCACGACAGCCTGATCATCGTGTTCGCGAACGTGATCATGATCGGTACCGGGCTGGCGATCGCGGCTGCGATCACCTACTACGGCAAGTGGGGCTATCTCTATCGCGAATGGCTGACCACCGTCGATCACAAGAAGATCGGCATCATGTACATCATCTTTGCGCTGATTTTCCTGCTGCGCGCATTCATCGATGCCGCTATGGTGCGCGCCCAGCAGGCCGCGATCGGCGCCGGTGCGGAAGAGGGCTATCTGCACGCCTCGCACTTTGCCGAGCTGTTCACCGGCCACGGCACCATGATGATCTTCTTCATGGCCATGCCGTTTCTCATCGGCCTGATGAATATCGCGATTCCGACCCAGATCGGCGCCCGCGACGTGTCGTTCCCGTTCCTGAACTCGCTGAGCTTCTGGCTGACGGCCGCCGCCGGCGCGCTGGTGATGGTGTCGCTGCTCGTGGGCCAGTTCTCGACCGCCGGCTGGACCGGTTATCCGCCATACTCGGCGCTGCCGTACAGCCCGTCTGCCGGCGTGGACTACTGGATCTGGGCGCTGCAGATATCCGGCATCAGCACCACGCTGACCGGCGTGAACTTCCTGGTCACGATTCTCAAGAAACGCGCGCCCGGCATGACGCTCATGCGCATGCCGATGTTCGTGTGGACCGCGCTGTGCACCAATATTCTCATGGTGCTGTCGTTCCCCGCGCTCACCGTGGTGCTGGCCCTGCTGGCGCTGGACCGGTCGTTCGGCTTTCATTTCTTCACCGGAGACATGGGCGGCGACCAGATGATGTATATCAACATGTTCTGGATCTGGGGCCACCCGGAAGTCTATATTCTGGTGCTGCCGGCGTTCGGCGTGTTTTCGGAAATCACCGCGACCTACTGCAACAAGCGCCTGTTCGGCTACACGTCGATGGTGTGGGCGACCATGGCTATCGCCTTCCTGTCGTTCACGGTCTGGGTGCATCATTTCTTCACCATGGGCCAGGATTCGACCCGCAACGCCGCGTTCGGTATCGCCACGATGATCATCGCGATTCCCACCGGCGTGAAGATCTACGACTGGATGTGGACGATGTTCCGCGGCCGTATCGAGTTCAAGCTGCCGATGCTCTGGCTGCTGGGCTTTCTGATCACCTTCACCATGGGCGGCATGTCCGGCGTGCTGCTGGCTATTCCGGGCGCCGACTTCAAGATGCACAACAGCCTGTTCCTGGTTGCGCATTTCCACAACGTGCTGGTGCCCGGCACGATGTTCGGGCTGCTGGCGGGTTTCTATTACTGGTTCCCGAAATCGTTCGGCTTCACGCTGAACGAGAAATGGGGCCGGCATTCGTTCTGGGGCTGGCTGATCGGCTTCTATGTCGCGTTCGTGCCCCTGTACATGCTCGGCATCATGGGTATGCCGCGCCGCATGGTCACCTACGACAACCCGTCCTGGGGCATATGGCTGATCATCGCGGCCATCGGCGCCCTGATCGTGGCCTATGGCATCTTTGCCATGTTCATGCAGATCTATGTGAGCGTGCGTGACCGTGAGCAGAACCGTGATGTCACCGGCGATCCGTGGGGCGGCCGAACGCTCGAGTGGTCGACGTCGTCGCCGCCGCCGGAGTACAACTTCGCGATCATCCCGACCGTCACCGATCGAGACCCGTTCCTGGACATGAAGATCCGCGGTACGGCGTACGCGCGTCCCGAGAAGTACGAGGACATTCATATGCCGAACTCGACGCCGGACGGGGTCATCATTGCCGGCTTCGCGTTCATCTTCGGCTTCGGCTTCGTGTGGAGCATCTGGTGGCTGGCCGCACTCGCCGCGCTGGGTATTATCGCCACGGTGATCGTGCGCGGTTGCCGCGACGACCACGGGTTCCATATCCCGGCGGAAGAGGTCAAGCGCATCGAGGATGCCCGCTACGACCAGCTCAAGGCATCGGGTGTGTTCGAACGCATCAAGCATATCAAGGACTTCGGCGACGATCGCACCGGCGTGCCGGTGGACAAGATGTCGAACGCGAACCTGTGACACACATGCGCATTCGTTTTCTGGAATCGAACTGGATCAGCCATGTCTACTGAAACAGTCGGCTACGACGCCGATATCAAGCACGACGCCGAGATAAGCAGTGCCAGCCGGGCGGATACGGAAGTCAATTTCGGCTTCTGGATCTACCTGATGAGCGACGTCATCCTCTTCTCGATGCTGTTCGTGGCCTATATCGACCTGTCGGACCGTACTGCCGGCGGGCCGATCGCCGCGGAGATCTTCGAGCTGCCGCTCGTGTTCGCCGAGACCATGGCACTGCTGATCTCGAGCCTCACCTTCGGCCTTGCGATGTTGGCCATGCATGCCGGCAATCGGCAGCGGGTAATGATGTGGCTGGGGGTGACGTTCGTGCTCGGCCTGTCGTTCATCAGCATGGAACTCTACGAGTTCACCCATCTGATTGCCGACGGCGCCGGGCCGCAGCGCAGCGCCTTCCTGTCGGCGTTCTTCTCGCTGGTCGGCACCCACGGTCTGCATGTGACCGCGGGCCTGATCTGGATTGCGGTAATGGCCGGCCAGGTGGCGACCAAAGGCCTCAATGCGCACGTGGTCTCGCGCATGGCACGCCTGAGTCTGTTCTGGCATTTCCTCGATCTGGTCTGGATTGCCGTGTTCTCGACCGTCTATCTCGCCGGAGTGATGCAATGAGCGATCATTCAAGCCACAGCCATTCCACCACGGCCGGGCATGCGCCCACGCTGTCGGGCTATCTCACCGGCTTCGTCGCGGCGCTGGTGCTGACCATCGTCCCGTTTGCGCTGGTCAGTCTGGGCTGGTTCTCGGTGCCGGCGACGCTGATCGTCGTCGCCGTCGCGGGCGCCATCCAGGTGGTGGTGCATCTGCGCTACTTCCTGCATCTCGACATGTCCGAAGAGCAGCGCTGGAACACGATCTCGGTAGCCTTCTCGGCCGTGATCATGTTCGTGCTCGTCGGCGGCACGATATGGCTGTTCTACAGTCTGCACTACCGGATGTAGCGTGATCCCGCGGCGCTCGCGCGTCGCGCTGTGCTGACCTATATTCGCCTCAGCAGGCGTCCGGGTCGTTGAGCAGGGCGATGAAATTCGCCACGGCAGCGGATGCCGGGTGATCCTTGCGCTGTACCAAGTGCAGCGGACGGTGCAGGAAAAAATGGTTCGGGCGCAGGCGCACGAGCGAGCCGGCGGCCAGTTCGTCTTCCACGGTGCGCAGCGAGGTGATGGTGAAGCCGGCCCCGGCGATCACCGCGCCCTTGACCGCTTCGGTGCTGCCCATGGATACCGAGTGCCTGAGGGTGAATCCGCGCTCGGCAAGCGCCTTTTCCACCACTGCCCGCGTGCCCGAGCCGCGCTCGCGCACCACGCAGGGATAATGCATCAGCTGCGCCAGCGTCGGATGCTGCAGGCGCGCGACGTCGGCGCCCGGTGCGGCCACCACGACCAGTTGGTCGTCGGTGAACGAGTCGGCGTTGAAGACGTCGGTATCCACGAACCCTTCGGTCAGGGCCACGTCGAGATCGTCGGACGAAAGCTGCTGCTGGGTGGTTTCGGTGTTGGCGACCGACAGTTCGATCTCGATGTCCGGATAGCGTTGATGAAAGGTCGTGAGCAGGCGCGGCAGCAGGTAGTTGCCGATGGTCAGACTGGCGCCGATTCGCAGCGGCTCGGTACCGTCTTCCTTCAGGCCGCTCAGTGCGGCCTTGGCTTCGCTGGTGACCGCCGACAGCCGCCGTGCATAGCCGGCCAGCAGATCGCCCGCCGGGGTCGGCGTAACGCCGCGTGCACCGCGCACCAGCAGCGTGTTGCCGACCATATCCTCCAATGCAGCGATATGTCGGGATACCACCGACTGGCTCAGATAGAGCTGACGTGCCGCGGCGCTGAAGCTGCCGCCGTCGTACACGGCCAGAAAGATCTGAAGTTGCCGAGAGTTCATCGAGGGCTCGTGAAGACGTGCAAAAAAGACATGGCGGGTATCGATTTATTGTAGTTCTGGCGTCGTTGCAGGCGGCGTATGGTGACAGACTATAGCAATCGACGAGGCCGTCCGGCCGCCGGAAAGTCCATGACGTTACATGCGCCCGAAGCCACCGCGCCGAGCCTGCCCCGCTGGGCCAAGGTCATCGACCAGACCACCTGTATCGGTTGTCATGCCTGTACCACGGCCTGTAAGGCCGAGAACGATGTGCCGATCGGCGTATCGCGCACCTATGTGAAATCGGTCGACGTGGGCGAGTTTCCGGATGCGCGTCGGGCTTTTCAGGTTACCCGCTGCAATCAGTGTGTGGACTCGCCGTGCACCGACGCCTGCCCGACTGCCGCCATGCACACCCGCGCCGACGGCATCGTCGATTTCAACAAGGATATCTGTATCGGCTGCAAGGCCTGTATCGCGGCCTGTCCCTACGACGCGATCTTCATCAATCCGGAGGATCATTCGGCCGAGAAATGCAATTTCTGTTCGCATCGGATCGATTCCGGGCTGGAGCCGGCCTGTGTGTCGGTCTGCCCGACCCAGTCTATTTTTGTCGGTGATCTGAACGATCCCGGCTCACGCGTGGCCCAGACCGTCAACCGCGAGCCCGTGGCCGTACGCAAGCCGGAGAAGAACACCAAGCCGAAGATGTTCTACAAGGGCGCGCATCAGGCCACCCTCGATCCGCTGGCTGCCGCGCGTCCGGCAGGCGGCAACTATGCCTGGACCCAGGCGCCGCGCAACGACGGCTCGTTCAACGACGGCCTGGTGCCCTCCGGCAATCCGCTGGGTGACGCATCCGGCCGCGGCAATTCCTCGGCCGCGGCCAAGCTGTCCTACGATCAGCCCCATCACCGGCCCTGGGACTGGCGCGTGTCGGCCTATACCTGGACCAAGAATGTCGGCAGCGGTATCTATTTGATCGCGCTGATGCTGGTGGCCACGGGACTGGTGAGTCCCGAGAATCCGCTCTGGCGCTGGGTCGCCCCGGTGGGCGGCGGTTTCTTCGTGGCCGTGACCTGTCTGCTGCTGGTCGCCGATCTGTCGCATCCGTTTCGTTTCTGGATGATCTTCTGGCGCCCGCAGTGGAACAGCTGGCTGGTCAGGGGCGGCGTGATTCTGGTGTCCTACAGCACGGTGCTGGCCGTGCATTTCGTGGCCAGCATTCTGGGCGCGACCTGGATCGGCGTATGGCTGATGTGGATCGGCGCGCCGCTGGCGATCGCCAGCTCTATCTATACCGCCTGGCTGTTCGGCCAGGCCAAGGCCCGCGATCTCTGGCAGAACCCGCTGCTGGCCCCGCATCTGCTGGTACAGGCCATGGCGGCCGGCTCGGCGATCGTGGTCCCGTTCGCCCTGTTCTTCGCGCCGCAGGCCGTGGACTTCGTGCTGTGGTGGACGGCGGGCGCAACGCTGGCCCACCTGGCGTTCGTGGCCAGCGAGTTCGCCTCGCCCACGCCCAGCGAGCATGCGCGCATCGCGCATTACGAAATGACCCGCGGTCGGTTCCGGCATTTCTTTGCGGCCGGCGTCGTGCTCTCGGCCATCGGCCTGGCCGCGCCGTGGCTCGGTGTATGGGTATGTCTGTTCGCTTTCCTCGGGCCGCTGGCCTATGAGCATGCCTTTGTGCAGGGCGGCCAATCCGTGCCGCTGGCCTGACGATCTGTTCGGAGTGATCCAGATGAAACCGAAGAACCTGATCAAAACCCTCAACGAACGCATCTCGTCGCTCAAGAGCGAGACAGAATCGCGCGGCGAGACATTCTATCCGGGCGCGAGCCGGATCAATCTGGCCGCTTTTCCGCCCAAGGAGCACTGGGACGACTGGATTTCGCTCGAGCCGATCAAGGGCACCGGCAAGCGCCGCGAAACACACTACATGCTGGTACCCACGACCTGCTTCAACTGCCAGTCGTCCTGCGGTCTGCTGGCCTATGTCGACAAGGAAAGCCTCGAGGTGCGCAAGTTCGAGGGCAACCCGGAACATGCGGCCTCGCGCGGGCGCAACTGCGCCAAGGGCCCGGCCACGCTCAACCAGATCACCGATCCGGATCGCATCTTGTATCCGCTCAAGCGCGTGGGCGAGCGCGGCGAAGGCAAGTGGAGCCGCATCGGCTGGGACGAGGCACTCGACACGCTCGCCGAGCGCATTCGAGCCGCCATGCTCGAAGACCGGCGCGACGAGATCATGTACCACGTCGGCCGCGAGGGCGAGGACGGTTTCACCGAGGGTGTATTCAAGGCCTGGGGCATGGACAGCATCAATACCCACACCAATATCTGTTCGGCGGCGGGGCGAACCGGGCTCCAGTACTGGATGGGCTTCGACCGGCCGAGCAACGACTTTGCCAACGCCGATGTCATCGTGCTGACCAGCGCGCATCTGGAGTCCGGCCACTATTTCAATCCGCACGCCCAGCGCATCATCGAGGCCAAGAAGCGCGGTGCGCGCTTGATCGTGGTCGATGTGCGGATGTCGAATACCTCGACCCATGCGGATCACTGGGTCTCGCCCTATCCCGGCAGCGAGGCTGCGATCTTCCTGTGTATGGCCCGGCATCTGATCGAGACGAAGACCTACAACCGGGCCTTCGTGCGGCGCTGGTGGAACTGGCAGGAATATCTCGAATCCCTGTATCCGGACGACGCGGTTAGCTTCGACAACTTCGAGGCACGGCTGGCCGCGGAGTACGCCGACTACAGCTTCGAATATGCCGCGGCCGAATCGCAGGTCGACGTGGGCCAGCTGCGGGCCGTAGCCGAGGTCATCGCCGGAGCCGGCACCAAGCTGTGCACCCAGAACTGGCGCTCGGCGGCGGCCGGCAACCTCGGCGGCTGGCAGGTGCCGCGGACCCTGTTCCTGCTCAACGCCCTGATGGGCGCGATCGGCACCGAAGGCGCAATGATGCCCAACGCCTGGAACAAGTTCGTGCCCGAAAGTCCGATGCAGGCCGAGCACCCGGCGTGGTGGAATGAAATGATCTACCCGCAGGAGTTCCCGCTGTCGGTCAACGAGATGTCGTTTCTGCTGCCGCATTTTCTCAAGGAAGGCCGCGGCCGGCTCGATACCTACTTCAGCCGTGTCTACAATCCGGTGTGGACCAATCCCGGCGGCTTCGACTGGGTCGAGGCGCTCTCCGATACCTCGAAGGTGGGCCTGCACGCAGCCCTCACACCCACCTGGAACGAGACCGCCTACTTCGCCGATCTCATCCTGCCCATGGGCCATGCCTCCGAGCGCCACGACCTGGTGTCGATGGAGACTCACAACGGACGCTGGATCTCGTTTCGCCAGCCGGTGGCGCGGGTGGCGCGCGAGCGCCTCGGCGAAACCATCGGCGACTCTCGTCAGACCAACCCCGGCGAGGTCTGGGAAGAAAACGAATTCTGGTTCGAACTTACCTGGCGTATCGACCACGACGGTACGCTGGGTATCCGCCGGCATATCGAGTCGAAGATCAGCCCCGGTCAGCCCATGGGCATGAACGAGTACTACGCCTGGATCTTCGATCATTCCGTGCCCGGCCTGCCGGAAGCGGCCGCGGCCGAGCACATGAGCCCGCTGGAATACATGCGTCGCTACGGCAGTTTCCAGGTCGACGAAGGCCCGGGGGCGTGGTTCGAGGCCGCGGTGGACGAGCAGGCGCTGGAAGACGAGCAGATCGACGCCCGCGGCCGGGTGTTCACACGCCGGCCGGTCGATTTCGGCGATGGTCCGACCCCGGCTGCCGATCCGCAGGGCCGCTTGCCGGTGGGCGTGAAGATCGGCGATACCATCCATAACGGCTTTCCCACGCCCAGCGGGCGGCTGGAGTTCTATTCGTCCACGCTGGTCGAATGGGGCTGGCCGGAATATGCGCTGCCCAGCTATATCAAAAGCCATATCCATCGCGACAATCTGGCCACCGATCAGATGCCGTTGATTCCGACCTTCCGCCTGCCGACCCAGATCCATACCCGCGGCGCCAATTCCAAATGGCTGGACGAACTCGCCCACAACAATCCGGTCTGGATGAACCCCGTGGACGCGCGCCGGATCGGGGTCGTCGACGGCGGCCGTATCCGTGTGCACGCGGATCTCGGCTATTTCGTGGCCGAGGCCTGGGTCACCGACGGCATTCGTCCCGGTGTGGTGGCCTGCAGTCATCACATGGGGCGCTGGCAGTTCACCGGCGGCACCGACAACCACCAGCGCACCATGCAGACCGACCTGTCCAATACCGGCAGCCAATGGTCGCTCACGCCGGTGGCCGACGAGTCGGCGATGGCGCCACAGTCCGGTGTCGACGCACAGCGGGTCTGGTGGACGGCCGTGGGCGTGCATCAGAACCTGACCTTCGGCGTGCATCCCGACCCGATCTCGGGCCAGCATTGCTGGCACCAAGGCGTACGGGTGACCCCGGCCGAGCGCGGCGACATGCCGGGACAGATTCATGTCGATATCGACGCCTCCGACGCCGTCTATGCTCAATGGATGGCCCGGACCCGGCCGGCGGCCCAGGTCTCGCCGGACGGCAACCGGCGCCCGCGCTGGATGTTGCGCCCGCTCAAGCCGGGCGCGCCGGCCTACCGCCTGGACGGGCCGACCCGGTGAGCGGCGTGGCGCCATCGGCCGATCTATGGGCGCTGCTGGCAATCGCTGCGCGCCCGCCGGCCGAAGCGAGCCGGCCGGTGTTCGATGCGCTGGGCCTGAGCGTGCCCGCCGCGTTCGAGGCCTGGCAGGCGGCGTATACCGAAGCGTTCGTCGTCCAGTGCGTGCCGCAGGCTTCGATCTATCTGGGCGCGCACGGTGCCATCGGCGGCGAGACGGCCGATCGCGTGGCCGATTTTCGCCGCCTGCTGGGTTCGACGACACAGCCTGCCGATACGGCCTGCGATCACGTGGCCGAACTGCTGGCCGACTATGCAGAACTGACCGCGCTCTCGGCCGCCGATGCGCAGGCCGCGCATGCGCGCACGGCGCTGTTCTGGGAACATCTGGCCTGCTGGCTGATGCCGTTGTGCGACGCGCTGCAGCGCTCGGCGCCGGCGCCCTACGCCGGCTGGGCGCGGCTGGTCAAGATGGGTTGTCTGGCCGAGGCACAGGCGCTGGGTGCGCCCGCGCAGCCGGCGCTGCATCTTCGCCGCGTACCGGCCTGGTCGATCGGGCACGATGCGGCCGATATCGACGCCGCGGTAGGTGCGCTGTGCGTGCCGGCAGCCACGGGTCTGGTGCTGTCTCGTGCCGATCTGGCCGCGGCGGGCCAGACGCTGGGTATCGCGCTGGTCTGTGGTAGCCGTGTCTTCATGCTGACACTGCTCATGCGCCAGGACGCGCGCGCCGCACTAAACTGGCTCGCCGGTGAAGCCGGCCGCCAGGCGGATGCGCGCCGCGTGGAGGCCTTGGCGCTGGGACACGCCGCGACGTTCTGGGCACAGCGCGCCGAAGCCAGCGAAGATGCGCTGGCGGCCATGGCCGATACGGCACGCCCTTATGTCGACGGGCGGGTCACGGCATGATCGAAGCCACCGCAAGCGGCGATCGATGGATGCCGCACAAGACACTTGCGCAGAGAAGGGGACCGCATTCGTGAACGATTCCACCGACCGTGACCGCGACGCGCCGCCCGAAGGCGAGGACCGCGAACCGGACTATCGCTTCACGCTGGCCAACGAGCGCACGTTTCTGGCGTGGATCCGCACGGCGCTGGCCCTGCTCGCCGGCTCGGTCGCCTTCGTGCACCTGGTTCCGGAGCTGGGTATCCCGGGCGCCCGGCGCATCATCGGCGCGGTGCTGGCCGCGATCAGCATAGCGGTGGTGGCGGCGAGCGCGCTGCGCTGGCACAGCACCCAGAAGGCCATGCGCCGCGATCAACCGATGCCGTCCACGCTGATGCCCTGGCTGCTGGCCGGCGCGATTCTGCTGGTGAGTCTGGCACTGATGGCGACGATCATCGCCTTCGGCATCGGCGATGGCGGCCGCTGAGCGTTCATGTCGACACGTGATATCGGCGATCGCCCCGGGCTGCAGGCCGAGCGCACCGATCTGTCCTGGGTGCGCACCAGCACCGCTATGCTCGCCAACGGCGGCCTGCTGCTGCTGCGCCACGATCTGAGCGCGCCCAACGGGCTGCAACTGCTCAGCGGCGCGATCGCTCTTTTTCTCGCGATTCTCACCCTGGGCGTGGCGGCACAGCGGCGACGGGTGCTCACGACGCGGCCCTTGCCCCAGCCCGTGGCCGCGCCCGGCGCCGTGCGCTGGCTGGCCGTGGGCGCCCTGTTGCTCGGCGTAAGTACGCTGATCGCGTTGATCGTACCGTTCGAGCCGTAGCGGGCACGGCCGGCCGGGGGACGCTTGCATCGATCGAACAGGCCCTAGCAACGGAGACGAGCAACGACACGGGCGAGCGCTTCTGCCTGTTGAACATCCCATCGCTACGGGGTCGGTGGGGGCTGCAGAGTATTCTAAAGTTAAGTAAAAACGAATGATCTGATAACTACAATTCGATTTTATTTTTATATAGGTATCGCTAGCCTGACTGCGGATTCAACAAAACGGAGCGCGTCATGCGCAAGCTCTACTGTCTGCTACCCGATGAACACGCCCTGCGTGCCGTGATCGGCGAACTGCACACGGCGGGTGTGGATACCGGCCGCATCGGCATCGTCGCGCACCGGAATATCCGCTTCGACGAGCACCTGAGCGCCGAGGAACTGGGCCAGATCCGTCACAGCGATCTGCTGCCGTCGCTGGAGAAGGGCGCGGCCGCTGGCGGTGTCACCGGTCTGTGTGCTGGGTTGGTCGCACTGGTGTTTCCGCCCGCGGGCTTCGCGCTTGGCGGCACGGCGCTGATCGGCACGACGGTCGCGGGTGCCGGTTTCGGAGCCTGGATGGCGTCGATGGTGGGCATATCGCTGCCGCATCAGGATATCGAGGCATTCAGCCAGGCGATCGAGGACGGCGCATTGCTTTTGCTCATCGATATAGAAACCGAACGCCAGGACGAGATCGCGGCCCATATACGGCGCCATCATCCCAACGTCCGGATCAATTACAGCAGTCGATGGTTGTCGGGCGCGGCCTGAGCCGGCTGCCCAACCGTTTTTAAAGGAATACTCATGGCATTCACCGCACCGCTGACCCAGCTCAGCCATCCGCGCGAGTTGGTCCGGCATTTCACTCCCAACTGGTTCACCGCGACCATGGGTACCGGCATCCTGTCGCTCGCACTGGCGGGCTTTCCCGTCGATGTGCCCGGGCTCGGCGTGCTGGCAGAAGGCCTGTGGTGGTTCAACATGCTGCTGTTCGGCCTGTGCAGCCTGCTCTATGCCGCCCGCTGGATATTCTTCACGGCCGACGCCCGCCGTATTCTCGGCCATGGCACGATGTGCATGTTCTTCGGCGCCATACCCATGGGCCTGATCACCCTCGTCAACGGGTTCCTGGTGTTCGGGATTGCCCACTGGGGTGAGACCGCGGTACGGATCGCGGCGAACCTGTGGTGGTTCGATGCCGCCATGGCACTGGCCTGTGCCTGGTTCGTGCCGTTTCTGATGTTCACCCGCCAGGAGCACGCGCTCGAGAACATGACCGCCGTCTGGCTGCTGCCGATCGTGGCCGCCGAGGTCACCGCCGGCTCGGGTGGCCTGATCATTCCGCATCTGGGGGCCACCGACGAGGCCCGCAGCATGCTCTATTTCAGCTATGCGCTGTGGGCGACCTCGGTGCTGCCGGCGATGGGTATTCTGGTCATCCTGTTTCTGCGCATGGTCCTGCACAAGCTGCCCGGCAAGGACATGGCCGTGTCGAGCTGGCTGTCGCTAGGGCCGATCGGCACCGGCACGCTGGGGCTGCTGACGCTCGGTACGGCCGCCCCGCAGGTGCTGCTGGGGCCGGAAGGTCAAGCGATTGCCAATGCGGCCTACGGCTTCGGGATTGTCGGCGGCGTGATTCTCTGGGGCTACGGGCTGTGGTGGCTGGTACTGGCGGTGATGACCACGGCCTATCATCTGCCGAGCGGCCTGCCGTTCAACATGGGCTGGTGGGGTTTCACCTTCCCGCTGGGCGTGTATTCGGTGGCCACGCTCAAGCTGGCGGAGTTGACCGGCATCGGCTTCTATAACCTCATCGGCAGCGTATTTGTGGTCATGCTGGCCGGCTTCTGGCTGATCGTGACCAGCCGTACGCTGCCCGGCATCTATCACGGCGCCCTGTTTCGTGCGCCCTGTCTGTCGGCCGAGACCGGCATGCGCGACGCCGAGCTTGCAGGCGAGCGGGCTGCGGATCCGGCATGAGAAATACGGCATAAACCTGCGTGCTACACTTTATTTGGTCAGGCTTGATTGCCGGAGACTTCCATCAGCGAACACCACAGCGCCGGCCAGACTACCGAATCCAGGGACGGCGCCGAATATGCCGAGGATCGAACGATGCCCCTGATCTATTCCATCCTGGCGATCGCGATCGGGGCGGCGATCGGCGCCAATATCCGCTGGCTGCTCGGCATCGGCTTGAACAGCTACCTGCCCCATCTGCCGCCGGGCACGCTGGTGGCGAATCTGCTCGGGGCCTTCCTGATCGGTATCGCCATTGCGGCGTTCTCCGCGCTGCCCGAGCTGTCGAGCTTCTGGCGACTGATGGTGGTGACCGGTTTTCTCGGCGCGCTGACCACGTTCTCGACCTTCTCGGCGGAAATCTTCACCCAGCTCCAGGCCGGCCGGCTGGCCTGGGCGTTCGCCGGCATCGCGATTCATGTCGCCGGCTCGCTTGCCATGACCGGGCTCGGCATGGCTACCTTTGCGGTGATTCGTCAAATATCGGGAGTCACACGATGAAAGGTTTCGAAGTGATCTTCATGGCGCCCCGGTCACGCCGCCACGACGGTACGCCGGTGCTGGACGCGATCGTCGACATCGCCAGGGAGCATGACATCACGCGCATGACCCGGCGCGTGAATGCCGAAGGCACCGGTGCCGGCGGCCATTGCCATTCCGCGCATTTCTTCGAGCTGGCCGACGAGCCGGAAGAGCTGATGTTCGTACTCGACGGCGGCGACGCCGACGCGCTGATTCGTGCGGTCGAGGCAAAGGAAATGCACGTGTTCTGCCTGCGCCGGCAGATCGACTACTGGCAGTTTGGCGACGACTGATCGGCGCGCCTACAGCGCCGGCTGGTTGACTCGCTCCGACAGCGCCTCGGGGGCTTCGCGCCGCTCCGAATAACGGTCGGTCAGATACGCGGATTCGGCGCGCAGCAGGCGTGTGAACTTGACCAGTTCCTCCATCACGTCGACCACGCGGTCGTAGTAGGGCGAGGGCAGCATGCGCCCGGCCTCGTCGAACTCGTTGAAGGCCTTGGGCACCGATGACTGGTTGGGGATGGTGAACATGCGCATCCAGCGCCCGAGCACACGCAGCGAATTGACCACGTTGAACGACTGCGAACCGCCACAGACCTGCATCACCGCGAGTGTGCGCCCCTGGGTCGGACGCATGCCGCCGATCGACAGCGGCAGCCAGTCGATCTGGCTCTTGAACACGCCGGACAGATTGCCGTGGCGTTCCGGGCTGCACCAGACCTGGCCTTCCGACCAGAACGACAGCTCGCGCAGTTCGGCGACCTTGGGGTGCTCGGCCTCGGCGCCATCGGGCAACGGCAGACCGTGCGGATCGAAGGTGCGCGTCTGGGCGCCGAAGGCCTGCAACAGGCGTGCGGCTTCCTCGGTGAGCAGGCGGCTGTAGGAACGCTCGCGCAGCGAGCCGTAGAGCAGCAGGATACGCGGCGGATGGCTGTCATCGGCCGCGGGGCGCAGCGTCAGGCAGTCGCTATCGAGATTGGGCAGGTCGTTCATCGCAGGTCGTCCATCAAAGGCACTCTTGTTGCAGTCAGCCGAGCACGGCCAGCCAGCCGGCCAGGGCGGTGAGGGTGATCAGCAGCACCGGCAGGGTGAGCACGATGCCGATACGAAAATACTGGCCCCAGCTGATTTTCAGGCCCTTGCGTGCGAGCACATGCAGCCAGAGCAGGGTGGCGAGGCTGCCGATCGGCGTGATCTTGGGGCCGAGATCGCTGCCGACCACGTTGGCGTAGATCATGGCGTCCTGCACCAGTCCGGAGACATGGCTGGCATCGATCGACAGGGCCACGACCAGCACGGTCGGCATGTTGTTCATGATCGAAGACAGAAACGCCGCGAGTAGGCCGGTGCCGACCGTGGCAATCCACAGGGACTGCTGCGACATCACATCCAGCAGGCCGGCCAGATATTGGGTCAGTCCGGCGTTCTGCAGGCCGTAGACGACCAGATACATGCCCAGCGAGAACACCACGATATCCCAGGGCGCGCCGCGGATGACCCTGAGGTTGTCGATGACATGCCCGCGCTGGGCGATCGCCAGCAGGATGGCGGCGCCGATGGCGGCGACCAGACAGACCGGAATGCCGATGTTCTCGGCAACGAGCAGCCCGACCAGCAGGAGTGCGAGCACCCACCAGCCGGCAATGAACACGGCGCGGTCGCGAATCGCGGCGACCGGTTCGCGCAGGTTTTTCGGGTCGAAGGTGGCCGGAATGTCGTGCCGGAAATACCAGCGCACGACCAGAATCGAACTGGCCACGGACACGACATAGACCGGCATCATCACGACCGCATAGGCGCCGAAGCCCAGTCCGAAAAAGTCCGCAGACACGATGTTGACCAGGTTCGAGATCACCAGCGGCAGGCTGGCGGTATCGGCGATGAAGCCGGCCGCCATGACGAAGGCCAGCGTCGCCCCGGCCGAGAACCCCAGTGCCAGCAGCATTTCGAACACGATGGGCGTGAGGATGAGCGCGGCGCCGTCGTTGGCGAACACGGCCGCCACCAGCGCGCCCAGCAGCATCACCAGCACCAGCAGGCGCGGGCCGCGCCCGCCGCCGGCGCGCGCCACGTGCAGCGCAGCCCATTCGAAAAAGCCGGCCTCGTCCAGGGTCAGGCTGATCAGGATGATGGCGATGAAGGTGAAGGTCGCATTCCAGACGATGCCCCAGACGGTGACGATATCGCCCAAGGCCACCACGCCGGTGGCCAGTGCCACCAGCGCGCCCGCGGCCGCGCTCCAGCCGATGCCGAGCCTGCGCGGTTGCCAGATGACCAGCGTCAGGGTGGCAATGAAGATGAGAATGGCAATGGACATGGCGTCTGGTTCGGATGACAGGAACGAGCCGGCCGTCGGCGCGCGACCGGGATGCACGGCTGCGGATGCTCAGTCGCGGGCGGTACCCAGTTCGGCAAGCAGCGCCTCGACGTGGCCGCGAATCAGATCGCGGGTGTCAGCAAACACCGCCGCGATCTGCTCGGCGCTGCCGCTCGCCCCGGCCGGATCGTCGATCGGCCAGTGCTGCTTGTGAGTGCCGGCCGGCAACAGCGGACAGTGTTCGTCGGCATGGCCGCAGACGGTGACCACCCGATCGGCCCAGTCCAGATCGGCATCGGCGAGCACGGCGGACTGCTGGGCGCTGATGTCCACGCCGGCGGCCTGCATGGTCGCCACCGCATTTGGGTTCAGGCCGTGGGCTTCGAGGCCCGCGGAGCGTACGGCGATATCGGCGCCGCCGAGATGACGGGTCCAGCCCTCGGCCATCTGCGAGCGACAGCTGTTACCCGTGCATAGATAGAGAATGTTCATCGCCAAATTCCTTGTAGGCATTGCAGGTCAGTTGTTGCAGCGCCCGTCCGGGCGATCGGGCATATGCGCCAGGCGGCGCGCGTCGTCGGCGAACGGCGCGTCCTGCGCGTGCGCGGCGACGACATCGTTGAGCGTGCTGCGCGCCCATGACGGCAGCGTGTCGGCCAGGCGGTAGTGCACCCAGATGCGCTCGCGCCGGTCGGCCACCAGGCCGGTCTCCCGCAGCAGCTTGAGATGCCGCGAGATCTTGGGCTGCGAGAGTTCCAGCGCATGCACCAGTTCGCACACGCACAGTTCGCCGTGGGTCACGATCAGCGCCAGACAGCGCAGGCGCGTGCTGTCGGCCAGCGCCTGGAAGACCTCCTCTGGCGCCGCCGCGCTGGTCGGGCGCGCGGTCGTGGCAGACGTATTCATGTCTCGGTCCCGACGGGGTTGCCCGCCTCGAGCCGGCCGATGGCATCGACCTCGGATTGCAGGCTCATGCGATCGAGCGAGGCGATCGGCAGATTGGCGAGAAGCTGGATGCGCGTGCGCATGGCATGCAGGGCATTGCGAAAGGCTTGACGGCGCATCGTCGCGTCGCCGTCGACCTGCGAAGGGTCTTCGATGCCCCAGTGGCCGGTCACCGGATGCCCGGGCCAATTCGGACAGGTCTGGCCCAGCGTCTTGTCGCAGACGCTGAACACCAGATCCATGGGCGCTGCGCCGTCGCGCGCGAACACGTCCCAGTGCTTCGGGTACAGGTCGTGGGTCGGGATATGCATGGAAGTCAGCAGTTCGGCGGCGAGAGGGTGGATACGCTCGCCGGGTTCACTACCCGCGCTGAAACCACGCAAAGGGATATGCGGGAGGCTGTTGAGCAGCGCCTCGCCGATGATGCTGCGTGCACTGTTCCGGTGGCAAAGGAACAGTACGTTGTAGGTTCGCTCGACGTCGCTCATGGATATGCCTCCGCGTATATTCGAAATATAGAATATACGGAAATTCGCATATTGCAAGCGCGTTGATTGTGGCCGCGTCGCTATGGGGCCACGGTTCTCGCGTCAGCCGGCGGCGATCAGGGCGGGCAGTTCGGCGAAATCGCTGAAACGGGTGAGGTCGGCATCCGGATGCGGGCCGATCGCGCCGTGCGGGTCGTAGCCGAAAACACGCATGCCGGCACGCCGGCCGGCTTCGACGCCGGCATCGCTGTCCTCGATCACCGCACAGGCGGCAGGTGTCACATCCATCGCGGCGGCGGCCGTCAGGAAAAGATCCGGCTCGGGCTTCCAGATCTCGATGGTGTAGGCGCTGAACACCAGATCGCCGAAATAGTTGGCCAGTCTGGTTGCCGCCAGCGCGACCCCGAGCTTTCTCTCGGGCCCGCTGGATGCGACGCACATCGGCAGATCGATGGCTTCGATCGCCTCGCGCACGCCGGGCATGGGCTGCAGTTCCCGTTCGAACAGATCGTACATATGCGCGCGGTAGCGATCCGTGAAATCGTTGGCGAGGGCCACGCCGTGGCGTGCGGCCAGGGTCTCGATCATGGTCTCGAACTTGCCGCCGCGGAACTCGGCCTCCAGGACATCGGCATCGAGGTCGAGACCATGGTCAATGGCGAACAGTTCGGCCACGCCGCGCGCGTTCAGGCCCTCGCTGTCCACGAGCGTGCCGTCGCAGTCGAATATGACCGCCGCGATGGGGGGCGACCCGGATGTGTCTGTCATGGCGAAAGGCTTCTGCTGAGGCGGCGGCGAATGCGCGCGGCCGGCGTGGGTGGTTTCTACTCTGTGAACCCTGCCGAGCATGGGGCCGCGATCGAGTCAGACAACCGCAATGCAGGTCGGCCGCGCGTGTCTGCGCTCTGCCTGGAGCAGGCGAGGCGCCGACTGCGATGAGCCGGCGCCTCGAACGGGCCGCGTGGCGGCGCGGTATGCCTCAGTGCCCGTGATGGGCGCAGCAGTGCGCCTGCTCGGGGGCCTGTTTAGACAGCCGCCAGAGCCCGAAGCCGACCACGATGAAGATCAGGTTCAACCACAGGGTGTAGTCCAGCGCGAAGAAGTCCATCGAGCCCACGCTCGTGGCACTGGCCTTGGGCACCCAGCCGCCGGCGGTAAACAGCAGATCGATCACGAAGCCGGTGATCGCCATGGCGATATAGAGCACCAGGCCGAGCATGGCCGCGAGCCGGGTGCCGTAATAGCGCCGATAGACCAGCAGCATCGGGATCACGATCAGATCGCCGTAGATGAAGGCGAGCGCCCCGCCGAAGCTGATGCCGCCGTTGAACAACGCGGCCGCCATGGGCACGTTGCCGACCGAACACACGAAGCTGAACACCGCGACGATCGGCCCGACCAGGGCGTTCTCGATCATCTGTAGCAGGGATACGCTGTCGCCGCCGGACAGGAATATGGCCTGCCAGAAACCCTGCGGCACCCAGACCATGATCACGCCGGCGACCACCACGCCGATGACGATATCCTTCCAGATCATCGACCAGTCCATGGCGAAGTGCGACGCCGCGGCGCGCCAGCCGTCGAGGCTGAACACGCTGGGTACGGCGGCGTCGTCCTCCTCGTCGTTGCCGGTTTCGGCCGCGCGCACACGCTCGAACGCCGGCGCCAGATTGAACGCCTTGACCAGCGTGGTCGCAATCGCGATCAACAGGATACCGCCGGCGAACTCCGCGACCACGAACTGCCAGCCCATCAGCGACCACAGCACCACGCCCAGTTCGATCACCAGATTGGTGGCCGCGATCATGAAGGCCACCGACGCGGCAATACTCGCGCCGCGCATGAACACGCTGCGGCTCATTGCCGCCGCGGCATAAGAGCACGACGAACTGATCGCGCCGAAAAAACCAGCCCGCGCCAGCGAGCCGGCGCCGTCGTCACCCATGACCCGGGCCATGCGTCGTTTGGGCACGAAGGCCTGCACCGCGCCCGAAATACCGAAGCCAAGTACAAGCGCCCAGAGAATTTTCCAGGCCATGCCGGCGATGGTGTAGAGCGTGTCGCCCAGCATCGAAAAGATGTCCATGACCGTCCCTCGTTTCAGCCAGGCCGGCGGGCAGAACTGTCCGTGGGCTTGGCCTGTAAATGTGTGCTGCAGATGATAAGGCCGTAGTGGGGTACGGGCTCAAGTGGCTGTATGGGCCAGCTTCTTTTTGTTCGTTCAGTATTGATTGAACAAACCGATGACACTATCCTCTGCGCATGGAAAATTCCCCCGAGGCGGTCACCGCCTTCATCGAACGCATGGGCCTGTCGGCCCAGGCCGACGGTCTGCCGCGTATCGCCGGGCGCATGCTCGGCTATTTCATCATCCACGGCGGTCCGGCGAGTCTGGCCCAACTGGCCATCGATCTGCAGGTCTCGCGCGCCAGCGTGAGCACCAACGCCCGCATTCTCAGCGGCCTCGGCGTGCTCGAAGCCACCGCCGTGCCCGGCGACCGCCAGGATTATTACCGACTCGCCGAGCAGCACTACCTGCGCATGCTGGAAGGCTACGTCGAGCGCATGGGCACCCTGCGCGATTCGCTGGCGCGCGCCGAACGCGATCTGCCGGATGACTGGGACGGCGCCCGCGAACGACTGGCCGATATGCATAATTTCGTCGATGTGGCGCGTGAACACACCGGGGATCTGATCGCGCGGCTGGGCGCGGCGCAGAACCCGGACACCCGGGATTAACATGGCCAGGTTCTCGCAAATCCGGCCGATCTGGTTCGTCCTGATAATCGTGATCGCGCTCGCGGCCTGGCTGGCCTCGGGCATGCTGGGCGGCGAGTCGAAGCCTGCCGAAGACGATGCCGCCCAGGCGAACGAGCCGCAGCCGGTGAGCGTGTCCACGCGTGTTTCCGAGGCGACGACGGTCTGGCGAGAAGCCGAGTTGAACGGCCGCACCGCGCCCGATCGCGCGGTAACACTGCGCGCCCGCACCGCGGGCCGGGTGCGGGCGGTCGAGGCCGAACGCGGCAAGCGTGTCAGCAAGGGCGAAGTGCTGGTGCGTATCGCGCTCGATGAGCGCAGTGCCTCCCGGAACGAGGCCCGCGCGGTGGTCGAACAGCGCCGGCTGCAATACAACGCCGTGCGCAAGATGTCGGAGAAGGGGTATCAGACCGCCACCGACATGGCGCAGGCGAAATCGGACCTGGAAGCCGCCCGGGCTCAGCTCGCCCAGATCCAGCAGGATATCGACAACACCGTCATCCGCGCGCCGTTCGCCGGGGTGCTGGAAACACGGCCGGTCGAGGTTGGCGATTACGTCGGCGTGGGCGATGAGATCGCGCGCGTGATCCAGCAGGACCCGTTCGTGGTCAACGGCGATCTGGCCGAAAAGGACGTCGCCCTGATCGAGCCCGGCCAGCCTGGCAGCGCGCGCCTGGTCGACGGGCGCACGGTGCAGGGCAGGGTGCGTTATGTCGCCACCGAGGCCGATACCGACACCCGCACCTATCCGGTCGAACTGGAAGTCGACAATCCCGACGGGCGCCTGGTCTCTGGCGCGTCCGCCAAGCTGATCCTGCCGCTGGAGCAGGTGTCCGCGCACAAGGTGGCCGCCGACCTGCTCACGCTCAATGAGGCCGGCGACATGGGCGTGAAGACGGTCAACGCAGACGATGTGGTCGAGTTTCACCCCGCCGATATCGTCAAGTCCGGCAACGATGAACTGTGGCTGGGCGGATTGCCCGAACGGGTGCGGCTGATCACCACCGGGCAGGGCTTCGTGCGCGCCGGCGATACCGTACGGGTGGTGGACGACGCCACTGCCAGCGCGCGCGGCGCAGGCCCGGCGAACACCCCCGCGGCCGCCAAGCAGGCCCCGGCACAACCGGCCGCGGACAGCGACAGCCGTCCATGAACGCACTGATCGCGGCGGCGTTCTCGCGTCCGCGCACGGTAGTGCTCGGCCTGGTCGTGATCCTGTTTGCCGGCGCGCTCGCCTATCGCGATATCCCCAAGGAATCCTCGCCGGATATCGATATCCCGACCATCTATGTGTCGATGACCCATCAGGGGATCTCGCCGGAGGACGCGGAGCGGCTGCTGGTCAAACCGATGGAGCAGGAGCTGCGCTCCATCGAGGGCCTGAAGGAGCTGAGTGCGACCGCCTCGGAAGGCCATGCCAGCGTGATCATGGAATTCGAGGCCGGTTTCGACCCCGACAAGGCGCTGGACGACGTGCGCAACCAGGTCGATATCGCCAAGGCGGATCTGCCGGACGAGACCGACGAGCCCACCGTCAATCAGGTCAACGTGGCGCTGTTCCCGGTGCTGGTGGTCAATCTCTACGGCGATGTCTCCGAGCGGGTGCTGGTCAATCTGGCCGAGGACGTACAGGACGCGGTCGAGGCCATCCCTGGCGTGCTCGAAGCCGATATCGCCGGTGATCGCGACGAGCAGATCGAGATCAATATCGACCCGCTCAAGCTCGAGACCTACAACCTGTCGCTGGAGGAGGTGTTCAACTCGGTCCAGCAGAACAACCAGCTGGTGCCGGCCGGGGCGATCGAATCCGGGGCCGGGCGGTTTTCGATCAAGGTGCCGGGGGTGATCGACAATCTCGCCGCGTTGCGCAATACCGCGGTCAAGCAGGCCGGCGATCAGGTCGTGACCGTGGGCGATGTGGCCAGCGTGCGCCGCAGCTATGCCGATCGCGACAGCTATGCGCGCCTCAACGGCGCGCCCACGCTGGCGCTGGAAGTCACCAAGCGCATCGGCGCGAATATCATCGATACCAACGCCGCCGTGCGCGATACCGTGCTGGGCCTGCAGCAGAACTGGCCGGACGCGGTACAGGTGAATTTCTCGCAGGACGCTTCGAAGGATGTCGTCAATCTGCTCGGCGATCTGCAGAACAACGTGGTCAGCGGCATTCTGCTGGTGATGATCGTGATCGTGGGCATCCTCGGCCTGCGCGCCGGCACGCTCGTGGGGGTGTCGATTCCGGGCTCGTTCCTGCTCGGCATTCTGGTGCTCGCGGCGATGGGCCTGTCGGTGAACATCGTGGTGCTGTTCGCGCTGATCCTTGCCCTCGGGCTGCTGGTCGACGGCGCTATCGTGGTAGTGGAACTGGCCGATCGTTTTCTCGCCGACGGCGAAACTCGAAGTTCGGCCTATATGCACGCGGCCCAGCGCATGGCCTGGCCGATCATCTCCTCGACGGCAACGACGCTGGCGGCGTTCGCGCCGCTGCTGTTCTGGCCGGGCGTGGTGGGCGAGTTCATGCGCTACATGCCGATCACGCTGATCGCGGTGCTGAGTGCGTCGCTGCTGATGGCGATGATCTTCGTGCCCACCCTGGGGGCGGTGATCGGCGGCTCGGCGCCGGGCGGCGCCGATGCGGTCTGGCAGCCGGGCCAGCCGCTGCGCGGTTTCACCGGCCGCTATGTGGCAGCGCTCGAGTTCTTTGCTGGCCATGCCGGCAAGACCGTGATCGGCGCGGTGCTGCTGTTCTTCGCCGCGATCGTGGCCTATGGCACATTCGGCAAGGGCGTGGAGTTCTTTCCGAATATCTCGCCGGACAACGCGGTGATCCAGATTCATGCCCGCGGCCAGCTGTCGGTGGACGAATCCGACCGGCTGGTGCGCCAGGTCGAGGACAAGGTGCTGGCCATGCACGCCTTCGAGTCGGTCTATACGCGCACGGGTACGTCCGGCCAGGGCGCATTCCGGCAGGGCACGGCGGATGACGTGATCGGCCAGGTCCAGCTCGAGTTCAAACCCTGGGGCGTGCGCCGGCCGGCCGAGCAGGTGCTGGCGGACGTACGCGAACAGATCGCCGATATCCCCGGCATTCGTACCGACGTGCAGAAACAGGAGCAGGGCCCGACCCAGGCCAAACCGGTCGAACTGGAGATCGCCGGCCCCGGCGGCGCCGCGCTCGACAAGGCCACCGACTTCGTGCGCCGCGGCATGGCCGCGGTGGGCGGGTTCACCGATATCCAGGACACGCGCTCGAACCAGGGCCTGGAATGGCGGATCGACGTCGACCGCGCCGAGGCCAGCCGCTACGGCGCCAACGTGGCGACCATCGGCCAGGCCATCCAACTGGTCACCCAGGGCATCAAGGTGGGCGAATACCGGCCCGATGATGCTACCGACGAACTCGATATCCGCGTGCGCTTTCCCGACCATGCGCGCAATCTGCAATCGCTCGACGATCTGCGCGTGCAGACCGCCAGCGGTCTGGTACCGATCAGCAATTTCGTCGATCGCGTGGCCGCGCCCAAGGTCGAGACTATCGAACGCACCGACGGTCAGCGCACGATCACGGTGGAATCGGGCGTCGCCGACGGCAAGCTCGTCGCCGCCCAGCTGACCGCCTTGCGCGACTGGATCGGCGCCCATGTCGCCGACGCCGGGCTCAATCCGCGCGTGGACATCACCTTCAAGGGCGAAAGCGAGGATCTGGCCGACGCAGAGTCGTTCCTGTCCAAGGCCTTCGGCGTCGCTGTCGCGCTTATCGGCGTGATCCTGCTCACCCAGTTCAACAGTTTCTATCAGTCGTTCCTGATTCTCTCGGCGGTACTGTTCTCCACCATCGGCGTGCTGCTGGGCCTGCTCATCGCCGGCCAGCCGTTCGGCGTGGTGATGAGCGGCATCGGCGTGATCGCGCTGGCCGGGATCGTGGTCAACAACAACATCGTGCTCATCGATACCTACAACGTGAACCGGGCCACCGGCATGGATGCCTGGAACGCGGTGCGCCAGACCGGGGCGGAACGTCTGCGCCCGGTGATCCTGACCACCGTGACCACGATTCTGGGCCTGCTGCCGATGGTGCTGCAGATGAACGTGGACATCCTCGGCCGCTCGATCACCTTCGGTGCGCCGTCGACGCAGTGGTGGACGCAGCTGGCGACCGCCATCGTCGGAGGGCTGCTGTTCTCGACCCTGCTTACGCTTATTCTCACGCCCTGCATGCTCATTCTCGGCGCGCGCGCGGCCGAACGCTGGGCGCGCCGCCGCGAGGCCTCGTCATGATCCATCGCAACCTGCTCCGCTTGGCCGCGCTGTGTTCTATCGGCGTTGTCATGGCGACAACGGCGTTGCCGGCGTCGGCCGCCCAGAACCTGCTCGATACCTACGATCAGGCGCTGCGCAACGATACCGATCTGCTTACCGCCAAGGCCGAAGCCGGTGCGGCCGGGGCGCGCTATCGCCAGGCGCGCGGTCAGCTGCTGCCCAACCTGTCGGCGAGTGCGGCCTATACCGACGTGACCCAGGATCAGACGTTCGAAAGCCCCGGTGGCGGCGATGCGGCCGCGGGCGGTGGGTTGTTTGGCGGCGGTGGCGGCGGCAAGACCAGCTCGACCCAGAACTCGTATTCGCTGAATCTCAATCAGCCGTTGTTCAACTGGACGGCCTGGCAGAACAAGGATGCGGCCGCGGCGCGCAGCGATCAGGCGCGGCTGTCGCTGTCGGCCGCCGAGCAGGATCTGATCGTGCGCGTCGCCCAGGCGTATTTCGATGTGCTCGCTGCGCGCGATGCGCTGCAGTCGGCACGTGAACAGCAGCGCTCGATCCAGAGTCAGCTCGATCGCGCCAACGCGGCCTACGAGGCCGGGCTCGATCCGATCACCGATCAGCAGGAGGCGCAGTCGAGCCTGGATAGCGCAGAGATCGACGCGATCAGCGCCGAGAACGATCTCGCCTCGGCGCGCGATGCCCTGATCGCGCTCACCGGCCGGGCACCGGCGCTGCTGTCGGTCATCGACGAGACCGAGGCGATGCCGGCGACGGCCAACGACAGCGGCGCCCGCGACCGCGAAGGCTGGCTGGACGCGGCGCTGGTCAATTCGCCGACCGTGGCTTCGGCGAACGCCGCCTGGCGCGCCGCTCGCCAGGATATCTCCGCGCAGCGCGGCGGCCATTTCCCGACCGTAGATCTGGTCGGCAGCATCGGCCGCCAGGAACAGCTGTTCCCGTTCGGTGCCGGCGGCGGTCAGGCGAATCTGATCAACGAGACCCAGTCGATCGGGGTGCAACTGGAGCTGCCGCTGTTCGCCGGTGGTGCGACTACGGCGGCGGTATCCGAGGCCCAGTACAACGCCGAGCAGGCGCGGCTGGATCTGATTGGCGCGCGTCGGCAACTGCTCATCGATATCAACAACGCCTATCGCGGCGTGGCGACCACGGCGCGGCGCCTGCACGCGCTCGATCGCGCGATCGACTCCGGCCAGACCGCGCTGGACGCCGCCCAGGCCGGCTATCATCTGGGTAATCGCACCATCCTCGACGTGATCGATGCCCAGATCACGCTGGTGCAGCGGCGCGCTGATCGCAAGCAGGCCTGGTACGACCACGCTATCGCGCGCTTGCAACTGCGCCAGGCCGCGGGCGTGCTCGATTTCAATGAACTGGCGCGTATCAACGCCCGTCTGCATGGACCCGATACGCGCACCATGCCGGCAGGCTTTACCGAACAGCCGCGTACCGACGACTGCGGCCGGCGTTCGCTGATGTATAGTGACAACGCGCGATGTCACAGTGGCGCCGCCGGGTTGACCGGCTCACCATAATCAGTCGCTCCCGAGAGGCGACAGCGATCCGAGGAGTGGCGGCGGTGCCCGCAGGCATCGTCCGAAAGCGATGGACGGACATTTTCTCTATCTGAGCATCGAGACATGGAAATATCTGTCCATGCCGGTGATCAGCGCGGCCGTGGGCTACGTGACCAACGTGGTCGCGATCAAGATGATGTTCCATCCGATCGAATTCGTCGGCGTCTGGAAGCCCTGGCTCGGCTGGCAGGGCATCGTGCCGCGCAAGGCCTCCAAGATGACCGGTATCTCGGTGGACACGATCACCGAATCGCTGATCACCGAAGAAGAAATCTTCGGCCGGCTGGATTCCGACCGGGTCGCCGCCGAACTCGAACAACCCATGATCGAGCTCACCGAGGAGATCACCGATACGGTGATGCGGCGCCACCACCCGCGCCTGTGGGAAGCCTTGCCCGACATGGTGCGCAGCCAGATCAAACGGCGCGTGCGCGCCCAGGCGCCGAGCATCATTCGTGAGCTGATGGATGAAGTGCGTACCAACGTACGCTACATGTTCGATCTCAAGGGCATGATCACGCGCGTGCTGGTGCGCGAAAAGAATCTGCTCAACCGTATCTTTCTGGAGACCGGCCGCGACGAATTCGTCTTCATCGGCCGTTCGGGGGCCTACTTTGGCTTCGTGTTCGGTCTGATCCAGATGGCGATCTGGGTGTTCTTCCAGGCCTGGTGGCTGCTGCCGCTGTTCGGTCTGCTCGTGGGCTGGGCGACCAACTGGCTAGCGCTCAAGATGATCTTCAACCCCAAGAAGCCGATCCGTGTGCCGGGATTCACGATCCAGGGCCTGTTCTTCAAGCGCCAGCAGGAAGTGGCGGCCGACTACGGCAGCCTGGTCGCCACCCAGATTCTCACCCCGCAGAACATCCTTGAGGAAATCCTCAATGGACCCTATGCCGAGAAGCTGTTCGCGCTGGTCCAGCGCGAGGTCCAGCAGGCGATCGACGACAGTGCCAGCGTCGCGCGGCCGTTCGTGGCCTGGAGTCTGGGCAGCGAGGACTACGAACAGATCAAGGCGGACGCCGTGCGCGAGGTCGTCGCGCGCATGCCGCAGACGTTGTCGCACATGACCGGCTATGCCCATGATGCAATGGCGATCCAGGAAACGCTGATCACGCGGCTGCAGAACCTCAGCCCGCTTCAGTTCGAAGGCATGCTGCGGCCGGCGTTCGAGGAAGACGAATGGATTCTCATTGCAGTGGGCGCCGCGCTGGGGCTGGCGGTCGGCTGGTTCCAGCTGATCGTGCTGTTCTCGAGCGTGTTCATGGAGCGCTTCGGCGGCTGATCGTCGACTCGCGCTGCGGTTGTTTTGGAGAAACGGGATGGCAACGAACAAGAGTCTGAAAGTGCGCACGCCGCGTGCCTTCCAGTTATTGCGCCAGGCTGCACGTGCCGCCGAGGACTGGCCGGTCGCAGGCTCCGCCGTGCGCCGCTTCCAGGATGCAGAAAGTTGGGCCATGACCGAACTCAAGCAGCGTCTGGATGCGATCGCCGAACAGGCCGCTGACGAAGCCATGCAGGGCGCGGTTCGCCACCGCCGCGGCGCCGATCCGGTGCGCGCCCCGTCGGAGATGCTGGCCAGCCTGCTGGCCGAGTCGCGGGGCGTGGATCCGGACGCCGCGCGCGCGCGCCTTTACCGGCAGACGCTGTCGCGGCTGGTGCCCGATCAGGTCGCGATGATGGCGCTGCTGGCAGACAAGGAGATCGCGCCGCTGTGTCACGTCACCGCATCGCGCCTGCCGGCCGGTTCCACCGGTGCCCTCGTGCTCGCCAATACCAGTTCCCTGGGCCGTGATGCCGGTGTGCTGCTGCGCGACTACGTGCCCCAATACATGAGCGATCTGCTCAACATGGGCGTGTTCGAGGCCGGCCCCGAGGACGATCGCCTGGCCGATGAGTACGAGTTGCTGATGGCCGACACCCAGTTGCGCAACACCATGGAGCGCGTGCGTCGCGACATGAAGATGTATCCGCGGTTGCAGCGGTTTTCGGTACGCATGAGTCCCTACGGCAACGCGCTCTGGCAGGACTGCAGGCCGGCGCCGGTCGCGCTCGATGGCGACGCAGCCCGTGCCCCGTTCGGCGCCGATCGAACGCCCGTACGGCATGACTGATAAGCTGACCGCATAGAGAAAAGAATTATTTTCCTGTTTGCCGATAACAAGGATATCGAGGAGGAGAACGGTCGATGAGTGAACACAATCGCGATACGATCAGTGCCTGGGATGTGCTCAAGCCCAGCGCCGACAAGCTCAGCGGCATCGACCGGTTGTTGCGCGGCGTCGGCCTGCTGCTGATGTCGAATTTCCGCGACAACATGACCATCGCCACGCTCATCGAGGCCCATGCCGGGCGGCGCCCGCATCACGATGCGCTCACCTTTGAGACGCAGCGCTACAACTACGCCCAGCTCAATGCCTGTGCCAATCGCTTCGCGCGCTCGCTCAAGGCCGGTGGCGTGGGCAAGGGCGATGTCGTCGGCGTGCTGCTCGGCAATCGCCCGGAAACGCTGATCCTCGTCGCCGCGCTCGCCAAGCTCGGCGCCGCGGCGGCGATGTGCAACACCAAGCAGCGCGGCGACGTGCTCGCCCACAGTCTGGGTACGGTCAAACCTACGGCCATGCTGGTCGGGCCGGAACTGCAGGAAGCGTTCGCTGAAATTCGCGACAACGAAGCGTTGGCCGGCGTCGACCCGGTCTGGTTTGTGGGCCACAGCGCCACTGACCCCGTGCCGGTGGGCTACCGGAATTTTCTCGAGCAGGCGTCGGGACAGGCGACCGGCAATATCGACGACGCCTACACGGTGTCGAGCAAGGACACCTGCTTCTATATCTTCACCTCCGGCACTACGGGCATGCCCAAGGCGTCGCGTATGAGCCACAGCCGCTGGCTGCGCGCCGGTGCCGGCATGGGCATGGCCGGTCTGCGACTGACCCCGGCCGATCGCTTCTACTGCGCGCTGCCGCTATATCACAACAATGCGCTGACGGTGTCGTGGTCGTCGGTATTGTGTGCCGGCGCCACGTTTGCGCTCGCGCCCAAGTTCAGCGTGTCCGGATTCTGGCCGGATATCCGCCATCACAGAGCGACGGTGTTCTGTTATATCGGCGAGCTCTGCCGTTACCTGCTGCAGGCCGAGCCGCATGAAAACGATCGCCGGCACGATGTGCGCGCGGTGATCGGCAACGGCCTGCGGCCGGATATATGGGACGAGTTCAAGGGCCGCTTCGGCATCGGCCGTGTGTGTGAGTTCTACGGCGCCAGCGAAGGCAATCTGGTTTTCGTCAACGGCTTCAACATGGACCGCACCGCCGGTTTCTGTCCGCTGCCCTACGCGGTGGTCGCCTATGACCCGGAGACCGAGGAGCCGGTCAGGGACGACAAAAACAAGATGAAACAGGTGGCCCGGGGCGAGGTCGGCCTGCTGCTCAACAAGGTCACCGATTTTGCACCGTTCGAAGGCTATACCGATCCCGCGGCCAGCGAGAAGAAACTGTTCCACGGCGTCTTCGACAAGGACGACTGCTATTTCAACACCGGTGATCTGGTGTGCGTGCAGGGCATGCGCCATATCGCCTTCGTCGATCGTCTGGGCGACACTTTCCGCTGGAAGGGCGAGAACGTGGCGACCACGCAGGTGGAGAATGCCCTCAACGCCTTCGAGCAGATCGAGGAAGCGGTGGTCTACGGCGTCGCCGTGCCGCACTCGGACGGGCGGGCCGGCATGGCCGCAATCACGCCGAAAAACAAGCTTGCGGATATCGACTGGAACAAACTGGTCGCCCACCTGCGCAAGGAGTTGCCCGCCTTCGCGATCCCGGTATTCATCCGCCTGCGTCCCGAGCAGGACGTCACCGGCACCATGAAATATCGCAAGGTCGATCTCAAGAAGCAGGGCTATGCGCCCGAGGGCGACGAGCCGGTATTCATGCTCACAAGCGGTGCCGACCGCTACGACAAAATCGACGACGGCACACGCGCTGCGCTGGCCGACGGCGACGTATCGCTATAGTCGGCCAGCGTCGGGGTAGCCAGCGCTAGAGGTCCGTGGGTCCGTCGAGCGGGTCGGTGTCGCCATCGGTCGGCTGGTAGTGCTGGGCGCCGAACATCATCGCCCGGAACAGGATCTTGGCCTCGCGCGCCATTTCCATCGCGGTCAGGCCGGTGTCTTCTGTCAGCCATTCGGCGATCAGTTCGTTGAACATGCCCACGAGTGCGACGGCCGGCAGGTGATAGTCGCGCTCCGGCAGTACGCCGGTCTCGGCCATGAGCGAGGCGTAGCGGTCGATGATATCGGCCAGGTTATGCGTGGTCTGGCGGCGCTTCTTTTCCATGACCTCGGATACACCGACCGCCTCGATGCAGAGGATGCGCCCGCGCTGGGGCTCGTCGAGCAGGTAGAACACGGCCGCTTCGATGGTATCGGCGACACGCTGGGTCAGCGGCGCGCGGCTTTCGGTAAGTTGGGCGCGCACGATGTCTTCCATGCTGTCGACGAGCGCGGCGTAGACCGCGTGCAGAATCGATTCGCGGCCTTCGAACTGCTCATAGAAATGCCGTGTCGATACCTTGGCGTGCGAACACACCGCTTCGATTGGCGTGGCCGCATAGCCACGCTCGCCGAAAAGCTCGGTGCCGGCCGCGATAAGCCGTTGATGACGCTGCTTGCGCAGCTCTTCGGCGCTCAGGCCGCGGTAGCCGCGACGGCGGCCGCGAGTGGCGCGGGGGAGGTCGGATTCGGTTTCTTTCACAGCTTCATGCCTGCTTGACGCCTAACAAGGGCTTGGTATTATCTGAAAACAATTATTTTTCGAAGTTTACGCGTTTCCCCGCAGACTGACATGGGGTCAGTGCGGCAAACGGCAAGCCAACAGACTACGGACACATTGTCATGACAGGTTTGATTGTTGCATTGGTCCTGATCGGACTGTATTGGACATTGCTCTACCGTGGCGTGTCGCTGGCGGTATTCACGGGCCTAACGGTGGCCGTGATCGTCGCGCTGTGGGCCGTGGGTATTGTGGGATCGATCGGATTTACGATCCTGGCTGTGCTGGTGGCGATTCCGGCGCTGGTTTTCAACGTCGTGCCGCTGCGCCGCGCGCTGCTCACGACACGCCTGTACGGCGTGTTCCGCAAGATCCTGCCGGAAATGGGTGCGACCGAAAAAGAGGCCCTGGAAGCCGGCGATGTCTGGTGGGAGGCCGAGATGTTTCGTGGCCGCCCGGACTGGAAACAGCTGCTGGACTTCAAGCTCACCGAATTGACCGCAGAAGAACAGTCGTTTCTCGATAACGAGACTGACCAGCTGTGCGCGATGATCGATGATTGGCAGGTCAATTTCGAGCTCAAGGATCTGCCCGAAGACGTCTGGGACTATATCCGCAACAACGGCTTCTTCGCCATGCTCATCCCGAAAGAGCACGGCGGCCTGGGTTTTTCGGCCTATGGTCAGTCCTGCGTGGTGGCCAAGATTGCGACCCGCTCGCTGACCGCGGCGGTGACCGTGATGGTGCCCAACTCGCTCGGCCCGGGCGAGCTGCTGGTGCATTACGGCACCAAGGAACAACAGGACAAATGGCTGCCGGGCCTGGCCAGCGGCAAGGAACTGCCGTGCTTCGCGCTCACCGGCGTGGAAGTCGGCTCCGATGCCACCAAGATGCCCGACACGGGCGTCGTCTGTAAGCGCACCGTCGACGGCGAGGAAGTGCTCGGCCTGAGCCTGTCCTTCAACAAGCGCTATATCACCCTGGCGCCGGTGGCGACCATGATGGGCCTGGCCTTCAAGCTCAAGGATCCGGACGGCCTGCTCGG
The DNA here is from genome assembly GCF_042643355.1 of Salinisphaera aquimarina. NCBI lineage: Bacteria > Pseudomonadati > Pseudomonadota > Gammaproteobacteria > Salinisphaerales > Salinisphaeraceae > Salinisphaera > Salinisphaera aquimarina. The sequence continues at coordinate 1,437,264 of NZ_JBHRSS010000003.1, forward strand.
CGATCCCGATACGGTCGATTACGGCATCACCTGTGCGCTGCTGGCCACCGATACGCCGGGCGTGAACATCGGTCGCCGGCATTTCCCGGGTGCGACCTTCCAGAATGGTCCGATCCAGGGCGACGATGTGTTCGTGCCCATCGATTCGATCATCGGCGGCCCGGAGCAGGCCGGCAAGGGCTGGCGCATGCTGGTCGAATGCCTGTCCGCGGGACGTGGCATTTCGCTGCCGGCGCTGTCCACCGCCACCGGCAAGGGCATGTACGGCATCACCGCGGCCTATTCACGCATTCGGCGCCAGTTCGGCACCGAGATCGGCAACTTCGAGGGCGTGCAGGAAGGCTTGGGCGTGATCGGCGGCTATGCCTACATCCTCGAGAACGTGCGCAACCTGACCGCCTCCGGGGTGGATCACTGCACGCCGAGCGTGGTCACGGCGATGGTCAAGTACCACGCCACCGAGATGATGCGCACGGTGATCAATCACTCGATGGATATCCACTCGGGTCGCGGCATCATCATGGGCCCGCGCAATTATCTGGCCGCCGCCTATCAGGCGCTGCCGGTGGCGATCACGGTCGAGGGCGCGAACATCATGACGCGCAGCCTCATGGTGTTCGGCCAGGGCGCGATCCGCTGCCACCCTTATGTCTACAGCGAAATGGAAGCCGCTCACAATCCCGACTTCAAGGCCGGCCTGAAGGAATTCGACCGCCTGCTGTTCTCGCATATCGGGTTTTCGGTGAATCGCGCGGTGCGTGCATTCACGCTGGCGATCACTGGCGCGCGCCTGGCAAAAGCGCCGGTCGACAACGCCATGTCTGGCTACTACCAGAACATGGAGCGTTTCTCGGCGGCGCTGGCCTTCTGTGCCGATCTGTCCATGGGCACGCTCGGTGGCGCGCTCAAGCTCAAGGAATCCACCTCGGCGCGCCTGGGCGACGTGCTCTCGCATCTGTATATGGCCTCGGCCACGCTCAAGGCCTATGAAGTCCATGGCGGCACCGACGAAGACACCGTCCATGCGACATGGGCGCTGGAATATCATCTGTTCGAGATCGAGAAAGCCTTCTTCGAGTTCGTACGCAACTTCCCGGTCAAGGCGGTGCGCCCTGTTCTCAAGATGATCGCGCTGCCGACCGGCCGGCGTTTTGACGGGCCCACCGACGACATGAACACGGCCGTTTGCGAGATGATGCTCGGTATGAAGCTCGATACCCCGTTCGGCAAGCGCATGAGTTACGACATCTATATCGGTCGCGGCAAGGACGACCCCACCGGTCGTCTCATGGGCGCCTTCGACAAACTGCAGGAGATCGACGGTGACTACAGCGAGTTCCTGCGCGGCGTGAAGCATGGCGAGATCGAAGGCGAGACTGTCGAAGAGCAGCTCACGAGCGCGGTCTCGAAGCATATTCTCACCGCGGCTCAGGCACAGGGTATTCGCGACTACGACACGATGCGCTACGACGTGTTGCTGACCGACGATTTCAGCAAGGAATATCTGCTCAACCCGCTGTCGGATGCGGCGCGTGAGGCCGAGGGCCGCCCGACGGACCTGCGCAAGGCTTCATGACACGCACCATGCTCGGCTCCAGACTGGTCAACGTCGGTGACGGCGGGCTCGCCCATGTCACCGGCGTCGACGCGGCGGCAGAAGTCTCGCCCCATGCGGTCGGTCTGTCCGCTTCGGCGGTGGATTCGATCTGGGGCGGGGTCGAATCGTTGTACCGCAGCGGCGCTTTTCCGGCGATCACCTTCTGTCTGCGCCGGCGCGGGGAGATCGTGCTCAACCGTTCGATTGGCTACGGACGTGGCGGTGGCCCGGGCGAGACGCACGGGCCTTATGCGCGGCTGGCGGAACCCGATACCCCGATCTGCCTGTTCTCGGCGAGCAAGGCGATGACCGCGATTCTCGTACACAAGCTGGCCGAAGAGGGCGGCATCGACCTGGGCGAGCGGATTTCGCATTACCTGCCGGAGTTCACCGGTGGCGGCAAGCACCGCACCACGATCGCCCAGGTGCTGTCGCATCGCGGCGGCTTTCCCATGTTCAACGTGGCGGCGGCCGAATCCGGCCCGGAAACCCTGCTCGACTGGAACCGTTGTATCGAGCTGATCTGTGCGGCACCGGCCGAGCGCGGTGGCAAGCGGCTGGCCTATCACGCCATTACCGGCGGGTTCATTCTCGCCGAAATCATCCAGCGCGTTACCGGTATGGCCTTTACCGAGTATCTGGATACACGCCTGCGCCAGCCCCTGGGCATGCGCTATTTCACCTATGGCATGGACCGGCGCTCGCGTACGCGGGTGGCCAGGAACTACGTGGCCGGCCAGCCGGTGCGTTTCCCTATTTCGATGCTCGCCAGAAAGGCGCTGTCCGCGGATTTCGAAGAGGTCGTGGAGATTTCCAACAGCGACTATTTCATGGATGCGGTCATTCCCGCGGGCAATCTGTACTCCACCGCGGAGGAACTGTCGCGTTTCTATCAGATGCTGCTGGACGACGGTGTTTATGGAGGCAGGCAGGTACTTGCACCGGAAACCATCCGCCGTGCCGTCCGTCCGGCGGTGAGTCTGCGCTTCGATCACACCCTCAAGATTCCGATGCGCTACAGCGAAGGCTTCATGCTGGGCGTCAATCCGTTCGGGCTCTATGGCCCGATGACCGGCAAGGCCTATGGTCATCTGGGGTTCATGAATATCCTAGGCTGGGCCGACCCATCGCGTGAGCTGTCCGCGGGTCTGCTGGTGACGGGCAAGGCGATTCTGGGCGGGCATCTGTTGGCGCTCGGGCAACTGCTCAGCAGTATTTCCTGGCAATGTCGCAGCCTATGACGCGATCGAACACCGACGACAGACAGCAAACCGCGGTTTCCTGCGCCCGCGCCGACCTGCAGGCCGGCGGCCGGCGTGTGTGGGTTCGCGGCGGGCTCGCGCTGGCTGCCGACGCCTTTGTCGGCACCGTGAATATCGTCAACGGCGTGCATCAGGCCGTGACCGGCACGGTGACGCGCCTGAACCCGGCGGCGCGGCCGATCGGCCTGGGAATCGGCATGGGTAGCGATTTCGTCTACGGGCGCGTGCGCGATATCGGCCGCCTGAGTTTCTTCGGCGTCAGCCAACTCGCAGGGCTGGCCGAAACCCTGGTGCCGGCGCGCAAGCGCGATATACCCGAACGGCTGTCGCTGGGCCTGCATAGCGCGGTCAACGGCGCCTTCGGTGATTATCTCGAGCGAAGCGGCAACGAACTGGCCCTGTCGATGGCATTCGTGGCCGATGACGGGCGCCCGATCTCGCTGACGCGCAATGGCTTGTCGGTATCGCTGCGCGAGCCGTCGCCGCGGCTCGTGGTCATGATTCACGGCCTGGGCATGAACGATCGCCAATGGCGCCAGGGCGAACGCCCCGATTTCGGCGCGCGTCTGACCGCGGATCTCGGTTACAGCGCGCTGCGGCTGCGCTACAACAGCGGCCGGCATATCTCCAGCAACGGACGCGATCTGGCCCGACTGATGCAATCGCTGTTCGAGGCCTATCCCGTGGCCATCGAGCGCTTGACCATTGTCGGTCACAGCATGGGCGGGCTGGTGGCGCGCAGTGCCTGTCACTACGCCCGACAAGCCGGGCACACATGGGTCGATCATCTGGCCGATCTGATCTGCCTCGGGTCGCCGCATCTGGGTGCGCCGCTGGAACGCCTGGGCAACCGCTTCAATCATTCGCTGACCCGGATTTCCTACACGCGGCCGTTCGCTGCCCTGGGCGATATCCGCAGCGCCGGGGTGAAGGATCTGAGTCACGGCTATCTGCGGGACGAGGACTGGCAGAAGGATGATGGCAACGCCGGTGGTAGCACGCCCGCGGCGTCCATGCCGACACTCGACCACGTCGGCCATTTTCTGGTGGCGGCGACGCTGGGCCGACGCGACGAGGATCCGCTCGGCCGCTGGCTGGGCGATCTGCTGGTGCCGGTGCGCAGTGCCGTGGGCCATTCCAGCGTGCCGAGCCGGCGTCTGAGCGCGCGCGATCAGGACGGCCGTATCTTCTACGGCATGAATCATTTCGCGCTCATGCACCACGACGATGTCTACGCGGCGATCCTCGACTGGCTGGCGCCACGTCTGGCCAGGGCGTCGCGCGCCGACGCGTCGCGCACGGTATCGCAATCGCCGGGTTGACGGGCATTCGACGCCCGAGCGGTCCGGTGAGATTCAGCAGTCCATTGTTTGCGCAGAGAGTGTGGTATGTCCGATCTGCAAAGTCGTTTCAGAGCCGCCGTCGACAAGGTCAGCAATGCGCCCGAGGATGGCCGCTTCAAACCGTCCAATGACTACAAACTGAAAATGTATGCGCTCTACCGGCAGGCGGTCGACGGCGACGTATCCGGCAAGAAACCGGGTATGTTCAATCCGATCGCCCGCTGCAAGTGGCAGGCGTGGCGCGATGTGAAGGGCATGAGCCGGGAAGACGCCATGGCGCAGTACGTCGCCGAAGTGGACAAGGTCGAGGCGCAATACGGCTAGACCTTGTACAGCTGGTCGGGAACACGCGGGTCAGCGCGGCCGCGGCCATCGCGAAGCTATGGCTTGCCGGCCTCGGCAAGAATATGCGCCAGGGCACCGTCGCCGCAGGCCGCCAGCGCTTTCTCGCGCGTGCTCTTGTCGAGCGCCGCGGCCCCGGCGCGCAGCGTGGCCAGCTCGCTTTCCTCGGTTCGCAGACGTTTGTCCAGCTCCGACAAGAACGGCGCCCGTTCGCTGGCCCCGACCTGCAACAGACGCGCGCAGCGTGCCTGTCCCATGCTCGGCAGCTGCCGTTGCAACTCGTCCCAGAGATCGTTGGCCACCACCGAGTCGATGACGCTGCGGATCACGACCGGCTCGTCGAATGCGGGCTGCTCGGACAGACGCGCAATCGCATCATCCGGTAGTTCGTCGGCCAGCTGCAGCAACGCGGGCCAGAGATCGTTCTCCGCGGCCGCCCGAATGAGGGAATCCAGCGTGGACGCGTCCTGCGACAGGGCCAGCTCGGCCAGGGCGGTGCGGGATGCGTGGCCGATACGCAGCAGCGTCACGATCACCTCCGGCCAGAGGTCTTCCTTGGCAGCGGCCTGGATCACCGCTTCGCGCCGCTCGATGCCCAGATAGTCGATCACCTGATCGAGCTGCTCGCTGTTTTCGACAAAGAAACTGATCTCGAGCAGATCGGCCTCGTCGACAATAGCGTCGGTGGCGGCAAAAAGCGTGTCCCGGGGGAGTACGTCCACGAACCGCCCCATGGTGATGAACTCTTTGCGGGCCAGCAGGATGCGCGTGATGGCAACGGCCCGGTCGACCGGAAAACCAGCGATGATCGGACGCGCACGCACCGGGTCGAGTTGCAGGCAGGTATCCGCCAGAAAGTCATCGGACAGCTTCGATGCCATGTCGATCGCTTTCTGCGGCGGCATTTCGCCAGCGATGCGTCCGGACAGGGTGGGGCCGAGCACACGCTCCGAGATTCTTGCACTGATCGACAGCGGCAGCAGCGACGACAGGCGGGCAAAACCGGTAAAGCTGGAGCGGAATTTCTCGAACAGTGCCTCGGTGATGCCTTCACGCAGCACGCGCAGCCGCTCGGCTTCGAGATAGCTCAGATATTCCACGTTCTCGAGGTCGGTATCGAGAATACGGGCGAGTTTGACCAGTTCGGCGCGGGTGGCGGCGTCTCTCATCCTAAGAACAGCTTCTGAACCCGTTTTCGCAACGGTGCCGGCACCATGCGGACCGCGTCCTCGAGGGCTGTTTCGAGCATGCGGCGCTGATGATCGGCGGCGCGCTTCATCTGCACCTGCAACTGCTCGCGATCGTCGGGTGGCAGCCCGTCGATGATGGCTCGGGTGCGTGAATCGATCGGCAGGCTGTTGTCGTTTTCTTGGCTCATCGGTATTCCTCGCGCCGCGATCGTCGCTCCGACGTAATCTAAAGTCGAAAGCGCTGCTGGCGTGCGGCAGATGCTACATCAAGCCGTGCCGGATCGCAGGGCGTCGCCGCTTCCGGTATTCGGAAAATATAACTGTTCTCGAAATATGCTGCGCTGGTGCTTCGCTTTGACATTCGGGCGGCTTAAAGTCAATCATGTTGCACTGCACGACGAAACGGCCGCGCTGCCGTCGTCATCCGCCAATTCGAGGAGCGAACATGAGTGACTATCTGGTCAAAGCGTCTTCCAACGCGACCCTGCGCAGCGTTCTGAAATCGGTCGGCGTACCCACGCCGGTCACGCTGGAGCGCGCACAGGGCGCCTATCAGGAGCGCTTTCTGGAAGGCCAGAAAGTGCTTGTCGGCGCAACCGCCGGCACCACCGCGTCGGCCCAGATCGATGTCGCGCTCGAAAGCACCGGTGCCAATGTCGAGCGTGCGGACACGCCGCAACCCGCCGATGACGAGAAATTCGACGCCCTGGTCTTCGACGCCACCGGCATGCAAGGCGTGGCCGATCTGAAATCGCTCTATGCGTTCTTTCACCCGGTGGCACGCAAGCTCACGACCAATGCTCGCATCGTCGTGCTCGCAAGCCTGCCGCAGGCCATGGAAAGCGTCTCCGCCAGCGCCGCCGCGCGTGCCGTGGAAGGGTTTGTGCGTTCGCTGGCCAAAGAGATTGGCCAGTTGGGCTCCACGGCCAACATGCTCTACGTCGAGCCGGACGCGGAGGATCGGATCGCCGGGCCGCTGCGTTTCTTTCTGTCCGACTACAGCACTTTTGTCGATGGTCAGCCGCTGTCCGTGACCCGGGCCGGGATCATGCCGGAAACCGTGGTCAGCACCCAGCCGCTCAAGGACAAGGTCGCGCTGGTCACCGGCGGTGCCCGCGGCATCGGTGCCGCGACCGCCCAGCGCCTGGCGCGCGAAGGCGCGACGGTGGTGTGTCTGGATATTCCGCAGGACCAGGACACGCTCGAGGAAACCGTGGCCGAGTTCGGCGGCACCGCACTGGCGCTGGATATCACCGACGACAACGCGCCGCGCGAGATTGCCGACTTCTTCAAGGACAAGTTCGGTGGCGTGGATATCGTCATCCACAACGCCGGCGTGACCCGGGACAAGACACTGGCGAACATGCCCGAGCACTACTGGGACATGGTGCAGGCGATCAACCTGCAGGCGATCATCGACGTCGATGCGGTGCTTTCGGACGAACAGATCATCAACGAACACGGCCGGGTCATCTGCCTGTGTTCGATCGGCGGTATCGCCGGCAATCGCGGCCAGACCAACTATGGTGCCACCAAGGCCGGGCTGATCGGCTTCGTCGAGCGTCGCGGGGCCACCGACCGCGAGCGCGGCGTCACCGTCAACGCCGTGGCGCCGGGCTTCATCGAGACTCGCATGACCGCGGAAATGCCGTTTGGCATGCGCGAGGCCGGCCGCCGCCTGTCGTCGCTGTCGCAGGGCGGCGAGCCGCGCGACGTCGCCGAGGCGATTACCTTCCTGACCACGCCGGGCGCGGGTGGCGTGTCCGGTAACGTATTGCGCGTCTGTGGACAGAGTCTGATCGGCGCCTGATCGGTACGATCTATTGTTTTTTAGCAACATTCAAGTGCGCGTTCAGTGCCGGTCGGCTGAGCGCGGCGCCCTGTCGGTTTTTCTATCACTCGGCCTCGCGCATTGGGACAGTGATCTGATTTAGAAAGAAATAATTTCTGGCGCGTCTATTGCATCGTGGAATGGCAAGTTGGCTCCACGACGGGAAGACGCATGTGTTTGGCAGAAGACTTTGTCGCGACGAGGACGCGCGCGGTGTGCCCCACAGGCGCACGTTTGATGTCATGGCGCCGGACCAGGACCGCGACGAACTAGCCGCGGATGACGCCGCGCCGCCCGATCATCATTGGCTGTGGGTGCGCCTGTGGCGCGCCCTCGCGCGTTGTCGGTACGGGTAGTAAGACGCATCGACGACGCCTGCGAGATGTCGTGCTGGCGATGAAAGGGGGGGCGGCAGACTCCTCGACCGATTCCTATGGCCGGGTATCCGGACAGTGTGCGTGCAACCAGTCGGCCACTTGCGGCCAGATTTCAGCCTGGGCCGTCTTGCTGATGACGATGCCCGGGTGATCGAAATCCTCGCTGTAGCCGCTGGCCCTGCCGGCGCGTACGAAGCGTTTGTCGTCGCTTTTGAAGTGGCCGATGAAGCGCTCGCAGCCGCTACTGGGATCGACCCGATCGGCCGCACCCGACAAGGCAAGAACCGGCGTATCGATCCGCGCCAGGGTTTCGCATAGATAATCGTCGCGACGCCCGGTGGCGACCCAATGGGTCGCATCCATGAGCGCAGCGACAGGCTCGTTCTCCGGCCCCAGTCCGGCCGCGCGCGCCGGGAAATATCCGAGTAATCGCGCCAGGCCGCGGGTGAGCACGTTCGCCGGCCAATCGAGCATGCGTTTGCCGACTTCGAACTGGCTGGCGAACAGCACCAGCCCGCGTATACGGCTGCGATCGAGATAACGTGCGCAGGCCAGCGCGCTCATCACGCCGCCAAAGGAATGGCCGATCCAGAAGGCGGGCTGATCATGCGCGCCGGATACCGCGCGCTGCACCGCGGGCAGGTCGAATTTCACGTGCTCGAGCAGCCCCGCGCGCGCCTCGCATGCGGGCGAGTCGGACAATCCGCGCCGCTGCACGATGAATGCCGGATAACCGCGTCGAGCCAGCCAGCCGGCGAGGCCGACCTGCTTGTCCGAAAGCCAGAAACGCCGACCGGTAAACATGCCGGGCACCAGCACCACCGGCGCGCGCACGGCCACATCGGCGACCGTCACCCGGGTCAGCGCGACACGGCCACCGTCGTCGGCATCGAGGGTTTCGGTCGCGACCTGCAGCGCGGGATCAGGCATGAATGACTCGCCAGACGATCGCGATGACACAGCCGCCGACGATGAGCGTCAACGCCCGTCGCAGTTGCAGGAAGTCGCGCCGTTGCCAGCCGCGCCGGGCGCCGTGTTCGTCGACGAGCCAGGCCACGATCAATGCGAGCAGCAATAGCAGGCCGCGCCACGGCGCGGCCGTCAGTAGCGCGCCCCAGGCGATCAGCGCGGGCACGACGGCCAGGGCCATGTCGCGTGCGGCGGCATTCTTCTGCGACAGCATGCGGCCCCACTGAACACCGCCGATGAACGCCACGACGGTGGCCAGATAGGGCAGCAGCCAGCGCAGCGCAGTGCGCGCATCCAGCGAATAACCGCTATAGGCGTAGTACACGCCGAAAATGAAAGGCAGTAGCGCCAGCGCGCCGAGCGCGGTGGCGAGGGTCAACGGAGAACGCTTGTTCGCCATGAAATCTCGGGTAAAGGTTGGAACAGAACAGGGTATGGAAAGACGATCAGCCGGTGCGTGACCGGAAATGCTCGGCGAGCGCACGGACCAGCGGTTTCATGAAATAGCTGTTGTCCGGCATGAGCGTGACCGCTGCGCCGGCCGCGGCGAGTCGCTCGGCGACCAGTGGGCCGACCGCGGCCACGCACAGCCGCTCGAGGCCCGCGAGCAGGGCCGCCTCACGATCATGGCGGGTGGCGACCTTGAAAAGCCGTTTGACCTGCGGCGAGCTGGTGAAGGCCACGGCCTCGAGTTCATCGTCGATGATGGCATCGATGAAGGCCAGTACCTGAGGCTCCTCGGCCTCGTCCGCATAGACATAGGGCGCCACCGGCAGTGCCACGGCGTGCTTGTCGGCGAGAAACGTCATCAGCGGCGTGTTCGGGTCACTGCCGTAGCGCTGTACGCCCACGCGTCGTCCTTCGAGATCCATATCCCGCAGGGCATCGATCACGCCGGCTGTGGTGGGCGTGGTAGCCGCCAGATCGGAGCCGAGCCGATGCTTGCGCAGTTCGCGCGTCGGCTTGGGGCCGCGAGTGATCGCGCGGCTGTCTGCAAGCCGCTCGACGAAACGCGGCAGATGAGCGGCGTCGTCGCGGCCGGCGAAATCGGTGAGACGACGCACGCCTTCGCCGGTCAGCCAGATCATGTCGTCGAGGCCGTGGGCGATCACGTCATCGAGCCATGCCTGGACTTGCGTGGTATCGGGGGTGTCGCGAATATCGACCAGCGGGCATCGCGTCACCATCGCGCCGCGGCGTTCGAGCATGTCAGCGAACAGATCCAGCTGGCGTGATTCGGGTATGCCGATCCGCCGTCCCTGGAGGCTGTCTTCAGTGGCGGCGTTGGTCATGACGAAAAGCCCGGGGCGCGGTATAAAAGCGAGAGGCGCAGTGTAACGAGACCACGCGTCGCTGTGTATTTGCACGTCATGCTGCGCTGCGGCAAACTGCCATTGAGCATTGACAATGTCCAGGAGGCCGGCGACACAAGTAATTCTGGCCAATCTTGGCGAGCACGGTGGGAACTGCGCGCAAGCGGTCCGGTTTCGGCGGCGCGACGTGGTTCTGCGCAACGACAACAACGTGCGATTGCAGTTCTTTTCCCGCCGGCGCAGTAGATTGGACTTGAGTCCAACGGTCTTCCAGGAGCGATCATGACGCTAGCACTCATCAGCACGTTTTTTGCCATTGCGCTGGCGGTGGCTGTCTATCTGCTGTGGCGCGCCTACGCGCGCCTCGACGCGCTGGAGCAGGAGATGGCCACACTCGCCCACGATCTGGCCCACGCCAACGAGGAGCTGTCGTCGGTGCTGGCCGAAGTCAGCGGCAGCCGGATCATCGTCGAGCTGGTGAATCCGATGACGCTGGCGCGCAGCCGTTCGCGCTGGGGTGGCGCGCTCGTGGGCGTTGCGCCGCGCATGATTCGACGTCGCGTGTACGACACCGTCGCCCGCGAAATGAAACAGCAGCTCGCCGCCCAGGGGGTGGATGCGCAGCTGGAAATCTTTCACCCGACCGGCTCATGATTCTCGCCTGCATCGTTTTCATCGGGCTGCTGGCGCTGATCGTCGCCGCGCTGCGGCTCAACAGTGCTGTCGAGCGAGCGAGCCAGCGTTTTCGCGTGCTCGTGGGCGGCTACGGCGAAGCCGGGGCGCTTCTCGATGCGCGCCAGCGGTTTCGGCGTCGGCAACAGAGCGTGGAAAAAGCCGTTGATACCGGCACGGCCGGCGTACAAAGCGCCCACCGCACCCTGTCGGGCCTGTGGGGCGGCGACCGCGAGCGTGGCACGAATATCTATGCCGGCGTGCGTGCCTTCAATCGCAACATCGGGCGCACGGTGTCCGGTCTGTTCGCGCCCGGGCCGAAGAAACACAGCGAAAGCCTGGAGGAATGGCGCCGCGCGAACGACGCGAAACACGACGACTGATACGTGTGGTTCCTGGTGTCCGCTGTGGTTTCACGCAACTCGGTGCCGCGCCACGCGCTCAGACGGCGGTCGATGTCCGCCAGGCCAGCGGCAGACAGAGCAGGTTGCAGGCCAGAAACACCCACAGCGCGGCGTCCACCGTGCCCAGCAGGTCGCTGGCCATGCCGGCGGCGAGCGGGATGATGAACGCCAGCACATAACCCACGGCAAACATGCCGGCGGCCAGTTTGCCGGCCTGTTCGGGGGTACTGATGAGCGCCGGCAGGGTGACCAGGGAAATCAGCTGCAGCGCCGAGGCCAGGCTCAGCGTGATCACGATCGGCAGCAGCGCGGGGCTGTCGACCAGCAGAGCCATCCCGAGGCCGATCACCTGCGTGCCGACGGTGAAGAACAGCAGACGCCGGGTCCGCAATACCGCGCGGGCCGCGACCATCATGAAGAAGGATCCGGCGATCTGCGTCGCGTTGAAGACGAACAACGTGGTATCCAGCCATCCACCGAGCCCCTTGCTCTGCAGCAGCGGGCCCATATAGGCGTTGAGGCCAAAGAACGTGGCACCGGTCGTGCCCATGGCGACGCCGTACATCCACACGCGGCGGTCACGCCAGTCGGGCAGCCGGCGCACACCGGCGCGGTCCTGGTGCGCGCCGTGCAGGGTCGGCCGCCAGACCAGCGGCGCAAGCAGCAAACAGGGCAGCGAGAACACCAGCAGCGTCAGTCGCCAGTCGTCGCCGAGCGCGGGCAGCAGCAGCGGCAGCGTGAGCCCCGCGCCGATGAATTCGCCCAGCATCATGCCGTTGAGATAGACCGTCGATGCCAGCGCCGCGAAGCCGGGGCACCAACGGCCCACGAGTGCCGGCAGCGCCGGCTGCATCGCGGCGATGGCCAGCCCCATCACTGCGGTCAGCCCGAGCAGCAGCCCGAGATCAGGCGCCAACCCGCGCAGCATGGAGGCCAGGGCGGCGAGCACAAGCGCGGCGCACAGCGTGGCCCGGGCCCCGAAGCGCCCGATCAGGAGCGCGGCCGGCAGCGCGCCGAGGCCGAGCATGAGCACGGGCGTCGTCGTGAGCGCGCCGAGTCCAGTCTGGCCAAAGCCCAGTTCGTCGCGGATACGCGAGCCCAGCGGCGCGGCCAGCAGAATCGGTGCGCGCATATATACGCCGATACACCAGAGCAATGCCAGAACGCCAATGCGTTGGATGCCGCGCGGTTCGTGCTGCATGCTCAGCCCATGAAGAAGAAGGCGGCGCGATTATAGGCCGGGTGCGCGCGATGCGAGTCGTCGCATGCCGTGGTTGCGGTCGGATTTGATGGCCGTCAGGGCGTGTTGCCGTTTGGCGCGGCCCCGCGTTGCACCCCAAAATTGGTCCAGACAAGGCGCGTGGTGCCGACCCTAGTCATTCTAGGGTCAAGCCGCGCAACGCCGTATGGACCGATTTTGGGCCGCAACCCTTCGGGACAGCGTCCATTTTCCTGCAATACGGCGTTGCAGCACGCTCATGTAGCTCGGCTACACAACGCGCACTGCGCCTTGTCTTGCACCAAAATGGCCGCTGGCGCGGCGCCGGGCCAAACGGCAACACGCCCTAGCGCCGTGCAAGCGCCGACGAAAAGAAGACTTTTACTGTTCCGACACGTCGTTGGTCATGGGCCTGTGCTAGTGTCCTGAAACACAAATACGCCTCACGATTTCGACGCTTTCTTGCGCCTTGCGGCGTTGCCGCGCCTTGCTCGACGCAAAGAATCGCGCGAACTTTATTTCACGAATTTACGGTGCAGGATACTAGCGTTTCGTCACATGAATAGAAAAACCAAGATCGTAGCGACCCTCGGTCCGGCCTCGGATTCGCCCGACGTGCTTGCGCGTCTGCTGCAAGCCGGCGTGAACGTGGTGCGGATCAACTTCTCGCACGGCGGTGCCGACGACCATCTCGAGCGCGTGGCGCGGGTACGCGCCGCGGCTCATGAACTGGGGCTGCCGGTGGCGGTGCTCGCGGATCTGCAGGGCCCCAAGATCCGAATCGAATCCTTCGTCGACGATGCGGTCGAGCTGGAGACCGGACAGCGATTCACCATCGATACCGATCTGGCCGCCGATGCGGGCACGCGTGAACAGGTCGCGCTGCACTACAAGCCGCTGCTCAAGGATGTACGCGCCGGCAATCAGCTGCTGATCAACGACGGCGCGATTTCGCTCGTTGTCGACGAGGTCGACGACCACCGTATCATCTGCACCGTCGAAGTGGGCGGACGCCTGTCCGGGCGCAAGGGCGTGAACCTGCGCGGTGGCGGCCTGTCCGCCGGCGGGCTGACCGAGAAGGATGCCGCGGATATCCGTATCGCCGCCCAGATGGAAGCGGACTATCTGGCCGTGTCGTTCGTGCGCAGCGCGTCGGATATGCACGAGGCGCGGCGCATGCTGCGCGAGGCCGGTGGCAGTGCCCGGCTGTGCGCCAAGATCGAACGCGCGGAAGCGATCGAATCGCTCGACGAGATCATCGCCGCCAGCGATGCGGTGATGGTCGCGCGCGGCGACCTCGGCGTGGAGATCGGCGACCCGGAACTGCCCGCCGTGCAGAAACGCATCATCGCCCAGGCGCGCGAGATGAACCGGCTGGTGATCACCGCGACCCAGATGATGGAGTCGATGATCGAAAACCCGGTGCCGACACGCGCCGAGGTACTGGACGTGGCCAACGCCACGCTCGACGGGACCGACGCGGTCATGCTCTCGGCAGAGACAGCCGTGGGCCGCTATCCGGTCCAGACCGTGGCCGCGATGAGCAGGATATGCATCGGCGCCGAGCGCGTGGCCTCGGCGGATCGGCCGGCCAGCGGCCTGGCCGCGCATTTTCAGCGGACCGACGAAGCCATCGCCATGGCCACGATGTATACGGCCCGGCACATGCATGCCGACGCCATCATCGCGCTCACCGAGTCCGGCACCACGGCCCTGCTGATGTCGCGCCAGGACACCCATATTCCGATCTACGCGCTGACCCAGTATCCGGCCTCCGAGCGCTATCTGGCGCTGTGCCGCAACGTCTATCCGGTGGCGTTCTCGCCCAGCGAGCTCAACGGCACCGTGCCGGTCGCCGAAGCCGTCGCCTGCCTCAAGGCGCGCGGCGATCTGGACGCCGGCCATCGGGTGTTGCTGACCAAGGGTGATTTCACCGGTCCGGGGGGGACCAATGCAATGAAGATCATCACCGTCGAATAGCCCTGCGGGGAGGTTTTTGCAATCGACAGACGCTGCCTCGGAGCAGATCGACATGCGCGTGTGTCCGACTCTCGTTTAAAATACCGTTTCACCAGCTTTCCGATCGGTTAATTGATGGTATTTCAGGATGTTCTGTCGCTTCGCGCAGGGCCGTGCGCGCTCAAGTCCCTTGCCGAGCAAGGCTTGTCGCCGGCTCGGGTGGGGGCGCTGGCCGGGGCGGCAGGCGGGCCCAAGTGGCTGATTCTTTCGGCGCTGGATCGCTATCTGTTCGGTGAATGGCTGCCGAAATCGGCGCAGCCGATCGAGTTGATCGGTTCTTCCATAGGCGCATGGCGGTTTGCCGCGGCCTGTCATCCCAGCGACCCGGTCGCGGCGATCACGGCGCTGGAAGATGCGTATGTGGCTCAGCGCTACAGCGCGCGCGCGGACCGCAACGAGATCACCGGCACCGTGTCGGCCATTCTCGATGCGTTTTTCACCAACGACGCGCTCGACGGCGTGCTCACGCATCCGCGCTACCATCTGCACGCCGTGACCGTGCGCTCGCGCGGGCTCACCGCCAGCGAGCATCGCGCCGTGCTCGCCGCGGGCTCTATGCTCGGGGCGCTGTCCAACGCGGTGCGGCGGCGCGCGCTGGGCTGGTTCTTCGAGCGCGTCGTGTTCTCGCGCAGTCAGGGCAGTATTCGCTGGGCCGACGACGGGCTGAGCACGCGCACGGTGGCGCTGACCGCTGCCAATGCGCGCGATGCGGTATACGCCAGCGGCAATATTCCGTTGATGATGCGCGGCGTGGTCGATCCGGCCGGCGCGCCACGCGGCATCTATCGCGACGGCGGTATCGTCGACTACCACATGGACCAGCCGATCGTGCCGGAATCGTCGTCCGCGCCGCTGGTGCTGATGCCACATTTCGATGCGCGGCTGGTGCCGGGATGGTTCGACAAGGGGCTGGCATGGCGGCGGCCGCGCTTCGCCACCAATACCCTGCTCATTGGTCCGGGTCCGGCGCTGCGCGAGCGGCTGGTGGACGGGCGCGTGCCCGATCGCAAGGATTTCCACCGCTACGCCAACAACGACCGGGCACGCCTGGCGGCCTGGCAGGACGCGATCGATGCCGGCAAACTGATGCGCGACGCGTTCGCAGAATTCGCGCAATCCGACAATCCGGTGCAATACGTCCAGCCGCTATGAATCAATCCGTTCCCGCCCCATCGCGCGTCATCCTGGCGTCGGCCTCGCCCCAGCGTACCCATCTGCTGACCCAGCTGGGCGTGGCGCATACCGCGATCGCGGCCGATATCGATGAGCGTCAACGCCCGGGCGAGTCCGCCGAAGCGCTGGCCGAACGGCTGGCGCGAACCAAGGCGGAAGCCCTGTCTATTGCCTATCCGAATGCCGTGATCATCGGTTCCGACACGGTGGTCGCGAGCGAAGACGCCGTGTTCGGCAAGCCGGTCGACGCGGCCCAGGCGGCCACCATGCTCGGCGTGCTGGCCGGCGCGACCCATCGCGTGATCAGCGGCGTGGCGATTCTGGTCGATGGCATCACGACGGCGCGGGTCGCCTCGAGCGCGGTGACCATGCGCGCACTCGAGGCGAGTGAAATCGAGGCCTATATCGCCAGCGGCGAGCCGTTCGGCAAGGCCGGCGCCTACGCGATTCAGGGCCTTGGTGCCTTGTTCGTCGAACGCCTTGAGGGTAGCTACTCGGCGGTCATGGGGCTGCCGTTGTTCGAAACCGGCGCGTTGCTGCGTGGCGTCGGCATCGACCCGTTGGCCGCCTGATGCGCCTCGCGCCCACCCGTATCGCTCTGCTGTTCCCGCTCTGGGCTGGCGCGCTCGCGCTGCTGGCTTATTTCGTGCCGGGCCTGTTCGCGCCGTTCTCGGGCGCCATCGTGCCGCTGCTGGTGCTGATCATGTTCGGCATGGGGCTGACCCTGCGCCCCGCGGATTTCGCCCGTGCCGTCTCGCGCTGGCGCGTGGTGTTGCTGGGCCTGTCGCTGCAGTTCGGGCTGATGCCGCTCGCGGCCTGGGTCATCGCCCAGGCCTTGCAGCTGGATGCGCCGATCGCGCTCGGATTGATCCTGGTCGGCAGCGTGGCCGGTGGCACCGCATCGAACGTGATCTGTTTTCTCGCCGGCGGCGATGTCGCCTTGTCGATCACGCTAACCAGCGTGTCGACGCTGGCCTCGGTGATTGCCACGCCGCTGCTGACCTGGTTCTATGCCGGCACCCATATTCCGGTGCCGGTGGTGGCGATGCTCTTCAGCATCGCCAAGATCGTGATCGTGCCGGTGGTTGCGGGCATGTTGATCAACCGGCTGATTGGCGCGCGCTGGCCGGACCGGGACGGCTGGTGTGCCCTGGTATCGGCGGCAGCGGTGGGGTTGGTGATCGCGATTGTGGTCGCGCTGAACGCCACCTCGATCGCCACGCTCGGCGCCATAGTGCTGCTGGCGGTCGTGCTGCATAACGCGATCGGCCTGAGCGTGGGCTATGGCGTGACGCGTCTGGTTACCGGCGACCCGATCGCCGCGCGCACCGTGGCGATCGAGGTCGGCATGCAGAATTCCGGTCTGGCGGTGGCGCTCGCCCAGCAGTATTTCAGCGCCACCGCCGCGCTACCCGGAGCGGTCTTCTCGGTCTGGCACAACCTCAGCGGCGCGGCGCTGGCCGGAGTGTTCGCACGTCTGGACGCCCGCCGCCGGTAGTCTCCGTTTTCAGTGGCCGCCGGCCTTGTCGCCCCAACGATCTTCGAGGGTGGCGTCACGGCGGCACGACGCGCGATAGAATTTGTAGCGCAGCGGATTCTTCTTGTAATAGTTCTGGTGATAATCCTCGGCCGGGTAGAACGTGGTCGCGGGTACGATCTGGGTGACGATCGGCGAGGGCGCGTCGGGGTCGTCGGCCAGCGCTTTCCTGGACGCCTCGGCGGTTTTCATCTGGGCGTCGTTCACCGCGAATATCTGGCTGCGATAGGAATCCCCGCGATCGCAGAACTGGCCGCCCGCATCGGTCGGGTCGATGTTGTGCCAGAACACATCCAGCAGTTTTTCGTAGTCGACCTGATCGGTCTTGTAGACGACCTTGAGCGATTCCAGGTGTCCGCTGGTCTCGGAAGTCACGTCCTTGTAGGTCGGGTTGTCCACATGCCCGCCGGTATAACCCGAGGTCGTGGATACCACGCCTTCGACCGGGTCGAACGCGGCCTCGACACACCAGAAACAGCCGCCGGCAAAGATGGCCACGGCTTCGCCGGGGCCGACATCCGGCTTGAACGGCTGTTGTGGTTTCGGGCTGTCGGCGGCTACGGCATTACCGCTGGCCACGGCCAGGCACAGAATCGCCAGAAGATACGCCACGCGCCGGACAGGGGCGGGAACAAGAGCTGAGTGTGGTTTCGTTTTCATGCGATGACCTTACTCCGAGAGCGGAGGCTAAACATCTCAGTCCTGTAACGGGCGTTCCAGCTCGGGTAATCCAACGGCCAGCCAGGCCGCCAGCAGCGCTGGGACAGTGAGGGCCGCGACCGCAATCCAGGCGCCGAGCATGCCGATCGCGGCGACCGCGCCGCCGCCGGCGAGCAGCAGAACGCCGATGGTGGTGTTGGCGACCGCGGTGAGCTGCGCGCGGTCATCGGTGGTGCCGAGATCGGTGAGATAGGTCTTGCGCCCCAGGCGTACGCCCGCGTGCAGACCGGCAAGCAGAAAATAAGCCAGCGCATACGGCCACACGCCCCAGGCCGCACCCAGGCCGAGCCCGGCGGCCAGGGCGACGAGCCCGTTCAGTACCGCCGCGAGCACGCCGGTGATCATCAATACCTGGCGGGAGGAACGATCCGAGAAGCGCCCCCATATCGGTGCGGCGATCAACGACGCCAGTCCGGACAGTGCCAACAGGAGGGCGAGATTGGCGATCGCCTCGCCGCCGCTGCTGCGCGCCAGCGTCGCGTAATAGGGTGCCGCCAGCGCGGTGGCCACGAGTAGTCCGCGAACCGCAATGAAGCGGCCGAAGCCGGGTTTGCTGCGGATCAGCCCCAGGCTTTGCCAGGCGGCCTTGAGTGCGTTGCCACCGCCTTCGGTCGCACCCGCGTATTCACGCAGACCGGCAAAGACGATGGCCGCGAACAACCAGAGCACGCCGGCCAGAGCCAGCAGTACAAGAATCGGTGTGAGCTGTTGGCTGGCCAGCGGCGTGAGCCAGAGCGCCGCGCCCAGAGTCACGGCCACGCCACCGGCGCCGCTCGCGGCATAACCGGACAGCGTGCCGCGCCGGGTCTTGGAAATGGTCTTGCCCTGGACATCCTTGTAGGCGGCCGAACACACGCCGCGTCCGAGCGAGAACACGGCCAGAAGCAGGACAACCGCGGCGCCGGCCGCGGTGGCCGGCAGGGCCAGCGCTGCGACAATCATCGCCAGCACGCTCGCGCCCTGTATCGTCGCGCCGGCGACCCAGAACCCCTTGCGGCGCGTCTTCGCCCGCATCCAGCCGGCGATGGCCAGCTGCGGCAGCAGCGCCAGCGATTCACGCAGCGGCACCAGCAGTCCGGTCATCCATACCGGCGCGCCGATCGCACCCATCAGCCACGGCAGCACCAGCTTGGGGCTGGCGATGAGATCGCCGGCCTGGTTGGCGAACAACGCGATCAGATGAATGAAGAAATTGGTCGGTTGTTCGCGGCAGGCGTCGTCGGAGATATCCCGGCACACGCGTGCATGTTCGTCCCCGGTGACGATGTCGTAGACATCGCGTATCGGCCCGCTGTCTGGTGTGACGGGTTCGTCTCGTGCGCTCATGGGCTCCCTGGATTGGTCTGTCTTCAATCTATTCGTTGCGCCGACACCAGTCGCCGTTACCGATAGTCGGCCAGCGCGGATCACGCGCGGCGATCCACAGATACACCCAGGCCGGCCCGTAATCGGTCTCGAGGTGCCGGCGCGTGTAATGCACCGGATAATCCTCGAGCACATCCAGGGCGGCGAAGGTCTCGTCGTCCACGGCGAACACGTCGCCCACTAGCGCGGTCGTGCCCTCGTCGAGCGCGGCCGGGTAGGGACCGGTATCAAGCAATGTGAACACCGCTGGCGTCAGATACGCGCCCAGATGCGCAGCGGTTGCCAGATAATGGTGATTGCGCTCGCCGGGGCGCAGCGTGCCGTAGACGAAAACACGGTTCATCGGTTCGATCGCAGGTATTGCATGCGGGTATGCTAGCGGACATGAAATTCCAGGCAACAGCGCAATGAGCGCATCTGATCCTGTGGTGGCGATACGCGAGGCCGCGACTGTCGCCCTGTTACGCGACGGCTCGGATGATGGCCGGACGCAGCTCCAGGTATTGCTGTTGCGGCGCCACGGTGGCCACGTGTTCGCGGCCAACGCCTATGTGTTTCCCGGCGGCGCGGTCGACCCGGCAGACAGCGACACCGTGCTTGCAGGGCGCATACGCGCGGGTCTCGACTACGCCAACGCCTGCCTTGGCGATACCGGCCATGCCGTTGCCTACTGGACCGCCGCGATCCGCGAATGCTTTGAAGAGGCCGGCTTGCTACTCGCCTGCGATTGTTCGCATGTGGATGAATCGCGGCGTCTGAGCGCGCGCGAAGCCCTCAACGCGGGTACCCGCGGCTGGGCCGAAGTCGTCGACGATATGGCGCTCCATTTCCGGCTCGACGAACTGGCATATTTCGCCCACTGGGTGACCCCCGCCGGCGCGCCCAAGCGTTACTCGACCCGGTTCTTTGCCGCGCTTGCGCCGGATGCGCAGTCGGCGCTGTCGGACGGCTTCGAAACCATCCGCGCGTGGTGGGCCACGCCGGCCGAGGCCCTGGCCGCCAATGATCGCGGCGAGATTCATCTGATGACACCTACCCGCGCCACCCTCGAACGCCTGTGCGACTACGAGGATGCCGAGAGCGCGCTCGCCGGGCTGGTCGAAGAGGGCGTGGTTCAGGGCGCATGACGACCACGCTGACCGGACAATCGACACGGCTCGCCGTCGGCGTGACCCGGGTGACCGCACCCAATCCGAGCCCGATGACCGGCCCGGGCACCAACAGCTACGTGGTCGGCACCGGCCCGTTCGCCATCATCGACCCGGGCGTTGACGACGCCGCGCATCTGGCCGCCCTGCGCGCCGCCGCGCCCGGCGAAATCGCGGCTATTCTGATCACCCACGCGCATCCCGATCATACCGGCGGCGTGGCCACGCTCAAGGCGGCGACGGGCGCACCGGTGCTGGCGCACAGCGCGCAACTCGCCGGCGTGCGCGACGAGGCGCTGGTCGTGGATCGCACGCTGACCCACGGCGATACCCTGGCACTGGGCGAGGTGACGCTCGAAGCGCTGCATACGCCGGGCCACACCGCCGACCATCTATGTTTTTATGCGCGCGAGTCGCGCTGGCTGTTCGCTGGCGACACGGTGATGGCCGATGTCACGGTGGTGATCCTGCCGCCCGACGGTTCGATGACCGATTATCTGAACAGCCTGGCGCAACTCGCCGGCATGGCGATCGACACGATTGCGCCGGGACACGGGCATCTGCTCGATGACCCCGCCGCGACCTTCGCCCATATCACGCAGCATCGACTGGATCGCGAGGCGCAGGTACGTGACGTGCTGGATCCAACGACGCCCCGATCCGCAGCCGCTATCGCTACAGTGCTCTATCCCGATCTCGACCCGCGTCTGCAGCGCATGGCGGCAGCGCAGGTGCAGGCGCATCTCATCCGGCTGGTCGAACTGGGCGAAGCCGCACAAGCCGAGGACGGTTGGCGCCGCCTGACTCGTTAACCGAACGAGTACGCCGCAGGCGCACGCTGTCGATCGAGAACAAGGGCTGTGAGTCTTCTTTGCGGCGGTCTATAGTCCGTGGTTATTTCTCGAAACAGTGACTCACGCCAAGGCGCAAAGACGCAATTTATAAGACGTCATCGAGCAATTTTTTCCCTGGCTTTGCGCCTTTGCGCCTTTGCGTCTTTGCGTGAGTTTTCTTCAAGCCCGACGCGATCAATGCCCCGCGCCTTCGGGCACGTCGGCGTCCTTGCTGCTGCCGACGAAAAAGATCAGCGGAATCAGGCAGACGAGAACGACGCCCAGCAGCCAGAAATCATCCAGAAACGACATGATCTGTGCCTGCGAGGCGACTTGTTGATAAATGACGGCCTGGGCCTGTTGGCGCGCCGCCTCCAGACCCGCGCCCATCTGGGCGAAATGTGTGGTCAGTGATTCGATCACGCCGTGATACTGGGCGTTGTAGGGGGTGATGTTCTCGACCAGCACGTTCTGATGGAACTGGGCGCGCCGCGCCAGCCAGGTCGTGACCAGCGATATGCCGACGCTGCCGCCGATATTGCGCGCAAGATTGATCAGTGCGGACACCTGATCGGTCTTGTCCGCGGGCACGCCGATATAGGCGACGTTGGTGATCGGGATGAACAGGAACGCCAGCCCCAGCGTCTGGAAGATACGCGCGACCACCAGCTGATCGAAGGTGACATTCAGATTGAAACTGGCCAGGTGGAACATTGACGCGGAGACCAGCACCAACCCGAACATGATCAGCCAACGTGCCTCGATCTTGTTCGACAGAAAACCCACGATCGGCATCATCAATACGATCGCGAAGCCGCCCGGCGAGATCACCAGCCCGGCCAGCGTCGAGGTATAGCCAAGCACCGACTGCACGAACTGCGGAATCAGCAGGGTCGAGCCCAGCAGCACGAAGCCGAGCATGAACATCAGCAGGTTGGCGAGCGCGAAGTTGGAGAAACGGAACAGGCGCAGATCCATGATCGGATGCTTCTGGAAGGGCTCCCAGCAGGCCAGCGCGCCCAGGCAGCTCACCGCGATCACGGTCATCGCGATGATGAAGCTGGAATCGAACCAGTCGTTCTGCTGACCCTTGTCGAGCATGATCTGCAGGCAGCCCAGACCGAGCGCAAGCAGGGCGAAGCCGACATAGTCCACCCGGAAACCGTCCGCCATCTTGGCGCGCCGCGCGGCTTCATAGGCGGCCGTGTCCTTGACCAGGGCGCCGGCGAGAATCAGCAGGAGCACGCCGACCGGCACGTTGAGCAGGAATATCCAGTGCCAGCTGGCGTGATCGGTGATATAGCCGCCCAGGGTCGGGCCGATCGCGGGCGCGAACACCACCGCCACGCCGTAGATGGCGAACGCCATGCCGCGCTGCGCGCGCGGAAACGAATCCGCGAGAATCGCCTGCGATACCGGCTGCAGGCCGCCGCCGCCGATGCCCTGCAGCACTCGGAATACGATCAGCCAGCTCAGCGACGGCGCCAGCCCGCACAACAGCGATGCGACCGAAAACAGCACGATCGAGATGATGAAGAATCGCTTGCGCCCCAACACTTGCGAGAACCAGCCGGAAATCGGCAGCACGATGGCGTTGGCGACCAGATACGAGGTCAGCACCCAGGTCGCCTCGTCCTGACTCGCCGACAGACTGCCGGCGATATGCGATAGCGACACGTTGGCGATGGAGATGTCGAGCACCTCCATAAAAGCCGCCATGCCCACCACGCCGGCGATCAGCCAGCGGTTGGCGGGATATTGCGGTTCGGCGGCGATCGCCGCCGTTGAGGCGGCCGCGCTCATTGGCCGGGCGTCGTCGCGGCCGCGGTCGCGTTAGTTCTAGCGGTGGCGGGGTGGGGGCGATCCAGCGGTTTCGCCGCGGCTGCGACGTTGACCGTGGGCAGCACCGACATGCCGGGCGCCAGCCCGATTTTATCCACCGCGTCGGGATGATCGAACACGATCTTCACCGGCACCCGCTGCACGATCTTGACGAAATTGCCGGTGGCGTTCTGGGGCGGCAGCAGACTGAAGGTGACGCCGGTGCCCGACTGGATCGATTCGACCCGGCCGGTGAAATCGTGATCCGGAAAGGCATCCACCTCGATGCTCACCGGCTGGCCGATGCGCATGCGCGTGAGTTGGGTCTCCTTGAAATTGGCGACCACCCAGGGGTCGTCGGCGACGATCGCCAGCGCTGCCTGCCCGGCGTTCATGTGACTGCCGACGAGCACCGATTTCTGCGCGATCTTGCCGCTTTGCGGAGCACGCACGTCGGTATAGGACAGATTCAGGCGGGCGCGGTCGAGTTGTGCCCGGGCCTGGGCCACGCGCGCCTTGGCGGTCGAACCCTGGGACTGCTTGAGCGCGATCTGGTCGGGGGCGGACTGGGCCTGGGCCAGCTGCGCCTGGGCCTGGCTGATGCGTGCGCGCGCGGAGGTCGCGGTCGTGTTGGCCTGATCGAGCTGCTGGCGCGACACCTCGCGCTTGGCATAAAGCGCCTGATAGCGCCGTGCGTCGGCCGCCGCGCGGTTGTATTCGGCGCGCGCGGTTTCCACCGCGGCCCTGGCGCTGTCGATATCCGCGCCGCTGGTCTGGCGGGTGACCGACAGCTGGCGCTGGCTCGAATCGTAGGAGGCCTGGGCCGCCTGCAGGTTGGCTTCGGCGCTGGCCAGTTCGGCCAGGAAGTCGGCCGGGTCGAGCGTAAACAGGGGATCGCCTTTCTCGACGTGCTGATTGTCGCGCACGAACACCTGGATGGCGGTGCCGGTCACGCGCGGTGCGACCTGGACGATATCGGCCTGTACGAAGGCGTCGTCCGTACTCTCCTGATTGCGGGTGAGCCACCAGTACAACAGTGCGGCGACCACGCAGACCACGGCAATGCACACCGCGATGATGGCCACGCGCTTGCCCTTGCCGGATTTCTGCGGCGTCGCGGCGTTGTCGGCGGCATTTGCGTCGAGATCGAGGGGCGCCGGGTCTGCGGCGGAGTCTGATTGGGTCATGGTGTTACCGGCTCGTCGATACGAAACTGCTGGGCGCGGCCGAGGGCGGCCGCGAGGTTGATACGGGCCCGGGTGTAGTCGGCCAGCGCGGCCACACGGGTGTTGCGGGCATCGGCCAGCGACGCCTGTGCATCGATCACTTCGACGTTGTTGCTGATGCCGTTGGCAAAGCGATCGCGTGACAGCGACAGCTCCCGATTGGCCAGAGTCAGCGCCGATTGCGCGGCGTTGACCTGCTCGGCGAGCGTGGTCAGCGTACGACGCGCGAGGCGCACGTCCTGCTCGACCTGATCACGGGTGTCGCGGTATTGAATCCGTTGCTGGTCGAGGCGGCTGGCGGCGCTGCTGATGCGCGCGTGGGTGGCGCCGCCATCGAAGATCGGCACCTGGAGCTGGGCGCCGACCGCGTAGGTGCCTTCATTGTTCTCGTGATAGGTATTGCCGGAGTCGCCATAATCGGCGGTGGCCGAGAGCGTGGGCAGACGCGCGCCGCGGGCGGCGGCCAGCTGTTTTTCGCGCTGCGAGATCTGGCGTGAGGCGAGCTGCACCTCGGGGCGGTCGGCCATCGCCCGGGCCACGTCGGTGGCGGTATCGCCGACTGCTACGGGGCGGTAGTCGAGCCTGTCCTCGAGCGTGATCGGCGCATCCAACGGCAGGCCTACGGTGCGCGCGAGGCGGATGTCGGCGCGGGTCTGGTCGGTTTCGGCCTGGGCCAGGCGGGCGCGCGCACGGGCCTGTCGGGTCTGGGCACGGGTCACGTCCACGCCGGTGGCAATGCCGACGTGCTCCTGATCGGTGGCGAGCTTGGCCAGCGTTGCGGACAGATCCAGATCGGCCTGGGACGCGGCGACCGATTCGCGCGCGGCAAGCGCGGATACATAGTCGAGCGCGGCCTGGGCGGCGACCTGTTCGCGGGCCACGGCGAGCTGGTCGTCGGCCACGCGTTCGCCGATCTTGGCGCTCTGGTACTGCTGCCAGGCACTGTAGTCGAACAGACTCTGACGCAGACGGGCGCGTGCATCGAAGCTGTTGTAGGTGATCACGCTGGGAAAAGCCGGGGCGGTGCCGGCGGGCAGGTTCGCGAACGCGGAACCGAAATCCAGCCCCTGGGCGGCCAGATTGGTCTGACGCCGCGACTGGCTGACTTCGCCCGACAGATGCGGCAGGAAAGCCGAGCGTGCCTCGGCGCGATTGCCGCTGGCCTCGGCGCGGCGCGCGTCGGCGAGCAGGGTCTGCACGTTGGTGGCCAGCGCGTCGTCGATTGCCTGTTGCATGGATAGCGGCTGCGCGGCCTCGGGCATGGTGAATGTTTCGCCGGGCGCCGGGGCAGCGGCGCCGGCCGCGCTGAACAGCAGGCCCGCGCACAGGACGAGCGCGGCCGGTCGGTGTCGATATGCCGATATTCTCATCACGGCTCAGGCGATCAGGCGGGCGAGCAGATCGCGCAGCTGCGCGCGTTCGGCCTCGTCGAGCGGGGAGAGCAGTTCGTCGGTCGACGCACGCGCGGCAGGGCGGATCTCGGCGAGTGCATCGACGCCGGCCGGTGTGAGCTTGATCACATGGGCGCGGCGATCGGCCGGGTCCTTGCTGCGGGTCAGCCAGCCGCGTTTTTCCAGGCCGTCGACGAGATAGGTCACCGTGGTGCGGTCCATGCCGAGCAGATCCGCGATATCGCTTTGCCAGAGCCCGTCGGCGTTGGCTTCCAGCGCCAGCAGGGCCGCGTATTCGCGCCCGGAGACGGTCAACGACGCGGTGTGCTTGTCGAACAGCGCGAGCTGGCGATGGTGTGCCTTGGCCAGCAGATAGCCGAGTCGGCAGCGAATCGAATCCGGTAACACGTGGGCCAAACCAATCACCTCGACATAAAACGGTTAGTCGGGAGGTTTAATTGTATTTAGCAATAATAAATAGTCAAGACTATCTATTAAAATAAAAGTAGACACGCTATATTTTTGTTGCGTCGCAGCAGGTCTAGCGTTTGATTCGGGTGCGAAGCGGTGGGCGCATGCGAAGGACAACGCGCACCGCATAGCGTGCGCGTGCGACGGCCGGTTATCTCTCGGCGTGATTCACGAATACCCCGAAGCGTGCCGCGCGTACGACAGCAATGAGTTTTCAGAGAGGAGAGGCGTTAGCTCTCGCTTGGATCGTCCTCGCGGTTTCGTACCGCAAGGACGACATACATTTGATTTGACGCCAGCGGCTAGCCGGGAAAGGCACGCGCCACGAGGCCGGCGAAATCCAGATCCGTGTTTAGGGTGCCGTAAGCCATGCCGTGGCCGCCGGTCAGGCGCGCCGCACAGAAGGCCTCACCGACCCACGGCGCGTCGCCGGTCAGCAGGATGCGGGCCTGCAGGGCCCGCGCCACGGCTTCCGCCATGCGACGGGCGTGCACCGGATTGTCCGCGTCGCTACGCAATTGTTGCTCGAGTGCGTCGCAGTGTGCGTCGTAAGCGGGGTGGGCACCGCGTGCCGCGGCGAGTTCGGCTTGCAAGGCCTCGATGCTGGCCGGGCTCTTGCCCATCGCCCGCAGCATGTCCAGGCACTGGACGTTGCCGGAGCCTTCCCAGATCGAGTTCAGCGGAGATTGGCGGAATAGCCGTGGCAGGATCGACTCCTCGACGTAGCCGGCACCGCCCAGACATTCCTGTGCTTCGTTGATCAGCGGCGGCGCGGTCTTGCAGATCAGATACTTGCCGACCGGTGTGGCGACGCGCGCGAGCTGCTTCTCCTGTTCGTCGTCGGATTCGAACGCCCGCGCCAGACGCAGCGCCAGGGCGATGGCGGCTTCCGACTCCAGCGCCATGTCGGCGAGCACATGGGTCATCAACGGCTGTTCGATCAGGCGTGTACCGAAGGCGTCGCGGTGGCGGCAATGATGAATGGCCTGCACCAGCGCCTGGCGCATCAGGCCGGCCGAGCCGAGCATGCAGTCGAGGCGGGTCTGCGAGACCATCTCGATGATGGTGGGCACGCCGCGCCCGGCCTCGCCGATCCGCCAGGCCTCGGCATCGACGAACTCGACTTCGGAAGAGGCGTTGGAGCGGTCACCGAGCTTGTCCTTGAGGCGCTGGATCTGGATGGCGTTGCGGCTGCCGTCGCGGCGCCAGCGCGGCAGCAGGAAACAGGACAGGCCGTCGCCGGGCCCGGTCGCCTCCTGGGCGAGCACCAGAAACGCATCGCACATGGGGGCCGAAAAGAACCACTTGTGGCCCACGAGCGTGTAACGGCCGTCGCCCTGCGCTGTGGCGCGCGTGGTATTCGAGCGCACGTCCGAGCCGCCCTGTTTCTCGGTCATGCCCATGCCGATGGTCAGGCCCTGTTTTTCCGCCGCCGGGCGACAGGCCGGATCATAGACATTGGCGAGGATGCCGGGCAGCCATTCGGCCGCGATCTCGGGCGCATGCCGCAGCGCCGGTACCGCCGCATGGGTCATGGTGATCGGGCACATGGTCCCGGATTCCATCTGGTTGTGCATATAGATCAGGCCGGAGCGAATCACCTGCGCGCCGGCGCGCTGACCGGTCCAGGTCAGCCCGTGCAGGCCGTGTTCCTTGGCCAGGGCCATGCTGCGGTGATAGGCCGGATGGAATTCGACCTCGTCCAGGCGGTGGCCGAAGCGATCGAAGGTCTTGAGCCTGGGCGGGTTCTCGTTGGCCTCGAAGCCGATGGCGATCAGTTCGTCGCCGGCGATCGCGCCGTAGGTCTTGAGCCGGTCGGTGCCCCAGTCGCCGCCCTCGCGCGCGATCGCCTCCATGAGCGCCGGATCGCTCGTGAACGCGTTGTAGCCGATCAGCGGCGGCGGCTGATTGGTGACGTCGTGGGTGGCGAGTGTCGTACGCGGACGCAACGGGCTGGGGTTCATGACGATCACGCGGGCTGGAAACCTGATCGCCGATTGTGCCCCAGGGCGGGCCCGTACCGAAGGGAAACGCGTGTTACCCGTGGCCGGCGCGTTTTCATCGCGGCCATAAAAAAAGCCGACCCTCGGGCCGGCCGCGGCACGGGGCATACCCCCGAAGCCACTCGATACTGTTGAACGGGGCCGCCGCTGCCCGGCGCCCACGTTCTGGGCGAAAGTCTAGCCCTTGCCCGACGGGTTTTCGAGTGAATCTTTTGTGACCGGTTTGCGCTGTTGCCAGTTCTGGCGCATCGCTTCGAGTTCGTCCGCCGGCAGCGAGATCAGCCCCAGTGTCTTGAGCGCGCCGCGCGGGCTTGCCATCGGATCGGACAGAAACAGCTGCACGTATTCGTCCATGCCCGGAACCCGGCCGACATGGGCGTTTTTTACGTAGAAGAACAGCGAGCGCGAGATCGGGTATTCGCCGGACGATATCAGCGCGCGTTCGGGCTTGATGCCGTCGATGCGCGCGGCCTGGATCTTGTCGCGGTTCTCTTCCAGAAACGAGTAGCCGAAAATGCCGACGGCATTGGGGTTCTGTGCCAGTTTCTGCACGACCAGATTGTCATTCTCGCCCGATGGCACGTATTTGCCGTCCTGGCGGATGGTCGGTGCCTGGCCGTCGTAGCCGTCGATATGCTCTGCGCCGTAGTCGACCACCAGTTCTTCGAACGCATCGCGCGTGCCCGAAGAGGTCGGTGGCCCGTAGATCAGAATGTCGCGATCGGGCAGGGAAGCGTCGATATCGCTCCATTTTTTATAGGGGTTGCTCACCAGTTGGCCGTCCCGCGGTACCCGATCGGCAACTGCCAGGGTGAGCTGTTCGCGGGTCAGATCCATTGCCGGGATGCCGGCTTTCTGGCCGATCACGATACCGTCGAAACCGAGCATGATCTGGGAGACATCCTCGACCCCGTTGCCCCGGCACATGGCGAGCTCCGATGGCTTCATCGGCCGCGAGGCGTTGGTCACATCCGGGGTGTCCTCGGCCACGCCCGCGCAAAACAGCTTGAAGCCGCCGCCGGAACCCGTGGCCTCGACCACAGGCGTGCGCAGGTCGGTGGTCGCGCCCAGTTCCTCGGCGACATAGGACGAAAACGGATACACCGTCGACGAGCCGACGATACGCATCTGCGCGCGGCTGTACTCGTGATCGCCCGTGTCCTGGCGGTGGCCGCAGCCGGCGAGCAGCAGCGCGGCCGCGGCCGTGCAGATCAGACGAGCGGTATACGAGAACGTGGGCATGATTATCCTTGCTGTACGGCGTGCGCGGCGGCGTTTTCAGTTCAGGGTGGCGGCCTGATCGGGCCCGGTCGAGGCGGGCTGGCGTACGTCGGCGGGCAGCCGCGTCACCGGTGCGAATTCGCCGATGAAGGAGATTTCGGGCGTAAGCCAGTAGCCGGTGCGTGCCTGTACGCACTGCTGCGCATGCATGATCAGCGCACATACGTCTGCGGCGCTGGCGTTGCCATGATTGACGATGATGTTGGCATGCCGCGGCGAGATCTGGGCGTCGCCGCAGGACATCCCCTTGAGGCCGCATTCATCGATCAGCCGGCCCGCGCCGATGCCTTCGATCTTGCGGAAGATCGAGCCGGCCGATGGTTCGCTGTCCAGCGGCGGGTGGCGATCGGCGCGCCAGCGCAGGTTTTCGTCCATGATCCGCAACAGCGTTTCGGCCGGCGCGGGCTCGAGTTCGAACGTGGCCGAGAGCACGATATCGTCGCGCGAATGCAGCACCGACTGGTCGTAGCCGAATTCAAAATAATCCGCGTCCACGCGCTTGCGCTGGTTGTCGGCGGTGAGCAGCTCGGCGGATTCGAGCACCTCGCCGATGAACATGGTGCGCTCGCGCTCGGGGGCGGGCGACAGAAAATGCAGGTTCTGCCACAGCGCGCCGCCCACGGTGGACGGGATGCCGACATAGTGCTCGAGCCCCGACAGACCACGGCCGACGGCCGTATCGATCAGGTCGGGATAGACCAGCACGCCGCTGGCGGCGGTCACGCAGGTGCCGTGTACCCTGATATCGCTGGCGTGATTGGCAATTACCAGCCCGGCATAGCCGCGATCGCCGATGAGAATATTGGCGCCGCGCCCGAGCAGGAAATAATCGATATCGAGCGCGCGCGCGGCGCGCACCGCGACCGCCAGCGCCTCGGGGGTTTTTGCCTCGACGTAGTACGCCGCCGGGCCGCCGATACGGAAACTCGTGCGTGCGGCCAGCGGCACGTCACGCTGCAGCGCGGCGCCGAGTCGCTGGGCGAGCGCGCGCTGCTGGGCGGGCGTTGGGTTGCGGGGTTTGCGCATCGAATATAAGCAGGCTGTCCGGCGTCGGCCGATGAATCGGCTTGTAATGGTCGGTGCGCGTCGCGGCAAATACAAGCGCGCCCATTTTGGACGAGGCGTGTGATCGCACCGCGCCGGCCTGCCGCGCCGACCACGCTTTGACGTAAGCTGCACCCACCACGTCCTGTTCGAGAGAATCGTCTTGTCCGAGCCGCAGCGCATCGTCGTCTTCGATCTCGACGTCACGCTTACCCGCTACGACACCTTCCTACCGTTTGTCATTGGTTATCTGCGCTACCAGCGCAAGCGCCGGAGTCTGTCGCTGTGGCGGCTGGCGACGCTGCTCAAGTTCTGGCACTGGGGCGATCGCACCTGGGTTAAGACGCAGGTGCTGCGTGCGTTTCTCGGCGGTCAGCCGCGGGCGCGTATCGAAGCCTGGGCGGATCGCTTCATCGAGGAGTTGATGGCCGACGCCATGCGCGAGCAAGGCCTTGCCCAGTTGCGCCGCCATCAGCAGGAGGGCGCCCGGGTGATTCTCGCCTCGGCGAGCTTCGACGTGTATGTCGTGCGCCTGGCCAAACGGCTGGGCATCGAGGAAGTGCTGGCCACACGGGTGGCCTGGAACGCCCGCGGGCGCCTGGTGGGCATGGACGGTGAAAACTGCCGCGATGACGAGAAGCTGCGTCGCGTCAAGGTGATGCCGGATATGCCCGAGCAGGGTCGGGGCGTTACCGCCTACTCGGATTCGCACGCCGATCTGCCGCTGCTGTCATGGGCCGAGAACGGCGTGGCTGTCTGCCCCTCCAAGCGCTTGTTCCATCAGGTCGGCGGGCTGGGGATCGAGGTGGCGCGCTGGTGACGCTGTCCGGAGTCCTGCTGGCGCTGTCGGTCGTGCTCGCCAGCGTGGCGCAGATTCTGCTCAAGCACGGCATGAACCGCGCTGCCCTGGCCGACGCGGGGCATATCTGGCTGCGTCCGCTGCGCCAGCCGCTGGTGCTCGCCGGCATGGCCTCGCAGGTGTTGTTGACCTGTCTCTGGCTGGTCGTGCTCTCGCATATCGACGTGAGCCTGGCTTTTCCGGTGCTCTCGTTGAGCTACGTACTGGTCACCGCCTACTCGGCCGCCTTCATGGGCGACTCCGTGGGCAAGCGTCGCTGGTGCGGGGTCTTGCTCATCGTCGCCGGCGTGGGAGTGCTGGCCTATGGCGCTTGAGCGACGTTCGGTCGTCAGCGTGATCCTGCTGCTGGTTTCGGTGACCCTGATCGCCGCCGGCCAGCTTTTCATGCGCCGCGGGATGATCGGGTTCGGGCAGATCGATTCGTTCGCGGCTTTCGTCAATCTCGTCTGGAGCGGGCTGGCCTCGCCGGCCACCATCGCCTACGTCTGGGCCGGCATGATCGTCTATGCGGCCGCCGTCATGGTCTGGCTGCAGGTACTGTCGCGCATGGCGCTCAGTCTCGCGTTCCCGATGATGAGTCTCAGCTATGTGCTGGTCTATGTCGGCGCGGCCTTCTGGCCCGAGCTCGATGAGACGATCAGCATGTATCGCATCGCCGGTACCGCGCTGATCATGCTCGGCGTGGCACTGGTGGCGCAGTCGCGCAGCAACTGATTCCGCAAGGTGCTCGGGGTCGGCTTTTAGGCCGTCGGTTCATTCGTCCGCCGAGACGAAGCCGCAGTCGCCGGCAGAAGTGCAGAACAGTTCGGGTTGGTTCGGATTCAGCCCACCGAGCGTGACCGACGGCACGGCCAGGCTGACGCCCAGGCCGGCCAGAACGGGGTCGAGCACCGGACCCAGGGTGTTCGTCACCGCGCTCTGGAGGATGGCTGTAATGCCGTCGAGCGCCGGGCCGAGAATGGCGTTGGTCAACCCGCTCAGCAATCCGCCGAGACCGCCCAGGAGACCGCCCAGCAGTCCGCCGTTACTGCTGTCATCGCGCAACAGATCTACATGCAGATTGATGTCGCCCAGCAGTGAGGCGATGTCGGCGGTGCGCAATTCATCGTCGCCGGTATAGACTCTCGGGAAGTCGTCGAGGCTTTCGATATCGTCGAAAACAGCCTCGAACTCGTCGCCTGCCGGAATTGTCGACAGGATATTGCCGTCGTTGGAAATCTCTGCGACTGGTTGGCCAAGAACCGTCACGCGGGCGGCCTGAGTCGTGTCGATGCTGCCGTCGGAGCGGACGCTGCCAATCGCGGCCGCGATCAGCGCGGTATTGCCGGTCACGACCACGGTGTACGAACGATCGGCCAGGGTCGGGCAGTCGATTCGTTCCAGCTGCGCGGTGCCCTGCGCGACTTGAATACCGACGGGCAGCGTGACCTTTGC
Organism: Salinisphaera aquimarina; assembly: GCF_042643355.1. NCBI lineage: Bacteria > Pseudomonadati > Pseudomonadota > Gammaproteobacteria > Salinisphaerales > Salinisphaeraceae > Salinisphaera > Salinisphaera aquimarina. The sequence goes on from NZ_JBHRSS010000003.1 coordinate 1,470,108, forward strand.
GACGCTGGCAAGCCCGAGGTTGATGTCCAGATCTATACTCAGGGCAAGCGAGAGCTGCGACGAATGCACGACGGTGTAGTAGTCGCCATCTTGGGGTTTGCCGGCCGGGCCGATCTCGGTTTTTGGCGGCGCCAGCAGGCGCAGACTGGCATTCACGCCCGGCAGAGAGAGATCCAGAGGGACAGCCTGGTCACGGTCTATCGCCACTAACTGGGCCGCCGCATTGACGATATTGCCCAGCGCCACCGAGGCGTCACCGCCGATTGGCCCGGCGATGCCGAGTACCGCGGAGAGCGGCTGATCGCCCAGGGAGTCGCGAACTGCGTTGACCACACTGCCCGATAACGTGCTCAATTGACCCGAGACATTGTTGAGCGCCTCGCTGATGGATATCCGAGAAACGTCTTCGACGCTGATGACGTTGCTCTGGATATCGACCAGGTCGGCGAGGGTTACGCGGGCGTTAGCCAGGTCTCCGAGACTGGCTACGCTGATATCCGTATCCAGCAGAGCGGATAGCAGGGTGGGGTCGACGTTTGCCAGGGTGGTGCCGAATTGCAGGCTGGCTTCCGGCCGGCTGATGGCTCCGGCCGAAGCGCTCAGAGTCGTGTCGGTATCCGAAAACAGTGAAAACAGTGGCCGGAAGCTGTTGTCGACCACCGTCAGCCGGACCGCATTGGGTTTCTGTGTCGGCGCATTATCGGCACTGAACACGCGTAACTTCGTGTCCTGATCCGGTAGCACCTGACCGCTTTGGAAACGGCTGACCGTCGGCAGGCTGGCCGGGGTGCGCGCGGCGTAATTGCGGGCAACGCTCGCGCTGGCGGCCGCCTCACCGTCGACGCCCAGGTCCGTTCGGCAGCCACTGGCCTGTCGAGCGGAGTCCAGCGCAGCCAGGTTCGCGGCCGATTGCAGTTTCTGCTGCGCGGCATACAGCCGCCCCGCATCCACGGCGAGCGCGAGCAACGACACGGCGGCCACGATAAACGCAGCGGTCATGATCAGAATGGCGCCGCGCTGGCGGCGTCCGCCGATGGGCAAACGTCGTATCACGTCCGCGGTATCCCCCGTGGTGCAACGCAAGCAGGGCGGCATTGCGTAAACTATCTGGACTTATCGAGGTATCGGCTTCGGGCGTGGCGGCTGAATGGCGCCCGTGGGCAGGCGAGGGCACGGCGCGTAGACTTGCGCGGCCCGAAGGAAAAATCAGGACTGCATGGCACCGCTGGAATATACCGTCACCCCGATTGACGCGGCCGCGCACCGCTTTCGTGTAGACCTGCGCGTCGACGTGCGTGCCGGGCGCCCGCTGCACCTGAATCTGGCCACCTGGATCCCGGGCAGCTATGTGATTCGCGATTTCGCCCGCCATCTGCTGTCGATTTCGGCGCGCTGCGACGGCGAGCCGATCGCGGTCGAATCGGTCTCGCGACATGCCTGGGCCTGCACGCCGAGGACCGCCACGCTGGATGTGGTCTGTGAGTTCTATGCTCGCGACGAATCGGTGCGGGCGGCATTTCTCGACGACCGCCGTGGGTTCTTCAATTTCACGTCGCTGGCTCTGCGCCCGGAGGCGATGGGCAACGCACCCTGCCGGGTCAGACTGGCACCGCCACCGGGCATCGACGACTGGCGCGTGGTGACCACGCTGCCCGCAACCGATGTGGACGCCAACGGCTTCGGTGTCTATAGCGCGGACAGCTACTGGGATCTGATCGATCATCCGGTGGCCATGGGCCAGGCGATCGAACGGGTGGACTACAGCGTGCGCGACGTGCCGCATGCGTTTGTGCTGCTGGGTTCGCACGACGCCGACACGCGTCGGCTGGCGACCGATCTTGCCGCGATCTGTGAGACCCAGGCGCGGGTGTTCGATGCGTTGCCGGCGCGCGAATATCTGTTCCTCGCCCAGGTCACGCCGCGCGGCTTCGGCGGGCTGGAACATCGTGAATCGAGCGTATTGCAGGTGGCACGCGATGCCCTGCCCAGCGTGGTGACGGGCACGGCCGACAGCAAGCGCAGCGAAGCCTATGAAACGCTGCTGGGGCTTTGCAGCCACGAGTATTTTCATCTGTGGAACGTCAAGCGCATCCGGCCGGCCGCGGTCGCCGAGAGCGATCTGGCCGACGAGGCCTACTTCCGCGATCTGTGGGCCTACGAGGGCGTGACCTCCTACTACGATGACCTGGGCCTGGTGCGCGCCGGGGTGATCGGCGAACAGGGTTATCTCGATCGCCTGGCCAAGCTCGCGACCCGGATCGACCGCACGCCCGGGCGGCATCGCCAGAGTCTTTCCCAGTCCAGTTTCGATGCCTGGCTGAAGTTCTATCGGCCCGACGAGAACACGCCCAACGCGGTGGTCAGTTACTACGGCAAGGGCGCGCAACTGTCGCTGGCGCTGGATCTGAAGCTGCGCGTCGAGACCCACGAACGCGTCACCCTCGATGACATCATGCGCAAGGTCTGGACAGACTACGGCCAGCACGGCACGCCGGTGCCGGAGGGCGGGTTGGCTCGGATTGCCGCCGAGGTCAGCGGCCTTGCTCTGGATGATTTCTTCGATCGCCATCTGAACACCGCAATCGACGCGCCCTGGGCCGACTGGCTGGGCTATTTCGGCATCAAGGCGACCTGCGCCCCGGCGACCGACGATGCAGCGGCTTTGCTGGGACGCCTCGGCCTGCGCCTGAGCGGCGATGCCATGCCCATAGTCGTGCATGTGCTCGACGATACGCCGGCCCAGGCCGCCGGTATTTCCGCCGGCGATCGGCTGGTGGCCTTCGATGGGCTCGAGGCCGGCGATCAGTTGGCGGCGCGGCTGGCACGCTATCCCGGCGGCACCGAGGTGGCGGTACATCTGTTTCGTGGCGACGAACTGATCGTACGGCCGGTATTGCTGGGCCCCGAGGCGGCGCCGGAATGGCAGCTGTCGATTGACGATACTGCCGATGATTCCTGTCATGCGCGCCGCGCGCGCTGGTTGCAGAATGACCGCGCCCCGGCCTGACGCCTGGGTCGCGCGCGCCGCGGCGGACACGCTCTGCGGGCTGTTTGCGGCGCGGGTGGAACGCACGCCCGAGGCGCTGGCCTATCGTTTCTACTCGCCGCGCCGGCACGCGTGGGTGGAACTATCCTGGGCCGATGCCGCGGAACGGGTTCGCGCCTGGCGCGCGGTGCTCGCCGCCGAGGGTGTCGGCCCGGGCGACCGGGTGGCGATCATGCTGCGCAACAGCCCCGAATGGGTCTGCGTGGATCAGGCGATTCTGTCGCTGGGCGCGGTCACCGTCGGTCTGTTCTGTGCGGATACGCCGCCCAGCAACGCCCGCACCATCGTCGACAGTGGCGCGAGCGTGCTGGTCGCGGTCAAGGCCCGCTGGGCGGACCGGATCCTGGCGAAACACAGCTGTCCCGAACTGCGGCGGGCCATCGTGTTCAGCGGCGAGGTCGTGGCCGGCTCCCGCGTCCGAAGCGCGGATGCCTTACTCGCCGAGCGCTCTCGGGATGCCGTCGCGCCGGCAGGCGCCGAGCCGGATGCGCTGGCCAGCCTTGTCTATACCTCGGGTTCGTCCGGGCGTTCGCGCGGAGCCATGCTCAGCCATGCCAATCTGCTCTACAACGCTTATGCCTGCGCCGATGCGCTGCCGGTCGTCGAAGACGAGCATTCGTTGTCCTATGTGCCGCTGCCGCATTGCTACGAACGCGTCGTCAACGCCTACCGCGGCATGATCACCGGTGCGACCATTACCTTCTGTCGACATCCGCGTTTTCTGGGCCTGACGCTCGCACGCACGCCGGTGACCACGCTGGTCGGGGTGCCGCGGGTGTACGAGCGCTTCTATGTCGAACTCAATCGCTGGCTCAAACGCCGGCCGCGCTCCATTCAGCGGCTGGTCGCCTTCACCATCAAGCTCGGCGAATCGGTATTCGAACGCCAGCAGGGGCGCACGCGCCGGCATCTGCGGCATCTGCTGTGGCCGATTCTGCGGCGGCTGGTGGCGCGCCGCTGCCTGCGACTGTTCGGTACCGACATGCAATACGCCATCTCCGGTGCCGCAGCGCTGCCATACCCCGTGGCGCGCACGCTGGTGGGGCTGGGCGTGCCGGTACTGCAAGGTTATGGCCTGACCGAGGCCGGGCCGGTGGTCAGCGTCAACCGGATCGACGACAACGAACTGGACAGCGTCGGCATCGTGCTCGACGGTGTCGAGACCAAGGTCGGGCCCGACAACGAGTTGCTGATCCGCAGCCCCGGGGTCATGCACGGCTACTGGGACGACGAAAAAGCCACGCGCGCCACGCTGTCGGCGGGCGGCTGGCTGCATACCGGCGACAAGGTGAGCCGGCTGGACAAGAAACGGCTGTATCTCACCGGCCGCATGAAAGAGGTCATCGTGATGACCACCGGCGAGAAAGCGTCGCCGGAGCCGATCGAGGATGCGCTGTGCCTGGACGACCTGGTGGAACGCGCGGTCGTGGTGGGCGAAGCCCGCCCGGTCCTGGCCGCAATCGTGAGTTGCCCCGCCGACCGGCTGGTGCCGGTGATGAAACGCCTGTCGCTGGATCCGAATCTGCCGGCTAGCCTCGCCAGCAACCGGCTAGAGAACTTCTTCATCGAACGCTTCGCGCGTCTGCTGGCCAGCTATCCCGCGCATGCGCAGATTCGCCGGGTGGCGATCACAACGGATCGCTGGAGCCAGGGCAACGGGCTGCTCACGCCGACCGACAAGATCAGGCGTCGACGTGTGGCCCGCTGTTATGCTCGCGACATTACCCGGCTCTACGGTCGACGCGCGCCGGGCGAAAAGGCGGACGTGTCGCAGAACACGAATCAGGGCTGAGTCATGCGCGTGCCCGATGATAGGACCCAAGGTGGATAGCAGGGGATGAATACGTTGCTCATCGTGTTCGCGCTGGTCGCGGCCTATCTCATCGGTTCGCTGTCGGGCAGTCTGCTGCTCGCGCCCCTGTTCGGCAGCGCCGACCCGCGCCGCAGCGGCAGCGGCAATGCCGGGGCCACCAACGCCCTGCGCACCGGCGGGCGCGGCTATGGCGCCGCAGTGCTGGCCTTCGATCTGCTCAAGGGCGTGGTTGCCGCACTTCTGGTGCAGGCAATTTTCGGCGTGAGCCAGGCGGCCGCCTTCGGCTGTGGCGCTATGGCCGTGATCGGACATGTCTATCCGGTGTTCTTCGGTTTTCGGGGCGGCAAGGGCGCGGCCACGCTGATCGGTGTGCTGCTAGTCCTGCTCCCGGCCGCGCTGCTGGTCGGGCTGGTGGTCTGGATCGGGACGCTCGTGACCACCGGTTTCGTCGGGCTGGCCACCATCCTCGGCATGCTGGCGGTCGCACTCACCTGCGTAGTGGCGCCGGCCGCCACCGCAGCGGCCAAGCTGTTTGTCATCGCCATGACCGTCCTCATCGTCTATACCCATCGCGAGAACATCAAACGACTGCGTGCGGGCACGGAAAACCGCTTCGAGCGGGTGATGTGGCGCAGACGGTGACCGCAACGTCCCCGGCACCCACGCTGGCGGCCCTGCTCGCCGACGGCGCCTGGCACAGCGGCCCGGCGTTGGCGACCACGCTCGGAATCACCCGCGCCGCGATCTCGGCGCGCGTGGCCGATCTGCGTCTGCTTGGCCTGGATATCTATTCGGTGGCCGGGCGCGGCTATCGGCTGAAGACGCCGCTCGAACTGCTGGACGCCGCGCATATCGACGCGCATCTGGCGGACAGCACACGCACGCGGGTCGACGACCTGATCGTGCTCGAACGCACCGACTCGACCAATGCAGAGCTGGCGCGGCGCGCCGACGGCATGACCCGTGCCTGCCTGGCGGAATACCAGTCGGCGGGCCGCGGACGCGCCCAGCGGCCCTGGGCTTCGCCGTTCGGTGCCAATCTGTATCTGTCGCTGGCGCGCGATGTGGCCGCGCCGCGCGCGCCGCTGGGCGCGCTCAGTCTGGCGGTCGGGGTCTGCGTGGCCGATGCGCTGACTGCGTTCGGTGCCGAACAGATCGCCCTCAAGTGGCCCAACGATCTCTGGGCCGGCGACCGCAAGCTCGGCGGCATTCTCATCGAGCACAAGGGCGAGGTCGGCGGCAGCGCGCGCCTGATCATCGGGCTCGGGCTCAATCTGGACATGCAGGCGCTGCAGGGCGAAGGTATCGATCAGCCGTGGACGCGGCTGCGCGACCACCTGCCGGTGATGCCGGCCCGCAACCGGCTGGCCGCGGGCATGCTCGATGCCGTCATGCGCGCCGTACTCGATTTTGAAACCCAGGGCTTCGCCCCGTTCCAGGCGCGCTGGGCGCGCTACGACGCCGCCCGTGATCGCAACGTCCGTGTCCTCGAAGCCCAGGGCGAGCGCCAGGGGATCGCCCGCGGTATCGCCGCGGACGGCGCGCTGCAGGTCGAGATCGACGGTCGGGTCGTGGCGCTGTACTCGGGCGATGTCAGCCTGCGGGTGGCGCCGTGAACCTGCTCATCGATATCGGCAACACCCGCGTCAAATGGGCCCTGGCCCGCGGCCACACGCTGGCCGAGACCGGCGCGATCTGGCGCGCCCGGCACCCTGACTGGACGGCGCGACTGCCCAGCGACTCCCTGGATGGCATCTATGTCGCCAGCGTGGCCGATGACAGCGCGATCCAGGCGCTGCGCATTTTCGCCGCCGACCACGCACTGGCGGTGCATCGTGTGGTCAGTACCGCGCGATCCGGCCCGCTCGTCAACGCCTATGCCCGTCCCGAGCGGCTGGGCGTGGATCGCTGGATGGCCTGTGTCGCTGCCCAGGCCCGTGCCGAGGGGTCGGTTCTCATTGCCGATGTCGGCACCGCGCTGACGCTGGACTGGGTCGGCGCCGACGGCGTGCACGGCGGCGGCCTGATTGCGCCGGGGGTGAACAGCATGCGCCTCGCGCTGCGCAACGCGACCCAACTGCGGCCGACGCACGTGCCGGACGAACACGCCTGGCTGGCGCGGGATACCGACAGCGCGATCGCGGCGGGCACGCTGCGCTGCGCGATCGCCGTGCTGGATTCGGCGGCGCTCGATCTCGCGCCGGATCGGCTGTTGCTGACCGGAGGCGAGGCCGAGTTGCTGGCCCCGCGGCTGGCGCGACCGTGGCAAGTGGTGCCGCATCTGGTGCTGGAAGGGCTTGCCGTGCACGCCGAGCGTGAGGCACGGGGTGGTCAGCCGGCGCGTCAGCGTTCAGAATAACGACATGCCGCACGCCATTCGTGCCTGCGGTGTCTCTCAAAGCCGGCGTAGCTCAGTTGGTAGAGCAACTGATTTGTAATCAGTAGGTCGCGGGTTCGACTCCTGTCGCCGGCTCCATCTTTCCCTTAGTCCTTGGTTCATGCCCTTCGTACCGGCATGCGGCGTGGCCGCTACGGCCGGGCCGCGCGTTTTACGCCGCCGGTTCGTGAACGCGATTCATCTTTCGGCGTAGGCTCGGTACGCCGGGTTATCCGTGCGATTGCGGTGCAGGCCTTGTGGCTCACGCCTCGCTGCAGTGCACCATAGATAACGCCGATAACCCCATCGGTCCGCCCGATTTGACAGGATTTCGGCGAAGTGTATTGCTATGCCAAAGGCGTGTTGTCGCGACGCGCCCCATTAGCGTGCGCCGATGGCGCCATACATTAAAGTCATAAAGGGTTCGGCAATGGCGAGGAGTAACGGCAAGGGTGATCCACAGATCGCAGCGATCTGTGCAATCCATGCGGCGAGCAACGGCCCGCTGCTGCCGATCCTGCACGACGTGCAGGGACATTTCGGTTATGTATCCGACGAAGCGATCCAGCAGATCGCCGATGAACTCAATCTGTCGCGCGCCGACGTATTCGGTGTGGTGACTTTCTATCACGATTTTCATCGCAAGGCGCAGGCGAGCCATACGCTCAAGGTCTGTCGCGCGGAAGCCTGTCAGGCGGTCGGTGGACGTGAGGTCTGGTCGGCGGCCACGACCGCGTCCCAGCGCAGCGAGGATGTGGATCTCGAAGCGGTCTATTGCCTGGGCAATTGCGCCTGCGCGCCGTCGGTGCAGCTCGACGGACGTACGATCGGCCGCATGAGCCCCGAGCGCGTGGCGGGGCTGTTTTCGGCCGGTGGCCACAGCGGAGCGCCGTCATGAAATATTACGTACCCAAGGACAGCGCGGCCGTTTCCATCGGCGCCGAAGACACCGCGCATGCGCTCACGCGCGCGATAGGTGAGGCCGATGTGGTTCGCACCGGCTCACGCGGGTTCTACTGGCTCGAGCCACTGGTCGAGATCGAGCAGGACGGACGCCGTCTGGGCTTCGGGCCGATTGAAGCCGGCGATGTCGAGGCGCTGATCGCGGCGGTTTCCGATGGCAGCGTCGAGAATCATCCCCGCTATGTCGGCGATATCGACACGCTGCTGCGCGAGCAGGGCCAGCGGCGGCTGACATTTGCGCGCTGCGGCGTAATCGCTCCCACCGACTGGGATGCCTTCGTGGCCCATGGCGGCAGTGCCGGCCTGCGCGCGGCGCTCCAGCACGACGGGCAGAAGATCGTCGATTCAGTGAAGGAATCGGGTCTGCGCGGTCGCGGTGGTGCGGGTTTTCCCACCGGCATCAAGTGGCAGACCGTACATGACGCGCCGGCGACGCCGAAATACATCGTCTGCAACGCCGACGAAGGCGACTCCGGCACCTACGCCGATCGCATGCTCATGGAGGGCGACCCGTTCACGCTATTTGAAGGCATGGCGATCGCCGGCGTCGCGGTGGGCGCGGAACACGGCTATATCTATCTGCGCTCCGAGTATCCGGACGCCGCGCGCACGCTCAAGGCTGCGCTCGATGTAGCCCGCGAGAACAGCATGCTGGGCGCCGATATATTCGGCTCCGGCAAGGCCTTCGATATCCAGGTGCGCATGGGCGCCGGTGCCTATATCTGCGGTGAGGAAACCTCGCTTCTGGAGAGTCTGGAAGGCAAGCGCGGGCTGGTGCGGTTCAAGCCGCCCCTGCCGGCGATCCAGGGGTTCATGGGTCAGCCCACGGTGATCAACAACGTGATCACGCTGGCAACCGTGCCGTCGATCCTGGCCCAGGGCGCGCCCAATTATCATGATCTGGGCGTGAACAAGTCGCGCGGCACGCTCACCATCCAGCTGTGCGGCAACGTCGCCCGGCCGGGCCTCTACGAGATGCCGTTCGGGGTCACGCTCGATCATCTGATCAACGATATCGGCGGCGGCTGCGCGAGCGGCCGGCCGGTGCGTGCGGTACAGGTCGGTGGCCCGCTGGGCGCCTATGTGCCGGCCGAGCATCTGGGTACCCAACTCGGCTATGAGGAAATGGCCGAGGTCAAGGCGATGATCGGCCACGGCGGCGTGGTGGTTTTCGACGACACCGTCGACATGGCCCAGCAGGCGCGTTTCGCGATGGAGTTCTGTGATATCGAGTCCTGTGGCAAGTGCACGCCGTGCCGGGTCGGCTCGGTGCGGGCCCAGGAAGTCATCGACCGCATCATCGACGAGCGCGATCGCGACGAGAATATCGAACTGTTGCGCGAGCTGTGCGACACCATGATCAACGGCTCGCTGTGTGCTCACGGCGGCATGGCACCGTTTCCGGTGCTGTCCGCGCTGAATCATTTTCCCCAGGATTTCGGCGTGGCCGAGCCCGCCGAGACGGTCTAGCGATCATCGCTGGACACCACTACAAGAGGAGGTCGCCATGGCATCTCTGAACCCGATCAACTACGGCACGCCGCAGCGCGAGTCCGACACCCAGATCAGCCTCGAGATCGACGGCCAGCACGTGACCGTGCCGGAAGGCACTTCGGTCATGCGCGCCGCGATCGAATCGGGTATCGATGTGCCCAAGCTGTGTGCCTCCGACATGCTCGAGCCGTTTGGCTCCTGCCGGCTGTGTCTGGTGGAGATCGACGGCCGGAAAGGCTATCCGGCCTCCTGCACGACCCAGGTCGCGGAAGGCATGAAGGTCTCCACGCAGACCGACAAGCTCGATCAGCTGCGCCGCGGCGTGGTCGAGTTGTATCTGTCCGATCATGCCGGCGAGAGCCGAACCTCCGACGACATCGGCGACGACGAGCTACTCGGGCTGGCGCGCGATCTGGGCGTGACCGAGAACCGCTACGGCAAGTCCGGCCGCAATCATCAGGATGCGGTGATCGACGATTCCAATCCCTACTTCGATTTCGATGCCAGCCGCTGCATCGTGTGCTCGCGATGCGTGCGTGCCTGCAACGAAACCCAGGGCACGTTCGCGCTGACGGTCGACGGCCGCGGCTTTGCGTCGATGATCTCCGCCGGCACCGACAGCGACAATTTCCTCAACTCCGAGTGCGTGTCCTGCGGTGCGTGCGTGCAGGCCTGCCCGACCGAAGCCCTGATCGAGAAGGACGTGGTCAAGATGGGCATGCCCGAGAAATCGGTCACCACGACCTGCGCCTATTGCGGTGTGGGCTGCTCGTTCAACGCCGAGATCAAGGGCGACGAGGTGGTGCGCATGGTTCCGGCCAAGGAAGGCAAGGCCAATCAGGGGCATTCCTGCATCAAGGGCCGCTTCGCCTGGGGCTATACCAATCACCCGGATCGCATCACCAAGCCGATGATCCGCGAAAAGATCACCGACCCGTGGAAGGAAGTCAGCTGGGACGAGGCCATCAACTTCTCGGCCGAGCGGATCACCGGCATTCGCGACAAATACGGGCGCGGCGCGCTGGGCGCGATCACATCCTCGCGCTGCACCAACGAGGAAACCTTCCTGGTGCAGAAACTGGCGCGCGCGGTATTCCGCACCAACAACGTCGATACCTGTGCCCGGGTCTGTCATTCGCCGACCGGCTATGGTCTGAATTCGACCTTCGGTACCTCGGCGGGTACACAGGATTTCGTTTCGGTCGAGAAATGCGACGTAATTCTGGTCATCGGTGCCAATCCGACCGATGCGCATCCCGTGTTCGGTTCACAGATGAAGCGGCGTCTACAGCAGGGCGCGCGTCTGATCGTGGCCGACCCGCGCGCGATCGACCTGGTGCGTTCGCCGCATGTGCAGGCCGACTATCATCTCCAGCTCAAGCCCGGCACCAACGTGGCACTGGTCAACGCGCTGGCGCACACGGTGCTCAGCGAAGGCCTGGAAAACCGCGCGTTCGTCGAAGAGCGCTGCGATCTCGACGAATATGACGGCTGGCGCGAGTTCATCCTGCGCGAGGAAAACAGCCCCGAGAACACCGAACAGTACACCGGGGTACCGGCGCAGTTCGTGCGTGAATCGGCGCGCCTGTTTGCCACCGGTGGCAATGCGGCGATCTACTACGGCCTGGGTGTCACCGAACACAGCCAGGGTTCGACCATGGTCATGGGCATGGCGAACCTCGCCATGGCGACCGGCAATATCGGCCGGCCCGGTATGGGCGTGAATCCGCTGCGCGGTCAGAACAACGTGCAGGGCTCCTGTGACATGGGCTCGTTCCCGCACGAACTGCCGGGCTATCGCCACGTATCCGACAAGAGCGTGCGCGATATCTTCGAGGCCGAGTGGGGCGTGTCCATCGATCACGAGCCCGGGCTGCGCATCCCGAACATGATCGACGCGGCCACCGGTGGAACGTTCAAGGCGTTGTACGTACAGGGCGAGGACATTCTCCAGTCCGACCCCAACATCAAGCACATCGCCGCCGGCCTGGAAGCCATGGAGTGCGTGATCATTCAGGACATCTTCCTGAACGAGACCGCCAGCTATGCGCACGTGTTCCTGCCGGGGTCCACCTTCCTCGAGAAGGACGGCACCTTTACCAACGCCGAGCGCCGTATCAACCGGGTGCGCAAGATCAAGACCGCGCCGGGTGGCTATGCGGACTGGGAGATCACCCAGTTGCTCGCGGTCGCGCTCGGCTACCCGATGAACTACAGCCACCCGTCCGAGATCATGGACGAGATTGCGCGCACCACGCCGACCTTCAAGGGCGTGAACTTCGACAAGATCGATGCCCTGGGGAGCGTGCAGTGGCCGTGCAACGACGAGCATCCGGACGGCACGCCGGTGATGCACGTGGACAACTTCGTGCGTGGCAAGGGCAAGTTCATGCTCACGCCGTTCCAGCCGACCGAGGAGCGCGCCAACCGCCGTTTCCCGCTGCTGCTGACCACCGGTCGTATTCTGTCGCAGTACAACGTGGGCGCGCAGACCCGGCGCACCGCGAATCGTCTGTGGCACGCCGAGGACTGGCTGGAAGTGCATCCCTCGGACGCGGAAATGCGCGGTATCAAGGACGGCACGCTGGTGGCCGTTGCCAGCCGTATGGGCGAAACCACCCTGCGGGCCAAGGTCAGCGAGCGGATGACGCCGGGCGTGGTCTATACCACCTTCCATTTTCCGGAAACCGCCGCCAACGTGGTCACCACCGAGTTCTCCGACTGGGCTACAGAATGCCCCGAGTACAAGGTGACCGCGGTCGAAGTGCGCCCGTGCAACACCATGAGCGAGTGGCAGAAACGGTATATAGACACCCGTGAGCGTCAGCAGCAGATCGAAGGCGATCAGCCGGTGCGCGACCCGGATACCGTGGCCGCGGGCTTCGAGGACGGCGATCGGGAGTGGGAGCCGGCCGAATAGCCGGTTTCCCGGTCGACGGCCGCCCCGCGCGTGGCTCGTCGACACCCGAGCGCCGTGTGGCCCCATGAACATAACGGCCGGCTGGTCCGAGAAAAGACGGCCGGCCCGGCTCAACGCACAAGGAGATTGCGATGGACGCCGACAAGATGGTGCGTCAGGCCAACCAGATCGCCGAGTATTTCAAAGTCTACCCGCAGGCTCGCGCCGAGGAAGGCGTGGAAGGGCATATCCGCAAGTTCTGGGAGCCGCGCATGCGCGCCCAGTTGCTGGAATATGCGGCCAACGGCGGCGCCGGCCTGCATCCGCTGGTGCTGACCGCAATCGAGTCGATTCGCGCCGATCAGGCTGCATAAGCCTTGCTCGCCCGGCTTCCTGTCCGCGGCATCTAGTCGTCGGCGAAAGGAGTTGGCGGGCCGGCTTCGAGCGGAAAGAATCGGCTTTCGCGGCAGATATCGAACAGCGCCGACACCAGCGGCGACAGCGGATCCCGCTCCAGCGTGACCAGGCCGACCCGATAGGCTGTTTCCGTATCCTCGAGCGCGATCGCGCGGACCGAGGCGTCAGGGGCCAGCAGTTCGCTGAAATAGGCCGGCAGGATGCTGCTCAGTCCGGCGAACCTGATATGCGCCCAGACATTGACGATTGACTCGGTCTCCACCGGCGCCACCGGCTGTCGCCGGACATGCTCGAAGGCCTGATCGATGATCCGTCGGTTCTGCATGTTCGGTGTGAGCAGGCACAGGGGCTCGCCTGATGCCTCGCGCCAGGTGACCGTGCGCCGCCCCGCCCATGGGTGCGAACGGGGCACGAACAGGCAATAGCGCTCCTGATAGAGCACATGCGTATGCATGTGCCGGATCGGTTCGTTGTCGAGATAGGTGATGCCGGCGTCGAGCTGGAAATCCTGGATCTCGCGCAGGATCTCGTTCGACGTGCGTGAGTACACCGCGAACTGCACGTCCGGATAGCGTTGACGCATGCTGCGGGTCAGGCCCACCACCATGGGCAGCGCGGACGGCACGACCCCCAGCGCCAGACGCCCGGACAGCCCGCCCTTGAGCGCGGAGAGCTCTTCGTACATGGCCGAACAATCGCGCAGGATCGCCTGTGCCCACTGCAGCACCCGGCGGCCCTCGTGGGTCAGATCGTGATAACGCTGGCCACGCTCGACGATGGGTACGCCCAGTTCCTGCTCGAGCTGGCGGATACGGCCGGAGAGCGTCGGCTGGGTCACGTTGCAGCGCTCGGCCGCGCGGGTGAAGTGTCGCTCCTCCGCAAGTGCGACCAGATACTGCAGTTGTTTTATATCCATCGTGCGCCTTCGGGTGGGCGTTTCATGCCGGTCCGGCCTGTGTCGTCATCATACGGACATGCGCGTGCCCAATGCTCGCGTTTCCGTGGTTGACATTCGCTTCGCGATTCCCAACAATGCGCGGCTCGATTGTGGAGGGATACCCAAGCGGTCAAAGGGAACAGACTGTAAATCTGTCGGCTCAGCCTTCGGAGGTTCGAATCCTCCTCCCTCCACCAGTTTGATTTAATGCAAGTGAAGCAAGAAGCAGCAAAGGTTGAAGGTGGCTGAGTAGGTAGAAGGAGGGTTCGAACCGTTAGAGGTTCGACGAGAGCGCGAAGCGATCGAGAATGGTCGCGGTACGCGACCAGCCCGGAGGGTGAGCAGCGCAGCTGCGAATAATCCTCCTCCTTCCGCCAGTTGAATTGGAAAATCGAACTTGAGGCAGACTCGCGGGCGGGTCGATAGCGAATCAGGTAGAAGGAGGGTTCGAACCGTTAGAGGTTCGACGAGGCGGCGCAGCCGTGAGTAATCCTCCTCCCGGACGCTTTCGATCGACCGGCTAGTTTCCGGGGTTGGCGGTTGGTCAGCCTTGGTCGAATCAGGTTCGTAGTCGTCACCCCGACAGCGTCGCACTTGCAGGCAGCGCCGGATTTGACGACAGTTGAGCGGTTGACGGTGCGGGCGTAGTTCAATGGTAGAACCTCAGCCTTCCAAGCTGATGATGTCGGTTCGATCCCGATCGCCCGCTCCAATTCGTGTGCGCACGGGCGCATGCGATGACAAAGTTTTAGTTAAGGCCCATGTAGCTCAGCGGTAGAGCACTTCCTTGGTAAGGAAGAGGTCACCGGTTCAAGTCCGGTCATGGGCTCCATAATTTCGCCGGCCGGCAGGCTGGCGTCGCGGTCGATATGCCGAGGCCGCGGTTGGCGGGGCGTGGCGTCTAGCAGGCGCGCGACTCGATGATCCACGGCAACAATGATGAAAGGCGAGCAATGTCCAAATCAAAATTCGAGCGTAACAAGCCGCATGTGAACGTCGGCACGATTGGTCACGTTGACCATGGCAAGACGACGTTGACGGCCGCGTTGACGGTGGTAT